>NZ_HG322950.1:0-1200000 GCF_000689415.1 Pseudomonas knackmussii B13 | reverse complement strand
CACCAGCCCCTTGAGCTCCTCGGCCATGCCGTTGAAACCGGTCTCGATAACGCCGAGCTCGTCGTTGCGGTCCAGCGTCAGGCGGGTGGTCAGGTCGCCGCCGCTCATGGCTGCCAGACCTTTCACCACATAGCCCACCGGCGCGGTGATGGCGCGCGTCAGCAGAAGACCGCAGACGCCAGCCGCGATAACCGCGAACAGCAGCGATACGAGCATGGTCAGCTTGGCCAGCTGCACTTCACGGACGATGGTTTCGGTGGCGCCGTCGGCGATCCGCTTGTTCAGCGTGATCAGATCGTTGAGGGTCTTTCGCCCTGCGTTCCAGCTCGGCGCGAGCTGTTCAGCCAGCTGCTTGCGGGCAGCTTCGTGGTCCTTGCCATTGAGCTCCAGCAGCTGCATGAGCTGGCGCTGGAAGTCCTCGGCCTGTTGGCTGAACTGCGCCAGCATGCGTCGGTCCTCGTCCTCGTGCACCGTGGTCCGGTAGCTGGCGATCCGCTCGAGCAGCAACTCGTGGTTGTCGTCGAATTCCTTGCGAACCTTGGCGTCCAGGGGCTTGCCGTCGCCCAGGCCGACCAGCGTCTGGGTGTCGAGCATCATGTCGGTCCAGGCCGAGCGCACCAGGGCCAGCGCGTAGATCCCCGGCATGGCGTCCTCGCTCCCCCGGCGGGCGTCGCGCTCGACCGCCAGCAGGCGGAGGTAGGAGAACACCACCATCAGCAGCATGATTGCGATGACCACGGCGAAGCTGCCGAGGATGCGTTGGCGGAGAGTCCAATTCTTCACAGCGTTCCCCCGGTCAAGGTTCGATGATCCGCCGACGCCCCCCGGGCATCGGGACCAGTACGCGGTTTCGTACAGGTCTAGCGGAAATGACTGCCTATAGTATCTGCAGCCTCACGTGTCGACGACTGATTCCCGAGCAATTTGCTGCTCACCGCACGGGTGAAAGAACGTAGGCACGCGTCGCGCGCCCATGCATTCATCGAGAAGGGCGACGCCACTCTTCCAACCGCTGACCCGGAGCCACGCCATGCCCAATATCGCCCGATCCCTGACCACCACTCTCCTGTTCGGCCTGCTCTGCGCAAGCCAGGCCCACGCCGCCGACACCGGAGCCGGAGCCGGAGCCGGAGCCGGAGCCGGAGCCGGAGCCGGAGCCGGAATCGACGGTAGCCGCCGCGAGATGATGCAGCAACGCGTGCAGCAGTTCTTCAAGCAGATGGATGCCAACGGCGACGGCAAGATTACCCACGACGAGTACATGGCCAACGCCGAGCGCCAGTTCAAGCGCCTGGATACCAACCACGACGGCGTGATCGACCAGAACGAACTGCACAACCTGCGCAACATGATGCCGCGCGCCGGCCAGGGCGGCGGAATGCCGCTCCCCTGAGCGGTCGCCCGCGTCGATACGCAGGCGCTGAAGAGCTCGCCCGGGTAAGCCTCAGGCCACGCGCAGGGAGATGAAGGCGCAGTTCTCGTTGAGCAGCGCGGCGATCATTGCGCCGGTTTCTTCCAGCTGCTTGGCCAGCGCATCGTTGGAGACATGCAGCGACCAGTCGGCTTGCGGTGCGACCTCGCCGGCGGCCAGCACTTCGTCCAGCGCGGCGAGGAAGGCCTCGCGCTGCGGCAGGTAGGCGGTGAAGCCGTCGCCCTTGAGCGCCGATGTGTGGATGCCCAGGCGCTCGCAGATGGCCGCCTTGGCGGCGATCTCGTCGCGGTCGGCCTGGCGCGAACGCTCGATCAGCTCGGCCAGCTCGGCATCGACCAGCTGGTTGCCGACGATCAGCTCCGGGCCGGCCTGCCAGACTTCCGGCGGGCAGTCCTTGTTCTCCGCGCGCAGCGGGATGTGCGGGTTGATCTCCATCGGGTAGATGCGGCACACCAGCGGCCGGCGCTCGTAGATGCCGCAGCGCATGTCGCTTTGCAGGTTGCGGCAGGCACCCTGGTTGAAAGCAGCGAAGGTGATGGCCAGGTGCGCGCGGGTCTGCCCGCAACGGACCGCCAGCGAGCGCTTGAACACGTGCTCCTGCTGGCCGGCCGGCAGGCCCGAACCGTCTTCCAGCACGGCCTCGACCAGCACGATCAGGGTGCCGCCGTCCGCCGCCCAGTCGCGGGCCTCGCTCAGGGTCAGGGGCACATGGTGGTCATGGCAGCACTTGCCGCAGCCATTGCAGGAAAAGCGCATGAGGGGTCGCTCCCGAAACAGTCTCGTTGACGGAAAACCGGCGTTTTCCGCGTCATGGCCTGTCAGGAGCAGATTGTGTGCCAGGTGTTACGGCGTCAGTCCCGAAGGGCGAACAACAACACCTTCAACGCCGCATCCGCATCGATATCGGCGAACTCCGGCGGATTCTCCAGGCGCTCGACGAAGCTCAGCTGCGGCGCCTCGGCGGCCATCGTGTCGATGAGGAAGGCCGGCGCCACGGACGGGTCGTTGACGCAGGCCAGCACGCGGCCGCCCGGTGCCAGCAGTTCCGGCAGGCGGCGGAGGATGCGCGGGTAGTCCTTGCCGAGGGCGAAGCTGCCCTTCTGGAACGACGGCGGATCGATCACCACCAGATCGTAGGGGCCGGACTTCTTCACCTTGCCCCAGGACTTGAACAGCTCGTGGCCGAGGAACTCCACGCGCGTCAGGTCGTGGCCGTTCAGGCGATGGTTGTCACGCCCGCGGCTGAGCGCGGCGCGCGCCATGTCGAGGTTGACCACGTGCTCGGCGCCGCCGGCAATGGCCGCCACCGAGAAGCCGCAGGTATAGGCGAACAGGTTGAGCACGCGCAGGCCCCGGGAGCGCTCCTGCAGCCACTGGCGGCCGTAGCGCATGTCGAGGAACAGGCCGTTGTTCTGCTTGCGCCCGAGGTCGAGCAGGTAGCGCAGGCCGTTCTCCTCGATCACCCGCTCCTCCGGCACCACGCCGATCAACGCCTGCATGGTGCTTTCCGGCAGGTAGCGATGCTGCAGCAGCAGCGCTTCGGCGCCGCTCGTCCGCCACTCGGGGGTTTCACCGATGGCCAGCAGCAGGGCCTCCAGCGCAGCCAACTCGTCTGGTTCGGGTTCACGGAACAGCGACACCAACAGCACGCCCTGCAGCCAGTCGGCGGTGACGTGCTCCAGCCCCGGATAACGCCGGCCGCGCCCGTGGAACAGGCGGCGCACCTCGGAAGGCGGCGCGCTCAGGGCGGCGAGCAGGTGCTGCTGAAGGGTTTCGAGGGCTTGGGCATTCATGACGGCGGACGACGCAGGAAAAAGGGGCGACATTCTGGCCAGGTTCTGGAGGAAAGAGAACCCGCTGGTCACCTAACCTCTCTGGACGATTGCGTTTGCCGGAGCAGGCAATAGCATCACCTGGCCATCATCCACGGAGCGGATACCGGAAGGCTCCACATTCATCAAGGAAAATAGGGAAATCGAGATGTTAAGAGCCATCAGCATTGGTCGTCGCGCAACCCTCGGCTTCGCCGCCATGGGCGCACTCCTGGTCTTCCTCGGGGTCTTCGCCCTGCTCAAGCTGTCTGCCTTGCGCGATGTATCGCAGGAGATGGACGACACCTGGATGCCCGGCATCAACCAGATGACCGAACTGTCCACGCAGATCAGCCATATCCGTCTCGAATCCATGCGCCTGCTGGTGAGCAACGACAGCGCCATCCGCCAGCGCAGCCTGGACCGCATAGAGCAGGCCAGGCGCGCGCAGGAAGAGGCCTTCCAGGCCTACGCCAAGCTGACCGCCGGCAACGACGAGGCGGCCAGCACAGACGCCCTGCGGCAAGCCGTCGACAGCTACCTGGGGCTGGTCGACGAACTGATCCGCGACGTGCGCGGCAACGATACCCAGGCCGCCCTGGCGCTGATGAACGGGCCCATCGCCCAGCAAGGCGGCAACGTGCATCAACGCTTGCAGGAGCTGATCTCGTTCAACCGCATGGGCGCCCAGGAAGCCGCCGATCAGGCCGAACGCCAATACCAGCAGGACCGCCTGGTGGTGATTGGCGCGCTGTTGCTCAGCATTGTGCTGACCTTCGCCCTGGCCGTCCTGCTCACCCGCAGCATCGTCCAGCCGCTCAGCCACGCGGTGCAGGTGGCGCGCACCATCGCCGGCGGCGACCTCAGCCAGCGATTCAGCATCGAGGGCAAGGACGAGGCGGCGCAGCTGCTGCACGCCCTGGGCGACATGCGCGAAAGCCTGCGCGCGACCATTCGCGGCATCGGCCAGTCGGCCACCCAGCTCGCTTCGGCAGCGGAGGAAATGAGCAGCGTGATGGAGCAAAGCACCCGCGCGCTGCAGGCGCAGAGCGACCAGATCGAACAGGCCGCCACCGCCGTCAACCAGATGACCAGCGCGGTGGAAGAAGTGGCGCAGAACGCCTCCTCCACCTCGGCCGCCTCCAAGGAAGCCATAGCCGCGGCCGAAGCCGGGCAAGCGCGGGTCGGCGAGACCAGCGACGCCATCGGCACCCTCGCCGGCGAGGTCGGCCAGGCTTCGCAGCAGGCCGAACGCCTGGCCAGCCAGGCCCAGGACATCGGCAAGGTGCTGGAGGTGATCCGCAGCGTCGCCGAGCAGACCAACCTGCTGGCGCTCAACGCCGCCATCGAAGCGGCCCGCGCCGGCGATGCCGGGCGCGGCTTCGCAGTGGTGGCCGACGAAGTGCGCTCGCTGGCCCAGCGCACGCAGAGCTCGACCCGCGAGATCGAGGAACTGGTGGCAGCCATCCAGTCCGGCAGCAGCCGGACCGTCGAAGCCCTGGCCAGCAGCGGCGCCCACGCCGAGCGCACGGTCGGCCGCACCGGCGAGGCCAGCGCCTCGCTGGAAGCCATCCTCGCCCGCATGTCGCTGATCAACGAACGCAACCTGGTGATCGCCAGCGCCACCGAGGAACAAGCGCAGGTAGCCCGCGAGGTGGACCGCAACCTGACGACCATCCGCGACCTGGCCCAGCAGACCTCGGCCGGCGCGACCCAGACCAGCGCCGCCAGCCACGAGCTGTCGCGCCTGGCGGTGGACCTCAATGCGATGGTGACCCGGTTCGTGGTGTGACCGAGGCGGAGCGCTGCATTTCATAGGAGCGAGCTTGCTCGCGAACCGCACGGCACCGTGTTCCCCTGTAGGAGCGGCCCATGGCCGCGATTCGCGCGCATGGCGCGCTCCTACAGGATTCGCTTCGGCGCGGGATTTTCGCGGATAAGATCCGCTCCTACGGCTCCGGTAGAATGGCGGTCTGATCGATTCTTCCCTGAGGTCCCCCGGTGGCTGCACAACAAGGCTTCGTCCTCACCCGGCATTGGCGCGATACGCCCGCCGGCACCGAGGTGGAGTTCTGGCTGGCCACCGATGCCGGGCCGCGTCGCTTGCGCTTGCCGATTCAAACCTCGGTCGCCTTCATCCCCGCCGAACAGCGCGCCCGCGCAGAGCATCAGCTCAAGAACGAAACCGGCGTCGAACTGCGCCCGCTCGGCCTGCGCGACTTCGAGCAGCGGCCGGTGCTCGGTCTTTACTGCCAGCAGCATCGCCAGCTGATGGACCTCGACAAGCGCCTGCGCTCCGCCGGCATCGAGGTGCTGGAGGCGGACGTCCGCCCGCCCGAGCGCTACCTGATGGAGCGCTTCATCACCGCGCCGGTCAGTTTCAGCGGCACCGCCGATGCCGAGGGCGTGCTGATCGATGCGCAGCTCAAGCCGGCACCCGACTACCGGCCCACGCTGAAGCTGGTGTCCCTCGACATCGAGACCGACATCCGCGGCAACCTCTACTCCATCGCCCTCGAAGGCTGCGGCCAGCGCCAGGTGTACATGCTCGGCCCGGCCAACGGCGACGCCTCCTGGCTGGACTTCGACCTCGCCTACTGCGACAGCCGGGGCGAGATGCTCGAACGCCTCAACCAGTGGCTGGCCGAGCACGACCCCGACGCGATCATCGGCTGGAACCTGGTGCAGTTCGACCTGCGCGTGCTGCGCGATCACGCCGAGCGGCTGAAGATTCCCCTGCGCCTGGGCCGCGACGGCGAGCCCATGGGCTGGCGGCAGCACGGCAGCGGCAACAACCACTACTTCGCCTCGGCCGCCGGGCGGCTGATCATCGACGGCATCGAGGCGCTGCGCTCGGCGACCTGGAGCTTCCCCTCCTTCAGCCTGGAAAGCGTGGCGCAGACCCTGCTCGGCGAAGGCAAGGCGATCGACAACCCCTACGACCGCATGGCCGAGATCGACCGCAAGTTCGCCGAGGACAAGCCCGCGCTCGCCCACTACAACCTCAAGGACTGCGAGCTGGTCACGCGCATCTTCGAGAAGACCGGCATCCTCCACTTCCTCCTCGAACGCGCCAGCGTCACCGGCCTGCCCGCCGACCGCAGCGGCGGCTCGGTGGCGGCCTTCACCCACCTGTACCTGCCAGCCATGCACCGCCTGGGCTTCGTCGCGCCGAACCTCGGCGGCAAGGCCCCGGAAGCGAGCCCCGGCGGCTTCGTCATGGACTCGCGGCCCGACCTCTACGAGTCGGTGCTGGTGCTCGACTACAAGAGCCTGTACCCCTCGATCATCCGCAGCTTCCTGATCGACCCGGTGGGCCTGGTCGAGGGCCTGCGCCAGCCGGACGACGAGCACTCGGTGGAAGGCTTCCGCGGCGCCCGCTTCTCGCGCAGCACGCACTGCCTGCCGGCGATGGTCGAGCGCGTGTGGCAGAGCCGCGACGCCGCCAAGCGCGAGGGCAACAAACCGCTGTCCCAGGCGCTGAAGATCATCATGAACTCCTTCTATGGCGTGCTCGGCTCCAGCGGCTGCCGCTTCTTCGACCCGCGCCTCGCCTCGTCCATCACCATGCGCGGGCACCAGATCATGCGCCGCACCCGCGAGCTGATCGAAGCCGAAGGGCACCAGGTGATCTACGGCGACACCGACTCCACCTTCGTCTGGCTCGGCCGTGCCCACGCGGAGGAGGACGCCGAGCGCATCGGCCGCGCGCTGGTGCAGCGGGTCAACGGCTGGTGGAAGCAGCACCTGCGCGACGAATTCGGCCTGGAAAGCGCCCTGGAGCTGCAGTACGAAACCCACTACCGGCGCTTCCTCATGCCGACCATTCGCGGCGCCGAGGAAGGCAGCAAGAAGCGCTACGCAGGCCTGGTGCAGCGCGCCGACGGCAGCACGGAAATGGTCTTCAAGGGCCTGGAAACGGTGCGCACCGACTGGTCGCCGCTGGCCCAGCGCTTCCAGCAGGAGCTCTACGAGCGCATCTTCAAGCGCCAGCCCTACCAGGACTATGTGCGCGAGTACGTGCGCCAGACCCTGGCCGGCGAGCTGGACGAGCTGCTCGTCTACCGCAAGCGCCTGCGCCGGCGCCTGGACGACTACGAACGCAACGTCCCGCCGCACGTGCGCGCGGCCCGCGCCGCCGACGAATACAACCAGAGCCTGGGGCGGCCGCTGCAGTACCAGCACGGCGGCTGGATCAGCTACCTGATCACCACCGCCGGCCCCGAGCCGCTGGAAAACCTGCGCTCGCCCATCGACTACGAGCACTACCTGAGCCGCCAGCTGCAGCCGGTGGCCGACGCCATCCTGCCCTTCGTCGACGACGACTTCACCCGCCTGATCAATCGCCAGCTGGCGTTGTTCTGAGCGCCATCGCGAATCTTCACACCGCTTTCACGCCGCCCGTGTACCCTAGCCGCCGGACGCCGGCGGCTCTGCGCGCCGGCCAGGGATTCGGTCAACGAAAAGAGGTCGCTACATGCAGGTCAAGGTCGAACTGGAGCGTCGGGTCTGGCTGCTCGTCACGCTCGCATTGCTGGTGCTGCTGTGCTTCTGGGGCATCGGCGACCTCGCCCTGCTGAGCACCAACGAAGCCCGCCGCGCGGTGACCGTGCGCGAGATGTTCGTCGCCCACGACTGGCTGCTGCCGCGCATGAACGGCGAGCTCTACCTGGCCAAGCCGCCGCTGTTCTACTGGCTGGCGCTGATCCCCACGTACCTGTTCGGGGGCGTCTCTGAACTGACCGTGCGCCTGCCCTCGGCCATCTTCGGCCTGGCCTCCATCGCCGGCGCCTTCTACTGCGGTAACCGCATCGGCGGCCGCGCGCTAGGCCTGTACAGCGCGATCATCCTCGGCGCCAACGCCACCTTCAGCCTGTTCGCCCGCAGCGCCGAGATCGAAAGCTCGCTGACCGGCTTCTGCTTCCTCTCGCTGCTCTGCGCCTGGATCTACCTGTTCGTCGACGGCCGCCGCCGCTGGTCGCTGCTCAGCTACCTGCTGCTGGGCGGCGCACTGCTCAGCAAGGGCCCGGTGGCACTGCTGCTGGTGACCCTGCCGGTGCTGGTGTTCACCCTCATCCGCCGCCCGGAGCGTGGCCGCCAGTACCTGTGCGACGTGCCCGGCTGGCTGATCGCGCTGTTCCTCGGCATCGTCTGGTACGCCGCCGTCACCGCCCACGAAGGCTTCGACGTGTGGAAGGCGATCTTCAAGCAGGACATCGTCGACAAGATCGGCGGCCAGGGCGCAGACCACTGGTACGCCTACCTGCTGTACATCGCCGGCGACTTCGCGCCCTTCTGCCTGCTGCTGTTCTTCCGCCCGCTGCAGCTGTGGCGGCAGATCCGCCAGGACCCGCGCCTGCTGCTGCTCGCCTGCGCCGTGCTGGTGCCGCTGGTGGTGTTCTCGCTGTTCAGCGACAAGCACGCCAAGTACCTGCTGCCGACCTACCCGGCGCTGGCCGTCCTGATCGCCTGGCACTGGACCCAGGTGCTGGAGCCGCTGGCCGGCTGGAAGCGCAAGCTGATGACCTGGTTCCCGCTGGTGCTGCTGGCTGGCTTCGTCGCCTTCTACGGCCTGGCCATGAAGAAGGTCTACGGCTACCGCCTGCACGCCATGCCGCAGATCACCCGCGCCGCCGAGGCTTATCCCCAGCTGCAGATCTACAGCCTGGAGCTGCCGGACATGCGCCTCGTCTACTACGCCGGCCGCCAGGTGAAGATCATCACCCCCGCCGACCTGCTGGGCATCGACGAGGGCCTGCTGTTCATCCGCGGCGACCTGCCGCCGGAGCTGAACATCGACCCGCGTTGCGTCAGCGCGCAGATTCCCAAGTACTTGAGCAAGCACAAGGGCCTGCAAGCGGTACTGCTCGGCAAGTCGTGCACGGCGGGCAGCAACGTCGCCCAGGTCCCGGCCGCGCCCGCCTCCTGATCGCTGCTCACACAAGCCAAAACGCCGTTTCCTCCGCGAGGGGGAAACGGCGTTTTTCATTGGGGCGGCTCTTGTAGGGCGAATAACCCCGAAGGGGTTATCCGCCGTTTTGTGCCGGGTGGCGGCGCATAACCGCGAACGCGGTTATGCGCCCTACGGACGACCTGAACCTGTAGGAGCGGCCCATGGCCGCGATTCGCGCGCATGGCGCGCTCCTACAGGCAGACATCGGCGCGGGGATCTTCGCGGATGAGATCCGCTTGTATGGCGTTAGGGTAGGAACCTGTCGGGGTGTGGAGGGACAAGATCCGCTTCTGCAAGCCAGACGGTAGGAGACTTCCCCCACCCACCCGCTCACGACAAGCGCCGATAAGGAATCCATCGGATTGAGTAGCCGCTCAAACCGACAATACCGGCAAGCCTGCGCCAATGTGAGCTCCCGACAGGTTGGACCATCTTCACTGTCGGAGAACCCCATGACAAGCCAAGTTCCGGTTATCGGTATCGATGTCGCCAAGGAGTCGCTGAGCCTCTGCGATACACGCTCGGGCGAGGTATTCGAACTGGCCAATGACGTCCGCACTATCAAGGCCTGGCTGAAAACCCTCCCTCCCTGCTGCGCCATCGCGATCGAAGCGACCAGCACCTATCACATGGATGTTGCGACCCTGGCGCATGCGCGGGGACATCGGATCTACGTCATCAATGGCTTTCGCCTGAGCAACTACCGCAAGGGGATTGGTGGGCGAAACAAGGATGATCGCAGCGATGCCCTGCTGCTGGCCCGTTACCTGACCCACGAACAAGCGCAACTGGAGCCTTGGCAGCCGCCGAGCAAGGCCTACTGCCGCCTGCAGACACTGCTGCATCGGCGTGCTGCACTGGTCCGTAGCGCCATCTCGTTGCGCCAGAGCTTTTCCCAGGATCGCTCCTTGGCCAAGGCGCTAAAGCCTGTTCTCAAGCAAATGGCCACACTGGAGTCACGCCTGGAGAAAGAGATTCAACAGGCGCTGCGAGAGGCTGGCCTAATGGAGCAAAGCAAGCGCTGCCAGGCCATCGAAGGGATCGGACCGCTGACGGCAGCGGCCCTGAACCTGGCATTTCTGCGGGGACGTTTTCGCAATAGCGATGCCTTCATCGCCTTTATCGGATTGGATGTGCGGCTCAAGGAGTCCGGCCGCTATAGCGGCCGACGAAAGCTGACCAAGCAAGGGGACCCTGAAATCCGTCGGCTGCTCCACAACGCGGCCATGGCGGCAGCGCGCACGCAGCGCTGGCAGGCCCTTTACCAAAGCTACCTGGCGCGCGGCCTGAAGAAGATCGAGGCCCTGACTATCCTCGCCCGCAAATTGGCCCGAATTGCCTTTGCCCTGATGCAATCCCAGACCAGCTACCAGCCTCCAAAGCAGGAGCCGTCATTGACATAGAATCTCCTACAGGATGATGCCCAACAGCCCCCTCTCCCGCTTGCGGGAGAGGGTTGGGGAGAGGGTTCTTTTCGTCTCAAGCGTGAATGTCGTTATGCCGCGTCTCACGCAGGAACAGCAGCGCGCAGACCAGGCTGAAGGCGGTGACCAGCACCGGGTACCAGAGGCCGTAGAAGATGTCGCCGGTGTACACCACCAGGGCGAACGACAGGGTCGGCAGCAGCCCGCCGAACCAGCCGTTGCCGATGTGGTACGGCAGCGACAGCGAGGTGTAGCGGATGCGCGTCGGGAACAGCTCGACCATCAGCGCCGCCAGCGGGCCGTAGCAGCAGGTGGCGATGAAGATCAGCGCGACGATGATGGCGACCACCATCGGCCGGTTCACCAGCGCCGGGTCGGCCTGGGTCGGGTAGCCGGCCTCCTTCACAGCCGCGCCGAGTGCGGCGGCGTCGAAGCCCTCGATACGCTTCTCGCCCACGCTCACCACCAGCGCGCTGCCGGCCGGCGCGGCCTGGGTGCTGTAGGGCACGCCGCCTTTCACCAGCAGGGTCTTGGCCTTGTCGCAGGGGCTGTCGAATTTGGCCTTGCCCACCGGATCGAACTGGAAGGTGCAGGTCGCCGGGTCCGCCATCACCACCACCGGCGCCTGTCGGGTGGCCGCATCGATCTGCGGGTTGGCGTAGTGGGTCAGGGCCTTGAACAGCGGGAAGTAGAACAGCGTGGCCAGCAGCAGCCCGGTGACCAGCACCGGCTTGCGGCCGACCTTGTCGGATATCCAGCCGGCGAACACGAACATCGGCGCGCCAATCACCAGCGAGATGATCAGCAGCACGTTGGACAGCGCCGGGTCGACCTTGAGCACCTGGGTGAGGAAGAACATCACGTAGAACTGCGCGGCGTAGAAGGTCACCGCCTGCCCGGCGTTGATGCTGAACAGCGCGGTCAGCACGATCTTCAGGTTGCTCCAGTTGGTGAACGACTCGGTCAGCGGCGCCTTGCTCACCTTGCCCTCGGCTTTCATCTTCAGGAACGCCGGCGACTCCTGCATCGACAGGCGAATCCAGGTGGAGATCGCCAGCAGCACGATCGACAGCAGGAACGGCACGCGCCAGCCCCAGGTCTCGAATTCGGGCCCGGTGAACTGCCGGCAGGCCCAGATCACCAGCAGCGACAGCAGCAGGCCGCCGGTGGCGGTGCATTGAATCCACGCGGTGTAGGCGCCGCGCTTGCCGGCCGGGGCGTGCTCGGCGACATAGATCGCCGCGCCGCCGTACTCCCCGCCCAGCGCCAGGCCCTGCAGCAGACGCAGAACGATGAGCACGATGGGCGCGGCCACGCCGATGGTGGCGTAGGACGGCAGCAGGCCGACGCCGAAGGTCGACAGGCCCATCAGCAATATGGTCACGAGGAAGGTGTACTTGCGCCCGATCATGTCGCCCAGGCGGCCGAACACCAGCGCACCGAAGGGCCGCACCAGGAAGCCGGCGGCGAAGGCCAGCAGGGCGAAGATGAACGCGGTGGTGTCGTTGACCCCGGCGAAGAACTGCTTGCTGATGACCGCCGCCAGCGATCCGTAGAGGAAGAAGTCGTACCACTCGAAGACGGTGCCCAGCGACGAGGCGAAGATCACCTTGCGCTCGTCGCGACTGCTGGATTTCCCCCGCTCGAACGACTGGGGCTGTGCGAAATCGGTCATTGCGGCTCTCCTGCCCCTGTGGGGGCTGTTCTTGTTGTTGTCTCAGCCTCGACCGCCACGGCCCGTGGGCCGCGCGACGCTGGTTTTCCGTGCAACCGTCCCGGCGGGATCGCCGTCAGGACGGGACCTTCACCTCCCGACCAGCGATGGGAATGACCTCGGCGCGGCGCGCCGCATCGGCCAGGATCATCCGCGCGGCCTTCTCGGCGATCACCAGCACCGGCGAGCAGCTGTTGCCGGACGTGAGCGTGGGCATGATCGACGCGTCGGCGATGCGCAGGCCGGGGATGCCTTGCACGCGCAGCTGGCTGTCGACCACCGCGCTCGCGCCCTGCCCCATCCGGCAAGTACCGGCCGGGTGGAAGATGGTGGTGCCGATGTCCGCCGCCGCGCGGTGCAGGTCCTCTTCGGTCGCGAATGCGGGGCCGGGCTTGAACTCCTCCGGCCGGTAGCGCGCCAGGGCGGGCGCGGCGGCGATGCGGCGGGTCAGGCGGATGGCGTCGGCGGCGACCTTCAGGTCCTGTGGATGACTCAGGTAGTTCGGCTGGATCAGCGGCTTGTCGCGCGCATCGGCGCTGCGAATCTGCACGCTGCCCCGGCTCAGCGGGCGCAGGTCGCAGACCGATGCGGTGAATGCCGGGAAGGCGTGCAGCGGCTCGCCGAAGCGCTCCAGCGACAGCGGCTGCACGTGGTATTCGAGGTTCGCCGAAGCCTGCGACGGGTCGGACTTGGCGAAGGCGCCCAACTGGCTAGGCGCCATGGACAGCGGGCCGCTGCGCTTGAACAGGTACTCCAGGCCCATGCCGACCTTGCCCCAGGGCGTGGCGGCGATGCGGTTCAGCGTGCGCGCGCCTTCGATGCGGTAGATCAGGCGCAATTGCAGGTGGTCTTGCAGGTTCTCGCCGACGCCGGCCAGCTCGTGGCGCACACCGATGCCGAGCTTCTCCAGCAGCCCGCGCGGGCCGATGCCGGAGCGCTGCAGCAAGGTCGGCGAGCCGATGGCGCCGGCACAGAGGATCACCTCGCGGCGAGCGCGCAGTTCACGCCGCGCGCCTTGCCAATCCACTTCCAAACCACAGGCGCGGCCGTTTTCGAGGATCAGCCGCTGCGCTTCCACATTCGTCAGCACCATCAGGTTCGGGCGATCCATGATCGACCGCAGGAAGGCCTTGGACGCATTCCAGCGCACGCCGGCGCGCTGGTTGACCTGGAAGTATCCACAGCCTTCGTTGTCGCCGCCGTTGAAGTCGTCCACCGAAGCGATGCCGGTCTGCGCCGCCGCGTCGCGGAAGGCGTCGAGGATTTCCCAGGAAAGCCGCTGCTGCTCCACCCGCCACTCGCCGCCGCCGTGGTGCAGCGAGCTGTCGCCGGCGAAGTGATCCTCCATGCCGAGGAACAGCGGCAGCAGGTCGTTCCAGCCCCAGCCGGCGTTGCCCTCGGCCACCCAGCCGTCGTAGTCGCGGGCCTGGCCGCGCATGTAGATCATCCCGTTGATCGACGAACAGCCGCCCAGCACGCGACCGCGCGGGTACTTGATGGCGCGGCCGTTGAGGCCGGGGACGGACTCGGTGTCGAAGCACCAGTCGGTGCGCGGGTTGCCGATGCAGTAGAGGTAGCCGACCGGGATGTGGATCCACGGGTAGTTGTCCGGCCCGCCGGCTTCGATGAGCAGCACGCGGTTGGCCGGGTCGGCGGAGAGGCGGTTGGCCAGCAGGCAACCGGCGGGGCCGGCACCGACGATCAGGTAGTCGAACGATTCCAGTGCCTGGGGCATGGCGATCTCTTGTTGTTGTTCTGCGCCGCTTGAGGCTAGTCGCTCATTCGCGATAAAAAAACGAACATTTCGGGGCAGCTGCTGCTCGTTTTCGCACAACGGGATCAGACATGTTCGATTGGAACGACCTGCGCTATCTGCTTGAGCTGCACCGCAGCGGCCGCCTGCTGACCGCCGCCAAGCGCCTCAACACCACCCACGCCACCGTGGCCCGGCACATCGAGGCCATCGAGCGCGACCTCGGCACCCAGCTGTTCGCCCAGCACACCGGCGGCTACCAGCTCACCCCGGCGGGCCTGGCCCTGCTCAAGCACGCCGAAGCGATGGAAAACACCGCCCTCCTCGCCCAGGAGGAAATGAGCCAGAGCATCAGCCCGCTCGGCCAGGTCCGCCTGGGCGTGACCGAAGGGCTGGGCACCATGTTCCTCGCCCCCCGCCTGGGCGAGCTGATGCGCCAATACCCGGGCCTTGAGCTGGAACTGGTCTCGGTGCCGCGCTTCGTCAGCATCACCAACCGCGAAGCGGACATCGCGATAACCCTGGAAAAACCCAACGCCGACCAACTGATCAGCCGCCGCCTGACCCGCTACCGCCTGAGCCTGTTCGCCAGCCCCGGCTACCTGGAAAAAGCCCCGCCGCTGCGCAACCGCGAAGACCTCAACCGGCACCAATGGATCGGCTACGTGGACGACCTGCTGTTCAGCCAGGAACTGATGTTCCACCACAGCTTCTGCCGCCACCCGCAAGTGGTGTTCCGCAGCACCAGCGTCGTAGCCCAGCAACAAGCAGCCCAGGCCGGCGTGGGCATAGCGATCCTCCCCCAATACATGGGCCTGCACGACCCGAAGCTGGTGCCGGTGCTGCCGGAGGAATTCATCGAGCGGGAGTATTGGATGTGTACGCGGCGCGAACTCCATCGCTCGGTAAGGTTGCGGTTGGTTTGGGACTTTTTGGTGGGGTTGTGTGAGCGGGAGCGGGGGGTTTTGGTGGGTGGAAGAGCCACTGCGGACCTGTAGGAGTGAACTCATCCACCGCTGCATCGAATTAGATGTTTCGCCGCTTTTGATCTACTAATGGCTCTGGGCAAAATGGCATCCGAATGACGGAGACCGGCAATCCACGAACCCGTCAGAACGATAAAACCTGGGACCAAAGCGAGCGGTTGATAGAGATGGCCGACGCATTGGCTGACATATGGAGCATGTCACGATGAATAAACCGCACCCGTTAACGCAGGTGATACGGTGCAGGCACCTAGTTTGGGGAGCTGCAATCTCCGTAGCACTGCTCTCTCCCACGGTTTGGAGCAATGAGCTGGATCCTGCACATTTGGAAGAGGCCGGCCGAATCAACTTATGCTCGAAGAGCTTCTGTGAAAGATTCGAACCGCTTTCCACGAAGACTCTACGAATCGATCAGGCATCAGACGTTGGCATCGAGGTTCACACCACAAGAGTTCTTCCATTCCATGTTGGAAGCTATCTCAACCCTGGTGGTTTCACCTGTCACTTCGTTGTTCTGTTCTCATCCACACATGGGCTATACACCCCAAACAACAAAGACATCTGGCAAAGCTTCAATCCACGAAAGAAATCCGAATTTCTGAGTTCAGCCAAAGGAGAAGACAGAAGCTATCTGGCGGGACAAGGAATCAAAAGCAATTACATTCACTCATACCTGAAGATAAGCGGATACAGAAAGGGAAAGTCGTTCAGCAAAATAGATTCCATGTCCGCCCGGAGCCTGGCTCGCGAGGCAATTCCCGGAATATCCATGGCTGAAATTGAAACTCCTTGCTCTCCTGGCGACATAGTTGCGGGCGACAAGGTCTCCCTATACATCCCGAAGCCAGGTGCCTACCCCAAGGGGCCTGACAAAAGCAGGGGAGACTTGTATTCAGGCTCGTTCACAGAATTCAGCCTGCCTGAAGCGTACTCCCAAAAATTTCATCGCCTATTCGAAACTAATGACTCGACTCCCAATAAAGCGACTCTCAATCCAACCAAATAGTTGGTCCGCTTTTTTGCATAAAGTGGTCGAGAGTGGCTTGAACAATGCGATCACCCCGCAACACGTGGACTCACTGAAGCCAGCACAGTCCATTGGTTGACCCATAGGTCCTAACCGACCAGAATCGCACCCCGGTGCTGAACACACCCTCACGGCGGAACACATGCCCGTCAGCATGGAGCGTATCTACAAGGACGCACATCCATGTCCATTTCCACTTTCACCACGCCTGCTCAAACCCTTCTCGTCCCCACCCACTTCTACCGCCACAAACGCCGCCTGCGCGCCCTGTTGATCGAGGGCGAGGCCTGGTTCGTCGTGCGTGATCTCGGCAAGTTGATGAATGCCTGGCTGGAGGAGCGCGCCGCGCGCAACCTCGATGCGGACCAGGTGTGCCGCGCCGTGATTCGCGATGACAACGGCCTGGCCGACGAGGTCGAGCTGATGAGCGAGTCGGGCATGTACGCCACGCTGATCCACTTCCACCATCCGGAGAACCGCTGCATTCGCCAGTGGATAAGTCATTCGGTGCTGCCGAGCCTGCGCGATGCGGCGCAAGCGACGCCAAGCGAAGTGCCGCGCCGGCGCCTGCTGCGCTGGGAACAGCAGCAGCTGAGCGTGCTCGACTGGCAGGGACAGATGTGGGTGCCGGTGGGCGACTTGCCGCAGGTGATGCGGATCGGGTCGTAGCCCCGAGCTCTACTGGGTTATTCCCCTTCGGGCCAGCGCAAGCGCTGTTCGCGATGGGACCGCGTCCCGCGCTCGCGGGAATAACGACTGAGACTTCGGCGCGTTATCCAGGTACGTACGGCGTATAACCGCGAACGGTTATGCGCCCTACCCGGCAGGCCCCATGCGGCATGCGGCGTTGTTCCAGTTTCAATGGTTGAGCACCCGATCACACAGGTTCGCCTATGCACCACCATTGAACCGCCGCCTCATCGTCGATCTGCGTTACGTCATGCCCGTGCTCGATGAATGGCTCGGGCACGTCCAAAGCCAGTCTTTCGCTCAGGCGTTGCGGTGCCAAGTTGTTCTCGTGCCCCATGAAGCCCATGTAGTAATCGCGGTCATAGAACACGGTCACTTCACTCTCGAACAACCAAGGCCACGTCAGCAGGCAAGCGACGCGGTAATAGCCTTGGGTACGCTCTGCGGCTCGTGACAAGTGGGCTGCCGCTTCGAGCAATTGTTGAACACAGAAGGCTTGCCACTCGATGCGCGCCTGCGCACCTTCGACCAAGGCGGCATGCACTGGAATTTTCCAATGGATGAAGCGCTCCGTTTCCTCGGGCTGGGGGTAATACAGGCCTCGGAAGCTCGAGGCCCATTGCTCCAGCGCGCGCAGGCGGCGGGGAATGCCTCTGAGTTTTTTATTGCTGAGAGCCAGTCTTCGCAACGAGATGTCCTCCGTCAGCGTTGGTCATTCTTGCCTGAACCCTGGAATGCCATGGGTGCGACACCATTCGCCGATTGCTTTGGCAATACCCTCCGCAGAGCTGTCCGCTCCGCTTTCCGGGTAATAAATCAAATCAGAACCAGCGAGATGTGGACATATATTATTGAAATGCATGAACAGGGCATCCGCCTCATCATCCGTACCTGACACATCAGCCAGAAACAAGGAATTTATAAATTCCACGAATTCCTTCTCCGTATACTCATGAATACCAACCTTTGAACATTCCCCCACCATAAGAGCCCACCCACCTACAAATTGCACGTCAACTGAAATGTGTATCGCGGATCAGCAAGCCTTTTACCTATGAGCCGTTCAATCAACGACAGCTTTTGCTCGTTAAGGTCGTAGCCCTCGAAACCAAACTGTTCCTCATTCCATCCCATTATTTCCGTCAACTCCTTTTCAAATGAGGCCGGAACCTCAACTTCAAAAACCAAAAACTCTGTCTCCGCATCAAAAGCCTCGAGAAAATACCTCATAGAAATCCTCACTTAATCGAGGCCTTCGAATAGAAATAACTGCACGCCTACCCGTTGAAATAAACGCTTTGCTTTCCGCCACTCGCTTATCCGCGTTTAAATCCGGGAACCCCATTGTCGGACCGCCACTTCTTCACTGCTCGCAAAACCCCCTCCGGAGAGTCCCCAAACTCAGGTTCTGGATAGAACAGGAGATCGCTACCGGCCGGATGCTCAACAAGCATGACGAAATGGCGAACCAACTTATCAATATAATCTTCGAATTCGTCTCCCTCTAGTTCGCTTCCACCTTCAAAAAATTCGCGAATCAAACCCAAGAATTCGCTCTCGGTAAACTCTTCAAGACGATTCTTTTCAAAACTATTCATATCACTCCCCTTCACCCGAAGCATGTATGAAGATGTGATTCCTCGGGGTGCTTACCCTCAAGTTCTCAACATCATAGACCTCACCACCATCCACAACTCTTCTTACGTGGTGCAATTCAAACTTTTGCCTGCGTCCAACTGCTTCCGAACCCATAACAAATGGAGCATTACCAGAACGAATCAGCCTTTGATTAATCAACGCAAGCTGACCATTCAACTCTTGAACCTCACTGACGGCCTTCCAGAAATCCTTTCTGAAATCATCAAAGCGCCTATAGCTCTTCCCTCTCAGCTTATTCGCGACTTGCGATGGAATCGGTGCTCCCTGCCCAACTCCCGCATCCGCCAACCAGATACCGCTGATCTCCACGCCCTCCCCCGTTACCACCCCCGGTTCGTCACGCGGAGATACGGCGTAGACGACATACATCGCCCGAATCCCGCTATTGGCGGGGAACGTGAGGATGAAGTCGTCGGTAGTGATGTCCTCGCTGCCCGGATAGATCTCGATCTGCGAATCGGTGTCGGGCGCGATGGGATGAACCAGGATGTTGTCCAGCTGCTTCCCCCGATGTTCCGGGTAGATCAGCGGCGGAATGGGCCCCTCACCCTTGTTGGGTGTCCACAGGATGGTCAGGCCATTCAGGTGGGCCTCCATTACCCAGTCGTTGCCGACCCACTTGGCCTTTACCGTGCGTACGTGGTCGTCGCCATCGGGACCGGTATGGATGCCATAGACCTGCAAGGCACCTTCGGCATCGCGGCGAATCTGAAAGCGCACGCGAGTGCGGGCCCGGTCGAGGATTCGCAGTCGGTCTTCGTTGTAGAAGGTGTCGTCGTTCAGGCGGGCGGGCAGCATGCCGAGGATGAACAGGCTCGCCGGGCTGCTGGCCGCGCCCAGGCCACGCAAGGCCCAGGTGTAGCCCCGCTGGAGGATGCCGCCGCCAGCGATTCGCGCCAGGGCAGTCTCGGCACCTGCATTGATGGCAGTCGTGGCGGAAGCCGGTAGCGCAACAGCGCCGCATAACATGGCGCTGCCGAAATGCTCAGCCGCCTCCACCTCGCTGCCCGCGCACGTTCTGCCCCAATTGCGAATCTCGCAGGACTTGGCGAACACCAGGTCCTCTCGCGGCTTGGGTAGCGGCCAGGAGTCCTCCTTGAGGTAGATCGGTTGTTCTTCGGGTTCCGGGCTTGGCTGTTTGAATCCACCCGAACTGACGAGTGCCGGCTCGTCCTGCAGCAACACCCATTCGCCGCGGCGCACGGCATCGACGATATCGGCGTCGCGGGGAAACTGGCCGTAGTACCCCAGCTGATCCAGCCCCTTCAGGCGGTGTCGCTCATTCCTTAATGCCTGGCCAACAAGCTCCTGGGCGGTATGCGGAGCTACTGCTCCCGAGAAAGGGGCGCGGGGATCGGTTCGATGAAGCAAGCGCATGCGCTCTCCAGACCTCGGCTGAAATGCGGCCGGAGTTTGGAAGCGCGAGCAATTTGCTCATGGACCTGGAGCAACTGCAGGCCTCTTTCGGAAGTTTCAGACAGCGCTGGGCAAGGAGCAGGAGCGAGGCAACGGTGCCGGTGGGCGGCTTGCCGCAGGTGATGCGGATTGGGTCGTAGCCCCTCGGCTATACGCCCTGCTCTACTGGGTTATTCCCCTTCGGGCCAGCGCAAGCGCTGTTCGCAAAAGAGCCACGTCCCGCGTTCGCGGGAATGACGGGGGTTGGGCGACGCGGCTTCATCCCCGTCACCCTCGCGAACGCGGGGGCCCAGCAGATCGCGCTTCGTAAGTACGGGCTTACCGCGCCGGCAGCGCCTCGCTACCGGCCCGGGTGCGATCCACCACGCGGAGGCTGTCGCGGCCGCCGCGTTTGGAGGCGTAGAGCGCCGCGTCGCTTTGTTCGATCAGCGCCGCCAGGCTGGCCGGCGGCTGGTCGAACAGGTGGGCGCCGATGCTCAGCGTCACCGGTTCGGGCGTGGCGAAGCCTTCCGTGGCCGTCTGCTGGAATTGCTCGCGCAGGTTGCTGCCCAGCGCCACTACACGTTCGTTCGCGGCATCGCCGAGCAGGATGACGAACTCGTCGCCGCCCAGCCGGGCCGCCAGCGCGCCTTCGGGCAGGTGCGCGCGGATCATCTCGCTCAGGGCGATGAGCAGGCGGTCGCCGGCGATGTGGCCGTGAAGGTCGTTGACCAGTTTGAAGTTGTCGATGTCGATCAGCAGCAGCGCGCCCGGGCGGGCGCTGGAGACTTCTTCCAGCAGGCGCGGGGCGCGTACTTCGAGGGCGCGGCGGTTGTACAGGGCGGTGAGCGGGTCGCGGGCGGCCAAGCGGGCGATGCGTTTTTCGCGGCGGTAGCGCTCGGTGCCGGTCATCGACAGGGCGATCAGCATGATCGCCATCGCCCCTTCGACCAGGGATATCTGGATGATCGCGCCGCCCAGGGAGGCAAGGTCGATCAGCGTGCCCGGCACAATTGCCGTGAGCACCTTGGCCACATAGAACAGGCCATGGACCAGCAGCACGTAGCGCAGTTGCACCGCGCCCACGCTCAGCGACTTGCCGTGCGGCCTGAGCAGGAAGCTGGCGCGGATGGACAGCAAGGCCACCAGCGAGGAGTTGAGCACGAACACCGCCTTCGACCACGGCGGCTCGCCCGGCAGCAGGAGCAAGGCGCCCCAGGCGACGAAGATCAGGTACCAGGCCTTCGACAGCCGCGCTTCGGTGAAGCGCGCGACGCCCAGCAGGAATAGCCAGTGGGCCACCACCAGCAGGCCGTTGGCGAACCACACGCCGATCAGCAGCAGGCCGCTCATGCGCAGCAGGGCGAGGGTCGAGCCGACGGTGATGGTGGCGAAGCCGGCGCTCCAGAACAGCAGCGAGCGCTCGCGAACCGTGCCCCATTCGACCGCCAGGTACAGCGCGGCGGCCGCGGCGAGGGCGACCGAGATTGTCAGCATCGTGGGCGGATCGAGGGTCATGTTCCGTCGGGACTGCGTTGGCGGAGGGAGGCGTGATTGTATGCGTTCGAGGCGCTTTTTCGCAGGGCCTGCCGAGTTGCGCCGGCAGCGACAGACGCGGCGCCTGCGTATCGGTTTCCTGACACTGTGGACAACTGCGCAGCCCCCGACTCGGACTGGCGCGAACCGGCTCTATGCTTTGCACAGGCCCCGTCCCTCCCCATGGAGTTCGCCATGAAACAGACCGCCGACGCCTTGGCCGCGCCAGCCAGCCCGAAAGCGCAGCGCGACCATCTGCGCTACCAGCGGCGCCACGCACACCTCTCCCCCACCTTCGGCAGCGACCGCTTCGGCCTGCAGGCCGAGGCCTTCGCGCGCTTCTTCGGCACGCCGCTGTTCCTGGGCGCGCAGACGCTGGTGGTGGCGGTCTGGATCACCGCGAACGTGCTGGGCTGGAGCCACTTCGACGCCTATCCGTTCATCCTCCTCAACCTGGCGTTCAGCCTGCAGGCGGCCTATGCCGCGCCGCTCATCCTGCTGGCGCAGACCCGCCAGGCGGCGCGTGACAAGGCACAGGCCGAAGCCGACGCCGAACATCGCGAAGCCCTGGCGAACGCCAGCGAGGAGCGCCAGGCGCTGGCCGAGCAGAACGGCGCGCGCCTGATCGAGTTGCTGCAACAGAACACCGAGCTGACCGAGCTCACCCGGCAGTTGGCCGCACGCATCGAGCAGCTAACGGTGGAGGTGCATGGGCGGGTGGTACCGCGGCGCTCCGAGGACGGGGCGAGTGAAGCGGAACGCCCGTAGGATCGGGCTTGCTCGCGAACAGCCGCCGGTGCCGGACGGTTCGCGAGTCGAGTACGCATGTTGCATCAGCCTCCGGGACGGCCGACGAGTAGCGACGGCCAGGGCCAGAGCGCCCTGGGCGAGCCGCTGCTCCCGCCCTTGTGGCACACAAGCACTCGTTCGGCTGGGACACCGGCCTGCACCGGATGAGCATCGCGGCAGCCTTCATCACGGCCAACATGCCGCCGGGCACGCCCGACTCGTCGAGCGCCCAGGAGGCCTGGGGCGTTGCGGCGTTCATATGGACAGCCGCGAGCGACCACAGGCCCCGCGACGGGTCGGTGTCTCGATCAAGAAGATCCGGGGTACGCATCACGCCAGGCGGGCGGTGGCGCGGGCGCCTGTCCTCGCGACATCACCGTCGATGCGGCTGTCGTATGACCTTGCCCTAGGCGCGGCGAGCCTTTGCCAGGCGAATGATCGCCAGCGCGATGAGCGCGCCAAGTATCGCCAGTCCCGCGTCCTTCTGAGCGTCCCATGGGTCACCCTGGGTTCCCAGGTAGGCCGCGCCCAACTCGGGCGCAACGATCATCGCCGTCAGCATCTCGATCTGCTCGTAGAGACTGCTCAGCGCCATGACCCAGGTCAGCGCGCACAGTTCCAGCCAACCGCCACTGGGCCGGGCGAGCCGTTCCAGCAATTCGCGCAATGGGTAGACCAGCAACAGGCCGAAGGCGAAATGGACGATACGGTCGAAGTGGTTGCGGCTCGCCCCGGTGACTTCCTGCAGCCAGTAGCCGAAAGGCGTTTCCGAATAGGTGTAGTGCGAGCCGTACAGGTGAAGGGTCAGGAATACCGCGAACAGCCAATAGGATGGGGTAGAGAAGCGGAAGCGCGGATAGGTACCCAGCAGCACGGCTGCGATGGCGAACACCAGCAGGTTCTCCAGCAGCCAGTCTTGCCGGCTCAAGGGCGCGATGGCGGCCCAGGTCCAGACCATCAGAAGGAGAATGCAGATCGGCAGGTGACGGCGGCTGTCGCTCTTTTGCAGCATGGGCAGCGGCGCTCCTCGAACGCGCGGAAGGTGTCGAAGCCCCCATTCACGGGCTGGGTTGAACACAGCGAACCCCATCACGGCCTGCGGCTCGAAGCCTGGTGCTGCATGGGGTCCGCAGGTTCAATCCATTCTAGGCTGACGCCCCGGCGGAGCGCCGATCACTCGGCGCGGGCGTGCTGGACGGTCTCCGAGGCCGACCAGATGCGGTAACGCACTTCGACGTCCTTGGGCGCGTAGATCACGATCGGCAGCTTGCTGTTGTAGCGCAACAGGAAACCATCGCCGATCACCGGCACGAAAGCGCTCTGCTTCTTGCCGTCCGGGCAGGCCATCATCGTGCTCGCCGGGCCGCTCACCTTCTCCAGGCGGTAGTAGGGGTAGCCCCAGCCCTCCAGGGTCTTCTCGTCCAGGCTGCCGCCCAGGCGCTGGCGGTTGCAGTCGACGGTCAGGGTCTTGCCGGCCAGCACTTCGACCTTGAAGTTCTCTTCATGGGTTTTCTGCGGCAGGTGGATGACCTGGCGCGTGAAACCGTCCTCGGCCTTCGGGTAAGGCGCCACGTCTTCAAGCTTGGCGGCGTTGGCCAGGGTGCTGGCGCCCGCGAGCAACAGGGCGGTGGTGAGGGTGATACGGCTGAAGGGCATAAAGCCTCCTTGCAGGTTGAACGGCGGACGCACCCGCGCAGGAGGCGTCCGTGCAGCGTAGTGGAACGGTGCAATTCACGGAGCGCTACTGCTAGCGGCAGGTGGCATGCAGCGGATGGGACCGCAAAGACCCTACTTTCGTTCCGCCTTTAGCCGCTGGGCTGCTCCGGATTCTCCAATGCCGCGCCTTGGCTCGAAAGGAGAAATAGGCTCGCCTGCTGCGCGCAGGTTCGCGAGCAAGCTCGCTCCTGCAGGGGCTGGCTATTCGGGGCCGGCGAGCGGTCCGGCGTCGCCCGCCTGCATGTCGGCGCCGGCGGTTTCGCGCCAGATACCTTCGACGAAGCCCTTGTGCTGCCGGTAGAAGGGCGGGCTGACCGCCAGGTAGACGTCGCGCTCCAGCACCACTTGCGGAAGGATCTGCACGCGCTCGCTGGCGCCTGCTGCTTCGAGGGTCCGGCGCAAGCGCGGCTCGACATCCACGACCAGGTTGGTACGCCCGGCGAGCAGCATGCGCACCATGTCCACCGAGGTTCGCGTACTGGCAGCGGCGACGCCGGCATGGGTGAACTGCTCGCTCAGCGCCTGCATCCCCTGCAGGTAGATCACGGGGCCCTGCACACCGCTGAACTGCTGGCCATCCCAGTTGGCGCCGCTGCCGACCTGGCGCGCCGCCACGGCGCGCACTGCTCCCAGCGCGCGGGACGGGTCGGGTTTGCCGTCGCGCATGGGGAAGACGAAGGCTTGCAGGTTGTGTTCGGCGGGGGCGATGGGGATCAGCGCATCGAACTTGCCGGCGCTCAGCTCCACCTGGCAGCGCAGCCAGGGGCGCACGCGGTAGTCCACCTGCCAGCCGTGACGGCGGGCGGCCGCGCGCAGTGCCTGCTGCACCTGGCTTTCGGAATGGGCGTAGCTGAAGGGAGGGACATCCTGGTCGGCGATGCAGACGCGCAGGACCGGGCTCGGCGCATTGTTCGCCGATACGGCGGGCGGGAAAACGAATAGCAAACCGGCCAGCAGAAGCAGGTTCTGCTGCCATGTAGAACGCGCGGAAATCAGAGTGAAACCCTTGTACAACTTGAGGGACAACCTCGCCGGAAACGGGAGCTTCGAGCGAGTACGACAGTTCTAAATCGCTGAAATAGTGAACAGCCGCCAGCGTTTGGTTTTTTCATTGGACGACAACGGCTTTTCATTTCATGACAGCGCGCATGCCACTCGGCGGAAGCCCGCACGCGGCCACACATCGGCCGGCGGAGATGGCAACGGCGGCAGTGGCTAAGGTTTCCCGAGTCCACGCGCGCGCAGGGGAACACCATGGAATTGACCGCCGACCTCGTCGCCCTGGTCGAACGCACGGAGCCCGACCCCGGGCCCGAGCCGGGCACCAGCGAGCACTCCGATGCGGAGTTCGAGCAGATGGCGACGGCCGTGCTGGCCGAACACAGTCCGGAGCAGTTGTGGGTGTTCGCCTATGGCTCGCTGATCTGGAACCCGGAGTTCTCGATAGCCGAACAGCGCCGCGCCGTGGCCAAGGGTTGGCATCGTTCCTTCTGCCTGAAGCTGACGCGCTGGCGCGGCACCCGCGAGCTGCCGGCGCTGATGCTGGCGCTCGACCGCGGCGGCACCTGCGTGGGCCTCGCTTTCCGCCTGCCGTCGGGCGATCACCACGGGCAGATCGTGCAGTTGCTCAAGCGCGAGATCGACGCCAACCCACCCACCAACGTCCCGCGCTGGCTCAACGTCGAGACGGCGGAAGGCAAGCTGAAGGCCCTCGCCTTCGTGGCGCTTCCGCAGGGCAACGCCTACGCCGGCCGCCTGCCGCTGCCAGAGGTGGCCAACGTGCTCTCCCGCGCGGCGGGGCACTGGGGTTCGGCGGCAATGTACGCGTTCAACACCATCGGCAAGCTGGAGGAATGCGGCATCCGCGACCGCAACCTCTGGCAGATCCAGAAGCTGATGGCGGTGGAGCTGCGCAAACTGCATGCGATCGGGTGACACCGGCGGGAGCGCCGCCATGCGCGCGAATCGCGGGCAAGGTCCGCTCCTGCAGGGCCGGCGCATCCTGGCCGTCGCTGCGCTTTCGTCAGGTGGTGCCGTTGGGCGCAATGGCATCGGTTTTTCCTCTTGCGCCAGCACGCGCAGGCAAAGCGCATTCCTGCTTGTTGATGCCGATCAAGAACGCAGGGTTGGCCGTCGGTAGTATCGAAAGTGCACGGAACGGACTGGATGCCTGCAGGTGCAGGGCGGTGGTTCCCCGCACTGCCGTCCTCGTGTGCCCCGGTTCATCCGGGGTGCACTGCTTGTCGCAGCACAGCCCTTCTTTCGTCGCGCAGAGCCCCATGCATCGCGTACCCGTGGATCCGGTGCGCACTCCCGCCAGGCCAGCGGATGGCATTCGCCACAGGGTCCGGAGGCCTCCCATGAAAGCCACCTGTCTTGCTCTCGCAGTGCTGTTAAGCGCGCCCTTCTGCCTTGCGGCCACGCCGGATGGGGCCACCCTCTACCGCGACAACTGCAGCCAGTGCCATGGGGCGGGCGGCATGGGCGGCAGCATCCAACTGGGCATTGCAAAGCGCGGCGCGGGCGGTCTGATGAATGGCCCGGACACCCCGTCGGCAACGGGCCCGGGCAAGATGCCGATCCAGGGACCGAAACTGGTCGGCAAGGCCTCCGACTGGACGACAGAACTCTTCGAGCGTGCCGTGCTGAAGGGCGTCGACGACAACGGCAACCCGCTGAGCGGGGAGATGCCGCACTGGGGCACGTCGGGATTCAGCCAGGACCACGGCAAGTTGCCGACCAAGTCGGAAGTCGAGGCGATCCAGAAGTACCTGCAGGTACTGAACTAGCGCACGCGGCAAACTCGTAGCCACCCTGTAGGAGCGGCTGTTATCCGCGAAATCACCCGCGCAGAGGGCCATGCCTGCGGTGCGCAGAGCCCTTCAGCATGGGATTCGCTGCGCTCATCCCATCCTACGGCGCCAGCTTGCTGCCTGGTTTGCGGCGTTGGCCCTTGCGCTCCAGGGCCTTGCTGGCTGCAGCCCTGACCAGGCGCTGGAAGGTCGGGCATTCGGCGTGGCTGGGCGCCGGGCAGGCGGCGGCGTGGCGCAGGCCGCGGCTCATGGCTTGCAGGCGGCGGATGCTGGCGTCGAGTTCGTCGGCCTTGGCCGCGAGCAGCTTGCGGTCGAGGTCCGGCGTGCCGCCCGGGCCGAACATCGCGCGGATTTCCTCGAGGCTGAAGCCGGCCGCCTGGCCGAGGGAGATCAGCGCCAGCTGGTCGAGGATGTGCGGGCCGAAGTAACGCCGCTCACCGGGCTTGGCGAGGGAGACGATCAGGCCCTTTTCCTCGTAGAAGCGCAGGGTCGAGGCCGGTACTCCGGAGCGTCGGGCCACCTGTGCGATATCCATCGAATACCTCTTGACCTCAAGTTCACTTGAACTTGTAGGGTGATCCCGAAAGCCCGCAACGGTCAATCGGAACGAGGTGTCCCATGGCTTCCATCATGCAATTCATCCTGCTTTCCACGCTCATCGGCATCGGCGCCACCGCCGTCATGGATGCCTGGCTGATGTTCCTCAAGCGCGTCGGCGTGCAGACACTGAGCATGGCCTTCATCGGCCGCTGGGTCGGTCACGCGCTACGCGGCCAGGTACGGCACACCGCCATTGCCCGCGCCGAGCCAGTGCGCGGCGAACTCGCGCTGGGCTGGCTGATGCACTACGTCACCGGCATCGCCTTCGCCGCCCTGTTGCTCGCCATCGAAGGCCTTGCCTGGGGGCGCAGCCCGAGCCTGCTGCCCGCCCTCGTAGTCGGCCTGGCCACTGTCGCCGTGCCGCTGCTGCTGATCCAGCCGGCCATGGGCGCCGGCCTGCTCGCCCGCAAGACGCCGACGCCACGCGCCAACTGCCTGCGCAGCCTGGCCAACCACGGCGTGTTCGGCCTCGGCCTGTACCTCGCCGCCCTGCCCTGCGCCTGGTTGCTGGCCTGAACCCTCGCTCGTCCCACCCCATCGGAGTTTCGCCATGAAGCAAGTCGCCGTGATCTACCACAGTGCCCAGGGGCACACCCAGCACATCGCCGAACACATAGCCGCTGGCCTCGAGGAAACCGGCTGCGTCCGCGCACACCTGTTGCCGGCGCAGGCCACCGAAGCGGATGCGCTGCTGCGCTTCGACGGTTTCATCCTCGGTTCGCCCACCTACCTGGGCGGCGTTTCCGCGCCGCTGAAGGCTTTCATGGACTCGACCGGGCGCCTGTGGAGCAAGCAGCTGCTGCAGGGGCGGCTGGCCTCCGGCTTCACCGTTTCGGCGCTGCCGGCCGGTGACAAGCAGTCGACGCTGATGTCGCTGTTCACCTTCTGCATGCAGCACGGGATGCTCTGGGTCGGCAATCCGATCCTGCCCGAGCAGCACCTGGGCGTGCCTTACGAGGAAGCGGCCAACCGCCTCGGCTCCTGGACCGGGCTGATGGCCCAGGCCGACAAGGGCTCGCCGGGGCATGCCTTCCCCGCCGGGGATATCCGTACGGCGCGGCTGTTCGGCCGCAACTTCGCCGACACCTTGATGCGCCTGCACCAGGGCCAGCCCGCCGGGATCGCCCAGGAGGTGCTGGCATGATCGCCCGTCGCTACGCGCCGCTGCTGTTCGCGCTGATTCTCTCGGGAGTGATGTCGCTGATGGTCAGCGGCGTCGCCACCTTCCGCACGATGGGGCTGGTGCCGAACTTCGCGAGCCTGTGGATGGGCGGCTGGCTCTCGGCGTGGGCGCTGGCCTTTCCGCTGGTGCTGCTGATCTCGCCGCTGACCCGGCGGCTGGTGGAGAGGCTGGTGCGGCCGGCGTGAGGCGGGTTGGCGGATAAACACAAGGTGGCCATTCGCCTGCCGAGGACATTGTAGGAGCGCGCCACGCGCGCGAATCGCGGGCATGGCCCGCTCCTACAGCGAGGGTTGAACGCGCGATCCCACAGGGGGATTCAGGCTTGGCCTTTGGCCTGGTCTTCCAGGTGCGCCTGCAGCGTCGGGTCCAGCCCCAGCTGGTAGGCCAGTTCGTCGAGGTAGTTGCGTTCGGCGTCCTGCTGGTCGTCCACCAGCATCACGCTGGCCAGGTACATCTCGGCGGCGAGGCCCGCTTCGCCCTGTGCGGCCTGGGCCACGTCGGCGGCATCGAGGGGCTTCTGCACTTCTTGATCGAGCCAGGACTGCAGTTCGGGCTCGCCGGCATGGCGGTTGATCTCGGCGTAGATCGCCTGTTTTTCCTTGTCGTCGATGCGCCCATCGGCTTTGGCGGCGGCGATCAGGGCGATAAGGATGGCGTGGCTGTGGGCTTCGGCGTCGTCGCCGGAAAGCTGGTCGACGGTGCGTGGCGCCTGTTGCGGCGCGGCCGACTGCTGTTGCCGCTGCCAGCTCTGGTAGGCCTGGAACGCCATCATGCCTAGGGAGGCGAGCATGGCGTAGTTGGTGCCACCGCCTGACGAGCGCCCCTGTGGGCTGCCACCTCCGCCCAGCACGCTGCCAAGTACGTCGCCCAGCCCTCCGAGGCCGCCACTCGAACCGCCACCGCCGGAAGCGCCGCCCAGCAAACCACCGAGCAACCCGCCAAGGCCGCCCATTCCGCCGCCTCCGCCGCCCTGTTGCGCCATCGAGCCCTGGCCGGCTTGCAGAAGTTGTTCGAGCAGATCGGTGGTGTTCATGGCGGCGCCCTCGCCGTGGTTGCGGTCAGGCAACGATAGTCCCGGCTGGCGTTTGCGCCATGACCGTCCAGCCGGGGCTCGCAGCTCAGCCCTGGGCGGCTTGCAGGGCGCGGCTGGCCTGGCTTTCCAGCTCGGCCTTGAGGGCCGGGTCGAGGCTCAGCTGGCGCGCCAGTTCGTCGAGGTAGGCGCGCTCCATGTAGCTCTCCTCGTCGACCATCAGCAGGCTGGCCAGGTACATCTCGGCGGCCATTTCGCCGCTGCGCGCGGCACGCGCCACCTCGCGCGGGTCGAGCGGCTTGGCCAGCTCGCGGTCGAGCCAGTCCTGCAGTTGGCCGTCGCTGGTGAGCTTGGCGATCTCGCCGTCGATGAGATGGCGTTCGCGCGCGTCTATATGGCCGTCGGCCTTGGCCGCTGCCACCAGCGCAGTGAGGATCGCCTGGCTGTGCACTTCCACTTCCGCCGGCGGCAGGCGGTCGAGGGTCTGCGGTTCGCCGCGCGGCGCGCTGGCCTGCTGGCGCTGCCAGTTGCCGTAGGCCTTGTAGGCAAGCACGCCCAGAGCGGCCAGGCCGCCGTAGGTGACGACCTTGCCGCCGACCTTGCGCGCCTTCTTGCTGCCCAGCAGCAGGCCGAGGGCTCCGGCCGCCAGGGCACCGCCGCCGGCGCCGGAGAGCAGGCTGGAAACGTCCAGGCCCTTGCCGGGAGAACGGCGGTCCTCGGACTGGCCGAGGGCCTTGTTCTGCAGCAGGTCCTGGCCGGATTTGAGCAGTTGGTCGAGCAGGCCACGGGTGTTCATGGCGATCTCCTGGGTCGAGGGTCGAAGCCTTCGACTCTAGCCGCCACCACGGCATGCCCCCAGGCGCAGTGTGCTTCGGGATATTGCTGACAGGGTGGAAGGCAGCTTCATACATCGCCCGTAGGAGCGGATCTTATCCGCGATAGGCAGAGCCCCGGCGCGGTTCGCGGATGAGATCCGCTCCTACAAAAACCAGCGCTTTCATTCGAATAAAAAGAATGCTCCTATAGATTTTCGATAAAGCCTATCAACCAGGCCTGGAGTGCCGCCCGCGATGGCGGCATTCTGCCCACACCTCGTCAGCGGCCCCGCCACCATGATGACCCTGCGCCAGATCCGCCATTTCATCGCCGTCGCCGAGACCGGTTCGATCTCTGCCGCCGCGCAGGCGGTGTTCATTTCCCAATCGACCCTGACCCTGGCCATCCAGCAGCTGGAGGAAGAGATCGGCGTGCGCCTGTTCGAGCGCCACGCCAAGGGCATGACCCTGACCCACCAGGGCCACCAGTTCCTGCGCCAGGCGCACCTGATCCTCGCCACGGTGGAGAACGCCAAGCGCAGCCTGCAGCAGAGCACCGACCAGGTCGCCGGGCACCTGACCATAGGCGTGACCAGCCTGGTCGCCGGCTATTACCTGGCCGACCTGATCAACCGCTTCCAGCGTGCCTACCCCAACGTGCAGACCCGCGTGGTAGAGGACGAGCGCCCCTATATCGAACACCTGCTGGTAAGCGGCGAGATCGACGTCGGCGTGCTCATCCTTTCCAACCTGGAGGACCGCCACGCGCTGCAGACCGAGGTGCTGACCCACTCGCCGCACCGCCTCTGGCTGCCGGCGCAGCATCCTTTGCTGGAGCGCGACAGCATCGGCCTGGCGGACGTTGCCGGCGAACCGCTGATCCAGCTCAACGCCGACGAGATGGGCCTGCACACCCAGCGCATCTGGTCGCGCGCCGGCCTGATCCCGCAGGTAACGCTGCGCACCGCCTCCGTGGAAGCCGTGCGAAGCCTGGTGGCGGCCGGCCTGGGCCTATCGATCCAGCCCGACATGACCTACCGCCCCTGGTCGCTGGAAGGCGACATCATCGAGGCGCGTCCGCTGGTGGACCTCAGCGAGCCGCTGGACGTGGGCCTGGCCTGGCGTCGCGGCACCGCGCGCCCGGCGCTGGTCGACCCGTTCCTTACCGTCGCCCGAGAACAACCGAACGCCAAGCGGCCTTCGATCTAGCAGCATTCGATTTAATCGAAGGCCACTTTCAGTATTTAGAATTTGTCGACCTCAAGCCCGGACTCTAGTCTCTCGTTCCATATAAAAGGGCCTATTCCGGGCAGCCCGACCGGAGCACAAACATGGCCCCCGACAACAAGACCGAGAAGAAAAGAGCCGCGAAGATGAATGCCGCTGCGACTATCCCGACCCTGCACACCGAGCTGCTGATCGACGGTCAGCTGACGGTCGGCCAGGGCATGGCAGAGGCCATCCTCAACCCCGCCAGCGGCGACACCCTGGTCGCCGTCGCCGACGCCTCGCTGGAGCAGCTGGAAAGCGCCATCGAAGCGGCGAACCGCGCCTTTCCTTCCTGGTCCCGCACCACCCCCGCACAACGCTCCGCCGCGCTGCTGGCCATCGCCGATGCCATCGACAAGCGCGCCGACACCCTCGCCCGCCTCGAAGCCCTGAACTGCGGCAAGCCGCTGCACCTGGCGCGGCAGGACGACATCCCCGCCACCGCCGACGTGTTCCGCTTCTTCGCCGGCGCCGTGCGCTGCCAGCAAGGCCAACTGGCCGGCGAATACATCCCCGGGCACACCAGCATGGTGCGCCGCGACCCGGTCGGCGTGGTGGCCTCCATCGCGCCCTGGAACTACCCGCTGATGATGGCGGCGTGGAAGATCGCCCCGGCCCTGGCCGCCGGCAACACCCTGGTGTTCAAGCCTTCCGAGCACACTCCGCTGTCGATCCTGGCCCTCGCCCCGGCGCTGGCCGACATCCTTCCGCCCGGCGTGCTCAACATCGTCTGCGGCGGCGGCGAGAGCGTCGGCAGCCACCTGGTCAGCCACGCCAAGGTGCGCATGGTGTCGCTGACCGGCGATATCGTCACCGGGCAGAAGATCCTCCAGGCCGCCGCGCGCACCTTGAAGCGCACCCACCTGGAACTGGGCGGCAAGGCGCCGGTGATCGTCTGCAACGACGCCGACCTCGAAGCCGTGGTCCAGGGCATCCGCACCCACGGCTACTACAACGCCGGCCAGGACTGCACCGCCGCCTGCCGCATCTATGCCCAGGCCGGCATCCACGACCGCCTGGTGGCCGAACTCGGCGACGCCGTATCGGGCATCCGCTTCGCCCGCAAGCGCGACCAGGACAACGAGATCAGCCCGCTGATCAGCGCCCGCCAGCGCGACCGCGTGGCCAGCTTCGTCGAACGCGCCCTCGGCCAGCCGCACATCGAGCGCGTCACCGGCGCCGCCGTGCATTCCGGCCCCGGCTACTACTACCAGCCGACCCTGCTGGCCGGCTGCAAGCAGCAGGACGAGATCGTCCAGCGCGAGGTGTTCGGTCCGGTCGTCACCGTGACCCGCTTCGACCAGCTGGAACAGGCGGTGGACTGGGCCAACGACTCCGAATACGGCCTGGCTTCCTCGGTGTGGACGCAGAACCTGGACAAGGCCTTCCAGATCGCCAACCGCCTGCAGTACGGCTGCACCTGGATCAACACCCATTTCATGCTCGCCAGCGAAATGCCGCACGGCGGCCTCAAGCGCTCGGGCTACGGCAAGGACCTGTCCAGCGACTCGCTGCAGGACTACAGCGTGGTGCGCCACATCATGGCCCGCCACGGCGACCGCCTGGATTGAACGACCCGGCGGGCACGCCCGCCGGTACACAAAAAACGCCCGACGGCCCGGCCGTACGAGGCGAGTTGCTCGATTGATCACTGCCCCACCAATAGAGACAACAACGAGGGAGTTCCACATGCGCAAGACAGCACTGCTCAGCGCCATCACCACCGCCCTGCTGGCCAGCGCCGGCGTACAGGCGGCCGACGCCGCCAAGGCCGTCGGTGCCGGTGAAGGCCGCCTGGACATCATCGCCTGGCCGGGCTACATCGAACGCGGCCAGTCCGACAAGGCCTACGACTGGGTCACCCAGTTCGAGAAGGACACCGGCTGCCAGGTCAACGTGAAGACCGCCGCCACCTCCGACGAGATGGTCAGCCTGATGGCCAAGGGCGGCTACGACCTGGTCACCGCTTCGGGCGACGCCTCCCTGCGCCTGATCTACGGCAAGCGCGTGCAGCCGATCGACACCTCGCTGATCCCCAACTGGAAGAACGTCGACCAGCGCCTGCAGAACGCGCCCTGGTACACCGTCAGCGGCAAGACCTACGGCACCCCCTACCAGTGGGGCCCGAATGTGCTGATGTACAGCACCAAGGTCTTCCCGAAGGCGCCGGACAGCTGGGCCGTGGTCTTCGAGCCGCAGAACCTGCCTGACGGCAAGCCGAACAAGGGCCGCGTGCAGGCCTACGATGGCCCGATCTACATCGCCGACGCCGCCCTCTACCTGAAGGCCACCCAGCCGGCCCTGGGCATCCAGGACCCCTACCAGCTGACCGAAGCGCAGTACAGCGCGGTGCTCGACCTGCTGCGCAAGCAGCACTCGCTGATCCACCGCTACTGGCACGACGCGACCGTGCAGATGAGCGACTTCAAGAACGAAGGCGTGGCCGCTTCCGGCTCCTGGCCGTACCAGGTCAACTCGCTGAAAGGCGAGAAGCAGCCGATCGCCTCGGTCTTCCCGAAAGAAGGCGCCACCGGCTGGGCCGACACCACCATGATGCACGCCGAAGCCGCGCACCCGAACTGCGCCTACAAGTGGATGAACTGGTCGCTGGAACCCAAGGTCCAGGGCGACGTCGCCGCCTGGTTCGGCTCGGTCCCGGCCGCGCCCGAAGGCTGCAAGGCCAGCACCCTGCTGGGCGCCGAAGGCTGCGCCACCAACGGCTTCGAGCAGTTCAGCAAGATCGCCTTCTGGAAAACCCCGCAGGCCGAGGGCGGCAAGTTCGTCCCCTACAGCCGCTGGACCCAGGACTACATCGCGATCATGGGCGGCCGTTAAAAGTCATCCAGGTAGCTGCTGTGCGGCCCTGATCCGCGCCCGGGCAGTGCTCGGAATCCTCACGTACTGAAGTACGCTGCGGTTCCTGTGCGCTGGCCGGACGCGGCTGAGGGCCTGCTCGCGACGCTCCCTGAACGACTTTTCGTCTCTCCGATTCAATTCGTTTCACCCGTAATCAGATTCACGGGCAGGGCCTTCGCGCGCCGACGTCCTGCCCCTTGGAGCGTGCACCATGACCACCCCCGCTGTTCAATTCACCCAGGTCTCCCGCCAGTTCGGCGACGTGAAGGCTGTTGACCAGGTGTCCATCGACATCAAGGACGGCGAGTTCTTCTCCATGCTCGGCCCTTCCGGTTCCGGCAAGACCACCTGCCTGCGCCTGATCGCCGGTTTCGAGCAACCCACCGCAGGCTCCATCCGCATCCATGGCGAGGAGGCCGCCGGCCTTCCGCCGTACCAGCGCGACGTCAACACCGTGTTCCAGGACTACGCGCTCTTCCCGCACATGAACGTGCTGGAGAACGTCGCCTACGGCCTGAAGGTGAAAGGCGTGGCCAAGGCCGAGCGCCTGGCCCGCGCCGAAGAGGCCCTGGGCATGGTCGCCCTCGGCGGCTACGGCAGCCGCAAGCCGGCCCAGCTCTCCGGCGGCCAGCGCCAGCGCGTGGCCCTGGCCCGCGCCCTGGTGAACCGTCCGCGCGTACTGCTGCTGGACGAACCGCTCGGCGCACTGGACCTCAAGCTGCGCGAGCAGATGCAGAGCGAACTGAAGAAGCTGCAGCGCCAGCTCGGCATCACCTTCATCTTCGTGACCCACGACCAGGGCGAAGCGCTGTCCATGTCCGACCGCGTGGCCGTGTTCAACAAGGGCCGCATCGAGCAGGTCGACACCCCGCGCAACCTGTACATGAAGCCGGCCACGCCCTTCGTCGCCGAGTTCGTCGGCACCTCCAACGTGCTGCGCGGCGACCTCGCCACCCTGATTGCCGGCAATCCGCAGCCCTTCTCCATCCGTCCCGAGCACATCCGTTTCGCCAGCGGCGAGCGCAGCGCCTCGGACGTGGAGATCAGCGGCCTGCTGCACGATATCCAGTACCAGGGCTCGGCCACCCGCTACGAGATCCGTCTCGACAACGGCCAGAACCTCTGCCTGAGCCAGGCCAACAACCAGTGGGACGCCGCCACCCTCGCCCACCAGCCGGGGCAGCGCGTGACCGCGCGCTGGGCGCGCGAGGCCATGGTGGCCCTGCACGAGGGCGCGTGAGATGGAACTGACGCTCAACGCCGAGCGGCCAGTAGCGGGCAACGGCCCGCTGCGCCGGCTGTCGAACCTGCTCTACCGCAAGCCCAACCTGTACCTGTCGCTGCTGCTGGTGCCGCCGCTGCTGTGGTTCGGCGCGATCTACCTGGGCTCGCTGCTGACCCTGATGTGGCAGGGTTTCTACACCTTCGACGACTTCACCATGACGGTGACGCCGGACCTGACCTGGGCGAACTTCGCCAACCTGTTCAACCCGGCCAACTTCGACATCATCCAGCGCACCCTGGTGATGGCGGTCGCGGTGTCCATCGCCAGTGGCGTGGTGGCCTTCCCCATCGCCTACTACATGGCGCGCTACACCACCGGTAAAACCAAGGCGTTCTTCTACATCGCCGTGATGATGCCGATGTGGGCGAGCTATATCGTCAAGGCCTACGCCTGGACCCTGCTGCTGGCCAAGGGCGGCGTCGCCCAGTGGTTCATCCAGCACATGGGCCTGGAAGGCCTGCTGAACCTGCTGCTGGGCCTGCCGGGCGTGGGCGGCAACACCCTGTCGACCTCGCACCTGGGGCGCTTCCTGGTGTTCGTCTACATCTGGCTGCCGTTCATGATCCTGCCGATCCAGGCCTCCCTGGAGCGCCTGCCGCCGTCGCTGCTGCAAGCCAGCGCGGACCTCGGCGCGCACCCGCGGCAGACCTTCTTCCAGGTCATCCTGCCGCTGTCGATCCCGGGCATCGCCGCCGGCTCGATCTTCACCTTCAGCCTGACCCTGGGCGACTTCATCGTGCCGCAGCTGATCGGCCCGCCCGGCTACTTCATCGGCAGCATGGTCTACGCCCAGCAGGGCGCGATCGGCAACATGCCGATGGCCGCCGCCTTCACCCTGGTGCCGATCGTGCTGATCGCCGTCTACCTGTCCATCGTCAAGCGTCTGGGGGCCTTCGATGCACTCTGAGAAAGCTTCCTTCGGCCTGAAAGCGGCCGCCTGGGGCGGGCTGGTGTTCCTGCACTTCCCGATCCTGATCATCTTCATGTACGCCTTCAACACCGAAGACGCCGCGTTCAGCTTCCCGCCGCAGGGCTTCACCCTGCACTGGTTCAGCGTCGCCTTCGCCCGCCAGGACGTGCTGGAGTCGATCACTCTGTCGTTGAAGATCGCCTGCATCGCCACGCTGATCGCGATGGTCCTGGGCACCCTGGCCGCGGCCGCGCTGTACCGCCGCGACTTCTTCGGCAAGGAAGGCATCTCGCTGATGCTGATCCTGCCGATCGCCCTGCCCGGCATCATCACCGGCATCGCGCTGCTGTCGGCGTTCAAGACCCTCGGCATCGAGCCGGGCTTCCTGACCATCGTCATCGGCCACGCGACCTTCTGCGTGGTGATCGTCTACAACAACGTCATCGCGCGCTTCCGCCGCACCTCGCACAGCCTCATCGAAGCCTCGATGGACCTGGGCGCCGACGGCTGGCAGACCTTCCGCTACGTGATCCTGCCGAACCTCGGCTCGGCGCTGCTGGCCGGCGGCATGCTCGCCTTCGCGCTGTCCTTCGACGAGATCATCGTGACCACCTTCACCGCCGGCCACGAACGCACCCTGCCGATCTGGCTGCTCAACCAGCTGACCCGCCCGCGCGACGTCCCGGTGACCAACGTGGTGGCCATGCTGGTGATGATGGTGACCATGCTGCCGATCCTCGGCGCCTACTACCTGACCAAGGGCGGCGAAGGCGTGGCCGGGAGCGGCAAGTAAGAACCCCTCAGGTTGGCCGGCCAGCTGTCCGGCCAGCCCCTACAAGAACGATAACGACGACCTTGCACCCTGCTCCTGAAAGAGGACCGATCCCATGCAAACCAAACTGCTGATCAACGGCCAACTGGTCGCCGGCGAAGGCGAGAAACTCGCCGTCCTGAACCCCTCCCTGGGCACCGCCCTGGTAGAGATCGCCGAAGCTACCACGGCCCAGGTCGATGCCGCCGTACTGGCCGCCGACGCCGCCTTCGACAGCTGGTCGCAGACCGCCCCGAAAGACCGCTCCCTGCTGCTGCTCAAGCTGGCCGACGCCATCGACGCCAACGCCGAAGAACTGGCCCGTCTGGAATCGAACAACTGCGGCAAGCCCTACAGCGCCGCGCTGAACGACGAGCTGCCGGCCATCGCCGACGTGTTCCGCTTCTTCGCCGGCGCCAGCCGTTGCCTGCAAGGTTCCGCCGCCGGCGAATACCTGCCCGGCCACACCTCGATGATCCGCCGCGACCCGATCGGCGTGGTCGCCTCCATCGCGCCGTGGAACTACCCGCTGATGATGGTCGCGTGGAAACTCGGCCCGGCCCTGGCTGCCGGCAACACCGTGGTCCTCAAGCCCTCCGAGCAGACCCCGCTGACCGCCCTGCGCCTGGCCGAACTGATGGCCGAGATCTTCCCCGCCGGCGTGGTCAACGTGGTCTTCGGCCGCGGCCCGACCGTCGGCGAGCCGCTGACCACCCACCCGAAAGTGCGCATGGTCTCGCTGACCGGCTCGGTCGCCACCGGCAGCCGCATCATCGCCGGCACCGCCGACACCGTTAAGCGCATGCACATGGAACTGGGCGGCAAGGCCCCGGTGATCATCTTCGACGACGCCGACATCGACGCCGCCGTGGAAGGCATCCGCACCTTCGGCTTCTACAACGCCGGGCAAGACTGCACCGCCGCCTGTCGCATCTACGCGCAGAAAGGCATCTACGCCAAGTTCGTGCAAAAGCTCGGCGAGGCCGTCGGCAGCATCCAGTACGGCGAGCAGGACGACCCGAACACCGAGCTCGGCCCGGTCATCACCGAGCAGCACCTGGAGCGTGTCATCGGCTTCGTCGAGCGCGCCCGCCAGCAGCCGCACATCGAGGTGGTCACCGGCGGCAAGCGTGCCGACCGTCCGGGCTTCTTCTTCGAGCCGACCGTTCTCGCCGGCGCCCGCCAGGACGACGAAGTGGTCCGCCGCGAAATCTTCGGCCCGGTGGTCTCGGTCACCGAGTTCGACGACGAAGCCCAAGCCCTGGCCTGGGCCAACGACTCCGACTACGGCCTGGCTTCCTCGGTGTGGACCAGCGACATCGGCCGCGCCCATCGCCTGGCCGCGCGCCTGCAGTACGGCTGCACCTGGGTCAACACCCACTTCATGCTGACCACCGAGATGCCGCACGGCGGCATGAAGCTCTCCGGCTACGGCAAGGACATGTCCATGTACGGCCTGGAGGACTACACCGCCATCCGTCACGTGATGTTCAAGCACTGAGTTCCATCCGGTGCGTCCACGGGGCCGGCACCTGCCGCTCCCGTGGGCCAACCGGCGCACGGTGCGGCGCGTAGGCCGCGCCCCCGAAGCAGGGGAGCTTCGGGTGATTCACCTGGCGGGTCGCCATTCGGGCCACGCCGGCTAACCAAGCTCGACAACAAGAACAGCCCGCAGGGGCACAGGCAGACGATCTCGTCGGCCGGTCACCACCGCCAACGCTGCCTTCCTAAACGAGGGAAAACGAATGAGCACGCCATCCGCAGCCGATCGCGACGCAGAACAACTGCGCGCGCTGGGCTACACGTCCAACTTCAATCGCACCATGAGCCTGTGGGAGAACTTCGCCCTGGGCTTCACCTACCTGTCGCCCGTCGTGGGCGTCTACACCCTGTTCGGCCTGTGCCTCGCCGCAGGCGGCCCGCCGATGTTCTGGTCGTACCTGCTGATCGGCCTCGGCCAGCTGCTGGTCTGCCTGGTCTTCGGCGAAGTGGTTTCGCAGTTCCCGATTTCCGGTGGCGTCTACCCCTGGGCGCGTCGCCTGGTCGGCAAGCGCTGGGCCTGGATGGTGGGCTGGATCTACGCCTGCGCCCTGTGCGTGACCATCGCCGCGGTCGCCGTCGGCGCCGGCCCGTACATCGCCGCCATGCTCGGCTTCGCGCCCAGCTCGACGACCAACATCTACGTCGCCCTGGTGCTGACCCTGCTGGCCACGCTGATCAACCTCAGCGGCACCAAGACCCTGGCGCGCATCGCCATGTTCGGCTTCCTCTGCGAACTGGCCGGCGCGGTCGTGGTGGGCGTGTACCTGCTGCTGTTCGAACGTCACCAGCCGTTCAGCGCGCTGTTCGACACCTTCGGCATCGGCTCGGCTGAAGGCTCCTACCTGCCGGCGTTCCTCACCGCCTCCCTGGCCGGGATGTTCCTGTACTACGGCTTCGAGGCCTGCGGCGACGTCGCCGAGGAAACCCCGAACCCGAGCAAGCGCATTCCCAAGGCCATGCGCATGACCATCTACATCGGCGGCGTGGCGGCGATGTTCGCTTGCCTGGCGCTGATCCTGGCCGTGCCGGACATGGCTGCGGTGATCTCCGGCAAGGACACCGACCCGGTCGGCACCATCCTCAACAACGCCTTCGGCCCGATCGGCTCGCGCGTGGTGATGGCCGTGGTGACCGTGTCCTTCGTCTCCTGCGTGATCAGCCTGCAAGCCGCCGCCAGCCGCCTGCTCTACGCTTATGCGCGGGACGAGATGGTGATCGGCAGCGGCCTGCTCAAGCGCCTGTCGCCCAACACCCACGTGCCGGTGCCGGCGCTGATCACCTGCGGCGTGATTCCCGCAGCGATCATCGCCCTGGGCTTCGTGCTGGAGGACGCCGTGGCGACCATCGTCAGCTTCGCCGCCATCGGCATCTACCTGGCCTTCCAGATGATCGTCGCCGCCGCCCTCTTCGCCCGTGCCCGCGGCTGGGTGCCGAGCGGCCAGTTCACCCTCGGCAAGTGGGGCACGCTGGTCAACATCGGCGCCCTGCTCTATGGCGTGGGTGCGATCGTCAACATGGCCTGGCCGCGTAGCCCGGCTTCGCCCTGGTACATCAACTACGCGATGGTCCTGACTACGCTGATCGTGATCGGCGCAGGCCTGGTGTACATGTGGCTGCGCAAGCCGTACGACCGTGGAAACGCCCCCGCCGGCGACGCCTGGAAGGTCAGCGGCCGCACTACCGCCAAGGGTGCCGGCGCGGCCGAAGCCGCCTGATGCACCCGCCGCCGGCCGCGTGAGAGCGTGACCGGCGGCAGCGTTCCAGGTGCGCCGGCACGCAGTAATGCCGGCGCGCCGAACCCGGGCCAAAGGCCCAACACCCGCGGGCGGTGCCCGCAACGGAGGCAAGCATGCGTCACCTCATCAGAGCGTTGTTCCTGCTGTCGCTGTTCACACTCGCCGGCCTCGCCCAGGCGGCTGACAACCCGAAAAAGATCGTCGACGCCTACATGGCCGCGTGGAACGCCCACGATGCCGAGAAGGCGGCCAGCTACATGGCCAAGGACGTGGAGTACTTCGACGTCACCGTCGGCACCCCGCAGAAAGGCCACGACGCCGCGCGCGACAACGTGATCAAGGTGTTCGTCAACGCCGTGCCGGACCTGAAGTGGAAAATGAACGGCACGCCCATCGTCAGCAAGGACGGCATCGCCTTCCAGTGGACCTTCAGCGGCACCAACACCGGCGCCTGGGATGCCCAGACCCCGGCGACCAACAAGCCGCTGTCGTTCGACGGTGTGAGCTTCGTGAAGGTGAAGGGCGGCAAGATCGTCTACCAGGGCGATTACTACGATGCCCTGGGCCTGCACAAACAATTAGGCTGGTAAGCCTTCGGCTGGCGGGGCGACACGCCCGTTCCGCCACCTTCGCAATCGGCCGCTCAGGCTTTTGCCAGAGCGGCCGACACATTCATAACAGCGTGATTTCCTCGCCTGCCGCCACAGACGCCCATCGACAGCCAACGCAGTAACCCATCATGCAGAGCACCCTCGTACGCCCCGCTGCGGCCAAGCCGGCAGCCACCGATGAAACCCGCTCGACCATCGACCAGGTCAAGCTGCTGATCGCCGACCTCAACCTGCGCTGGACCGAGATCAGCAAGGTTTCCGAGGTGATCAAGCAGATCGCCAAGAACACCAACCTGGTGGCGCTCAACGCCGCCATCGAGGCCGCCCGCGCCGGCGAGAGCGGGCGCGGCTTCGCCGTGGTCGCCGACGAGGTGCGCCGCCTGGCCACGCAATCGGCCAACGCCACCGCCGACATCGGCAACGTGGTCGCCTCGATCCGCAGCGAGAGCGCCAAGGCCCTCTCCGACGTCGAGCGCGCCGAACACTCCAGCCTGCTGGATACCGCGCAGGTGCTGCTCTCCAGCGAGGCGCAGCGCCTGGAGGCGCGCTTCTCGAACATGGCCACGGCGCTCTACGGCCTGAAGAACTTCATCGTCGGCATGAAGAGCCGCAACCTCGGCCCGCAACGCGAGCAGGTGGACGCGGTGATGCAGGAATACCTGAGCCGTAACCCCGACCTGCTGGCCTTCGCCTGCGGTTGCGAGCCCAATGCCCTGGACGGCCGCGACGCCGAGTTCGCCGGCGCCAGCGGGCATGACGCCACCGGCCGGCTGATGGCCTACTGGCACCGCGGCAGCGGCCTGCCGCAGCGCGAATGCCTGGTCGGCTACGACCGCGCCGACGGCTCCGGCGACTGGTACCAGGTGCCGCGCGACAAGGGCCGCGACGTGTTCATGGAACCCTACGAATACGCCGTCGGCGGCTCCACGGTGCTGATGACCTCGTTCATGACGCCGATGTACGCCAATGGCCGTTTCCTCGGCATCCTCGGCGCCGACTACACCCTGCAGCAACTGCAGGAAAGCCTGGCGCCGCTCACGCCCATGGGCAACGGCCACTACCAGCTGCTGTCCAACGCCGGCACCTGGGTCAGCCATCCCGAGGCCGCACGCCTGGGCGGAAAGGCCAACGACCTTCCGGCCGAAGCCTTCGCGGCCATCGCCCAGGGCCGCGCCTGGCAACAGCAGAAAGGCAGCCACGTCGACATGCTGCAACCGATCCGCGTCGGCGACTGCGACCTGCCCTGGGCGCTGCGCCTGAGCTTCGAACTGGCGCAAGCCGGCGCCTGATCCAGCCCTGGTCGCTGCCGTGCAAAGCGCGGCGGCGATCAGGCGCCCTCCTGCCTCCGTTCCTCCTCCCGTGACTCCGCAGTCACCCGCGCCAGCCCTCGCCCGCCCCTGCGCAAAAGCGGCCGCGCCTGGCAGATACGGGAAAAGTCCTACGCATCATGGGAACATTTCCTTCTGACGTTTCGTGGACATTACGCCGGCAAAAGACACCTCAAGTGTCAGACCTTTCATTCACCTTGCCTGCGTTGCACCGATGCCCACTCGAATCATTCTCGTCGACGACCACCCCATCACCCTCATCGGCATGCGCTGCCTGCTGGAAGCCGACCCGCGCCTGACCATCGTTGGCCAGGCGCAGGACGCCGATGGCCTGCAAGCGCTGCTCAAGACCCATGCCTGCGACCTGCTGATCACCGACCTCATGCTCGCCGGCGCGCAGCAGGCCGACGGCCTGCAGATGATCCAGCGCGTCCGCCGGCACTACCCGCAGCTGCCGGTCATAGTGGTGACCATGCTCGATCACCCGGCGCTGGTGCGCGCCCTGCTCGACCTGGGCCTGCGCGGCCTGGTGAGCAAGCGCGGCCTGCTCACCGACCTGCCCCGGGCCATCCTCAACAGCGAGCGCAAACCCTTCCTCTCGCACAGCTTCGAACAGCAATTGCGGCGTGTCGCCGACCAGACCGGCGAGACGCCGGTCTGCACCACGCTCTCGCCGCGCGAAGTGGAGGTGCTGCGCCTGTATGGCGGCGGCCTGACCGTGGGCGAGATCGCCGGACGCCTGAACCGCAGCAAACAGACCATCAGCTCGCAGAAGTGCAGCGCCATGCGCAAGCTCGGGCTGGACACCAACGCCGCGCTCTACCTCTATCTCCAGGAAAGTGGACTGGCCCATGCGCCCGCGTGCTGAGCGCGTCGCCTGCGAGTTGCCGGCCGGCAGCCTTGCGGTGTTGCTGCCACTGAGCGCCGGCGCGCTGTTCACCCTGGCGCATGTGCCGAACACCCTGCTCCCGGAGTTTCCCTGGCAGCCGCTGTCCGACGCTGCGCTGGTCATCTCGGCCCTCGCGCTGATCTGGCGCCGTAGACGACCAGAGTGCGAGACAGCCCGGCGCAAGTCCCTCATGTACGAGGCCGGTTTCGACCTGGACCACCTGAGCGGCCTGAATGCCGACCCGCATTGGCTCGCGCAGCTGCTGGGCGCGCTGCGCCACAACCTCATCGAGGAGCGCCAGCGCCTGCAGTCGGCGGCTCAATGGCACGAACCCCTGCAGCAGGCGCTGCACCGGCTCAGCGGGCTCGCCTGCACCATAGATGCCCCGGGGTTGCTGCGCGCCTGCCAGGACGTGGAGCAGGCGCTGGAGTGCAATCCGGCCGGCATCGGCGAGCAACTGGAGCGACTGCGGGCCTGCCTGGGTGCGCTGCTCGAAGACGTCGAACGCCGCCTGGCCGATCCGATCTAGGCGCCGGGCGATTTCCAGACGCGTCCAATGGGCGCTCCAACGCCCCTGCGGCAGACTGCCGCCTCCGTCGCACCGGCCAGCGTGTGCATCCGTGTCCCCCACGCAGGCCGGTGCGGCGGCTCCCGAACGGGATCAGTCGTGGCTGGGCAGTTCGGTGATGTGGATTTCCGTGAGCACCGGCTGCGGCTTCACGCCGGTGCGCTTGAGCAGCGGGCAGAAGCGCGCCAGGCTGCCGATCAGCTGCCACTGGGTATCGAGGTCGGCGGCCAGGTGGCCGATGTCGTTCACCGCGCGCTGGCCGACCTGCTGCAGATGCGGATCGGTGCTGCGGCCGAGTTCCAGGGAAAGCTGGCCGAGCAAGGTGCTGATGGCGGACATGTTGCGGGTCGCCAGGGCCAGGATGTTCGCCAGGAGGGCGATCTCCGACTCCGGCATGGCGGAGGGTGGGGTGCGGGCGTCCATGCTCTTCCTAGGGTCTAGTGCGTCATCCTGACGCGACGCCGGGGAGGATAGCAGCAAAATGGCATTACGTGACGCCCCTCACAGTTTCCGACAGGGGATTCGCAGGGGGCCGTCCGACGAACGGCCCCCTGCCCCTTCTCAGGACTCGCCGAAGGGTTTGCGCGCCGGCGTGCCGCGATGGGCCGCGCGCAGGTACTGCGCCGGCCAGGGCACCTGCTGGCCGCCCAGCTCATCGGCGGCATTCAGCGGCCAGTAGGGCTCGCGCAGCAGCTCGCGCGCCAGCAGGATCAGGTCGGCCTGGCCAGTGCGCAGGATGTGCTCGGCCTGCACCGGCTCGGTGATCATGCCGACGGTGCTGCTGGCGATCTCCGCTTCCTTGCGCACGCGCTCGGCGAACTGGGTCTGGTAGCCGGGGCCCACCGGGATCTCGGCGTTCACCGCAGTGCCGCCGGAAGACACGTCGATCAGGTCGACACCCAGCGCCTTCAGGCGTCGCGCCAGCTCGACGGTTTCGTCCGGGTTCCAGCCGTCCTCCACCCAGTCGGTGGCCGACAGGCGCACCAGCAGCGGCAGTTCCGCCGGCCAGACCTCGCGTACCGCCTGGGTCACTTCGAGCAGGAAGCGGATGCGGTTCTCGAAGCAGCCGCCGTACTGGTCTCGGCGCTGGTTCGACAGCGGCGAAAGGAACTGATGCAGCAGATAGCCGTGCGCGGCATGCACCTCGACCACCTTGAAACCGGCGGCCAGGGCCCGCTCGGCGGAGCGCACGAAGGCCTGCACCACGCCGGCCATCTGCTCTTCGGTCAGCGGTGTGGGCGTGGTGTGCTTGGGATCGAAGGCAATGGCCGAAGGCGCCACCGGCACCCAACCGCCCTCGCTCACCGGCACGCTGCCGGGCTTGGCCAGCCAGGGCGCATAAGTACTGGCCTTGCGCCCGGCGTGAGCCAGCTGGACGCCGGCCACCGCGCCCTGCGACTCGATGAAACGGGTGATCCGCCGCAACGGCTCGACCTGTTCATCCTTCCACAGGCCCAGGTCTCGATCGGTGATGCGCCCTTCCGGCACTACGGCGGTGGCCTCGACCAGGACCAACCCAGCGCCACCCACGGCACGGCTCCCAAGGTGTACAAGGTGCCAATCGTTGGCCAGGCCGTCCTCGGCGGAGTACTGGCACATGGGGGAAACGCCGATGCGGTTGGGCAGGGTCAATTGGCGCAGGGTCAGGGGCTCGAACAGCTGGCTCATGGCTACACTCCCTCGGTTCTTTCAACGAATGATCGACACTTCAACTGTAGTCGGACGTTTCGTTCAGCTGGGAGAAAAAGCGGACGGCGTTGTAGGAGCGGATCTTATCCGCGAACGGCATTGCACCGTGTTTCCACTTCACGTCATCCCCGCGAACGCGGGGACCCAAAGACTTCGTGTTTCTGCGCCGCTTCGGCGTGTTCGGAGAGTTTTTTGTTTCGCCCCCTCGGGCGAGTCACTTTCTCAAACGGTGGAAGGCCACCCCCGCAAAAAGTAACCAAAGCGCTTGCCCCGTCATACGGGCCCGATGAAGCCGGGCTACCCTCACGAACTCCCCCGCACCAGAGGTCCGCCCCGAAAATACGTCCCTGTACAAGTCGGGGCTTGTGCGACATCCATGTCGCCCGACCTCCTCTACGGGGGTTTCGCTCGGCCTTCTGAAAGGGGCGTTCGGCGCGTGCGGATGTTTTTCTCGAAGCCCTAAGAGCAAGATCCAGAGCCGCGGGGCAGCTCTGGTAGGGCGAATAACCCCAAAGGGGTTATCCGCCGATTTCGCGCGAGGCTGCGGCGCATAACCGCGAACGGTTATACGCCCTACTGGACGGAGCCGTGCGTTCTCGGGGAAGACGAGAGCGCGTAGGAGCGGGAGTCCGCCGCCCTCAGCGCGGCGCCAGGTGCACCACCATCAGCTGCACGCTTTCGTTGCCGCGGTATTCGTTGACGTCCAGCTTGTAGGCCATCTCCGCCCAGCGCACGGTCGGGTTCGGCCAGACCTCGCGGTCGACGTTGAAGGCGATGCCGTCAAGTTGCAGCGAGCCGCATTCGGTCTTGAGCACCAGTTTCAGGTGGCGCTCGCCGACGATGCGCTGCTGGACGATCTGGAACACCCCGTGGAACAGCGGCTCGGGGAAGTGCTGGCCCCAGGGGCCGGCCTGGCGCAGGGCGCGGGCCAGTTCCAGGTGGAATTCCGGCAGGCCGAGTTGGCCGTCGGAGAGGATGCGCCCGGTGAGGTCGTCCTCGTCGAGCTGGCGGCGCACCTCGGCGTCGAAGGCCGCGGCGAAGGCGCCGAAGTTTTCCTGCGGCAGCGACAGGCCGGCCGCCATGGCGTGGCCGCCGAACTTGCTGATCAGGCCGGGATGCCGCGCTGCCACCGCGTCCAGCGCGTCGCGGATGTGCAGGCCATTCACCGAGCGGGCCGAGCCCTTGAGCAGGCCATCGCCGGCGTCGGCGAAGGCGATGGTCGGGCGGTGGTAACGCTCCTTCAGGCGCGAGGCGAGGATGCCGATCACACCCTGGTGCCAGTCCGGGTCGAACAGGCACAGGCCGAAGGGCATTTCCTCTTCCGGCAGTTCCTTGAGCTGGGCCAGCGCCTCGCGCTGCATGCCCTGCTCGATGGCCTTGCGGTCCTGGTTGAGCTGGTCGAGTTGCACCGCCATGTCGCGGGCGACGGCCTCGTCCTCGCAGAGCAGGCATTCGATGCCCAGCGACATGTCGTCCAGGCGCCCGGCCGCGTTCAGGCGTGGGCCGAGGATGAAGCCGAGGTCGGTGGAGGTGATGCGCCGGGCGTCGCGGCCGGCCACTTCGAGCAGTGCGCGCAGGCCCGGCCGGGCCCGACCGGCGCGAATCCGCGCCAGGCCCTGGTGCACCAGGATGCGGTTGTTGGCGTCCAGCGGCACCACGTCGGCGACGCTGCCCAGGGCCACCAGGTCGAGCAGTTCGGCGAGGTTCGGCTCGGGTGTACCGCTGCGGGCGAACCAGTCCAGCTCGCGCAGGCGGGCGCGCAGGGCAAGCATCACGTAGAAGATCACGCCGACCCCGGCCATGGCCTTGCTGGGGAATTCGCAGCCCGGCTGGTTGGGGTTGACGATGGCGTCGGCGGCCGGCAGTTCGTGGCCAGGCAGGTGGTGGTCGGTGACCAGCACGCGCAGTCCGGCGGCCTTGGCCGCGGCGACGCCCTCGATGCTGGAGATGCCGTTGTCCACGGTCACCAGCAGGTCCGGACGCTTTTCAAGCGCCACGGCGACGATTTCCGGGGTCAGGCCGTAGCCGTATTCGAAGCGATTCGGCACCAGGTAATCGACCCAGGCCGCACCGAGCATGCGCAGGGCCAGCACGCCGACGCTGCTGGCGGTGGCGCCGTCGGCATCGAAGTCGCCGACGTAGAGGATGCGCTGGCGCTTCTCCAGCGCCTCGACCAGCAGCTCCACCGCCGCGTCCACGCCCTTGAGCAGCTTGTACGGGATCAGCCGCGCCAGGCCCTTGTCCAGCTCGTCGGCGGACTTCACGCCACGGGCGGCGTACAGGCGGGTCAGCAGGGGCGGCAGGTTGCCGAGGTCGGGCAGGGTTGCGGGGAGCGGGCGGGGGTCGATGCGCATCGGGGGTCCAATCGATTCTTTTTGACCAGTCTTCGCGCCTTGCGAGCTAGAGCACGGCAAGGCGAGAACAGGCATGGGCGCGGAGTTTACAGCTGTAAATGAGCAAGCCCGGGCCTGTTCTCAACGCAGCCGGGCCGACGCGCAGCCAGCGCGAATCAGCGCTCGCCCATCAGCCATTCCAGCTGCAATTCATGCTGGCCGTTCTCGTCGGTGACGAAGATCGTCCCCTCGCTGATCATCACGGTCCAGTTGATCGAGCGCGGCAGGTCCTTGGCCAGGGCCTCCAGCGGCTCCTGGGGCACGGCGGCGACGTTGAGGTTCTTCAGGTGGCGCACGCCATCGAGGACCTTGGTGGTCCACACGCGCAGGTTGCCGTAGGCCAGCAGCGAGAGCTTCTCGCAGCGGCGCGAGCACCAGACCAGGCGGTCGCTGTCCGGCTGGCCGACTTCGATCCAGTGCAGGATGCGGTCGTCCAGGCTCTTTTCCCACAGCGACGGTTCTTCCACGTCCGACAGACCACGGCCGAAGGACAGCCGCTCGTTGTACCAGATCACGTAGCCCAGCAGGCGGACGGCCAGGCGCTCCTCGGTTTCCGAGGGGTGGCGCGCGACGGTGAAGCGCAGCGTCTCGTAGACCCCGCGATCGAGGTCGGTGAGGCTGATGTCGGCTTTGTAGGGGGTGGCGGAGAGGGCCATGGTCTATCCCGGCGATGCGAAGGCGGCAAGTCTACTCCGATTGCGCTGACATCGCTGCCAACTCGCGTCAGACACGTCCCTCGGATTCCGGCCCGGGCGCCGACAATTCGATGCGGTTGCGGCCCTTGGCCTTGGCCCGGTAGAGCGCCTGGTCGGCCAATGCGAGCAGGTGCGCAAGCCGGTAGCCGCCATGCTCGCTGGTGACCACGCCTATGCTCACGCTGAGCACCCCCTCGCCGATGAACGGCAGTTCGGCGAACTCGCGGCGAATACGCTCGGCCACCTGACAGGCGGCCTCTGTGCCGGCCTCGGCCAGCAGGCAGGCGAACTCCTCGCCGCCGATACGGCCGAACACGTCCTGGCGGCGCATGCGCGAGGCGGTGATGCGGCTGAATTCGAGCAGCGCGCGGTCGCCGGCGGGATGGCCGAAGGAGTCGTTGAGCCGCTTGAAGTTGTCCAGGTCGCAAACCAGCAGGGCCACCGGCTCTTCGCGCTCGGCGCACAGGCGCAACAGGCGCTCGCCCTGTTCCATGAAGGCCCGGCGGTTGCCAATGCCGGTCAACGGATCGCTCAGCGCGGCGACGCGCAGCTTCAGCTCGGCGCGGTCGCGAACCATGGTCAGGGTGGTAAAGGCCATGCCGACGCTGACCAGCAAGGTCTCGAACACCAGCACCGCGAAGAAGGTGGCCTCAATACCGGTGCTCGCTTCGCTCGGCAAACCCGGATCGAACAGCAGCCGGACGAAGTAGAAGCAGGCGTTGAACAGCAGCAGGCCAAGCGATGGCCACAGCGTGACTTCAAGAGCACGCTGGCTGCGCCACAGCTCGCTGGCCGCCAGCAGGCAGTAGATGACGGCCAGCAGCGAATAGAACTTCACCCGCAGCGGCAGCGAGGCCATGAAGCCCGGCCAGAGGCAGGCCAGCAGCCAGAGGCCGGCGCCGGCGCAGATGCCGAGCACTGACGCCTCGCGCCCGGCGAAGCGGCGCATGCCGGTCCAGAGCAGCCCGTAGGACAGCATCATGAGCGTATTGCCGAGCACCACCGCCGGGGTTACCAGCTCGAAGGCGCGCAGGCTGATGATCAGCGTGGCCAGGGCGCCGATCAGCTGCACCGCGCCGAGGTAGCCCAGGGTCGGCTCGCGACGGCCACCACGCCAGGCGACCAGCATGAGCGCGCCGACCAGGATGAGGACGAACAGCTCGGCGAGGAGCAGCGTCGGTACGCTCAGTTGCATGCGCCCTCCTCCCCATGCCGCAACGAGAGCGACGGGCAGCCTGCAGGCAGGGCGGAAGCGAAAGCGGACATGGACGCGATACCGGGCCGGACGGTCGGAAAATACGGAAGGAATGTTCTTACTCTACGCGCCAGACCGGGGTTGCGGAAATGCCTTTGCAGCCAAACGGCCGGGCTACCCGACCCGCCTGGCTCGCGCTAGAGTCGCGCCACTGCCTGACCAATGGACATCCCGATGAACGCCATCCAGAAGCCACTCGCCGGACTCAAGGTCGTGGAGCTCGGCACCCTGATCGCCGGCCCCTTCGCCTCGCGCCTTTGCGCGGAGTTCGGCGCCGAAGTCGTCAAGATCGAATCGCCCGACGGCGGCGACCCGTTGCGCAAGTGGCGCAAGCTCTACGAAGGCACCTCGCTGTGGTGGTTCGTGCAGGCGCGCAACAAGCGCTCGCTGACCCTCAACCTCAAGCACGAATCCGGCCGCGAGGTGCTGAAGAAACTGCTGGCCGAGGCGGACATCCTGATCGAGAACTTCCGCCCCGGCGTGCTGGAAAAGCTCGGCCTGGGCTGGGACGTGCTCCACGCGCTGAACCCGAAGCTGGTGATGGTGCGCCTGTCCGGTTTCGGCCAGAGCGGCCCCTACAAGGACCAGCCGGGCTTCGGCGCGGTCGGCGAGTCCATGGGCGGCCTGCGCTACATCACCGGTTTCGAGGACCGCCCGCCGGTGCGCACCGGCATCTCCATCGGCGACTCCATCGCCGCGCTCTGGGGCGTGATAGGCGCGCTGATGGCGCTGCGTCATCGCGAGGTCAACGGCGGCCAGGGCCAGGTGGTGGACGTGGCGCTCTACGAAGCGGTGTTCGCCATGATGGAGTCGATGGTCCCGGAGTTCGACGTGTTCGGCTTCATCCGCGAGCGCACCGGCAACATCATGCCCGGCATCACGCCCTCCTCGGTGCACACCACGGCCGACGGCAAGCACGTGCAGATCGCCGCCAACGGCGACGCCATCTTCCGCCGCTTCATGCAGGCCATCGGCCGCCAGGACCTCGCCGAGGATCCGCAGCTGGCCGACAACGCCGGGCGTGATTCGCGGCGCGACGAGCTCTACGGGGTAATCGACCGCTGGGCGCGCTCGGAGTCGCTGGAGAACGTGTTGAAGGTGCTGAATGCCGCCGAGGTGCCGGCCAGCCGTATCTACTCCGCCGAGGACATGTTCGCCGACCCGCAATTCCTCGCCCGCGAGATGTTCCTCTCGGCGAAGCTGCCCGACGGCAAGCCGTTCAAGATGCCCGGCATCGTGCCCAAGCTATCGGAGACGCCGGGCTCCACCGAATGGATCGGGCCGAAGCTGGGCGAACACACCGACGCAGTACTGGCCGAACTGGGCTACGACGCTGCGCAGATCGCCGCGCTGCGCCGCGACGGCGCGGTCTGACGAGTCCGGCTCTTCGTAGGAGCGGACCTTGTCCGCGATTCGCGGGCAAGGCCCGCTCCTACAAGAGCAGTCGGCGCCAGGGCAATTCGCGGACAAGGTCCGCTCCTACAGGGTCTGCCGACCTGGCCGGCAGACTCCGCTCGGAAAACCCGCTACCTGATCCTCACGGCGCCCATCCCGGGCGCCTCGCCGAGGAACAACGCCATGGATACCCACTCGCAAAACCTCGACCTGTTGCGCCAGTTGGCCAACGGCACCGATCCGCGCAACGGCCTGCCACTGCCAACCGGCGATGCCTGCCAGGCGCCGGAGGTGATCCGCGCACTCTTCCACGCCATCCGCCTGCTGGAGAAGCACAAGGACAAGCCAGCAGCGGTGCAGGCGGGCAAACCGTGGGACGAGGAAGAAGAGCAGGCGCTATTGCAGCGCTACGACGCCGGCGACGCCGTTACCGCCATCGCCCGCGCCCACGGTCGCACCACCGGTGCCATTCGTGCACGCCTGGCGCAGTGCGGCCGGCTGTAGCTCACGCGCCAAACGAAAACGCCGCCCAGTGGGGCGGCGTTTTCGTTTGTGCTGCTGGGAGCCTCAGTAGCTGAGCACCTGGGCCGCGCGCAGGCGGAAGGCTTGGATGACATCCTCGCAGATGCGTCCTTCCTGCACTGCCATGTCGCGGGCGATGGTTTCCAGGGCTTCCTGGCAGCGGTCGTCGTTGGCCAGTTGTTCACCGGTCAGGACGCGTCGCAGAACGACCTCGCCGGCATCGTTGCTCAGGCTCAACACCCGGCCGCCATCGGGTCGGGCCGGCCCGAGTTCCCGGGCGTATTGGCTGAAAAGGGCTGCAAGCAGCGCGTTCAGTCGATCCATGGGTTTCTCCTGTCAGAACGGCAAAGGCACAGGGGAAATGACCACCATTGCGTTAGGAAAGTTCAACTTCCTCAACAACTTGCTGCCTGGAAACGAAAAAGCCCGCCATTGGGCGGGCTTCTTCATAGCTACGGCTTAGAGCGGTTTGCCGCGATTGCCGTGGGCGCTGACGAAGGCCTGGACCTTGGCCAGTTCGTTCGGCAGCACGGTGCAACGCTCTTCGCGCTGGAACAGGTCGGCCAGGTGCGCCGGCAGCGCCGGAACGGCTTCGATGCCAGCCTTTTCCACGGCTTCCGGGAACTTGACCGGATGCGCGGTACCCAGGGTGACCATCGGGATGGCCAGGCTGCGACGGCATTCACGCGCGGCGCGCACACCGATGGCAGTGTGCGGGTCGAGCAGTTCGCCACACTCGGCGTAGACCTCGGCGATGGTTTCGCAGGTCTGCTCGTCGTTCACCGCCAGGGAGTCGAACAGGCGACGGGCTTCGGTCCAGCGGTCGTCCTCGACGGACAGCTTGCCGGTGGCCTTGAAGGTGTCCATCAGCTCGGCGATCGCCTTGCCGTCGCGGCCGTGCAGGTCGAACAGCAGGCGCTCGAAGTTGGACGACACCATGATGTCCATCGACGGCGACAGCGACGCGTGCAGGGTGTCCTTGTCGTAGCGGTTGCCGGACATGAAGCGGTGCAGGATGTCGTTGCGGTTGGTCGCGACGATCAGCTGGCTGACCGGCAGGCCCATGTTGCGCGCCAGGTAGCCGGCGAAGATATCGCCGAAGTTGCCAGTGGGCACCGAGAAGGCCACGGAACGGGCCGGCGCGCCCAGCTGGATGGCGGCGTGGAAGTAGTAGACGATCTGGGCCATGATCCGCGCCCAGTTGATCGAGTTGACCGCCACCAGACGGGTGCCTTTCAGGAAGTCCTGGTCGGCGAAGCTGGCCTTGACCATCTCCTGGCAGTCGTCGAAGTTGCCTTCGATGGCGATGTTGTGGATGTTTTCGCCGAGGATGGTGGTCATCTGCCGGCGCTGCACCTCGGACACACGGTTGTGCGGGTGCATGATGAAGATGTCGACGTTCTCGCAGGCCTTGCAGCCTTCGATGGCCGCCGAGCCGGTGTCGCCGGAGGTGGCGCCCATGATCACCACGCGCTCGCCGCGCTTGGACAGCACGTGGTCGAGCAGGCGGCCGAGCAGCTGCAGGGCGAAGTCCTTGAAGGCCAGGGTCGGACCGTGGAACAGCTCCAGCACCCACTCGTTGCCGTTCAGCTGGCGCAGCGGCGCCACGGCGTTATGCGCGAAGACGCCGTAGGTTTCCTCGAGGATCTTCTTGAAGTCGGCGTCGGCGATGCTGCCGGCAACGAACGGGCGCATCACGCGGAAGGCCAGCTCGTGGTACGGCAGGCCGGCCCAGGAGGCGATCTCCTCGACGGTGAAGCGCGGCAGGTTTTCCGGCACGTAGAGGCCGCCGTCGCTGGCGAGGCCCGCCAGCAGCACGTCTTCGAAGTTCAGCGCGGGGGCCTGGCCGCGGGTACTGATGTAACGCATGGTGTGAAACCTTCGGGTTGGCGGCGCCGCCCGCAGGCAGCGCCGCGTTCGATTCAGTTCAGTTGTTCGACGCGGATGCGTACGACATTGCCGACCACGTCATCCAGCGCTTCCATCGCGGTGATGGCTTCGATGATGCGGGACTCGAGCACGCGGTGGGTAACCAGGATCATCGGCACCAGACCGTCATGCTCTTCGACTTCCATCTGCATGATCGATTCGATGTTGATGCCGCGCTCGGAAAGGATGGTCGCCACCTGGGCCAGTACGCCCGGGTGGTCCTTGGCCTGGATGCGCAGGTAGTAGGCGCTTTCGCAGGCTTCGATCGGCAGGATCGGGTGGTCGGAGAGCGAGTCCGGCTGGAAGGCCAGGTGCGGCACGCGGTTCTCCGGGTCGGCGGTCATGGCGCGAACCACGTCCACCAGGTCGGCGACCACCGAGGAAGCGGTGGGCTCCATGCCGGCGCCGGCGCCGTAGAACAGCGTCGAACCAGCGGCATCGCCGTTGACCATGACGGCGTTCATCACGCCGTTCACGTTGGCGATCAGGCGGTCGGCCGGGATCAGGGTCGGGTGTACGCGCAGTTCGATGCCCTTGTCGGTGCGACGCGCGACGCCCAGGTGCTTGATGCGGTAGCCCAGCGCTTCGGCGTAGTTGACGTCGGCGGTGGTCAGCTGGGTGATGCCTTCGGTGTAGGCCTTGTCGAACTGCAGCGGGATGCCGAAGGCGATGGACGCCAGGATGGTCAGTTTGTGCGCGGCATCGATGCCTTCGACGTCGAAGGTCGGATCGGCTTCGGCGTAGCCCAGGGCCTGGGCTTCCTTCAGCACGTCGGCGAAGGCGCGGCCTTTCTCACGCATCTCGGTGAGGATGAAGTTGCCGGTGCCGTTGATGATGCCGGCCAGCCAGTTGATGCGGTTGGCAGCCAGGCCCTCGCGGATTGCCTTGATCACCGGGATGCCACCGGCCACGGCGGCTTCGAAGGCGACGATGACGCCCTTCTCGCGGGCCTTGGCGAAGATCTCGTTGCCGTGCACGGCGATCAGCGCCTTGTTCGCGGTGACCACGTGCTTGCCGTTCTCGATGGCCTTGAGCACCAGCTCGTGGGCCAGGGTGTAGCCACCGATCAGCTCGATGACCACGTCGATTTCCGGGTTGTTCGCCACGTCGAAGATGTCGGCAGTGATGGGGGTGCTGCCGGTTTCACACTTCGGATTGGGGCGACGGGCGGCAATCTGCGCAACCTCGATACCGCGCCCGGCGCGGCGGGCAATCTCCTCGGCGTTGCGTTTGAGCACATTGAAGGTACCGCCACCGACGGTCCCCAACCCACAGATTCCCACTTTCACCGGTTTCACGCTGAAACTCCCCATCATCGCGGCATCGGAGCGCTCCCCGAATGCAACAGGCCCGCACGATGAAGCGCGCGAGCCGGAGTCGGGGAGTGCCGAACGAAGGCCGGGCGACTGCCCGGCCTCTTGGTTAAAGGAACCGCACATTACGAAGCGGTTCCCTATTAGTCAAATCGAGCGCAAAGCCCGGATTACTTGGCGTCCAGCACCAGCTTGGCGAGTTCGCCGGCCGGCTGGTAGCCCGGCAGCATCTGGCCGTTGGCGAGGATGATCGCCGGGGTGCCCTGCACGCCGACCATCTGGCCCAGTTCGAACTGCTTGTCGACCGGGTTGGCGCACTGCGCGGCCTTGATTTCCTTGCCGTGGAACATGTCGGTCATGGCCGCCTGGCGGTCTTTCGAACACCACACCGCCTGCAGCTGCTGGTCGCCGGCCGACTTCGGCCCCTGGCGCGGGAAGGCCAGGTAGCGCACTTCGATGCCGCGCTTCTGCAGCTCCGGCACTTCGGCGTGCAGTTTCTGGCAGTACGGGCAGGTGGTGTCGGTGAACACGGTGATGTGCGCCTTGGCCTGGCCCTGGGCCGGGAACACCACCATCTCGCTGGCCGGGATGGCGTTGATGGTCTTGGCCACGCCCGATGCTTCGGCGACTTCGGTGAGGTTGGTGGCTGCGCCGTCCTTCACCTGATAGATGTTGCCTTGCACGACGAACTGGCCGTCGGTGCTGGCGTAGAGCACGCGGCCGCCTTTCAGGTGGACTTCGGAAAGACCCTGGATGGGGCTGGCGCTGATGCTTTCGATGGGCAGGTCCGGCTGCAGCGATTGCAGGGTCTTGCGGATCGTCTGGTCAGGTTCGGCGGCCAGTACGAGGGTGCTGGCGAGGCCCAGTGCCGCGACAGCCAGGATACGGGACAGACGCATGGAAAACTCCTGTGGATGAACCCCGAAGACTACCACAGCGTGGCACCCGGCCGAACCGCGAGCTTGTAGCACGAGGCTTCCGGACGGACCGTTGGTCGATTGGGAGAAGGTTTGCGCCTGCTTCTGGATCCCCGCGTTCGCAGGGACGACGGCGGGATAGAACGCTTTAATCGTCTTCCCCGCGAACGCGGGGACCCGGTAAAGGCCTACCCCCGCGGATGGTGCTGCGCGTGCAGCTCTTGCAGACGCGCACGGGCGATGTGGGTGTAGATCTGCGTGGTCGACAGGTCGCTGTGGCCGAGCAGCATCTGCACCACGCGCAGGTCTGCGCCGTGGTTGAGCAGGTGCGTGGCGAAGGCGTGGCGCAGGGTGTGTGGCGACAGCGACTTGCCGATCCCGGCGACCTTGGCGTGGTGCTTGATGCGGTGCCAGAAGGTCTGCCGGGTCATCTGTTCGCCACGCAGGCTGGGGAAAAGCACGTCGCTCGGCCTTCCACCGAGCAGGTCCCCGCGAGCGTTGCGCATGTAGCGCTCGATCCACAGGATCGCCTCCTCGCCCAGCGGCACCAGGCGCTCCTTGCTGCCCTTGCCGAGCACCCGCACCACGCCCTGGCGCAGGTTCAACTGTTCGAGCGTCAGCCCGACCAACTCGCTCACCCGAAGCCCGCAGGCGTAGAGCACTTCGAGCATGGCGCGGTCGCGCAGGCCGAGCGGGTCCTCGGTTTCCGGCGCCGCCAGCAGCGCCTCGACATCCGCCTCCGACAGCGACTTGGGCAGCGGCTTGCCCAGTTGCGGCAGCTCCACCAGCAGGGTCGGGTCCTCGGCGATCAGCGCCTCGCGCAGGCAGTAACGGTAGAAGCCGCGCAAGCCCGACAAGAAGCGCGCGGTGGAGCGCGCCTTGTAGCCCTCGGCCAGGCGCCAGGCCAGGTGGTCGAGGATGAGGTCGCGTCCCGCCGCTTCCAGCTTCACGCCGCGCTCGTCGAGCCAGCCGTTGAACAGCGCCAGGTCGCTGCCGTAGGCCGCGCGGGTGTTGTCGGAAAGCCCCTTCTCCAGCCAGAGGGCGTCGAGGAAGCGGTCAATGAGCGGATGCGGGAGCGGCGACATGACGAGGAAGGATTCTGCGGCGATAAAGGCGCGGCTAGTCTTTCACAGGCCATCGATTCGAAACCAGTCGCACCCCGCAACAAGGAACCCCTGCCCGGAAGAAAACAGCATCCTGCTTGCCATCGGCGGCACGGCCCTGCTCTGCCAATGGCTGGCCTGGCGCCTGCGCATGCCGGCGATTCTCGTCCTGCTCGTAGCCGGGATTCTCGCGGGCCCACTGCTGGGCCTGCTCGACCCGCAGAAGCTGTTCGGGCCGCTGCTGATTCCGCTGGTCTCGCTTTCGGTGGCGATGATCTTGTTCGAGGGCAGCCTGACCCTGCGCTTCGCCCGCGATCCGACGGGCTGGATGCACGTGGCCAGCACCACGCAGCCGCCGAAACCGACCGTCGGCTGGTTGCTGATTGCCCTGATCGAAAATTCGCCAGATGATGAATGAACCCAGTGCGACCGGCAGTCGGAGGAATCCCGGACGACCTGAGGATTCGTCCGTCAGCCTATCCTTCGATGGGTGACAGACGGCCATGGACGGACAATGATTGCACTGCGCCATCACTCACTTTGCCAGCAGCGGTCGCACCATGCCCAACACCCAGAACTCCCGCCTTGGTCAGATCCTCATCAACAAGGGGCTGATCAGCTCCGCCCAGCTGGACCAGGCTGTCCAGCTGCAATTGCGCAACGGCCTGCGCCTGGGCGAAACCCTGGTGAGCCAGGGCTGGATCAGCGAACGCCAACTGAACAGGGCGCTGAAAAAGCAAAACAACCTACGCCTGGCCGCCACCCTGGTGGCGGCCCTGCTCGCGCCCTTCCAGATGGCGAGCGCGGACATCCAGCGCCAGCAGCTCCCGGCGAGCTATACCCGCCAGGAATCGCCCAAGGGCCTGCGTCCGATGAGCGACGGCGAAATGAGCGATGTCAGCGCCCAGGGCTTCGACGAGACCTTGCAGGGCTTGTTCGTCAGCGCCGAGAAAGGCGATGGCGTGGGCACGGTCAAGCAGTTGGCGCGCCTGGTGATGCCGGTGCTGGACAGCCTGCAGGCGGAAACCTCGATGAAGGACGTGGTCTACGACACCGACCACATGGCCAGCAGCGTCAGTCCCGACGGCTCGATCAACCTGCGCCTGCCCAGTTCCATCGGCGAGATGCACTTCGACAACATCCGCGTCGCCGGCGCTCCACAGAGCCAGAGCATGGGCAACCTGAGCCTGCAGAACATCGACCTCTCCGGCGCCTCGCTGCGCGTCAGCCTGCACCACTGACGCCGCGCGCCTCAGGCCGCGGCAAACCCTGGCAATACCGGCACCGGGCGTTTCGCCTCGTCGATGGCGACGAAGCTGAACAGCCCGTGGATGGCCTTTTCTCGGCCGTCGGAGGACATGCTCTCGACGAAGACCTCCACTTCCACCTTGAGGCTTGTGTTGCCGACCTTCACCACCCGGCCGATCAGCTCGACGATGGAGCCGGCGGGAATCGGGTGCTTGAAGTCGATGCGGTCGGTCGACACGGTCACCAGCGGCAGGCGGCAGAAACGCGTCGCGGCGATGAAGGACACCTCGTCCATCCAGGCCAGCGCGGTGCCGCCGAACAGGGTGTCGTGGTGATTGGTGGTAAAGGGGAACACCGCCTTGGTCACGCGGGTTTCCGAAAGCTGGGTACGGCGAAGAATTTCCTGATCACGAGGGCTCATGCCACTGCTACCTGATGCATTGAGGGTGGCTGCCGGTGCTGCGGATGTTGTGCTTGTTGTGCGCTGCCGGGAGGCAGTAGAGGGAACGCCGGCCACTGAATGGCAGGCAAGAAAAAAGCAGCCCGTGGGCTGCTTTTTTCGGGAACGACCGGCGAATTAGGCCAGTTTTTCCTTGATGCGAGCTGCCTTGCCGGACAGGTCGCGGAGGTAGTACAGCTTGGCCTTGCGCACGTCGCCGCGACGCTTGACGCTGATGCTGTCAACCAGCGGGCTGTAGGTCTGGAAGGTACGCTCTACGCCAACGCCGTTGGAGATTTTGCGAACGGTGAAAGCGCTGTTCAGGCCGCGGTTACGCTTGCCGATCACGACGCCTTCGAAGGCCTGCAGACGCGAACGGTCGCCTTCCTTCACCTTCACTTGCACGATTACGGTGTCGCCGGGGGCGAACGCCGGAATCTCTTTGTTCATCTGTTCAGCTTCGATCTGCTGAATGATCTTGTTGGTCATGTCAGTGCTCCTAAGACAAGCGCTCGGCGCTCGCCATCGATACGTTAACTATCGTCCCGCTGGCGGATGTATTCCTCCAGCAGCTTCTTCTCTTCTCCAGAAAGCGAGCGGCAATCTAGAAGATCGGCGCGTCGTTCCCAGGTCCTGCCTAGGGCCTGCTGCAAACGCCATCGCCGGATGTGTTCGTGGTTGCCGCTGAGCAGCACCTCAGGAACACGTTTGTCTGCGTACACCTCAGGTCGGGTGTAGTGCGGACAGTCGAGCAGGCCGTCGGTGAACGAATCCTCCTCTGCGGAATCCGCGTGGCCCAATGCACCGGGCAACAAGCGCGTGACCGCGTCAATCAGTACCATCGCCGGAAGCTCACCCCCGGACAACACGTAGTCTCCAATCGACCATTCCTCATCGACATGCTCTTCAATGAAGCGCTCGTCGATGCCTTCGTAACGCCCGGCGATCAGAATCAACCGTTCTTCGTTCGCCAGTTCCTTCACGGCCGCCTGCGTCAACTTGCGACCTTGCGGCGACAGGTAGATCACCTTCGCCGGTCCGCCTGCGGCTTGCCGGGCATCGCCCAGTGCGCCTTCGAGCGGCTTGATTTTCATCACCATGCCGGGACCACCGCCAAAAGGCCGGTCGTCCACCGTCTGGTGACGATCCTCGGTGTTGCTCCGTGGGTTGAAGCATTGAAGCTGAATCAGCTCCTGCTTTACCGCACGACTCGTGATGCCGTAGTCGCTGATGGCGCGAAACATCTCGGGAAAGATGCTGATTACCCCTATCCACATGGGTTAGAAGTCCGCGTCCCAGTCCACCCGAATCTCACCGGCTTCCAGGTCTACCGATTGCACGCACTGGTCCGTATACGGCAACAGGCGTTCACGGTCGTCCAGGCTGCCTGCGCAGGGCTTGACCACCATCACATCGTTGGCGCCGGTCTCCAGCATATGGTCGAGAATCCCGAACAGTTGCCCATTCAGATCGATCACCTTGAGACCTTCCAGCTGGCTCCAGTAGTACTCGCCGTCGTCCAGCTCCGGGAGCTCGCTGCGCGGTACCAGGATCTCGAAATCCGCATAAGTGCGGGCGACTTCGCGATCGTCCAGTCCCTTCAGCTTCGCTACCAGGACATTGCCCTGAACGCGGCCACTGACCAGCTCAGCCTGTCGAACCTCGGTGCCACGCTTGAGCGTCCAGCGCCGGTAATCCAGCAGGTTGTCCAACGGGTCGGTAAAGGAATACACCTTCACCTCACCACGAATGCCATGCACGGAAACTATCTTGCCGAGAACGATCATTTCCTCGGCGGCAGGCATCGTGTTCATCGACTTCAGGCAGCCTTGGCGGCTTCCTTGATCAGCTGAGCAACACGCTCAGACGGTTGAGCGCCTTGGCTCAGCCAGTAGTTCAGACGCTCCTGGTTGACCGACAGCTTAACTTCGGCGCCAGTGGCGACAGGGTTGAAGAAACCGACGCGCTCGACGAAACGGCCGTCGCGAGCGTTGCGGCTGTTGGTCACGGTCAGGTGGTAGAACGGGCGCTTTTTGGAGCCGCCACGAGCCAGACGAATGGTTACCATGCGTACGTTGTTCCTATGGTTTGCTTGCAAAAAAGAAATGCAGCCCCCGGGCACAGAGCCCGAAAGGCCGCATATTCTATGAGCTAAAGCCCCGCGCCGCAAGCCGCAGCACGTCGGCCCGCCGGGTGGGCGGGCCTGCGGGATCACATCTTCGGCATGCCGCCGCCGGGGAACATGCTCCCCATGCCGCGCATCATCTTCGCCATGCCGCCCTTGGCAGTGACCTTCTTCATCATCTTCTGCATCTGCTTGTGCTGCTTGATGAGACGGCCGACGTCCTGCACCTGGGTGCCGGAACCCAGGGCAATACGACGCTTGCGCGAACCGCTGATCACTTCCGGATCGCGACGTTCGCCAGGGGTCATGGAGTTGATGATCGCCTCCATCTGCTTGAACTGCTTCTCCGCCGCGTTCTGCGCGTTGCCCATCTGCGACAGGTTGACGCCGCCGAGCATCGGCAGCTTGTCCATCAGGCTGCCCAGGCCGCCCATGTTCTTCATCTGTTGCAGCTGGTCGCGGAAGTCTTCGAGATCGAAGCCCTTGCCCTTCTTGATCTTCTTCGCGAGCTTCTCGGCCTTCTCGCGATCCATGTTCTGCTCGGCCTGCTCGATCAGGCTGAGCACGTCGCCCATGCCGAGGATGCGCGAGGCCACGCGGTCCGGGTGGAAGGGATCGAGCGCTTCGGTCTTCTCGCCCATGCCGAGGAACTTGATCGGCTTGCCGGTGATGGCGCGCACCGAGAGCGCGGCACCGCCACGGGCGTCGCCGTCGACCTTGGTGAGGATCACGCCGGTCAGCGGCAGGGCTTCATTGAAGGCCTTGGCGGTGTTGGCGGCGTCCTGACCGGTCATGGCGTCGACCACGAACAGGGTTTCCACCGGCTTGATCGCCGCGTGGACCTGCTTGATCTCGTCCATCATCTCGGCGTCGATGTGCAGACGACCGGCGGTATCGACGATGACCACGTCGATGAATTTCAGCTTGGCTTCGCGGATCGCCGCTTCGGCGATGGCTACAGGCTTCTGGCTGGTATCGGAGGGGAAGAAGCTCACCTCGATGTCGTTGGCCAGGGTTTCCAGCTGCTTGATCGCCGCCGGGCGATAGACGTCGGCGGAAACCACCAGCACGGACTTCTTCTTGCGCTCCTTGAGGAAGCGCGCCAGCTTGCCGGCGGTGGTGGTCTTACCGGCACCCTGCAGGCCGGCCATCAGGATGACCGCCGGCGGTGCGGCATTGAGCGCGAGGTCTTCGTTGGCCGCGCCCATCAGCTCGACCAGTTCGGCCTGGACGATCTTCACGAAGGCCTGGCCCGGGGTCAGGCTCTTGGACACCTCGGTGCCGACCGCGCGCTCCTTGATCCGGTTCACGAAGTCCTTGACCACCGGCAGGGCCACGTCGGCCTCGAGCAGGGCCATCCGCACTTCGCGGAGCGTGTCCTTGATGTTGTCCTCGGTCAGCTTGGCCTTGCCGGTGACCTGGCGCAGCGTTTGCGAGAGACGATCTGTAAGGTTTTCGAACATGCGCGTTCCTATCGGGCCTTGGCCGGCCGGGGTGGGCGTTGCAGCAAGCGCGGGATTATAACCAAGACCGCGGCGGCGAACACCGCCGATGATCCACCCGTGCAACGTCATACGGCGCAAAAGCGACGCATTCCCGGCTGCTTTCTCGGCACGGCCTTTATATGCCAAACTCAGCGCTTTTCGACGGACCCTCCAAGGACCTATGCACCCTCTGTTGCCCAGCCTGCTCGCCGCCGTCCTCTACCTCGGCGCCACGGCCCATCACGGCATCCAGCTGGCCCGTCGCGCGGCGCCGCTCAAACCCCTGATCCTGCTCCTCGGCCTGCTGGCGCTGCTGGCACAGGGCCTGAGCCTGTCGCAGCAGCTGATCACCCCGGCCGGCCTGGTACTGGACTTCTTCAACGCCGCCAGCCTGATCTCCGCCGCCATCATCGCCCTGACCCTGCTGGCCTGCCTGCGCATCCCGGTGGAGAACCTGCTGCTCTTCCTCTACCCGCTGGGCGCCGCGACCACGCTGCTGGCGACCCTGGTGCCACACGGCACGCTGGAGCCGATCAACGAGCAGCCCGGCATCCTCGCCCACATCCTGCTCTCGGTGCTGGCCTACGGCCTGCTCACCATCGCGGTGGTCCAGGCGCTGCTGTTGCTGGTCCAGGACCGGCGCCTGAAGCAGAAGCATCCGGCCGGCTGGATCCGCAGCTTCCCTCCGCTGCAGACCATGGAAAGCCTGCTGTTCGGTTTCCTCTGGGGCGGTTGGGTGCTCCTCTCGGCGTCGCTGATCTCCGGCTGGCTGTTCCTCGACAACCTGTTCACCCAGCACCTGGCGCACAAGACCATCCTGTCCTGCTTCGCCTGGGTGGTCTTCGCCGTACTGCTATGGGGACGTCACCAGCTCGGCTGGCGCGGCCACAAGGCAATCCGCTGGACCCTCGCCGGATTCTGCCTGTTGATGCTGGCCTACTTCGGCAGCAAGCTGGTCAAGGAATTCATCCTCCATATCTGATCGAGGGGCAGCACGCCACGCATGGACGATATCCAACCCGGCTACCTGGTCGGTCTGCTGATCTTCCTGCTGTTCTGCTCGGCGTTCTTCTCCAGCGTCGAGACCGGCGTGCTGAGCATCGACCGCTATCGTCTGCGCCACCTGGCCAAGCAGGGCAACCGCGCGGCACGGCGCACCAGCTGGCTGCTGCTGCGCACCGATCGCCTGCTCGGCACCATCCTGATCGGCAACAACCTGGTCAACGTGGTCGCCTCGTCGCTGGCCACCCTCCTCGCCCTGCGCCTGTGGGGCGACTTCGCGGTGGCGCCGACCGCGCTGGTGCTGACGCTGATCCTGCTGATCTTCGGTGAGATCACCCCCAAGACCTACGCCACCCTGCGCCCCGAGCGCGTGGCCTTCCCCGCCAGCCTGCCACTGCTCTGGCTGCAACGCCTGTTCAGCCCGCTGCTGTGGCTGATGAACGGCGTGAGCAACAACATCCTGCGCCTGTTCGGCCTGGACGCCACCCAACGCAAGAGCAAGCCGCTGAGCAGCGACGAACTGCGCAGCGTGGTCAGCGACTCCAGCGAGAAGCTCAGCGGCAACCGCCAGGACATGCTGCTGAGCATCCTCGACCTGGAAAAGATCACCGTGAACGACCTCATGGTGCCGCGCAACGAGGTTCAGGGCATCGACCTGGACGGCGAGCTGGAAAGCATCATCAGCCAGCTGCGCAACACCACCCACACGCGCCTGCCGGTGTTCCGCAACGACATCAACCAGATCGAGGGCATCGTCCACATCCGCCAGATCGCCCGCCTGCTGACCCACGACCAGTTGACCAAGGAAAGCCTGCGCGCCGCCTGCCTCGAGCCCTACTTCATCCCGGAAAGCACGCCGCTGACCACCCAGCTGATCAACTTCCAGAAGCAGAAACGGCGCATCGGCATCGTCGTCGACGAATACGGCGAGGTGATCGGCATCATCACCCTGGAAGACATCCTCGAGGAGATCGTCGGCGAGTTCAGCAACGCCGACGCACTGCGCAACCCGGACATCCACCCGCAGAGCGACGGCACCTACGTCATCGACGGCTCGGCGAACCTGCGCGAGCTCAACCGCACCCTCGGCTGGCAGTTGCCCAGCGAAGGGCCCAAGACCCTCAACGGCCTGGTCACCGAAGCCCTGGAGCAGATTCCGGACTGCCCGGTTTGCCTGCGCATCGGCCCCTATCGCCTGGAAATCCTGCAGTCCGGTGAGAACCGTGTGAAGAGCGTGCGGGTCTGGCTCACCGGGCGCGCCGCTGCGCCCCTGCAGGACAGCCCCGACGAGCTTGCCTGAGCGCGCTGCGACCGCCCTATAATCGCCGCTCTGCTTACCCAGCATCCCGCACCCCGGCCCACACTACCCGCGTGACCGCCGCGGCCCGTCAAGCGCCCACCCGAGCCCGGCCCCACGCCTGCGCCCGGTGAAGCACACGGCCTCGCCCGAACCGGCGCGAGCCCCTTCCCTGCCCGCACCCGGGCGGTGCTTCGCGCCAGGACGACACCACCTTCGCCGCCGGACGCGCCCACAGAGCCGCGCCGGCCCCGACAGACAGGGATATCCCATGAGCACCGCCAGCCTTGCCGCCGCCTCCGAACAGGCGCCCGTCAACTCCACCGCACGGGTCGCGGTCGCCAGTTTCATCGGCACCGCCATCGAGTTCTACGATTTCTACGTCTATGCCACCGCCGCCGCGCTGGTGATCGGTCCGGTGTTCTTCCCGCAAACCGATCCCACGGCGCAGATGCTCAGCGCCTTCGTCACCTTCGGCATCGCCTTCCTCGCCCGGCCGCTGGGCTCGGCGCTGTTCGGCCATTTCGGCGACCGCATCGGCCGCAAGTCGACCCTGGTCGCCTCGCTTCTGCTGATGGGGCTGTCGACCACCCTGATCGGCCTGCTGCCGGGCTACGACAGCATCGGCGCATGGGCCCCTGCCCTGCTCTGCCTGCTGCGCTTCGGCCAGGGCCTGGGGCTGGGCGGCGAATGGGGCGGCGCCGCACTGCTCGCCACCGAGAATGCCCCCAAGCACCGCCGCGCCTGGTTCGGCATGTTCCCGCAGATGGGCCCGTCGATCGGTTTCCTCTGCGCCAACGGCCTGTTCCTGAGCCTGGCCATGCTGCTAAGCGAGGAGCAGTTCCGCAGCTGGGGCTGGCGCGTGCCTTTCATCCTCAGCGCCCTGCTGGTGGTGGTCGGCCTCTACGTGCGCCTGAAACTGGCGGAAACCCCGGTGTTCGCCAAGGCCATGGAACGCCAGGAGCGCTCCAGCCTGCCCATCGCCGAGCTGTTCGCCCATCACTGGCGCCCGGTGGTCCTGGGCGCACTGGCCATGGTCGTGTGCTACGCGCTGTTCTACATATCCACCGTGTTCTCGCTGAGCTTCGGGGTCACCAGCCTCGGCTACACCCGCGAGCAATTCCTCGGCTTGCTGTGCTTCGCCGTGCTCTTCATGGCCGCCGCCACGCCCATCTCCGCCTGGCTCAGTGACCGCTTCGGCCGCCGCCCGGTGCTGATCGCCGGCTGCCTCGCAGCGATCCTCTCCGGCTTCGCCATGCAGCCTCTGCTGAGCCAGGGCTCGTCCGTGGAAGTGGCGATTTTCCTGGCGCTGGAGCTGTTCCTCATGGGGGTGACCTTCGCCCCCATGGGCGCCCTGCTGCCGGAGCTATTCCCCACCCGCGTGCGCTACACCGGCGCGTCGGCGGCTTACAACCTGGGCGGAATCCTCGGCGCCTCGCTGGCGCCCTATGCGGCGCAGAAGCTGGTGAGCCTGGGCGGGCTGAGCTGGGTGGGCGGGTATGTTTCGGTCGCGGCGGCAGTCAGCCTGATTGCCGTGCTGTGCCTGCACGAGACGCGCGAGCAGGAACTCTGAACCGAAGGGCGTGGGAAAGGTGTATCGGCGTACAACCGCGAACGGTTGTACGCCCTACGTCGCTACCAGCCAATCCGCCAGGTGTTCACCCCAGACCTGATAGCCCAGCGCAGAGGGGTGATAGCCGTCGATGGCGAGGTACTGCGGCTGCATTTCCAGGCCGACCGCACAGAACCCGGCGCCTGCAGTTGCAGCGAGCGCCTGGAGCTGACGATCCAGCAGCGTCGCACGCCAACCGAGCAACTGCCGCAGCAGCCAGGGCAAGGCCGTGAAGTGCTGCAACGGCGGCACGGCGGTGCAGACCACTCGTGCGCCACTCGCCTGGAAGTGTTCGATCAGCTGCTGCATCGATGCCAGCCAGCGCTGGCTGGAGCTGAAATGGGTGGTGTCGTTGACGCCGAAGACCAGCGCTACAAGGTCGTAGCGAGCATCGGCGCCAGGCAACAAACGTTCGCAAGCCTCACCGGCGGTGATGCCGTTCTCGCCCAGCGCGCGCCAGGCCACCGGCCGTTGCAGGCGTGACGCCAAGGCCAGCGCCAGGCGCCCAGCGAGAGCGAAATCCAGGCAGGAAGCGCCGACACCCGCCACCGTCGACTCACCGAGCAGCAGCAGGCGCAACGCTTCTCCGGAAAATTCCGCGCCGGCCAGCCCTTCGCAGGCACCGGCGGCGGGAGACAGGCGCAAGGCCGTGCGCCGGGTGCGCACGGCCAGTGGCAGGACCAACGGCATGAGCGGCAGCGCTGCCGCCCACCACGCCAGCCCGGCCAATCGGTTCACAGCTCGATGACTACCGATTCGGCCGAACGGGTCGCCTTGGCCCGCGCCTCGTCGATCGACTCGGCACGCGCCAGGGACACGCCCATGCGGCGCTGGCCGGAGACTTCCGGCTTGCCGAACAGGCGCAGCGCGCTATCCGGCTCGGCGAGGGCGGCCCCCAGGTTGCCGAAGCTGACCTGCTGCGACTCGCCGTCGACCAGGATCACCGCCGAGGCCGAGGGCCCGAACTGACGGATCGCCGGAATCGGCAGGCCGAGGATGGCGCGCGCGTGCAGGGCGAACTCGGAGAGGTCCTGGGAAATCAGGGTCACCAGGCCGGTGTCGTGCGGACGCGGCGAGACTTCGCTGAACCACACCTGGTCGCCCTTCACGAACAGCTCGACGCCGAACAGACCACGGCCGCCCAGGGCCTCGGTGACCGCCTTGGCGACGCGCTCGGACTCGGCCAGCGCTTTCGGGCTCATGGCCTGTGGCTGCCAGGATTCGTGGTAGTCGCCCTTCACCTGACGGTGGCCAATAGGCGCGCAGAAGGTGGTGCCGCCGATGTGGCGAACGGTCAGCAGGGTGATTTCGTATTCGAAGTCGATGAAGCCCTCGACGATCACCCGGCCCTTGCCGGCGCGGCCGCCTTCCTGGGCGTAATCCCAGGCGGCTTTCAGATCGGCATCGGACTTGAGCACGCTCTGGCCCTTGCCGGAGGAGCTCATGATCGGCTTCACCACGCAGGGGTAACCGACCGAAGCCGCGGCCGCAGCGTAGTCCTCGTAGGTATCGGCGAAGTGGTACGGCGAGGTCGGCAGGCCCAGCTCCTCGGCCGCCAGGCGGCGGATGCCTTCGCGGTTCATGGTCAGCTGCGCGGCGCGTGCGGTGGGCACCACGGTGTAGCCTTCGGCCTCCAGCTCGACCAGGGTCGCGGTGGCGATGGCCTCGATTTCCGGGACGATGTAGTGCGGCTTTTCCTGCTCGATCACTGCGCGCAGGGCGGCGCCGTCCAGCATGCTCAGCACGTGACTGCGGTGCGCTACCTGCATGGCCGGCGCGTTGGCGTAGCGGTCGCAGGCGATCACTTCGCAGCCCAGGCGCTGCAGCTCGATCACCACTTCCTTGCCCAGCTCGCCGGAGCCGCAAAGCAGTACACGGGTCGCCGTCGGCGACAGGGGGGTTCCAATACGGGGCATAGCGTCGGACCTCGGGAAGGGGAAGTTCTGTGGCGCGCTAGATCAGCACGCCCTGTTCGCGGGCGCGCTCGGCGCAACGCTGCAGCACCTGGCGGCGCTCGTCGTTGTCCATGCGGCCCCAGCGGGTGATCTCGTCTGCCGTGCGCTGGCAACCCAGGCACACATCGGCATCGTCCAGCGCGCAGACGTGCACGCAGGGCGATGCGACCGGGCGTTCCTGGGTCATTCCTCGTCCTGCTCGGCGAGGTCGCGGGCGTAGCGCTGGGCGTTGTGCACGTAGTGGGCGGCGCTGGCCTCGAGCATCTTCTTCTGCTGCTCGGTCAACTCGCGCACCACCTTGCCGGGCGAACCCATGACCAGCGAGCCATCGGGAATCACCTTGCCCTCGGGGATCAGCGAATTCGCGCCGATGATGCAGTACTTGCCGATCTTCGCGCCGTTGAGCACCACGGCGTTGATGCCGATCAGGCTGTAGTCGTCCACCGTGCAGCCATGCAGCATCACGTTGTGGCCGATGGTCACGCCCTTGCCGAGGGTCAGCGGGAAGCCCATGTCGGTGTGCATCACGGTGCCGTCCTGGACGTTGCTGTTCTCGCCGATGTGGATCAGCTCGTTGTCGCCGCGCAGCACCGCGTTGAACCAGACGCTGGCGCCTGCATCCAGGCGCACCTTGCCGATCACCGCGGCGTTCGGCGCGATCCAGCTGTCGGGATGGGTTTCGACTCGGGCCTGGCCCAGGCGGTATTTCATCGGAAGGTCCTCAGGCATCTCTTGTAATGAGGCTCGCTGCTTCAGCTGAGCTTGATGAATTGCGGCGGCGCTTGGTGCAGGTCGATGTGGTCATCGAACAGCAGGTTGACCAGTTCAACGACCATGATCGCCGACAGGCCCCAGATCTTGTACTCGCCGAAACGATAGCTGGGCACGTACCAGCTGCGGCCGAAGTAGTCGATGCGGTGGGTCATCTCGCGCGGATCGCCGCGGAAGAACTCCAGCGGCACCTTGAACACGGCGGCGATCTCGCCGTCGTTGGGCTTGTACTCGACGAAGTCGGGGACGAAACCGACGAATGGGGTCACCTTGATCCCGTGGCGCGAGACCAGGTCGCTCAGCGGACCGACCACATCCACCAGGCTCGGCGGCAGGGCGATCTCCTCTTCCGCCTCGCGCAGGGCGGTGTGGATCAGGTCGACGTCGTCCGGATCGCGGCGCCCGCCGGGAAAGGCGACCTCACCGCTGTGGGTGGACAGGCCGGTGGCGCGCAGGGTCAGCACCAGCTCTTCGCTGCGGGTGACAGGCAGCAGCACCGCCGCCTCCGGGAGGCCTTGCTCGCTGTTCAGTTCGAGGGGGGTGTGCGCCGTGATGCGCCGGCGCAGCTCGTCCAGCATGCGGACATCCTGCATGTAAGCCGTTCAATCAATTGCGGAATCATGGCACGAAAGGCTCCCCTGCCCAAGCCCCACCCCTTGCTGGCCGGGGGCCCGGACGAGCAAGATGACGACAATCCAGATCGGGGACAGGGCATGAAATTCTGCAGTCAGTGCGGCGCCAGCGTGAGCCTGCGCATTCCCAGCGGCGACAACCGGCCGCGCTACGTGTGCGACAGCTGCCAGACGGTTCACTACCAGAACCCGCGGATCGTCGCCGGCTGCCTGCCGGTCTGGGAAGGCCGCATCCTCCTCTGCCGCCGCGCTATCGCGCCGCGCCAGGGTTACTGGACGCTGCCGGCCGGCTTCATGGAGAACGGCGAGACCATGGAACAGGCCGCCGCCCGCGAAACCCTGGAAGAAGCCTGTGCGCGGGTCAGTGGCCTGCAGCTGTATACGCTCTTCGACCTGCCGCACATCAGCCAGCTGTATGTGTTCTTCCGCGCCGAGCTGGCCGACCTGGACTTCGCTGCCGGCGAAGAGAGCCTGGAGGTGCAGCTGTTCGACGAGTCGGAGATTCCCTGGTCGGAGCTGGCTTTCCCCACCGTGGGCCGTACCTTAGAATGCTACCTCGGCGACCGGCGCGAGCAGGACTTCCCGGTACGCAACGAGACCATTGCACCGATGCAAGGTCATAACAAGAAGACCTGATCACTTTTCATACAGCCGTCGTTCGCGGCGCTTTATCGAACACCCGGGGGATTCCGTTCCATGCGCTGGCTGCTTGCCTTTCTGTGCCTGACCTTTGCCACCTTCACGCAGGCGAATGCGACGCCGACGCTGCAAGGCCCGATCGACAAGGTCCTGGTCCTAAAGTCCGAGCACAAGCTGCACCTGCTGAGCAACGGCAAGATCCTCAAGAGCTATCGCATCTCCCTGGGCAAGAGCCCGCGCGGCCCCAAGCTGGCCGAGGGCGACAACCGCACGCCGGAAGGCTTCTACTGGATCGACTGGCGCAAGACCAGCGACAAGTTCAACCTGTCGATCCACATCTCCTACCCCAACGCCCGTGACGTCGCTCGCGCCCGCGAGAAGGGCCTGGCACCCGGCGGCATGATCATGATCCACGGCACGCCGCTGAGCGACGAATACCCGGAGTGGTACTTCTCCACGCTGGATTGGACCAATGGCTGCATCGCCATGACCAACGACGACATCCGCGAGCTCTGGGGCCTGGTGAAGGACGGCACGCTGATCGAAATCCGCCCCTGAGGGTGCGGCAACGAAAAAGGCGCCCGAGGGCGCCTTTTTCATGGGTAGCGATTCAAAACACCATGTCTGACAGTCGCCAGACCTCGAAAGCTGGCGTCTCGTAGGGATGCGCCGCCTTCAGCGCCTTGACCGAGTCGTGGATCAGCTCGTCGGCCACCACCATCTCGACCTTCCATTCGGCCACTCGCTCGACCTGGCCGGCCTGGCCAAGGAACGGATTGCTGCCCTGCAGCGGGCGGAACTGGCCTTGGCCCAAGGCTTGCCAGCAACAACTGTCATAAGCACCGATGCGTCCTGCACCTGCGGCGAACACCGCCTTCTTCACCGTCTCCAGGTGAGTTTCGGGAACGTAGAAACACAATTTGTACATCGGACGCTCCGAGTCGGAAGACTGAACCGGGTTGGGAGTCGAGTGCGAATGCTGCCACAGGTAATGGCACATTGCCTCTACAGACCCACGGGTCACATACAGAAAATTTCGACAGCGCGAATGTCTTCACGTTCTGAATGCCAGAGTGGCGCTGCGAGAAATGTGACGGACAGCCGATTCAGGCGAATTCACTCTCCGATAAAGCGACGCCAGCGGGCAGCCCAACCTTTGGCGGGTGGCGCATGACTGCCGTCGCAATACGGCAGGCTGGCGGAGCGACCGCAGCGGCAGAGCAGCAGCAGGCGTTCGCGCGGCACGCTCAGCTCCAGTGCATCGCGGCAGTCGGCCGGGCAGTCCGGCAGCGTCGATGAGCGTCCGCATTGGCAAAGGCGCTGCGGCTGGCCGGGTTCGACGCGGCGGACTTCAGGGAGGATATCCACAGGCATTCCTTTCCTCGATCAACCGGCGGCAGAACGAAAAAGGGGAAGGCATGAGCCTTCCCCTTTTCCTCTTTCAGGTGCGGCCTTAGCCCACCCAGACACGCGCATTGCGGAACATACGCATCCAGCCGGCGTCTTCCTGCCACTCGTCCGGGCGCCAGGAGTTCTGCACGGCGCGGAATACACGCTCCGGGTGCGGCATCATGATGGTCACGCGGCCGTCGCGGCTGGTCAGGCCGGTGATGCCACGCGGCGAACCGTTGGGGTTGGCCGGGTAGCTCTCGGTGACCTTGCCGAAGTTGTCGACGAAGCGCAGCGCCACGCAGCCGGACAGGTCCGACTCAAGCAGGGCTTCCTCGCTCTCGAACTCCGCATGGCCCTCGCCGTGGGCGATGGCGATCGGCATACGCGAACCGGCCATGCCCTGCAGGAAGATCGACTGCGACTCCTGCACCTGGACCATCGCCACGCGCGCTTCGAACTGCTCGGAGCGGTTGCGCACGAAGTGCGGCCAGAACTCGGTGCCGGGGATCAGTTCGTGCAGGTTGGACATCATCTGGCAACCGTTGCACACGCCGAGGGCGAAGCTGTCCTTGCGCTCGAAGAAGGCCTGGAAGCCATCGCGGGCACGGGCGTTGAACAGGATCGACTTGGCCCAGCCCTCACCGGCGCCCAGTACGTCGCCGTAGGAGAAGCCGCCGCAAGCCACGAGGCCCTTGAAGTCTTCCAGGCTGACGCGACCGGCGAGGATGTCGCTCATGTGCACGTCCACCGCGGCGAAGCCGGCGCGGTCGAATGCCGCCGCCATTTCCACCTGGCCGTTGACGCCCTGCTCACGGAGGATCGCCACTTGCGGGCGCACGCCTTTCTTGATGTAGGGCGCGGCGATGTCTTCGTTGACGTCGTAGCTGAGCTTGGCCGACAGACCGGGGTTGTCTTCCTGCAGCAGGCCGTCGAACTCCTGGTCGGCGCAGTCGGCGTTGTCGCGCAGGCGCTGGATCTGGTAGCTGGTTTCGCTCCAGACACGGTGCAGCACGCGGCGCTCGGCGCTGTAGACAGCTTCGCCGTTGAAGCTCAGGTCGATGGCGTCGCCGGCGACCGGCTGGCCGATCACGGCCACGCAATCGCCCAGGCCGGCGGCACTGAACTGCGCCAGCACTTCCGGCGTTGCGTCTTCGCGAACCTGGATGACTGCGCCCAGCTCTTCGCTGAACAGTGCGGCAGCCAGTTCCTCGCGGCTGGCGGCCAGCGCGTCGAGACGCAGGGCCAGGCCGCAGTGGCCGGCAAAGGCCATTTCCAGCGCGGCGGCCAGCAGGCCACCGTCGGAACGGTCGTGGTAGGCCAGCAGGTGGCCGTCGGCGTTCAGGCCCTGGATCACGGCGAAGAAGGCCTTGAGGTCTTCGGCGTCGTCGACGTCGGGAACCTGCTGGCCGAGCTTGCCGTAGGTCTGCGCCAGGATCGAACCGCCCAGGCGGTTCTTGCCGCGGCCGAGGTCGATCAGGATCAGGTCGCTGTCACCCTTGTCCAGGCGCAGCTGCGGAGTCAGCGACTGGCGCACGTCGGTCACCGGGGCGAAGCCGGAGATGATCAGCGACAGCGGCGAGGTCACGCTCTTCTCTTGGTTGCCATCCTGCCAGCGGGTCTTCATGGACATGGAGTCCTTGCCCACCGGGATGGTGATGCCCAGCTGCGGGCACAGTTCCATGCCAACGGCCTTGACCGTGTCGTACAGGCGCGCGTCCTCGCCCGGGTGGCCGGCAGCGGCCATCCAGTTGGCCGACAGCTTGATGTCGGAGATCTTCTCGATGCGCGCGGCGGCCAGGTTGGTGATGGTCTCGCCGATCGCCATGCGGCCGGAGGCCGGGGCATCGAGCAGGGCCAGCGGAGTGCGCTCGCCCATGGCCATGGCTTCACCGGTGTAGACATCGAAGCTGGTCGCGGTGACGGCGCAGTCGGCCACCGGTACCTGCCAGGGGCCAACCATCTGGTCGCGGTTGACCAGGCCGGTGATGGTGCGGTCGCCGATGGTGATCAGGAAGTTCTTGCTGGCCACGGCCGGGTGACGCAGCACGCGCTCGGTGGCTTCGCCGATGTTCAGCGCGGAGGCGTCGAAGTCGTCGCCGATTTCGGCTTCACGGGCGACCGAACGGTGCATGCGCGGCGGCTTGCCGAGCAGCACGTCGAGCGGCATGTCCACCGGCTTGTTGCCGAAGTGGCTGTCGGCGACGGTCAGGTGCGGCTCGGCGATGGCTTCGCCGACCACGGCGAACGGGCAGCGCTCACGCTCGCAGATGGCTTTGAAGGCCTCGAAGTCGGCGGCGTCCACGGAGAGCACGTAGCGCTCCTGGGACTCGTTGCACCAGATCTCCAGCGGGCTCATGCCCGGCTCGTCGTTGGGCACCGCGCGCAGCTCGAAGCGGCCACCGCGGCCACCGTCGTTGATCAGTTCCGGCAGGGCGTTGGAGATGCCGCCGGCGCCGACGTCGTGGATGAACTTGATCGGGTTGTTGTCGCCCATCTGCCAGCAGCGGTCGATGACCTCCTGACAGCGGCGTTCCATTTCCGGGTTCTCGCGCTGCACCGAGGCGAAGTCCAGGTCGGCAGCGGAAGCGCCGGTGGCCATGGAGGAGGCCGCACCGCCGCCCAGGCCGATCAGCATGGCCGGGCCACCGAGCACGATCAGCTTGGCGCCGACCGAGATCTCGCCCTTCTGCACGTGGTCTTCACGGATGTTGCCCAGGCCGCCGGCGATCATGATCGGCTTGTGGTAGCCACGGACTTCCTCGCCGCGCGGGGTGGCGATGGCCTGCTCGAAGGTACGGAAGTAACCGGTCAGGTTGGGACGGCCGAACTCGTTGTTGAACGCGGCGCCGCCCAGCGGGCCTTCGATCATGATGTCCAGCGGGGTGACGATGCGCTCGGGCTTGCCGTAAGGCACTTCCCAGGGCTGCTCGAAACCGGGGATGTTCAGGTTGGAAACGGTGAAGCCGACCAGGCCAGCCTTGGGCTTGGCGCCGCGACCGGTCGCGCCTTCGTCGCGAATCTCGCCGCCGGAGCCAGTGGAGGCGCCGGGGAACGGGGCGATGGCGGTCGGGTGGTTGTGCGTCTCGACCTTCATCAGGATGTGCACCGGCTCTTGGCTGGCGGCGTACTGACGGGTCTGCGGATCGGGGTAGAAGCGTCCGGCGACCGAGCCGGTCATGACCGCGGCGTTGTCCTTGTAGGCGGACAGCACGCCTTCGCGGTGCATTTCATAGGTGTTCTTGATCATGCCGAACAGGCTCTTTTCCTGAGCCTGGCCGTCGATGTCCCAACTGGCGTTGAAGATCTTGTGGCGGCAGTGCTCGGAGTTGGCCTGGGCGAACATCATCAGCTCGACGTCGTGCGGGTTGCGGCCCATCTCGACGAAGCTCTTCACCAGGTAGTCGATCTCGTCTTCGGCCAGGGCCAGGCCCAGTTCGACGTTGGCCTTTTCCAGGGCTGCGCGGCCACCGCCGAGGATGTCGACGGCGGTCAGCGGCTTGGGCTGGGCATGGCTGAACAGGCCGGCGGCCTCTTCCAGTTGCGCCAGCACCAGCTGGGTCATGCGGTCGTGCAGGCGGGCAGCGACCAGTTGCGCGTCGGCTTCGCTCAGCTCACCGCTGACGTAGAAGGCGATGCCGCGCTCGATGCGCTCGATCTTGGCCAGGCCGCAGTTGCGGGCGATGTCCGATGCCTTGCTCGACCACGGCGAGATGGTGCCGAAGCGCGGTACGACCAGGAACAGACGACCTGCGGGCTCCTGCACGGGTACGCTCGGGCCATATTTCAGCAGGCGTGCGAGGACCTGTTCTTCCTCGGCGTTGAGGGCTCCGGTGACCTCGGCGAAGTGCGCAAACTCGGCATACAGCCCGGTTACGGCGGGCACATGCTGGGTCAGCAGGTCGAGCAGTTTGCCGTGGCGGAAAGCGGAAAGGGCGGGAGCACCGCGCAGGATCAGCATTGTCGGAACAGCCTCTGGAGACAGGGGAAATCGCAGAGCCGGGAGGGCCGGCCCGCAGAGGCCGTGCATTCTACCGTAAAGCGAGGGCCGGCGGCACCCGCAGCTCGGCTGATCACACCCCCTTTCGGCCATTTCTTGTGCAGCGACCGCCAGCGATCTTCGAAGGGCTTCGAGGATGGCGCCCGGGCGCGCGCCAGAGCCCCGTCGGTGGCGCACTGCGCGAATCCGCGTGCGCCGGGAAGCCGACGGCTAGCAGAGATGCCCCGGACTGTCCAGATATTGGGCCGGGTAACCTTGTCGTATACTGCGTCGATGTTTGCCCACAACGTGTCCCGCGCGCGCTCCGCCGTATGGATCCTGGCGACCTTTATCTTTCTGCTGCTCTCCGGCTGTAGCGAGGCGAAAACGCCTACGGTCCTGGAGAAGGTGCAGAAGGACGGTGTGCTGCGCGTGATCACCCGCAACAGCCCTGCCACCTACTTCCAGGATCGCAATGGCGAGACCGGCTTCGAATACGAGCTGGCCAAGCGCTTCGCCGATCGCCTGGGCGTGAAGCTGGAAATCCAGACCGCCGACAACCTCGAAGACCTCTACGCCAAGCTCGGCAAGGCCGGCGGTTCCGACCTGGCTGCCGCCGGCCTGACACCGGGTGGCGAGTACGCCGGGCAAGTGCGTTTCTCGCACGCCTACCTCGACGTCACCCCGCAGGTCATCTACCGCAATGGCGCGCCGCGCCCGACCCGCCCGGAAGACCTCGTCGGCAAGCGCATCGTCGTGCTCAAGGGCAGCAGCCACGCCGCGCAACTCGCCGAACTGAAGAAGCGCTACCCGAAGCTGGACTACAAGGAGTCCGACGCCGACGAGATCGTCGACCTGCTCGGCCAGGTGGACTCCGGCGACATCGACCTGACCCTGGTCGACTCCAACGAGCTGGCGATGAACCAGGTCTACTTCCCCAACATCCGCGTCGCCTTCGACCTCGGCGACACCCGCGGCCTGGCCTGGGCACTGCCAAGCGGCGACGACAGCAGCCTGTACGACGAGGTCAACAAGTTCCTCGACCAGGCCAAGCAGGACGGCACCCTGCAGCATCTGAAGGATCGCTACTACGGCCACGTCGACGTGCTCGGTTACGTCGGCGCCTATACCTTCGCCCAGCACCTGCAGCAGCGCCTGCCGCGCTACGAACAACCGTTCCGGCAGATCGCCCAGAGCCTGCAGATGGACTGGCGCCTGCTCGCCGCCATCGGCTACCAGGAGTCCATGTGGCAGCCCGACGCCACCTCCAAGACCGGCGTGCGCGGCCTGATGATGCTGACCAACCGCACCGCGCAGGCCATGGGTGTGTCCAACCGTCTCGACCCGAAACAGAGCATCCAGGGCGGCGGCAAGTATTTCGACCAGATTCGCGACGAGCTGCCGGATAGCATCAAGGAACCGGACCGCACCTGGTTCGCCCTCGCCGCCTACAACATCGGCGGTGCGCACCTGGACGACGCGCGCAAGCTGGCCCAGCAGGAAGGCCTGAACCCGGACAAGTGGCTGGATGTAAAGAAGATGCTGCCGCGCCTGGGACAGAAGCAGTGGTACCGCAAGACCCGCTACGGCTATGCGCGCGGCGGCGAAACCGTGCACTTCGTGCAGAACATCCGCCGCTACTACGACATCCTGACCTGGGTGACCCAGCCGCAGATGGAAGGCGGCCAGCTCGCCGAGAGCGGCCTGCACCTGCCGGGGGTGAACAAGACCCGGCCGAACGAGAATCCGGACGAGAAGCTCTGACGCGCTTCGTACGGATCAAACGGACAATCATGACTTTCCGTAGGAGCGGACCTTGTCCGCGATTCGCGCGCATGGCGCGCCCCTACAGGGAGAGATCGGCGCGGGGATTTTCGCGGATGAGATCCGCTCCTACGCTGCTTCCGGGGAGCCAGAAGACACCGAGCGTTCAGCCCTTGCGCCGCGCCTTGAAGAAGGCCGAGAGCATCGCACTGCATTCCTCCGCCAGCACGCCACCTTCCACCAGAACCTTGTGGTTGAGGAAGTCCTGAGCGAAGAACGCGCCGCGACTGATCACCACTCCCGACTTGGGCTCGGTGGCCGCGTAGACCAGGCGCTGGATGCGCGCGTGCACCAGCAGGCCCGCGCACATGCTGCACGGCTCCAGGGTCACGTAGAGCGTACTGCCGGGAAGCCGGTAGTTGCCGGCCGCCGTGGACGCCTCGCGGATAGCCACCATCTCGGCGTGGGCGCTCGGGTCGTGCGCGGTGATCGGCTGGTTGAAGCCGCGGCCGATGATCTGCCCGTCCAGCACCAGCACCGCGCCCACCGGCACCTCGCCCAGCGCCGCGCCCTGCTCCGCCAGGCGCATGGCCTCGCGCATGAACTCGCGGTCGCGACTGCGATCGATCACCGGGACCAATCCCTTCACCGTCGGGTGGCCCTTGCTGTTGGTCAGCCGCACCAGGCGTCTCCCACGGCGATGGTGCCCATCAGGCCGGTCTCCATGTGATCGATGACGTGGCAGTGGAACATCCACAGCCCCGGGTTATCCGCCACCAGCGCCACGCGGGCGGTTTCGTTCTTACCCAGCAGGTAAGTGTCGCTGTAGTACGGGATGATCTTGCGCCGGTTGGAGTCCAGCACCTTGAAGGTCATGCCGTGCAGGTGGATCGGGTGCTGGTACTGGGTCATGTTGCGCAGGGTGAAGATGTAGCTCTTGCCGAGCTCCAGCTTAGCCAGCGGCGGGCCGCTGTGCTTGTGCTCTTCGCCGCCCTGCCAGGCTACGCCGTTGATCTGCCACAGCGACGGGGCCTGCTGGCCCTGCGAATAATCGGTCATGGCGCCGACCCACTCGAACTTGAAGTTGATGGTCTCGGCCTTCTCCAGGTCCGGCTCGCTTACCGGGTTGGCCGGCAGCGCGGCCGGCCAGTCGGCGGAACCGGCCTTGGTCGGCTCGACGCCACGGATGGTCGCCAGGCGCACCACGCCATCGCGCATCGACAGTTCCTGGCCAGCCGCCGGACCACGGATCGCCAGCTCCAGGCGCATCCCCGGGCCGATCCAGTACTGGTCGACGAAGTCACGCGGCTCGACCGGGTGGCCGTCGATGGCGTAGATCTTCGCCTCGCAACCCGGCAGGTTCAGGCGGTAGGTCACGGTGTTGTCGAGGTTCAGCAGGCGCACGCGGGTGACCTGCCCGGCCGGCAGCTCGATTACCGGCGTGGCCACGCCATTGATGGTCGACAGGCTGCCGCGGGTGCCTTCGCGGGCGGCTTCGCGCGGGACGCTGAAGGCGGTGAACGCGCCCTGCTCGTCCACGTGCCAGGTCTTCAGGCAGAGGATCTTTTCCTGGGTGAAGCCGCTCGGCTCGCGCTCGTCGATGATCAGCGGGCCGACCAGGCCACGGCCGAGCTGCTCGCTGCTCATCAGGTGCGGGTGATACCAGTAGCTGCCGGCGTCCGGGGTCTTGAACTGGTAGATGAAGCTCTGCCCCGGCGGGATCGGCGGCTGCGAGATGTAGGGCACGCCGTCCATCTCGATCGGCAGGCGGATGCCGTGCCAGTGGATGGTGGTCGGCTGATCCAGCTTGTTGGTGAAGCGCACGCGCAGCCAGTCGCCCTGGCGACCGCGGATCTCGAAGCCGGGGAAGCGGTGGCCGTAGACCAGCGCCGGCGTCTGGTGGCCGGGCACCAGTTCCAGGTCCATGGGAGCAGCGATCAGCTCGTAGTCGTGCTCGGCGGCCACTTGCGGGCGCGCCAGCCAGATGCGCGCGCCACCGGCGCCGAGGCCGACCACGGCGAGGCCGGCGATGCCGCCAAGAACTTGTCTGCGGGTAAAGCCCATGTAATCCCCCGGAAAAAGCCACTGCATGGAAATGATAGATTTTCTCATTTTCATCCACGCAAGGCGAGCCACGGAATGCCGCAGCCGATCGGCACCAGATGCGACAAGGGCAGCCAAAGCTGCCCTTGTCGTCGAGAGGTCCGCTAACGCGGCCCCATCATTCCCACTCGATGGTCGCCGGCGGTTTGCTCGACACGTCGTAGGTAACGCGGGAGATGCCTTCGATCTCGTTGATGATGCGGTTGCTGACCTTCTCCAGCAGCTCGTAGGGCAGGTGCGCCCAGCGTGCGGTCATGAAGTCGATGGTCTCCACTGCGCGCAGGGCCACGACCCAGGCGTAGCGACGGCCGTCACCGACCACGCCGACCGATTTCACCGGTTGGAAGACCACGAAGGCCTGGCTGGTCTTGTGGTACCAGTCGAAGTTGCGCAGTTCTTCGATGAAGATGTGGTCCGCGCGACGCAGCAGGTCGGCGTATTCCTTCTTCACTTCGCCGAGGATGCGCACGCCCAGGCCCGGGCCCGGGAACGGGTGGCGGTAGACCATGTCGTAGGGCAGGCCCAGCTCCAGGCCGATCTTGCGGACTTCGTCCTTGAACAGCTCGCGCAGCGGCTCGACCAGTTCGAACTGCATGTCTTCGGGCAGGCCGCCGACGTTGTGGTGCGACTTGATCACGTGGGCCTTGCCGGTCTTGGCGCCCGCCGACTCGATCACGTCCGGGTAGATGGTGCCCTGGGCGAGGAACTTCACGTCCTGCAGCTTGGTGGCTTCCTCGTCGAAGACCTCGATGAAGGTCTTGCCGATGATCTTGCGCTTCTGCTCCGGGTCGGCGACGCCGGCCAGGCGGCCGAGGAACTTCTCTTCGGCATTGGCGCGGATCACCTTGACGCCCATGTTCTCGGCGAACATGGCCATCACCTGGTCGCCTTCGTGCAGGCGCAGCAGGCCGTTGTCGACGAACACGCAGGTCAGCTGGTCGCCGATGGCCTTGTGCAGCAGGGCCGCGACCACCGAGGAGTCGACGCCGCCGGACAGGCCCAGCAGCACCTTGGAAGTACCGACCTGGGCGCGGACAGTGGCGATGGCATCGTTGACGATGTTCGACGGGGTCCACAGGGCTTCGCAGCCGCAGATTTCCAGGATGAAGCGCGAGAGGATGCGGCCGCCCTGCTTGGTGTGGGTCACTTCCGGGTGGAACTGCACGCCGTAGTAGGCGCGGCTGTCGTCAGCCATGGCGGCGATCGGGCAGCTCGGGGTGCTGGCCAGGATATGGAAGCCGGCCGGCATCGAGGTGACCTTGTCGCCGTGGCTCATCCACACGTCGAGGCCGAGCACGCCGTCGTCATCCACGTGATCCTCGATGCCGTCGAGCAGGCGTGCCTTGCCGACTACGTCGACGCGGGCGTAGCCGAACTCGCGCAGGTCCGAACCCTGCACCTTGCCGCCCAGCTGCTCGGCCATGGTCTGCATGCCGTAGCAGATGCCGAACAGCGGCACATTCAGGTCGAACACGGCCTGCGGCGCGCGCGGGCTGTCCTGCTCGTGCACCGACTCCGGGCCGCCGGCCAGGATGATGCCGCGCGGGGCGAAGGCGCGGATGTCGTCGTTGCTCATGTCGAACGGGTGGATTTCGCAGTACACGCCGATCTCGCGAACGCGGCGGGCGATCAGCTGGGTGTACTGGGAGCCGAAGTCCAGGATCAGGATCCGGTGAGCGTGAATGTCTTGGGCCATGGCCGTCTCTCGTAGCGGAATTCTCAAACGACACGGGGCTGTATCAAGCAGCCCCGTGTCGAACTCATTACCGAAACCCTCAACCTACTCGGTAGTTCGGGGCTTCCTTGGTGATCTGCACGTCGTGCACATGGGACTCGGCCATGCCGGCGCCGGTGATCCGCACGAACTGCGGCTTGGTGCGCATGTCCTGGATGTCGGCGCTGCCGGTGTAGCCCATGGCGGCGCGCAGGCCACCCATCAGCTGGTGAACGATGGCGGTCAGCTGGCCCTTGTACGGCACGCGACCTTCGATGCCTTCGGGCACCAGCTTCTCGGCGCCGGCGGAGGCATCCTGGAAGTAGCGGTCGGAGGAACCGGTCGAACCGGCCATGGCGCCCAGGGAGCCCATACCACGGTAGGACTTGTAGGAGCGGCCCTGGAACAGCTCGATTTCGCCCGGCGCTTCTTCGGTACCGGCGAACATGGAGCCCATCATCACGCAGTAGGCGCCAGCCACCATGGCCTTGGCCAGGTCGCCGGAGAAGCGGATGCCGCCGTCGGCGATCAGCGGAACGCCGGTGCCTTCGAGCGCAGCAGCGACGTTGGCGATGGCGGAAATCTGCGGTACGCCCACGCCAGCGACGATACGGGTGGTGCAGATGGAGCCCGGGCCGATACCGACCTTCACGGCGTCAGCGCCCGCTTCGGCCAGCGCCTTGGCGGCTTCGCCGGTAGCGATGTTGCCGCCGATGACCTGCACCTGCGGGAAGTTTTCCTTCACCCAGCGAACGCGGTCGATGACACCCTTGGAGTGGCCGTGGGCGGTGTCGACGACAACCACGTCGACGCCAGCGGCAACCAGTGCGGCTACGCGCTCGCCGGTGTCGGCGCCGGTGCCGACGGCTGCGCCGACACGCAGGCGACCCAGGTCGTCCTTGGACGCCAGCGGGTAAGTCTTGGCCTTCTCGATGTCACGGAAGGTCACCAGGCCAGTGAGGCGGAATTTGTCGTCGACGATCAGCATCTTCTCGATGCGGTTCTCGTAGAGCGCGGCCTTGATTTCTTCCAGCGCGGTGCCTTCGCGGGCGGTGACCAGCTTTTCCTTGGGAGTCATGATCGCGGAGACGCTGTCGCCGACGTTCGGCTTAACGCGCAGGTCGCGGCCGGTGACGATGCCGACCAGCTCGCCCTCTTCCACCACCGGGAAGCCGGAGAAGCCGTATTCGCGGGCGATCTGCAGCAGCTCGATGATCTTGGTCGAGGGGGTCACGGTGACCGGGTCGCGAACGATGGCGGTCTCGTGCTTCTTGACCTTGCGGACTTCGGCAGCCTGCTGCTCGATGCTCATGTTCTTGTGGATGATGCCGATGCCGCCTTCCTGCGCCATGGCGATGGCCAGGCGGGATTCGGTCACGGTATCCATGGCGGCGGAGACCAGCGGAATGTTCAGTTCGATGCCGCGAGTCAGACGGGTCTTCAGGCTCACGTCCTTGGGCAGAACTTCGGAATATCCGGGGATCAGGAGGACGTCGTCGAACGTCAGGGCTTCTTGACTGATGCGCAGCATGGCGGGGGCTCCCACGCGGGAAAATGGAAGCGCGGCATTATATCCCAGTTTGACGCTCGGGCTCAACGCGCCCGACCGCTGGAATGGCGGGTTGCGTGCTGGCCCTCGACAACGCCCGGGCTTATCATCCAGCGCCATGTTCAAAGACCCTTTCCAACGGCTCGGCCTCGACCGTGAGGTGCTGACCGTCAGCCAGCTCAACCAGCGCGCCCGCCAGCTCCTGGAGGACGTGTTCCCGCAGGTGTGGGTCGAAGGCGAGATCTCCAACCTCGCCCGCCCGGCTTCCGGCCACCTCTATTTCACCTTGAAGGACAGCAACGCCCAGGTGCGCTGCGCGCTGTTCCGGCAGAACGCCCTGCGCGTGCGCCAGGCGCTGCGCGACGGCCTGGCCGTTAAGGTGCGCGGCAAGGTCTCGCTGTTCGAAGGACGTGGCGACTACCAACTGATCGCCGATGCCGTCGAGCCCGCCGGTGACGGCGCCCTGCGCCTGGCCTTCGAGGCACTTAAAGAGAAGCTGGCCGCCGAGGGGCTGTTCTCCCCCGAGCGCAAACGGCCGCTGCCGGCTCACCCGCAACGCATCGGTATCGTCAGCTCGCCCACCGGCGCAGTGATCCGCGACATCATCAGCGTCTTCCGCCGCCGCGCGCCGCAGGTCGAGCTGACCCTCGTACCTACTGCCGTTCAGGGTCGCGAAGCCACGCTGCAAATCGTCCGTGCCCTGCAACTGGCCGACGCCAAGGGCTTCGACGCCATCATCCTGGCCCGGGGCGGCGGCTCGCTGGAGGACCTCTGGTGCTTCAACGAAGAAGCCGTGGCTCGCGCCATCGCCGCCTGCGCCACGCCGGTGGTCAGTGCGGTCGGCCATGAGACGGACGTTTCCATCGCCGACTTCGTCGCCGACGTCCGCGCGCCCACGCCCTCCGCCGCCGCCGAACTGCTGGCCCCGCACACCGGTGACTTGCAACAGCGCCTCGACAGCCTGCGCCGCCGCTTGATCCTGCGTATCCAGGACCGCCTGACCCGCGAGCGCCTGCGCCTGGAAGGCACCGCCCGGCGCCTGCGCCACCCCGGCGAGCGCCTGCGCCAGCAGGCCCAGCGCCTCGACGACCTGGACATGCGCCTGCGCCGTGCCTTCGAGCGCCAGCTGCAAGTCCGCAACGAACGCCTGGCCCGCCTGCAGACCCGCCTGCAGGCCCATCACCCCGGCCGCGCCCTGGCGCTGCTGCGGCAGAAACTCGACAGCCTGGCCGCGCGACTACCCCATGCGACCCGGGCGATCCTTCGCGAGCGCCGCCAGCGTCTCGACGGCCTGGCGCAGAACCTGCACATCGTCAGCCCGCTGGCCACCCTCGGCCGCGGCTACAGCATCCTCCTCGACGAACGCGGCCAGGCCGTGCGCCGCGCCGCCCAGGCCCAGCCCGGCCAGCGCCTGAAGGCGAAGCTTGGCGAGGGCGAGCTGGACGTGCGGGTGGAGGACAATCACCAGACGCCCGTCACCCTCTCCCTGCTGGACTGAATGCCGTGACCGACCTGCTCGCCGCCATCCCCGAAGCGCCGGAGCCCGATTGGGCCACGGCCTTCCGCATGCCCATCGTCGAATGCGGCGAGCCCATGGAAGCGCTGGGCACCAGCCAGGGCTTCCTGGTCTGGCCGGCCTACCATCGCCTGGGCATCCCCAATGCGCTGCCCGAATGCCACGCCCGCGCCGGCGTGTTCGCGCGCCTGCTGCAGGCGGCGAAGCTGCTGCCCGACGGCCTGCGCCTGGTGGTGCTGGATGCCTGGCGGCCCTTCGCCGTCCAGCAGCATCTCTACGACACCCTCTACGACATCCTCCGCCAGCACGAACCGAACGCCGATCCGGCCGAGCTGACCCGTCGCACCCGCGAGTTCGTCGCCCCGCCGAGCACCCGCGCCGAAGCGCCGAGCCCGCACCTGACCGGCGGCGCCGTGGACATCAGCCTCTGCGATCAAGACGGCCGCTGGCTCGATATGGGCAGCCTGTTCGACGAAGCGACCCCGCGCTCCTACACCCGGCATTACGAAGACGCCACCGACGGCCACGGCCGCGCCATCCGCGACCGCCGCCGGCTGTTGTTCAACGTCATGCGCGAAGTCGGCTTCAGCAACCTGTCCAGCGAATGGTGGCACTACGACTACGGCGACCAGCTGTGGGCCTGGCACACCGGCGCGCCAGCGGCGATCTACGGCCCGGCGCAGGTTCCATCGCTGGAGCAACTGTGGCGCCAGCAACTGCACAACCTGCGACCGTAGGAGCGGATCTCATCCGCGAATCGCGGACAAGGTCCGCTCCTACAAGAGCACGCGCAGGTCTCTTCACTCACCCGCTCATCCAATACGGACAACCCCATGCTCCGCGCCTTCTGCCTCCTCGCCGCCACCCTCCTCGCCCTGCCCGTCCATGCCGAAGGCTTCATCAGCCGCACCCTGAACAAACCGGTGCCCGGCGGCGTGGCCGTGATTCAGTTGGGTAACGAAGGCCCGGCGCCGACCGCGCGCTACCAGGGCAAGCCTGTGTTGGTGGTAAAGGAAGAGGGGCGTGACTGGATCGCCATCGTCGGCATCCCGCTGACGACCAAGCCGGGCCAGCAGCAGGTTCAGGTGCAGCAAGCCGGTCAGGCGCGCGCCCTACCCTTCACGATTGGCAGCAAGCATTACCGTGAGCAGCGCATCACCCTGAAGAACACCCGCCAGGTCAATCCGCTGCCCGAGGACCTGGCGCGGATCAACCGCGAGCTGGCCGAACAGACCGCCGCCTACCGCAGCTTCAGCCCTGGCACGCCGAGCAACCTGGTGCTCGACAAGCCAGTAAACGGCCCGCTTTCGAGCCCCTTCGGCCTGCGCCGCTTCTTCAATGGCGAAGAACGCAACCCGCACTCCGGGCTGGACTTCGCCGTACCCGCCGGCACGCCGATCAAGACGCCGGCCGCGGGCAAGGTCATCCTGATCGGCAACTACTTCTTCAACGGCAACACCGTGTTCGTCGACCACGGCCAGGGCTTCATCAGCATGTTCTGCCACATGTCGAAAATCGACGTGCGCCTGGGCCAGCAGCTCGCCCGCGGCGACGTGGTCGGCCGCGTCGGCGCCACCGGCCGCGCCACCGGGCCGCACATGCACTGGAACGTCAGCCTCAACGACGCCCGCGTCGACCCGGCGATCTTCATCGGCGCCTTCAAGCCCTGAACAGCGCCCGGCGACGCTCGAAATCGACGAGTCAGTTCATCTTCATGCCCGGCATGTCGGACATATCGTGGTCGTCATGCTCGGCAGCGCCCGGTGCCTGCTTCTGGACCTCGACCTCGACCTTCACGTCGCCGGCCTTCTGGAAATGCAGGGTCACCGGGAAACGCTCTCCGTCGGCCAGCGGCTTCTTCAGGCCGAACAGCATCAGGTGGTAGTGGCCGGGTGCGAAGGTCAGGGTGCCGCCGGCGGGAATGTCCACGCCTTCGACCTTTTGCATCTTCATCATGCCGTCCTTCATCACGTGCTCGTGCACTTCGGCACTGGCAGCGCGCTCGGTGTCGGCACCGACCAGGCGATCGGCGGACTTGCCGTGGTTGTGCACGACGAAATAGGCCGCGCCGTTTGCCGAGACGGCCGGCAGCAGCAGCGACCAGGGATGTTCGATCTCGAGGTCGCCAGCCTTGTACTCGTGGGCCAGAAGCGGAGCGGAGAAGGACAGCAGGGCCGCGAAGGCCAGCAGGGTTTTGCGCATGGTGGAAACTCCTAGCAGTCTCATGGGCCGACCGGCAAGAGGACCGGCGGCAACGTCGAGGGCCCGGGCAGCATAGCCGCTCCGCGCCCCCACTCAAGCCGGCGACAGGGCCGCCGGCGCACAACTCAATCGAAGGCCTGGCGCCCACTAGCCAGGCGCGAAAGCACCAGCCAGTCGAAGCCCCAGACCAGCAGCAGCGACGCGCCTACCAGGGGGAAGGCAATGCCCAGCAGCACCACGATGCCCAGGCCAACCTTCCACACCGGCAAGGCATGCGGCAGCGGAGGCACGCCCAGGCGCCCGGCCGGCTTGCGCAGCCACCACAACCACAGGCCGCTGGCGGCGCTGAACAGGATCATCAGGCAGACGGCGAGCATCAGCAGCTGGTTGGCCAGGCCGAACATCTTGCCCTCGTGCAGCATCACGCCTGTCTCGACGCTGCGTGCCACGAGGCCGTAGTCCTTCCAGCGCACGTCGGCGAGGACCTTGCCGCTGTACTGGTCGACATGCAGGGTGGCGTCGTTGCGCGGGTCGTCGGCAAACACCGAAACGGTGAATACGCCCTCCTCGCCTTTGGGCAGGCTGATGCTGTAGCCCGGCGTCACCCCACGCTCGCGAGCGATGTCGACTACCTGCTGCAAGCCAATCTGCGGCGCGGCCATCGAGCCACCCGCCATATGTCCGGCGTGCTCGGCATGGGCGCCGGAAACCGGCATCGGCGTGTTCTCCATGGCCCAGGGCACGGTCTGCCGGTGCGCTTCGTTGAGCGAACGTGCCTGCACGTCGGACTTGGGCACGTCGTTCCACATCGCCGCCGGGAAGCGGTTCCAGACATCGGCGAAGGACTCGCCCCAGTAGCCGGTCCAGGTCATCCCCGAGAGCAGCATGAACAGCAGCAAAGCCGCCCCCCAGAAGCCGGTGACCGCATGCAGCTCGCGCCACCAGCCACGCCCACGCTGCTCGCGGTTGGGGACCAGCACGCCACGCTTGCCGCGCCCGCGCGGCCACCACAGGTAGACGCCCGACACCACCAGGACGATGCCCCAGCCGGCGGCCAGTTCGATCAGGCGGTCGCCGACGGTGCCGATCATCAACTCACCGTGCAGCGCCCGGGCGATAGCCTGCAGGTTGTAGTGGGCATCCTGGCTGCCGAGCAGCTCGCCGCTGTAGGGGTTCACGAACAGATTGGTTTCGCGACCGTCAAGACTGGCGACGAACTGCGCGCTGCTTTCGGCCGTCGCCGGCGGCAGGTACTTGCTGACCGCCGCCTGCGGCAACGCCTGGTGCAGCCGCGCCAGTTGCTCGTCGGCGCTTAGCACCTGTGCCGCTGGCTGCACCTCGAGCAGATCGCGGTACATCAAAACGTCGAGCTGCGGCTTGAACAGATAGATGATCCCGGTGAACGCCAGCAGGATCATGAAGGGCGCGACGAACAATCCCGCATAGAAATGCCAACGCCAGGCCAGGTTGTAGAAATCCACGGTCTTTTTCATGTGTCGTTGTCTCCACGCAAGACCGCACCCGCCGGAGCGGGCGCGGCGGGCCTTAGAAGCTGAAGTCCACTTTGGTCCAGTAGGTGCGACCCGGTTCGTTGATCGCCTTGTCGCCGGGGAAGCCGAAACCGGCGTCGCCCGCCAGGTTGAGGTGCTCGGCGTAGGCCTTGTCGAAGAGGTTGTCGATGCCGGTGCTGACCTTGAAGTTCTTGCTCAGCTTGTAGGCGCCATTGAGCGAGAACACGCCGAAGCCGCCGGTCTTGTCGAAGTCCTGGCCGACCACGTTGCCCTCGCCGATGGCCACGCGGTTCTGCGCCGCCACCAGGCGCCACAGGCCGCCGACGCTCCACAGGTCGCGTTCGTAGGTCAGCCCCAGGCGCGCCTCCAGCGGCGGCATCTGCGGCAGGGCGCGACCATCGGTGGTGTTCTTGCCCCAGGCGTACGCCAGGGTGGTGTCGGTCTTCCAGTTCGAGTCCAGGCGATAGCTGGCGCCCAGTTCGCCGCCCATGATCCGCGCGTTGATGTTGCGCGCCTGGGTGCTGCTCATACCCATCATGTCGGTGTCGTAGTCGAACAGGATGAAGTCATGCACCACGCCGGCGTAGGCCGATACCCAGGCTTGCAGCTTGCCGTCGTCGTACTGCGCGCCGATGTCCAGCTGGGTGGTCTTCTCCGGCTTGATCGCATCGAATGCGTTGACCGAACCGCTCGGCCCGTTGCTCGGCGAGAACAGCTCCCAGTAGTCGGGGAAACGCTCGACGTAACCGAGGCCGGCGTACAGCGTGGTCGGCGAATCGGCCAGGTCGTGCTCGTAGCGGGCGAAGGCGCTGGGCAGGGTGTCGCTGCGGGTATCGCCGGCAGTCGGGTTGGGCATGCTCATCGACATGCTGCCGAGGGTCTGCCGGTAGTCCTTGGCGTCCGCGCGGTCGAGGCGCGCACCACCGATCACCCGGCTGCGCTCGGCGGCGTACCAGGTCAGCTCGGCGAAGGCGCCGTAGTCGTGCATCACCGCGTCTTTCGTCCATGGGAAGGCGTCGGTGTCGGTGAAGGTGTCGCTCATCATGTCGAAGCTGGAGTTGCGCTCGCGGTGCTCGCTGCGCAGGGCATCGACGCCGGTGACCAGCTGGTAGTCGGACCAGTCCAGGGTCGCCGCCACCCGGCCGCCGACGGTGCGCCGGTCGACTTCAGAGGCCATCGGCATGGGCATCATGCTGCTCGGGTCGGGGGTGCGCAGGCGGAAGTTGTCCATGATGTGGTCGGCGTAGTTGTAGTAGACCTGCGCCTCCAGCTTCTGGAACACCTCGCTGATGTTGCGCTTCTCGAAGCGCAGGCCGAGGCTCTCGCGCTTGAACTGAGAGCCGTCCATGCCGCGCCCGGCGTAGCGTGCCTTCCCGTTACCCTTGCCGGCGGTCAGCTCGACCAGGGTGTCGGCATCCGGGGTCCAGCCGGCGGCGACGTCGCCGTTCCACTTGTCCCAGCGAGAGGGCACGGTATCGCCGTTGCCGTCCTTGTAGTCGTCGGCCTGGGCCTGGTTGCCGACCACCCGCAGGTAGCCCTGGGGACCGCCAACGGCACCATCGATGACTTTGTCGAAGCGGCCGTTGGAGCCAGCCAGGACGCTGCCGTTCAGGCGGCTGCCCAGTTCGCCGAAATGCTCGGGCTCACGGTCGAAGCGCACGGTACCAGCCGAGGCGCCGGGGCCCCATATGACAGTTTCCGGGCCCTTGACCACGGTCAGCTTGTCGAAGGTTTCCGGTGCGATGTAGGAGCTGGGCGCGTCCATGCGGAACGGGCAAGCGCCGATCATCAGCCCGCCATTGGTGCGCAGGTTCAGGCGCGAGCCGAACATCCCGCGCAGCACCGGATCGCCATTGGTGCCGCCATTTCTGATGGCGGAGAAGCCGGGGATGGTCTTCAGGTAGTCGGTGCCGTCGCTGGCCGGCACTGGCTGCCGCGCTTCCTTGGGGTTGGTGACGATGGTCAGCGGCGAGCTCTGCTGCACAGCGGTGATGACCGCGGGCTCCAGCTCGATGATCGAGTGGTCGGCGTGCGGATCGCTGTCTGCCGCCGAGGCGAAGGGGACGACGCCAAGGGCGGCGAGTGCGCAAAAGGTGCGCAGGTATGCGGGGCGAGCACGCCCGCGCAGGAAGGAGTTGGACATGTGCATTCCATGATCGATGACGAGATTCTTCCGGCCACGCGCACGGCGAGCGCGCACGCAGGAGACGGGCTCCGGCGCGCGGCGAGCGGGCGGTGGCAGTGACGGTCGGTCAGGCGGTCATGGACGGTGGCGCGCGCGAACGCGCGCCGGGGAACACCGGCGAGGCGGGAATCGGATGTTCGATGACGACCTGGGGTGCCGGCGCAGCGCCGGGCAGGTCGGCGGGGAGGAACAGCTGCGGCGCATCGAGCACCGGGCTGTGGATCAGCAGGCCGCAATAGCCGCACTTCTCCATGAAGCCCGCCGCCGGCTTGGGCATGACGGATTCATGGTGACCGCTGCGCGCCTCGTCGGAGCAGGCCATCTCGTCCATGCCGGCCATGGCCGGCATGACGTGGTCCATCGGCATCGACTGCGACACCAGCGGGCCGAGATGGATCATCAGCATGGCGAAGAACGCCAGCCAGATGGCCATGCCGGAGCGGTGGGAATGTCGTTTGCGGTCGATCACGAAGGGTCCTTTGGGCTGGTTGTCGCAGCCAGGCGGCGTTTTACTCCGGTCGATGGCGAGGTGCAATTCGCTGATGGCCGAATGCCCCTGCGGCATGAAGCCGCAGAATGCAGTAAAGCAGAGTTTTCCTAGGGCAATTTCTTGCGACCAAATCGGAATCGAATTACATAAAATCGCGCCAAATCAAAAATAGAGACGATTCCTGCCAATTTTTAGACAATGCTTGCCACGAACATCCGACAGCACTAGGGTGGGCGCTATGAAAACTGCACATACCCTCATCCTGCTTCGCCAACACGCCTGCCTGCGTCTGGTCAGTCCGCGACTGCGTGGCTGAAACCTTCGCGTCGTTTCATCTCTTCATCTACTCGCGCTCGCACAGGCCGGTTGGCCAGGAAGTCCAAGGAATCCGCTCATGACCATGCTCAAAGACCCGTCGAAGAAATACCGTCCGTTCACCCAGATCACCCTGCCCGACCGTACCTGGCCGGACAAGGTCATCGACAAGGCGCCGATCTGGCTGTCCACCGACCTGCGTGACGGCAACCAGTCGCTGATCGAGCCGATGGACGCCGAGAAGAAGATGCGTTTCTTCAAGTGCCTGGTACAGGTTGGCCTGAAGGAAATCGAAGTGGGCTTCCCGTCCGCCTCGCAGACCGACTTCGACTTCGTCCGCGAGCTGATCGAAGGCGGCCACATCCCCGACGACGTCACCATCCAGGTGCTGACCCAGGCCCGTGACGACCTCATCGAGCGCACCTTCGAGTCGCTGAAGGGCGCCAAGCGCGCCATCGTCCACTACTACAACGCCTGCGCACCGAGCTTCCGCAAGATCGTCTTCAACCAGGACAAGGCCGGCGTGAAAGCCATCGCCGTGGCCGCCGGCAAGACCATCAAGCGCCTGGCCGATGCCGCGCCTGAGACCCAGTGGGGCTTCGAGTACTCGCCGGAAGTCTTCAGCTCGACCGAGACAGACTTCGCCGTCGAGGTGTGCAACGCAGTGATCGACGTGTTCCAGCCGACCCCGGCCAACCGCCTGATCCTCAACCTGCCCGCCACCATCGAGTGCGCCACCCCGAACAACTACGCCGACCAGATCGAGTGGTTCGGCCGCCACATCGACAAGCGCGACAGCGTGCTGCTCAGCCTGCACACCCACAATGACCGTGGCACCGGTGTAGCCGCTTCGGAACTGGCGCTGATGGCCGGCGCCGACCGCGTCGAAGGCTGCCTGTTCGGCAACGGCGAGCGCACCGGCAACCTCTGCCTGGTGACCATGGCGCTGAACATGTACACCCAGGGCATCGACCCGCAGCTGGACTTCTCCGACATCGACGCCGTGCGCAAGGTGGTCGAAGAGTGCAACCAGATTCCGGTGCACCCGCGTCACCCGTACGTCGGCGACCTGGTCCACACCGCCTTCTCCGGCTCGCACCAGGACGCCATCCGCAAGGGCTTCGCCCAGCAGAAGGACGATGCCGTGTGGGAAGTGCCGTACCTGCCGATCGACCCGGCCGACATCGGCCGCAGCTACGAAGCGGTGATCCGCGTGAACAGCCAGTCCGGCAAGGGCGGCATCACCTTCCTGCTCGAACAGGAATACGGCATCAGCCTGCCGCGCCGCATGCAGATCGAGTTCAGCCAGGTCGTGCAGAACGAGACCGATCGCCTGGGCCTGGAGATGACCGCCGAGCAGATCTACGCCCTGCTGGAAGCCGAATACCTGCAAGTCGTCACGCCCTTCGCGCTGAAGAACTACCGCCTGCAGGAAGAAAACGGCATCTGCGCCATCGACATCGACGTGGTGCACAAGGGTGAACAACACCGCTGGCACGGCAAGGGCAAAGGCACCCTGGAAGCCCTGGTCGCCGCGCTGCCGGTCGACGTCGAGATCATGGACTACAACGAGCACGCCATCGGCGCCGGAACCACCGCGCGCGCCGCAGCCTACATCGAGCTGCGCGTCGAAGGCGGCCGCTCGCTGCACGGCATCGGCATCGACGAAAACATCACCACCGCCAGCTTCCGCGCCCTGTTCAGCGCGCTGAACCGCGCGGTGACGCTGGGCCACGCCAAGGCGGCGTAAGCCCGGTCCTACCGCAGTCCCCCTCGCCCCGGGCAGTTCGCTGTCCGGGGCTGTTTTTTTGCAGGATCGAAATCAGGCAGCGCCTGCGGGACGATCCCTCGGCCCTGCTTCAAACTGCTCAGTCATCCTCGCCGCTGGCCGAATGGGCCCCAAGGCAGCACAAGCGGTGCTCCTGCTCGCCCTGCAGCAGGATCCAACTGTCGTCTTCGGCCTGATGCTGCGCTTCCATCACCTCGTTGTAGGTGAACTGCCATTGACGGCGATCGCGCCCGTCGACGACCTCCACGCGCAATACCACCTCTTCGCTGGCGAAGGGCTCGCCCGCATCGGCTGCGGCTTCGGCGCGGTCGAGCAGCGCCTCGTCGAGCTCGAACTGCCAGGCGTGCAGGCCGTCGATCAGCAGCATGTCGGCCATTTCGAGCTGGTCGAGCAGGTAGAGGGTGTGGTCGGTCATGGTCGTGCTCCGCTTGAGAAGGCCGCCATGATAGGCCAAAGCCATGGCGGCGGCGCCTTTCCCGTCAATCGGCCAGTGTGGCCAGCACCCCGTGCAGGCGCTCCAGGGTCGCCGGCGCGCAACGCTGCATGGGCTCGCGCAGCTCGTCATCGATCTGCCCCTGCAGTGCCAGCGCCGCCTTGACCGCCGCCGGATTGGGCTCGGCGAAGGCCGCCTGCATCCACGGCAGCAGGCGATAGAAGGTGCGCCGTGCGCCCGGCAGATCGCCCTCTTCCACCAGCCGCTGCATGTGTACATACAGGTCGGCGCGCACATGCGCCGAAGCGGAAATCGCCCCCGCGCCGCCCAGGCAGAGGTTGCCGAAAATCTGCACATCCTCGCCGGCAAGCACCTCGACATTGCCGTCGGCGATCAGCGCCATGGTGGTTTCCGCATCGCCGCCGCAGTCCTTGATCGCCGCAATGCGCGGATGCCGGACGATGCGCCGCAGGGTTTCACGCTCGATGCGCACGCCGGTGCGATAGGGAATGTCGTAGAGCACCACGGGCACCGTGGACGCATCGGCGACCTGGCGGAAGAAAGCCTCCAGCCCCTGCTGCGACGGTCGAATGTAGTAAGGCGCAGGCACCAGGACGCCGGCAAGCGGACGCTGCTGGACCTCCTGCTGGAAGGCCAGCAGCTCGCGCAGGTTGTTGCCGGCCAGGCCCATGATCACTCGCTGCGACGGCACCCATTGCAGCACCGCGTCGAGCACGGCGAGCTGCTCGGCATGGCTCAGCGCTGCGGCCTCGCCGGTGGTGCCGCAGACCACGAAGCCGGCGACGCCGTCCTCCAGCAACTTGCCGACCAGCGCCTGCAATGCGGCGAAGTCGATTTCCCCGGCCCGGAACGGCGTTACCAGGGCTACCCAGATTCCACGAAACGACGACATGCGAAAACTCCTTGTGGCTGACCGTCTGGTCGCCGTCAGGGAGGGTGCGGGAATCATGCGGGGGAAGTGTTCGACCTTGCGCTTGTCCTGTCAGCCCATCTGACGGGACAGCACGCCCCGGTCAAATGAGCGACTGTTTCTTCGATTTCTTGGCAACGGCGACGCACGCGCAAACCTGGGCGAAGGAGCCCGGGAGCGGAAGCGAGTGGTCGAGAGAGAGGGACATGGGAAGTCCGTTGCGCGAATGAGGGCCCGATAGTGCGCAGCGTAGGATGGGTCTGTCAACCATGTCTGAAGGTCTATGCTGGATCGACCACAACGCAGTAGGGAGGAACGACAGGTGAACCTTCGCGAACTAGGCCGCTCCGGGCTGGCCATTCCACCGCTGGTGTTCGGCGGCAACGTATTCGGCTGGACCGCCGACGAAGCCACGTCCTTCCGCCTGCTGGACGCCCTGCACGAAGCCGGGTTGACCTGCATCGACACCGCCGACGTCTACTCGCGCTGGGTGCCCGGCCATGCCGGCGGCGAGTCGGAAACCCTGATCGGCAAATGGCTGAAGAAAACCGGCAAACGCAACGACATGATCCTCGCCACCAAGGTCGGCATGGACATGGGCAACGGCTTCAAGGGCCTCGCCCCCGCCTACATCGAACAGGCTGTCGAACGCTCGCTGCAGCGCCTGCAGACCGACTACATCGACCTCTACCAAGCCCACTGTGACGATACGCATACCCCGCTCGAGGAAACCCTGGACGCCTTCGCCAACCTGGCGCAGAAGGGCAAGGTGCGGGTGATAGGCGCCTCCAACTACGACGCCCGCCGCCTGCGCGAAGCGAAGACCATCGCCGACCAGCTGGGCGCGCCCTGCTACCACTCTCTGCAGCCGAACTACAACCTCTACGACCGCGCCGACTACGAGACGCGCCTGGAACCGGTGGTGCAGGAGCTGGGCATCGGCGTGATCTGCTACTACGCCCTGGCCGGCGGCTTCCTCAGCGGCAAGTACCGCAGCCGCGAGGACCTCGACAAGAGCGCGGCCCGCGCCGACAAGGTCAAGGGTTACCTGAACGAGCGCGGCGTAACCCTGCTGGCCGCCCTGGACGAAGTGGCCGAGGAATACGACGCCACGCCGACCCAGGTATCCCTCGCCTGGCTGATGGCCCGCCCAAGCATTACCGCCCCCATCGCCAGCGCCTCGAACCTCGACCAGTTGCCGGACCTGATCGCGGCGACACGGCTGAAACTGAGCCTGGAGGATATCCACAGGCTGGATGCGGCTAGCGCCTATTGAAACGGCAGTTCGCGGGCAAGCTCGCTCCTACGAAAAGCGGGATATCCCTGCAGGAGCGAGCTTGCTCGCGACCCCGCTCAGGGCTCGATGACGAAACGGTCCGCGTCGAGATAGGCCGGGAAGCGCTCGCGGTAGGCAGCCAGCGCTTGCGCCGAGAGGTTGACGTGGAATACGCCGTCGGCCGCGCCGGGTTCCAGCAGGTAGTCGCCCTGGAAGTCGAGCACCTGGCTATCGCCGGAATAGGCGTGGCCCTTGCCGTCTTCACCAACGCGGTTCACCGCCGCGACGTAGCACAGGTTCTCGATGGCCCTGGCCGGCAGCAGGCGGTTCCAGTGCAGGCGGCGGGCCGCCGGCCAGTTCGCCGTGTACAGCAGCAGGTCGGTGTCCTGGGCGTCGCGGCTCCAGGCCGGGAAGCGCAGGTCGTAGCAGATCAGCGGGCGCACCCGCCAACCCTTGCACTCGAACACCGCCTGGTTTTCCCCGGCGCTGTAATGCTTGTGCTCACCGGCCATGCGGAACAGGTGGCGCTTGTCGTAGTGCAGGATCTCGCCATCCGGGCGCGCCCAGAGCAGGCGGTTGCGATGGCTGCCGTCTGCAGCGCGGACGATCACGCTGCCGGTCACTACCGCATCCAGGCGTGCGGCCTGTTCGCGCAGCCAGGAGTAGGTCTCGCCCTCCTCCGCCTCGGCCAGTGCCGAGGAGTCCATGGAAAAGCCGGTGGTGAACATCTCCGGCAGGATCACCAGGTCGGCGCCTCGTGCCTGCTCCAGCAATGCGGTGAAGTGCGCGCGGTTGGCTGGCGCGTCGTGCCAGGCCAGGGTGGTCTGTACCAGGGCCAGCTTCAGGTCGGGCAGTTGATTCAGATCGCGCATAGCTTCTCCGCCGCCTGGCGCAGCGTCTCCTCTTTCTTGGCGAAGCAGAAGCGCACCAGGCGCATGTCTGCCGGGGCCTGCTGGTAGAACACCGAGACCGGAATCGCCGCCACGCCATGTTCGCGGGTCAGCCATTCGGCCATGGCCACGTCGTCCAGGTCCGGGCGGATCGCCGAGTAGTCGACCACCTGGAAGTAGGTGCCGGCGGCGCGCCGGAACTGGAAGCGCGAGCCGCCGAGCAGGTCGCAGAACAGGTCGCGCTTGGCCTGGTAGAAGCCCGGCAGCTCGCGCAGGTGCTCGGGGTGCGCGGCCATGAAGTCGGCCAGTGCGTACTGCAGCGGGGTCACGCCGCAGAAGTTCACGTACTGGTGAATCTTGCGCAGCTCGGCGGTCAGCGCCGGCGGCGCCACCACGTAGCCGGTCTTCCAGCCGGTGACGTGGTAGGTCTTGCCAAAGGAACTGATGACAAACGCGCGTGGGTACAGCTCGTCATGGGCGAGCACGCTGGCGTGTTGTACGCCGTCATAGATCAGGTGTTCGTAGACCTCGTCGCTGATGACATATATCTCGCGGTCGCGAATGAGCGCAGCCAGGCGGTCCAGGTCTTCGCGATCGATCAGCGCACCGCTGGGGTTGTGCGGGCTGTTGAGGAAGATCACGCGGGTGCGCGGGGTGATGGCGTCGGCCAGGCGCTGCCAGTCGATGCGGAACTCAGGCAGGCTCAGGGCGACATGCACGCAACGGCCGCCGGCCAGCTCCACCGATGGCTCGTAGCTGTCGTAGCAAGGGTCGAGGACGATGGCTTCGTCGCCGGGGCGGATCAGCGCCTGCACCGCGCAGAAGATCGCCTCGGTCGCGCCGGGGGTGATGGTCACCTCGGTGTCAGCGCTGACAGTGCGGCCATAGAAGCTCGCGACCTTGGCCGCCACCTGCTCGCGCAGCGCCGGCAGGCCGGTCATCGGACAGTACTGGTTGTGTCCAGCCATGACGTGCCGCCCTACCGCTTCGCGCAGTGCGGCAGGACCGTCGAAGTCGGGGAAGCCCTGGGACAGGTTGAGCGCACCGCACTCGGCGGCGAGCTGCGACATGCGGGTGAAGATGGTGGTGCCGACGTTGGGCAGTTTGCTGGTGAGCATGGCGGAGGGCTGCAGGCAAAGAGGGTTGCCTAGCTTAAAGCCCGACGCCTGAAGCGGGAAGCAGCCCCATCCTATCGGTCACACGCCGGTAGGATGGGGTGAGCGAACCCAGCATGGGTTTCGTGCCTCAACCCATCCTACGAGAAGAGGGGGCGCGTTACTTGCGCTTGTCCTTCTTCTTCTTCTCGGCCTTCTTGTGGTGCGACATCAGGCGGCGCTTCTTGTTGACCTGGCGATCGGTGAGCTGGGTCTTCTTGCCCTCGAACGGGTTGTCGCCGCCCTTGTACTCGATGCGGATCGGCGTGCCGACCAGCTTCAGCACACGACGGTAGGTCTTCTCCAGGTAACGGGTGTAGGCCTTGGGCACCGCCTCCACCTGGTTGCCGTGGATCACGATCAACGGCGGGTTGGCGCCGCCCAGGTGGGCGTAGCGCAGCTTGATGCGGCGGCCATTGACCATCGGCGGCTGGTGCGTCTGCACCGCGTCCTCGAGGATCTGCGTCAGCTTGCTGGTCGGCCAGCGGGTCACGGCGGAGCGGAACGATTCCTGCACCGACTTGTACAGGTGGCCCACGCCGGTGCCGTGCAGCGCCGAGATGAAATGGATGTCGGCGAAGTCGGCGAACAGCAGGCGACGCTCGAGCTCGGTCTTCACGTACTCGCGCTCGCCCGACTCCATGCCGTCCCACTTGTTCAGTGCGATGACCAGCGCGCGGCCGGTCTCCAGCACGAAGCCGAGCAGGTTGAGGTCGTGCTCGACCACGCCTTCGCGGGCGTCCATGACGAAGATCACCACGTTGGCGTCCTGGATCGCCTGCAGGGTCTTCACCACCGAGAACTTCTCGACCGCCTCGAAGATCTTGCCGCGGCGACGTACGCCGGCGGTGTCGATCAGGGTGTACTTCTCTTCGTTGCGCTCGAAGGGGATGTAGATGCTGTCGCGGGTGGTGCCGGCCTGGTCATAGACGATCACCCGCTCCTCGCCGAGCATGCGGTTCACCAGCGTCGACTTGCCGACGTTGGGGCGGCCGATGATGGCGATCTTGATGCCGTCTTTCTCGCTCGGGCCGGGGATGCGCTTGGCTTCCTCGCCTTCGGCGACTTCTTCCAGCTCGCTCGGCAGGTCGTTGTCTTCCGGCGCCTCGGGCTCGGGAGCGAACATGTCGCCCAGGGCTTCCTGCAGCATCTGGGTGATGCCGCGGCCGTGGGCGGCGGCGATCGGGATCGCATGGCCAAGGCCCAGCGGGCTGAACTCGGCGCGGGCGATATCCGGATCGACGGTGTCGACCTTGTTCGCCACCAGGAAGCTGCGCTTGTTCCGCTTGCGCAGGTGCTCGGCAATCATCTGGTCGGCTGCGGTGAGGCCCGCGCGCGAGTCGACCATGAACAGGACGGCATCGGCCTCTTCGATGGCCTGCAGTGACTGCTCGGCCATCTTGGCGTCGATGCCCTCTTCGTCACCGGAGATACCACCGGTATCGATGACGATGAACTTCTTGCCCTGCCACTTGGCCTCGCCGTATTGGCGGGGGGGGGGGGGGCCGGTGACGATGACCTTCTCCCCCTGCCACTTGGCCTCGCCGTATTGGCGGTCGCGGGTCAGACCGGCGTACTCGGCGACGATGGCGTCACGGGTGCGGGTCAGGCGGTTGAACAGGGTGGACTTGCCGACGTTCGGGCGGCCCACCAGGGCGATTACGGGAACCATGCGGCTCTCCAGATAAATTCAGGGTTTCTAAAAAAACGCGCCGGCCGCTGTCGTCGAACAGCGGCCGGCAGGTAACACATACAGCTTAGCGAATGGTGTAGGCGACCAGCTTGCCGCTGTTGCCGTACACGTACATCCACTTGTCCACGACCAGCGGGCGCACACGCACGCCGTCGCCGTCGACCTTCTCGCGGCCGACGAAGCGACCGTCCACCTGGCTCAGCAGGTGGATGTAACCTTCCAGATCGCCGACCACGACGTTGCTGGAGAACACAGCCGGCGCCGACAGCTGGCGGCGCGCCAGTGCATCGTTGCTCCACAGCGACGAGGAGCTGCGGCCGTCGAGGGACTCGACGGTGCCGCTGGCATCGCTGACATAGACGTTGCCCATGCCTTCGCTGACGCCGGCATAGCTCGACGCCTCGCGCTGCCAGAGCACGCGGCCGCTGGCCAGGTCGAGCGCGGCGGCGCGGCCCTGGTAGGTAGCCACGTAGATCACGTTGTCGTCGAGGATCAGGCCGCCGTCGATGTCGACTACGCGATCCAGCTCCGAACGACCTTGAGGCACGGCAACGCGGGTTTCCCACGCCGGCAGGCCGCGTTGCAGGTCGACCGCCACTACCTTGCCGCTGGCCAGGCCGGCGATCGCCATGCGACCGGCGATGATCGGCGAGCCGGTGCCGCGCAAGGTCAGCACGGGCACGGTGTTTTCGTAGACCCAACGCTGATTGCCGGTGCTGGCGTCGAGGGCGATCAGCTTGTCGTCCTGGGTTTGCAGCACGACCACGTCGCCGTCGGTAACCGGGGCAGACAGCACTTCGCTGGGCACGCGGGTCCGCCACTTCTGCTCGCCGTCGGCGGCATTCAGGGCAACCACGTCACCTTTCAGGGTGCCGACCAGAACCAGGCCGCCACCGACGCCAACACCGCCGGAAATCGGCAGGTCGAGGTCTTTCTTCCAGAGCACGTCACCGCTTTCGCGCTGCATGGCCATGACGCGACCTTCGGCAGCGGCGGCGTAGATGGTCGAACCATCCACGGCCGGCGTCAGCAGTTCGTAGAGGTCGCCCTGGCCGTCACCGACCGAGCGGCTCCACTGTTTGTCCAGGCGAACTTCTTCCTTGATGTCGGTGAGTTCAGCCGGCGGCAGTTCTTTCTTGCTGTTGCTGCTGCAGCCCACAGCGAGCAGGGTCAGCGCCAACAGCGCCGCATGATTCCAGCGCATCATCTCAGGCGCCTCCCTTGGCCAGGTCGTCGAGTTTCACCTGCAGGGCGCCGGAGGCGGCGTCTTCCGGCAGAGCGGCCTTGGCCTTCTCGTAGGCGGCACGGGCTTCATCGGTTCGCTTGAGTTGCACCAGCAGGTCGCCCTTGAGCTCTTCGCGGTTGGCTACGAAAGCCTTGTCAGCAGTGCCTTCGAGCAGTTTCAGACCTTCTTCGGCCTTGCCCTGGGCAGCCAGGACGCGGGCCAGGCGCTGACGCGCCAGTTCACCGAGGGTGGCGTCGGCCGGCTTGTCGACCACGCCTTTCAGCTCGCTGGCGGCATCGTCCAGCTTGCCGGCATCCACGGCGACCTTGGCCACGAACAGACGGCCGTATTGGGCGTACGGGGTGCCGCCGTATTCGCTGGTCAGCTTGCCAGCCAGTTCGGCGACACGCGCGGTATCGGGCTTGCCGGACGGGGTCAGCGAACTCTCCACCAGTTCCTGGTAGAGGATGGACGCGCCCTGCGCCTGATTGGCCTGGTACTTGGTCCAGGCCTTCCAGCCGAACACCACCACCAGCGCCAGCGCGGCACCGGTGAGCAGGGGCGAGCCATTGCGCTGCCACCAGTCCTTGATGTCCGCCAGTTGTTCTTCTTCGGTACGCGTGGTCACCCCAATACTCCTATACGGTCTTTTCTCAGGCCTGTTTGAGGCAGGCTGCCAGGTGCTCGGGCAGAGCATCCCAGGCAATGTTCTGTTGCTCGCCCTCGCCGCGCAGGGGCTTGAAACCTACCACGCGGGCAGCCAGCTCGTCGTCACCCATGATCAGGGCGAACTGCGCGCCGCTCTTGTCGGCTTTCTTGAACTGGCTCTTGAAGCTGCCGGCGCCGGCGTTGACCAGCAGGCGCACGCCCGGCAGGGCATCGCGCAGGCGCTCTGCTAGGGTCAGCGCGGCCAGCTCGGCCGGCTCGCCGAAGGCGCATACATAGAGGTCGGCCGGACGGGCCAGTTCTGCCGGCACCAGGCCCAGGGTTTCCAGCAGCAGCACCAGGCGCTCGACGCCCATGGCGAAGCCCACACCCGGAGTCGGCTTGCCGCCGAACTGGGTGACCAGGCCGTCGTAGCGCCCCCCGGCGCAAACGGTTCCCTGGGAGCCGAGCTTGGTGGTGACCCACTCGAATACGGTGCGGCTGTAGTAATCCAGGCCGCGAACCAGTTTCGGGTTGATCTCGTAGGCGATGCCGGCGGCATCCAGGCGCGCCTTCAGGCCTTCGAAGTGCACGCGCGATTCTTCGTCCAGGTAGTCGTGCAGGGTCGGTGCGCCGACCAGCAGGGCCTGGGTGGTTTCGTTCTTGCTGTCGAGGATGCGCAGCGGGTTGGTGGTCAGGCGGCGCTGACTGTCCTCGTCGAGCTGGTCGTAGCGCTCCTTGAGGAAGGCCACCAGGGCGTCGCGATAGGTTGCGCGCGCCTCGCTGGAACCCAGGCTGTTGAGCTGCAGGGTCACCGAATCGGCCAGACCGAGCTTCTTCCACAGGCGCCAGGTGAGCACGATGAGCTCGGCGTCGATGTCGGGACCGGCCAGGTTGAAGACTTCCACACCGATCTGGTGGAACTGGCGGTAACGCCCCTTCTGCGGCTTCTCGTAGCGGAACATCGGGCCGGCGTACCACAGCTTCTGCACCTGGCCGCCACCGGTCATGCCGTGCTCCAGCACAGCGCGCACGGTGCCCGCGGTGCCTTCGGGACGCAGGGTCAGCGACTCTTCGTTACGGTCGAGGAAGGTGTACATCTCCTTGTCGACCACGTCGGTGCCTTCGCCGATACCGCGGGCGAAGAGCTCGGTGAACTCCAGGATCGGCAGGCGGATCTCGCTGTAGCCGTAGCCATCCAGCAGATCGGCGAAGGTGCGCTCGAGGTAGCGCCAGGCAGGAGTCTGCTCCGGCAGGATGTCGTTCATGCCACGAATGGCTTGCAGGGACTTGCTCACGTAGGGTCCTTGTAGCGGTCAGCCACGCACGATCAGGGCGGCGTCGGCCTCGGCCTTCTCGGCCGCTTTTGCGCGGATCAGCCGTTCCAGCTCATCCACCAGGTTTTCGTTCTGCAGCTTCTGCGCCGGCTTGCCGTCGATGTACACCAGGTTGTTCGGCGTACCGCCGGTGAGGCCGATGTGCGCTTCCTTGGCTTCGCCCGGGCCATTGACCACGCAGCCGATCACCGCGACGTCCAGCGGCACCAGCAGGTCTTCGAGGCGGCCTTCCAGCTCATTCATGGTCTTGACCACGTCGAAGTTCTGCCGCGAGCAGCTCGGGCAGGCGATGAAGTTGATGCCGCGCGAGCGCAGGTGCAGGGACTTGAGGATGTCGAAGCCGACCTTGATCTCCTCCACCGGATCGGCGGCCAGGGAGATGCGGATGGTGTCGCCAATGCCCTCGGCGAGCAGCATGCCCAAGCCCACCGCGGACTTCACGGTGCCCGAACGCAGGCCGCCGGCCTCGGTGATACCCAGGTGCAGCGGCTGTTCGATCTGCTTGGCCAGCAGGCGGTAGGCGGCGACGGCCATGAACACGTCGGAGGCCTTCACACTGACCTTGAAGTTCTGGAAGTCCAGCTTGTCGAGATGATCGACATGGCGCATGGCCGATTCCAGCAGGGCTTCGGGAGTCGGCTCGCCGTACTTCTTCTGCAGGTCCTTCTCCAGCGAACCGGCGTTGACGCCGATGCGGATCGGGATGTTCTTGTCACGAGCAGCGTCGACCACCGCGCGCACGCGGTCTTCGCGACCGATGTTGCCCGGGTTGATGCGCAGGCAATCGACACCCAGTTCGGCCACGCGCAGGGCGATCTTGTAGTCGAAGTGGATATCGGCGACCAGGGGAACCTGGACCTGCTGCTTGATCTTGCCGAAGGCTTCGGCGGCGTCCATGTCCGGCACCGAGACGCGGACGATGTCGGCGCCGGCTTCTTCCAGGCGACGGATCTGCGCCACTGTGGCAGCGACGTCCAGCGTGTCGGTGTTGGTCATGCTCTGGACGGCGATGGGCGCATCGCCGCCTACGGGCACCGAACCGACCCAGATCTTGCGGGAATGACGGCGTTTGATCGGGGAAGCGCAATGCATTTTCAGTTACCACCCAACTTCATGCGCGCGGTCTCGCCACGGGAATAGCGCGCGATATCGACCGGCTGGCCGTTGTAGCTGACCTGGGCGCCACGGGCGAAGCCCAGGTGCAGTTCCAGCGGCGCCTTGGCGGCGACCTCCATGGAGTCACCCTTGCGCTTGAGCGCACTGAGCACGACCTTGCCGTCGGCGTCGGTGACCTGGGTCCAGCAATCGGCGGTGAATTGAACCTTGACTACGCCCTGGCCGGCAGCGGCGACGACCGGGGCTGCAGCAGGCGCTGCCGGAGCGACTGGAGCAGCCGCTGTGCCCGGGGCGACGGGTGCAGCAGGGACGACCGGAGCGGCGGATGCCACGACTGGTGCGGTCGGCGCAGGCGCCATAGCAACCGGTGCGCTCGGTGCAGCAGCGCTGGCCGGGGCAGCCGGGGCAACGGCCGGAGCTTCAGCGGCAGGTGCCTGTTCAGTCGGGGCCGGAGCGGCCTGCTCGGGCGCACCCGCACCAGCATCGCCAACCGGTTCGACCGGCGCTGCCGGGGTGTTCGCCTTGTCCTCGGCGACCGCCTGGTCTTCCGGCTCGTCGAGGCTGTGGACTTCGGTGGTGCCGTCGGCGCTTTCGACCTCGACGTGTTCCATGTTCAGGCCGCTGTTCTCGGCGACATTGCGACCGCTGCGCTCTTGCCACCACATGTAGCCGAAGCCCACCAGCAGGGCGAGCAGCAGCAGGCTGAACAGGCGCAGGAGGTTGCGCGACAGGCGCATCGGCTCGGCGACGCGGCCGAGGCTCTGCGGGGTACTGCCGGTGGCATCGGTGCCGGTGAACTGGTCGAAGGCGGTGACCATCTGCGCCTGGTCCATGCCCAGCAGCTTGGCGTAGGCACGCACGTAGCCGCGCGCGAAGGTGTGCCCAGGCAACTGGTCGAAGTTGCCCTGTTCCAGGTGACGCAGCGAGTTTTCCGTCAAATTCAGCTGACCGGCCACCTGGGAGGTCGACCAACCCTTGTGCTCGCGCGCCTGGCGCAAGGTCTCACCGGGGTTGGCACGGGTCGCCACGGCGACCTCTGGCTGCGACATCTTCATCATTTCTCTGCCTGGTATGCCTGGTATTCGGGAGAAGCGGGGTACAGGCGCTTGAGCTGCAGACCGTAGCTGGCCGCCGTGTCCTTGTCGTCAAAGACCTTGGCCAGGCGCACCCCCAGCAGCAGGCTCTTGGCGTTCTGCTGGCCCTGCTTCAGGTATTCCTCGTAGTAGCCGCGTGCTGGCACGTACTGGCGGTCGTCATAGGACATCTGCGACATCTCGAGCAGTGCGCTGGGCTGCCGGCGGTTCAGGCGCAGGGCCTTCTCGAAGTACTGCTTGGCCTGCTCGCGCTGGTTCATCTTCAGGCTGACCAGGCCGAGGTTCTCGAAGACCCGCGAACGCTCGGGGTACATGCTGTCGTCAGCGGCCTTTTCGTAGGCCTCGATGGCTTCCTGGTAGCGCTTCTGCTCGAAGAGGAAGCCGCCGTAGTTGTTCAGGATGCGCGCGTCGGAGCGCGAGGACAGGGCCTTGCGGTATTCGGTCTCGGCCAGCTTGGGTTCCATCTCCATCTGGTAGACCAGGGCCAGCGCGGCGTGCGCGTCGGCGCTCGAGGAGTCCAGCTCCAGAGCCTGGCGCAGCGGCACCTTGGCCTGCTCGGTGTTACCGTTCTGCAGGTAGCCGATGCCCAGCTGGATGTAGGCGTCGCGGGCTTCTTCGCGACCCTTGGTAGTAGTCAGGGGATCCGGTTTCCCGGTCGTCACGCAACCCGCCAGCATGCCAGCCAACAGTACGAACAGCGCGGCGCGAAAGGTCATCGGAATCCCCCCTGGTCAGTTTCGAGTGCTGGCGGTCGGCGTCTGTTCGGCTTCGGCCGCCAGTTGGCGTACGGCGATATAGCGTTCGCTGCGACGTGTGCGGTCCATCACCTGGCCGACCAGTTGGCCGCAGGCAGCGTCGATGTCGTCGCCGCGAGTGGTGCGCACGGTGACGTTGTAGCCGCCTTTGTGCACCAGATCCTGGAAACGGCGGATGGCGTTGTTGCTCGGCCGCTCGTAGCCGGAATGCGGGAACGGATTAAACGGAATCAGGTTGATCTTGCAAGGAATTTCCTTGAGCAATGCGATCAACTGCTCGGCGTGCTCAGGCTGGTCGTTGACGTCCTTGAGCAGGGTGTACTCGACGGTCAGCACGCGCTCCTTGCCCAGGCGCGTGATGTAGCGCTTGCAGCTGTCCAGCAGGACCGCCAGCGGGTACTTCTTGTTGATCGGCACCAGCACGTTGCGCAGCTCGTCGTTCGGCGCGTGCAGCGAGAGGGCCAGGGATACGTCGGTGACTTCGCCGAGCTTCTCGATCATCGGCACCACGCCAGAGGTGGACAGGGTCACCTTGCGCTTGGAAATGCCGTAGCCGAAGTCCTCCATCATGATGTTCATGGCGGGGACGACGTTGTCGAAGTTCAGCAGCGGCTCGCCCATGCCCATCATCACCACGTTGGTGATGGCGCGGTCGATCTTGCCGGGCACGGTGCCGAAGGATTTGTTGGCGATCCATACCTGGCCGATGATCTCGGCGGAGGTCAGGTCGCTGTTGAAGCCCTGCTTGCCGGTGGAGCAGAAGCTGCAATCCAGGGCGCAGCCGGCCTGCGAGGACACGCACAGGGTGCCACGGCCGTTCTGCGGGATGTAGACGGTCTCGACGCAGCTGCCGGACGCCACGCGCACCACCCATTTACGGGTGCCATCGCTGGAGATGTCCTGGCTGACTACTTCCGGACCCCGAATTTCGGCACAGGCCTTGAGCTTTTCGCGCAAGGCCTTGCCGACGTTCGTCATGGCGTCGAAATCCTCGGCGCCAAAGTGGTGAATCCATTGCATCACCTGGCCGGCGCGGAAGCGCTTTTCACCGATGGACTCGAAGAATTCCTCGAGCTGGGGCTTGGTCATGCCCAGCAGGTTGGCCTTTACAGCGGTATCAGTCATGGATTCACCCTCGCCCATTCGCTGTTATCAGCGAATGCGCTCGCACACCTCGGTGCTGGAGAAGAAGTAAGCGATTTCGCGGGCAGCCGAAGCTTCCGAGTCGGAACCGTGTACGGCGTTCTCGTCGATGGAAACGGCGAAGTCGGCGCGGATGGTGCCCGGCTCGGCTTTCTTCGGATCGGTGGCGCCCATCAGTTCGCGGTTGCGCAGGATGGCGTCTTCGCCTTCCAGAACCTGAACGATGACCGGACCGGAGGTCATGAAGGCAACCAGATCCTTGAAGAAGCCGCGCTCTTTGTGCTCGGCGTAGAAGCCACCGGCTTCGCGCTCGGACAGCTGAACCATCTTGGAAGCGACGACGCGCAGACCGGCTTTCTCGAAGCGGGTCAGGATTTCGCCGATGACGTTCTTGGCTACGGCGTCGGGCTTGATGATGGAGAAGGTACGTTGCAGGGCCATTTGGAATAACTCCGAAAAAGCAAGGTTGGTAAAGCTGAGGAGCCCCTGGCGCCAGTCCAGGAGCTCCCGCGATTCAGGGTTTGCCGCGCGACCGCGGCAGCCGTGGGGCTGGCACGCGCGGAGCCGCCGCGCGAATGCGCGTCGACCGACGAAAGAAGAACCGGCAGGGGTTCCTCGAGGCTCGCCAAAGATAAAACCCGCGAATTATACGCGGGTTCGAGAAAAAGATCAGCCGCCGCAGCACGCGACGGGCGCGCGCGGCGCGCCGCCGTTCGTCACTCGGCCTCTTCGATCCAGGCGGCCTGGATGGCTTCGAGCACCTTCTCGCCGCCGCGTGACGAATCGTCGCTGAATTCCGGCAAAGCCAGCACCCAGTTGTGCAGATCGACGAAGTTCACGTAGCGCGGATCGACATCCGGCTTGCTCTCGGCCAGCTGGATGGCGATTTCCAGCACATCGGTCCATTTCAGGCTCATGCGCGCTCCCCTCAATGACCTTCGGAAACCTGGTTGATGGTGTATTTCGGGATTTCGACCACCAGGTCTTCTTCACCGACCACCGCCTGGCAGGACAGCCGCGACTCCGGCTCCAGACCCCAGGCCTTGTCGAGCATGTCGTCTTCCAGCTCGTCGGAGGCTTCCAGCGAGTTGAAACCCTCGCGCACCACTACGTGGCAGGTGGTGCAGGCACAGGACATCTCGCAGGCATGCTCGATGTCGATGCCGTTGCGCAGCGCGGCCTTGATGATGGTTTCGCCGGGCTGGGCCTCGACCACCGCGCCCTCCGGGCAATGCTCGGCGTGGGGCAGAAACACGATCTGCGGCATCTTCGCTTATTCCTCGATTTCGTTGAGCCGGCGGCCGGACAGGGCGGCCTTGACGGATGCATCCATCCGTCGCGCGGCGAAGGCGTCGGTCACCTGGGACAGACGCTTGATTTGCTGTTCGATTGCCGCGGTATCGCTACCGGCGGCCAGTTCGCGCAGGGTTTCCATGCAGGCATCGATGGCGATGCGCTCGTCGGCGTCCAGCAGGCGTTCGCCATCGGCGTCCAGCGCCGAACGCACAGCCTCGAGCAGACGCTCGGCCTCGACCTGCTGCTCGCGCAGCGCACGGGCATTCATGTCGTCGCCAGCATTCTGGAAGGAGTCCTGCAGCATGCGGGCGATTTCGCCATCGGTCAGGCCGTAGGACGGCTTGACCTGGATGCTCGCCTCGACGCCCGAGCTCATCTCGCGGGCGGAGACCGCCAGCAGGCCGTCGGCATCGACCTGGAAGCTGACGCGGATCTTCGCCGCACCGGCAACCATCGGCGGAATGCCGCGCAGCTCGAAGCGCGCCAGGGAACGGCAATCCTTGACCAGCTCGCGCTCGCCCTGCAGCACGTGAATCATCATGGCCGTCTGGCCATCCTTGTAGGTGGTGAATTCCTGCGCACGCGCCACCGGAATGGTGGTGTTGCGCGGGATCACCTTCTCCATCAGCCCGCCCATGGTCTCGAGACCGAGGGACAGCGGGATGACGTCGAGCAGCAGCAGCTCTTCGCCGCGCTTGTTGCCGGCCAGGGCATCGGCCTGGATGGCGGCGCCGATGGCCACCACCTGGTCCGGGTCGATATCGGTCAGCGGCTGGCGACCGAACAGCTCGCCCACCGCCTGACGAACGCGCGGCACGCGGGTGGAGCCGCCGACCATGACCACTTCACCGACCTCTTCCAGCTCGATGCCGGAATCGCGCACTGCGCGACGGCAGGCCTTGAGGCTACGGGCGATCAGCGGCTCGATCAGCGCATCGAACTGCTCACGACCCAATTGGCCGCGCCAGTCGCCATAGGCAACCTCGACGCTCGCCTCGGCGGTCAGGGCTTCTTTTGCAGCACAAGCAACCTGCAGCAGATGGCGCTGAGCACCCGGATCGAGATCGTCGGACAGGCCGGCCTGCTGGATGACCCAGCCGGCGATGGTGTGATCGAAATCGTCGCCGCCCAGGGCGCTGTCGCCGCCAGTGGCCAGGACCTCGAAGACGCCGCGGGTCAGACGCAGGATGGAAATGTCGAAGGTGCCGCCGCCCAGGTCGTAGATGGCCACGACGCCTTCGGCGTTCTTGTCCAGACCGTAGGCAACCGCAGCTGCGGTGGGCTCGTTGAGCAGGCGCAGGACGTGCAGGCCGGCCAGACGCGCGGCATCTTTGGTGGCCTGGCGCTGGGCGTCGTCGAAATACGCCGGCACCGTGATCACCGCACCGACAAGCTCACCGCCCAGGGTGGCTTCGGCGCGCTGGCGCAGGGTGCGGAGGATCTCCGCGGAGACCTCGACCGGGCTCTTCGGACCTTGCACGGTCTCGATGAACGGCATGTGCGACTCACCCTGGGTGAAGCGGTACGGCAGTTGGCCGCCGAGCTGCTTCACGTCTTCCAGGCCACGGCCCATCAGGCGCTTCACCGAGATGATGGAGTTCAGCGGGTCTTCCGCGGCGCCGCGCTTGACCGACTCGCCGACGTCGATGCCGTCGGCCCGGTAGCGTACTGCCGAGGGCAGGATCAGGCGGCCTTCGGCATCCGGCAAGGGCGCAGCGGTGCCGCTGCGCACGGCGGCGACCAGGGAATTGGTGGTGCCCAGGTCGATACCCACGGCCAGTCGACGCTGGTGCGGCTGGGGGGTTTGTCCGGGCTCGGCGATCTGCAGTAGGACCATGCTGCTCTAATCAGGCGTATCAGGCGCGGCCAGGCCGCGCGGATTAATCGTCGAGTCGCTCTTCGAGCTGGCGCACTTCCTGCGCCAGCTTGTCGAGAAACTGCATGCGGCGCACCAGACGCTCAGCATCCTGGCGGCGAGAGGCGTCATCCCAGCACTCGGCGAAGGCATCGTCGAGTCGCTGCTGGGCCGTCTTCAGCTGACGCTTGAAGGCGGCGACACCATCCAGATCGGCGTTGTCCTGCAGGTCTTCCAGGTCCTCGCGCAGCTGCATCTGCTGCAACAGGAACTCGGGATCCTGCACTGTGGCTTCCAGCGGCAATGCCTGGCCCCGCAGGGACAGCAGGTACAGGGCGCGACGCGGCGCGCTCTTCAGCGTCTGGTAGGCCTCGTTGAGCTCGGCGGCGCGCTCCAGCGCCACCCGCTGCTCGCGATCGGAGGCATCGGCGAAGCGGTCCGGGTGGACGCTCCGCGCCAGCTCGCGATAGCGATTACCGAGATCGTCCAGATCGACGCGGAAGCTCGGCTGCAGGTCGAACAGCGCAAAGTGACAGGGACTACCCACACCCGGCCTCAGACGTTGAAGCTTTCGCCGCAGCCGCACTCGCCACGAACGTTCGGGTTGTTGAACTTGAAGCCCTCGTTGAGGCCTTCCTTGGTGAAGTCCAACTCGGTGCCGTCCAGGTAGACCAGGCTCTTCGGGTCGATGATGACCTTCACGCCGTGGCTCTCGTAGACGAGGTCTTCCGCTGCCAGTTCGTCGACGAACTCGAGCACGTAGGCCAGCCCGGAACAGCCGGTGGTGCGCACGCCAAGACGAATGCCCTCGCCCTTGCCGCGCCCCTCGAGGGAGCGCTGGACGTGCTTGGCGGCGGCTTCGGTCATGCTGATGGCCATGGGAACTCCTTACTCAGGCGAGCGGTTAGAGCAGACCCTTCTTCTGCTTGTAGTCGTGCACGGCCGCCTTGATGGCGTCCTCGGCGAGTACGGAGCAGTGGATCTTCACCGGCGGCAGGGCCAGCTCTTCGGCGATGGTGGTGTTCTTGATGGCCTCGGCCTCGTCCAGGGTCTTGCCCTTCATCCACTCGGTGGCGAGGGAGCTGGAGGCGATGGCCGAACCGCAGCCGTAGGTCTTGAACTTGGCGTCTTCGATGACGCCCTGCTCGTTGACCTTGATCTGCAGGCGCATCACGTCGCCGCAGGCCGGGGCGCCGACCATGCCGGTGCCGACATCCGGATCCTCGGCGTCGAGCTTGCCGACGTTGCGCGGGTTTTCGTAGTGGTCGATGACCTTGTCACTGTATGCCATGGCTAATCCTCACTCTATGGGGCGGGTCAGTGGGCCTGCCATTCGACCTTGGACAGGTCGACGCCCTCTTTGAACATGTCCCACAGCGGCGAAAGATCGCGCAGCTTGGAAACGGCTTGCCCCACGATACTGGCGGCGTAATCGACCTCTTCCTCGGTGGTGAAGCGGCCGAAGGTGAAACGGATGGAGCTGTGCGCCAGTTCGTCGTTGCGGCCCAGGGCGCGCAGGACGTAGGACGGCTCGAGGGAGGCGGAGGTGCAGGCCGAACCGGAAGAGACCGCGAGGTCCTTCAGGGCCATGATCAGCGACTCGCCTTCCACGTAGTTGAAGCTCAGGTTCAGGTTGTGCGGCACGCGCTGGGTCAGGCTGCCGTTGACGTAGAGCTCTTCCAGACCTTCGAGCTGGCCGAAGAAACGGTCACGCAGGGCGCGGATGCGCTCGTTCTCGGCGTGCATTTCTTCCTTGGCGATGCGGAAGGCTTCGCCCATGCCGACGATCTGGTGGGTCGCCAGGGTGCCCGAACGCATGCCGCGCTCATGGCCGCCACCGTGCATCTGGGCTTCCAGGCGCACGCGCGGCTTGCGCTGCACGTACAGGGCGCCGATGCCTTTCGGACCGTAGGTCTTGTGTGCGGAGAAGGACATCAGGTCGACCTTCAGCTTCTCCAGGTCGATGTCGACCTTGCCGGTGGACTGCGCGGCGTCGACATGGAACAGGATGCCGCGGGAGCGGGTCAGCTCGCCAATGGCAGCGATGTCGTTGATGGTGCCGATCTCGTTGTTCACGTGCATGACCGAAACCAGGATGGTGTCGTCGCGCAGCGCGGCTTCGACCATTTCGGGAGTGATCAGGCCTTCCTCGGTCGGATCGAGGTAGGTCACTTCGAAGCCTTCGCGCTCCAACTGGCGGGTGGTATCCAGCACCGCCTTGTGCTCGATCTTCGAGGTGATGATGTGCTTGCCCTTGCTGCCGTAGAAGTGCGCGACACCCTTGATCGCCAGGTTGTCGGACTCGGTGGCGCCGGAGGTCCAGACGATTTCGCGCGGGTCGGCGTTGACCAGGTCAGCGACCTGGCGGCGGGCGTTCTCGACCGCTTCCTCGGCCTTCCAGCCAAACACGTGGGAGCGCGAGGCCGGGTTGCCGAAGTTGCCGTCCACCAGCAGGCAGTCAGCCATCTTCTGAGCGACGCGCGGGTCCACCGGGGTCGTGGCGGAGTAGTCGAGGTAGATCGGCAATTTCATCAGGTAACTCCTACAGGCTGGCGCACGCTCAATCGATGGCGGACGCTTCAATCTTATCGAGGCTGGGCAGCTTGCCGTTGCCTCGGCAACGACGCTCATCCTGGCGCTGTGCGACTTCCTGGACCTCACGACGCTCGACGAGGTCGGCGAGGCTGATGCCGCTGAGGAACTCGTGGATCTGCTGGCTGAGGTCGCACCACAGGTGATGGGTCAGGCAGGTGTCGCCGGAATGGCAGTCGCCCTGCCCCTGACAACGGGTGGCGTCGACCGACTCGTTGACCGCGTCGATCACCTGGGCCACGTGGATGCCGGCCATGTCGCGCGACAGCTGATAGCCGCCACCCGGACCGCGCACGCTGGTCACCAGATTGCCGCGACGCAGTTTGGCGAAGAGTTGTTCGAGATAGGACAGGGAGATGCCCTGGCGCTCAGAAATATCGGCCAGGGAAACCGGACCACGCTGGGCATGCAACGCCAGGTCGAGCATGGCGGTTACGGCATAGCGGCCTTTAGTGGTCAGACGCATGAAACTTTCCCGGGATAGAACACTGGACTGGCGTTAGGATGCCATTTCCCGAGTATTTAAGTCAACTATAAGACCTATCAAATTACTCGGGATTGACCAGCGGAGGGCGGCATAATGTAGCAGGAAATCAGGGGCGACGCATTACTGCGCCGCCTTGTCGTCCTCACCCTTGACCCCGGCGAAATCCTCTTCGCGCAGCTCCGGCAGCTTCTTCGCGCAGTAGTCGCTGCCCAGCGCGGTGAGCGCCTGGCACATGCCTTCCAGACGACCATCGACCGCCTGCAGGTGATCGAGCAGCTGACCAATGGCGCGCGCCACCGGGTCCGGCATGTCCTGACTGACGCCGTAGGCATCGAAGCCCAGCTTCTCGGCCATGGCCTGGCGCTTGGCCTGCTGCTCGGCGTCATCCTTCATGATGATGCGCCCCGGAATCCCCACGACGGTGGCACCTGGCGGCACCTCCTTGGTGACCACGGCGTTGGAGCCTATCTTCGCCCCAGCGCCGACAGTGAACGGACCGAGAACCTTGGCACCAGCACCGACAACCACACCATCGGCCAGGGTCGGGTGACGCTTGCCCTTGTTCCAGCTGGTGCCACCGAGGGTCACACCCTGGTAGAGAGTCACGTCGTCACCGATCTCGGCGGTTTCGCCGATGACGATGCCCATGCCGTGGTCGATGAAGAAGCGCCGACCGATCTTCGCGCCGGGATGGATCTCGATACCGGTCATCCAGCGACCGAAGTTGGATACCAGGCGCGCCAGCCATTTCCAGCCCGAACGCCACAGGGGATTGGCCAGACGGTGCAGCCAGACGGCATGCAACCCCGGATAGCAGGTGAGCACCTCGAAGGCGTTACGCGCCGCCGGGTCGCGATGGAATACGCTCTGGATATCTTCGCGTACGCGCTCAAACATCATCGTCACTCCGCTTGCCCGCCTCGCCGCGCGAGGCCTTTTGTGTCTCGGTGAGAATGCCCCGAAGGATATTCATCTCCAGCTTGCTGACCCCGGCACGACCATACAGGCGGCGCAGGCGCGACATCAGGTGCCGCGGCTTCTCGGGATCGAGGAAGCCGATCTCGACCAGGGTGCTCTCCAGGTGCGTATAGAAGCGCTCCAGCTCGTCGGCCGTCACCGGCATGCTGTTGAGCATCGCGGTGGTTTCCAGCTTCTCCTGCTTGGTCGGCTGCCCTTCGGCGGCCAGCCAGGCCATGCGCACTTCGTAGGCGAGCACCTGGACCGCCGTTGCCAGGTTCAGCGAGCTGAACTCCGGGTTGGCGGGAATGTGCACGTGGAACTGACATCGCTGCAATTCTTCGTTGGTCAAACCCGCATACTCGCGACCGAAGACCAGAGCCACTTCGCCGCCCTGCTGGGCATGCTGCAGGCTGGTGGTCGCGCATTCGCGAGGGTCGAGCAGCGGCCAGGGGATACGGCGGTCACGAGCACTGGTGCCAAGCACCAGGCTGCAGCCGACCAGCGCCTCTTCCAGGGTCGAGACCACCTGAGCGGAATCGAGGATATCGGTTGCACCGGACGCGCGAGCCACAGCCTCGCTGCTCGGGAAATCCTCCGGATCAACCAGCACCAGGCGCGACAGGCCCATGTTCTTCATGGCCCGGGCGGTACCACCGATATTGCCGGGATGACTGGTGTTCACCAGCACCACGCGAATTCTGTCGAGCAACGAAGCTCTCCACACATAAGCTGAAACGAAAAGGAACGGAATCCTACCGCAGCGCTCGGTCTTGCGCCATGCGAGCGACAGGCCGCGCTATGAGCGTCGCGGAAATCTGGTACAATGTTCGGCTTTCTTTAACATCATCCAGGTGACCTCTCCATGCAGCCTATGCTGAATATCGCCCTGCGCGCCGCTCGCAGCGCCGGTGAACTGATCTTCCGCTCCATCGAACGCCTGGATGCCCTCTCGGTCAACGAAAAAGAAGCCAAGGACTACGTTACCGAGGTCGATCGCGCGGCCGAGCTGCACATCGTCACCGCCCTGCGCAAGGCGTACCCGAACCACGGCATCATGGGCGAGGAAGGCGGCTTCCTGGAAGGCAGCGGCGAAGGCGCCGACTACCTGTGGATCATCGATCCGCTGGATGGCACCACCAACTTCATCCATGGCGTTCCGCACTTCGCCATCAGCATCGCCTGCAAATACAAGGGCCGCCTGGAGCACGCCGTGGTCCTCGATCCGGTGCGCCAGGAAGAGTTCACCGCCAGCCGTGGCCGTGGCGCCGCACTGAACGGCCGCCGCCTGCGCGTCAGCAACCGCAAGAGCCTGGAAGGCGCCCTGCTGGGCACCGGCTTCCCGTTCCGCGACAACCAGCTGGAACACCTGGATGCCTACCTGGGCATGTTCCGCAGCCTGGTCGGCCAGACCGCCGGAATCCGCCGCGCTGGCGCCGCCAGCCTGGACCTGGCCTACGTCGCGGCCGGCCGCTTCGATGCCTTCTGGGAGTTCGGCCTGTCCGAGTGGGACATGGCAGCAGGCGCCCTGCTGGTGCAGGAAGCCGGCGGCCTGGTGAGCGACTTCACCGGCAGCCACGAATTCCTCGAGAAGGGCCACATCGTTGCCGGCAACACCAAGTGCTTCAAGGCGCTGCTGACCAGCATCCAGCCGCACCTGCCGCCGTCGCTCAAGCGCTGAGCCCGAGCGGAACGAAAGAGCCCGGCCATGTGCCGGGCTTTTTGTTGCTTGCGATTCCGCAGGGCGAGCCCCACCAAGTGTTCGCGAGCCACAAATGAAGAAGGCGCCCGCAGGCGCCCTCTTCCATTCGTGTAGCGAACTTACTGCTGGCTGAGGATCAACCGGCCGCTCTTGTCCACCGGGATCTGGCCGCCCGGATCGCGATCCATGCGCACCTGCCCCGGCTTGCCATCGAGGGTGTAGCGGACGTCATAGCCCACCACTTTCTCGCTGGTGTCGGTCACGGTTTTGCAACGGGTTTCGGTGGTGGTGTAGGTGTCATTGTTCTGCATATGCTCCTGCACCTTGTTGCCGGCGTAACCGCCGCCAACAGCACCGGCTACGGTCGCCAGGGTCTTGCCCTTGCCACCGCCAATCTGGTTGCCGAGCAGGCCGCCGGCAATGGCACCGATGGCAGTACCGGCGATCTGGTGCTGGTCCTTGACCGGACGCTGGTGCGTAACGGCGACGTCATTGCAGACCTGACGCGGATTCTTGATGGTTTCCTTGACCGGCTGGACGGCCACGACCTCTGCGTACTGCGGGCCGCGATCCACCAGGCTATACGTGGCCACCGCTCCACCCGCCGTAACGCCAACAGCGCCCAACACGGTACCAATGAGCAACGACTTGTTCACATAAACCTCCTGGCTTTCCTTTCGTACGGGCATTTTGCCCTAGTCCCTGCCTTGGAGCAGGGCCATCAGCCGAAAGTTCCTACAGCAATCCGCGAAACGCCACACAAAACGGATAGAAGGCCGCCCCATAGAAACGAAAACTCCCGCCGTAGCGGGAGTTTCCGGTGGAACCGAGCGAGCCGTCAGGGACGGTCGTCGACTTCCTTGGTTGCCGGCGGAATCAGGTCCTCGGCGGAGAGCTTCAGCCAGATCAGCACCACATCGGCGATGTAGATCGACGAGTAGGTACCGGCCAGCACACCGACGAACAGGGCGATGGAGAAGCCGAACAGGTTGTCGCCACCGAAGAACAGTAGCGCGGCGATGGCCAGCAGCGTCGAGATCGACGTGGCCATGGTGCGCAGCAGGGTCTGGCTGGTGGAGATGTTGATGTTGTCGATCAGGCTGGCCTTGCGCAGGACGCGGAAGTTCTCGCGCACCCGGTCGAAGATCACGATGGTGTCGTTCAGCGAGTAGCCCACCACCGCCAGCACCGCGGCGAGCACGGTGAGGTCGAAAGTGATCTGGAAGAACGACAGCACGCCCATCACGATGATCACGTCGTGAATCAGCGAGAGGATGGCGCCCAGCGCGAACTTCCACTGGAAGCGGAAGCCGACGTAAACCAGGATGCCGCCCAGGGCCAGGAGCATGCCCAGGCCGCCCTGGTCGCGCAGCTCTTCACCGACCTGCGGGCCGACGTATTCCACGCGCTTGAGGCTGGCTGGGTTGGCGGCGTCTGCGGCCTGCAGCGCGCCGGCGACCTTCTTGCCCAGCTCCGGATCTTCGCTGGGCATGCGCACCAGCACGTCCTTGGTATCGCCGAAGCTCTGTACCACGGCTTCGTTGTAGCCCGCCTTTTCCAGCTGTTCGCGAACCTTGGCCAGTTCCGCCGGCTGCTGGTAGCTCAGCTCGATGAGCGTACCGCCGGTGAAGTCCAGGCCGAAGTTGAGGCCCTTGGTGAACCAGCTGCCCAGGGCAATCAGGGAAAGGATCAGGGTGCAGGCGAACGCAATGTTGCGCACGCCCATGAAGTTGATAGTGCCGATCTTGATATTCATCTTCGTGCCCCTTAGATCCACAGCTTCTTGAAGTCACGCCCGCCGAAGATCAGGTTGACCATCGCGCGAGTGACCAGGATGGCCGTGAACATCGAGGTGAGAATGCCGAGCGACATGGTCACGGCGAAGCCCTTCACCGGGCCGGTGCCCATGGCGTAGAGGATGCCGCCGACCAGCAGCGAGGTCAGGTTGGCGTCGAGGATCGCCGTGAAGGCGCGACTGAAACCTTCATGGATGGCGCGCTGTACCGACATGCCGCCGGCTAGTTCCTCACGTATCCGCGAGAAGATCAGCACGTTGGCGTCCACCGCCATACCCATGGTCAACACGATACCGGCGATACCCGGCAGGGTCAGGGTCGCGCCGAGAATCGACATCAGCGCAACCAGCATGACCATGTTGAAGGCCAGGGCGACGGTCGCGATCAGACCGAAGAAGCGGTAGATGACGATGATGAACAGGGAGACGAACACCATGCCCCAGAGGGAAGCGTCGATACCCTTGGCGATGTTGTCGGCACCCAGGCTCGGGCCGATGGTGCGCTCTTCGGCGAAGTACATCGGCGCGGCCAGGCCACCGGCGCGCAGCAGCAGGGCCAGTTCGGACGACTCGCCCGGCGCGTCGAGGCCGGTGATGCGGAACTGGTTGCCGAGGGCCGACTGGATGGTCGCCAGGCTGATGATCTTCTTCTCTTCCTTGAACGCCTGTACCGCGACTTCCTGCTCAACGCCGTTCACCACCTGCTTGGTGTAGCGGGTGATCGGTTTCTGCTCGATGAACACCACCGCCATGCTGCGGCCGACGTTGTTGCGAGTTGCGCGGTTCATCAGGTCGCCGCCGTGTCCGTCGAGGCGGATGTTCACTTGCGGGCGACCGTTCTCGTCGAAGCTGGCGCTGGCATCGGTGACCTGGTCACCGGTGATGATCACGCCGCGCTCCAGAGCCACCGGCGGACGGCCAGGCTGACGGAACTCGAAGGATTCGGTAGCGGACTTGATCGCATCAGCCCCAGCGGCCAGGCGGAACTCCAGGTTGGCAGTCTTGCCGAGGATACGCTTGGCTTCGGCAGTGTCCTGTACGCCCGGTAGCTCGACCACGATGCGGTTGGCGCCCTGGCGCTGCACCAGCGGCTCGGACACACCCAGCTCGTTGACGCGGTTGCGCACGGTGGTGAGGTTCTGCTTGATCGAGTATTCGCGGATCTCGGCCAGCTTGGCCGGGGTCATGACCAGGCGCAGCACCTGCATGTCATTGCGGGTGTCCTGGGTCACTTCGAAATCACGGTAATCCTTGGCGATCAGCGCCTTGGCCTTGTCCAGCGAGTCGGTATCGGTGAAGCCCAGCTGGATGGCGCGATCCTGGATAGGCAGGCTGCGGTAGCGCAGGTGCTCCTTGCGCAGCGCACTCTTGATCTCGCTCTCGTAGATGCCCATGCGGGAATCGACTGCCTTGTCCATGTCCACTTCGAGAAGGAAGTGCACGCCACCGGAAAGGTCCAGACCCAGCTTCATCGGGTGCGCGGCGATGTTGCGCAGCCATTGCGGAGTGGTTTGCGCCAGGTTCAGCGCGACCACGTAGTCGTCGCCCATGGCGCGACGCACGATGTCCTTGGCCGGCAGCTGGTCGTCTTTCTTGACCAGGCGAATCAGGCCGCTGCTCTTGCCGAGGCTCCCCGCCTTGACGGCAATGCCGGCATCGGTCAGCGCCTTGCTGGCCTTGTCGACGTCAGCCTGGGTGACCTGCAGCGCAGTGCTCGCGCCGCTGATCTGCACGGCCGGGTCGTCCGGATAGAGGTTGGGTGCGGAATAGATGAAACCGACGGCAAGCACCGCCAGGATCAGCAGGTATTTCCACAGGGGATATTTATTGAGCATTGAGACCGCCCGTTTATGACGCGGGGCGCTTCATGCGCCCCGTCTATTGGTTTTCTTTTTAAAGGAACTCAGATGGCCTTCAGGGTGCCTTTCGGCAGGGTCGCGGCGATGGCGCCCTTCTGGAACTTCAGCTCGACGTTGTCAGCTACTTCGACGACCACGAAGTCTTCGGCGACTTTCAGCACTTTGCCAGCGATACCGGCATTGGTGACCACTTCGTCACCCTTTTGCAGGCCGGCCAGGAGGTTCTTGTGCTCCTTGGTGCGCTTGGCCTGCGGACGCCAGATCATCAGGTAGAAGATGACCAGGAAGCCGACCAGGAAGACCCACTCGAAGCCAGTGCCGACCGGACCGGCAGCAGCGGCCGGAGCGGCTGCATCAGCGTAGGCGGCGGGAATCAGAAAACTCATCGGAAACTCCTGTCAGTATTCTTTAAAAAGGGGGGCTCAATCGCCCAGAGGCGGCGTCGGGAGGCCGCGTCGGGCATAGAAGGCGTCGACAAAGGCGGCCAATGTACCCTGTTGGATTGCCTCGCGCAAACCAGCCATAAGCCGCTGATAATGCCGCAAGTTATGGATGGTATTGAGCATGCTGCCGAGCATTTCGCCGCACTTGTCCAGGTGGTAGAGATAGGCGCGGGAGAAGTGCTTGCAGGTGTAGCAATCGCAGGTCGGATCCAGCGGCGACTCGTCGTGCTTGTGCACCGCATTGCGGATCTTGATCACCCCGGTGTCGACGAACAGATGGCCGTTGCGCGCGTTGCGCGTGGGCATCACGCAGTCGAACATGTCGACGCCGCGGCGCACACCTTCCACGAGGTCCTCGGGCTTGCCCACCCCCATCAGGTAACGGGGTTTGTCCGCCGGCATCTGCGGCGGCAGGAAGTCCAGCACACGGATCATCTCTTCCTTCGGCTCGCCCACCGACAGGCCGCCGATGGCCAGGCCGTCGAAGCCGATTTCCTGCAGGCCTTCCAGCGAGCGCATGCGCAGCTCTTCGTGCATGCCGCCCTGGACGATGCCGAACAGCGCCGAAGGACTGTCGCCGTGGGCGACCTTCGAGCGCTTGGCCCAACGCAGCGACAGCTCCATGGAGCGCTTGGCCACGTCGAACTCGGCCGGGTACGGGGTGCACTCGTCGAAGATCATCACTATGTCCGAGCCCAGCGCACGCTGTACCGCCATGGACTCTTCCGGCCCCATGAAGACCTTGGCGCCGTCCACCGGCGAGGCGAAGTACACGCCCTCTTCCTTGATCTTGCGCAGCGCGCCCAGGCTGAACACCTGGAAACCGCCGGAGTCGGTGAGGATCGGGCCTTTCCACTGCATGAAGTCATGCAGGTCGCCGTGCTTCTGGATCACCTCGGTGCCCGGGCGCAGCCACAGGTGGAAGGTGTTGCCGAGGATGATCTGCGCGCCGATGGCTTCGATGTCGCGCGGGAGCATGCCCTTCACGGTGCCGTAGGTGCCCACCGGCATGAAAGCCGGGGTTTCCACCACGCCGCGCGGGAAGGTCAGGCGACCACGACGGGCCTTGCCCTCGGTGGCCAGCAGTTCGAATTTCATGAAGCTCATGGATCAGTCCTCGGGACCGCGCGGCGCGGGGTTGCGGGTGATGAACATCGCGTCGCCGTAGCTGAAGAATCGGTATTGCTGCTCCACCGCCGCGGCGTAGGCAGCCATGGTCTCCGGGTAGCCGGCGAAGGCCGAGACCAGCATCAGCAGGGTCGATTCGGGCAGGTGGAAGTTGGTGACCAGGGCGTCGACCACATGGAAGGGCCGGCCTGGGAACAGGAAGATGTCAGTGTCGCCACTGAAAGGCTTGAGCGTGCCATCGCGCGCGGCGCTCTCAAGCGAGCGCACGCTGGTGGTACCGACGGCGACCACGCGGCCACCGCGGGCGCGGCAGGCTGCCACGGCGTCGACCACATCCTGGCTGACCTCCAGCCACTCGCTGTGCATGTGGTGGTCTTCGATGCGCTCCACGCGTACCGGCTGGAAGGTGCCGGCACCGACGTGCAGGGTGACGAAGGCCGTTTCCACGCCCTTGTCGCGGATGGCTTCCAGCAGCGCCTGGTCGAAGTGCAGGCCGGCCGTGGGTGCGGCAACGGCGCCCGCGCGCTCCGCGTAGACGGTCTGGTAGCGCTCGCGGTCGGCAGCCTCGTCCGGACGATCTATATAAGGAGGCAGCGGCATGTGCCCGACCCGCTCGAGCAGGGGCAGCACATCTTCGCTGAACGCCAGCTCGAAGAGCGCGTCGTGACGCTGCAGCATCTCGGCCTCGCCACCGCCGTCGATGAGGATCTTCGAACCCGGCTTGGGCGACTTGCTGGAGCGCACGTGAGCCAGCACGCGGCGTTGGTCCAGCACGCGCTCGACGAGGATCTCCAGCTTGCCGCCGGAGGCCTTCTGGCCGAACAGCCGGGCTGGGATCACCCGGGTGTTGTTGAACACCATCAGGTCGCCCGGACGCAGGTATTCCAGCAGATCGGCGAAGTGACGGTGGCTAAGGGTACCGCTCGGCCCGTCCAGCACCAGCAGGCGGCTGGCGCGACGTTCGGCGAGTGGATGGCGGGCGATCAGAGCCTCGGGCAGATCGAAATGGAAATCGGCGACGCGCATGGAGGTAGTTCTCGAAGGGCCCGATATTCTAATGGAATTGGCAAATCCTGGCCATTCGGGTGGATTGACCGGCTAGAGCGCGCTCCCTATACTCCGCCGCCATTGCCTCGGTGGCGGAATGGTAGACGCGGCGGATTCAAAATCCGTTTCTGGCGACAGAGTGAGAGTTCGAGTCTCTCCCGGGGCACCACCACATCGTTTCAGGACCTCCCAGGAGATCCAGAAACCCACGAAAAACCGGCCTTTGCGCCGGTTTTTTGTTGCCTGCGATTCAAGCAGCGGGAGATCGTGGCGTCAGCCCCCACATTCGTGTGCGCCCACGACTCCCGCCCCGCATGAGCTGCCTTACTGAGGCCCGGCCAAGGCTCGCCTGCCGCCGGACTTGCAGCGGCCACCGCCTTCCATGGCCGGCCTCTCTTCCCGCGCCTCCCCGACCCGCCCACCGGTCCCGACGGGCTGGCTCAATCCCGATGCCAGTCGACGCTCAGGTAGGACTCGCTGTCGCTGTAGCGGTAGCTGCTCTGGCCGTCGTAGGCCGCGTCCAGGGCGTGTCCAATTCGGTTGGCCAGGTGGATCCCGGTAGTCGTTGCCACCAGTTCGTCCCCATCCCGAACGATGGATATCAGCCGCTCGAGGGCATGATCATGCTTCTCGCGCTCCTCCGTATTGCGCAGCAGGTGGATGATTTCGTCTTCATGCGTTTTCAGGAAACCGCCGGAAATCCGAACTTCTCCCGCAGGTGCCTGGTCGAGAGTGCGCCGGCAAGCCGGGCAGAGGAACGACTCGACCTCCTGCGCTGAGAGGTCGACATGCCAGGTCCACTGGCCGGCGTGATACTTCACCCCGCATTGCGGACATTGCGCGAGCCCCCGCGGACGATGCGACTCGACATAGACATCGAGGCGGTCCGGCTTGAAGAGCTTGTCTTTGTGGCTTTGCTGATATTTGTCCATCGTCACTCACCTGCTGCGGGAAAATGGAAGAATGTCGCGCCTTTTCAGGACGCGCATCCAGTCTCCCCCCGGAGGCCGGAGGCGACTTGACGATGATCAACGCGAGCGGTGAAAGCGCGGGCATCCGCCTACCTCGCCCGGGCACCCAACCATTAGTGCTGCCCGCTCCTCTACCGCCGGCTGCCCCAACTGCTCGGCAACGAACCGGCCTACGCGGCGACGGTGGCCCGCCAGGTGGCTGCCGGCAAGCTCGACTTGCGCATCGACAATCGATCGCGGCATGACGACAGTCTGCTCCCTAGCATGCATGCCATGGTCGAGACACTGGCCGACCACATACGCCAGATCGGCCAATTTCAGCATGAGCAGCATTCGCCTGAAGCTGGCCCAGCCACTGAAGGTCGTCGAAAGCGACAGCCTCGACCTACTGATCCAGCAACCCAGCGACAACTGGGCGGAATACGACCGGCAGGTGTCCTTCCCGGTGCGCGCTCAGGTGAAATGGCAGACCCGGAGCGAGGACTGCCACAACTACGGCATGGAGTTCCTGGCGCTGGACAGCGAGTCCCGAACCCGACTCGAGGCCTGCATCAAGTACTACAACCAGTCTCCCTCCTACAGCGCCTCGGCGGCCTGACGAGCGCACCAAAGCCCGGCTGCGCTTGGCCACCGGGCTTAGGCGTCGCCCTTGCCGAACGGCGCCTCCCCGGCCTGTTCGCACCTACCAGCTCGCAACCCGGCAATGAAATCTGCCAGCGGCATGGGCTTGGCGAACAGGTAGCCCTGCAGGCATTCGACTCCATGGCCAAGCAGGTAATCGCGCTGCGCCGGCGTTTCTATGCCCTCGGCGATGACCAGCAGGTCGAGCTTGGCCGAGAGTTCGACGATGCTGTCGAGGATGTGCCGCATCAGGCTGTCGGTGCCGATGGAGGCCACGAATATCTTGTCGATCTTCAACGCATCCACCTGGAACTCGCCCAGGTAGGTCAGGCGCGACTGCCCAGTGCCGAAATCGTCTATCGCCAGGGTCACGCCCAACGCGCGCAGCTGCTCGAAGAGATCGCGGATACCCTCGCTGGCCTCGATCATCTCGCGCTCGGTCAGCTCCAGCATCAGGCTCAGACTGCCCGGTGCGAAGGCCCCCAGGAAATCCGCGCAATCGTTGATCAGGCTGTTTCCCCGGCAATGCTCGGCACTGATGTTGACGCCCAGGTGGAAGCCCTGCCCCAACAGGCCGGCGTGCGGCCCCAGCCCTAGGGCCAGTTGATTGAGCAGAGAGCGGGTCATCGGCACGATCAGGCCACAGCGCTCCGCCATGGGTATGAACAGGTCCGGGCTGACCAGGCCTTCGCTGCGGTGCTTCCAGCGCATCAGCACCTCGGCGCCGACCCAGCGCCCGCTGGCACCGTCCACCAGCGGCTGCAGGTAGGGCACGAACTCGCCGGCATGCAGCGCGCGCTCCAGCTCGCGGGTCGGCGTCCCTGCGCGCCCCCACAGCCAATAGCTGCTGATGCCGGAGAGCACACCGAGCAGGGACAGGCCCAACAGCAACGGCCAGCTGTCCTCGCGCATGTAGCGCCATTGCTCCCCGGCCTTGAAACCTCCTATCACGCTGAACGGGAAGCGATCCGAGGGCACGCTGGCATGCCCCAGCGGTAGCGCTTCAGGCGGGCCGAGGTGGACGTTCCCCTCCTCGTCCAACCAGCGACCCCCGACCTGCAGCTGCAATTCCGAGCGCAGATCCACCAACTGCAGAACGCTGGTCACGTAGCGGCCATCGATGGTCGCGAGTACACCGAAGCGCCCGTCGACCATTCGATTGACCAGCAGCGAGGTGGTGGGCGTGACTTCATTGCCGGCCATCAGCAGCAGGCGGCCTTCGCTATAAGACGGCACGTCAACCGGGCGGTCGAAGGGACCATAAAGGGAGGTACAGAAAATACGCTCGTCGCGAGTCAGGTTGAGCGAGCGAACGAAGGGGACGATCGCGACCTGCTGCCGCAGGATTGGCTCGGCACTCAGGCAATCGCCGGCCGAATAGGCGATGGTAGTGCGCGCCGCACCCACTGCGTTGGCGAGCATGACGTCGACCAAGCGCTCCGCCTCGCTGGCGGCATGCCTGGCCTCCCTTTGCAGACTCGCCAGCGTCTGCCAGTAGACGATCGCCCCACCCACCGTCAGCGGCAGCATCGCCATCACCAGCGAGAACAGCAGACGCACCAGCAAGCGACGCCTGGCCTTGTTCGATAGCAGCATCCCTGTGATTCCACTGATTCGGCGCCCCGCCGCTGCGACGCGCCAAGGCCTGCCGATTGCCCGCAGCGCCTGACGCAAGCGTAGCCCGCGTGCGGCACCCTGTCGGCCAACATGAAACGGCGAAGCCCGTATAATCCCCGGCCACCACCGGGATCGCCCCGCCCCACGCCAGCGCAAAGGCCACACTATGTCCAAGCCCTCGCTCCAGCCATCAGGAAATTTCCCGCCCGCCCCGTTGCTGCGTCGCTTTGCCGCGATGTTCTACGACTTCCTGCTCTGCGTGGCACTGATGATGGTGGTCACCCTGCTCTACCAGCAGGTGGTTCTGCGTCTGATCCTCGGCAGCGAGCGCCTGAAGCAGCTCGCCGACCAGGGCGGCCTGATCGGCGATCCGATGTTGTCCAGCCTGCTGTTCATCAGTCTGTTCGCCTTCTTCGCGAAGTTCTGGACCCACAAGGGCCAGACCCTCGGCATGCAGGTCTGGGGCATCCGTGTGCAGAACCGCGACGGCAGCGCGATCAGCCTGGTTCAGGCGCTGCTGCGCTTCGTCATCGCCATCGCCTCCTGGCTGTGCGCCGGCCTGGGCTTCCTGTGGATGCTCTGGGACAAGGACAAGAGAACCTGGCAGGACCGCTACTCGGAAAGCGTGGTCATCCAGATCCCCAAGGACGTGCGCAAGGCGACCCAGGGCCGCGGCTGAAGCGCGTCACCATGAAAAAAGCCCGGCGCCAAAGGCAGCCGGGCTTTTTTATGCGTGGTATCGCGGCGTTTGCCGGCTCACCCCGCCCGCTTGAGCAACCAGGCGCCGAGTAGCGCACAGATCGCCGCCGGCACCAGCACCGCCAGCAGCGGCGGGAAGTTGAACACCTGGCTGGACGGACCGAGCAGGTCCTGGGCGATACGGAAGGTGAAGCCCACCAGCACGCCGGTAAACACGCGCTGGCCGAGGGTCACGCTGCGCAGCGGGCCGAAGATGAAGGAAATCGCCATCAGCACCAGTGCCGCAGTGACCACCGGCTGCAGGACCTTGGTCCAGAACGCCAGCCAGTAGCGGCTGCTGCTCAGGCCCTGTTCCTGCAGGTAGTGGATGTAGTCCCACAGACCGCTGATCGAGAGCGACTCCGGCTCCATTACCACGGTGCTCAGCAGTTTCGGACTGAGCTCGATATTCCAGGACTCGGTCGCCTGCTGCTGCACTTCGCTGCGTTTCTCCTGCGGGTGCAGCACAGTGGTGGTGACGTCTTCCAGCACCCACTGGCCGTTCTGGAAAGTCCCGCGCTTGGCAAAGCTCGAACGCAGCAGCTGGTGCTGCTCGTCGAAGTCGTAGCGGGTCACGCCAAGCAGAAGCCCATCGGCCTGCACCACGTTGATGTGGATGAACTCCTGGCCCTGGCGGTGCCACAGCCCGTTGCGCGAACTCACCACGCCGCCATCGCTCTGGGCCAGGGCGCGATCGCTCTGCGCCTGGTTTTCGGTATAGGGCACGACGAACTCGCCGATCAGGATGCCAACGAACATCAGCACCAGCATCGGCTTCATCACCGCCCAGACGATGCGCTGCAGCGACACGCCGGCGGCACGCATGATGGTCAGCTCGCTGTTGCTGGCCAGGGTGCCGAGGCCCACCAGGCAGCCGATCAGCGCGGCCATCGGCAGCAGGTCGTAGATCCGGCTTGGGGTGGTGAGCAGGATGTACTTGACTGCAGCGCCCAGGGTGTAGCTCTCGTCCAGCGCGCCGAGCTGATCGATGAAGGCGAAGGTCATCGACAGGCCAAGGATCACGCCCAGCACTGCAAGGATGGACAGGAAGACGGTCGCGCCGACGTAGCGGTCGAGCTTACGCATGCTGGCGCTCCTCGACGGAACGGGTACGGGAAGCCGCCCACTTCAATCTCAGGGGTTCCCAGTAGACCAGCAGCAGGCCGATTGCGAGGAAGAGCAGGTGGACCCACCAGAGCCCGATGCCCAGCGGGATCTTACCCTTGTCGAGCATGCCGCGAGCAGTGATCAGCAGCGCCAGGTAGCTCATGTACAGAAGCACGGCCGGCAGCAGCTTGAGGAAGCGCCCCTGGCGCGGGTTGACCTTGGACAGCGGCACCGCCAGCACGGTGACGATGAACACCAGCAACGGGATGGACAGGCGCCACTGCAGCTCCGAACGCATGCGCGGCTCCTTGCTGGCCAGCAGCTCGCTGGTGGGAACGGCGTCGCGGTCATCGATCTCGCTGCTCACTTCCGGCTTGGGCAGCAGCACGCCGTAGGTGTCGTACTTGATCGCCCGGTAGTCGGCCTGGCCCGGCACGCCGTCGTAGCGGTAGCCATCGCTGAGGATGAGGTAGCGGCTGCCGTCCGGATGAATCTGCTGCACACCGTGGTGCGCCACCAGCACCGCGTCGGTGCCCGGCTTGCCGTTGTGCGGCGGATTCTTCTCGGCGATGAACACGCCACCGAGCTGGGTGCGGTCGTTGGACAACTGCTCGGTGTAGGTCACCCGGCTGCCGTCGCGCATCGACTGGAAGCGCCCCGGGGCCAGGGTGTCGAACTCGGTCATGGCGTCCTGCTTGTTCAGGATCAGCTGCATGCGCTCGATGCCCTTGGGCGCCAGCGACAGGCTCAGCCAGGCCACCAGCAAGGCCACCAGCAGGGCCGGCGCCATGCTGTAGGCGAGCAGGCGCTGCTGGCTCATGCCGGTGGCGGTGAGCACTGTCATCTCGCTGTCCAGGTAGAGCCGGCCATAGGCCAGCAGGATGCCGAGGAACAGCCCCAGCGGCAGGATCAGCTGCAGGAAGCCGGGCATCCGCACGCCCATGATCATGAACAGCGAGCCTGGATCGAGGGCACCCTGGGCCGCCTGGGCCAGGTACTTGATGAAGCGGCCGCTCATGATGATCACCAGCAACACGGCGCTGACCGCGCTCATGGTGACCAGAACTTCGCGGGAGAGGTAACGGAAGACAATCAAACCGGGCACTCCAGGGTTGTCACGCTCGGCCGGCTACGCTCAAACTAGCCGCCTCGAGGCTCTGCCGGCCCGCGCAGCCGCGGACCGGTGAAAAATACCCGGCATTATCCTGCGATTCGCCGGAGCTGTCACTGCGCATGCACCCGGCCGCAACAGTAAGCCATCCGCCATCTCGACCCTTCGATTGGGGACACCTTGCCATGGAATTCCTTGTAAAAAGCGCCAGTCCGGAAACCCTGAAGACCGCCACACTGGTGGTCGCCGTCAGCGAAGGCCGCAAACTCGGCAACGCGGCCAAGGCCGTGGACGCCGCCAGCGGCGGCGCCATCAGCAGCCTGCTCAAGCGCGGCGACCTGGCCGGCAAGGTCGGCCAGACTCTACTGCTGCAGAATTTGCCCAACCTCAAGGCCGAGCGCGTGCTGCTGGTTGGCGCCGGCAAGGAACGCGAACTCTCCGACCGCCAGTACCGCAAATTGGTTTCCGCGGTGCTCGGCAACCTGAAGAACCTTGGCGGCGGCGATGCCGTGCTGGCCCTGGGTGAGTTGGCGGTCAAGGGCCGCAACGCCCACGGCAAGGCCCGCCTGCTGGTCGAAACCCTGGCCGACGGCCTGTATGTGTTCGATCGCTACAAGAGCCAGAAAACCGAAGCGCCGAAGCTGAAGAAACTCACCCTGCTGGCCGACAAGGCCGATGCAGCAGCCGTCGAACTGGGCGCCAAAGAAGCCCAGGCCATCGCCAACGGCATGGCGCTGACCCGCGACCTCGGCAACCTGCCGCCGAACGTCTGCCACCCGAGCTTCCTCGGCGAACAGGCCAAGGCCCTGGCCAAGGAGCACAAGGGCCTGAAGGTCGAAGTGCTCGACGAGAAGAAACTGCACGAGCTGGGCATGGGTTCCTTCCTCGCGGTGGCCCAAGGTAGCGACCAGCCGCCGCGCCTGATCGTGCTGCAGTACAACGGCGGCAAGAAGGATGAGGCTCCGCACGTTCTGGTCGGCAAGGGCATCACCTTCGACACCGGCGGCATCAGCCTCAAGCCCGGCCTGGGCATGGACGAGATGAAGTTCGACATGTGCGGCGCCGCCAGTGTATTCGGCACCTTCCGCGCGGTGCTCGAACTGCAGCTGCCGATCAACCTGGTGGGCGTGATGGCCTGCGCCGAGAACATGCCCAGCGGCGGCGCCACCCGTCCGGGCGACATCGTCACCACCATGAGCGGGCAGACCGTCGAGATCCTCAACACCGACGCCGAAGGCCGCCTGGTGCTGTGCGACGCGCTGACCTACGTCGAGCGCTTCAAGCCGGCCTCCGTAGTGGACATCGCCACCCTCACTGGCGCCTGCATCGTCGCCCTGGGCAGCAACACTTCCGGCCTGATGGGCAACAACGACGCCCTGATCCGCCAGCTGCTGAAAGCCGGCGAGATGGCCGACGACCGCGCCTGGCAGCTGCCGCTGTTCGACGAGTACCAGGAACAGCTGGACAGCCCCTTCGCCGACATCGCCAACATCGGCGGGCCGAAGGCCGGCACCATCACCGCCGGCTGCTTCCTCTCGCGCTTCGCCAAGAAATTCCACTGGGCGCACCTGGACATCGCCGGCACCGCCTGGATCAGCGGCGGCAAGGAAAAGGGCGCCACTGGCCGCCCGGTTCCGCTGCTGACCCAGTACCTGCTGGACCGCGCCAAGTAATGGCAAAGCGCAATCGCCGTACGGGATCGCCGGCATGACCCGGGTCGACTTCTACGTCATCCCCAGCGCCGATCCCGAGGCGCGCCTGACCATCGCCTGCCGCCTGGCCGACAAGGCCTGGCGGCAAGGCATGCGGGTGTACCTGCTGTGCGCCGACGAAGCCCAGCGCGAAACGCTCGATGCGCGCCTGTGGAGCTTCCGCAGCGACGCCTTCCTGCCGCACAACGCGGTCGAGGAAGATGCCGACAGCGCGGTGACCCTCGGCCTCGGCGAGCCGCCGGCCGGCCAGCACGACCTGCTGATCAACCTGACCCTGCAAGTGCCCGCCTTCGCCGGCAAGTTCGCCCGCATCGCCGAACTGGTGGTGGAGGAACCCGCCATCCGCCAGGCGGCGCGGGAGAATTTCCGTTACTACCGCGACCAGGGCTATCCTTTGCAGGACCATCGCCTGCCGCGCCTCTGACGCTCCCTCGGAACCATGGACAGCCGCAAGCCACCAACCACCGACCCCGACCACCTGCTCGACGACCTCGAGTCGATCCACGATCTGCTCGGCGAAGCGGAGGGCAACCCGCCCCTGCTCACCGAGTCCTTCGAGCCGGACAACATCCCGCTGCTTTCCGACGTGGTGGCCCCTTCGCCGCGCCCGCAACAGGCGCCGGAGCCGCCGGCCGCGCCCGAGCCGATCACCTGGGACAGCGAACAGGCGCGCCTGGACAGCGAGCTGCGCGCCGCAGCGCAGCTGATCCTGCAGGACGTGATCGACGACTTCGTGCCGCAGATCGAAGCCGAGCTGCAACGCCGACTGGAAGCCCGCCTGCAGCGCCTGCTGGCCCAGCGCAAATCCTGACCACATCGAACCGCTCCCCTGTAGGAGCGGATCTCATCCGCGAAAATCCTCACGCCGAGCCCTTGTAGGCGCGCGCCATGCGCGCAATTCGCGGACAAGGTCCGCTCCTACACGGGCTCGCCGGCGGGAAACGCCGCCATGCGCGCCGATCCCCGGTGGCCGCCACCCCTCGCCAGCCGTTATACTCAGCGGTTTTCCGTCTAGCCGCTTAAAGGGTCCCGCCGCGCTCATGGACAAGACCTACCAGCCCCACGCCATCGAATCCCACTGGTACCCGACCTGGGAGAAGAACAACTACTTCGCCCCGCAGGGTTCCGGCGAGCCGTACACCATCATGATCCCGCCGCCGAACGTCACCGGCAGCCTGCACATGGGTCACGGCTTCAACAACGCCATCATGGACGCGCTGATCCGCTACCGCCGCATGCAGGGCCGCAACACCCTGTGGCAGCCGGGCACCGACCACGCCGGCATCGCCACCCAGATGGTGGTGGAGCGCCAACTGGCCGCCCAGGGCGTGGGTCGCCACGACCTCGGCCGCGAGAAGTTCCTGGAGAAAGTCTGGGAGTGGAAGGAGCAGTCCGGCGGCACCATCACCCGCCAGATCCGTCGCCTGGGTTCCTCCGTGGACTGGTCGCGCGAGCGCTTCACCATGGACGAGGGCCTGTCCAACGCGGTGAAGGAAGCCTTCGTCCGCCTGTACGACGACGGCCTGATCTACCGCGGCAAGCGCCTGGTCAACTGGGACACCAAGTTCCACACCGCCATTTCCGACCTCGAAGTGGAGAACCACGACGAGAAGGGCCACCTGTGGCACCTGCGCTACCCGCTGGCCGACGGTCACAAGACTGCCGAAGGCAAGGACTACCTGGTCGTCGCCACCACCCGTCCGGAAACCATGCTCGGTGACAGCGCGGTCGCCGTGCACCCGGAAGACGAGCGCTACCAGGCCCTGATCGGCACCTTCATCGAACTACCGCTGGTAGGCCGCCGCATCCCGATCATCGCCGACGACTATGTCGACCGCGAGTTCGGCACCGGCTGCGTGAAGATCACCCCGGCCCACGACTTCAACGACTATGAAGTCGGCAAGCGCCACGACCTGCCGCTGATCAACATCTTCGACAAGGACGCCGCGGTCCTCGCCACCGCCCAGGTGTTCCACCTCGACGGCAGCGTCAACGACCAAATCGACGCCAGCCTGCCGGCCGCCTACGCCGGCCTGGACCGTTTCGTCGCGCGCAAGCAGATCGTCGCCGACTTCGAAGCCGCCGGCCTGCTCGAGAAGATCGACGACCACGCGCTGAAAGTGCCCAAGGGCGACCGCTCCGGCACCGTCATCGAACCCTGGCTGACCGACCAGTGGTACGTCTCCACCAAGCCGCTGGCGGAGCCTGCCATCGCCGCAGTGGAAGACGGCCGCATCCAGTTCGTGCCCAAGCAGTACGAGAACATGTATTTCAGCTGGATGCGCGACATCCAGGACTGGTGCATCAGCCGCCAGCTGTGGTGGGGCCACCGCATCCCGGCCTGGTACGACGAGGCCGGCAACGTCTACGTCGGCCGCGACGAGGCGGAAGTACGCGCCAAGCACAACCTGGGCGACGCCAAGCTGCGCCAGGACGATGACGTCCTCGACACCTGGTTCAGCTCGGGCCTGTGGACCTTCTCCACCCTCGGCTGGCCGGAACAGACCGAGTACCTGAAGACCTTCCACCCCACCGACGTGCTGGTGACCGGCTTCGACATCATCTTCTTCTGGGTCGCCCGGATGATCATGCTGACGATGCACCTCATCAAGAACGGCGACGGTAGCGCGCAGGTTCCGTTCAAGACCGTCTACGTCCACGGCCTGGTGCGCGACAGCCACGGCCAGAAGATGTCCAAGTCCAAGGGCAACGTGCTCGACCCGCTGGACATCGTCGACGGCATCACCCTCGACGCGCTGCTGGAGAAACGCGCCAGCGGCATGATGCAGCCCAAGCTCGCCGAGAAGATCGCCAAGCAGACCAAGGCCGAGTTCCCCGAAGGCATCGCCAGCTACGGCACCGACGCCCTGCGCTTCACTTTCTGCTCGCTGGCCTCCACCGGCCGCGACATCAAGTTCGACATGGGCCGCGTCGAGGGTTACCGCAACTTCTGCAACAAGCTGTGGAACGCCGCCAACTTCGTCATCGAGAACACCGACGGCAAGGATTGCGGCGTGAATGGCGAGCCGGTCGAGCTGTCCTCGGTGGACCGCTGGATCATCTCCCAGCTGCAACGCGCCGAGCAGGAAGTCGCGCGCCAGCTCGACGCCTTCCGCTTCGACCTCGCCACCCAGGCCCTGTACGAGTTCGTCTGGGACGAGTACTGCGCCTGGTACCTGGAGCTGGTCAAGCCGGTGTTGTGGGACGAGAACGCCTCCATCGAGCGTCAGCGCGGCACCCGCCGCACCCTGATCCGCGTGCTGGAAGTGGCGCTGCGCCTGGCGCATCCGTTCATGCCGTACATCACCGAAGAAATCTGGCAACGCATCAAGGGCCAGGCTGGCAAGTCCGGCGACACCCTGATGCTGCAACCCTGGCCGATCGCCGACGAGTCGAAGATCGATGCCGCCGCCGTGGGTGACATCGAGTGGGTCAAGGCGCTGATGCTGGGCATCCGCCAGATCCGCGGCGAGATGAACATCTCCATGGCCAAGCGCATCGACCTGGTGCTTAACAACGCCTCGCCCGAGGACCACCGCCGCCTGGCCGAAAACGAGCCGCTGCTGATGAAGCTGGCCAAGCTCGAAACCATCCGCGTGCTGGACGAAGGCGAAGAGCCGCCGATGTCCGCCACCGCGCTGGTCGGCGACCTGCAGGTGCTGGTGCCAATGGCTGGGCTGATCGACAAGGCCGCCGAAATGGCCCGCCTGGACAAGGAAATCCAGCGCCTGGAAGGCGAAGTCAAACGCGTAGGCGGCAAGCTCGCCAACGAAGGCTTCGTCGCCAAGGCCCCAGCCGATGTGATCGAGAAGGAACGCGCCAAGCTGGCTGAAGCCGAGCAGGCCGTCACCAACCTGATCCAGCAGCGCGAGAAGATCGCCAGCCTGTAAGGCATCGAACACAAGGCCCGCGAATGCGGGCCTTGTGCTTTCCGAGGGTAGGCGCGGTTCTGCTCTTGTGTAGGAGCGAGCTTGCTCGCGAAGCTCCTGGACAGCGGTTCGCGAGCAAGCTCGCCCCTACAAGAGCCGCATCCAGTCCTCTCCCCTCAGAACACCGCCCCCACCGGATACACATACGCATTCACGTCGTGGAACGGCGTGCGCTCGTAAAACCACTGCAGGCGCGCCTGCGGGTTCTTGGCGAAGGCCTTGTCGCTCTTCAGCTTCTGCTCGAACTCGGCCTTCAGCTTCGGGTCCTCGGCGAGCATCTTCCGCGCCATCGGCTCCATCACGTATTCCTCGGGCTCCTCGGCCACCACCAGGGTCGAGTTGAAGAAGCCCCAGGACCAGAAGGAGTCCGGGCTCTCGGCCGTCAGCAGGTTGACCGCCAGCACGCCCAGCGGCTGGTCGGTGTCGATCACCACCGAGCCGGCCGGGAAGGTCTGCAGGCGCTGGAACGGCTTGGCGCTGCCGCTTACCAGCAGGTGTCCCTCGTAGCCAGGAATCTCGTTGGCCGCCGCGCGGTCGGGCTCGAAGCCGCCGGCCAGCTTGATGCCGTCCATGCGGTAGAGCGTCACCTCGATGGGCGTCGGCTGGTCCAGGGTCTTCATCTGGATGCCGTGGGCCTTCAGGCGCGCGATGACCTCCCCCCACTGCACCGGCACCACGTACTGCTTCGGCCGCTTGACCACCAGGTCCGGCACCGAGTTGTCGCTGATCGGCACCTCCAGCTGCTTCGGCTTGTTGCTCCATACGATGGTCTTCGCCCCGGTGATCGGCGACTGCTCGTAGCGGTAGTCACCGACGATGAAGGGCGTGTGCTGGTCCTTGCCCGGCTTCCAGGTGAGCGTCACCTCCTTCTCCGCCAGCAGGCGCTCGCGGTCCTTGGCGATGGCCGCCTTGAGCGACTCGGCGTTGTCGCCGATCACCTGGAACATCGCCTTGAGCATCACGTAGTTGCCCAGCACCTGGGTTTCGTAGGGATGCAGCGCGTGCTGCTCGATGAGGACCGAGGGCACGTTGCGGATGTCGCCGTACTGGTTGGAGAAGCGCGCAAGGTCCGTGCGATACGGGTAGTAGCCCTTGGCCGGGTCCTGGTTGTCGTTGAGGCTGATGCACTCGTGGACCACGTGGCCGTCGCCTTCCAGCTCCTTGTACACCGGGCCGCGCATGACCTTGTCCATCCATTCGCTGGAGGCCGGCGACCAGCCGTTGCCGTTGTGGCAGTACGAGCTGTCGTAGGGATACATGGCGCCGTCGGTGGAGTGGGTATCGGCGAAGAAGCTCAGGTCGTACTGGTTGAACACCCAGGCGACGTTGCGGATCTCCGCGCTGTCGAGCTTGGTGAAGTCGCGGTTGAGGTTGAGGTTCTGGCCGTTGACGCGCCAGCCGGTGACCGCCGGGCCGTTCTGGTTGATCCGCCCATAGGCGCTGCGGCGCAGGTCGCCATCGACGTTGACCGTAGGGATGAAGAGGATGTTGACCTTCTCCAGCAACCCGGCCAGCGGCTTGGCGCCGGTGACCATGTCGCGCAGCAGCATGAACATCGCGTCCTTGCCGTTGGCCTCGCCGGGATGGATCTCGGCCTCGACGAAGAGCGTCGGCCTGCCGGACTGGTTCAGTGCGGCAGGCGACTTGTCGGCCAGGGTCGAGGCAGTCACCAGCAGCATCGGCTCGCCGGTGGCGCTCTTCTCCGGCAACTCGCTCAGCTGCAGCTTGCCGGCGGAGGCGTCGACCAGCTTCTGCAGGTATTCACGGGTCTGGTGGTAATCGCTGGTCTGCGTGAAGCCGCTGGACTCGGCGAGGGTGATCAGCGGGTCACCGGCCTTGGCGAGGTAGCGGGTGCTGGCGAGCTTCTGCTCGAACATCGGCGGCAGGATGCGTTGCCTGGCTGCCGCCGGGTAGGCGCTATCGTCGATGTAACCAGGCGCCTGGGGTAGCGTGGCGTGGGCTGGCAAGCTGGTGCCTAGCAGCAGAGCGGCGAGCAGCGGATGAAATCCTTGAGAGCGCATGGCGGGCCTCCTTTCGTGGTGATCCAAAGACCCCGAACACCTTAGTCCAGCCTCCCCCGGGCCGAACCAGACCGATTGCCACATGCGTCATTCCGGCGCGGAATGACCTCGTGAAGAAAGGTCGCTTGGCGCACCTGCCCCTTTGCCCCGAAGATCGGCACGCCGGGCCGCGCCTGGCGGGGCTCGTCGGCGCTCCGCCAGCGCGGCCGCGGCCCGTTATCCACAGGAGCCCGAAGCATGTCCGACCTCCCCGTCCGCAACGGCGGCCAGATCCTCGTCGACGCCCTGCTGGGCAATGCGGTGGACACCGTCTACTGCATCCCCGGCGAAAGCTACCTGCCGGTGCTCGACGCCCTGCACGACGCGAGCAGCATCCGCACCATCGTCACCCGCCACGAAGGCGCCGCCTCGAACATGGCCGATGCCTACGGCAAGCTCACCGGCCGCCCGGGCATCTGCTTCGTCACCCGCGGCCCGGGCGCGACCCACGCGGCCAACGGCGTGCACACGGCAAAACAGGATTCGACGCCGATGATCCTCTTCGTCGGCCAGGTGGAGAGCGCCTTCATGGGCCGCGAGGCCTTCCAGGAAGTGGACTACCGGCAGATGTTCGGTGGCCTGGCCAAGTGGGCCACGGAAATCGACGACATCGCGCGCATCCCGGAAGTGGTCGCCCAGGCCTTCGCCGTCGCCCAGTCCGGGCGCCCCGGCCCGGTGGTCATCGGCCTGCCGGAAGAAGTGCTGTTCGGCTCAGCCCAGGTGGCCGACGCGCCGGCCCCGCGCATTCCCCAGGTCGCCCCGGCGGGCGCCGCCGTGCATGAACTGCGCAGTCTGCTCAGCCGCGCGCGCAAGCCGCTGCTGATCGTTGGCGGCCCCGGCTGGGACGAGCCGGCGCGCCATGCGCTGCAGCGTTTCGCCCAGACCAACGACCTGCCGGTGGTAGCCTCGTTCCGCCGCCAGGACCTGTACGACAACCGCGACGCGCAGTACGTCGGCCAGCTCGGCTTCGGTGCTTCGCCCAAGCTCACCGCGCGGGTGCAGGAAGCCGACCTGCTGCTGGTGCTGGGTTCGCGCCTGAGCGAAACGCCCAGCGCCGGCTACACGCTCATCCAGAGCCCGCAGCCGAAGCAGACGCTCATCCACATCCATCCGGACGCTGCCGAACTGGGCCGCGTCTACCAGTCCGCGCTGCCGATCCAGGCGAGCATGCCGGCCATCGCTGCCGCACTGGATGCCCTGCCGCCGCTGACCGAGCGCCCGTGGAGCGAATGGACGGCCGAAGCCCGCGCCGATTACCTCGCCTATTCGACGCCACCGGCGCCCTCGGCCGAACTGGCTGGCGTCGACCTCGCGGCGGTGGTCGGCTACCTCGCCGAAACCCTTCCCGAGAACGCCGTCATCAGCAACGGCGCCGGCAACTATGCCGTGTGGGTACACCGCTTCTATCGCTATCGTGCGGCGCGGTGCCAACTTGCCCCCACCAACGGCGCCATGGGCTACGGCTTCCCCGCCGCCATCGCCGCCAAGCTGCGCGATCCGCAGCGCAGCGTGGTGTGCTTCGCCGGCGACGGCTGCTTCATGATGTACCCGCAGGAGCTGGCCACCGCCGTGCAGTTCGGCGCGGCGCTGATCGTGATCGTGGTGAACAACGGCATGCTCGGCACCATCCGCATGCACCAGGAGCGCGAATACCCGGGCCGCATCTCCGGAACGGCGCTGCATAACCCGGACTTCGTCGCCCTCGCCCAGGCCTTTGGCGCCCACGGCGAACTGGTCGAGCGTACCGAGGACTTCGCCGCCGCCTTCCAGCGCGCCCAGGCCAGCGGCAAGCCGGCGCTGATCGAACTGCGCACCGACCCGCGGCAGATCACTCCCGTCGCCCGGCTGAGCTGACACATCGCTGCGCCCCGGCCAGGCTTCGCTAAGCTGCATCGGATCAAGGCATTTCGTCTTTATCCGCAGGCAGAATGTGCTGCGAAGTCTGGCTAGGGAAGCACATGAATCCGCAACTGCTCTGGGTCCTGTTCCTGCTCGCCACTGCGGTGGCGCTGTTCATCCTCAACCGCCCGCGGATGGACGTGGTGGCCCTGCTGGTGATAGTCGCGCTGCCGCTGTCCGGTGTGCTCAGCGTCTCGGAAGCCCTGGCCGGCTTCGCCGATCCTTCCGTGATCCTGATCGCCGCGCTCTTCGTCATCGGCGAGGGCCTGGTGCGCACCGGCGTGGCCTACCGCATCGGCGAATGGCTCGCGCAGAAGGCGGGCAACGACGAAAACCGCCTGCTGGTGCTGCTGATGTTGGCAGTCGCCGGGCTCGGTTCGGTGATGAGCTCCACCGGCGTGGTGGCGATCTTCATCCCGGTAGTACTCAGCGTCGCGGGTAAGCTGCGCGTCTCACCTGCTCGCTTGATGATGCCCCTGAGCTTTGCCGGGCTGATTTCGGGCATGCTCACCCTGGTCGCCACGCCGCCGAACATGGTGGTGCACAGCGAACTGGTGCGCGAGGGCGAGCCGGGCTTCACCTTCTTCAGCTTCACCCCCATCGGCCTGCTGATCCTCGCCTTCGGCGTGGCCTACATGCTCGTCGCCCGCCGCTGGCTTGGCGCGAACGAAGGAGCCGGCGGCAACGCCACGCAACGCCGCTCGCTCAGTGACCTGATCCGCGACTACCAATTGGCCGGGCGCGAACGCCGCTTGCGCATCCGCCCCGGCTCCAAGCTGATCGGCGTCACCCTCGGTGAAGTCCAGCTGCGCTCGCAGCGCGGCACCAACGTGATCGCCATCGAGCGCCTGGCGAGCTTCCGCATGAAGATCCTCAGCCCCAGCGCCGAGGTGGTCTTGCAGGCCGGCGACGTGCTGCTGGTTGACCTGTTCCAACCGGACATCGACCTGCTCGCCCTCTACCACGAATACGGCCTGGAGCCGCTGAGCCTGCACGGCGACTACTTCACCGAACGCGCCCACGAGGTCGGCATGGCCGAGGTGATGCTGCCGCCGGAGTCCCGGCTGCTCGGCAAGAGCGTGCTGGAGCTCGCCTTCCGCAGCCAGTACGGCCTCAACGTCGTGGGCCTGCGCCGCGCCGGCGAGGCGCTGGTCGAAGGTCTGCTGGAGGCGAAACTGAAGGTCGGCGACACGCTGCTGGTGGTCGGCACCTGGAAGGCCATCCGCCAGTTGCAGAGCAGCGGTCGCGACTTCCTGGTGCTCAACCTGCCGGCCGAGGTGGACGAAGCCGTGCCCGCCGCGAGCCAGGCGCCGCACGCGCTGTTCGCCCTCGGCCTGATGGTGGTGCTGATGGTCAGCGGTGTGGTGCCCAACGTGGTCGCCGCGCTCATCGCCTGCCTGCTGATGGGCGCCTGCCGCTGCATCGACATGGACAGCGCCTACCGCGCCATCCACTGGCCGAGCCTGGTGCTGATCGTCGGCATGCTGCCCTTCGCCCTGGCCCTGCAGAAGACCGGCGGCATCGCCCTGGCCGTGCAGGGCCTGGTGGCCGCGCTGGGCGGCGCCGGCCCCTACCTGATCCTCGCCAGCCTGTTCTTGCTCACCGCGCTGATCGGCCTGTTCATCTCCAACACGGCCACTGCCGTGCTGATGGCGCCGGTCGCCATCGCCACGGCCAAGGTCCTGGGCGCCGAGCCGGAGCCCTTCGCCATGATCGTCGCGCTGGCCGCCTCGGCAGCCTTCATGACGCCGATTTCCTCGCCGGTGAACACCCTGGTGCTCGGCCCCGGTGGCTATCGCTTCGGCGACTTCGTTAAAGTCGGTGTCCCCTTCACCCTGCTGGTCATGATCGTCAGCGTGCTGCTGGTGCCCTGGCTGCTGCCCCTGCACTGATAGAACAAGGAAAATCCCATGGAAGTGAGCAAGACCAAGAGCAGTTTCTACCGCCGCCTGTACGTTGCCTGGCTGGTCGACAGCGGCAAGGCGAGCAGCGTGCCGGCGCTGATGGAAGCCACCGGCATGCCCCGCCGCACCGCCCAGGACACCCTGGCCGCGCTGGCCGACCTGGATATCGACTGCGTGTTCGAGCAGCACGACGGCGAACGCAACAACGCCGGGCACTACCGCATCCGCGACTGGGGTGCCATCGACCCGCGCTGGATCGAAGCGAACCTTCCGAAGATCAAGGCGGTGCTGGAGTACCCCTGAGGCACGTTCTCTGGATCCCCGCGTTCGCGGGGACGACGCATCATGCCGAACGTCATTCCCGCGAACGCGGGAACCCAGTTGCGCACAACGAACCGGGCTCGACCCCGCCCCCCCTGTAGGAGCGAGCTTGCTCGCGAACCGACTCCACGCAGGGCTGTTCGCGAGCAAGGACTAGGCGTCCCCCTCGATCCTACGAAGAGCAGAACGCGCGGTTCTGTGGGAAAATCCCCCTCCGCTCCCCTGCCCCGCCGCCCGTCATGCCGAAGCCGCCGAAACGTCCCGCGAAACCCCAGCCGCTGCGCGATCCCGCCGCGAAGAAGCCCGACCTGCTGCACCCGCGCAACCGCCACCAGGGCCGCTACGACTTTCCCGCACTGATTGCCGCAAGCCCCGAGCTCGGCGAGTACATGATCACCAACCCCTACGGCAAGCCGAGCATCGACTTCGCCAACCCGCAGGCGGTGCGGGTGTTCAACCGCGCGCTGCTGAAGGCGCAGTACGGCATCGCCCACTGGGAGATTCCCGCAGACTTCCTCTGCCCGCCGATCCCCGGCCGTGCCGACTACGTGCACTACCTGGCCGACCTGCTCGCCGAGGACAACGCCGGCAGCGTGCCGCGCGGCCCCGCCGTGCGCCTGCTGGACATTGGCGTGGGCGCCAACTGCATCTACCCGCTGATCGGCCACCGCGACTACGGCTGGCACTTCCTCGGCGCCGACATCGAGCCCGCCGCCCTGGCCTCGGCGCGCAACATCGTCATGGCCAACCCGGGCCTGGCCGAAGCCATCGAACTGCGCCAGCAAGCCGAACCGAAGCACATCTTCCACGGCTTGCTGCACAGCGACGAACGCTTCCACGCCAGCCTGTGCAACCCGCCGTTCCACGCCTCGCCCGAAGAGGCCAGCGCGGGCAGCAAACGCAAATGGAAGAACCTCGGCAAGCTCGACCCGTCGCGCAAACTGCCGGTGCTGAACTTCGGCGGGCAGAGCAACGAGCTGTGGTGCGAAGGCGGCGAAATCGCCTTCCTGCGGCGCATGGCGCGGGAGAGCACGGACGTGGCGCAGCAGGTGCTGTGGTTCAGCTCGCTGGTTTCCAAGGCCGGCAACCTCGACGACTTCCGCCGCGCCCTCAAGCAGGCCGGCGCACTACTGGTACGCACCGTGGACATGGCCCAGGGGCAGAAGCAGAGCCGCTTCGTCGCCTGGACCTTCCACGACGCCGAAGCGCGCGGCGCCTGGTATCGCTAGCGGATGAACTCGCGGCTGATGCTGCGGAAAATCTCGCTGCCGGCACGCTCCAGCCACTCGAAGGCAACCATCTCGCGGCTGACGATCACCGCGCCGGCCTGGCGCATGCGCTCCAGCGCCAGCGCCCTGTCCTCGGGCCGCCGCGAACCAACGGCCTCGGCCACCACGAAGACCTCACGGTCCTCCGCCAGAAGGCCGAGCACGGTCTGCAGCACGCAGACATGCGCCTCGGTGCCGCACACCACGAACTGCCGGCGCTCACCGCCGGGCATCTGCAGCAAGCCGGGATCGGTCACGGCGGAAAAGGCGATCTTCTCCAGAATCGCTTCGGCCGGCAGTTGCTCACGCAGCATCGGCAAGGTAAGGCCAAGGCCCTTGCTGTACTGCTCGCTGGCCAGCGCCGGCACACCCAACCGCCGCGCCAGTGCCAGCAGCCAGGCAGCGTATTCGAGCACCTGCTCGCCCTGGTGGATGGCGGGATAAAGGCGTTCCTGGATATCGACGATGAGCAGCGTCGAGGTCTGTGCACGGATCAGCATGGCGGGCTCCTGGGGCAAGGTAGACGATCACTATAGGCACGCCCTTTTGTAGGAGCGAGCTTGCTCGCGAACGATTCGGCGGCACGGCTGGTTCGCGAGCAAGCTCGCTCCTACAGTGCTCCTGGCCGATCAGAAATATCCTCAATGCGCCTGGAAAGAGACGTAAGCCCTTGCCAGCGGCCCCAGCCGCCCAATTTCCTGCGAAGCTCGCCGACGAATCGCGCGAGGAGGCCTCGCGCCTGCCGGTCCTTGTCCCGGTCTGTCAACCTCGCGCGATTCGCTGTTCGGCCCATGGTGGGCCGTGCAGGGAGACTTTTGGGTCTGCCGGCTTTCTATCTCACCGGTTCGCCAATCCTGCACGGCCTGCCTCCGCTCCATACGCCCTTTTCCTGGCGCGACATCTCGCCTCTCCCCTCCAGTTCTCCTTGCCCGCCCCTCGGCACCTGCCTATCCTGCGCCGGTCACGGTCAATCCCGTGGCCGGGTTTGACAGCCCGGAAGCTAGGCGCGATGCGCCTATGGTGTGCATGCGAGAACAGCGAACGTTCTTGCAGGCCCCTGCACGATTGCAGTTTTTTCACTGCAATGCTCTATGGCGAATCGTGCAGGGAGACCTTCGGGTCTGCCGGGTCCTAGCTCCGGTCTGTCAACCCTGTGCGATTCGCCACCCTTCGATTGACAGCGAACGGCGGCGGCTAACGGAACTAGCTAGGAGCTGTCCTCTATGCACGACGCATACACCCCCACCACCTTCCTCCGCTTCAACCGCCCCCTGCGTGCCGTCCTGATCGACGACCAGCCCTGGTTCGCCGCCCGCGATTTCTGCCGGTTGATGGGCCATCGGCATCCCGAGCGCATCGTCCGCCAACTGGAGGATGACCAGCGCCGCGAGGCCCTGCTCGCCCATGCCGGCGGTGCCGACAGCGAAACGCTGATCAGCGAGTCCGGGGTCTACAAGGCCTTCTACCGCTACCAGCACCCGGAGAATCGCCACCTGCGCCGCTGGCTCACCCAGGAGGTGATCCCGACGCTGCGCGACCAGGTCGCCACGGCGGCGTGGAAGCCGCGCCGGGCGTTCCTCAGCTGGGAAGGTGCGCGGGTCAGCCTGCTGGAATGGCAGGGCGAATGGTGGGTGCCGCTGGAGGAGCTGCCGCGTTTCAGCCGACAGGTCGAGGATCCCGCGCGCCGCGGCTGGCTGCGGCGCTGACGGGAGCCGCGGAGCCAGGCATACCCTGTAGGAGCGAGCTTGCTCCTACGAAATGAAAAAGGCCCCTCACGGGGCCTTTTTGCGGATGGCGGCTCAGTGCCCGGTCGGATCGCCGCGGCGGCTGGTTTCGAAGAGGAACCAGGTGCGCTGCTCGGTTTCGTCGATCCAGTTCTCCAGCAGGCTGGCGGTGGCGATGTCGCGGTGTTCGTCGCACAGGCCGTGGACTTCGCGCATCAGGGCGGTGAGGGTTTTGTTGTCCTCCTGCAGCTCGGCCAGCATGTCCAGCGGCTGGACGAATTCCGCGTCGTTGTCGGCGATGCGCTTGACCCGCGCGATGTGGCCGATGGAGCGGATGGTGTTGCCGCCGATCTTGCGTACGCGTTCGGCGATGGGGTCGGTCATGGCGAAGAGTTCGGTGGCCTGGTCGTCGAGCAACAGGTGGTAGTCGCGGAAGTGCGGACCGCTGACGTGCCAGTGGAAGTTCTTGGTCTTCAGGTACAGCGCGAAGACGTCGGCGAGCAGGCGGCTGAGCGCGGCGCTGAGGTCGCGGGTGGCGTCCTTGCTCAGGTCCGAGGGCGTGGCCAGGGCCGGTGCGCGGCGCGGTGCGGGCTTGCTCGCGGCGGTGCTGGCGCGCTTGGCTGCCGGCTTGGCGGCGGCCTTGGCTGCTGCGGGCTTCGCGGCGGCAGGCTTGGCAGCGGGTTTGCTCGCAGCGGCCTTGCTCGCGGCCGGTTTCGCGGCGGGTTTGGTGGCCGCTGGCTTCTTCGCGGTGGCTGCGGATTTCTTCATCTTCGATCACCTCCGGGGTCTGTGGATGCCGCCCCTGGGTGTGCCGCGCATGGCGGCTTGGGACGAGCCGGACGCACTCCCTGCGCAAACCTCTCATGGCGAAGAGTGCGCCCTTGAGCCTATATCGGGTTGCCTCGATTGCAAGTCAGCGCACCCGGGGCGGGTGCGCCGCATCGCCTCAGGGCTTCACCGCAAAGCGCGCATCCAGCCGGCTGTAGCCCATGCCCACGCCCTTGTGCACCTTGAGCTGCACCGGGATGCGTTCCTTGAGCGCCTCGACGTGGCTGATCACGCCGATGCTCTTGCCACTCGCGTTGAGGCTGTCGAGGGCATCCAGCGCGACTTCCAGCGTCTCGCCGTCGAGGGTGCCGAAGCCTTCGTCAAGGAACAGCGAATCGATGCTGGTCTTGTGGCTGACCAGGTCGGACAGCGCCAGGGCCAGCGCCAGGCTGACCAGGAAGCTCTCGCCACCGGACAGCGTGCGGCAGTCGCGGGCGACGTCGCCCTGCCAGGTGTCGACCACTTCCAGCTCCAGCTCGCCGTCGCTGCGCCGCGCCAGTTGATAGCGCCCGTGCAGGCGCTGCAATTGTCGGTTGGCGAGATGCACCAGATGATCGAGGGTCAGGCCCTGGGCGAAGCGCCGGTACTTGGCGCCATCGGACGAGCCGATCAAACCGTTCAGACGCTGCCAGAGGTCGTGGCTTTCCTCCTGCGCCTGGATCTCCGCGAACAGCGCCTGCTGGCTGGCACGCCGCGCGTCGTCGCCCAGTAATTGCGCGCGCACTTCGCCCTGGCGCTGGCCGAGTTCGCGAAGTTGTACGGCGAGGGCCTTCAGCTGCTCGTCCAGCTCGGCCAACGCCAGTTCGGTGCGCGGCTCGGCGCGCAGCCGTGTCTCGCTTTCCTCGGCCGCCGCGCGCAAGGCGATGGCTTCGGTCAGCGCAGTGTCGAGGCGCGCCTTGAGATCGACCAGACGCCCACGTTCTGCGTCGTCCAGCAGCGCAGCCAGGAAGGTATCCCGATCGGCGAAGGGGCTTTCCGCCAGGGCACGCTGCCAGGCGCCCTCGCCTTCCGCCAGTTGGGTACGCGCCTGCTCCAGTTGGGCTTGCAGGCTCTGCTCGCGACCGCCCAGGGCATCGGCCTGGCGCTGGGCCTCGGCCAGGGCACTGGCCGCTGCTTTCATTGCTTGCTGTGGATCATCGGCGGGCGCCGGCTCCGGCAGCGGTTGCTCGCCGCTGGCCTGCCAACGTGCCGCCCACTGCGCGGCCTGGGTTTCGGCCTCGCCGAGCGCGGTGCGCGCCTCGCTCTCGCTCGCCTGCAACTGCTGGTCGCGCTGCTGGAGTTTTTGCCAGTCGCGCCACTCCTGTTCGCGCGCGGCGAGCCAGCTTGCCGCGTCATTCGGCAAGGCATCGGCAAAGCCGTCCAGCGCGGCCAGCAGAACGCCGGCCTGCTGCTCTTCCTGGGCCTGCACCTGCGCCAGGCGATGTTGTTGCTCGGCAAGGCGCTGACGGGCGTTCTCCAGATCGCGCTGCAACAGAGCCTGCTGCTGGAGCGCGCTGCCGTGATTGCGCTCGCTGGCTTCGCGAGCAGCAGTCGCGCGTTGCAGCTCGGCCTTGCCGGCATCGACAGCGGCGAGCCGTTCCTGGACCTGCGCCAGGGCCGTTTCCTGTGCCTGCCGTGCCGCATTCAGCGCGGCCACGTCGGCGATCTGCAGGGCCTGCTCGGCGAGCAGACGTTGCCAATCGGCATCGAGTTGCTGCTGTTGCTGGTGACTCTGGTCGAGCTGCTGGCGGGCCTGTTCGGCCTGGGCCTCCAGGCGCGCGAGCTCACCGGCCAGCGCCTTGCCCTGCTCTTCCAGCGCGGCCAGGGCGGATTTGCATTCGTCCAGATCGCGGCGAGTCTGCGAGACGTCCAGCGCCTGGTAGCTGGCGATGGCCGGGTGCTCGTGGGAACCGCACAGCGGGCAGGCTTCGCCCGGCTGCAGCTGCGCGCGATAGGCCTCCAGGGCCTGGATGCGCTGCTCCTGTTCGAGCAGTTTTTCCTTGTCGGCGACCTGCTGCTTCAGCGTCTTGTAGCGCTCGCGCAGCGCGGCGATTTCGCCGTTCTTCTGCTGCTGTCGCTGCTGCAAGGCGTCGAGTTGCGGCTGCAGGCGGGCGACCTGCGCGGCGCCCTGCTGGCGAGCGTCGGCGATCTGCTCCAGGCGATCGAGGGTCCGCGCCTGCTGTTGCAGACGTTGCCAATGCTCGCGCAGGCCGGACTCGCCGCCCTCCCCCAGCAGCACCTGCAACGCCTGCTGGCGTTGCGTCTCGGCCTGGCGTGCGTCGTTCAGTTGCTGCTCGGCCGTGGCCATGACCTCGCGCTGCGCAACCAACTGTGCGTCGAGGGACTCGATGCTGCGGCTGGCTTCCTGCAGGCGCGACTGCGCGCCGGCGTGCTCACCGCGCAGCTGCTCGCGCAGCTCGAACTGCACTTTCCAACCGCCCAGCAGTTCTCCGAGACGCGAACGCTGCGGCTGTTCGGCCAGTTGCTGCTGGACCTGCCGGCGCTGCTCGACCAGCTGCTCCAACGCGCCCTGCCGCTGCTCGCGGAGTTGCAAGGCATGGCGGCTGGCCTGCCAGAGGCTGCGGATAAGCTTCTCGGCATTGTCCCGTTGCTGGCGCTGGATATCTTCCAGCGCCCCTTGTGCCTGTGCAGCGCGTTGTTGCGCCTGGGACCAGCCCTGGTGCAACGGTTGCAGGCGCGCCGCCGGCTCGCTGGCGGCCAGGCGTTGCAGGTCGGCGGACGAGTTTTCCAATGCCAGGCGTGCCTGGGCCTCGCGCTCCAGCGCTTGCTCGCGTTGCTGCTCGGCGCGAGTCAGGTCTTCGCGCCAGCGCCTTTGAACTTGCAGGTCCTGCTGGCGCTGGCCCAGGGGCTGCTCCTCGGCCAGCAGCCGCTCGGCCTCGGCCTCAAGCTCGGCGCGCTGTTCGGCGCTCAGCAGCTCCATGCCTTCGGCGCGTGCGCGCAGCTGGTCGAGGCTGGCGCGGGCCTCGCGGGTGCGTTCGAACACGCGCTGCGAGATCAGCCCGTAGATTTCCGTGCCGGTGAGTTCTTCCAGCAACTCGGCGCGCTCGTTGGCGTTGGCTTCGAGGAAGGCGGCGAAGCCGCCCTGGGCCAGCAGCATGGACTTGGTGAAACGGCCGAAGTCGAGGCCGGTAAGCTTCTCGACTTGACTCAATTTCTCGCTGACCTTGTCAGCGATGATTTCTCCCTCACCTCCAGTAACATCGATGCGCGCAAGCTCAACCTTGGCATCTTGTAGAGCACCATCGACCTTGTCGCGCGCCCGACGCTGGCTCCAGAACGCGCGATAGCGCAGGCCCTTCACCTCAAACTCAACCTCGGCTAGGCAGTCCGCAGTGTGCCGAGTCATCAGCTCATTCGAGCCTTTAGAAAGAGCCCCCATCCGCGGCGTGCGGTGGTAGAGCGCAAGGCAGATGGCGTCGAGCAGTGTGGTCTTGCCGGCGCCGGTGGGGCCGGTGATGGCGAACAGGCCGTTGTCGCGGAATGGCTCGGCAGAAAAGTCGATCTTCCACTCGCCCTTGAGCGAGTTGAGGTTCTTCAGACGCAGGCTGAGGATGCGCATCAGGCTTGCTCCTCGCTCAGCTCGGCGACGACTTCGCGGTACAACCCGGTCAGTTGCCGGCGCAGCGGCGGCTCCAGGGTCTCGGCGTCCAGGCGCTGTTCGAAGACGTCCTCGGCGGACAACTCGTCGAGCGTCTCGCGCGCCTCGCTGAACAGCCCCGCCTGCTGGTTGCCGCGCTCGCGGCGGGTGCGCAGCACTTCCACCGGCAGTTCGGCGCAGAGTTTCTCGATGCGCACCTGCAGGTCGCTGAGGTAGTCGTCCTCGCGCACCAGCACTTCGAGCCATACCGGCTGTACCGACGTGCCCAGGCGCGCGGCTTCGGCCAGCGCGGCGGGCAGGCTTTCGAGGTTGCCGGCCAGCGATTGCAGGTGCTGGAAGCACGGCACCGGCAGCGGCGCCACGGCGCGCAGGCCGTTCTCGTCGAGGTCGACCAGCAACACCTCCTTCGTCTGCCGCGCCTCGTCGAAACTCAGGGGGATCGGCGAGCCGCAATAGCGGATGTGCTCCAGGCCGCCGACCTTCTGCGGCCTGTGGATATGTCCGAGGGCGATGTAGTCGGCCTGCGGGAAGGCGCTGGTGGGGAACGCCTCCAGGCTGCCAACGTAGATCTCGCGCACCGATTCGCTGGCGCTGGCGCCCACGGTGGTCAGGTGCCCGGTCGCCACGATCGGCAGCTGGCCGCCCAGCTCCGCGCGCTTGGCTTCGGCGAGGGCGAAGAGCGCCTGGTAATGCGCCTGGATGCCTTGCTGCAGGGCGAGTTGCTTGTCCTGCGCGCTCTGCCCGGCCTGGCTGGAAAGCAGGTCGCGCGGGCGGATGAAGGGGATCGCGCACAACAGCGCGCCGGGCGTGCCGTCGCGTTGCGGCAGCACCAGCAGTTGCTGGTCGAGGTCCGTCCCCACGGCCGCGACAACTCGCGTGCCGAGTACCGCCAGCAGCTCGCGCGACTCTTCCAACATCGCCACCGAGTCGTGGTTGCCGCCGAGCACCACCAGCGCCGCGCCAGTCTCGCGAAGCTCGACGATGAAGCGGTTGTACTGCTCGCGGGCGTAGCTGGGCGGCGCGCCGGTGTCGAAGATGTCGCCGGCGATCAGCACCGCGTCCACGGCATTTTCGCGCACCTGCTCCACCAGCCAGCGGCAGAAGGCGCGGTGTTCGGCCTCGCGGCTCTTGCCCATGAAGTGCTGGCCGAGGTGCCAGTCGGAGGTGTGGAGGATGCGCATGCGCCTGCTGTCCCGAATGCCGTTCAAGGGCGCCGATGATACCCGGCGAGGAAAGCCCGCGCGCGGCTGGCTATCTTTTCAGCAAGAGCCGAGTCGGACAGGACACCATGCAACGCCTGATCAACATGCTGCGCGACCTCGCCATCCTGGTCCGCGCCAACCTGTGGGTGGTCCCGGTGCTGGCGGCGCTGGTGTTCGCGGTCTTCTATTTCGTCGCGCCGCCCGCCCCGATGACCGCGACCATGACCACCGGCGTGGCCGATGGCGGCTACGTGGCCTTCGCCAACAAGCTCAAGGTCGAGCTGGCCAAGCAGGGCTTCGAGCTGAAGCTGGTGCCCAGCGCCGGCTCGCGACAGAACATGGAGCGGCTGCTGGACGAGCACAGCGGCATCGACATCGGCCTCGTGCAGAGCGGCCAGGAACGCCAGTTCGAGCCGCAGCAACGCGACAAGCTGCGCAGCCTCGGCGCCATGTTCCAGGAGCCGCTGTGGCTGTTCCAGCGCCGTGACGTGAGCATCGACCAGCTCACCGACCTGCTGAACCTGCGCGTCGCCATGGGTTCGCCGGGCAGCGGCACCGAGGCGATCACCGCGGCGCTGCTCGAGGCCAACGGCATCGACGCCGCGCACTACCCGCCCGGCTGGCAGGCCAGCGGCAGCGACATCGCCGCCTCCGCTCTGCTTGCCGGCAGCCTGGACGCGGCCTTCTTCGTCGGCCCGGCGGAGAACCCGCTGATCCAGCGCCTGGCCGCCAGTCCCAAGCTGATGCTTGCCGGCTTCCGCCGCGCCGCCGCTTACGAGGCGCGCCTGCCATTCCTCAAGCACGTGCAGCTGGGCGAGGGCCTGCTGAACCTGCAACAGAACGTGCCCCACCGCAATCTCGTCACCCTCTCGCCGCTGGCCACGCTGGTGGTCAACGACAACTTCCACCCGGCGCTCACGCCGCTGATCCTCGAAGCCGCGCGCCAGGTGATGAAGCCCGGCACCCTGCTCGACGCGCCCGGCGCCTTCCCCAGCGCCGAGCCGCACACCCTGCGCCTGGCCGAGGACGCCGAGCGCTACTACAAGAGCGGCCTGCCGTTGCTGCAGCGCTTCCTGCCATTCCGCATCGCCTCGCTGGCCGACCGTTACATCGTCCTGCTGATTCCCTTCATCGCCATCCTCATCCCGCTGTTCAAGTCGGTCGGGCCGCTGTACCGCTGGCGCATCCGTGCGCGCATCTACCGCTGGTACCGCTTCCTGCGCGAGATCGACCGGCACCTGGACGAACATACCGGCAGCGCCGAGCTGACCCGCGAGATCGAGCGCCTGGAAAAGCTGGAGGCCGAGCTGTCCCGCGTCGAAGTGCCGCTGTCGTACTACAACGAGCTGTACGAACTGCACCTGCACCTGAACTACGTGATCCGCCGCCTGCGCCAGCTGCGCCGCAACCGCCGCGAACGGGAAAACCTGCCGCGCGACTCGGCGGCCTGAGCGGCAATACGCCACGAGCTCGGGTAAACTGGCGGCTTTGCCCCACGTCCTGAGCCGAGCCCGAGATGCCGATTCGTCACGCCATCGTCCACCTGATCGACAAGAAGCCCGACGGCAACCCCGCCACGCTGCACGCGCGCGACGCCGAACTGGGCGATTCCCAGGCCATCGAGAACCTCATGGCCGACCTCAACGAGAGCTACAACGCCAAGCCGAACAAGGCCTGGGGCCTGTTCCAGGAGGAGTCCGGCGCCTTCCCGTTCAGCGGCTGGCTGGCCGAGTACCTGGACGGCGGCAAGGACTTCGTCGCCTTCAGCAAGCAGGCGGTGGAGCACCTGAAGAGCCTGATGGAAGAGTCCAACCTCTCCACTGGCGGCCACGTGCTGTTCTGCCACTACCAGCAGGGCATGACCGACTACCTGAGCATCGCCCTGCTGCACCACAGCGAAGGCGTGGCGGTGACCGACGCGCTGGAGGTCACGCCCTCCCGCCACCTCGACCTCGGCCAGCTGCACATGGCGGCGCGGATCAACTGCTCGGAGTGGCGCAACAACAAGACCTCCAAGCAGTACATCTCCTTCATCAAGGGCAAGGGCGGCAAGAAGGTCTCGGACTACTTCCGCGACTTCATCGGCTGCACCGAAGGCGTCGACGCGCCGGGCGAGACGCGCACCCTGCTCAAGGCCTTCAGCGACTACGTGGAAAGCGAGGACCTGCCCGAAGAGCAAGCGCGCGAGAAGACCGACGTGCTGGTCGACTACGCCACCAGCCAGGCCAAGATCGGCGAGCCGATGGCCCTGGACGCGCTCTCCGAGCTGATGGACGAACAGGCCCCGCGCGCCTTCTACGACTACATCCGCAACAAGGACTACGGCCTGGCGCCGGAGATCCCGGCGGACAAGCGCACCCTCAACCAGTTCCGCCGCTTCACCGGCCGCGCCGAGGGGCTGTCGATCAGCTTCGAGGCGCACCTGCTGGGCAGCAAGGTGGAGTACGACGAAGAGCGCGACATGCTGATCATCCGCGGCCTGCCGACGCAGTTGCAGGATCAGCTCAAGCGCCGGAAATAAATCGCGGACAAGGTCCGCTCCTACGCTGTTTTCTGGGTCCCCGCGTTCGCGGGGATGACGGGGGAGGCAGCGAATCCTGATTCCGTCACTCCCGCGAACGTGGGACGCGGCTCCATCGCGAACAGCGCTTGCGCTGGCCCGAAGGGGAATAGCCCAAAAGACAGTTGCTCCTACGCCTTAACGCGCCTCGATGCGGAAGCCGACGCGCGGGAAGTGCACATGCACCACCCCGGCGCGCGGGTCTTCGCGGCGCAGGATGATTTCTTCGCTGCCCACGTGCAGCAGCTCCCCTTCCACCGGATCGACGCCGTAGTCGGTCGCCGCCACCGCCACGTGTTGGCCGGCCTGGAAGCCGTTCGGGTCGCTGAAGGGTTCGTCCGGCAGGGCGGCCGGCTGACTGTCGCGGGCCACGGCAATGGCCTGCTCGCCGCTCATTTCCACCGGCGCGCCATGGCCGAAGCCGAGCACGCGACCCAACCAGGCCGCCACCGCGGGATAGGCATCGACCAGCGGCGAAGTCACCGGCGTGGCTTTCACGAACCAGAGCACATGGGCCACGGCGAAGTCCGCCAGCGACGGCTCGCCGAAGAGGAAATCGCCCTCCTCACGGCTCAGTTGCTGCTCCAGCCGCGCCATGAATACCGGCCACTGCTGCCGGGCTTGCTCGGCCGGCAGGCGCGTGGCGCTACCGCCACTGAACAGTTGGCTGCGATCGGCAACGAAGGCCTTGACGAATTCCGGCGGCAGCTTGCCGAAGCGCACGGCGATGGATTCAGGTTGGAACACCAGGCTCACGCCGTGGGTGAACAGCACCGAGTCGGCCCAGGCAGCAAAGGCTGCGACGCTGAACTCCTGGCCTTCGGGGAACAGCGCCGGCGTGGCCTTTTCCTGCTCCAGGCGGCGCGCGATCAGCGAGGTGTCGCAGTAGATGTCGGCACCGACCTGCAGCACCGGTGTCTTGCGGTAGCCGCCGGTGAGCGCCATCAGGTCGGGCTTGGGCATGATCGGCGGGATCTGCACCGAGTGCCACGACAGCTGCTTGAAGCCCAGCAGCAGGCGGGCCTTCTCGGCGAAGGGGGAAGTCGGGTAGTGGTGCAGGATCAGCTCGGACATGCAGGGCTCCGTCGGCCGGCGTTGAGGGGCCCTAGAGCTTACTCCGCCTGCCGTGCCCGTCCTACCCGGTCGAAGCTATGGCTGGCTATCCGCCTGGCTGATGGCCACGGCCGCGCCGGCCAGCACCAGTCGCTCCTTGGCGGGCTTGCCGAGGGCCTTGATCGCGCGTTCGCGGCGCAGCGCGTCGCCCTTGCCGACACAGGCTTCGACGTAGACCAGCGCCTGCGCCGGGCTGGAATGGAAGAAACGCGCGCCGCGCCCGCTGCGATGCGCTTCGAAGCGCCGTTGCGGGTCGTCGCTGATACCGCAGTAGAGCGCGCCGTTGGCGGCACGCACCAGGTAGACGAACCAGGGCTTGGGCTCGGCCTGGGTCATGTCCAGACCCGCTGCTGCATGCGTTCGCTGTAGGCGACCAGGCGTTCGTATTCGCGCGCCATGTGGTTCAAGGGCGTTTCCAGGGTGCTGAGGATGAGGTTGGCGAGTATCCCATAGGCGGCGGCATCGGCGCTGCACGGTTGCGCACCGCCGAAGTACGGCAGGTCGCCGAGCATGCCGTCGAGCGCGTCGAGGTCCTGGCGGGCGAAGGTCAGCAACTCGTCGCGGCTGTGCGCGTCGAGGCCGCGCCCGCGCATCTCGCCACGGATCTTGCGACGGATCAGCACCCCGACCAGCGGCCGGACGGGTCCCGGCACATCGCGCAGAAGCACTGGTGCAACCTGCCGCCAACCGGCCTCCTCCAGCCAGCGGAAGTAAACCAGCAGGGGCGTCAGGTGCTCGTCGCACAGGCGCGTGATCGAAACCGCCCAGCCGCGCCCCCGCGCGTCGAGGCCGGCGTCCAGGTCCAGCGCATAGCGGTCCTGCAGTTCGCGGATGATGACCTCGGTGTCGGCGAGGGTCTGGCCATCGACCTTGACGAACGGCAGCTTGCCCTTGGGCCCCTTGCGCGGATCGGACAGGTGCTGCACCTGGTACTCGAGACCGGACAGGCGCAGGAAGGTCTCCAGCTTCAGGCAGAAGGGGCTGACGTTGGGGACGTTGAAGGCGGGCGGGAACTGGAAAAGAGTGATCATGGCTGGCTTCCTGCTCGGTATCGCCAGTCATTTAAGCCCATGCCGGCTACCCCGGCGAATCCGCCGGGCGCGACTCAGCCGCGCGCCGTCTTGCCCTGGAAGGCCGCCAGCCCCTTCAGCGCCTGGCGGCGGATGGCCGCCTGCACCGGCGGCGCCCAGCCCAGCAGCAGGCCCTTGGCGCCCAGCGCCTGGCGGGCCCAGCGCCACAAGTCGAAGTCGTCCGTATGGCGGACGATCAGGCCGTTCTCGAACTCGAACGAGGCGCGGATGCGATTGACCACCGGACGGCCGGTCTGGCTGAAGGTGTAGTGCGCCACCCATTGCGCGCCGCCATGCAGGTCGTCGGCCCAGACCTGGTCGAAGTCCAGGCGCAGGTCGGCTGCACGCGAGGTCAGCATGCGCCACATGTCGCCCGCCGCAGGGCCCTTCAGCTCGCCGAAGGCCGGATCGCGAAAGCGCACCGAAGGCGCGTAGCAGGCGGCCATGGCGTCGCCGTCGCGGCGTTGGAAAGCCTGGTAGAAGCGGCGGATCAGTTCGGCGTTGGGGTGGGGCATGGCGGTGCTCGCGGTCAGGTGGGTGCGGCGATTATCCGGCGCGCTCGGCGCTGGACACCATTGTCATTATCGACAACATTGTGGCCTATACCGACAAAGCGTCCACCCGCCATGCCCGCCATCGCCCTCTACGTCTGCCCGCAAACCGTGCTCTCCAGCCTGGGGCTCGCCCTCGACAGCCTGCAGCTGGCCAACCGCCTGGCCCGGCGCCGGCTGTTCCAACTTCGCCGGGTCAGTGCAGAGGGCGCGGAAGTCGGCCTGTCCTGCGCCAGTATCGCGGTGGATGGCGATCTCGCCTCGGTGAGCGAACGCGAGCTGCTGCTGATCCCCGCCACCGGCAGCGACATTCCGGCGATGCTCAACGCAAACGAGTCGCTGCTTGCCTGGCTGCGCCAGCGCCAACCGACGCAGCCGCTGGGAAGCCTGTGCAGCAGCGCCTTCCTGCTCGCCGAGGCCGGCCAGCTCGACGGCCGCCGCGCCACCACCCACTGGGCGCTGGCCGATGACTTCCGCCAGCGCTATCCCGCCGTGCAACTGGAAGCGGACTCCTTGTGCACCGAGGACGGCGCGCGCTTCTGCTCCGGCGGCGCCCAGGCCGGGCTCGACCTGTGCCTGCACCTGATCGCCCTGCACGGCGGCCGCGCCCTGGCGCGCCAGGTGGCTTCGACCCTGGTGTTCGATGAGGCGCGCGGGAGTCAGTCGCGCTATGCACCGCTATTGCCGGAGCCGCAGCGCACCCCGCTGGCGCCTGTGCTCGACTGGCTGCGCGAACGCCATGCCGAGCCCATCGACCTCGATGCCATGGCGCAACGCGCGCACTGCTCCAGCCGCACGCTGCTCAGGCGCTTCCGCGCCGAACTGGGCATGACGCCCAACGAATACCTGCAACGCCTGCGCATAGACGCCGCTCGCGAAGCGCTGGCCGACCCGGCGCGCTCGCTGGAGCGCATCGCCAACGAAGTGGGTTATGCCGACCGGGCGAGCTTCGCGCGGCTGTTCAAGCAGTTGTGCGGGGAGTCGCCGGGGGCTTATCGACAGCGGCGGTTGGCGCGGGGGTAAGAGCTGGCGGGGCTGTTCGGCATGATCTTGCCGGAGCGGACTTGTGCCCCATGCCTCTGTAGGAGCGCGCCATGCGCGCGAATCGCGGACAAGGTCCGCTCCTACGAGAGGGGGATTCAGTTCAGTCGCGCTCCACCAGCACCACCTTGGCCACCGCAGTGCGCCACAGGCAGATGCCGACGAAATAGGCCGAGGCGACGAACCACAGCCAGAGCAGCCAGGTCTGGTCCACCGGCTGCTGGACGATCAGCAGCGCGCTGCTGAGCATCCAGACGAAGGTCACCGAGATGTTCAACGGCATGAACTGGCGCACGCGGAACGGGTGCAGGAACTTCATGCGGGTCAGGGTCAGGCCCGCCAGCAAGAGCACGGTGACCACGTTCACCCAGGGGCCCGAACCCAGTACGAAGAAATACACCGCGACGACGTTCCAGGCGGCCGGGAAGCCGACGAAGTAGTTGTCGTGGCTCTTCATGTTGACGTTGCAGAAGCAGAACAGCGACGACACCAGGATCACGCCGACGATCAGCAGTTCGCTGTGCACCGGCAACGGGATGTAGCGGTAGATGAAGATCGCCGGGATGAACACGTAGGTGAGGTAGTCGATCACCAGGTCCAGGGTCGAGCCGTCGAAGTGCGGCAGCACCGCCTTGACGTCGAACTTGCGCGCCAGGGTGCCGTCCAGGCCGTCCACCAGCAGCGCGACGCCCAGCCACAGCAGGCAGGCTTGCGGGCGGTTGTCGACCACGGCGAGCAGCGCCAGCATGGCCAGGATGACACCGCTGGACGTCACCGCGTGGGCGCTCCAGGCCTTGGCTTTGCTCAGGTTGAGCGGCGGAAGAATCAGGTTCACAGGCACATCTCTTCAGTCGGGCGGCGATTCGAGCTATCTGAACGTATAGCCCATCCGTGGGCTTCCACGGCGGTTCCGCAGGGTATCGGAACAGCAATCCGACGACCGAGTTCACCGGTCTTTTTAGTACGGATGCCAGGGAAGCGCGCCAGCGGCGCGAACGCTCAGGATACGCCCAGGGAAGGTACAAGCGCCAAGCGACACTGACGAGCGAGCGCGAGGAAATTTCGCCCACGGGCGAAGCCGGCGGCTCCGCCCGTGCGCGAGGCTCAGTGGAGGATCTGGCTGAGGAACAGCTTGGTGCGGTCGGACTGCGGGTTGTCGAAGAACTGGTCGGGAGCGGCCTGTTCGACGATCTCGCCCTTGTCCATGAAGATCACGCGGTTCGCCACGGTGCGGGCAAAGCCCATCTCGTGGGTCACGCAGAGCATGGTCATGCCGCTCTCGGCCAAGCCGATCATGGTGTCGAGCACTTCCTTCACCATTTCCGGGTCGAGCGCCGAGGTCGGTTCATCGAACAGCATGATCTTCGGCTTCATGCACAGCGCGCGGGCGATGGCCACGCGCTGCTGCTGGCCGCCGGAGAGCTGGCCCGGGTACTTGTGCGCCTGGTCGGGGATGCGCACGCGCTGCAGGTAGTGCATGGCCACTTCCTCGGCCTCGCGCTTGGGCATCTTGCGCACCCACATGGGCGCGAGGATGCAGTTCTGCAGCACGGTCAGGTGCGGGAACAGGTTGAAGTGCTGGAAGACCATGCCGACCTCGCTGCGGATCGACTCGATCTGCTTGAGGTCGTTGGTCATCTCGATGCCGTCGACGACGATGCTGCCAGCCTGGTGTTCCTCCAGGCGGTTGATGCAGCGGATGGTGGTGGACTTGCCCGAACCGGACGGCCCGCAGAGCACGATGCGCTCGCCCTGCTTGACGGTCAGGTTGATGTCCTTGAGCACGTGGAACTGGCCGTACCACTTGTTCACGCCCTTCATCTCGATCATCACGTGATCGCCGACGGCGGGTGCGCTCTTCTTGCTGGCTTCAGACATGATGACGAACTCCTAACGACGCTTGTGGCCAGTGTCCAGCCTGCGCTCCAGGTGCAGCGAGTAGCGGGACATGCTGAAACAGAAAACCCAGTAGACCAGGGCGGCGAACACGTAGCCCTCGGTGGACATCCCCAGCCAGGCCGGGTCGGCGGTGGCGCGCTTGATGCTGTTGAGGAAGTCGAACAGGCCGATGATGATCACCAGGCTGGTGTCCTTGAACAGCGCGATGAAGGTGTTGACGATCCCTGGGATCACCAGCTTCAGCGCCTGCGGCAGGATCACCAGGCCCATCATCCGCCAGTAGCCCAGGCCCATGGCCGCGGCCGCCTCGTACTGGCCCTTGGGGATGGCCTGCATGCCGCCGCGCACGACCTCGGCGATGTAGGCGGCCTCGAACAGCACCACCATCACCATGGCCCGCAGCAGCTTGTCGAGGTTCATGCCTTCGGGAAGGAACAGCGGCAGCATCACCGACGACATGAACAGCACGGTGATCAGCGGCACGCCGCGCCAGAACTCGATGGTGGTGACGCACAGGACCTTGATCGCCGGCAGCTTGGAGCGCCGCCCGAGGGCCAGCAGGATGCCCAGCGGCAAGGCGCCGGCGATGCCCACCGCGGCGATCACCACGGTCAGCATCAGCCCGCCCCACTGGTTGGTCGCCACGGTCTCCAGGCCGAGGAAGCCGCCGTGCAGCAACCAGAAGGACACCAGCGGCAGCGCCAGCAGGTAGGCCAGGCCGTACTTCAACTTGTAGTGGAAGCCGCGCAGGAACAGCGGTGCGGCGCCGGCGATCACCAGCAGCACGTTGAGGTCGACCCGCCAGCGCAGCGCCTCGGGGTAGAAGCCGTACATGTACTGGCCGAAACGCGTGCTGATGAATACCCAGCAGGCGCCCTCGCGGGAGCAGTCGGCGCGCGAGGTGCCTACCCAGTCGGCCTTGAACAGCGCCCATTGCAGCAGCGGTGGGATTACCAGCCAGATCACGTAGATGCCGACCAGCGTCAGCACCGTGTTGAACCAGTTGGAGAACAGGTTGGCGCGCAGCCAGCCGATCACCCCGACGCTCATCGCCGGCGGCGGCAGATCGGGCTTGAAGGTATGAGTAGCCACGATGTCCTCCTATCGCTCGATCAGCGCGATGCGTTTGTTGTACCAGTTCATCAGCAGCGAAATGCTCAGGCTGATGGCGAGGTACACGCTCATGGTGATGGCCATGGTCTCGATGGCCTGGCCGGTCTGGTTGAGCACCGTGCCGGCGAACAGCGAGACCATGTCCGGGTAGCCGATGCCGGCGGCCAGCGAGGAGTTCTTCGCCAGGTTCAGGTACTGGCTGGTCAGCGGCGGCACTATCACCCGCAGCGCCTGCGGGATGATCACCAGGCGCAGGGTCTGGCCCGGGCGCAGGCCGAGGGAGCCGGCGGCTTCGGTCTGGCCGTGGCTGACCGCCTGGATGCCGGCGCGCACCGTCTCGCCGATGAAGGCCGCGGTGTAGATCGACAGCGCCAGGACGATGGACACCAGTTCCGGGATCACCACCCAGCCGCCTCGGAAGTTGAAGCCCTGCAGCACGGGTACGTCCCAGTGCACCGGTACGCCGACCACCAGGGTGGTCAGCAGCGGCAGCAGGATCAGCGTGGCGAGGCCGGTGAGGAACACCGGGAAGGTCTTGCCGGTGGCGTGCCGGCGCACCTTGGCCCAACGCCAGAGCACGGCCCAGGCGACCAGGGCAAGGAGGATCGCGATGAAGAACGCCGGGGCCGACTCGGTCGGCAGCGGCGCCGGCATCTGCATGCCCCGGTTGTTGAAGAACAGCAGGTCGCCGAAGCTGATGCTCTGCCGCGGCCCGGGCAATTGCGCGAGCACGGCGAAGTACCAGAAGAAGATCTGCAGCAGCGGCGGGATGTTGCGGAAGGTCTCGATGTACACCGTGGCGATCTTGCGGATCAGCCAGTTCGGCGACAGCCTGGCGACGCCGAGGACAAAGCCGATCAGGGTGGCGAAGACGATGCCGATCACGGTCACCAGCAGGGTGTTGAGCAGACCGACGAAGAACACCCGCCCGTAGGTATCGGACTCGTTGTAGTCGATCAGGTGCTGCGAGATGCCGAAGCCGGCGCTGTTGTTCAGAAACCCGAAACCGGACTGGATGCCACGGTGGGCCAGGTTGGTCTGGGTGTTGTCGAAGAGGAACCAGCCGAACGCCACGACGGCGACGACGGCGACGATCTGGAAGGCCCAGGCGCGAAAGGCGGGATCGCTGAGCGAAAAGCCCCGTGGGCGCCGGGCTTTGGCGGAATTATCCATGAATGCCCTCTCGGAAGACGCCCACGCGGAAACGGGGCTACGCCCGTACCCGCGCGGGGGACTTCACGTCGTTCGAAACAGGGCCGGCGCCCAGACTCCGGGCGCCGGCTTGGGGGGATCAACGCACCGGCGGTGCGTACTGCAGACCACCCTTGTTCCACAGGGCGTTGAGGCCGCGCTTGATCTTAAGATCGCTGCCCTGGCCAACGTTGCGTTCGAAGATCTCGCCGTAGTTGCCGACCTGCTTGACGACTTGCACCGCCCAGTCCTTCGGCAGCTTCAGGTCCTTGCCGTAGTCCCCTTCGGCGCCCAGCAGGCGATTGACGTCGGGGTTCTTCGAGGTCTTGGCCATGTCCTCGACGTTCTTCGAGTCGATGCCCATTTCCTCGGCGTTGAGCATGGCGAACAGCGTCCAGCGAACGATGTCGAACCACTCCTCGTCACCCTGGCGCACGGCCGGGCCGAGGGGCTCCTTGGAGATCACTTCCGGCAGCACGACATAGTCATCCGGCTTGGCCAGCTTGATGCGTTGTGCGTAGAGCTGGGACTGGTCGGAAGTCAGCACGTCGCAACGACCGGACTCCAGCGACTTGGCGCTCTCGTCGGAGGTGTCGTAGGTGATCGGGGTGTACTTGAGGTTGTTCGAGCGGAAGTAGTCGGACAGGTTCAGCTCGGTGGTGGTGCCGGCCTGGATGCACACGGTGGCGCCGTCGAGCTGCTTGGCGCTGCTCACGCCGAGCTTCTTGTTCACCAGGAAGCCCTGGCCGTCGTAGTAGGTCACGCCAGTGAAGTCGAGGCCCATGGCGCTGTCGCGCGAGCTGGTCCAGGTGGTGTTACGGGACAGCACGTCGATCTCGCCGGATTGCAGGGCGGTGAAGCGCTCCTTGGCGGTCAGCGGGGAGAACTTGACCTTGCTGGCATCACCGAACACCGCCGCGGCGACACCACGGCAGACGTCGACGTCGATGCCCAGGTACTGGCCCTTGGCGTCGGCGTAGGAGAAGCCCGGCAGGCCGTCGCTGATACCGCACTGCACGTAGCCTTTCTTCTTCACCGCGTCCAGGGTAGCCCCGGCCTGGGCGAAGCTGCTGATACCCAGCACGCTCAGGGCGGTCAGTACCGCCAGAGTGGATTTCACCATCTTCATCGATCACCTCCAGTTGCTTTTATTCGTGTTGGAGTCCCGGCCCACCCGCCCTTGTGAGGCGGCTGCAGGATCATTCCGAATCCTGCGTACGAAGTGGAAACCTCAGGTCAGTCTAGCCGGCTCTGCGGATACGTCCCGCAAGCACCGCTCGGACTGCCGTCGTCCGCGGATGACGCGGAACGGACACGTTCGGGGGCCGCCCTTGCGACAGCGGCCTGTTCAATGGGCCGTCGTGCCGCGCCGACGACACTGGCTTCCGGATGGGGGTCGGATACAGTGTTACGCCGGCGCGGCACGGCCAGGCCTGGTGCCTGGCATAGCAAGGCCCATACCAGAACGGGTCGCCGCGGCCGAATTGCGAAAGGTCAAGCCGCAAAGTTATGGCAATGCGACATCCTTTTCGCAGATTCAACTTTCGTTTTTCTCGGCGGACGCTCCCCATTGGAGCAGTCGCCCTATCCTGGAGCCCCCATGAGCCAACCCTTGCTACTGGAACCCACCCAAGCGGCCGATGCGTGCGTCATTTGGTTGCACGGCCTGGGCGCCGACCGTTACGACTTCGAACCGGTCGCGCGCATGCTGCAGCGGATCCTGCCGAGCACCCGTTTCATCCTGCCGCAGGCGCCGACCCGCCCGGTGACGGTGTTCAACGGCATGCCGGTGCCGAGCTGGTACGACATCAAGGCCATGGCGCCGGCCCGCGCCATCGACGAAGCACAGCTGGAAGCCTCGGCCGACAGCGTCATCGCCCTCGTCGAAGAGCAGATCGCGCAAGGCATCGCGGCGCAGCGGATCATTCTCGCCGGCTTCTCCCAGGGCGGCGCAGTGGTGCTGCACACCGGCTACCTGCGCTGGCAGGGCGAGCTGGGCGGCGTCATGGCGCTGTCCACCTATGGCCCGACATTCAGCAGCGAGATACAGCTGCCGGAAGCGAAAAAACACCTGCCGGCGCTGTGCTTGCATGGTACCTACGACGACGTTGTGGCGCCCGACATGGGCCGCGCCGCGCACGATTTCCTCCACGCCCGGGGCGTCGCCGTGCAATGGCACGACTACCCGATGGCCCACGAAGTCAGCAACGAGGAGATCGGCGACATCGGCGCCTGGCTGCGCGAGCGCCTGTGACCCTCCCATTCGATAAGAAGGAAAGCCATGAGCGTTGCCAACCTGCGTGACATCGAAGCCCTGGAAAGCATTCCCCTGGAAGACCGCGGCCTGCCCGCCAGCACCTACGAGCTGCTGCTGCGTTCCGCGCAACGCCATGGCGAGCGCACCGCCCTGCACTTCCTGCTGCAGGGCAGCGCCGCCGAGGAGCCGCAGCGGGTCAGCTACGCCGAGCTGTTCGCCCGCGTCACCCAGGCTGCCAACGCCTTCCACCGCCTGGGCGTGCGCCCGGGGACGGCGGTGTCCTTCCTGCTGCCCAACCTGCCGCAGACCCACTACGTTATCTGGGGCGGCGAGGCAGCCGGCATCGTCAACGCGATCAACCCGTTGCTCGATCCGGAACACATCGCCGAACTGGTGCGTGCGTCCGACTCGCGGGTGCTGGTGACCCTGGCGCCCTTCCCCGGCACCGATCTCTGGGACAAGGTCGCCGCCCTGCGCCACGAGCTGCCCGAACTCAGCGCCATCGTCACCGTGGACCTGGCCAACTTCCTGCCCGAGCCGCAGCGCGCGGCGCTCAAGGCGCAGCGTGGGCCGCTGCCCGAAGGCGTACTCGACTTCGACGAACTGCTCGCCGCCTGCCCGGACGACCGCCTGGAAAGCGGCCGGGTCATCCACGGCGAGGATGTCGCGTCCTATTTCCACACTGGCGGCACCACCGGCACACCCAAGCTGGCGCCGCACAGTCACGCCAACGAAGTGGCCATGGCCGAGATCATGGGCCTGAACGCCGACTACACCCCGGACGACGTGCTGCTCTGCGGGCTGCCGCTGTTCCACGTCAACGGCGTGATGGTCACCGGCCTCGCGCCCTTCCACCGCGGCGCGCAGGTGCTGCTCGCCGGCCCCCAGGGCTATCGCAACCCGACGCTGATCCAGGACTTCTGGAAACTGGTGGAGCGCTACAAGGTCAGCAGCTTCAGCGGCGTGCCGACCATCTATGCCGCCCTGCTGCAGGTGCCCAGCGACGCGCACGACCTCTCCAGCCTGCGCTTCGCCCTGTGCGGCGCGGCACCCATGCCGGTCGAGCTGATCCGCCAGTTCGAAACCAAGACGGGGCTGAAGGTCATCGAAGGCTACGGCATGACCGAAGGCACCTGCGGCACCAGCTGCAATCCGCGTGGCGGCGAACGCCGGCCAGGCTCCATCGGCCTGCGCCTGCCCTACTGCCAGGTGAAGTCCGTGGTGCTCGACAGCGACGGCCGCTACCTGCGCGACGCCGCCGCGGACGAGATCGGCACCATCTGCCTGCGCGGCCCAACCGTGTTCAAGGGCTACCTGCAGGCCAGCAAGAACAAGGACATCTGGGTCGACGGCGACTGGTTCAACACCGGCGACCTCGGGCGCATCGACGCCGACGGCTACATCTGGCTCACCGGGCGCAGCAAGGACCTGATCATCCGCGGCGGCCACAACATCGACCCGCAGATGATCGAAGAGGCCCTGCATCGCCACCCGGCGGTGGCCATGGCCGCTGCCGTGGGCAAGCCAGACGCCAAGGCCGGCGAGCTGCCGGTCGCGTATATCCAGCTCAAGCCGGGCATGCAGGCGAGCATCGAGGAACTGCTGGAGCACGCCGCCCAGCATGTGCCCGAGCGCGCTGCGGTGCCCAAGGACATCTGGCTGCTGGACGCCCTGCCGGTGACGGCGGTGGGCAAGACCTTCAAGCCGGCGCTGCGCTTCGACGCGATTCGCCGCGTGTTCGAGGACGAAACCCGCGACCTCTCGCCCGCACCACGCATCGAGGTGGTCGCCGACGAACGTCACGGACAGAAGGCGCGGCTGTTCGTCGCCGGGCTGGACGCCGCGTCACGCCTGCTTATCAGCCAACGCCTGAGCGCCTATGCAATTCACCTGGAACTGCTCGACGCCTAGTCATCCGGGGAGCCTGACCGCTGGTCGGGCTTCCCGGCCAGTGAATTGCCAGTACGCAAAACTCATTAATACTGAAGTTCCCGATATGCCCACGGACTACGGAGAGTCGTCGTCGTGCATTGTCCCGGAACGCTCATCTTCCCGCGCCAGCCATGAAAGCGGTGGCCTGGCAGCAAGACATCCAGCAGCTGCGTCAGCTTCGTCTGTTCCAGAACGTCGCCGGCGCCAGCCTGCAGTGCCTGCTGAAGGACTTTCGCGCCTGCGAACTCGAGCAGGGCGAAGTGCTGCTGTCGCCCTTCAACCGCAACAACTACCTCTATATGGTCATGAGCGGGCAGCTGAAGGTGTACCTCGGCTCCCTCGACAATTCCCCGGTATCGACCCTCGAGGTCGGCGAGTGCGCCGGCGAGATCAGTTTCATCGACCACGATCATCCTTCGGCCTATGTGGTGGCGACCGAGCCGACCACCGTCCTGCGCCTGCACCGCGAAGCCCTGCTGAGCCTGTTCCAGCGATCCCCGGAGCTCATGCAGAACCTGCTGGCGATGCTTTGCGAGCGGGTTCGCGAAGGCAACCGGATCATCCTCAACACCGAGCAGAACGCCAACATCGACACCCTCACCGGGCTGTTCAACCGACGCTGGCTGGAGCACGTCTTCGACCGCGAGAGCACCCGCTGCGCGTTCAACGAGCAACCGCTGTCGCTGCTGATGCTCGATGTCGACCACTTCAAGGACTACAACGACCGCCACGGCCACCTGGCCGGCGACTATGCGCTGTGCCTGGTCGCGCACACCCTGCGTGGCCAGTTGCGGCCCAAGGACAGCATGGCGCGCTTCGGCGGCGAGGAATTCGTCATCCTCCTCCCGGAAGTCGCCAGCGACGAAGCGCGGCGTATCGGCGAGCGCCTGCGGCTGAGCCTGGAACAGATCGGCTCCTTCTATTCCCCGCTCGGCGTGCAGCCTGGCGTCACTGTCTCCCTGGGCCTTGCGCAGATGCGCAACCAGGAAAGCCTGCCGAACCTCCTGCTGCGCGCCGATGGCGCCCTCTACCAGGCCAAACAGCGCGGCCGCAACCGCCTCTGCGGCTGATCCCGGCACGCGCCGGGCCTACGCAGATTTCGTCCGGCTGGCAACTTGCTTTACACTGGCGGCCGTTCATTCCTTAACCACCACGAGATCACCGTGCTCAAAGCACTCAAGAAAATCTTCGGCAAGGGCGAGGGCGAGCAGCCCGCCGCCACGCCAACCCCCGCCGCAGCCCCCGCCGCTGCCAGTCAGGACGCCGAACAGCGTCCGCGCAAACCCCGCGCTCCCCGCCCCGAAGGCGAACGTACCGAGAAGGCGCCGCGAGCCCCGAAATCCGACAAGCCGCGTGGCGAACGCCAGAACAAGGCCGAGCAAGCCGACAAGCCGCGCGAAAAGACCGAAAAGGTCGAGAAAACCGAAAAGCCGCGCCGCGAGCGCAAGCCCAAGGCCCCGGTGGTGGATAACTGGAAGCTGGAAGATTTCGTAGTCGAGCCGGCCGAAGGCAAGACCCGCTTCCACGACTTCAACCTCGACCCGCGTCTGATGCACGCCATCCACGACCTGGGCTTCCCCTACTGCACGCCGATCCAGGCGCAGGTGCTGGGCTTCACCCTCAAGGGCCAGGACGCCATCGGCCGCGCCCAGACCGGCACCGGCAAGACCGCCGCGTTCCTCATCTCGATCATCACCCAGCTGCTGCAGACCCCGCCGCCGAAAGAGCGCTACATGGGCGAGCCGCGCGCGCTGATCATCGCGCCGACCCGCGAGCTGGTGGTGCAGATCGCCAAGGACGCGGTAGGCCTGGCCAAGTACACCGGCCTGAACGTCATGAGCTTCGTCGGTGGCATGGACTTCGACAAACAGCTCAAGACCCTCGAATCGCGCTTCTGCGACATCCTCGTGGCCACCCCCGGCCGCCTGCTGGACTTCAACCAGCGCGGCGAGGTGCACCTGGACATGGTCGAGGTGATGGTGCTGGACGAAGCCGACCGCATGCTCGACATGGGCTTCATCCCGCAGGTCCGCCAGATCATCCGCCAGACCCCGTTCAAGGGCGAGCGCCAGACCCTGCTGTTCTCGGCCACCTTCACCGATGACGTGATGAATCTGGCCAAGCAGTGGACCGTCGACCCGGCGATCGTCGAGATCGAACCGGAGAACGTCGCCAGCGACACCGTCGAGCAGCACGTCTACGCCGTCGCCGGCAGCGACAAGTACAAGCTGCTGTACAACCTGATCGCGCAGAACGACTGGACCCGCGTGATGGTCTTCGCCAACCGCAAGGACGAAGTCCGTCGCATCGAGGAACGGCTGACCAAGGACGGCATCAGCGCCGCCCAGATGTCCGGCGACGTGCCGCAGCACAAGCGCATCAAGGTCCTGGAAGGCTTCCGCGAGGGCAAGATCCGCGTCCTGGTCGCCACCGACGTCGCCGGCCGCGGCATCCACGTCGACGGCATCAGCCACGTGATCAACTTCACCCTGCCGGAAGATCCGGACGACTACGTGCACCGCATCGGCCGTACCGGCCGCGCCGGCAGCACCGGCACCTCGATCAGCTTCGCCGGCGAGGACGACGCCTTCGCCCTGCCGCCGATCGAAGAGCTGCTCGGCCGCAAGATCAATTGCGAGATGCCGCCCACCGAGCTGCTCAAGCCGGTACCGCGCAAGCACCACTGAAACCATCGGTGATGAAGAAAGGCGAAGCCCCGAGGCTTCGCCTTTTTTGTTTGCGGGCCCGCAAGCGTTACGCCCAGTGACGCCCCTCTGCACACTCGATGCTCGGTGACGCTCCGCGGCGCACTTCCATGGTGCAAACGCCAATCCACCGGCGACCCTTCCTGCTGCCCCCGGCCGCCCGCCATGCTCATGGCGCTTTCCCGTGCAGCCCAGCGAATTCGCGACTTCGCCAGGGAAAGTGAACAGATAAGCGAACGGTTTGCTCATTTTTATTGACGCACGTAAAGGAATTCGCACGCTTCTTGCAGAATATTTGACGAATTACCCAACAAGAATCGACCTACAGGGATCCCAGACATGTCGTTGCGCGCCAAGCTTGCCTTGAGTTTTCTGCTGATCGGCCTGATCCCGGTCCTGGTCATGGCCGTCGTGGTCTACCGCCAAGCCAGCCAGGCGCTCGAGGAACAGAGCCTGAACGCCCTGGAAGCCGTCGCCAGCATCAAACAGCGGCAACTGATGGACAGCTGGCAGTCCCGCCACAACCAGCTCGCCAGCCTGGCCAGCAACCTCAGCTCCAACTACGCCGGGCTGGACAACGAGGCCCTGGTCACCTCGGCCAACTACGACAAGCCGATCTTCGAGAACTTCAGCAAGACCTTCGGCTACCGCGAACTGCGCCTGGTGGCGAGCGACGGCACCGTGGTGTTCAGCCTCAACCGCGGCGCCGACTACCAGCAGAACATGAACACCCTGAACTGGCGCGACACGCCCTTCGGCCACTTCGTGCGCACCGCGCTGGACAGCAAGAAGGCGCAGATCAGCGACCTGGAGCCGGGCCTCGACGACAAGGAACCGGTGCAATGGCTGGCCGCGCCGGTGATGAGCAACGACAAGCTGCAGCTGCTGCTGGTCCTGGAACTGCCGCTGAGCGAGCTCAACCGCGTCATGCAGAGCCGCCAGGGCCTGGGCGAAGCCGGCGAGACCTACCTGGTGGGCACCGACGGCGGCCTGCGCTCGGACTCGGTCCGCTTCACCGACCACCACGTGCCCCGCACCGGCGAAAAGCCCCTGGCACTGCCGGGGCACGCCGCCGAGCGCGCCCTGGGCGGCGAGCAGGGCCGCGCGACCGAAGCCGGCCTGAGCGGCCAGACCGCGCTCAAGGCCTTCGTCCCGCTGAACCTCGACGGCCTGCGCTGGGCGATGGTGGCGGAGATGGACCAGGACCAAGCCTTCGCCCCGGTGCGCAAGCTGATGTGGCAGATGCTCCTGCTCGGCCTGCTGACCCTGGCCGGCGTCGCCGTCGGCACCTGGCTGGTCAGCCGCAGCGTGATGCGCCCGCTCGGTGGCGAACCGAAGAGCATGGCCGCCCTCGCCCAGCGCCTGGCCAGCGGCGAACTCAGCCTGCCCAGCGACGGCGACGGCAACAGCGGCCTGATGCAGGCCCTGCACGAAATGGCCGGCGCCTGGCGCCAGGTGATCGAGCGCCTGCGCCAGGCCAGCCAGGCGGTAGGCGACGCCAGTGGCGACATCCTCAATGCCGCCGGGCAGACCAGCAGCCACCTCGACCAGCAGCAGGAAGCCCTGGAGATGGTCGTCAGCGCTGTCGACCAGATGGCCGCCACCGTCCAGGAGATCGCCTCCAGCGCCAGCCAGAGCGCCGACGGCAGCGCCGCCGCGCGCACCGCGTTCGGCACCATGCAGGACACCCTGCAACGCATGATCGGTCGCCAGGACCAGCTGCTCGCCAGCCTGCGCCGCGCGGACCAGGTGGTGCACGCCCTGGCCGGCGACAGCCAGCAGATCAACTCGGTGCTGGAGGTGATCCGCGCCATCGCCGAACAGACCAACCTGCTCGCCCTCAACGCCGCCATCGAGGCCGCACGCGCCGGCGAACAAGGTCGCGGTTTCGCGGTGGTCGCCGACGAGGTGCGCAGCCTGGCCATGCGCACCCGCAGCGCGACCGACGAGATCGTCGCCATCGTCGGCACCCTCGGCGAGTCGTCCGACGAGGCACAGAGCAGCATGCAGGGCGCCAGCGACCAAGCTCGCACGCTGGAGCACGACACCCAGGCGGTGCTCGAATCCCTCGGCGCCCTCGACCAGTCGCTGCAAGGCGTGCACGCCATGGCCTTCCAGATCGCCGCGGCGGCCGAACAGCAGGCCAGCACCACCCAGGAGGTCAACCAGCACATGCACCGCCTGAGCGACATGACCGCGGAAAACCGCAAGACCGCCGCGCACACCCGCGATTGCGGCGAGCACCTGCGCCGCGTGGCCGGCAGCCAGGAAGCGTTGGTGGCGCAGTTCAAGCTCTAGGGTCGTTCTTCGTAGGAGCGAGCTTGCTCGCGAACAAAGCCCGCAGCGGACTCGTTCGCGAGCAAGAACTAGGCGTCCCCCTCGCTCCTACATAAAAGCCGTCTGACCAACCGCGCTTGCCGATAGATACAACAGAGTCCAGAATGGACAAATTAATCCATTCCGGAGCCCTGCCATGTCCGCCACCTCGCCCCGAATCCTCAACCAGGCCGACGCCGAGCGCCTGCTCGCCCGCGTCGATGTGCGCCAGGCCATGCGCGACATGTTCCGCGAGCTGGCCGCCGGCCAGGCGGTTCAGCCGCCCCAGCAACTGGTGGAATTCCCCGGTGGCGGCGGCGACTTCATCAATTACCTGGGCGTACTCGCCAGCCAGGGCGTGTACGGCGTAAAGACTTCGCCGTACATCGTTCGCCAGCCGAAATCGCTGGTCACCGCCTGGAGCCTGCTGATGTCCATGCAGACCGGCCAGCCGCTGCTGCTGTGCGACGCAGGTAGCCTGACCACTGCGCGCACCGCCGCCACCACCGCCGTGGCCGTCGAGGCCCTGGCCAAGAGCGATGCCTCGCGCCTGGCGATCATCGGCAGCGGCCCGGTTGCGCAAGCACACCTGCGCTACGTCGCCGACCTGCGTGACTGGCAGTCCATCCGCGTGCATTCGCCGCAGCTGGACGCCGACAAGCTGGCCGCCTTCCGCGCCATCGACACCCGGGCCGAATCCGCCGCCAGCGTCGCCGAAGCGGTAGCCGATGCCGACGTCGTCCTGCTCTGCACCTCCTCCGGCACCCCAGTGCTCGACCCGACCAGCCTGAGCAAGCCGGCACTGATCACCTCGATCAGCACCAACGTCGCCCGCGCCCATGAAGTGCCGCCGGCGTCGCTCCCGGGCATGGACGTTTACTGCGACTACCGCGCCACCACCCCGGCCGCCGCCGGCGAGATGCGCCTGGCCAGCGAACAGCACGGCTGGGACGCCACCCGTATTCGCGGCGACCTGCCGGAACTGCTCAGCGGCGCCGCCGCGCGCCCGGACTACCAGCGCCACGCGTTCTTCCGCTCCATCGGCCTGGGCCTGGAAGACGTCGCCCTGGCCAACGCGCTCTACCATCTTTCCCAGCACGACGCCTGACCCGCACGGGAGCACGCCATGATCGAAGTCGATTACCTCATCGTCGGCGCCGGCATCGCCGGCGCATCCACCGGCTACTTCCTCGCGCCCCACGGCAAGGTTGCCGTGCTCGAACGCGAATCCCACGCCGGCTACCACTCCACCGGCCGCTCGGCGGCGCTCTACACGGTGGCCTACGGCAGGCCCCAGGTGCGCGCGCTGACCGCCGCCAGCCGGGCCTTCTTCGACAGCCCGCCCGAGGGCTTCGCCGAACACCCGATCCTCACCCCGCGCGGCGAGATGACCGTGGATTTCGAGGGCAATCCCGAGGAGCTGCAACGGCAATTCGACAGCGCCCGCGCCAGCGTGCCGGAAATGCAGATGCTCAGCGTCGACGAAGCCTGCGCGATCATCCCGGTGCTGCGTCGCGAGAAGGTCCATGGCGCGATGCTCGACCCGACCGCCGCCGACATCGATACCGACGGCCTGCTGCAAGGCTACCTGCGCGGCATCCGCCGCAGCGGCGGTAGCATCCACTTCGACAGCGAAGTGCTGGCGGTCGCCCGCATCGACGGCCAATGGGAAGTGCGCACCACACAGCAGACTTTCCGCGCGAAGGTGCTGGTGAATGCCGCCGGCGGCTGGTGCGACAAGCTCGCCGAACTCGCCGGGGTCGCGCCCCTGGGCCTGCAGCCCAAGCGCCGAGCGGCCTTCCTCTTCGCAGCTCCCGAAGGCCTGGACACCCATCGCTGGCCGATGCTGGTCAGCCTCGACGAATCCTTCTACTGCAAGCCCGACGCCGGCGCGCTGCTCGGCTCGCCGTGCAATGCCGACCCGGTGGATGCGCACGACGTGCAACCCGAAGAGCTGGACATCGCCATGGGCATCTACCAGATCGAGGAGCACACCACCCTGAGCATCCGCCGCCCGAGCCACACCTGGGCCGGCCTGCGCTCGTTCTTCGCCGATGGCGACCTGGTCTCCGGCTACGACCCGCAGACGCCCGGCTTCTACTGGGTCGCCGGCCAGGGCGGCTACGGTATCCAGACTTCGGCGGCAATGGGCGCGGCCAGCGCCGCACTGATCCGTGGCGAGGCGTTGCCCGAGCACCTGGTGCGCAACGGTCTGAGCGAGGCCATGCTGTCGCCGGCGCGCCTGCCCCGCTGAACCGTGACAGCCGGGCGGCGCATGCGGCACACTCGCCTGCGCCCGCCCGGCCCTTCGCCGCGAGAACCTCGTCCATGACCGCCGCAGACCCGCTCGACAACTACAAGGCGATCGCCGACGCCATCGCCACGCTGTTCTTCCCCCACGCCGAGGTGGTCATCCACGACCTGGGCAGCCAGCGCGTGGCCTACATCGCCAACAACCTCTCCAAGCGCGAGATCGGCGACGACTCGGCGCTGGAAGACATGCTCGAAGGCGGCGAGGAAGAGCGCAACATCGGGCCCTACGAGAAGCTCAACTGGGACGGGCAGAAGATCCGCTCGATGAGCACGGTGCTGCACGACGCCAAGGGCAAGCCCATCGCCGTGCTCTGCATCAACCTCAACATCACCCTGTTCGAGACCGCCAAGGCGGCGCTGGACCTGTTCCTCTCCTCGAGCAAGGTCATTCCGCAGCCGGACGCGCTGTTCCGCGACGACTGGCAGGAGCGCATCAACACCTTCCTGCACGGCTGGCTGCGCCAGCGCCAGCTGGCCCTGAACACCCTGACCCGCGAGCACAAGCGCGAACTGGTCCTGGCCCTGCACGCCGAGGGCGCCTTCAAGGGCAAGAGCGCTGCCAACTACGTGGCCAACGTCCTGAACATGGGCCGCGCGACCGTGTACAAGCACCTCAAGGAATTGAAGGAAGAGGCCTGACAGCAGCCCTTTGCTCGCCGCTTCTGTAGGAGCGAGCTTGCTCGCGAACCTGACCTAGCTCCGATCCTTACCCCCGTCGTCCCCGCGAACGCGGGGATCCAGAAGCTCGGTTGGCTTGGGAGTTACTGCGCCGCTTCGGCGTGTTCTGAGATTTCTTGTTTCGCCTCTCGGCGAGTCCCTTTTGTCAAACGCCACAAAAGGAACCAAAAAGTCTTGCCCCGACATACGGGTCCGGCAAGCCGGACTTCCCTCGCACATTCCCACGCACCCGGAGGCCCGGACTAGGCGTCCCCCCGCGAGCGCACATCCCTGTACTCACGACGGCTCTTGCGACATCCATGTCGCATGACCTCCTCTGCATGGGCTTAGCTCGGCCTTCTGTAAGGGGCAGTCCGGAGTGCGCGGACATTTCTCTGGAAGTCCCAAGAGCGAAGCGCGTATGCGCTTTTCGTAGGAGCGAGCTTGCTCGCGAACTGCACGGCACAAATGCCGAGCCAGTAGGGCGAATAACCCCAAGGGGGTTATCCGCCGTTTCGTGCGGCAGAGGCGTATAACTGCGAATGGTTATCTGGGTCCCCGCGTTCGCGGGGATGACGGAAAGGTGAGGTCCGCTCCTACAAAGGCCCCTTTCTCGCCACAACGAAAAAGGCCGCCCGAAGGCGGCCTGTTTCATCGGCGCGGAAATCAGTCGCCGTAGATGTCGTTCTTGAAGTACTTGCCTTCGATTTCCTTGTACTTGCCGTTGGCGCGCAGGGCGTCGATGGCGCTGTTGAGCTGGTTGACCAGCTCGGTGTTGCCCTTGCGCACCGCGATGCCGGCGCCCTCGCCGAAGAATTTCGGGTCCTTGAACTCCGGGCCGATGAAGGCGTAGCCCTTGCCGCGCGGGGTGTCGAGGAAGCCGATCTGCAGCGGGATGGCGTCGGCGAAGGTGCCGTCCAGGCGGCCGGCGAGCAGGTCGAGGTAGATCTCGTCCTGGCTGGTGTAGCGCACCACGTTGGCGCCGGACTTGGCCAGCACGGTGGTGGCGAAGTTGTCGGCGGTGGAGCCGCGCTGCACGCCGATGTTCTTGCCCTTGAGCTGGCTGAACTGGTCGTCCAGCTGGCTGCCTTCCTTCATTACCAGGCGGCCCGGGCTGAAGTAGTACTTGTGGGTGAAGTCGACCGAGTGCTTGCGCTCCTCGGTGATGGTGATCGAGGACAGCGCGGCGTCGATCTTGCGCACCTTCAGCGAGGGGATCAGGCCGTCGTACTCCTGCTCCACCCACTGGCACTTGCGCTGCATCTGCGCGCACAGGGCGTTGCCGATGTCGTAGTCGAAGCCGGCGATGCCGCCGTCGGGGGTCTTGAAGGCGAAGGGCGGATAGGCCGCCTCGATACCAATGCGCAGGGGGGCCTGGTCGGCGTGGGCGGTGCTGGCCAGCAGGGCGAGCAGCAGGCCGCCCAACAGGGATTTCTGACTCATCGTTGAACTCCGTGGCGTGGTTCGGCGACGTCGGGCAAGCCGGCGTCCGTCTGGCAGTGAAAACCTCGTCCGGGGAACGCGACGCACCGCGCCGCTGCAGCATTGCCTTGCTCTAACCCAGGCGACTGTCTTGTTGTTCTTCGTCTACGTGGAAGGCGCCGTAAACTTAAAATCCAATCTGGACTAAAAAGTACAACTCGTCAATGGCCCCGCGACCGCGCGGCGCATCCCCTTTGCCTACCCCGGACTATCTCCTGCGAGGGATGCCGACGATGGCTACGGAGCCGTAGGCTGCCCAGCAACGACAGCCATAGGGAGGGTTCGCGGCCTCATCGATCTTTCTTCCATATCTTTCTTCCATCAACGGTATTGGCGGCGCAGGATGCGCCGAGCCCCGGCGAATCGCTCATGTCGCCGGGGCCTTCTCCTTTCCGGGGAATACGCGGCGGGCTCGCCGCGCAGAGTGCTCAGCCGCCGCTGAGATTCATGAAGCGCAGCACCTGCACGCCGTCATCGACGCCGAACTCGTGCCCCGCCGGCTTGCGCTGCAGGGCCCCAAGGACGGCCGCGCGGAGGGGCTCGTCGTGCAGCGGATGGCGGCGCAGCAGGCCGCGCAGGTCCAGCGAGTGTTCCTGGCCCAGGCACAGCAGCAGGCGTCCCTCGGCGGTCAGGCGCAGGCGATTGCAGGTGGCGCAGAAGTTGTGGGAATGCGGCGAGATGAAGCCGATCCGCGTAGCGGGATGGCCGGCCAGTCGCACGTAGCGTGCCGGGCCCCCACTGTGCTCGGCACTGTCCAGCAGCTCGTGGCGCTCGGCGATCAGCGCGCGCACCTCGTCGCTGGAGCAGAAGCGCTCCCTGCGCTCGCCACCGACCACGCCAAGGGGCATTTCCTCGATGAAGCTGATGTCCAGCGCATTGGCGATGGCGAAATCGACCAGCCCCTGGACCTCGTCGGTATTGCGCCCCTTCATCACCACGCAGTTCAGCTTGATGCGCTCGAAGCCCGCCGCCTGCGCCGCCGCGATGCCGGCCAGCACCTGCTCAAGACGGCCGGTGCGGGTGATGGCCTGGAAGCGCTTCGGGTCCAGGGTGTCCAGGCTGATGTTTAAGCGCGACAGGCCTGCCGCATGCAGGTCGCGCGCATAGCGGGCCAGTTGCGAGCCGTTGCTGGTCATGCACAACTCGCGCAGGCCCGGCAGCGCGGCGAGGCGCTCGCAGAGGCCGACGATGCCCGGCCGCACCAGCGGCTCGCCGCCGGTGAGGCGCAGCTTGCGTACCCCGCCTTCGACGAACAGCCTGGCCACGCGCTCGATCTCTTCGAGGGTCAGCACCTGCTGGCGCGGCAGGAAGCGCACGTCCTCGGCCATGCAGTAGACGCAGCGGAAGTCGCAGCGGTCGGTCAGCGAAAGGCGCAGGTAGTCGATCCGGCGCCCCTGGCCATCGATCCATTCGGCCATGGTCATTGCACCAGCGGCGAGTCCGCCGCCGCGAAGGCGAAGCCCTCGATCCGCGCCTCGCTGGCCAGCACCGCGATGTACTGGCTCACCGCGCGCTGCAGCACCTGGGCGCGCAGGTAGGCGGCGATGCGCGGGTGGGCCTCGGCAAAGTCCAGCGGCTCCCCGCCCTCGCGGGCCAGCAGTTCCACCACATGCAGACCGTAGCGGCTTTCCAGCGGATGGACCAGCAGGCCCGGCGCCTCGCGCAACAAGCGCCTCTCGAACTCGGGGACGGTCTGGCCCGGCTCGATCCAGCCCAGTTCGCCACCGTCGTCCTTCGACGGGCAGGCGGAGAAGCGCATGGCCTTCTCGGCGAAGCGCTCGGGGTGTTCGCGCAGTTCGGCGAGCAGCGCCTCGGCCTGTTCGCGCGCTTTTGCGCGGCCGTCCAGGTCGTCCGGCGCGCAGGCCAGCAGGACGTGGCGCAGACGCATGCGCCACGGGCTCGCAAGACGCGCCGGGTTGGCGGCGTACCACTGCCGGCAGCTGGCTTCGTCCGCCTCCGGCACCTCGACTTCGCGCTCGATCAGGGTACGGATGCGGGCCTCTTCGGCGGCCTCGCCCTGCTCCGCTTCGGCACTGATCGCCAGCGCCGAAGCGCGTTGCAAGAGCAGCTGGCGCACCACCAGCGCCCGGCAGGCGGCGTGCAACGCTTCGCCCTGGCTGGCGGCGGGATGGTATTGCAGCTCACGGGCCAGTTCGTCCGCGGCGATGGCGACGCCGTTGACCGCGAGCTTCGGCAGGTCGACATGCTCGACCCGCTGTTCGTAGTGGGAGCAACTCATCGGGAAGACCTCCTGGCGGCGGATGACCGCGAACGGTCATCCAGCCTGCGGGTAATGGATCACGCGACGCGGCGCTTCTGGCGGACCACCTGGTAGCGCCGCCCGAAGTACCACACCGGGGCGCTGACGATGTGCACCAGTCGGGTGAAGGGGAACAGCACGAACAGGGTCAGGCCCAGGCCCACGTGCAGCTTGTAGACCAGCGACACCGGCGCGATGGCTTCGGCCGCCGCCAGCGGCTGCAGGGTGACGATGGACTGCGCCCAGTCGGCCAGCAGGACCATCACCGAACCGTCGAGGTGGTGGGTGGAGGCGACGATGGTGGACAGGCCGAGGATCAATTGCGCGTAGAGCACCAGCAGGATCATCAGGTCCGAGGCGTTGCCGGTGGCGCGCACGCGGGCATCGGTCAGGCGACGGAGGATCAGCCCGGTCAGGCCGATGAAGCAGAGCAGGCCGAAGAAGCCACCGGAAACCATCGCCAGCAGCTGCTTGTGCTCGGTGCTGATCACATGCTCGTAGACCGCGTGCGGGGTCAGCAGCCCGACGAAGTGGCCGGCGAGGATGAACAGCACGCCGATGTGGAACAGGTTGCTGTACACGCGCATGCCCTTCTTGCTCAGCATCTGGCTGGAGCCGGCCTTCCAGGTGTATTGCGCGAGGTCGAAGCGCGCCCAGCTGCCCACCAGGCAGACCAGCAGCGCGACATAGGGGTAGACCCCGAAGACGAGGGTGTTGAACGACATGATCAGGCTCCTTGGCCGGCCGCCCGGCGCGGCGGCACCGGCTGGGCGACCCATTGCAGGGGTTGTTCGAGGGCGGCGGACGGCCGCCGCACGCTGGAGGAGGGGCAACCGGCGGCGGGCTCGGTGAAGCTCACCGGGGTCTCCTCCCAGGCCTTGTCCAGGGCTTCCAGGCTGTCGTCGCGGGCCTCCTGCTCGCGGTCGCGCTGAAGGAGGGACAGGTCCGGGCGCTCGCCGGACAGCTCCAGCAGCGCGTGGAAGATCGCCGCGTAGGCGCTGCCCCGTTCGTCCAGGCGCGCCGCCAGCAGGGCGAGGATGTGCGCCACCTCGGCGAGGCCCGCGCGCGCCGCATCGGCGTCCTGCAGGGCGAGGAACTCCAGGTACAGCGGCAGGTAGTCCGGCAGCTCGTTGACGTCGATGGCCAGGCCCGCACGGGTATAGCGGTCCAGCAGGTCGACCATCGCCTGGCCACGGTCGCGGGACTCGCCGTGGACGTGCTCGAAGAGCAGCAGCGAGACCGAGCGGCCGCGTTCGAACAGACCGTCGTAGCGGGCCTGCACGTCCAGCAGGTCGCCCTGGCAGAGTTCGCCGAGCAGCGTGGCGAGACCGTCGCGCTGCGCTTCGGGGAGGTCCAGGGTGCGGATCAGCGCGTGCAGCGCCAGGCTTTCCTCGCGCAGTTCGCTGCGCGGGTAGTCCAGCAGCAGTGCACTGAGCTTCAGCAATGGGCTATGCATGGCGTTCACTCCTGAATCTGCACGGTCTGGATGACGTTCCGTTGGTCCACCGGCTTGCCGCCGAACAGGTTCACCCCGGAGTTGCCCGAACAGCCGTTGCCGAAGCTGAAACCGCAGCCGGAGCGTTCGGCGAAGGCATCCGACAGCGCTTCCTCGCGGTGCGCGGTGGGGATGACGAAGCGGTCCTCGTAGTTGGCGATGGCCAGGTAGCGGTACATCTCCTCCACCTGCGCCACCGACAGGCCGACCTGCTTCAGCACCTCCAGGTCCTGCTTGCCTTCCACGTGCTCGGCACGCTTGTAGGCGCGCATCGCCAGCAGGCGCTTGAGCGCCAGCAGCACCGGCTCGGTGTCGCCGGCGGTCAGCAGGTTGGCCAGGTACTGCACGGGGATGCGCAGGGAATCGACGTCGGGGATCACCCCGTCGTTGCCGATGTGGCCTTCGGCGGCGGCGTTCTGGATCGGCGACAGCGGCGGCACGTACCAGACCATCGGCAGCGTGCGGTATTCCGGGTGCAGCGGCAGCGCCAGCTTCCAGTCCATCGCCAGCTTGTACACCGGCGACTTCTGCGCGGACTCGATGACGCTGTCCGGCACGCCATCCTTGCGCGCCTGCTCGATCACCTTCGGGTCGAACGGGTCGAGGAAGATTTCCAGCTGCTTGCGGTACAGCTCCCGCTCGTCGGCGCAGCTGGCCACTTCATGGATGCGGTCGGCGTCATACAGCAGCATGCCGAGGTAGCGGATGCGGCCCACGCAGGTTTCCGAGCACACGGTCGGCTGGCCGGCCTCGATGCGCGGATAGCAGAAGATGCACTTCTCGGATTTGCCGCTCTTCCAGTTGAAGTAGATCTTCTTGTACGGGCAGCCGCTGATGCACATGCGCCAGCCGCGGCACTTGTCCTGGTCGATCAGGACGATGCCGTCCTCCTCGCGCTTGTAGATCGCGCCGCTCGGGCACGAGGCCACGCACGCCGGGTTCAGGCAGTGCTCGCACAGGCGCGGCAGGTACATCATGAAAGTGTTTTCGTACTCGCCGTAGATGTCCGCCTGCACCTGGTCGAAGTTCTTGTCCTTGCGCCGCTTGGCGAACTCGGTGCCGAGGATTTCTTCCCAGTTCGGCCCCCACTCGATCTTCTGCATGCGCTGGCCACTGATCAGCGAACGCGGCCGCGCCACCGGCTGGTGCTGCGCCTTGGGCGCGGTGTGCAGGTGCTGGTAGTCGAAGTCGAAGGGCTCGTAGTAGTCGTCGATCTCCGGCAGGTCCGGGTTGGCGAAGAGGTTCGCCAGCACGCGGAACTTGCCGCCGATGCGCGGGACGATCGAACCGTCGGCGTTGCGCACCCAGCCGCCCTTCCACGTCTCCTGGTTCTCCCACTCCTTCGGGTAGCCGATGCCGGGCTTGGTCTCGACGTTGTTGAACCAGGCGTATTCCATGCCTTCGCGGCTGGTCCAGACGTTATTGCAGGTGATCGAGCAGGTGTGGCAGCCGATGCATTTGTCGAGGTTCAGCACCATGCCGACTTGCGAACGAATTTTCATGGCGTCTCTCCTCAAATGTCCCGGGGCAGCGGCTGCGGCAGGGGGGCGCCGCCCAGGCCGCCGTGCTGCGGCTCGTCGAGCCAGTCGACCTTGTTCATCTTGCGCACCACCACGAACTCGTCGCGGTTGCAGCCGACCGTGCCGTAGTAGTTGAAGCCCCAGGCTTGCTGGGCGTAGCCGCCGATCATGTGGGTGGGTTTGAGCACCACGCGGGTCACCGAGTTGTGGTGGCCGCCGCGGGTGCCGGTAGTCTCGCTGCCGGGCACGTTCACGATGCGTTCCTGGGCGTGGTACATGAGCACCATGCCGTCCTTCACCCGCTGGCTGACCACCGCGCGGCAGGTGGCGGCGCCGTTGGCGTTGAAGACCTCGACCCAGTCGTTGTCCTCGATCCCGGCGCGTTTGGCGTCATGCTCGCTGAGCCAGATGATCGGCCCGCCGCGCGACAGGGTGAGCATCAGCAGGTTGTCGCTGTAGGTGGAGTGGATGCCCCACTTCTGGTGCGGGGTGATCCAGTTCAGGGTGATTTCCGGGTTGCCGTTGGGCTTCTTGCCGAACAGCTTGTCGGTGCTGCGGGTGTTCACCGGCGGCCGGTAGCTGACGAAGCCCTCGCCGAAGGCCTGCATCCAGGGGTGGTCCTGGTAGAACTGCTGGCGGCCGGTCAGGGTGCGCCACGGGATCATCTCGTGGACGTTCGTGTAGCAGGCGTTGTAGCTGACGTGCTCGTCTTCCAGGCCCGACCAGGTGGGGCTGGAGATGATCTTGCGCGGCTGCGCCTGGACGTCGCGGAAGCGGATCTTCTCCTCCTCCTTGGGCAGCGCCAGGTGCGCGTGCTCGCGGCCGGTGATCTTCGCCAGCGCGTCCCAGGCCTTCACCGCGACCTGGCCGTTGGTTTCCGGGGCCAGGGCGAGGATGACCTCGGCAGCGTCGATGGCGCTTTCGATGCGCGGGCGGCCTTCGCTGATGCCCGGTTCGGTGACGCGGTGATTGAGCTCGCCGAGCAGCTTCACTTCCTTCTCGGTGTTCCAGCCGATGCCCTTGCCGCCATTGCCGAGCTTGTCCAGCAACGGGCCGAGGGAGGTGAACTTTCTGTAGGTGTTCGGATAGTCGCGCTCGACCACATGCAGCGTCGGCATCGTCTTGCCCGGCATGGGCTCGCACTCGCCCTTCTTCCAGTCGCTGCCGCCGAAGGGTTGCGCCAGTTCGTTCGCGGTATCGTGCAGCAGCGGCACCGTCACCAGGTCCTGCTCCACGCCCAGGTGGCCGACGGCGACTTCGGAGAACTTCTTCGCGATGGCCTTGTAGATCTCCCAGTCGCTCTTCGCCTCCCACGCCGGGTCGGTGGCGGCCGACAGCGGGTGGATGAAGGGGTGCATGTCGGAGGTGTTGAGGTCGTCCTTCTCGTACCAGGTGGCGGTAGGCAGGACGATGTCCGAGTACATGCAGGTGGACGACATGCGGAAGTCCAGGGTGGTGACCAGGTCGAGCTTGCCCTCGGCGCCCTGCTCCACCCAGTCCGCCTCGGTCGGACGCGGGCCGCCGGCCTTGCCGAGGTCGTCGTTCATCACGCCGTTCTTCGCGCCGAGCAGGTACTTGAGCATGTACTCGTGGCCCTTGCCCGAGCTGCCCAGCAGGTTGGAACGCCAGACGAACAGGTTGCGCGGGAAGTTCTGCGGGTTGTCCGGCGATTCGCTGGCGAAGCGCAGGTTGCCGGCCTTGAGCTCGCGCACCACGTAGTCCTGCATCGGCAGCCCGGCCTTCTCGGCGGCGGCGGCGATGCGCAGCGGGTTGCGGTCGAGCTGCGGCGCCGACGGCAGCCAGCCCATGCGCTCGGCGCGGATGTTGTAGTCCAGTGCGTGTTCGGGGAATGCCTGGCTGTCGGCCAGCGGCGAGAGCACTTCGTGCATCGACAGCTTTTCGTGCCGCCACTGCGAGCTGTGCAGGTAGAAGAAGCTGGTGCCGTTCATCTGCCGCGGCGGACGGCTCCAGTCGGTGCCGAAGGCCAGCGGCACCCAGCCGGTCTGCGGGCGCAGTTTCTCCTGGCCGACGTAGTGCGCCCAGCCGCCGCCGCTCTGGCCGATGCAGCCGCACATCATCAGCATGTTGATGACCGCGCGGTAGTTCATGTCCATGTGGTACCAGTGGTTCATCGCCGCGCCGATGATCACCATGGCCTTGCCGTGGGTCTTGGCCGCGCTGTCGGCGAACTCGCGGGCCACCTGGATGGCGCGCGCCGCCGGCACGCCGGTGATGCGCTCCTGCCAGGCCGGGGTGTAGGGCGTGTCGGCATCGTCGAAACCAAGGGCCACATTGGCGCCGCCCAGGCCGCGGTCAAGGCTGTAGTTGGCCATCTGCAGGTCGTAGACGGTGGCCACGCGCAGCACCTTGCCGTCGCCCCCGGTGAACTCACGGAAGGGCACGCGGCGCAGCAGCACCTCGTCGTTGACCACGCCCGGGAAGTGCGGGTGCTCCTGCCCGGCGAAGTAGGGGAAGGCCACGTCGCAGGCCTTTTCCGGGCCGTCGATCAGGGTCAGCGCCAGGCGCGTGTCGCGCTGGGCACCGCCTTCCTTCTCCTCGATGTTCCATTTGCCCGACTCGCCCCAGCGGTAACCGATGGCGCCGGTGGGCGAGACCAGCTCGCCGCTGGTTTCGTCCAGGGCGATGGTCTTCCATTCGGGGTTGTTGTCCTGGCCGAGGTTGTTCGCCAGGTCCGCCGCGCGCAGGTAACGGGTCGGCTTGTAGGCGCCCTCGGCGTGCGGTTCCAGCAGCACCAGCATCGGCATGTCGGTGTACTGGCGGCAGTAGTCGACGAAGTAGGCACGCGGCTGGTCGAGATGGAATTCGCGCAGGATGACATGCCCGAAGGCCATGCCCAGCGCGGCGTCGGTGCCCTGCTTGGGGTTGAGCCAGAGGTCGGTGAGCTTGGCCACCTCGGCGTAGTCCGGGGTGACGGCCACGGTCTTGGTGCCCTTGTAGCGGACCTCGGTAAAGAAGTGCGCATCCGGGGTGCGGGTCTGCGGGACGTTGGAGCCCCAGGCGATGATGTAGCTGGAGTTGTACCAGTCGGCCGACTCCGGCACGTCGGTCTGCTCGCCCCACACTTGGGGCGATGCGGGAGGTAGGTCGCAATACCAGTCGTAGAAGGACAGGCACACGCCGCCGATCAGCGACAGGTAACGGGCGCCGGCGGCGTAGCTGACCATGGACATGGCCGGGATCGGCGAAAAGCCGATGACCCGGTCCGGGCCGTAGGTCTTCGCCGTGTAGACGTTGGCCGCGGCGATGATCTCGGTGACCTCGTCCCAGCTGGACCGCACGAAGCCGCCCAGGCCGCGCTCGCTCTTGTAGCTCCTGGCCTTGGCGGCGTCCTCGACGATGCTCGCCCAGGCATTCACCGGGTCGCCATGCTCGGCGCGTGCCTCGCGCCACAGCTTGAGCAGCGGCTTGCGCACCTTCGGGTACTTGAGGCGGTTGGCGCTGTAGATGTACCAGGAGTAGCTGGCCCCGCGCGGGCAGCCGCGCGGTTCGTGGTTGGGCAGGTCCGGGCGGGTGCGCGGGTAGTCGGTCTGCTGGGTCTCCCAGGTGATCAGGCCGTTCTTCACGTAGATCTTCCACGAGCAGGAGCCCGTGCAGTTCACCCCATGGGTGGAGCGCACGATCTTGTCGTGCTGCCAGCGCTGCCGGTAGCCGTTCTCCCAGGCGCGGCTCTCGTTGCTGACCTCGCCATGGCCGTCGGCGAACTCGCCCTGCTTCTTCTTGAAGAACTGCAGGCGATCGAGCAGGTAACTCATCTATATCTCCTCACCCGGTCTGCGCCGGGCGTCAAACGCTAATCAGGCTCTTGGAACGAGGCTCAGCAGGGGTTCCGGGCACCCTTGCGCGCGTAGAACCACCAGGTCACGGCAATGCAGCTGACGTAGTACGCGACGAATACATAGAGGGCGCCCTCGGCACTGCCGGTCATGGCCAGCGAGGTGCCGAACGCCTTGGGAATGAAGAAGCCGCCGAAGGCGCCGACCGCAGCGGAGAAGCCGATCACCGCCGCCGACTCCATGCTCGCGCCCTTGGCCGCCTGGGCCTCGCTGGCGGCGCCACGGCGCAGGCGTGCGGCCCACTCGTTGCGGAAGATCACCGGGATCATGCGGAAGGTGGAGCCATTGCCGATGCCGGCGAAGAAGAACAGGGCGATGAAGGCGCCGAGGAAGCCGAAGAAGCTGCCCGCCCCCTCGGCACCCGGCAGGAAGGCGATCACCGCGAACACGCCGGCGATCATCGCCAGGTAGTTCCACAGGGTGATGCGCGCACCGCCGAACTTGTCCGCCAGCCAGCCGCCCAACGGCCGGCTCAGGGCGCCGACCAGCGGGCCGAGGAAGGCGTACTGCAGCGGGTTGATGTCGGGGAACTGGGTCTTGCTGAGCATGGCGAAGCCGGCCGAGAAGCCGATGAAGGAGCCGAAGGTGGCCACGTAGAGCCAGCACATCAGCCAGTTGTGCTGGCGCTTGAAGATCACCGACTGCTCGCGGAACGAGGCCCGCGCGTCGGCGATGTCGTGCATGCCGAACCAGGCGGCAATGGCGACCACAGCGATGAAGGGCACCCAGATCCAGCCGGCGTTCTGCAGCCACAGGCGACCACCGTCGGAGAGCGCCTGCGGCTCGCCGCCGAAGGTGCCGAACAGGCCGGCGGTGACCGCGAGCGGCACGGCGAACTGCATCACCGAGACGCCCAGGTTGCCCAGCCCGGCGTTCAGCCCGAGGGCCGTGCCCTGCTGGCTCTTGGGATAGAAGAAGCTGATGTTGGCCATGCTGGAGGCGAAGTTGCCGCCGCCGAAGCCACACAGCAGGGCGATGCAGGCGAACACCCAGTACGGCGTCTGCGCATCCTGCACGGCGAAGCCCAGCCAGAGGCAGGGGATCAGCAGCGAGGCGGTGGACAGCGCGGTCCAGCGGCGGCCGCCGACGATCGGCACCATGAACGAATAGAACACCCGCAGCGTGGCGCCGGAGATCGACGGCAGCGCCGCGAGCAGGAACAACTGGTCGTTGCTGAAGGCGAAGCCGGCGGCGTTCAGGCGCACGGTCACCGTGCTCCAGATCATCCACACGGCGAAGGCCAGGAGCAGCGCGGGAATGGATATCCACAGGTTGCGCGCGGCGATGCGCTTGCCGCTGCGCGCCCAGAACTCGGGGTCCTCCGGACGCCAGTCGAGCAGCAGGGGGCCGCGCGCGGCCTTGAGTTGGGAATCGGCGATCATGCCCATGGCGGCAGTCCCTCAGGGTTGGCTGGAAACGACGGACACGGCGTCGACGTCGGCCACCCGGGCCCGGCCGTCGAGACGCCGCTGCTGCTTGATCGCGTAGTGCATCCAGACCATGCAGATCACGGTCAGGCCGAACAGCAGCATGAAACAGGAGGAGCGCACGCCGACGCGGTCGGCGGCGTAGCCGAAGAGGATCGGCAGGCAGAAGCCGCCCAGGCCGCCGATGACCCCGACCATGCCGCCGACGGTGCCCATGTTCTGCGGGTAGTAGTCGTGGATGATCCGGTACACGCTGGCCTTGCCGAAGCCCTGGGCGATGCCGACGACGAACACCAGGAAGGTGAAGAGCCAGACGTTCAGGCCGATGCCGAGGCTCAGGTCGCCACGGATGCCGTGGATGGTCATGGTCGTCTGCGGGTAGGAGAGGAAGAACAGGCAGACCAGGCACACCCAGAACACGCCCCAGTTCACCGCGCGGGCGCCGTAGCTGTCGCTGAACCAGCCGCCGAGGGCGCGTACCAGCCCTGACGGCAGGGTGAAGAGCATGGTGATGAAGGACGCGGTCTTCAGGTCCAGGCCGTACTCGGCGATGTAGTACCTGGGCAGCCACAGGGCCAGGGCGACGAAGCCGCCGAAGACAAAGAAGTAGTACAGGCCGAAGCGCCACACGCGCAGCTCGCCCAGCGGCGCCAGCTGTTGCTTCAGGCTGCGCCGGACCTGCCCCGCCGCGTCGGCGTGGGCCGGATCGTTCCAGGTGCAGCACCAGAACAGCAGCGCCATCGCCAGCATGGCCAGCGAGTAGACCTGCGGCACCATGCGCCAGCCGAAGCCGACCACGATCAGCGGCGCCACCAGGTTGGTGATCGCCGCGCCGGCGTTGCCGGCACCGAAGATGCCCATGGCGGTGCCCTGCCGCGCCTTTTCGAACCAGGCCGAGGTGTAGGCGATGCCCACGGCGAAGGAGCCGCCGGCCAGGCCGACGAACAGGCCCAGCGCCAGGTAGTGCCAGTACTGGCTGGCGAAGGCCAGGCCGTAGATCGGGATGGCCACCAGCAGCATGTGGACGAAGAACACGCGGCGCCCACCGAAGCGGTCGGTCAGCAGGCCCAGCGGCAGGCGCGCGAGGGAGCCGGTGAGGATCGGCAGGGCGACCAGGAAACCGAACTGCGCCTCGGACAGCCCCAGCTCCTCCTTGATGCGGATGCCGATGATGGAAAACATCGTCCACACCGCGAAGTTCATGGCGAATGCCAGGGTGCTCATGCCGAGCACGCTGAACTGTTTCTGTCGATGGGAAGCCATGGCCGACGCTCCTTTGCCCAAAGCCGTTGGCCGCACCTTAGGAAGCGTCAGCCTCCGCTCTCTTGACCGCGATCAATGAGCCGAAGGCGCGTTCATGCGCTGATGGTCGCCGGTACCTCCATCGAGGTATTCACCCGAAAAACACGCAAACCATTGTTAATAAAGACTTTTTAAATGATTCCAAGCCAAGCTTCGGACACTCTCGCGCAGGAGCGGATCTTTGGAGGTAGTGACGCGCCAAAACGCCAGACGCTGCGCCAGTCCATCGTCCTGCGCTTTGGCTGCTACCTCACGCTGCTGGTGTCGCTGGCGCTGATCGGCATGTTCAGCGCCCTGCTGTTCGCCGACTACGCCCACCAGGACGCCGCGGTGATCAACCAGGCCGGCTCGCTGCGCATGCTCACCTATCGCCTGGCCCTGGAGCCGAGCGAAAGCGGCCGCCAGGCACTGCACCGGACCCTGGCTGCGCGCCTGGAAAGCAGCGAAGTCGGCCACCTGCTGCAACGCACGGGAGCGGATGACCCGCTGCGCCGGCAACATGCCCAGCTGCGCCGGGAGCTGGCCAGCCTGGACGGTACCGGAACGCCGGTGCTGGATACCCTCGACGCCTTCGTCGGCCATATCGATGCCTTCGTCGGCACCCTGCAGCACAACGCCGAACAGCGCTCGCAGATGCTCAGCACGGTGCAGGGCCTGTGCCTGTTCCTCAGCCTGCTGCTGGTCTTCGTCACGCTCTACGACCTCAGCTACCACGTGGTCGGCCCGCTGCGCGAGCTCACTGGCATCGCCCGCCGCCTGGGACGCGGCGAGCTGGATGCGCGGGTCGGCTACAGCGGCGAGGACGAACTGAGCCAGCTGGGGGAACGCTTCAACCGCATGGCCGAGGAACTGCAAGGCATGTACGGCGACCTGGAGGCGCGGGTGGCGGACAAGACCCGCGCCCTCTCCCACAGCCACCAGCGCCTCGAACTGCTTTATGCCTGCGCCCGCCGGCTCGGCCAGGACCCGTACGAGCCGCGCAGCCTGCATCCGCTGCTCGACCAGCTGGAACAGGTGCTCCAGGCCGGACGGGTGACCCTGTGCCTGAACAAGGACGGTGCCGAGCGCGCCTATCGCTCGCTGACCACCGGCACGACGCCGCCGGCCTTCTGCCAACCGGGGGCCTGCGCCGAGTGTCGCAGCCAGGCCTGCGGCGAAAGTCCGGGCGCGATGTTGCGGCTGCCGCTGGCCAGCGGCGGACACCATTTCGGCGAGCTCTTCGTCGAGCTGCCCGACAGCCATCCGGCCCCCTGGCAGCGGCAGTTCGTCGAGGCCTTCTGCGACACCCTCGCGCGCAGCTTCGCCCTGCCGCTGCAGCGCGAACAGGAGAGCCGCCTGGCGCTGTTCGCCGAGCGCGGTACCATCGCCCGCGAACTGCACGACTCACTGGCGCAGGCGCTGTCGTACCTGAAGATCCAGGTCAGCCGGCTGGGCACGCAGCTCAAGCGCGACGCGCCGGCGGAGAAGATCGACGCGACCCTGGACGAACTGCGCGAAGGGCTCAACGCCGCCTACCGCCAGCTGCGCGAGCTGCTCACCACCTTCCGCCTGAGCCTGGAGCAGGCCAGCCTGGAAGCCGCCCTGGCGAAGACGGTGGAGGAGTTCGCCGAGCGCGGCGGGCTGGCCATCGAACTGGACAATCGCCTGGCCCACGTGCCGCTCGACCCCAACGAGGAAATCCACATTCTGCAGATCGTCCGCGAGGCGCTCTCCAACGTGCTGCGACACGCACGGGCCGGGCGGGCGCGGGTCGCCCTGGAGGAAATCGGCGCGGGTCTGGTGGAGGTCTGCATCGAGGACGACGGCGTCGGTCTTGATCCAGCGCAGAGCCGAGGAGGCCATTACGGCCTTAGCATCATGCGCGAACGCAGCCAGACCCTCGGCGCCCGCTTCGAGATCGCCTCTCGCTCGCCGCGCGGCACCCGGGTGAGCCTGCAGTTTCGTCCACATCCCCTTTCCGACTCGCCATCCCAGGAGCCCACGCCATGATGCCCAGCAGCCCCGCCGAGCAAGCCCGCATCCTGCTGGTCGACGATCACCCGATGATGCGCCGCGGCGTGACCCAGTTGCTGGAGTTCGAGGACGACCTCTGCGTGGTCGGCGAGGCCGGCGACGGCGAAGAGGCGCTGCGGCTGTCCGCCGAGCTGGACCCGGACATGATCCTGCTCGACCTCAACATGAAGGGCATGAACGGCCTGCAGACCCTCCGCGCATTGCGCGAGCGCGGCGTGGATGCGCGCATCGTCGTGTTCACCGTCTCCGACGATCGCGGCGACGTGCTGAGCGTGCTGCGCGCCGGCGCCGACGGCTACCTGCTCAAGGACATGGAACCCGAACGCCTGCTCGAACACATCCGCCAGGCCGCCACCGGGCAGCTCAGCGTCAGCCCGCAACTGGCCCAGGTGCTGGCCCAGGCACTGCGCGGCGGCGACCAGCCAAGGCGGATCGACGAACTGACCGAACGCGAGCGGCAGATCCTGCGCCAGCTGGCCCAGGGCTACAGCAACAAGATGATCGCGCGCAAGCTGGACATCACCGAGGGCACGGTGAAGGTCCACGTCAAGCGCGTGCTGCACAAGCTGGGCATGCGCTCGCGGGTCGAGGCCGCCGTGTGGGCGGTGGAAAATCAATTGGTCTGAGGGCTCCGCGGTCTGGAAGGGTTCGCGAGCAAGCTTGCTCCTACGGCAGGAGCGAGCTTGCTCGCGAACGGGCAGCTCAGCCCATCAACTCGCCAAAAGGCAGAAACTCCACCGCCTCGCCCTCCTCCAGCGTCCGGCCCGCCTCGACCACAGCCAGGCCGTTGGCCCAACTCGCGGCACGCAGCATTGCCGAGCCTTGCTGCGCATGGATGTGCACTTGCCCATCTGCCTCGAGCCGCGCGCGCAGGTACTGTCGGCGCGGGTTGGCCTGGGGCCAGGCGAAGCCCGCTGGCAACGACAGCGCCTGCACTTCGGACTCGGGTCGTCCCTGCGCCGCCCAGAGGAACGGCCGCGCCAGCACCAGCGCCGTGACGAAAGCCGCTGCCGGGTTGCCTGGCAAGCCGAGCCAGGGTTTGCCGGCCACCTGCCCGAAGGCGAGTGGCTTGCCCGGCTGCATGGCTATCCGCCACAGGTGCAGCTCGCCCAGCTCGCGCACCGCCTGCTTCAGGTAGTCGCGCTCGCCGACGGAGACGCCGCCGCTGGTGATCAGCAGGTCCCATTCGGAGGCTGCCAGGCTTAGGGCATCGCGGCTGGCCGCCAGGGTGTCGGCCAGCACGCCATAGTCATGCAGCTCCATGCCCCAGCCGCGAATGAGCGCTCCGAGGCTGAACCGATTGACGTCGTGAATCTGCCCGGCCGCCAGCGCCTCGCCAGGCGCGCGCAGTTCGTCACCGCTGCTGAGCAGACAGACGCGCAGGCGACGGTGAACCGGCACCCGCGCCAGGCCGATGCTGGCGAGCAGGCCGATCTCCTGGGCGCGCAGGCGGGTGCCGCGGCGCAGCAGGCAATCGCCCTGGCGCATTTCCTCGCCCCGCCGCCGCACGTGGCTGCCCTGGCGCACGGCCGGCAGCACCACCCACTCGCCATCGAGCTGACAATCTTCCTGGGCAATCACGGTATCCGCGCCTGGCGGCAGGGGCGCGCCGGTGAAGATGCGCAGTGCCTGGCCGGGCTGCAACGGCTTGCGCCGGGACTGGCCGGCCGCCAGGCTGCCGGCCAGCGACAACGCCGTGCGGGGCACGCGGGCGTCCTCGGCGCGCAGGGCATAGCCGTCCATGGCGCTGTTGTCCCAGGCCGGCAGGTCGGCCGGCGCGCGAATGTCTTCTGCCAGCACCCGGCCCATGGCCTGGTCCAGACCGACCGACTCCACCGGGGGAGCCGCCGGCACCCGCGCCAGCAAGGCCTCCAGCGCCAGTTCCACCGGCAGCAACCCGCCGCTGGCGCATCCGCAGCCGCTCATGAACGACTGCCGCAGGCACAGGCACCGCCGCAGCCTCCTGTTTGCTTCAGCGAGACCTTCAGGTGCGGGACGAAATTGCAGGGGCGCGTGCGGCTGTCGAGCTGCTCCCGGAGTATCCGCTCCCAGGCGGTGCGGCAGGCGCCGGGCGAGCCGGGCAGGCAGCAGACCAGGGTGCCGTTGCTGATGCCGGCGAGCGCCCGCGACTGCAGGGTGGAAGCGCCGATCTCGGCTTGCGAGACCTGGCGGAACAGCTCGCCGAAACCGTCAACACGCCGAACCAGCAGCGGCTCGACGGCCTGCGGGGTGTTGTCCCGCTCGGTGAACCCGGTGCCGCCGGTAAGCAGGCAGACCTGGATGTCCGGGTCGGCGATCCAGGCCGAAATCGCGGCGCGGATCTGGAAGATGTCGTCGGACACCAGGCGCCGCGCCGCCAGCACATGGCCGGCTGCCTGCAGCGCCTCGGCCAGGGTGCGGCCGGAATCGTCGGTGTCGAGGGTGCGGCTATCGCTGATGGTCAGCACCGCTATCCGCAGGCGCTGGAAGTCCTGCGCGGCCAGGTGGCTCATGGTTGCCTCCGGGGAAGGTTGGGATGCCGCCCAGCCTGCGCCGCCAGACGGCAGCGGCCCATTCCCCGGAAGAGGTAGCCCGCCGATCCAGGCGGGGGATGCCGGTCAGGTCTTCCAGCGCTCGGCGGCGTCCTGGTCGCTGCAGCGGCCTTCGACCCAGCGCGGGCCTTCGGCGGTGTCTTCCTTCTTCCAGAAGGGCGCGCGGGTCTTGAGGTAATCCATGATGAAGTTGCAGGCGTCGAACGCCGCCTGGCGGTGGGCGCTGGCGGTGCCGACGAAGACGATCGGTTGGCCCGGCTCCAGGCGGCCGATGCGGTGCAGGATCTCGATGCGCAGCAGCGGCCAGCGCTGCTCGGCCTCGGCGGCGATCTTCTCCAGGGCTTTCTCGGTCATGCCCGGGTAGTGCTCGAGGAACATGCCGCCGACTTCGCGGCCTTCATTGAAGTCACGCACGTAGCCGACGAAGCCGACCACTGCGCCGACGCCGACGTTCGCCGCATGCACGGCATTGAGTTCCACGCCCGGATCGAAAGGCGCTTCCTGCACGCGGATCGCCATGAGCTCAGCCTCCGGTCACGGTGGGGAAGAAGGCCACTTCGTCGCCGTCGGCGAGGGCTTCTTCGAGGGAGCAGAGTTCCTGGTTGCGCGCGCACATCAGGTTCTGTTCGGCCAGCACCTGCCAGACGCCGCCACGTTCGAGCAGGCGCGAACGCAGGTCGTCGAGGCGGGCGAAGGCCGGGTCCCAGGCCAGCTGTTCGCCCTCCAGGCCGAGGGCTTCGCGGTAACGGGCGAAGTACTGCACGCGGATCATTGCGCATCCTCCGCGCGGTAGTGGCCGCTCTTGCCGCCGAGCTTCTCCAGCAGGCGCACGTTCTCGATGGTCATGCCTTTGTCCACGGCCTTGCACATGTCGTAGATGGTCAGCGCGGCAACGCTGGCGGCGGTCAGTGCTTCCATCTCCACGCCGGTCTGCCCGGCCAGCTTGCAACGCGCCTCGATGCGCACGGTGTCTTCGCCTTCCGCGCTCAGCTCGACCTTCACGCTGGTGAGCAGCAACGGGTGGCACAGCGGAATGAGTTCGTGGGTCTTCTTCGCCGCCTGGATGCCGGCGATGCGCGCCACGGCGAAGACGTCGCCCTTGGGATGGCCGCCGTCCTGGATCAGGCGCAAGGTTTCCGGGCGCATGCGCACCCGCGCTTCGGCCACGGCCTCACGGGAGGTCACCGCCTTGTCGGTGACGTCGACCATGTTGGCGCGGCCCTGGGAATCGAGATGGGTGAGCAAGGAAAATCTCCGGGGAAAATCAGGCGATGCGGACAAGTGTACGCCCCGGACGGCTCGCCGGGTGTTCGGCAGACGGCGTGTCGGGGGGAGCGATTGTATACAAAAAGAGGTACGGCGGGTGGGTCCGGCGTAGGGCGTATAACGCTCCGCGTTATACGCCGATTGGCCATGGTTGCCGGCTCGCCCCGGGGCCAAACCTGGCGTTGTCGAAACCGCCAAATTCGGACACGGAGTTGGCGATGCGCCAGGTGAGGCGGCGTACAACCGCTAACGGTTGTACGCCCTATGCTCGCCGATGAAAACGGCGCCCGTCTGGGCGCCGTTTCGGTTGGAACGATGCCCGCCCCTCGCGGGGCGGGCCGCCGCTTTACATATGCGCCTCGGCGTATTCCGCCAGCACCGAGCGCGGCACCCCTTGCAGGGTGATGTGCACGCCGTGGGGGAAGTCCTTGAAGCGTTCGGTCAGGTAGGTCAGGCCGGAGCTGGTGGCCGACAGGTAGGGGGTGTCGATCTGCGCCAGGTTGCCCAGGCAGATCACCTTCGAGCCGTTGCCGGCGCGGGTGATGATGGTCTTCATCTGGTGCGGGGTGAGGTTCTGGCACTCGTCGATGAGGATCAGGCTCTGCTGGAAGCTGCGCCCGCGGATGTAGTTCAGCGATTTGAACTGCAGCGGCACCTTGCTGAGGATGTAGTCGACGCTGCCGTGGGTGCATTCGTCGTCCGAATGCAGGGCTTCCAGGTTGTCGGTGATGGCGCCCAGCCAGGGTTCCATCTTCTCGGCCTCGGTGCCCGGTAGGAAGCCGATGTCCTCGTCCAGGCCCTGCACGCTGCGGGTGGCGATGATGCGCCGGTAGCGCTTGGTGACCATGGTCTGCTCGATGGCCGCGGCCAGCGCCAGGATGGTCTTGCCCGAGCCGGCGGCGCCGGACAGGTTGACCAGGTGGATGTCCGGGTCGAGCAGCGCGTAGAGCGCCAGCGACTGGTACACGTCACGCGGGCGCAGGCCCCAGGCTTCCTGGTGCAGCAGCGGCTCCTGGTGCAGGTCGAGGATCAGCAGTTCGTCCTGCTGGATGCCCTTGATCCAGCCGACGAAGCCCTGCTCGTCGACGATGAACTCATTGATGTGCACCGCCGGCAGGTTGTCGGTGAGTTGCACCCGATGCCAGGTGCGGCCGTGGTCCTGGCGGGTCTCGACCTTGCTCACGCGGTCCCAAAACGAGCCCGAGAGCGAGTGGTAGCCACGCGAGAGCAAGGCCACGTCGTCGATCAGCTGGTCGGTGTGGTAGTCCTCCGACGACACACCGCAGGCACGCGCCTTCAGGCGCATGTTGATGTCCTTGGTCACCAACACGACGCGGCGGCTGCTGTAGCGGCTCTGCAGCTCGACCAGCTGGTTGATGATCTTGTTGTCGTTCAGGTGTTCCGGGAGCCAGGTGATGGGCTCTGCGCGCTTGCTCATGAGGATCGACAAGGTGCCGCAGGGGCCGGCCTTGCCGCGCTGGATCGGCACGCCTTCCTCCACTTGCTCGGGCGAGGCTTCGCCGAGTACCTGGTCGATCAGGCGGATGGCCTGGCGACATTCGGCGGCGACGGAGTGCTTGCCGGTTTTCAGCTTGTCGAGTTCCTCCAGCACCGTCATCGGAATGCCGACGTGGTGTTCCTGGAAGTTCAGCAGGGCGTTTGGATCGTGGATCAGAACGTTGGTGTCGAGGACGTAGAAGATCGGCTGGGAATTGCTGGAACGTCCGTGGTCATCCATACGCGGGTCACCTCTTCCGGGGGAGTTACGACGGAATGCCTTTACAGCGCTCCGCCGTGCGGTGAGCCACCGACTCTCGAAGCCTGGGCTCGAGAGTGTTGCAAGCAAGGGACGGGCCGGGGCCGCCACCTGTCTGCAGGGTTCGGCGGTCTACGCCTCCAGAAATACAGGAAAAAAGATGACGATAAAAAGTCTTTTTCCTTCTCAACGGGGAAATTTTCGTCGTACGACGAAATACCTTGGAAAGGTGCGCGCACAGGACTAGTTTTATCAGTCCAGTCATCGACTTATTCACCTGCAGCAATTCCCTCCCCGCGTATCCCCCGATCGATTTTTCCAATCGTCTCCATCGCTGGAGCCCGCCCGGGCAAGTCCCTACAATCGCCCGACGCTTCGAGGAGACCGCACGATGCTGATGGTGATTTCCCCCGCCAAGACCCTGGATTACGAGACCGCGCCGGTCACCGACCGCCACACCCTGCCGCTGCACCTGGATGACGCACAGGAGCTGATCGGCGTGCTGCGCGAGCTGACCCCGGCGCAGATCGGCAGCCTGATGAGCCTGTCGGACAAGCTCGCCGGCCTGAACGCCGCGCGCTATGCCAGCTGGCATCCCGACTTCAAGCCGAGCAACGCCAAGCAGGCGCTGCTGGCCTTCAAGGGCGACGTCTATACGGGCCTGGCCGCCGAGGACTTCGGCGATGCCGACTTCGACTTCGCCCAGCGCCACCTGCGCATGCTCTCCGGCCTTTATGGCGTGCTGCGCCCGCTCGACCTGATGCAGCCGTACCGCCTGGAAATGGGCACCCGCCTGGCCAACGCGCGCGGCGCCAACCTTTATGACTTCTGGGGCGAGCGCATCAGCGGCTGGCTCAATGAAGACCTCGCCGAGCAGGGCGACGCCGTGCTGCTCAACCTGGCCTCCACCGAGTACTTCGGCGCGGTGAAGCGCAAGGCGCTGGACGCCCGCATCATCGACACCGAGTTCAAGGACCTGAAGAACGGCCAGTACAAGATCATCAGTTTCTACGCCAAGAAGGCCCGCGGCCTGATGGCGCGCTACGTGATCAAGGAACGCCTGACCGATCCGGAAGGCCTGAAGGACTTCACCTACGCCGGCTACCGCTTCGCCGCCGAGGAGTCCTCGGTGGACCGCCTGGTGTTCCTGCGCGACCAGCCCGACGCCTGATCGCCCCTTTCGCTGGCGGCCGCCCGGTCGCCAGCCACCCCTCTCCCGCCAATCGCTGGCAGCCCGATTGCCCCTTCCTCTCTCCCGTCTCGCTACCGTTCGTCGGCAACCACGCACTTTCGTGACATTTTTTTCCACGCCGGCAGCACTTCCGAACGGCTAAAAAACCGCCACTTTTGCCATCGCAGTTGTAATCCATTCGCCATTACAAGCATCCCGCCATTACATGCAATTCACGATTGCAAGTTGCACGAAACATCTTGAATCAAGCTGAACGACAGCTGAACGAAGTGTAAATCAGATGAAACACGGCGGAACTTTTCAAACTTCCTGCATTTTGCACGAACGCTGAAAGCGACAATTCCATTTCATCCTGATAGCAAAGTTTCGCCAATTGATGGCCATTGGACATTCACTTCACGGCACAACTTCGGATCGGCGACAGGAACTATCCAACAGCCTCGAACATCCTACTTGCGCAACGACCATTCGGACTTAGTTGCACCCACACAGGTAAACAGAACGCATCGAGCCTTGCTCGAAGGCTTCGCTCATCCTGAATAATTTCAAAAGGTTATGTAATTAAGCAGAGCACCGAAAAGACTTGCCGCTTATCCGGACGCACATTTCAAGGGCACTCTTGAAATCACTCTGAAACATTAAAGTGCAAGTCGCGGAACTCTGCCCAAATTGAGTGCAAGAACTTTCAGATCACTCATGGACTGCCTGGACGGGGCGCCTCGAAATGCCCCGCAGCAAAAGGGAATTGGCCACACGGCCAACTTTTAACCGCTCGACAAAAGCAGAGGTGAATACGATGCGTATCAGCATCTTTGGTCTTGGCTACGTTGGCGCAGTATGCGCCGGTTGCCTGTCCGCCCGTGGTCACGAAGTGATTGGCGTGGACGTTTCCACCACCAAGATCGACCTGATCAACCGCGGCAAGTCGCCCATCGTCGAACCGGGGCTGGAGTCCCTGCTCGAGAAGGGTATCCGGACCTCGCGGCTGTCGGGCACCACCGACTTCAAGCAGGCCGTGCTGGACAGCGACGTCTCGTTCATCTGCGTCGGCACCCCGAGCAAGAAGAACGGCGACCTGGACCTGGGCTACATCGAGAGCGTCTGCCGCGAAATCGGCTACGCCATCCGCGAGAAGGCCGAGCGCCACACCGTGGTGGTGCGCAGCACCGTGCTGCCGGGCACCGTGCAGAACGTGGTGATCCCGATCATCGAGGACTGCTCGGGCAAGAAGGCCGGGGTCGACTTCGGCGTCGGCACCAACCCCGAGTTCCTCCGCGAGAGCACCGCGATCAAGGACTACGACTTCCCGCCCATGACCGTGATCGGCGAGTTGGACGCGCAGACCGGGGACCTGCTGGAAGAGATCTACCGCGAGCTGGACGCGCCGATCATCCGCAAGACCATCGAGGTCGCCGAGATGATCAAGTACACCTGCAACGTCTGGCATGCGGCCAAGGTCACCTTCGCCAACGAGATCGGCAACATCGCCAAGGCGGTCGGCGTCGACGGTCGCGAGGTGATGGACGTGATCTGCCAGGATAACAAGCTCAACCTGTCGCGCTATTACATGAAGCCCGGCTTCGCCTTCGGCGGCTCCTGCCTGCCCAAGGACGTGCGCGCCCTCACCTACCGCGCCAGCCAGCTGGACGTCGAGCACCCGATGCTCGGCTCGATCATGCGCAGCAACGCGCACCAGGTGCAGAAGGCCTTCGACATCATCACCAGCCACGGCAGCCGCAAGGTCGGCCTGCTCGGCCTGTCGTTCAAGTCCGGCACCGACGACTTGCGCGAGAGCCCGCTGGTGGAGCTGGCCGAGATGCTGATCGGCAAGGGCTACGAGCTGCAGATCTTCGACCGCAACGTCGAGTACGCCCGCGTGCATGGGGCGAACAAGGAGTACATCGAGTCGAAGATCCCCCACGTCTCCTCGCTGCTGGTCTCGGACCTCGACGAGGTGGTGCGCACCTCCGACCTGCTGGTGCTGGGCAACGGCGACGAGCTGTTCGTCGACGTGGTCAAGCAGGCGCCGCAGGGCAAGAAGGTGATCGACCTGATCGGCTTCATGCCGAGCGTCACCGACGAGCGCGCCGAAGGCATCTGCTGGTAAGCGCCTCAGCGGTTTCTGGGTCCCCGTTTGTTCGCGGGGATGACGGAGAGATTCGTCACTCCCGCGAACACGGGAGCCCAGCAAACCCGCCTCGCCCCCGTTCCCACGAAGCAACGACGCGACTGACGGACCACATCATGGACGCATACAAACGAGCCCTCGGCGAAGCCAGCGGCTGGCTGCTGTTCCTTTGCCTGCTGATGGGCCTGGCGCTGCTGGTGCCGCCGACGGTCTTCGACCCGAATGCCCGCGACTTCCTGCTGATCATCGGTGCGGTCGGCATCTGGCGCTATTCCATGGGCGGCCTGCATTTCCTGCGCGGCATGCTCTTCCTGCACCTGGTCTACCCGTACTACAAGCGCCGCCTGCGCAAGCTGGGCAGCGCGGCCGATCCGTCGCACGTGTACCTGATGGTCACCAGCTTCCGCATCGACGCCCTGACCACTTCGATGGTCTATCGCTCGGTGATCGAAGAAGCCATCGCCTGCGAGCTGCCCACCACCGTCGTCTGCTCCATCGTCGAGCTGTCCGACGAGGTACTGATCAAGCAGCAGTGGCAGAAGCTCAACCCGCCGGCGCGGGTAAAGCTGGACTTCGTGCGCATCCCCGGCACCGGCAAGCGCGACGGCCTGGCCCACGGCTTCCGCGCCATCTCCCGGCACATGCCGGATGACGAATCGGTGGTCGCGGTGATCGACGGCGACACCGTGCTCGAACCCGGCGTGGTCAAGGCCACGGTGCCCTGGTTCAAGCTGTTCGCCAACGTCGGCGGCCTCACCACCAACGAATTCTGCGAAGTGCAGGGCGGCTACATCATGAGCCAGTGGCACAAGCTGCGCTTCGCCCAGCGGCACATCAACATGTGCTCCATGGCCCTGTCCAAGCGCGTGCTGACCATGACCGGGCGCATGTCGGTATTCCGCGCCAGCGTGGTCACCGACCCGGCCTTCATCGCCGACGTCGAGAGCGACCACCTGGACCACTGGCGCCTGGGGCGCTTCCAGTTCCTCACCGGCGACGACAAGTCCAGCTGGTACAGCCTGATGCGCCTGGGCTACGACACCTTCTACGTGCCGGACGCGGCGATCAACACGGTCGAACACCCGCCGGAGAAGAGCTTCATCAAGGCCAGCCGCAAGCTGATGTTCCGCTGGTACGGCAACAACCTGCGGCAGAACTCCCGCGCCCTCGCCCTCGGCCCGCGGCGCCTGGGCTGGTTCACCAGCGTGGTGCTGTTCGACCAGCGCCTGTCGATGTGGACCTGCCTGCTCGGCCTGGTCGCGGCCATCATCGCCAGCCTCAAGTACAGCATCACCTACCTGCTGGTGTACCTGCTGTGGATCGGCATCACCCGCCTGGTGCTGACCCTGTTGCTGTCGCTGTCGGGCCACCCGATCGGCCCGGCCTACCCGCTGATTCTCTATTACAACCAGATCGTCGGCGCCCTGGTGAAGATCTACGTGTTCTTCCGCCTCGACCAGCAGTCGTGGACGCGCCAGAGCACCAAGCTCGACCGTGGTTTGAACCGCTACCAGCGCCTGTTCAACACCTGGTCCTCGCGTGCCATGACCTTCTCTGCCGCCAGCGTCTTCGTCGCCGTACTCCTGACCATCGTTTGAGCTACCGCCCCTCGGCCCGTGGCCGGATCGACCCTTTGCGAACATAGGACCCGACCTCATGAATACCGCCGTCAACGTCAACGTCGTGCACGAATCCGAAGCCCAGCGCCAGCATGCGCGGGTCAAGCTGCCCGCGCGCATCCGCTACATCGGCGCCAACCGCGAGGGTGTCGACGCGCGCCTGCTCGACCTCTCCGCCGGCGGCTTCGCCTTCACCGCCAGCGCCGCGCCTATCCAGGCCGGCGACATCCACAAGGGCAAGCTGCTGTTCCAGATCGACAGCATCACCTTCGCCATCGAAGTGGAGTTCCAGGTGCGTTCCTTCGACAGCGAGAGCCGCCGCGCCGGTTGCGAGTTCCAGAACCTCAAGCCGCGCGAAGTGGCCGCCCTGCGCTACCTGATCACCGCCTTCCTCGCCGGCGAAGTGATCAGCGTCGGCGACATGCTCAACACCCTGCAGCGCGAGAACTTCACCAAGGCCCGCAAGCACGGCGCCGGCGGCAGCGGCATGGGCTTCTTCGGCCGGGTCCGCGCGGTCACCTTCAGCACCGCGATCTTCGTGGTCGGTGTCGGGGCCTTCGCCTTCATCCTCAACCAGATCTACAACCTGTACTTCGTCACCCACGCCGACTCCGGCGTGGTCAACATCGCCAGCCAGCAGATCACCATGCCCCGCGAAGGCACCGTGGACAGCCTGGTGCAGCCCAACGCCGAAGTGGCCAAGGGCGCGCCCATCGCGACCTTCTCCACCAGCCTGCTGGACCTGCTCAAGGGCAACCTGTCCGACGAGCAGCTCAACCCGGGCAACATCGAGAAGCTCTTCGGCCACCAGCTCAAGGGCACCCTGACCAGCCCCTGCGATTGCCGCGTGGTCGAGAAGCGCGTCGCCAACGGCCAGTACGCCAACAAGGGCGACGTGATCTTCACCCTCGCCCCGCGCGAAGCCTCGGCGACCGTCGAGGCGCGCTTCGCCTACCGCAATGCGTCCGAACTCTCGCCGGGCACCCTGGTGCACTTCCAGGTCGCCGGCGACAGCGAGGTACGCAGCGGCCGCATCCTGCGCACCGCGCCGGTGGACGGCGACCTGGCCAGCGAGATCCGCGCGCAGATCCAGCCCGAGCAGCCGCTGGACAGCCAGCTCGCCGGTCGCCCGGCGGAAGTCAGCATCGGCGGCCTGCCCGGCCGCACCCTGTTGAACAAGGCCATGGCCCTGGCCACCGCGCGCTGAGGAATCGCCCATGAACGCACTTGCCCAGCATCCGCTGCGCGGCGTCGGCCTGGCCCTGGCGGTGAGCCTCGCCGCCGGCTGCGCCGGCCTGCCCGACCAGCGCCTGGCCGACGAGGCCATGGCGCGCGGCGACCTCGCCACAGCCCAGGCCAACTACCAGGCCCTGGCGACCCTCGGCTACACCGACGCGCAGATCGGCCTGGCCGACCTGCAGGCGGCCAACGGTGACAGCGCAGCCCAGGCCCGCGCCGAGAAGCTCTACCGCGACGCCGCCGAGACCTCGCCGCGCGCCCGTGCGCGCCTGGGCAAATGGCTGGCGGCCAAGCCCGGCGCCAGCGAAGCCGAGCACCGCGAGGCCGAGCAGCTGCTGACCCGCGCCTTCGCCGAAGGCGAGGACAGCGCCCTTGTGCCGCTGGTGGTGCTCTACCTGCAGTACCCGCAGACCTGGCCGGACGTGAACCCGCAGCAGCGCATCGACCAGTGGCGCGCCCAGGGCCTGCCGCAGGCAGACCTGGCGCAGATCATCCTGTACCGCACCCAGGGCACCTACAACCAGCACCTGGGCGAGGTCGAGCAGGTCTGCCAGCGCTGGCTGACGCGCATGGACGTGTGCTGGATGGAGCTGGCCACGGTCTACCAGATCCAGGGCAACGCGGATAAGCAGAAGGCCCACCTCGACCGCCTGCGCGCCGCGCACAAGACCGGCCACGTGCCGCCCGAACGCGTCGAATCGGTGGCCCAGGTGCTGGCCGACGCCAACCTCGGCAAGCCCGATCCGCAAGCCGCCCAGGCCCTGCTCACCGAGCTTGCGCCGGAATTCCCGGCCGCCTGGGTCGACCTCGCCAAGCTGCAGTACGACTACCCCGAGCTGGGCGACGTGAAGCAGATGCTCGACTACCTGAAGAAGGGCCAGGACGCCGCCCAACCGCGCGCCGAGCTGCTGCTCGGGCGCCTCTACTACGACGGCAAGTGGATGCCGCAGGACCCGCAGAAGGCCGAGCAGCACCTGCTCAAGGCCGCCCCCAGCGAGCCCCAGGCGCACTACTTCCTCGGCCAGATCTACCGCCGCGGCTACCTCGGCAAGGTCTACCCGCAGAAGGCCGCCGACCACCTGCTGATCGCCGCCCGCGCCGGCTCCGCCAGCGCCGACATGGCCCTCGCCCAGCTCTGGTCGCAAGGCCGCGGCGTGCAGGTCGACCGGGCCGCCGCCTACGTCTTCGGCACCCTCGCGCAGCGACAGCAAGTGCCCGCCGCCGCCGACCTGATGAGCCAGCTCGAACCGCAGCTGCAGCCGGCCGAACGCAGCCAGGCGCAGCAACTGCTCAAGCGCGAGGAACAGGCGCGCGGCGCCAATTGGCAGGCCACGGTCAGCCTCATGCAGAACGAACAGGAAGCCCAGAACCTATGAAGCGCCCAGCCCCGACTCCCGCCCCGCTCCTCCAGCCGCTGCGCCTGGCCGGCGCCATCCGCCGCGCGCACCTGCTGCCGGCCATGCTCGGCGCCGGCATGAGCCTGCTCGGCAGCCTCGCGCAGGCCGCCGAAGAGCCGCCGAAGAACTTCGGCATCGACATCAAGGTCACCGCCGAATCCCTCGACGACCAGGACCTGGGCACCGCCCACGGCGGCGACCTCAATGGTATCGGCCTCGACCTGCGGCCCTGGGCGCTGGGTACCTGGGGCGACTGGAGCGCCTACGTGATGGGCCAGGCGGTGACCGCCACCGACACCGTGCAAACCGACACCTTGCAGTCTGACGAAGTGGACAACAGCGGCACGAACGGCCGCGAGCCCGACGACAGCTACCTCGCCCTGCGCGAGTTCTGGGTCGACTACGCCGGCCTCACCCAATACCCCGGCGAGCACCTGCGCTTCGGCCGCCAGCGCCTGCGCGACGACAGCGGCATGTGGGCCGACACCAACATCGAAGCGCTGAACTGGACCTTCGACACCACCCTGCTGCGCGCCCACGCCGGCGTCGCGCAACGCTTCTCCGAATACCGCACCGACCTCACCGAACTGGCGCCGCAGGACAAGGACCGTACCCACGTGTTCGGCGACCTCTCCACCCAGTGGGCGCCGCACAACTGGGTCGGCCTGCGCCTGCACCACGCCGACGACAGCGGCCACTTGAAGGACCCCGGCGAACAAGTCGACTCGCTCGACAAGCGCTCCACCGGCGACCTCACCTGGCTCGGCGTCGAGGCCAACGGCGACGGCTACGAGTACCGCTCGCAGATGCCGCTGAACTACTGGGCCAGCGCCACCTGGCTGACCGGCAACCGCGACCGCCTGAGCACCGTCGATGTCGGCGGCGAACGCATCGCCACCGGCAAGCAGAGCGGCGACGTGAACGCCTACGGTGTCGACCTCGGCCTGCGCTGGAACATCGACGAGCAGTGGCGCGCCGGTGCCGGCTTTGCCCGCGGCAGCGGCGGCGGCCACAACGGCGAGGACCAGTACGAGCAGACCGGCCTGCAGAGCAACCGCTCCAACTTCACCGGCACCCGCGCCCGCGTGAACCGCTTCGGCGAGGCCTTCCGCGGCGAGCTGTCGAACCTGCAGGACGCCACCCTGTTCGGCGCCTGGCAGCTGCGCGACGACTACGACGCGAGCCTCGTGTACCACAAGTTCTGGCGCGTCGACGGCGACTCGGACATCGGCAACAGCGGCATCAACGCGCCCCTGGTCAACGACTCCAAGGACGTCGGCCAGGAGGTCGACCTGGTGATGACCAAGTACTTCAAGCACGGCCTGCTGCCGGCCTCGATGAGCCAGGCGATCGACGAACCTTCGGCGCTGATCCGCTTCCGCGGCGGCCTGTTCATGCCCGGCGACGCCTACGGCAACCACGTCGACTCGACGATGCACCACGCGTTCGTCGACGTCATCTGGCGCTACTGAAAACCGAGACCATCGCCATGCACAGCCACCCTCCCCTGACCGGCCTGCTGCTCGCCTGCCTGCTCGCCGCGGGCTCCCCGGCCTGGGCCCTGGCGCCGCCGACCAAGGCTGACTCGCAAGCGGCCCCGGCCAACCAGCCCGGCCACACCCAAGGCTTGAAGGAAACCGGCAACTACACGGTCTCGACCATCGCCGAGCAAACGCTGCACCTGGACCCGCCGAAGCTGCCCGACCTGTCCGGCTACACCGCCGAGGCGGTGGCGAAGATGATCGACCGCAGCAAGCCGGGCAAGGCCGTGCTGCAGCGCATGGTGCAGCAGCAGCCGCTGAAGGAATTCACCGGCGGCAGCAACCGCCTGGCCGAGTGGGTGAAGCGCCAGAAGCAGATGCCCCAGGCGATCTTCATCGAAGGCGGCTACGTCAATCTGGCGGAACTGGCCGGCAAACTCGGCAAGTCCCTGGAACAGGTCGAGCCGGGCGTGTACGTCGCGCGCCTGCCGATCGTGGTCAGCCAGGGCGCGACCCTGGAGATCGACGGCAAGGTCAAGGAGCTGCGCCTATCGCAGGATCGCGGCGCCTTCCTGGTCAACGACGGCAAGCTGTTCGTCCGCGACAGCAAGGTCACCGCCTGGAACGAGGCGAAAGGCGAGCCGGCCTGGTTCAAATCGCCCAACGAGTTCCGCCCCTTCCTGGTCTCCTGGGGCGGCGCCGAGGCGTACCTGGTGAACAGCACCTTCACCAGCTTCGGCTACAACGCCTCCAAGGCCTACGGCATCTCCATCTCGCAGTACAGCCCGGGCATGGACACCCAGATGAAGCGCCCGCGCCCCAAGGGCTGGGTGCTCGGCTCCACCTTCGTCGACAACTGGTACGGCTTCTACTGCTACGAGGCCGACGACCTGGTGGTGCGCGGCAACACCTACCGCGACAACGTGATCTACGGCATCGACCCGCACGACCGCTCGCGCCGGCTGATCATCGCCGAGAACACCGTCTACGGAACGAAGAAGAAGCACGGCATCATCGTCTCGCGCGAGGTCGACGACAGCTTCATCTTCCGCAACAAGACCTACGACAACCACCTCTCCGGGATCGTCCTGGACCGCAACAGCGTGAACAACCTGGTGGCCTACAACGAGGTCTACCGCAACCACTCCGACGGCATCACGCTCTACGAATCCGGCGACAACCTGATCTACGCCAACCAGGTGCTGGGCAACCGCCGCCACGGCATCCGCATCCGCAACAGCGTGAACATCCGCCTGTACGAGAACCTCGCCGCCGGCAACCAGCTGCTCGGCGTGTATGGGCACATCAAGGACCTGTCCGACACCGACCGCGACATCGACCTCGACCCGTTCGACACCAAGGTCTCGCTGATCGTGGTCGGCGGCAAGCTCGCCGGCAACGGCTCCGGGCCGCTGTCGGTGGCCTCGCCGCTGTCCCTGGAGCTGTACAAGGTGGCCATGCTCGGCCCGACCAAATCCTCCGGCATCAGCTTCTCCGGCGTACTCGGCGAGAAGCAGGAAGAGATCCTCGACCTGCTCGTGCGCCAGCAGCGCGCGGTGCTGATCGACCCCGTGGAAAGCCAGGCCGAACTGCATAAATGAGGACCCGCACCATGACCATCCGCCCCCATTGCCTGTCGGGCCTGACGGGCCTCGCCGCCGGCCTGCTGCTCGCCCACGGCGCCTTCGCCGCCGACACCGGCGCGCCGACCTACCGCGCCCTGCCGGCCGCCGGCCTGTGCCCCAAGGCGGCCGACGACAAGGCCTACGACACCAAGTACCTGGGCTTCTTCACCCACCTGGTGCCGGCCCAGGAAGACTGGCTGTTCCGCACCACCTACGACCTGCGCACCGACTTCGGCACCAGCCCCGAAGGCTGGCGCGAACTCAAGGCGCTGCGCGACGAACTCAAGCGCAAGGGCGTCGAGCTGATGGTGGTCTACCAGCCCACCCGCGGCCTGATCGACCGCGAGAAGCTCAACCCCGAGGAGAAGGCCTCCTTCAACTTCGAGCTGGCGAAGAAGAACTACCTGGCGTCGATCGCCAAGTTCCGCGAGGCCGGCATCTACACCCCGGACTTCTCGCCGCTGTTCGACGAGAAGGAAGCCCACCCGTACTACTTCAAGGGCGACCACCACTGGACCCCGTACGGCGCCATGCGCAGCGCGAAGATCGCCGCGCAGACGCTGAAGGAAATCCCCGGCTACGACGCGATTCCGAAGAAGGAATTCGAAAGCAAGCGCACCGGCCTGCTGTCCAAGCTCGGCACCTTCCACAAGGCCGCCGCGCAGCTCTGCGGCAGCAGCTACGCGCCGCAGTACGTCGACCGCTTCGAGACCGAGCCGGTAGGCGCCAGCGACAGCGGCGACCTGTTCGGCGACGGCGGCAACCCGCAGGTGGCAGTGGTCGGCACCTCCAACAGCGGCCCGGCCTACAACTTCGTCGGCTTCCTCGAGGAGTACGGCAAGGTCGACATCCTCAACAACGCCGTGTCCGGCGGCGGCTTCGACAGCTCGCTGCTGGCCTACCTGACCAGCGAGAGCTTCCACAAGAACCCGCCGAAGATCCTCGTCTGGGAATTCGCCACCCACTACGACATGGCGCAGAAGAGCTTCTACCGCCAGGCCATGCCGCTGGTGGCCAACGGCTGCGCGACGCAGAAGGCCGTGCTCAGCCGCAAGGTCAAGCTGCACGCCGGGCGCAACGAGGTGCTGCTCAACAGCGCGACGCTGCCGATCCGCAGCGGCAGCTACACCGCCGACATCACCTACAGCGACCCGAGCGTGCACCAGCTGAAGAACACCGTCTGGTACATGAACGGCCGCCGCGAGCAGCTGAAGATCGAGCAGTCCAAGGCCGTCGACACCGGCGGGCGCTACGTCTTCGAGCTGCGCAACGACGAGGACTGGGCCGACCAGCAGTTCCTCTCCCTGGAAATCGAAGCGCCGGACGAGATGCCGGCCGGCCTCGAGGTCGAGGCCAAGCTGTGCCAGACGCCGCAAACCAAGGCCACTGCCGAAGTGGCCGGGAGATAACCCATGTCCATCCAACGTCTTTCCCGCAGCAAGGGCCTGCGCCTGCTCTGGCCGCTGCTCAGCCTGGGCAGCCTCGGTGCGCTCTACGGACAAGCCTCCCAGGCCGCCGACCTGGTGCCGCCACCCGGCTATTTCGCCCCGGTCGGCGAGCGCAAGGGCGAGGCCGACAGCTGCCAGGCAGCGCCCACGCCCTACACCGGCTCGCTGCAGTTCACCAGCAAGTACGAAGGCTCCGACTCGGCGCGCGCCACCCTCAACACCGGCGCCGAGAAGAAATTCCGCGAGCAGATCAAGGACATCACCGAGATGGAGCGCGGCACCAGCAAGCTGATCACCCAGTACATGCGCAGCGGCCACAAGGGCGACCTCGACTGTGCGCTGAACTGGCTGTCCACCTGGGCCAAGGCCGACGCGCTGGAGAGCACCGACTTCAACCACACCGGCAAGTCGATGCGCAAATGGGCGCTGGGCAGCCTGTCCTCGTCCTACCTGCGCCTGAAGTTCTCCAGCAGCCGCCCGCTGGCGGCCTACCCGCAGCAGTCGGCGCAGATCGAGCAGTGGTTCGGCAAGCTCGGCAGCCAGGTGGTCAGCGACTGGAGCAACCTGCCGCTCAAGCAGATCAACAACCACAGCTACTGGGCCGCCTGGTCGGTGATGTCCACTGCCGTGGTGACCAACCGCCGCGACCTGTTCGACTGGTCGGTGCAGGCGTTCAAGGTCGCCGCCAGCCAGGTCGACGACGACGGCTACCTGCCCAACGAACTCAAGCGCCGCCAGCGCGCCCTCTCCTACCACAACTACGCGCTGACCCCGCTGGCGATGATCGCCGCCTTCGCCCAGGCCAACGGCACCGACCTGCGCGAGGAAAACCACGGCGCGCTGCAGCGCCTGGCCGAACGCGTGATGCAAGGCGTGGGCGACCAGCAGGCCTTCGACGCCAAGACCGGCAACGACCAGGACATGGAAGACCTGAAGGAGAACAGCAAGTTCGCCTGGCTGGAGCCCTACTGCGCGCTCTACAGCTGCGCGCCTAAGACCCAGGACTGGCGCAGGAAGATGGAGCCCTTCAACAGCTTCCGCCTCGGCGGCGACGTGACGAAGGTGTTCAACCGCGGCAACGGCGGATAACGGACCAGAACCTGTAGGAGCGAGCTTGCTCGCGAACGGCGTCCCCGGAGGCACCGGCGCTGGGCGGTTCGCGAGCAAGCTCGCTCCTACGAAGAGCTATCCCGCACACGCGGGGCACCGCAACACCCCGACCCAGGCGCAAAGACGCCGGGCGGGCGCACCACCACTTGGCACTACCACGGGGAGGAATTGGCGGATCGCACCGGCCTTTTCCTTGCGCGCCTTCACGGCGCCGGAAGGGCTGGAGCGATCCAGGGTACGAAGCTCCAGAGCGAGACGCGCAATGGTCTTTTCTTCCAACGTGTTCCTGTTCCTGTTCCTGCCGGTGTTCCTCGGCCTGTACTACCTGAGCGGGAACCGCTACCGGAACCTCCTGTTGCTGGTCGCCAGCTACCTCTTCTATGCCTGGTGGCGCGTGGACTTCCTCGCCCTGTTCGCCGGCGTCACCCTGTTCAACTACTGGATCGGGCTGCGCATCGGCGCGGCCGGCGTGCGCACGCTCGCGGCCAAGCGCTGGCTGATCCTCGGCGTGGTCGTCGACCTCTGCGTGCTGGGCTACTTCAAGTACGCCAACTTCGGTGTCGACAGCCTCAACCAGATCATCACCTCGTTCGGCATGCAGCCCTTCGTGCTGACGCACATCCTGCTGCCCATCGGCATCTCGTTCTACACCTTCGAGTCGATCAGCTACATCATCGACGTGTACCGCGGCGACACCCCGGCCACGCGCAACCTGATCGACTTTGCCGCCTTCGTCGCCATCTTCCCGCACCTGATCGCCGGCCCCGTGCTGCGCTTCAAGGACCTGGTCGACCAGTTCAACCACCGCACCCACAGCCTCGACAAGTTCGCCGAAGGCTGCACCCGCTTCATGCAGGGCTTCGTCAAGAAGGTGTTCATCGCCGACACCCTGGCGGCCCTGGCCGACCACTGCTTCGCCCTGCAGAACCCGACCACGGGCGACGCCTGGCTCGGCGCGCTGGCCTACACCGCGCAGCTGTACTTCGACTTCTCCGGCTACAGCGACATGGCCATCGGCCTGGGCCTGATGATGGGCTTCCGCTTCATGGAGAACTTCAACCAGCCCTACGTCAGCCAGTCGATCACCGAGTTCTGGCGGCGCTGGCACATCAGCCTCTCCACCTGGCTGCGCGACTACCTGTACATCAGCCTGGGCGGCAACCGCGGCACCACTTTCCAGACCTACCGCAACCTGTTCCTGACCATGCTGCTGGGCGGGCTGTGGCACGGCGCCAACGTGACCTACATCGTCTGGGGCGCCTGGCACGGTACCTGGCTGGCGATCGAGCGCGCCCTCGGGGTCAACGCCGCGCCGCGCGTGCTCAATCCGCTGAAGTGGGCCTTCACTTTCCTCCTGGTGATCCTCGGCTGGGTGATCTTCCGCGCCGAGAACCTGCACGTCGCCTGGCGCATGTACGCCGCCATGTTCAGCTTCGGCGACTGGCAGCTGTCCGAGCTCAACCGCGCCAGCCTCACCGGCCTGCAGCTGGGCACCCTGGCGCTCGCCTACGCCGTGCTCGCGGTATTCGGCCTGCGCCAGTTCCGCGGCCAGCCGCTGCAACTCAAGGCACCCAAGGCCGAGGCCGGCAACGACCAGGGCGGCGCCGTGGTCGCCAGCTGGAGTGCCGCGCTGCCGCTGCTGGCCACCCGCGTGGCGCTGCTTGCGCTGTTCGCCGCCTCGGTGCTGAAGCTCTCCGCGCAGAGCTACTCGCCCTTCCTCTACTTCCAGTTCTGAGCGAGGCCGCCGCATGAACCCGACGCTTCCCAAACCCCTGCAATACGCCTACGTCGCCGCCTTCGGCGGGCTGCTCCTGGGCCTGGCCTGCGGCTCGCTGAAGAGCTTCCCGAGCTTCAGCGCAGCCCCCGGCACCCCGCTGCTCAACGGCAAGCTGGCGCACGCCTTCGAGACCCACTACGACGAGCAATTCCCGATCAAGCGCCTGGGCACCAACCTCTGGGCCGCGCTCGACTTCGCCCTGTTCGACGAAGGCCGCCCCGGCGTGGTGCTCGGCAAGGACGGCTGGCTGTACACCGACGAAGAGTTCAAGCCGGCACCGACGGCGACCCAGCTCGACGACAACTGGGCACTGCTGCGCGGCGTGCAGAAGGAGCTGGAGCGACGCGGCGTGAAGCTGGTACTGGCGATCATCCCGGCCAAGGCGCGGGTGTATCCCGAATACCTCGGCAAGGAACAGCCGGCCAGCCTGCACGCCGGTCTGTACCAGGACTTCCTGCAGCGCGCGCGGCAGGCCGGCATGGCCGCGCCCGAGCTGCTGGAAACCCTCGACCAGGCCAAGGACAAGGGCCAGGTCTTCCTGCGCACCGACACCCACTGGACGCCGCTGGGCGCCGAGGCCGTGGCCGAGCGCCTGGCCCGCGCCATCCGCGACGGCCAGCACCTCGACCTGCCGCAGCAGACCTTCATCACCGAGGCCCACGCCGCCGCGCCGCACAAGGGCGACCTGCTGACCTTCCTGCCGCTGGACCCGCTGTTCAGCACGCTGCTGCCGGCGCCGGACCAGTTGCAGGAACGCCAGACCCGCGCGGCCGACGACAACGCCAGCGGCGGCGACCTCTTCGGCGACAGCACCGCGCCGCAGGTGGCGCTGGTCGGCACCAGCTACAGCGCCAACCCGCGCTGGAACTTCGCCGGCGCGCTCAAGCAGGCGCTGTCGGCCGACCTGATCAATTACGCCAAGGAAGGCAAGGGGCCGCTCGAACCGATGCTCGAACTGCTCCAGGACCCCGGCTTCGCGCAGCACCCGCCGCGCCTGCTGGTCTGGGAATTCCCCGAACGCTACCTGCCGATGCGCAACGACCTCAGCCAGTTCGACGCGAACTGGCTGGCCCAGCTGCGCGCGGCCGGCACCCGAGACGAACGCCTGGCGGCCAACCCGCCGGGCCTGGCTGCGGCGCGCTGAGCGCCACCCACTGGGCGCCCGCGCGCCCGCTGCAATGCAAGAAGAGACGGAGGTACACCCCATGATCCGATCCAAGACCCAAGGCTGGAAAATCCCCGCCCTCGCCTTGGCCCTGGGCCTGGCCAACGTCGGCGCACACGCCGGCGAAGCCGCCCTCTACGGCCCGCAGGCGCCCAAGGGCTCGGCCTTCGTGCGGGCCTACAACGCCGGCAACAGCGAGCTCTCGGTGAGCGTCGGCAACGCCGCGCTGAACGACGTCGCGCCGCTGGGCTCCAGCGACTTCAAGTTCCTCCCGCCCGGCAGCTACACCGCCAAGGTCGGCAGCCAGAGCCTGCCGGTGAAACTCGATCCGGACGCCTACTACACCCTGGTCAGCGAACCGGGCGCGCAACCGCAGCTGGTAAGCGAGCCGCCCTTCAAGAACAAGCAGAAGGCCCTGGTGCGCGTGCAGAACCTCAGCGGCAAGGCGCTGACCCTGAAGACCGCCGACGGCAAGACCGAAGTGGTCGGCAACGTCGCCCCGAAAAGCCACGGCGACCGCGAGATCAACCCGGTGAAAGTCGACCTGGCGCTGTTCGACGGCGCGCAGAAGGTCAGCGACCTCAAGCCGGTGACCCTGGCCCGCGGCGAGGTGGTGTGCCTGTACGTCACCGACGCCGGCGGAAAGCTTTCGCCGGTGTGGGTCAAGCGGCCGGTGGTGGCGGATTGAGGGTTGGTTGGTTTTCTGGGTTCCCGCATTCGCGGGAATGACGAGAAGTCGTGGAGCTGCACGTAGCTCTGACCGTCTTCCCCGCGAACGCGGGGACCCAATGAACAGAAAAAACAGCGGGCTGCCATGACGGCCCGCACGGAGAGGTCACCCAGAACGGCAACGGCGCCCGCGGGCGCCCCACAGAACGCATGAACGCTTAAGGAGAAACCCCATGATTCCCGTCATTCTTTCCGGTGGCAGCGGCTCCCGACTCTGGCCCCTTTCACGCAAGCTCTATCCCAAGCAGTTCCTCGCCCTGGCCGGCGAGCACACGCTGTTCCAGCAGACCGTCGAGCGCCTGGCCTTCGACGGCATGGAGCCGCCGCTGGTGGTGAGCAACAAGGAGCACCGCTTCATCCTCCAGGAACAGCTCGAACAGCTGAACCTGCAGAGCCAGGGCATCCTGCTCGAACCCTTCGGTCGCAACACCGCGCCGGCCGTGGCCATCGCCGCCATGCAGCTGGTCGCCGAAGGCCGTGACGAACTGCTGCTGGTGCTGCCGGCCGACCACGTGCTGGAAGACCCACGCGCCTTCCAGCGCGCCCTGGCCCTTGGCACCGTGGCCGCCGAACGCGGCGAGATGGTGCTCTTCGGTGTCCCGGCGCAACGTGCCGAGACCGGCTACGGCTACATCCGCGCCAACGCCGACGAGCGCCTGCCTGAAGGCGTGGCGCGGGTCGAACGCTTCATCGAGAAGCCCGATGCCGAACGCGCCCGCCAGTTCGTCGAGCAGGGCAACCACTACTGGAACAGCGGCATGTTCCTGTTCCGCGCCAGCCGCTTCCTCGAAGAGCTCAAGCGCCACGACGCGGACATCTACGACACCTGCCTGCTGGCCCTGGAACGCAGCCAGCGCGAAGGCACGGTGGTGAACATCGACGCCGCCACATTCGCCTGCTGCCCGGACGACTCCATCGACTACGCGGTGATGGAAAAGACCCAGCGCGCCTGCGTGGTGCCGCTGGACGCCGGCTGGAACGACGTCGGCAGCTGGTCGTCGATCTGGGAGGTGCACGAGAAGGACGCCAACGGCAACGTCACCAAGGGCGACGTGGTCGTCCACGACAGCCGCAACTGCCTGGTGCACGGCAACGGCAAGCTGGTCTCGGTGGTCGGCCTGGACGACATCGTGGTGGTGGAAACCAAGGACGCCATGATGATCGCCCACCGCGACCGCGTGCAGGACGTGAAGAAAGTGGTCGGCGAACTCGACGCCGCCGGTCGCAGCGAAACCCAGAACCACTGCGCGGTGTACCGCCCCTGGGGCAGCTACGACTCGGTGGACATGGGCGGCCGCTTCCAGGTCAAGCACATCACCGTGAAGCCCGGCGCGCAGCTCTCGCTGCAGATGCACCACCACCGCGCCGAGCACTGGATCGTGGTCTCCGGCACCGCCCAGGTGACCTGCGACGAGAAGGTGTTCCTGCTCACCGAGAACCAGTCCACCTACATCCCCATCGCCTCGGTGCACCGCCTGGCCAACCCCGGCAAGATCCCGCTGGAGATCATCGAGGTGCAGTCCGGCAGCTACCTGGGCGAGGACGACATCGAGCGTCTGGAGGATGTCTACGGACGTACAGAACCGGCTGTGATGCAAGCCCAGGCCGGCGCACGCTAGTTCAGGACGGCGCCTCCCCATCGGCGCCAACAGCCCCCAAGGCCATGTGCCTTGGGGGTTTTTCTTTGCGCGAAGTTTTTGTAGGAGCGGATTCATCCGCGAACCGCACGGCACGGTGTTCCCCTGTAGGAGCGGCCCATGGCCGCGAATCGCGCGCATGGCGCGCTCCTACATGGCGACTTCGGTGCACGGATATTCACGGATGAATCCGCTCTATCAGCCCTCGAACAGCTCCACGCTCTCCGGCGCGCGGCGCATCAGGATGCGGCCGTGGCGGATCGAGTACAGCGCCTTGGTCTGCTGGCGTACCGCCTCGTAGTCGCTGTCCACGCCCAGCACCAGCAGGTTGGCAGGGCGGCCGGCAGCAATGCCGTAGCGCTCGCCCAGGTTCAGTGCGCGGGCGCTGTTGTCGGTGACCAGGTCGAGGCTGCGCTGCAGGTCGTCGAAGCCCATCATGTGGCAGATGTGCAGGCCGGCATCGAGCACCCGCAGAATGTTGCCGTTGCCCAGGGGGTACCAGGGGTCCTTGATCGAATCCTGGCCGAAGCAGACGTTCATCCCGGCGCGGTCGATTTCGGCCACGCGGGTCACGCCACGGCGTTTCGGGAAGGTATCGAAGCGGCCCTGCAGGTGGATGCTCTCGGTCGGGCAGGAGACGAAGCTGATGCCCGAGCGCTTGAGCAGGCGGAACAGCTTCGAGCAGTAGGCGTTGTCATACGAGCCCATGGCCGTGGTGTGGCTGGCGGTGACGCGCGCGCCCATGCCGCGCACCCGCGCCTCTTCGGCGAGCACTTCGAGGAAGCGCGAGTTGGGGTCGTCGGTCTCGTCGCAGTGCACGTCCACCAGGCAGCCGGTGCGCTCGGCCAGGTCCATGAGGAACCTGATCGAGCTGACGCCCTGCTCGCGGGTGTTCTCGAAGTGCGGGATGCCGCCGACCACGTCGGCGCCGAGGCGGATCGCCTCTTCCATCAGCTCGCGACCGCCCTCGTAGGACTCGATGCCCTCCTGCGGGAACGCGACTATCTGCAAGTCCACCAGGTGCTTCGCCTCTTCCTTCACTTCCAGCATCGCCTTGAGCGCGGCCAGGGTCGGGTCGGTGACGTCCACGTGGGTGCGCACGTGCTGGATACCGTGGGCAGCCAGCATGCGGATGGTGGTGTGGGCGCGGGACTTGGTGTCCTCGTGAGTGATGGTTTCCTTGCGCTGCGCCCAGCGCTCGATGCCCTCGAACAGGGTGCCGCTCATGTTCCACTCGGGCTCGCCGGCGGTGAGGGTGGCGTCGAGGTGGATGTGCGGCTCGACCAGGGGCGCGATGACCAGTTGCCCGGCGGCGTCGAGCTCGTCGCTGCGGGCGAGCACGCTGCCGGCCTGCGGCAGCACCTCGGCAATGAGCTCGCCTTCGCAGCGAATGGTGAACAGGCCGGTCTGCTTGCGCAGCTTGGCGTTGACGATCTTCATGGGAACTCCTGTAGCGACTCAGGCGCGAGGTTGCACGGCGGCGCGATCCACGGCGAAGCATAAGCCAGCGCGATACCCACCGCGTAGGCAAACGGGCCGCCGCCAGCGCAAGCCCGAACCGGTCGTGCCTTCGTCTTGGGTCAGGCCCCTTGGATGGTCCTCTCGCGCCCTTGCACCTGCTAGGCTCTAGTCCCTCTCCCCGACGGAACCCGCCATGCTGTTCGGCTCGCTGCTCATCGTCACCTGGGTCATCCTGCTGCTGCGCTACCCCAGCCGCGCGTTGCCGATTTCAGGCGCCGCGCTGGTCGGCCTGGCGCTGGTGGTGAGCCTGGCGGTCTGGCAGGACAGCCGCGACGAGCGCCGCCTGCAGCACCTGGAACTGCGCATTAGCTATGCACCGACCCTGTGCCCGGCCGACCGCCCGCTGCGCGTCGACCTGCGCAACGGCAGCGATGCGCCACTGCAGGAGTTGCGCTGGAAGGTCGCCGCCTACCGCCCCGGCGACACCGTCGACCTCGCCGAGAATCTCTACGAAACGCCGCGCTACCGTGGCCCGGGCGCGCTGCTCGGCGGCGACAGCTGGAACGACTGCCTGCCGCTGCCGACGCTGCGTCCGGGCTATCGGGCGAGCACCCTGGAGTTCCGCGCCGAACGCATCGAAGGGCGCTTCGGCGGCTGAGCCGCGCTTCACCCCTGGCGTGCCTATCGGCTAGGGTAGAAGCCTTTCCCTCTCCGCCAAGGACTGCCGCATGTTCCAGCCCGTCGCCCTCATCACCGGATGCTCCAGCGGCATCGGCCGCGCCCTGGCCGACGCCTTCCGCGAGTCCGGCTACGCCGTCTGGGCCACCGCGCGGCGCGACGAGGACGTCGCCGTCCTCGACCAGGCCGGCTTTCGCGGCGTGCGCCTGGACGTGACCGACAGCGCCGCCGTCGCCGCACTGGCCGAGCGCCTGCGCAGCGAAGTCGGCGGCCTCGACGTGCTGATCAACAACGCCGGCTACGGCGCCATGGGCCCGCTGCTGGACGGCGGTGCCGAGGTCCTGCGCCAGCAGTTCGAGACCAACGTGTTCGCGGTGATCGAACTGAGCCGCGCCTGCCTGCCGCTGCTGCGCGAACGCAAGGGCACGCTGGTGAATATCGGCAGCGTCTCCGGCGTGCTGGTCACCCCTTTCGCCGGTGCCTACTGCGCGTCCAAGGCCGCCGTGCATGCGCTCAACGAGGCGCTGCGCCTGGAGCTCGCGCCCTTCGGCATCGCGGTGCTGGAAGTGCAGCCCGGCGCCATAGCCTCCAGCTTCGGCGCCAACGCCAACCGCAGCCTGGAAGGCGTTGTCGCCGAGGACTCGCCCTGGTGGCCGCTGCGCGAGTTCATCCGCGCTCGCGCCAACGCCTCGCAGGACAAGCCCACACCCGCCACCGAGCTGGCCCGTCAGGTGCTCGGCACCATCCACCGCAATCCGGTGCCGCGCCTGCTGCGTGTCGGCCACGGCAGCCGCGCCCTGCCCCTGCTCGCGCGCTGGTTGCCAACCGCGCTGCTGGACCGCGCGCTGAAGAAACGCTTCGGCCTGAACGGCCAACTCTAGGGAGAACGCCGATGAGCGACGCGCCGGTCCGCACCCGTTACTACGCCTTGGGCGGCATGCTCGTCGCCTTCGCCCTCAACGTGCTGCTGCGCACTTTGCTGCGCTATGGGCTGGTCCCGGTGAACCTGCTGGTGGCGCTGGCCATCGGCGCCGGCATGGCGTTCTTCTTCGCCCGCCGCGTGGGGCGCCTGCCCACCACCGGCGAGCGCTGGCGCCTGCTCGGCTTCTACTCGGCCGGCCTGGCCCTGCTGTACCTGGGGCTGGTCGCCCTGGCCGCCTGGCGCAACCCGCCGAGCCACGCCGCGCTGCTGTTGTTCCTGCTCAACTACCTGTTCTACCCGCTGGCGGCCTGCTGGTTCTTCCGCCCGCGCGTTCAGGAGCGTTTTCTTCCGCGCTGAAAAAACAGCTGTCGGCTTGACGATTTCTTCACGAAGCCTTCATCGCTGCTTAATCGACGGACTCCTAATGTCTCGCGCCTGACAGACAGGAGCCCGCATGGCCATCGTCCCCCGTTTGCGCACCCTCGCGCTCGCCACCCTGATCGCTCTCGGTTCGCCCGTCCTGGCAGCGCACGCCGATGCGCGCCCGGACACCTGGGCGCAACCGCTGGACACCTCGTTCAACCTCTACCGGATGTCGCCGACCCTCTACCGCAGCGCCATGCCGCACAGCCAGGACGTGGCCCTGCTGGAGAAGCTCGGCGTGCACAGCGTGCTGACCTTCACCAAGCCCGACGACAAGGCCTGGCTCGGTGGCGCGCCCGTGCAGGTGCTGCGCTACCCGACCCACGCCGATCATGTCGACGATGCCGACGTCATCGCCGTGCTGCACATCCTGCAGACCGCCCAGCAACAAGGCCCCGTGCTGATGCACTGCTCCCACGGGCGCGACCGCACCGGCCTGTTCGCGGCCATGTACCGCATCGTCATCCAGGGCTGGAGCAAGGAAGAGGCGCTCAAGGAGATGGTCGACGGCGGCTTCGGCCACGCGGACGACATGGGGCCGGCCATCCACTACGTGCAGAACGTCGAGGTCGAGGCTGTCCGCACCGCCATGCGCGAAGGCCGCTGCAGCACCAGCCTGTTCAGCCTGTGCAACCTCAAGGGCCTGGTCGAGGGCTCGCTCGGCACCACTCAGGCCGCCGCGCCACCGGCACCGGCCAAGCCCTGATCGACCCGGCGGATTCCCCGGAACAGGCGCGGCTGCGTTAGGCTTTGTGGCGACCGACGCCTGACGCAGGCGTCTCCGCTTGCCTTCGCCTCGACCGGATCGCCATGCCCGCCTCGCATTTCCAAGCCGTCACCGACACCCGCCTCGTCGACCACGCCGGCCTCGACGCCCTCTGCGCCGACTACGACGCCTACCTGCTCGACCTCTGGGGCGTGCTCATGGACGGCGCCGAAGTCTTCCCCGGCGCCCTGGCCTGGCTGCAACGCCGCGCCGCCGAGGGCAAGCCGGTGTGGTTCCTCAGCAACGCCTCGCGCAGCGTCGCGGAAATGGCCGCCACGCTCACTGCGCTTGGTGTATCGCCAACGCTCTACAGCGGCATCACCACTTCCGGCCAACTGGCCATCGACGCCATCGAACGCACGCCCGAACTGCAGCGCGGCGGCATCTACATCGCCGGCGTCGGCGATGCCCTGGAAACCTGGCCGGCGCACATCCGCGAGCGCTTCGACGCGGATATCCACAAGGCCTCGCTGATCCTCGGCGTCGGCAGCTTCCCCACCGATGAGCTGGAAGCCCGCTTCGCGCCGCTGCGCCATGCAGTGGAGCTGCCCTTCCTCTGCGCCAACCCGGACCGCGTGGTGGTCTCCGCCGGCCGCACGGTGTTCGGCGCCGGCCGTCTGGCCGAAGCCTTCGCCGAGCAAGGCGGCCAGGTGCAGTGGTTCGGCAAGCCCGACCCGGCAGCATTCCGCATCGCCGAACGGCAACTGCAGGCTCGCGGTGCGCAACGCATCCTGTTCGTCGGCGACTCGCTGGTGACCGACGTGCCCGGCGCCCTCGCCGCCCGCATAGACACCCTCTGGCTGGCCGCCACCGGCATCCACCGCCAGGCCCTGGGCCTGCCGTTCAATGGTGCGCTGGAGGAAGAGAAGGTCCAGGCGCTGCTCGACGGCTACCCGGTCCGCCCGCATTTCGCGGCGCCGGGGTTGGTCTGAACACGACCTGCGTAGGAGCGGATCTCATCCGCGATTGGCCTGGCACGGCGTATCCCCGTAGGAGCGAGCTTGCTCGCGAACCGCACGGCACGGCGTTCCCCTGTAGGAGCGGCCCATGGCCGCGATTCGCGCGCATGGCGCGCTCCTACAGGGGGGACCGGTGTGGGGATTTTCGCGGATGAATCCGCTCCTACAGGGAAGAGCCGCCACCAACGAAAACGGGGGCCGAAGCCCCCGTTTCTGATCCGTCTACCGCTTACTGCGCCGTCGCCGCCTGGGCGCCGCCGGTGTCCTTGCGGTTCGGGTTGACGATCACGGTCGCGGTGATGCCCGCCGACAGCAGCACGCCTTGCGGCACTTCGTCGATGTGGATGCGCACCGGCACGCGCTGGGCCAGGCGGACCCAGTTGAAGGTCGGGTTCACGTCGGCCACCAGCTCGCGGCTCTCCGGGTTGTCGCGGTCGTAGATGGCGCGGGCGATGCTCTCGACGTGGCCCTTCAGGCGCTCGCCGCTCATCAGCTGCAGCTCGGCCGGGTCGCCTACTGCGATGTGCGGCAGCTTGGTTTCCTCGAAGTAGCCGTAGATCCAGTAGGAGTTCTCGTCGACCACCGCCATCTTCGCCTCGCCGGCGCGGGCGTAGTCGCCGCGGTGCACGTTGAGGTTGGTCACGTAGCCGTCCACGGCGGCGCGCACCTGGGTGCGCTGCAGGTTCAGCTTGGCGGCGTCGAGCGCGGCCAGGGCCTGCTGGTAGTCGGCTTCGGCGGCGGCGGCGGTGTTGCTGGCGTCGTCCAGGCTCTCGCGCGAGACCACTTCGTTGTCCATGGCGGCGCGGCGCTTGGCGCTGAGCTGGCGCATCTTCAGGGTCGCCTGGCGCGAGGCGACGGCGGCTTCGGCCTGCTTCACGGCGATCTGGTAGTGCTCCGGGTCGATCTGCATCAGCAGGTCGCCCTTCTTCACCCGCTGGTTGTCGCGCACCGGCACGTCGGTCACCAGGCCCGAGACGTCCGGGGCGACGTTGATGATGTCGGCGCGCACGCGGCCATCGCGGGTCCAGGGGGTGTCCATGTAGTTCACCCAGAGGGTGCGGCCGATGATCACGGCGACCACCAGGATGATCAGGGTCGCCAGCAGGCTGAAGACGGATTTCAAGGTCATGGGTACTGGCTCGTTATCGGTAGACGGTCAGGGACAGGCCGCCGAACAGGCAGGCGAACAGGCACACGCGGAACAGCGCCGGGTGCCAGGTGAAGCGGTACACGCCGAGGGAGGCGAAGGCTCGGTCGATGACCCAGCAGATCACCGCGGCGACCACGAACAGCAGGGTCAGGGTCGGCATGTAGACGCCGTGGAAGGCGATCTCGCGCGGCAGGTCTTCAAGCAGCATGGCGAACCTCTACGGGTCGGTCCGCACGCAGCGGCGACTGCGGGTCGAGCAGCGTCGTGCGGATGAAGTGCAGGTAGCTGACCACCCGGCGCAGCGGCGAACTCTCGAAGTCCGGCGCGCAGGTTTCCTCGGTGGCCTTGGTGCTCAGGATGGCATGTTCCACGGCGGCCAGGGCGCGCTCGCGGTTGGCCTCGTTCGGGTTCACGAACAGGCGGATCAGCGCGCGGCCCATGCTGCGGATGGCCTGCCGCCAGGGCATCGACTCGGCGTAGCAGGGCTCGTCCGGCAGGCGCTCCTGTTCATTGCGCAGCTCGATGATCGCGTGGCCGACTTCCAGCACCAGGAACATCCAGGCGAGCAGCTCGCGCTGCACGTCCGGGCGCCGCGCGGCGAGGCCGTAGGCCTGGTTGAGCAGGTCGCGGGTGGCGCTCTCGAAGGTCGCGCCCAGGCCGCTGAGCTTGCCGCTGATGGCTTCCACCACGCGCATGCGCAGGTCCTTCTCCAGGCGCCGCCAGAGCCAGGCGCTGGTGGGCGGCAGGAGCACGCCGACGATCACCGCCGCGAGCCCCTGGGAGAGCACCAGTGCGATGTATTCGTTGATCGTGCGGCCGGCGTCGTAGACGGTCATGTTGGCCGGGATGGCACCGAAGCAGAAGAAGATCAGCAGGCCCATGCCGACGCCCGCGTAGGCCGGTTTCACCGACAGGTAGGCGCCGATCACGAACACCGGCGCCAGCGCCACGCAGAGCAGCGGGAAGCCGTCCAGGTAGGGGAACACGAAGTAGGTTTCGGCAAAGCCCAGGATGGCCGCGATCAAGGTGCCCACGGCCATCTGCGCGGCCATCTTCGACGGGTCCGGCGCGGCCGAGACCAGCGCGGCGACGGCGGCGGCGTTGAGCACGAAGGTGCTGCCGCTGGGCCAGGCGGTCTCGATCCAGAACACCCCGAAGACCAGCACCATGATCGCCGTGCGCGCGCCAGCGACCAGCGCACCGACCAGGTTGGCCTTGGGCGAGAAGCCGAACTTCCAGTTCTCCCGCTCGTGGTGATGGTCGGCCAGGGAGGCGTGGGTCAGGGCGTAGTTGTGCAGGTCGGCGACCAGGCGGTAGATCAGCTCGCCGGCGGTGTTGAAGTCCAGCCGCTCGGAGACTTCCTGGACCTTGGCGCGCAGCTCCGCGCGCGCCTCGCGGATGCACTGCATCATCTGCTGGCGCTGCTCTTCCAGCTGGCGGGCGAGCAGCGCGGCGTCGCGGTCGGTGAGCGGCTTGCCCTTCCACGGCTGGAGCATCTCGCGCAGCAGCTCCAGGCACGGCTGCAGGGCGTCGAGCACGCGTTCGCTGTGCTGGCTGCGCAGGCGCTCGAGCAACTGGTGCAGTGCGTGGTAGCGGGTGGTCAGGACCATGAACTCGTTGTTCAGGCGCGCCAGGCGGCCGCTGCGCAGGCGCATGTGCGGGTCTTCGAAAGCGGTGGCGGTGCGCAGGGTTTCCAGGCCCACGGCCTGGGAGACGAAGTTCACGTTGGCCGCCGCGAAACGCTCGCGCTGGCCGCCGCCGAGGTTGTCGAGGACGAACCAGGCGAAGGCGCCGAAGCGCGTATAGAGGGCGTTGCGCATGGCCGCGGCGGAGGTCTGCGGCAGCACGACGGCGCTGACCACGGTGGAGCAGAGGATGCCCAGGCCGATCTCCAGCACGCGCCAGACCGCCGAGAGGAAAGCGGCTTCAGGGTGCAAGGTGGCCGGCAGGCCGATCAGTGTCGCGGTGTAGCCGGCCAGTACGCAGGCGTAGGAACGGAAGTCGCGGTAGCGCGCGGCGCCGGCGGTGCAGATGCCGATCCACAGCGAGACCACCAGCAGGAACAGCACGCGTTCCTGGGCGAATACGGCGATCAGCGCGACCATCACGGTCAGGCCGACGATGCTGCCGAGGATGCGGTAGAAGCTCTTGGCGAACACCTGGCCGCTCTGCGGCTGCATCACGATGAATACGGTGATGGTCGCGGTGCTCGGCTGCGGCAGCTCCAGGCGCATGGCCAGCCACAGGGTGAGCATGGCGGCGGTCAGCAGCTTGGCGATGTAGACCCAGGTGACGCCGTCGCTGCGCGCCCACTCGAAGAAGGCGCGACGCACCTCGTCGAACGGCGAGCGGGCGCCCAGGGCTCGGCTGTCGGCCATCTCAGCGCTCGCTCAGCGGACGCACGGAGACGCTGGCCGGAACCATCTGCTTCTCCTTGGGCATGTCCTTGCCGTCCATCAGGCCGCCGCCGAGGGCGACCACCAGGCCGGCATGGGTTTCCAGGCGCGCGGCCTGCACCTGTTGCAGGGTCAGCTGCTGCTGGAACAGGCGGGTCTGTGCATTCAGCACGTGCAGGTAGTCGGTCAGGCCACCCTTGAACGCCTTGCTGGCGATGTCGTAGGTCTTCTGCGCCGCGGCCACCGACTGCTCGGCCAGCTCCTGCTGCTTCTCCATGGAGTGCGTGCGGATCAGCTGGTCGGAAATGCCCTTGAGCGCCTTCACCAGGGTCTGGTTGTACTGCGCCACGGCGGCGTCGTAACCGGCGGATTCCTGGCCCAGCTCGGAGCGGCGGCGGCCGCCGTCGAAGATCGGCAGGGAGATCGCAGGACCCACGCTGTAGGTGAACTTCTGCCCGGTGAGGAATTCCAGCATGCCGCCACCGACGGCGCTGTAGCCGAGGCTCGCGACCAGGTCGACGTTGGGATAGAACTCGGCGCGCGCGACGTCCACGCCCTTGGCCTGGGCCGCGACTTTCCAGCGGCTGGCGACCACGTCCGGGCGGCGGCCGACCAGCTCCAGCGGCAGTGCGCTGGGCAGCGCGGGCTGGGCGGTCAGGCGCAGGCTCGGGCGCTTGATGGAAGCCCCGGCGCCCGGGCCCTTGCCGGCCAGCGCGGCGATCTGGTTGCGCGACAGGGCGATGGCCTCCTCGACGGCGTCGATCTTGCGCTTGGTTTCCGGCAGCGGCACTTCGGCTTCGCTGACCTCGAACTGGGTGCCGAGGCCACCGGCCAGGCGACGCTGGGCCAGCGAGAGGATCTGCTGTTGCTGTTCGAGCATGGCGTGGGCGATGTCCAGCTCGGCGTACTGCAGGGACATCTGGATGTAGGCGCTGACGATGTTGCTCTCCAGCTCCAGCTGGGCCATGCGCGCCTCGGCGGCGGTCATGTAGGCAACGTTCATGTAGCGCTCGGTGTTGCTGCGATCGCGGCCCCAGAGGTCGAGGTCGTAGGAGAAGCCCAGCGCGGCGTTGTTGTTCCAGCTGGTGGTCTTGGCCAGCTCGCCCGGACCGTAGAAGTAGTCGCTCGGCCACTTGTGGCGCAGCAGCGAGGCGTCGGCGCTGACCTGCGGCGACTCGGCGGACTCGGCGACGCCGGCCATGGACAGTGCCATGCGCACGCGCGCCTCGGCTTCGGACAGCGTCGGGCTGTTGTCCACGGCGGTCTGTACCCAGGTGTTCAACTGCGGGTCGCCATAGGCGCGCCACCACTGTTCGCCCGGCCATTTCGCGTCGCGGTTGGCAGACTGGATGGCGGCGTCGGTGGCCAGTTGGTCATTGCCCAGGCGTTGCTCCTGCGGGGCGATGCCATGGGTACTGATGCAACCGGCAATTGTTGAAAAAACGACAAAGGAGCCGACGAACGCCAGTCCTTTCACGAGGGGACGCGACACGTTTGGGAGTCCTGGGGGGGTTGCTTGCTTTTCAGCTTAGAGGATGCCGAAGAGACGATTCGGGCAGATGAATTCTAGGGAGGCGACGGGAAAGGGATAAGTCGGCCAATTTGTGAATCTTTATTACCGTTTGTGAAACAATCCCTGTCGGCGTCTCGTGTGACAATACGCCACCCCCTGCTTCAGAGGCCCCTCAATGGACACTCTGCAAACCATGCGCGCCTTTGCTTGCGTGGCCGAGACCGGCAGCTTCACCGCCGCCGCCGTGCAACTGGGCACCACCACTGCCTATGTTTCGCGAGCCGTCGCCAATCTGGAAACCCACCTGCGCGCGCGCCTGCTCAACCGCACCACCCGTCGCATCGCCCTGACCGAAGCCGGCCAGCGCTACCTGTTGCGCTGCGAGCAGATCCTCGCCTACGTCGAGGAGGCCGAAGCCGAGGCCGGCGACGCCCACGCCCGACCGGCCGGGCGCCTGCGCGTGCATTCGATGACCGGCATCGGCCAGCACTACGTGATCCGCGCCATCGCCGGCTATCGCCAGGTGCACCCGGAAGTCAGCTTCGACCTGACCATGGCCAACCGCGTACCGGACCTGCTCGACGAAGGCTTCGACGTGGCCATCGTGGTCGCCACCGAACTGCCGGACTCCGGCCTGGTGTCGCAGCGCATTGGCGAGACCTACAGCGTGCTTTGCGCCTCCCCCGCCTATATAGAGGCACGCGGCCTGCCGAAGACGCCAAGCGAGCTGGTCGAGCACGACTGCCTGCGCCTGGTCAGCCCGGTGCTGGCGCTGGACAAGTGGCTGTTCGAGGGCCCCAACGGCCAGGAAATGGTCACCATCGGCCCGCCGCCCTTCCAGGTGAACGTCGGCGACGCCATGACCGAGGCGATCCGCTGCGGCATGGGCATCGGCGCGCTGCCGGTGTATTCGGCGGCCGAGGGCCTGAAGGACGGCTCGCTGGTGCGCGTGCTGCCGCACTACAAGCTGCAGCTGCTCAACGTCTACGCGCTCTACCCGTCGCGCCAGTACCTGGATGCCAAGATCAAGACCTGGGTCGGCTACCTGCGCGAGAACCTGCCCGGCGTGCTGCTGGCCGACGAGGTCGGCATCTAGCCTGCCGCCGCGCGCGATTACCGCCCGCATTCCCGTCCGCATTCTCGTCTGCGAGGGGGCGCGGCTTGCCCACGCCCGGGGCGGGAATGCTAGGGTTGGCACCCTTCCCGTTCCCCCTCGATGCCCCGGACCATGAAAAAGAACGTCTTCGTCTTCAGCCGTCTCGCCCCGGAACACCTCGAGCGCCTGCGCGCGCAGTTCAACGTCACCGTGCTCGATCCCAAGCTCGGCGACGTCGACGCCCAGTACGCCGCCGCCCTGCCGACGGCCCACGGCATGATCGGCGTGGGCCGCCCGCTGGGCGCCAAACAACTGGCCCAGGCCGGCCAGCTGGAAGTGATTTCCAGCGTCTCGGTCGGCTACGACAACTACGACCTGGCCTACCTCAACGAGCGCGGCATCCCGCTGACCAACACCCCGGACGTGCTCACCGAGACCACCGCCGACCTCGGCTTCGCCCTGATCATGGGCACCGCCCGCCGCGTCGCCGAGCTGGACGCCTGGACCAAGGCCGGGCAGTGGAAGCGCACCGTGGACACCCCGCAGTTCGGCGTCGACGTGCATGGCAAGAAACTCGGCATCCTCGGCCTCGGCCGCATCGGCGCGGCCATCGCCCGCCGCGGGCGCTTCGGCTTCAACATGGAAGTCCTCTACCACGGCAACAGCCGCAAGCCGGAACTGGAGCAGGAACTGGGCGCGCGCTTCTGCGACTTCGACGGACTGCTGAGCGAAGCCGACTTCGTCGTGGTGGTGGTGCCGCTCTCCGACGCCACCCGCAAGCTGATCGGCAAGCGCGAGCTGGAGCTGATGAAGCCCAGCGCCATCCTGATCAACATCGCCCGCGGCCAGGTGATCGACGAAGCCGCGCTGGTCGAGGCGCTGCAGGAGAAACGGATCCTCGCCGCCGGCCTGGACGTCTACGAGAAGGAGCCGCTGGGCGAGTCGCCGCTGTACGCCCTGCCCAACGCCCTGACCCTGCCGCACATCGGCTCGGCCACCCACGAAACCCGCCGCGCCATGGCCGAATGCGCGCTGGACAACTTCGAGACCGCGCTGCGCGGCGAGCGACCGAAGAACCTGGTCAACCCGCAGGTGTGGAAGGGCTGAGGCCCAGAGGCACTCCGTATCTACCTGTAGGAGCGGACCTTGTCCGCGAGTCGCGCGCATGGCGCGCTCCTACAGGGGGCATCGGTGCTAGGGCTTTCGCGGATGAGATCCGCTTGTATGGCGTTAGGGTAGGAACCTGTCGGGGTGTGGAGGGACAAGATCCGCTTCTGCAAGCCAGACGGTAGGAGACTTCCCCCACCCACCCGCTCACGACAAGCGCCGATAAGGAATCCATCGGATTGAGTAGCCGCTCAAACCGACAATACCGGCAAGCCTGCGCCAATGTGAGCTCCCGACAGGTTGGACCATCTTCACTGTCGGAGAACCCCATGACAAGCCAAGTTCCGGTTATCGGTATCGATGTCGCCAAGGAGTCGCTGAGCCTCTGCGATACACGCTCGGGCGAAGTATTCGAACTGGCCAATGACGTCCGCACAATCAAGGCCTGGCTGAAAACCCTTCCGCCCTGCTGCGCCATCGCGATCGAAGCGACCAGCACCTATCACATGGATGTTGCGACCCTGGCGCATGCGCGGGGACATCGGATCTACGTCATCAATGGCTTTCGCCTGAGCAACTACCGCAAGGGGATTGGTGGGCGAAACAAGGATGATCGCAGCGATGCCCTGCTGCTGGCCCGTTACCTGACCCACGAACAAGCGCAACTGGAGCCTTGGCAGCCGCCGAGCAAGGCCTACTGCCGCCTGCAGACACTGCTGCATCGGCGTGCTGCACTGGTCCGTAGCGCCATCTCGTTGCGCCAGAGCTTTTCCCAGGATCGCTCCTTGGCCAAGGCGCTAAAGCCTGTTCTCAAGCAAATGGCCACACTGGAGTCACGCCTGGAGAAAGAGATTCAACAGGCGCTGCGAGAGGCTGGCCTAATGGAGCAAAGCAAGCGCTGCCAGGCCATCGAAGGGATCGGACCGCTGACGGCAGCGGCCCTGAACCTGGCATTTCTGCGGGGACGTTTTCGCAATAGCGATGCCTTCATCGCCTTTATCGGATTGGATGTGCGGCTCAAGGAGTCCGGCCGCTATAGCGGCCGACGAAAGCTGACCAAGCAAGGGGACCCTGAAATCCGTCGGCTGCTCCACAACGCGGCCATGGCGGCAGCGCGCACGCAGCGCTGGCAGGCCCTTTACCAAAGCTACCTGGCGCGCGGCCTGAAGAAGATCGAGGCCCTGACTATCCTCGCCCGCAAATTAGCCCGAATTGCCTTTGCCCTGATGCAATCCCAGACCAGCTACCAGCCTCCAAAGCAGGAGCCGTCATTGACATAGAATCTCCTACGGGGCGCTTCCGTTGTGGATATTTACGCCCGCGCCGGCTGCAACACCGGCTTCGGCTTGCGGAACACCAGCACGTTGCCCGCCATCACCAGCACCAGCCCGGCCAGGGCCGGCGCGCTCCACTGATAGCCCTCCATGTACGTCGAGACGTTCAGCGCCACCACCGGGAACAGCACGGTGCAATAGGCCGCGCGTTCCGGGCCCATGCGCCCGACCAGGGTCAGGTAGGCGGTGAAGCCGATCACCGAGCCGGGGATCGCCAGGTAGACCAGCGAGCCGACGTAGCGCGGGCTGTAGTCGAAGGTGAAGGGCACGCCCTGCACCAGGCAGATCGCCAGGAGGATCAGCGAACCGTAGAGCATGCCCCAGGCATTGGTGCTCAGCGGCCGCAGGCCGGCCTTCTGCTGCAGGCTGGAGAGCATGTTGCCGGCGGAGAAGCAGAGCGTGCCGAGCAGCGCCAGGCCCAGGCCGTAGAAGGTCTCGCGGTTGGCGGCATGGCCCGACAGTTCCGGCCAGAACAATAGCGCCAGACCGAGCAGGCCCAGGGCGCCGCCGCCCACCACGTTGGTGGCGATGCGCTGGCCGAAGAAGATCCGTGCATTGAGCGCGTTCCACAGGGTCGCGGTGGAGAACACCACGGCGATCAGCCCGCTGGGGATCCACTGGCTGGCGGTGTAGAAGCAGAGGAAGTTCACGCAGAACAGGCACAACCCCTGGGCCAGGCAGATCAGTTGGCCGCGCCGGCCGAGCGGCTGCAGGCGTCGGCTGAGCAGGAGGATGGCGAACAGCACCAGCGCCGCCAGGCTGAAGCGATAGGCGATGGACAGGGGGATGGCCACCAGACCGACCTGTAGCTTGATGGCGATCCAGGTCGTGCCCCAGATGAGCACGGTGAGCAGATAGAGCGAGAGGTTCATGGCGTTTCTCCGATTACTGGCCGCCAGTGTCCGCCCGCCCCGTCCATGCGCGCTTGCAGATTCTTGCGCTTATTGCGCCGAACGGGGTGGCAACGCGCGCGGGCGCGAGTAAATTGAACGCCATCAGGAGTCGCCCATGCCCGCCATCCAACAGCTACAGGTCTTCCAGTCGATGAACAGTTCGCCCAACGCCCATCTGGAGCGTTGCGCCGAGCTGGGCGACGGCCTGTCCGCGGCGGTCTGGAGCAATCGCCACGACGCGCGCGACTATCTATCACCCGACCACCACACGCTGTCCTGCTACCTCGCCGGCGGCACCGGCACCTTCCGCCGCGGCGCGCCCGGCGCCAAGGGCGCGCCGGACAAGCTGTGCATCATGCCCGCCGGCGAAGAGGCCTCATGGATCGTCAACGGCGACATCCGCCTGGCGCACCTGTACTTCAGCGCGGAGCGCTTCTCCCTCGGCTGCGTCGAATTGCTCGACCGCGAGCCGCGCGAGCTGCAACTGCATTCGGTGACCTTCCTCGATGACCCGCAGCAGGCCGCGCGCTTCCGCCAACTGGTACATCTGAACTGGGAAGAGCCGGGCGAACGCCTGCTCACCAGCAGCCTGGCCCAGGAACTGATCGACCACGCCCTGCTCACCCAGGTCGGCCGCCGCGATGGCCTGCGCCTGAAGGGAGGGCTCGCCCCGGCGCTGCGCAAGCGCCTGACCGACTACATCGAACAGCACCTCGCCGAACCGCTGACGCTGGGCGAGCTGGCGACGCTGGCGGCCCTCTCGGAATACCACTTCGCGCGGATGTTCCGCGAAAGCTTCGGCATGCCGCCGCACCAGTACGTCCTGGCCCGCCGCCTGACCCGCGCCTGCGAACTGCTGCGCCAGGGCCCCCTGCCGCTGAGCGAGATCGCCCTCGCCTGCGGCTTCTCCAGCGCCAGCCATTTCAGCAATAGATTCCGTGGCGCCCTGGGCGCATCGCCCGGCGAGTACCGCGCGGCGTTCGCTGGCTGAATTCGGCTCTTCGTAGGAGCGAGCTTGCTCGCGAAGGGGCGCGGCAGGTTCGCGAGCAAGCTCGCTCCTACAGGGAAGCTCGGCGATCAGCCGAGAACGGCGAGCACTCCGCCGAGCAAAGGCACACCGGCCGCCGCCGGCAACGCCAGGCGCGGTAGCCAGGCGAGCAACGCCACTAACACAACCGCAGCGGCCATCAGCAGGCAGCTCCAGTAGATCAGCCCGTGCTCGATGCCCAGCCGGTGGATACCGTAGGCCAGCGCCAGGCCGCCATCGACCAGCGCCACGCCACGCAATAGGCGCACGCGCCCCTGGCTCGGCGCGCTGCCGAAGAGGTCGCGGTGGTGCCGCGCCAGGCCCAGGCAGGCGGCGGTCAGGGCCAGCAGGTTGAGACCGAAGACCAGCAGCATCAGGCGAACTCCCCTTCCACCCGCACCCGCTGGCGCTTGGTATCGGGCGCCGCCGGGCGGCCGAGGCGCCAGGCCAGGGCGGCGAAGATCAGGCCGCTGGCCAGCAGCGCCAGATCGACCCCGGCAAGCATCCAGTCGCCGCGCGCCAGGCTGTTGCCCAGGCGCCCTGCTTCCGGCCCGAACAGGCCGAGCAGCGGCAAGCCCAGGGCCAGCACGGCGGCGGCGGCGAACTGCTCGCGGGCGAGGCAGCCGCTGCCCTGGCGCCATACGGCATGCAGCAGGGCGAGCAGCCAGACCACCACGAAGCTGGTGGCTTCCCAGCGATCCCGCAGCGGCAGCTCGGCCGGCAGCAACCGCGACGCCGCCAGCAGGCCGAGGGAGGCCAACGGCAGGCCGCCGCAGACCGCACCGTTCAGCGTGCGCACCAGCACCAGGCCGCGACTGCCGCGCGCTTCGCGCTTGGCCACCCAGACCTGCAGGCCGCCGAAGATCATCCCGCAGCCGGCCAGGCCGAGCAGCAGGTAGAGCAGGCGCAGCAGCGAACCGCCGAACTGCGCCATGTGCAGGCCGCTCAGCCAGGCATAGGTCTTGTAGCCGTCCGCGTAGGCCGGCTGCACATGCAGGAGCGCGCCCGTCGCAGCATCGAAGGATACGGTGCGCTGGTCATTGACCAGCCGCGTGTCCACGGCCGTGCGGACCTGGACCATGGACGAGGCGTCGTTGGGATGTTCGAGGTTGATCCAGCCAACCTGGCTCCCGTCGCCCCACTGCGCCTGCGCACGCTTGACCATGCGCGACAGGGACTTCGGCGGCTTCGCCGGGCGCCCCAGCTCCTCGCGATCGAAAGCGCGCTGCACTTCGTGTTCGAAGCGCTCGGCATCGCCCCGGTAGGACGCCTTGATGCCGGCCGTCATGTAGAGCGTGATGAAAATCACCAGCCCGGTGTAGGCCAGCAACAGGTGAAACGGCAGGCCGATCACGCCGAGCACGTTGTGCGCGTCGAGCCAGGCGCGCTGCCGCGCCGCACCCGGGCGCAGGGTGAAGAAGTCCTTGAAGATGCGCCGGTGGACGATCACCCCGGACACCAGCGCCACCAGCATGAACATGCCGGCCAGGCCGACGATGTAGATGCCGAGCATGCCGGCGTGCAGGCCGTAGTGCAGGTCGAAGAAGAAGGTGCCGCCGACCGTCTTCGGCAGCTCCTCGCCCGTCTGCGCATCGAGCAGGAAGGAACGGAAAGCGCTCAGGTCCTCGGGCACCCAGCCGGCGGTCCAGTAGGGCATGCGCTCGCTCGGCGGCAGCATCCAGTAGGCATGCGCCCTGGGTGCGCGCTCGACGAGAGCGGCGTGGACCTGGTCCACGTCCACGCTGGGCGCTGCCGTCTCGTGCAGTTGCGGCAGCATCCAGCGGGTCAGTTCCTTGTCGAAGCAGGACAGGCTGCCGGCGAACACCACGACGAACAGCAGCCAGCTGACCAGCAGCCCGCTCCAGGTGTGCAATCCGGACATCGACTGGCGCAGGCTCATGGACGCGCTCCAAAGTCATGCGGCAGGAAGGCCGCGAGCGCCAGCAGCGCACTCAGCGTCAGCGGCACCAGGCAAGCGCGCCAGGTGCTGCGCGCGCCAAAGGCGTAGAGCACCGCCAGGACCCAGACCAGGAAGCACGCCAAGCTGGCGAAGGCCACGCGATCGGCACGGGCCAGCGGCAGGTAGACGCTGAGGAAGGCCGTGGTGCAATACGCCAGGGCATAGCCGCCGAACAGCGCGGAGAGGATGCGCGCGCCCAGCGCCGCGCCGAGGCGTTCCTTGCCGCTCATGCGTGCGCCTCGCGCCGGGAGTGGGAGTCGGATAGGTACATGGCTCTGCTCACCTGCTGCAGGAGTCGTCCGAGAACGGTGAAAGAAGCCGCGAAATTTACATGAAATGCATTCGCATTTGAAAGAGATACGCAAGAACACTTGCGAATAACCGCGTCCTGCTCATGCCAGGGCGTCGCACCCCGGCGCGCCGGGCTCAGCGGGCGCGTCGTGCCTTTGCCATGGCGCGTTGCAATAGTTCGAAGACCCTCGGCGACTGGCACTGGGCGACGTTGAAGCGCAGGTAGTCGGGCGCCGTCTGGCCGAGGCTGAAGACATTGCCCGGGGCCAGCACCATGCCCTCCTCCAGCGCCGCGCGCGACACCGCTGCCGCGTCGAGTCCATCAGGCAGGCGAGCCCAGACGAACACCCCGCCACGGGGTTCCAGCCAGGGCTGCAGGCCGATGGCTCGCAGGCGCGCAAGCGTCTCGCCCATGGCGTCGGCCAGGCGTGCGCGCAGGCCGTCCAGGTGGCGACGGTAGCCGCCCTTGCAGAGCAGCTGGTAGAGCAGCTCGCCATTGAACGGGCTGTTGCCGAAGGACGTGGCCAGCTTGAGGTCGACCAGTTGCTCGCACCAATCCGCCCGCGCGGCTATGAAGCCGCAGCGCACCGAGGCGGACAGCGTCTTGGAGAAGCTGCCGACCTGGATCACCCGCTGCAGGCCGTCGAACGCCGAGAGCCGTGGCGCGTGCTCGTATTCGAAGTCGGCGAAGATGTCGTCCTCGACGATCAGCAGGTCGTGGGCCTCGGCCAGCTTCAGCAGGCGGTGCGCCACCAGCGGCGAGAGCTGCGCGCCGGTCGGGTTGTGGAAGGCCGAATTGGTCAGGTACAGGCGCGGCCGGTGGCGCTGCAGGATGCCGGCCAGGGCGTCGACGTCCGGGCCGTCCGGCGTGTAGGGCACGCCGATGGGCACCGCGCGGTGCGCGCGAAGCAGGGCCTGGAAATTGAAGTAGCCGGGATCGTCCACCAGCACTTCGTCGCCCGGTTCGAGGAAGAAGCGGCAGACCAGGTCGATGGCGTGGGTGCCGCCGTCGGTGAGGACGATCTGCTGCGTGCCCAGCGCCACACCGTACTCGCCCAGGCGCCGGGCGAGCTGTTCGCGCAGGCCGGCGTGGCCATAGGGGCGCCCGTACTCCAGCAGGCTCGACTGCGGTTCGCGGGCCAGTTGGCGGAGGGCGCGGCGCAGTTCGTCTTCCGGCAGCCAGGATGGCGGTAGCCAGCCGCAACCGGGTTTGAGCGAGTCCTCGGCGGCCTCCAGCGACTGCCGGGCGATCCACAGCGGGTCGATGCTGCGGTCCAGCGCCGGGCCGATCTCGGCCAGCGACAGCGGCGGCAGTCGCCCGCAGACGTAGAAGCCGGAGCCGCGCCGCGAGGCGATCAGGCCCTCGGCAGCCAGCCGCTCGTAGGCCTCCACCACGGTGCTCTTGGAAACCTCCAGGCTGTCGGCCAGCGAGCGGATCGACGGCAGCCGCTCACCCGGCACCAATGTCCGCGCCGCGAGGCGGTCGCGCACCTGGCGCATCACCTGGTCTACCCGTGTCACTGCCATGGCCGCCTCGACTGTACTGAGCAAATTTCAGGACAGTTTGTTCGGATTGTACTGATCTGTCACTGGCCGACTGTCCGCCCGGGCGCCACCATCGACACACTTCATCCCAGTGGCGAATGCATCATGAATGGCTCTCTCGGCGGTTGGTTCAGCGGTTTCCTCGGCGTCCTCATCTTCAGCGGCTCGCTGCCGGCCACGCGGGTGGCGGTGGGCGACTTCGACCCGACCTTCCTGACCCTGGCGCGGGCCAGCATCGCCGGGCTGCTGGCCGCGGCCATCCTGGTCGTCCTGCGCCACCGGCCCCCGGCCCGCGCCGACGTTCCGGCGCTGGTCGTGGTGGCCCTGGGCGTGGTGGTTGGCTTCCCACTGCTCACCGCCCTGGCGCTGCGTCATGTCAGCTCGGCACACGCCATCGTCTTCGTCGGCCTGCTTCCCCTGGCCACAGCCCTGTTCGCCGTGCTGCGCGCCGGCGAGCGGCCGCGCCCGGTGTTCTGGCTGTTCTCCCTGCTCGGCAGCGCGGTGGTCGCCGGCTACGCCCTGGCCCAGGGCGGCGCGGGCAGCCTGCTGGGCGACGGCCTGATGCTCGCCGCCGTACTGGTCTGCGGCCTGGGCTACGCCGAGGGCGCGCGGCTGTCGCGGCACATGGGCAGCTGGCAGGTGATCTGCTGGGTGCTGGTCGTTTCGCTGCCACTCATGCTGCCCCTGGCGCTGTGGACCCTGCCCGCCGACCTGACCTCGGCACGCTGGCCGGCCTGGCTGAGCCTGGGCTACGTGTCGCTGTTCAGCATGCTCATCGGCTTCTTCTTCTGGTACCACGGCCTGTCCCGCGGCGGCATCGCCGCGGTCGGCCAGCTGCAGCTGCTGCAGCCGTTCTTCGGCCTGGCCCTGGCTGGCCTGCTGCTGCACGAGCAGGTCAGCCCGGCGATGGCCGCGTCCGCCGCCGCTGTAGCGGGATGCGTGGCGGCCGCAAAACGCTTCGCGCGCTGACAGGAGGTCGCCCGGCCGGCGCGGCGCCCGTGCCCGGCCTGGAAAATGGGGGTATCATCGGTCGTTTGCGTATTTCTCCGGGCTTTCCGGAAGGATCCACCGATGACCTCTTCTGCCGAGCCGCCAGCCGCCCGTGACGATGTCGCGCCGCGCCCGCGCCTGACCCTGGGCAGCCACGTCCACAGCGGTTTCGACCTGCGCAGCGGGCGCATGCAGAACATCGCCCGGCACCGCGCCGCCCTCGCCTTCCTGTATTCCGGCATGCCGGTATCCGGGCCGATCAACCCGCGCAACGGCAACGAGCTGCGGGTGTTCCGCGACGACCGCATCATCCGCGTCAGCCGCCAGGCCGATCATGAGAACCAGCTACGCCTGCAGCTGCGCAAGCTCGGCTTCAAACCGGCGATGCGCCGCAGCGACGCGCTGGAAGACAGCGCCGGGGAGATGTTCGAGCTGCCCGACGACGCCACCTGGCAGCAGTTCATGCGCGAAGGCCTGCCGCTGCTGCGCGAGCACGGCTGGGAAGTCGACATCCGCCCGGAGTTCGTCTTCGACCTCACCCCGGTGGAGAACTGGTACGCAGAGATCGAGGAAGCCGAGGACCGCCAGTGGTTCGACCTGGAGCTGGGCATCGAGGTCGACGGCCGCCGCATCAGCCTGCTGCCGGCGCTGATCGAACTGATCCGCCGTACGCCGGCACTGCTCGATCCGGTCGCCCTCTCGCGGCATGACGACGACGAGCAACTGGTGCTGCGCCTGGACGCCGGGCGCAACCCGGTGCACGCCTGGCAGACCGCCTCCGAGCGGCCGCTGCGCGTGGCCCTGCCGTTCGGCAAGCTGAAACCGCTGCTGGGCACCCTCTCCGAGTTCTACCTGGGCGACCAGCCGCCAGTGCGCCGCCTGCGCATGGGTGCACCGGATGCGGCGCGGCTGACCGAGTTCGAAGAACTGCCGCTGCGCTGGCAAGGCGGCGACGAGCTGCGCGACATAGCCGTACGCCTGCGCGATTACCGCGCCCAACCCGCTCCGCTTCCGCAGGGCCTGCGCGCCGAGCTGCGCGCCTACCAGCACGAGGGCCTGAGCTGGATGCAGACACTGCGCTCGGTGGGCGCCAGCGGCATCCTCGCGGACGACATGGGCCTGGGCAAGACGCTGCAATCGCTGGCCCACGTGCTGCTGGAAAAACAGGCCGGGCGCCTTACCGCGCCGGCCCTGGTGGTGATGCCGACCAGCCTGATCCCCAACTGGATGGACGAGGCCGAGCGCTTCACCCCCGACCTGCGCGTGCTGTCGCTGCACGGTGCCGGGCGCCGCCGCGATTTCGCGAAGATAGAGGAACACGACCTCATCCTCACCACCTACGCCCTGCTGCCGCGCGATGCGGATAAGCTCGGCAAGCACGCCTACCACCTGCTGATCCTCGACGAAGCGCAGAACATCAAGAATGCCGGGACCAAGGCCGCCCAGGCGGCGCGCCAGCTCAACGCGCGCAACCGCCTGTGCCTGACCGGTACGCCGCTGGAAAACCACCTCGGCGAACTCTGGTCGCTGTTCCATTTCCTGCTGCCGGGCTGGCTCGGCGACGCCAAGCAGTTCGCCCAGCACTACCGCACGCCCATCGAGCGCCACGGCGACCAGGCACGCCTCGCGCACCTCGCCGCACGTATCCGCCCGTTCCTGCTGCGCCGCACCAAGGAACAAGTGGCCTCGGAGCTGCCGCCCAAGAGCGAGTTCATCCAGCACATCGAGCTCAGCGAGGCGCAGCGCGACCTCTACGAAACCGTACGGCTGGCGCTGGACCAGAAGGTCCGCGAAGAGATCGCCCGCCGGGGCCTGGCGCGCAGCCGCATCGTCATCCTCGAAGCGCTGCTCAAGCTGCGCCAGGTCTGCTGCGACATCCGCCTGGTGCAGAAGGAAGCCGCACCGGCCGGTGGCCGCGCCGGCAAGGCGGTGACCTCGGGCAAGCTGGAATACCTGCTGGACATGCTCGAAGAGCTGCTCGCCGAAGGACGCCGCGTGCTGATCTTCTCGCAGTTCACCTCGATGCTCGCGCTGGTCGGCGAAGCGCTGCAGCAAAGGGGCATCGACTACGCCCTGCTGACCGGCGACAGCCGCGACCGCCGCCAGCCGGTGGAGGACTTCCAGCAGGGCCGCGTGCCGTTGTTCCTGATCAGCCTGAAGGCCGGTGGCGTGGGCCTGAACCTGACCGCCGCCGATACCGTGATCCACTACGACCCCTGGTGGAACCCGGCCGCCGAGAACCAGGCCAGCGACCGCGCCTACCGCATCGGCCAGGACAAGCCGGTGTTCGTCTACAAGCTGATCGCCCGCGGCACGGTGGAAGAAAAGATCCAGCTGCTGCAGCGCGAAAAGGCCGCCCTCGCCGCCGGCATCCTCGAAGGCGCCGGCACCGACTGGCAGCTGGACGATGCCGATATCGATGCGCTGTTTGCGCCGTTGCCCAAGGCGGTGTGAAAGCGCACCCGCAGGATCGCTCTGTAACGCCTCAATCGCCGTGGGTCAGCTCGATGCTGCCGTCGCGGTTCTGCCGGTAGATCGTGTAGGGCAGCGCCAGGGTGTCGGTGACGCCGGAGAGCAGGCCATCAAGAAAAGGCCAATAGATACCTTGCGGCGAAGCGGGCGGCGGCGGTGACACTGCAGCGTCATGCTGATAAGCGCCCCCTGGGTCGCCGTAGAGCGCGCAGAAGTTGTAGGCGACTCCGCTGTAGATGCGTGGAATCCGGGTGCAGTAGGTTCCCTTCAGGTGCAGCTCGCCGACATCGGCGCTGGATTCGCTGTTCAGTGTCTGCACCGAACCACAGCTTACGAGCGTCATGCCGAAGATCAGCGGTAGCAGTCTCGATATGTTCACGATCGATCTCCTTGTCACCATTCTCCCCTGCGCCGGCGGCCGGCGACTCACCACCCCTTCAACTGATCCCAGCGCCAGTTGCGGAACTGATAGATCAAAGTGCCGAGCAGCCCGTAGGCCGCCGCCATGCCGAGCAGCACGAGGATGCGATCGGCCACCGCCGAGAGTGGCAGGTTCATCTGGTTCATTTCCACCACCGCGCGGATCGCCCAGGTCGAGGGGATGGCGTCGGCCAGCCATTGCACCCAGGCCGGCATGGCCTGCGGCGGCCAGGGGAAGCCGGCCATGTAGAACAGCGGCAGGGTGATGAAAGTCATGGTCAGGTATACCGCCTCCTCCGAGGGCAGCACTTCGGCGATGAATTCACTCATGGCGATCACCGCGAGCAGGAATGGCAGCACCAGCCCCATCAACATGAAGAAGGAGGCGGTCTGCCGATACCCCATCATCCACGGCCAGATCACGTAGAAGAGCATGCTCAGCACGGTCCAGATCAGCAGCTGCGCGGCGTAGCGGCCGAAACGGGTGGACGGCGGCTGGCGCAGCGAGCGCGGGGTGCCGCCGCGCAGGTTGAGGTTCACCCGTGTGCAGGAGAGCAGCAGGCTGTGCTGCAGGATCAGCGTCACCAGCCCCGGCAGTACGATGGCGGCGAAGCTGGTGCCGGGGTTGAACAGCGCGCTGAGGTCGCCGACCACCGGGCTGAGCAGCACGTCGGCCTGCTCCTCGCTGAAGCCGCTGCGCTTGAGCAGGTCGCGGTTGTAGCGCAGCGACAGCTCGTTGTAGGTGGTGCCGATGTCCTGCTGGATCTGCCCGTTGGCCATGCGGTTGGTGGCGTCGCCGAAGATCGGGATGGTCACCGCTTCGCCGCGCAGTACGCGTTTCTCGAACTCCAGCGGCACCACGATGATGCCGTACAGCTCGCGCCAGGCCAGGTCGCGCTGCGCGGTGGGCAGTTCGCTGTAGGTGCGCACGGCGATCTTCGGCGCGGCGTCGAGCAGGCGGATCAGCTCGCGGGAGGCGGCGCTATGGTCCATGTCGATCACCGCCACCGGCAGGTCGTCCATGGTGCGATGGGCGTACGGCAAGGTGGTCAGCGCCACCGACAGCACCATCAGCAGCCACAACGGCTTGCCCAGCATGTTCTGCAGCGACGCGCGGAATACGTTCCAGAAATTCTGCATGGCGCCTCCTCAGGCCGGGCTCAGGTCGAGACGCCGGCGCAGGCGCAGCTTGGCGATCATGTAGGCGAGCAGCGGATAGACCAGCAGGCGGCAGCAGGTGTACAGACCGGACTCCGTCGGCGCCTGGCGCAGGAACTGGTCGAACAGCCCGTGCAGGGTGTGCGTCAGCGGCTCGGCGATGCTGATCAGGCGGGCGATCTCCGGCATCGCCAGCTCCGGCAGCAGCACGCCGGAATAGGTCTGCGCCACGCCGATCAGCAGGCCGATCAGCGAGTACGCGCTGAAGCGGTTGGCGGTGAAGATGAACAGCACCAGGCCGACGCTCTGCGCGGCCATCACGTAGCAGACGGTGATCGCCAGCATCCAGGTCGGGCTGCCATTGATACGCGCGCCGTTGAGCGTCACCAGCAGGAACAGCTCCAGCATCAGCAGCGCGCTGAACAGCAGCGTGTAGGGCGCCAGCTTGCCCAGCAAACGCGCACCCAGCGCCTTGGCCCGCAGGATGTGCGGCGAGGAGGCACGCAGCTCAGGCGCCTCGCGCGCCAGCACATGGACGGTGGCGACGATCACGAACAGCTGCAGCAGATGCACGATGGCGGCGAACTGCTGATAGTAGATGTAGTTGCCGCTGGCATTGAACAGGCTCTCGTAGGCCACGCTGACGCTCGGCCAGCGGCGGCAGCGACCTGCCCATGCCAGCCGCGATGCGCGGGCGCAGGTCCTGGTTGACGCTGCTGATCAAGCCACCGAAGTCCTGGGTCGAGTAATAGCCGGCGCTATAGAACAGCGAGTTGTAGTAGAGCACCGCCGAGGGCTGGCGACCGGCCAGGGCGTCGGCCTCGAAGTCGCGCGGGATGTACAGCAACGCATAGTCGTCGGCCGCGCGGATGCGCCGCAGGCCTTGCTGCAGGCCGCCGTCGAGCGTCTCCACCTGGGCGTGGGAACCGGCATCGAGCTCGCGCACGATGCGCCGCGACAAGCTGCTGTGATCGGCATCGACCACCGCCACCGGCATGTCCAGCAGGGTGCCGGCCTTGTACACACCGCTGATCAGGGTGAACAGCAGCAGCGGCCAGAGCCATCCCAGCCAGTGGATGGTCCAGCTGCGCACGGCGAGGCGTGTCTCGGTGTTGAAGGCCTGGACGAAGCGCTGCAGGTTGCGCCTTACTGCTTCCATTGCCACAGCGCGCTCATCCCCGGGCGCAGGCCCTGCACAGGTTGCAGCGGATACAGGCGGACCTCGAAGGTCTTCAGGTCGAAGTCGCCGGTGGCACGGGTCGCACGCTTGGTGGCGAAGTCGCCGAGCGGGGCGATGTAGCGCACCTCGGTGTCGATCTCCGCGTCGCCCAGCGCCGGAATCCGCAGCCGGACCTTATCGCCCTTGCGCACCTTGGCCAGGATGTCCTCGCGCAGGTTGAACACCAGGTAGCTGTCAGACAGACGCACCAGGGTCAGCAGCGGACTGTAGGCGTTGATCAGCTCGCCCTCCTCCGCCGGGATCGGCCCGATCTCGCCGTCGGCCGGCGCCAGCACGTCGAGGTCGTCGAGTTGGGCCTGCAATTCTGCGAGCTGTGCATCGGCACGGCGCACCGCAGCTTCCAGCGCGCGGCGGCGTTCCTCGCGGTCACCCTGGTTGCCTTCGTCGAGATTGGCCTGGGCCTCGGCCACGCGGTTGCGCGCCACATCGCGACCGCGCCTCGACAGGTCGAGCTGGGCCTGGGAGACGAAGTTGCGTCCGGCCAGTTCCTGGTTGCGCTGGTAATCCAGCTCGGCATTGCGCAACTCGGCCTGCGCCTGCGAGAGAGTGGCCTGCAGGGCGCGCAGGGTTTCCTCGCGGGTGCCGTGCAGGGACTCGTCGAGCTGCGCCTGCACCTGGCTGCGCGCGGCCTGCAGCGAGTCCAGCTGGGCCTGCAGCTCCGGGCTGCTCAGGCTGATCAGCCGCTGGCCTTTCTGCACGTCGTCACCGCGCCGCACATGCAGGCGCTCGACGCGGCCCTTGGCCTTGGAGGCGACTATCACTTCGGTGGCGTCCGCCTCGCCCTGCAGGAGCAGGGGCTGCGAGTGCAGGCGCAGGTACAGGGTGATGGCGATGATCACCAGCAACAACAGCGGTGCGAACAGCTTCCAGCCCTTCATCGTCTCGGTATTCCCTCGGCAGCGCGACTCCACCGATGGTAGTGCATCGCGCCGACCGCGGGAGCCAACCGATGCTCAGCGCTCGTCGTCGTGCACCAGCGCGTTCTCGCCGCCCTTGCTCGAAGGCGCCGAAGGGAAGCGCGAAGACGCGTAGCGCACCACTAGGATCGCCAGCGCCAGCAGCAACAGGGCCACGGACACCAGGATGATGCCGTCGTCGGGCACGTGGTTGTGCTGGATGTCGGCGATCATCAGGCGCGTCAGCGCGGTCATCGCCACATAGATCAGGAAGCGCACCGGCATGTGGTTGGTCTTGAAGTAGATGCCGACCATGGCACCCAGCTCCAGGTAGATGAACAGCAGCAGCACGTCGTCGATGCTCGCGTGGCCCTTCTCGAACATCTCGAAGAAGGCCACCGCCGCCGACCAGAACACGGTGCCGCCGATGGCGAACAGCGCCAGGTAGTGGAAACCTTCCACCAGCAGATTCCCCAGGGATTCGGCCACCCCGTGCATTTGTTGGCGCAGGCGCTCGGCCCATTCCAGTTTCATTCGTCGACTCTCCTTCAGCTGCGGCGCCTGTTGGCTTGGTACGTGCAAGTCACCTGCCATTGACCTCGGGCAGTGGTAGCGCACCGAGGCTGCGGCAAGATGACCGCGAACTTTGCAGACGCCCTCCAGTCCATGAAGGGTCACTCCCACCTAGAGGCAGGATCGAAGATGAACAGCCCATTCCAGGTGCTCAGCGATGCGTTCCAGGCCCAGTACCGGGTCAACTTCAGCCTCGAACGGCCGGACGGCAGCATCGTCCTGACCCTCTCCACCAGCGCCGGCGTGGCCGCCAAGCGGCTGATCCGCCAGGCCCAGCTGCAGGACCCGGAGCAGTTGCAACGGCTGATCCAGAGCATTCGCTTCGGCATCGCCATCGAACAGGGCGACAGCGCGCCGCGCCTGTTGGCGGACATGACCGCCAGCCGAGACATACGCAAGGCCTCCTGAATCTCCGCCAGCCCGTCCGGTGTGCGCATTTGCCGCACGCCGCTGCGCCGCGCGCACTAGATCGATCCCGGCCCCCCCCCCTTTCCCTGCCCCCATATGGCCCCGCGTGCCCCGAAGCGGAACGCCGACCATACTGGCCACTTGCAATTCAGCCCTTCCCTAACGACAGGGCATTGCATTATGCTTTTACTGTACAAATAAACAGTATTCTCCTACCCAAATATCAGAGAAGGCATAGAGGTGATGAATGGCCGTCGAAGTGGTGTACCGCAGCAGCCGCGATCCGGAGCGCCTGTTCATGGATAAGGCCGAAGCCGACCGGCACGACAAGATGCTGGAGCTGGCAGAAAGCCTGGCCGGCGTCCTGCACAAGGCGGTGCCCTCGCTGAGCGAGGACCAGGTCGAGGAGCTCGGCATCTTCATGGCCCGCAACCGCGACACCTTCGCCCGCGCCTTCAAGAACCAGCCCGACGCCCTGGGTGAGCTGTTCGCCGAGGCGGAGTGAATGCCCACTCTCTCGCAGGAGCAACTGTCTTTTGGGCTCCCGCGTTCTCGGGAGTGACGGAATCAGGATTCGCTCCCTCCCCCGTCATCCCCGCGAACGCGGGGACCCAGAAAACCGCGTAGGAGCGGACCTTGTCCGCGAAGCGCGCACATGGCGCGCACCTATGGGGGCATCTGGGAATGGCGCTTCGTGGATGAGATCCACCCCTGCGGAAAACTGTGCGATTTAACCGCAGAGAATCCGCTCGGCGAGCATGTCCGCCACCCGCGCCGGCGAGCGGTGGTCGGCCTGGGCGTGGGCGTAGATCTCGGTCAGGCGGGAACCGATCTTCGCCAGGTGCGCGGTAATTGCCGGCAGCGTTTCACCCTGGTGCTGCAGGGATACGAAGATCAGCCCACCGGAGTTGATCACGTAGTCCGGCGCATAGAGGATGCCGCGGGCCTCCAGTTCATCGGCCACGTCGACGTGCGCCAGTTGGTTGTTGGCCGCGCCGGCTACCGCCGCGCAGCGCATCTGCGCCACCACCGAAGGTGTCAGCACGCCGCCCAGTCCGCAGGGGGCGAGGATGTCGCACGGCGTGGTGAGCAGCGCCTCGCTGGCGATCGGCTGGGCACCCAATTGCTCCACCGCGAGCTGCACCCTGCCGGAGTCCAGGTCGCTGACCAGCAGTTCCGCGCCGGCTGCAGCCAGGTGCTCGCACAGCGAGTAACCCACGTGCCCCAGGCCCTGCACGGCAATCCGCAGGCCATCCAGGTCGTCGCTGCCCAGTCGTGCCAGGGCGCTGGCACGAATGCCGGCGAACACACCCAGGGCGGTATGTGGCGAGGGGTCGCCCCCGCTGGTGGTGCTGGTGACGTGCTCGGTGTGCTGGGCGATGCAGTCCATGTCGGCGCTGGATGTGCCGCTGTCCACCGCGGTGATGTACTCGCCGCGCAGGGACTCGATGAAGCGGCCGAAAGCCTCGAACAGCGCACCGCGGTTATCCACATGCGGCGCGCGCAAGATCACCGCCTTTCCACCGCCCTGGCGCAATCCTGCCAGCGCGGCCTTGTAGCTCATGCCCTGGGCCAGGCGCACGGCGTCGCGCACTGCCGACTCGTCGTTGGCGTAAGGCAGGTAGCGGCAACCGCCCAGAGCCGGCCCCAGCCGCGTGCTGTGGATGGCGATGATGGCCCTGAGCCCCGTGGCCGGGTCGAAGGCGACGTGCAGCTTTTCTAGCCGGGTGGCTTCCATCATGTCGAACATGGCGGCGCTCCCAATGCGGGTGCCTGTGGACATCCTGGTCGAGCGCCAGGACGTTGCCCGTAGATCCCTATCAGTATAGGCAGTGGCGGCACGCCACGACCGGGACTGGACGGACTGCCGGCGCTGCGAGTAAAACGCGGTATCAGCCGGAGAACGCCATGGACCCGCGCCAAGCCTGCCTCGCCTGCCTTGCCCAGGACCCGCCGGGTCTGTTCGAGGCGGCGCTGTGGATCGCCGCCGAGCACGAGCCGCAGAATCCTCCCGGCCAGGCCATGCGAATGCTCGACGACCTGGCCCAACGCCTCTTCGCTACTCTGCCCCTGGACGGTACCGCCGCCGAGCGCGCGCAACTGCTGCTACGCCAACTGAGCGAGCAGGGCTTCGCCGAGGACGATGACGTCCCTCTGCTGCCCCGCGCCGCACTACTGCCCCAGGTGCTACAGCGCCGCCGCGGCCAGCCGCTGTCTCTGGCGCTGATCGCCCTGGAACTGGCCCGGCGCCAGGACATTCCCCTGCAAGGCGTGAACTTCCCCGGACGCTTCCTGCTGCGCGTGCCCGGCGCCGACCACCTGCTCGACCCTACCACCGGCCGTCGCCTGTACACCCGCGATTGCCGCGACCTGCTGGTGCGCAGCCTGGGCACCGGCGTCGAGCTCAACGCCAGCCACCTGCGCGACGCCAGTCCGGCGGAGATGCTGCAGCGCCTGTCGCGCAACCTGCGCCAACTGCACCAGGCTGCCGAGCAACCGCTGGCCGCGCTGAAGGACGCACAACGAGTGCTCGAACTGGGCGAGCCGAACGTGGCCGACCACCTGGCCCGCGCCGATCTCTACCGTCGCCTGGAGTGCCCGCAGGCCGAGCGCTACGACCTCGAACGCGCGCTGCTGCTCAGCGAAGACCCGGCCGAGCAGCTGCGCCTGCGGCAGCGCATCGGGGAGATTCCGGTGCCGAAGAAAGCCCTGCATTAGATTCCTGTAGAAATCGCGGACAAGGTCCGCAGCAGGTGACGTACTTCCTTCCCGTAGGAGCGGATCTCATCCGCGAACAATCCCGGGACCGGGACATTTGTAGGAGCGCGCCATGCGCGCGAATCGCGGACAAGGTCCGCTCCTACGGGCATTCATCTAGCTAAGCCTTGAGCAGCCCCAGCTCCTTCGCCCGCGCCACCGCCTGGGTACGCCGTTCCACACCGAGCTTGCCGTTGATGCGCCGGGCGTGGGTCTTCACCGTGTGCAGGGAGATGAACAGACGCTCGCCGATCTCCAGGTTCGAGCAGCCGCGCGCGATTAGTTCCAGCACCGACTGTTCGCGCTGGCTGAGCAAGGGCGGCAGGCTGGCGTCCGACGCCAGGGCGTAGAGCCCCGGCTGACGCTGGCGCGACTCGCCGAGCAGCGCCAGCAGGCCGAAGCGTTGCGCCAGCTCCGCGCCAGCAGCGCAGGCGGCCTGCGCCGCCTCGGCTTGCCCGGCGAGCGCATGCGCCTCGGCCTTGGCCAGCCAGACCTCGCAGACCAAGGCCATGCGCCCCTGGCTCTGCACCAATGGCAGCAAATCGTCGAGGCGCGCCAGAGCCGCCTGCGCTTCGCCGTCGTAGGCTTCGGCCAGGGCAAGTTGGCAGGCGACCCGCGACAGCAGGTCCGGGGTCGCGGCCGGCGCACTCAGGCCGTCGCTCTGGTAACGCGCCAACACGCGGCCGAGGATTTCCCGCGCCTGGCCCGGTCGGCCCTGCCGCAGGCTAAGCGTGCCGCTGGCCAGCAGCAGCGCCCCGCGATAAAGCGCTTCCGGGATGTGCTGCAACTGCATCTGCCGCTCCGCCTCCAGCAAGCGATTGAAGGCCACGTCGATCTCACCATCGCGGGCATCCAGCAGAGCCAGGCCGATGTAGCCGTACACCGAGGCAGGGTCCAGGCTGCGGCGCGTCTCTCGTAGGCCGCACTGCAGCAGCTCGCGCGCCTGTTCGTCGTGCCCCTGGCGCAGGCCCAGCCAGCCACGCCGCAGCAGCACCCGGCCGGTCATGGCGTAGCCGGCCTGGCGCAGCTCGGCCAGCGACTCCTGCACGCGCAGCAGCAGGCTCTCGGCGCGCGCCAGTTCGCCGCGCTGTTCCAGCCAGTAGGCGCGGTCCATTTCCAGATAGGCCTCGAAGACCACGCTACCTTGCTCTCGGGCACGCTTGAGTGCTTCGCGATTGAGCAGCCGCGCCTGGTCCAGTTGCCCTTCGGCCTGCGCCAGCTGGCTGAGCGCGGACAGGCAGATCAGCGTTTGCGCCCAGGCGTCCTGCGGCAGGTCGGCGAGCGCACCGCGCAGGCGCGCCTCCGCCCCCGGTCGACCACGGGCGTGGGCGAGCATGCCGGACAATCCGAGCCACTGCGCGATCAGCGCGCGCTGCCGTGCCTCGCTGGGCATCGGCAGGAAGCGCTCGAAGATCGCCAGCAATTGCTCGGCATCGTCGAGGCGGCCGACGAAGAGCAGTGCCCAGGCGTTGAGGATCACCAGGCGCGGTGTACTCAACAGCAGTTCTTCCGGCAGCTTCTCGCGCAGGCGCAGTACCCGCGCGACGTTGTGCCCCTGCAGCAACTGCTCCTCGGTCAGCCGCTGCAACAGGCTGGCGGCGACGTCCGGTTGCTCGGCACGCAGGGAATGTTCGAAGGCCGCGTGGCTGTCGCCGGATTGGCCGAACCACTGGCAAGCGCGACGGTGCAGGCTGCTGGCGGGCGTACGGCCAAGCTCGGCCAATCCGCCGGCCAGCACCGGCGCCACGCGGTACCAGCCGCAGGCGCCCTCCTCGGCCTCCAGGCAGGAGCCGCGCTGCAGCAACAGCTGCAAGGCCCCAGGGGATTCCTCGAACAGATGATCGACCAGCGCCGAGCAGCAACGCCCGACGCGCGCCAGGCCGCAGAGGATTTCGCCCAGCGGCTCGGGCAGTTCGTCGAGCACCTCGCGCTGCAGATAGTCCTGCAGCAGCGCCTGTCCCGATTCGGCGAGCAGTGCGGGAGCGGGGACCAGTTCTTCCACCGGCAGGCCGAGCAGGCGCAAACGGATGCCGGCGCACCAGCCGCCGGTCTGTTCCAGGAGCAGTTGGCGAAGCTCGAGCGGCCACTCACGGCCACCCTGGCGCAACCATTCGGTCAGTTCGGTTTCGCTGAAATGCAGCTGGGCGGCTTCGACTTCCAGAAGCTCGCCCTCCAGCAGCAGGCGCGCCAGGTTGCACGCCGGGCGCCGGCGGCTGGCCAGCCACCAGCCGACTTGCGGCGAGGCCTGGGCCAGCAGGCGGTCAAGGCAGGCATCCAGTTCGGCATCGGGTTCGCGCGGATAGTCGTCGAGCATGATCCACAGCGGCTGCCGCGTTTCACGCAGGAAATCACTCAGCTGTCGCTCGTCGACACCTGAAAGGCCGATCGCCTCGCCCAACCGAGCGACAAAGGCGCTCACGCTCAGGGCGCGGCCAGCCAGGGCCAGCCAGGCCACGCGGGTGCCGGAAGGCGCGGCACGGGCGCACTCGCCGAGCAGCACCGTCTTGCCGCTGCCCAGGGGCGCGAGCAGCAGGCGCAGGCGATGGTCGTCGCGTAGCAGCAGGTCGTGCAAGCGCGACCGCGGCAAGTGCTGGGGCGGCAGCCGGGGGAGCGAGGTAAGCGGTGTGACGGAGGTGAGCATGGGCAGGCTTCCCGAGCGGACCTGGAGCTTGAGGCTAGTCAGAGCCCGGATAGCCTTGAAGGATCATTCGTAATTCCTATGTATGAACATAGGAAACGCAAGGTGAGAAAAAAACTACAAACCGGCGGCGCGTCGCCGCGCCGCCGGTTAGGGGTCAGCGGACCCCTTCGTTACGCAGGGCGGCCGGGGTGTAGTCGGCCATGGTTGCCTTGATGCCGAACTGGTAGCCGGTCTTCTCTTCGTTGAACAGGCCCAGGGCCAGGTAACGGCCGGCGATCACGTCATAGAGCACCTCGGGCACGTAACCACCCGCCTGGTGCGCGTAGTTGAACATGTAGTGCCCTTCGGCGACGCGCCACAGCTGGCCGCGGCCGTCGTAGTGGTCGACTTCGGCGATCTGCCAGCTGTCCTCGTCGATGTACATGTGGCGCTTGGCGTAGATGTGCCGCTCGCTGGGCTTCACGGTGCCGACCACTTCCCACACGCGGTGCAGCTCGTAGCGGGTCAGGTCCTGGTTGAGGTGGCCCGGCTTGACGATGTCGTCGTACTTGTAGGTCGGCAGGCCCAGCTTGTAGCTGTTGTAGGGGATGTACATCTCCTTCTTGCCCACCAGTTTCCAGTCGTAACGATCCGGAGCGCCGGAGAACATGTCGAAGTTGTCCGAGGTGCGCAGGCCGTCGGAAGCGGTACCCGGACCGTCGTAGGCCACCTGCGGGGCACGGCGTACGCGGCGCTGGCCGGCGTTGTAGATCCACGCCAGGCGCGGTTCCTTGACCTGGTCGAGGGTCTCGTGGACCAGCAGCACGTTACCGGCCAGGCGCGCCGGCGCCGTTACCGCCTGCTTGAAGTACAGCAGGATGTTGCTGGCTTTGGAGAGGTCGACGTCGGGCATGTTCTGCGGGAAGGCGACGGTTTCCTCGAAGCGGATCGGCGTGTAGCTGCCGTTGGTCTGCGGGGTGACCTGAACCACGGTGCGCGCCAGGTTGCCGCCACGGTAGCGGGTGATGTGGTTCCACAGCACCTCGACGCCATTCTTCGGAATCGGGAAGGCGTAGTAGCGGCTCTTCTCGAAGTTGGACAGTCCGTTGCCGTCGTTGATCGGCTGCACGTTGAGCGCGCTGGCCTTCACGGCGGCATAGACCTCGGCCGGCGCGGAGAAGGTGCGGTGGGTCTTGTACACCGGGATCTTGTAGGTGTCCGCGTAGCGCTTGAACATGGCCAACTGGCCGTCGGTGAGCTTGTCCTTGTACTGCGCGACGTTCTGCGCAGTGATCACGAACAGCGGTTTCTCGCTGGCGAAGGGGTCGCTGAGGAAGCCACGGGAGTCTTCACTGCCGGCGCTCTTGTCGATGCCGCCGGTCCAGGCCGGGATGCTGCCATCGGCGTTGCCTTCCTTCTGCGCGCCCATGGGAGTGAGGCTGGTGCCGAGCTTGGCCGCCTCATCCGCCGAGACAGCCGCCATGACGGCGCCGGACAACAGGCTCAGAGCCAGGGCGCCGCATTGCAGGATTCGTTTCTTGTTCATCTTTCCTGTCCTTGACTGACCGATCAGAAGTTCACACCGAAGCTGACGGCGACGAAGTCACGGTCGTTGACCGGGTTGTAATCGCCGCCGAAGAAATCGGTATAGCTGATACTGGCGGTATAGGTGTTCTGGTAATCGGCGTCCACACCAACGCTGACCGCCTTGGCGCCTTCGCTGAAGTTCGGACCGTAACCGTTGACGTCATGCGACCAGGCCACGTTGGGCTTGAAGTTGATGCCGGCAATCACGTTCGGGTAATCGAGGATGCCGCGCACGCGGTAGCCCCACGAACTGGTGGTGTAGAAGCCGTCGTTGTTGCACTCGTCGGGGTTGGCGGCGTTCAGCGTGCTCTTGCACAGCGCGTTGTTGGGCAGCTCGCCGATACCGTAGATCGAGTCGCGGCCGAAGCGCAGGCCACCATCGTTGACGCCGCTGATGTGGTTGTAGCCCACCTCGCCGACCACGGTCAGGCGTTCGGCCGCCAGTACCTGGTCAAAGAACTGGGTCACGGTCACCTGGGCCTGGGTCACCGGCTTGCGATCGTAGCCGTGGATCACCTCGCCGGCGGTGGGCGTGGCGGAGCCGCTGGAGTAGATCGGGTTGCCGAACAGGGTGGTGGGATACAGCGCGGCCACGGTCAGGTCGGTGCTGTTGAGCTGCAGCGGCATGTTCGGCCGGTAGCTCAGTTCACCGGCTACCGAGGTGCTGCCCAGGTTGGTCTGGAAGCTCAGGCCGTAGAGGCGGATGTCCTCCGGATACTCGATGAAGTACTGCGCGGTGGCCGCGCCGGTGGCGGCGTTGGCGGTGGCCAGGCCCCTGCCGGCGATGGTGCTGAAGACCGGGTTGCGGCTGTGGTAGTTCATCACGTAGGCGCCGAACTCGGTGTCGTTGAGCTCCGCCGCGTACCAGCGCAGGGCCAGGCCCCACTGGCCACCGTCACGCGGGGTGTCGTCGCCGGAGCGCGAGAGGTAGCGGTAGCCGTGCGCCGGGTTCGGATCGAAGTCGCTGCCGGCGTAGGCCAGCTTGTTGCAGCCGTTGGCGACCACGTCGGTGGTGGAGAAGAAGGTGCCGCAGTTGTCCACCACGGTCTTCTCCCATTTCAGCTGGTAGAAGCCCTCGGCGGTCAGGCTGTCGGTGAGGCCCTGGGAGAGATAGAGCATGCTCACCGGGATCAGGCCTTCCTTGATCTCCGCACCGGGGCGGCGGAAGGCGGCGACGTCGACCGGGTTGATGCTGTTGATCGAGTTCTGGATGAAGGTGCTCTCACCCCAGCTGACCACCTGCTTGCCCAGGCGGACGTTACCCGGCAAATCGCCGATGCTGTACTTGTGATAGATGAAGGCGTCGAGCAGCTCTGCGCCGGACGAGCGAGCGCCCATGCTGCGGCCGTCGTCGCTGATGTCATAGAGCTCGCGGTGTTCGTCCTTCAGCTCGAAGTCGTACCAGTACTTGCCCCGGACGAAGACGCCGGTGTCGCCGTACTTCAGTTCCAGGTCGTGGATACCCTTGAAGATCTTCGAGAAGGTCTCGCCCTTCTTGAAGTTGAGGCGGCCGTCGTCGGAGGTCTGCGACGAGGCGTGACCGCCGTTGCGGGTCCCGACGTAGTCCAGGTCGGCATCGCGCAAGCCCCAGCTGGCGCCGACCGACAAGGTCGAGTCGAACTGCCCCTCGATTTCCCCGATGTTGAAGTTGACGGCCTGAGCCTGGGTGGCGCAACCCAGGGCTACTGCAGCGGCCAATACCTGTGGCTGGAAGATCGCGCGCCTTGTTTTTGTTGTCATTCGGCACTCCTGACGGTGTCTAGGCGGCTACACGCTACTCAGCCCACCTCCCCAGCACCAAGCGCCCAAAGGGAGTATTTGCGCTATCAGCCGAAAGAGTGAATGCCCGCTCTGCCGCGGTCTTTCACGCCGACCATAGGTGCAGGGCATGGCGCGTCATGCAGTGGCTGTATGATGGCGAGCGCTCCCTCTACCCGACTGCGCCGCTCTGCGGCATCCTGTGCGCCATGCAACCGATCACCCCGCCCTACGCCGACAGCCCTCTCACCGACAGCACCCGCGACGTCGTCCAGCGCTATCACCAGAGCTGGAAGCAGCGTGATCTCGACGCGGCCCTGGCGCTCTACCACGCCGATGTCGAGTACAACGACTACTTCCAGAACCGCTGCATGCGCCTGGCCGAGCTGCGCGCCTACGTCAGCCAGACCATGCCCAGCCGGCCGGACGAGTTCCTCGACCACATCGACCGCATCCGCGTCGATGGCGACACCGCGTTCATCCAGTACCGCACCGCCATCACCCTCAGCGGACGCCTGGCAGTGTTCCACTCCAGCGAAGCGATCACCGTGCGCGACGGCCGCATCTGGCGCATCAACGAATACGCCACCCTGGTGCGCGAGGAAGCCAGCGGCGGAACACGCAGCGGCAACGATGCACGCCCGCCGGCCAGCCGCCTGGGCCTGTCGCCACGCCAGCTGAGCCAACTGGCCGGCGATCTGGAGGAATACTTCGACAAGGCCCAGCCTTACCTGGCGGCGGACCTCGACCTGTCGCAGGTGGCCAGCGCCACCGGCTACACCCGCAACCAGATCTCCTACCTGCTCAACCAGGTGATGGGGCTGAGCTTCTACCAGTACGTCAACCAGCAGCGCCTGCAGCATCTGCTTGGCCAGCTGCGCCCGGGGCAGGATGCGCGGATCGACGAGCTGGCCTTCTCCGCCGGCTTCAACTCGCTATCGGCGTTCTACCGCTGCTTCCGCCAGCACACCGGGGTGTCGCCGCGCGAGTACCTCAAGCGCCTGGAAACGCCGTAAACCGATTTCCCCGCGTACCCGCGCGCACGACAGGAAATCGCGGCGCTTCTAGGCTTGCGCACATTCCCGCTTACCCTTGCCCGGAGTCGCCCCTATGTCGGCATGGCGCCATATCAGCCTGTGGATGAACCTACTGGATGACGACCTCATCCCGCGCCCGTCCCTGCAGGGCGACCTGGAGGTCGACGTGGCCATCGTCGGCGCCGGCTATACCGGACTCTGGACCGCCTACTACCTGAAGACCCACGCGCCCGAGCTGAAGGTCGCCATCGTCGGGGCGAAACCCGCCGGCTTCGGCGCCTCCGGCCGCAACGGCGGCTGGCTGATGGGCGCAGTGCTGGGCGAGGACCGTCTGGTCGGCCACCTGCCGGAACCGCGCCGCCGCGAAACCTGGAACCTGCTGCACGGCATTCCCGACGAGGTCGCGCGCGTGCTCGAACGCGAAGGCATCGACTGCGACTACCGCAAGGGAGGCACGCTTTACTGTGCAGCGCGCTATCCCGAGCAGGAACGACGCCTGCGCGAATACCTGTCCTCCCTGCGCAGCGAAGGACTCGGCGAAGACGACTTCCGCTGGCTGTCGGCGTCCGAGCTCGGCGATCAGTTGCGCATCCCTGGCGCCCTTGGCGCGATCTATACGCCGCACTGCGCGACCATCAACCCGGCCAAGCTGGTCCGTGGCCTGGCCCGCGCGGTCGAGCGCCTGGGCGTGCCGATCTATGAAAAGAGCCGCGTGAGCCACTGGGAACAAGGCCTGGTGCGCACCGACAAGGGCAGCCTGAAAGCCCCGTGGATAGTCCCGGCGGTAGAAGGCTACGCCGCCGCGCTGCCGCCTTTGGGCAACTACCAGCTGCCAGTTCAGAGCCTGATGGTGGCCACCGAGCCGCTGGCGGAATCGGTGTGGGCGGAGATCGGCCTGGAGCGCGGCCAGTCCTTCAGTGAGTTCAGCCGCCAGGTCACCTACGGCCAGCGCACCCTGGACAACCGCCTGGCCTTCGGCGCGCGCGGCGGCTACCGCTTCGGCGGCCAGCTGCGCACCGACTTCAGCCTCACCGACGACGAGGTTGGCCTGCGCCGCTACCTGTTCGGCGAGATCTTCCCGCAGCTCAAGGACGTGCGCATCACCCACACCTGGGGCGGCAACCTGGGCATGTCGCGGCGCTTCCATCCGCACATGCTGGTCGACCGTCGCAATGGCATCGCCCTGTCCGGCGGCTACGGCGGCGAAGGAGTGGGCGCCACCAACCTCGGCGGGCGCACCCTGGCCGACCTCATCCTCGGCCGCGAAACCCTGGAGACCCGCCAGCCCTGGGTCATCCACGAGCGCGCCATGACCGACGCCCTGCGCGCCTGGGAACCCGAGCCCTGCCGCTGGCTGGGCTACAACGCGATCATCCGCAGCTTCGTCCACGAGGACGAGGTGCTGGCCAACCCGAACAGCCCGGCCTGGCGCCGGCGCCTGGCGGAGAAACTGGCCGCGACCATGGAAGGCCTTATGACCTGGAGGGTCGGCTGATTGGCCGGCCCTTCGACGACCACCGAGACGAACCCCGGAGCCCCGATGAAGATCACCCACCTCAAGGACACCCTCAACGCCGAGCTCGGCGCCCCCAGCCCGGTCGGCGTACCGGTCGGCGAGCCGATCCCGCACACCCGCGTCGCGGAAGTGGAACGCCCCGACCAGGTCGATACCGGCGTCTGGGAATGCAGCCCCGGCCGTTTCCGCCGGCAGATCGTGCAGCAGGAGTTCTGCCACTTCATCGCCGGCCGCGGCACCTTCACCCCGGACGGCGGCGAACCCATCGCCTTCCAGGCCGGCGATGCCTTCCTCCTGCCGGAGAACAGCATCGGCGTGTGGGACATCCAGGAAACCGTGCGCAAGACCTTCGCGATCATCCATCGCGGCTGATGGATCGCGCTCCGACGCCCGTCGGAGCGCGCTTCAGGCAGGCGAGTCTTGTCCTCCGTCGGAGCGGATTCGCGGATGAAAGACGTTGGCGCCGCTAACCGGGCGCAGGGCAGGAAGGCCGGAATCGCTACTGAAGTAGCTGGAGAATTGCAGGCGCCCTTCCTTGGGCTCCTCACACCGTGCAGGTCGGTTCAGCGGGTCCCGCTGCTCAGACCGACTCCACCTGACGGCGAAAACTGAAATAACGGCGCAGCGCGTCGACCAGTTCGACGTATTCCGCCGGCGGCGCCACCAGGCTGAAGCCGGAGTCGAAGCTGCCCGGCGTCACGTCCTCGCGACACCACTGGCAGGTGCCGCTGAAGTCGATGAATTGCAGCTTGCCGTCCTGGCCGGGAATCTTCAGGCGCATGTCGAAACGCCCGCCCACCAGCATCGGCAGTTGGCTGATCATCAGCAGGCCGTCGAGCGAGACGTTGCCCAGGTAACCCATGGGCTTGTCGGTGACGCTGTTGAACACCTTCAGGTAATACGGCAGCTGATGGCGCTCTATGTGTCGTTGATGACGCATAATGGCTATTCGCTATGATTTAAGGCCAGTATGACGATGCTGCCCCTCCTGGGCCAGTACTAACGACAGCCTTCCGCCAGACGCGCGTTCAACTCGCGACGAGCGGCATCGATCTGTGCATCGCTGTAATAGGTTCGTTCTCCGTTGGTGCCTTCGGAGTAGTAACGGCCGCCGTGCTGGATCGACGCCAGGTTGTCGCGCAGGTGGGCGCACTGCGCGTCCTGCTCGGCCTGCTGCTGCGTCGCGCGCTTCTGCGCGTCGGCCTGTTCCTCGCTGCGCGCCGAATAGAACTTGCGCAGCTTCTCCTCGTGCTCGCGCGTGGCGGCGTCGCGCTCCATTACCTGCGGCTTCACCTCGACCCGCTGCGCACCGGCCGGCGGGGTCTCGCTGAAATGCACCTTGCCCTGGGCATCGGTCCAGCGATAGATGTCGGCCGACGCCAGCAGGGGCATCAGGCCCGCACACAGGCAAAGCAAAAAGCGCATCGGTTCCTCCTCCTTGAAGCCAGAATGATCAGCGTAGCAGCCGCGCTGGAATCAGGGGTGCGCCGGCATCGGCTGGGCGCCGGCGGCAGGCAGCCGTCCATTCAGCCGCAGCGTTTCCAGGCGTGCCTTGGCCCGGTAGGCATACTCGCTGGCCGGATAGCTGGCGATGATGAAAGTGTAGGTCTGCGCGGCGTCTACATAGAACTTCTGGCGCTCCAGGCACTGCCCGCGCAGCATCGAAATTTCCGGCTGCAGCCAGGGCCGCGCGCGGCTCTTGCGCTCGGTGCGCGACAGGTTGAGCAGCACCTCGTCGCAGTCGCCGCGCGCATAGGCGCGGTAGGCGCTGTCCAGGTAGCTGTTGGTCGACCAGCTGTTGCAGCCGGTAACACCCAGCGTCAGGGCCAGGATGAATAGGGTTCGCATGGGCATATCCTCCGATGGGAACTGTATCGGCGCGCCTTGGCCGCGCTGAAGGGTCTCACTAGACTGCGAACGGCACACGCCACGGCGCCAAGGAGATGCCATGCGCTTGACCCCCGTCGTAACCCTGGCCGCGCTGGTGGCCCTGCAGACCGCCTGCTCGCCCACCACCCCGCTGTTCGTCGCCCAGGTCACCACTGGCGAGGTGGCCGAATACAAGAAGCTCAAGGCCGACCGCATGACCGCCGCCGTGGAAGAGGAAGGCGACCTGCTCACCTACAGCGCCCAGGCGATCCGCGACGGCAAGAGCGCCGAGGCCGAGAAGCTCTACCTGACCGGCTACGACAACAGTCACTACAGCGCCGAAGTGCGCGCCATCGCCCTGTACCAGATCGGCCTCATCTATATGAGCCGCTACAACGACCAGCGCGACGACGCCAAGGCCCTCGACTATTTCCAGCGCATCGACCGCGAGTTCCCCGGCACCATGGCTGCCAGCCACGCCGACGCGCGGATCCTGATGATGCGCCAGCGCGCCAAGGAACCGGTACAGAAGAATGCCCGCGAGCTGCTGGCGACCTGGAAGCCGCAGTTCAACCTCGACCTGGACAAACCCAGCCTCGACCAGGACATGACCCTGCTGTCGCGCCGCGCGGTGCTCAAGGACCGCGTCCCCGAGGCCGAGCAGTTGTACCTGCTGGCGGTCAACGACCCGGCGATCCCGCCGGACCTCAAGCAGAAGGCGCTCTACCAGCTCGGCCTGATGTACATGGCGCCGGACAACCCGCACCCGAACCGCGACAAGGCCATCGGCTACCTGCGCCGACTGCTGGTCGACTACCCCAGCGGCGACCTGGCCAACAAGGCCGCGCGGCACCTGGACAAGGCGCTCAACCAGAGCGGCTCCGTGCCGTCCAGCTGATGCAGATCAATTCCGGCTGACTACGCTTGGTCTGCAATGGAACACAGACCCGCGAGGAGGCCGGATATGAAACTGCAGCACCTGCTGGTGATCGTCGATCCCACCCGCGAAGAACAACCCGCCTTGAACCGTGCCCAGTGGATCGCCGAGCGCTGCGGTGCGCGCGTCGAACTGCTGCTGTGCGACTTCAACCCGGCGCTGGACAACGGCCTGCTGATTTCCCCCCAGCAGATGGAGCGCGTGCGCATCCTGCAGCAGACCGAGCGCCTGGATTGGCTCGAACGCCTGGCCGCGCCGCTGCGCCAGGCCGGCGTCGAAACCACCTGCCACACGCGCTGGGGCAAGCCGCTGTACCGCGAAATCCTCGCCCACGTGGCCGAGAAGCAGCCCGACCTGGTGCTCAAGTCGAGCAGCCGCCATGGCCTGCTCAAGCGGCTGTTCCTGACCAACACCGATTGGCAGCTGATTCGCCACTGCCCGCAGCCCCTGTGGATGGTTCACCGCCAGGACTGGAGCGGCCAGCGCCTGTGCGCCGCCCTCGACCCGTTGCACGAGGCGGACAAACCGGCAGCCCTCGACCGCCAGCTGATCGCCACGGCCCTTGAGCTGCATCGCCGCCTCGGCCTGCAGGCCGAATACCTGCACGCCTACATGCCGCTGCCGCAGACCCTCGCCTTCGACACCCAGCTGCTGGGCAGCTACGAGGAGCACGCCAAGGCCGTCGAAGCCCACCATCGCCACGCCCTCGACCAACTGCTCGACGCCCACCCGGCCATGCAGCGCAAGCACACCCACCTGCAGCTCGGCTTCCCTGAGGAGGCGATTCCCGAGTTCGTCCGCCAGCAGGGCATCGACTTGCTGCTGATGGGCGCGGTCTCGCGCAACCCGCTGGAGAGTGCGTTGGTCGGACATACCGCCGAGCGAGTGCTGGAAGACGTGGAGTGCGACCTGCTGGTGCTCAAAGCGGTACGCGAACCGTCATCGGAAAAGGGGTAAGATGGCCGCCGGACCGGCCAGCCTCCGACTGACCGGTCAGCACGCTCGTCTTCCAAGGAGTCCCGCATGTCCGTCCGCCGCACCAAGATAGTCGCCACCCTCGGCCCAGCCAGCCAGTCCCCCGAAGTCCTCGAACAACTGATCATCGCCGGCATCGACGTCGCCCGCCTGAACTTCTCCCACGGCACGCCCGACGAGCACCGTGCCCGCGCCCAGCTGGTCCGCGACCTGGCCGCCAAGCACGGTCGCTTCGTCGCCCTGCTCGGCGACCTGCAGGGTCCGAAGATCCGCATCGCCAAGTTCGCCAACAAACGCATCGAGCTGGCGGTCGGCGACACCTTCCGCTTCTCCACCAGCCACCCGCGCACCGACGGCAACCAGCAAGTGGTCGGCATCGACTACCCGGACCTGGTCAAGGACTGCGGCGTGGGCGACGAACTGCTGCTGGACGACGGCCGCGTGGTCATGGTGGTCAAGGAAGTGAAGGCCGACGAGCTGGTCTGCGAAGTGCTGATCGGCGGCCCGCTGTCCGACCACAAGGGCATCAACCGCCGTGGCGGCGGCCTCACCGCGCCGGCCCTGACCGACAAGGACAAGGCCGACATCAAGCTGGCCGCGAGCATGGACCTGGACTACGTCGCCGTGTCCTTCCCGCGTGACGCCAAGGACATGGAATACGCCCGCAGCCTGCTCAAGGAAGCCGGCGGCAACGCCTGGCTGGTGGCCAAGATCGAACGCGCCGAAGCCGTGGCCGACGACGAAGCCCTGGACGGCCTGATCCGCGCCAGCGACGCCGTGATGGTGGCCCGTGGCGACCTCGGCGTGGAAATCGGCGACGCCGAGCTGGTCGGCATCCAGAAGAAGATCATTCTGCACGCCCGCCGCTACAACAAGGCCGTGATCACCGCGACCCAGATGATGGAGTCGATGATCCACAACCCGATGCCGACCCGCGCGGAAGTCTCCGACGTGGCCAACGCCGTGCTCGACTACACCGACGCCGTGATGCTCTCCGCCGAGAGCGCCGCCGGCGAATACCCGGTGGAAGCGGTCAAGGCCATGGCGCGCATCTGCCAGGGCGCCGAAAAACACCCGACCACCAAGCAGTCGAGCCACCGCCTGGGCCACACCTTCGAGCGTTGCGACGAAAGCATCGCCCTGGCGGCCATGTACACCGCCAACCACTTCCCGGGCATCAAGGCGATCATCTGCCTGACCGAAAGTGGCTACACCCCGCTGATCATGTCGCGTATCCGCTCCTCGGTGCCGATCTTCGCCTACTCCCCGCACCGCGAAACCCAGGCCCGCGTGGCGCTGTTCCGCGGCGTCGAGACCATCCCCTTCGACCCGGCCGCGCTGCCGCCGGAGAAGGTCAGCCAGGAAGCCGTCGACGCGCTGCTGCAGCGCGGCGTGGTGACCAAGGGTGACTGGGTCATCCTGACCAAGGGCGACAGCTACACCACCCAGGGCGGCACCAACACCATGAAGGTGCTGCACGTGGGCGACCTGCTGGTCTGATCCTCGGGCAATGAAAAAGGCCGCCTTCGGGCGGCCTTCTTTTTGCGTCGATTTCTACGAAAAACGCGCATTCGCTCGATATTCCAGCAATGCGCTGACGCCCAGGGGACACGGGCTCTAGCAGCATTGGCCCATAGCTTATCCACAGGCCTTCCCACAGTATCTGTGAACAAGCTCACAGAATGCGGCAGCGCTCGATCGAGGCGCCCGACAGGCGGCACGAAGACAATGAAATCAAACTCTTGCGATGCAGGCGAAAGCGGCTTGGCGGGGCAATCGATCAAAACCTGAACGGGCCGACGCAAGCCAGGCAGCGCGGGCGCTGGCGGCGTTGCCCCCAAGTTTATCCACAGCCCTGCCCACAGATTCTGTGGGCAGGGCCGAGCGCATCAGGCGAAGCGCGAGAAGTCCGGCTGGCGGCGCTGGGTGAAGGCGCTAAGGGCCTCCAGGGCTTCCGGCGAGCTCAGGCGCTGGACGAAGAGTTCGCCCTCTTCCGCCACCACGCGGCGCAGCTCGTCCATATAAGGTGCCTTGAGCAGGCGTTTGCTCAGGGCCAGCGCCGCCGGCGGCAGCGCCTGCAGGCCGAGACCGACTTCGCGGGCACGCTCCAGGGCAGCGGCGCCATCGGCCAGGGCTTCATTGGCGAGGCCCAGGGCAACGGCGTGCTCGCCGGTGAAGCCGTCGCCACGCATCAGCAGGCTGGCCGCACGGACATGACCGAGCAGGCGCGGCACCAGGAAGCTGGAACCGAACTCAGGGCACAGGCCGAGGTTGACGAAGGGCATCTTCAGCTTGGCGCCGCGCGCGACGAAGACCTGATCGCAATGCAGCAGCAGCGTGGTGCCGATGCCAACGGCCGGGCCAGCTACCGCAGCCAGCACCGGCTTGCTGAACTCCATCAGCGCGCGCATGAAGCGGAACACCGGGCTGTCCGGACCGCTCGGCGGATGCTGCAGGAAGTCATGGATATCGTTGCCGGCGGTAAAGCACTCGGCGTTGCCGGCGATCAGCACGGCGCGCACCTCGCGGTCGGCTTCCGCCGCTTCCAGGGCGTCGGCCAGCGCCGCATACATTTCCCGGGTCAGGGCGTTCATCTTGTCCGCACGGTTCAGGCGCAGGCTCAACAGGCCCTGTTCGCGCTCGACGAGAATCGACTGGCTCATGGCAACTCCTTGGCAGCAGGCAATGCCGGCCGGGAGTGCCGGCTCAGGCATGGGAAAGGAAGACGTCGGCGAGGATCTGGCCGCGCGGAACTCCGGCCAGGTACAGATGGCGTGCGAAGCGCTCGACGCTGGCGGGCTGGCCGCAGAGTAAGGCGAGGGTTCGCCGCGAGACAAGCCGGAATTGCGCCAGAACAGCGTCCAGATCGGTCGGTAGCGCCAGCGTCACCTGCAGGTCCGGATGCGCGTCGGCCAAGGCTGCCAGCTCGCCGGAAAGGTAATGTTCGGCCGGGCTGCGCGCCAGGTGCAGCAGGCGGATCGGCCCCTGATGACCATCGGCGATGGCCTGCCGCAACAGCCCCCACAGGGGCGCCAGACCGGTGCCGCTGGCCATCAACAGAAGAGGCCTTTCCTGCCACTCGGGGTCGTAGTGCAACGCGCCGCCACGCAGCTCGCCCAGGCGTAACTCATCGCCCACCTGCAGCTTTCGGGCGGCGTCGCAGAAGGCGCCGGGGGCGTGGCAGGCGATGTGGAATTCCAGCCAGGGTTCTTCGCCGGGCAGGCTCGCCAGGGAATACGGCCGCGCGACCTCGCCATTCCACAGCACGAGGTGCTGGCCGGCGCGGTAGCGCAGCGGACGCTGGGGTTGCAGGCGCAGGCGCAAGACATCCGCGGCCAGCCAGTCCAGGCCAACCACGTTCGCCGGCAGGCCGTCGCGCAGCGGATCGAAGACCTCGATGGCGCAGTCATCGACCACCTGGCACTGGCAGGCCAGGCGCCACCCCTCGGCGCGGCGCGCCGGGTCCAGCGCTTCGGGGCGCTGGTCGCGCAACTCGCCCTGGCTGCAGCGCACCAGGCAGGCATGGCAACTACCGGCCCGACAGCTGTAGGGAATGGCGATGCCCTTGCCGCGCAGTGCGTCCAGCAGGTTGCTGCCGGTGGCCACCTCCAGGAGCTGGCCGCCGGCACGAACTTCAGGCATCCGACTCCTCCCATGCCGCTTCGCAGCGATTTCGTCCGCTGCGTTTGGCACGGTAGAGCGCCTGGTCGGCCCGCTGCAAGGCCTCGTCGAGATCGTCGCTGGCCGTCAGCAGGGTCATGCCTGCCGACAGGCTCAGCACCGGCACGTCCACGCCCATCGGCTCGGCCCCGGCATAGGCCAGGCGCAGGCGTTCGCAGCAGCTCATCAGGTGGTCGGCGGTGGCGCCAGGCAGCAGCAGGACGAACTCCTCGCCCCCGTAGCGCGCCAGCACGTCCCCCTCGCGCAGGCATGCCCGCGCCACTGCAGCGAAGGTCTGCAGCACGCGGTCGCCAGCAGCGTGGCCGTGCACGTCGTTGATCCGCTTGAAGTGGTCGAGGTCGATCAATGCCAGGCCGTGGCAGCGCCCCGGGGTCATTTCGTCGAGCGCGCGACCGGCCATGCGCAGGAAATGGCGGCGGTTGAACAGGCCGGTGAGCTCGTCGGTGGCGACCATGTCCTCGAGCTGGCGCATCATGCCGCGCAGGGTGTCCTGGTGCGCCTGCAGCGCGTAGCGGCGCTGGCGCATGCGCTGGCGCAGGGCCTGCACGTAACCGGCGAAGAGCGTCAGCCAAACCAGCACGATGAACAGTACGAGAAGCTGCAGGACCGCCTGCCCCGGCAGTTGCAGGCGCTGCTGGAAGGCTTCCCACAGGTTGAGCCCGGCGAAGGCGATGAACGCGAGGCCGGCGCAACGCGCGAACACCCGCGGCGGCAGCTGGAACACGCCGAACAGCAGGATCAGCACGTAAAGCACCATCAACGTGCCGCGCACACTGTCGACATGGGCGAGGAAGAAGGTGTTCCAGACCAGCGCCACCAGCACCTGGGGCTCGGTCAGGCTGGCATCGGCAAAGCGCTGGTTGCGCCCGCTGAGGAACAGCCAGAGGAACGCCATCTGGCTGAGCACCGCGCCGAGCGTCGCCGCCACGGCCACCGACAGGGCGCCATGGTAGAAATCTCCGAGCAGGGTCAACCACAACAACAGCATGGCCAGGCCATACGTGCCGAGGGCCATGCCGAAACGCCTGAGTAATAGTTTTTGGAGGGCGCGCTGCTTCAGCGGGGAACTCAGTGTGCTCATGGGGCTCCGTCCCGTAATGGCACCTGGCCTTCACTGTACTATCAAAGCCCGAGGCTGCCTAGCCAACCGGAAGTGGGCGTTTGCCGACCAAGGTCGGATCGCCGGCGCGTGCGCCCGAGCCTGGCACGGCGCTATACTACGGCGCCTTTTTTGCGCCGGTGCCTGACCGGACGCATCCGTGGTAATGGGCTTAGCCGCCTGACCTACCCCGCCTGACATACCCGCCTGAAGAGGACCGTGCTCCATGGCCGTGATCAAGCAAGACGACCTCATCCAGAGCGTCGCCGATGCCCTGCAGTTCATCTCCTACTACCACCCGGTCGATTTCATCCAGGCCATGCATGAGGCCTATCTGCGCGAAGAGTCGCCTGCCGCGCGCGACTCGATGGCGCAGATCCTCATCAACTCGCGTATGTGCGCCACCGGCCATCGCCCGATCTGCCAGGACACCGGCATCGTCACCGTCTTCGTGCGCGTCGGCATGGACGTGCGCTGGGACGGCGCCACCATGAGCGTCGACGACATGATCAACGAAGGCGTGCGTCGCGCCTACAACCTGCCGGAGAACGTCCTGCGCGCCTCCATCCTGGCCGACCCGGCCGGTGCGCGTAAGAACACCAAGGACAACACCCCGGCGGTGATCCACTACTCCATCGTCCCGGGCAACACCGTGGAAGTGGACGTCGCGGCCAAGGGCGGCGGCTCCGAGAACAAGTCGAAGATGGCCATGCTCAACCCGTCCGACTCGATCGTCGACTGGGTCCTGAAGACCGTCCCGACCATGGGCGCCGGCTGGTGCCCGCCGGGCATGCTCGGCATCGGCATCGGCGGTACCGCCGAGAAGGCCGCGGTGATGGCGAAGGAAGTCCTGATGGACCCGATCGACATCCACGAGCTGAAGGCCCGCGGCCCGCAGAACCGCATCGAGGAACTGCGCCTCGAACTGTTCGAGAAGGTCAACCAGCTGGGCATCGGCGCCCAGGGCCTGGGCGGCCTGACTACCGTGCTCGACGTCAAGATCATGGATTACCCGACCCACGCAGCCTCGCTGCCGGTCTGCATGATCCCCAACTGCGCCGCCACCCGTCACGCCCACTTCGTGCTCGACGGTTCCGGCCCGGCCGAGCTGGAAGCACCGTCGCTGGACGCCTACCCGGAAATCGTCTGGGAAGCCGGCCCGTCCGCGCGCCGCGTCGACCTGGACAAGATCACCCCGGAAGAAGTGCAGAGCTGGAAGCCGGGCGAGACCCTGCTGCTCAACGGCAAGATGCTCACCGGCCGCGACGCTGCGCACAAGCGCATGGTCGACATGCTGAACAAGGGCGAAGAGCTGCCGGTGGACCTCAAGGGCCGCTTCATCTACTACGTCGGCCCGGTCGATCCGGTTGGTGACGAAGTGGTTGGCCCGGCCGGCCCGACCACCGCGACCCGCATGGACAAGTTCACCCGCCAGATCCTGGAAAGCACCGGCCTGCTGGGCATGATCGGCAAGTCCGAGCGTGGTCCGATCGCCATCGAAGCGATCAAGGACAACAAGGCCGTCTACCTGATGGCCGTCGGCGGCGCCGCCTACCTGGTGGCCCAGGCGATCAAGAAGTCCAAGGTCCTGGCCTTCGCCGAACTCGGTATGGAAGCCATCTACGAGTTCGACGTGAAGGACATGCCGGTGACCGTGGCGGTCGATACCAACGGCGAGTCGGTGCACATCACCGGCCCGGCGATCTGGAAAGACAAGATCGCCCAGAGCCTGGCGGTGGAAGTGAAGTAACCCTTCACCTTCGCTCCATGAAAAAGCCCGGCCTAGTGCCGGGCTTTTTCTTGCGCTCGCAAACTGCCAGCATTTTTCAGGGTTCCCGCATTCGCGGGAATGACGGGACCAAAGGCGCGGTACCCGCCAACGTCATCCCCGCGAACGCGGGGACCCAATGGACTTACGCACTACGCGGCACCAGCGCCAGGTCGACGACGTTATCCCGCCGCTGCGCCAGGAACCGTGTGCAGCTCACCCGCAGGAAGGAGGCGAAGTTGACCACCTCCCCACGGTACTCCATGACCTCGTCGTAGAGCTTGGTGATCAGCTGGTTGGTGGTCATCCCGTCGACCTCGGCGATCTCCCGCAGGATGTCCCAGAACTGGTTCTCCAGGCGCAGCGTGGTGACCACGCCCCGGATGCGCAGCGAGCGCGAACGCGACTCGTAGAGGATGGGATCGGCCTTGACGTAGAGCTCGCACATGGTCTGCCTCCGCGCCTGGGTTACAGGCTGATCTTGGTGCCGAGCACTTCGAGGAATTTCGCCAGCCAGGCCGGATGTGCGGGCCAGGCCGGGGCGCTGACCAGGTTGCCGTCGACGTGCGCCGCGTCTACCGGGATGTCCACGTACTCGCCGCCGGCCAGGCGCACTTCCGGACCGCAGGCCGGATAGGCGCTGCACGAACGGCCCTTGAGCACGCCGGCCGCGGCCAGCAGCTGGGCGCCATGACAGACCGCAGCGATGGGTTTCTTCGCGGCGTCGAAGGCTTTCACCAGCTCGATCACCTTGGCGTTCAGGCGCAGGTATTCGGGGGCACGGCCACCGGGGATCAGCAGCGCGTCGTAGTCCTCCGCGCGTACGCCGGCGAAGTCGGCGTTCAGGGCGAAGTTGTGCCCGGGCTTCTCGCTGTAGGTCTGGTCGCCCTCGAAATCGTGGATGGCGGTGCGCACCGACTGCCCCGCCTTCTTGTCCGGGCAGACGGCATGCACAACGTGCCCGACCATCTGCAGCGCCTGGAACGGCACCATGGTTTCGTAGTCTTCGGCGTAGTCGCCGACCAGCATCAGGATCTTCTTCGCGGCCATCGCTCGTTTCCTCCGGCAAAGCCCATCGGGGCTATTCAGGTTAGCCGGATTATCCGCCGCGTTCCGCCACGCCGGGTAATAGACCGCTACTACAAGCCACTCAGATGCCGACCTTGTCCAGCGCCTGGCCGACACCCTGCCAGAAGCGCGCCTGTTGCCGCACCTCGTAGCCGCTGGCGGCGATCTGCGCGGGCGCCTGGATCTGCCGGGTGTGCTGGATCTCGCTTTCGCCGGTCTTCGGATCGACCAGCTGCAGCGGCCCGTCGCCTTCGCTGTGGGCGTGCTTGGCGGGAACCCGGTCCTCGTCGTAGCGCAGGTAGTAGACGCCACCCGGCTTGGCTTCGAGCATGAAGCTGGCGATGCGGGTGAAGTCCAGCGGGCCGTCGGCGAAGAAGGTCCAGAAGCTGCCGAACAGCGGCCGGCGCATCTCCAGCTTGAAGCTGCCGGGCTCGAACTCCAGGGCCAGGTAGCCATTGCTCGGCAGGCTGCCGATCAGTTCGTTGTTGAGGAACAGCCCCGGTGCTTCCAGCTCCTCGTCGGCCCACTTGTTCTGCGGGCGGTACAGGTAGACCACCGCGTGCCGGGCGTCGGCCGCCTGCAGGGCAACGAACGGCTGGCCGTCGACGGCGCCGAAGAAGGCGCCGTGGGAGCTGCATCCGGCGAGCGCCAGCAACAGGACGGCCAGGAGCGATCGGAACATGGTCTTCCCCTTCCAGTGGTCATGCGGCGAGCATAACCAGCGCCCTCCGCCCTGCCCCCCGCCAAAAGTCCGGGCGGCGCCGCTCAGGGCAAGGTAACGGGGCGCGCGGGCGACTGTGCCGGTAACAGGTGGCGTATCAACCACTTGCGCAACGGCACCACCAGGCGCTCCTGGAACAGCAGGCAGCTGACCACCATGAACAGCAGGAACAGCGGGTAGAGCCACAGCGACAACTGCTGCTGGGTCGCCGCGGTGACGCAATACGCCCAGTCGGCCAGGCAATCGCCCGGTGCGCGGATCAGCTTCTCGCCGCGCGAGAACAGGGTGAACAGCGGCACATGCAGTGCGAACAGCGACAGCGAGGCGGCGCCCAGGCGCGGCGACCAGTGCTGCAGGCGCCAGCTGCGCGGGTCCGGCGCCAGCGCTGAGAGGTACACCAGCACGAGTTGCGACGGCAGCAACAGGCCGTTGTGCAGCAGGTAGTACCACTGCTGGTTGCCCTGGGTGTAGAGGTAGTCGGCGACGAGGAAGTTGGCCAGGACGAAGCCACCTAGCGCCAGCACCGTTGCAGGGCTCAGGAGGCGCCCGGCGTCCTTGTGCTCGCGGAACAGCCCGTAGACGAGGATGCCGCAGAGGAATTCCGGCAGCCGCAGCAGCGGATTGCGGTGGATCAGGCCGGTCCAGGGAATGCCGTAGGCCTCGTTCAGCAGCAACACGGCTGGCGGGAGCAGGTACAGCACCCAGATCACCAGCAGCGCCCGTGGCTTGTTGACCACGCGCATCAGCCGTGGCCCGACGAAGGGGAAGCAGAGATAGAAGAAGAACAGCGTCGACAGCGACCAGAGCGGCGCGTTGAAGGTCAGGTACAGCGGGTTCCAGGCGTGCAGCATGGTCAGTTGGAGAATGCTGTTGAGCATCAACTCGCGGTCGCTCATCCAGTGATGGAACAGCAGCGGCTGGATGCGCCCGAGCTGCTCGTGGGTGTCGTAGACCACGAAGCGCGGGGTCGCCTGGTCGAGATCCGGGCCAATGCCCAGGTTGCTGATCAGCCAGAGCACGCCGATGGTCAGCAGGATCGAGCAGATGTGGATCGGGTAGAGGTTGGAGAATCGCTTGGTGAAGAAGCTGCGCGGGCTTTCCCGCAGGTGCCCGTCGGTGACGTAGACATGGGCGAGGAGGAAACCGGAAAGCACGAAGAAGGTGCTGGTGGCGAAGAAGCCGAGGCTGGTCAGCTCGTCCAAACCACGGAACTTCTGCTCCGCCGGGTAGGCGTGCAGGGTGTGGTAGATCACCACGTACAGGCCGAGCAGGAAGCGCAACCACTCCAGCCCGATGAATCTTTCCTTACGGGGTTTGCTCACGAACCCTCTCCTTAATATGTCGATCGCCGGCCGGTCCGGCCCCGACTCAACGGCGGCGGTCGAGGAAGTTCACCACCAGGCGGTCGAGCCATCCCCACAGGCGCTGGTGCAGGCGCATCCACAGGGAACGCGAGTGCCAGAGCGGAATGTCGATTTCACGGCTGTCGGCAAAGTCGGCGATCAGGCAATCGGCCACCGCAGCGGTGAATTCGCCATCGAGTACCTCGATATTGGCCTCCAGATTGAAGCGAAGGTTCCAATGATCGAAGTTGCACGAACCGACACTGGCCCAGTCGTCGACCAGCGCCACTTTCATATGCAAGAAGCGTGGCTGGTACTCGAAGATCCGGATCCCGGCACGCAGCAGGCGCGGGTAATAGCGTTGGCCAGCATAGCGCACGGGGGCGTGGTCGGTGAGGCGGCCGGTCAGCAACAGGCGCACCTCGACACCCCGCCGCGCAGCCTTGCGCAGGGCTCGGCGAACCTTCCAGGTCGGCAGGAAGTACGGCGTCGCCAGCCAGATGCGCTGCTTGGCGTTGTTCAGGTTGCGTACCAGCGAGCGCAGGATGTCACGGTGCTGGCGCGCGTCGGCGTAGGCCACCCGCCCCAGACCCTGGCCGCCATTGGGCGTCGGAGGTAGGCGTTGCGGCGCAATCGCCTTGCGCGGCCGCCAGGCGCGCGGTTGCAGGCAGGCCTGCCACTGGCGTTCGAAAAGCGTCAGCCAGTCCTGGCTCACCGGCCCCTGCATCTGCACCATGACTTCGTGCCAGGCGCTGCGGTTGTCCGGCACCGACCAGAACTCGTCGGTCGCACCGGTGCCGCCGACGAAGGCCAACCGCCGGTCGACCAGTAGCAGCTTGCGGTGATCGCGGTGCAGGTTGCGCCAGCCGGCGCGCCACAGCAGTGGGTTGTACAGGCGCAGCTCGCCACCGGCATCCAGCAGGCGGCGGCGCCAGGTGCTGCCCAGACGCAGGCTGCCGAAACCGTCGAACAGGCAGCGTACCGTCACACCACGCTCGCGGGCGGCGAGCAACGAATCCAGCAAGCGCTCGGCGCAACTCCCGCCTTCGACCAGGTACAACTCGAGATCGACCTGTTCCTGGGCGGTTTCGATGGCCTCCAGCATGCGCGGGAAGAAATTTTCTCCATCGCAGTGCAAGGCGAACTGGTTGCCACTGCGCCAGGGAAAGACCGACCCGCTCATCGTTCGGCGAAGATCAGCACGGCGCCGACCGGCACCGACAGGCCGATGCTCTTCAGCCCGGCGAGTTGGCGCAGGCGCTCGACGCCCGGAGCCAGGCCGAAGTCGCCGAGCTGCAGGATCAGCGGAGACAGGGTCACCACCTGGAAACGTCGCGCGTCGAGGCGCGTTACCAGCACCTCGGCGCGATAGGCGTGGCTGGCGCCATGCAGTTCCAGGCGCAGCGGCAGGGTCATTTCCAGTTGCGCGCCGCTGGCCAGGCCGAGGATCGGGCCCAGGTCGAGGTGCGCGGTCACGGTCGCTTCGGGGAAGCGTGCGACCTCGAACAGGTTTTCCTTCAGGCGTTCGTCGCGCAGCGGCACACCGCTCTGCACCGAATCCAGTTCGATGCGCAGGCTGGCCTGGCCCTTTTCGTCGACGTTGCCGTGCATCACCAGGAAGCGGTTGTTCTCGGCGCCACCGGCGTCGCGGCTGCTGATGAAACCGAGCCGCGAGGACTCGTAGTCGAGGTACCAGGCCGCCTGGGCCGGTGCGGCCAGGCAGGCGCTGGCGATCAGGGGGAACAACGCGCGCATGGGAGCCCTTGTGCTCGAAGAACTGTCACAAACGATAACGGCCGCCAGCGGAGTTGCAAGGGGCCGGATGCGTTTGGACAGGCGGGCGGCGCCAGGGTTGCACCGGCCCGCCGTTTCCTTATTGCGCCAGGGCGTCCGCCTGGGGCAACAGACGGCAGCCTTCGCGCGGGCTGATCCAGGCAGCGGTCTGGGTGCTGCCCAGGCCGCGCGCCGTCACGCGTTTTTTTGCCGCATCGTCGAAGAACGCGCTGGTCGACACGTACTGCTTCGTATAGCCCTGGCAGTACTCGGCGCTGTTGTTCATGACGTAGCGGCAGGAGCAGTACTCCTTGGCCGTGTAGGCGCCGATGATCGGCGGGAAGGAAGCCAGGTGCGTGCGGTTGGCGAAGGCCCAGGCGGACAGCCCGAGCAGGAGCAACAGCAGCAGGCTGAGCAGCGGATGACGGCGGATCATGGCTTCACCTCCGGCGCGGCGAAGGCCGCCAGGGCCCGCTTGAGGAAGTCGTCGTGGCGATAGGTGCCGTCGCGGTCGTCGGCGTAGCGGACGATCACCAGCCTCTGGTCAGGCAGCACGTACATGGCCTGCCCCCAGTGGCCGAGGGCGGCGAAGGTGGTTTCCGGAGCACTCGGCCAGGGCGTGCGCGCGCCGGCCAGGGTGCGGTTCAGCCACCACTGGCCACCCGGCACCGCCTCATCTTCTTCGCCCTTGGCTGCGCGGTAACGCGGGAACGGCGTAAGGACGAACTGCATCCACGCCTGCGGCAGCAACTGGCGATCCTTCCAGCGCCCGCCACGCTCCATCAGCAGGCCGATGCGGGCGAGATCGCGGGCGCTCATGTAGGCGTAGGACGAGCCGACGAAGGTGCCGCTGGCATCGCGCTCCCAGACCGCCGAGCGGATGCCCAGCGGATCGAACAGCGCGGTCCAGGGGTAATCGGCGTAGGCCTGCTCGCCGACCATCTGCTTGAGGCTGGCGGCCAGCACGTTGCTGTCTCCACTGGAATAGCGGAAGCGCGTGCCGGGCACCGCGTCCAGCGGGAAGCTGGCGGCGAAGCCGGCCATGTCGTCGCGGCCGCGGGTGTAAAGCATCGCCACCACCGAGGATTTCAGCGGCGCGTATTCGTAGTCCTCCTCCCAGGCCAGGCCCGAAGCCCAGTTGAGCAGGTGGCGCATGCTCACGTCCGGGTGGCTGGCGAAGGGCGCGAAGTGCGTGGCCACAGGGTCGTCGATCTGGAAGCGGCCTTCGCCGAAGGCCACGCCAAGCACGCTGGCCATGATGCTCTTGCTCATCGACCAGGCCAGGTGCGGCGTCTCGGCCTTGGTAGGGCCGGCGTAGCGTTCGTAGATGAGCTTGCCATCGCGGATCACCACCACGGCGTCAGTGCGCACGCCCTTGCGGGTGGCATCGTCGCGCTGCGGGAAGGCGTAGTCCTCGAAGGCTTTCACGGCCGCGCCAGAGGGCGCAGGGCCACGCGCCCAATCGGCGTCGGGCCAGGTTTGCGCGGCGGACGCGGCGAAGCTGCACAGGCTCAGCGCCAGAGCGGCGCCTGGCAGCAGGGTGCGCAAGGAAGGAATGGGCATCGGCGGGCCTCTTGTTGTCGGACCGCCGGAACCCTAGCACGCGGGCGATGAACGGATTAAGCGCCGATCACGCCGTTGTGCAGGACCAATTCAGCGCGGCACCTGGTAGTCCTCCGGACCGAGCAGGTCGAGGCCGCACTCCAGCCGTTCGATCCAGTCGAGGAAGGCGTCGATCATCGGCCGACCGACGAAGGGCCGACCGTGCTGCGGGACAATCATCTCCAGGTCCAGCCCGCGGACCATCTTCGCCCACAGCCGGCACGCCTTGTTGCCGGCCATGTAGCGGCGGTGGAAACCGGTCATGTACTGCAGGTGGGCGTTGAAGTCCTGCACCGGTGCGGCATCGTCGACCAGGGAGGCGCCCATGTCGCCGGAGAAGAGGATGCGGCTCACCGGATCGTAGAGCTGGAAGTTGCCCACCGAGTGCAGGAAGTGCGCGGGCAGCAGCTTCAGCTGGCAGCGGCCGAGGTTCACCAGCTGCCCGCGGTCGGGCACGGCGATGATCCGGTCGTAGGTGGAGATGCCGTGGCTGACCGCCAGGTAGTTGGCCGTCAGGTGCGGCAGGAAGCGCGCCCAGAGCTTGGAGCAGAGCACCTTGGCGCGGGTGTGCAGCAGCCACTTGTCCAGCGCGGCGATGATGTCCGGATCCTGGTGCGAGGCGAAGATGTAGTCGAGGTCCTGCAGCGGGAACAGTTTCGACAGTTCCAGCGACAACGGCGTGTAGGTCAGGTCGCCGCCCGGATCGAGCAGCAGATATTGCTCGTGGTCGACGATGAGGAACTGGTTGGTCTGCACGCCTTCGCCGCTGACGAGGTCGTCGAAGCACAGGCATTTATGGGTGCCGTTGTCGAACAGCACGATGGGGTCGCGACGCATGGAGCTTCCTGCAAGGCATGCCGGTGGGCGGCGGAATGTCGCGCAGGTTACTGGGCCGGACCCGTAGCGCTTACTGACGTGGATCAACCCCCAGTGCGCTCCAGGCCTTGTCCAGTCGCTTGGCGCGGGCGCTGCCACCGAGCGCGAGCACGCCACGGTCGCGCTTCCATAGCGCGGCCCAGGGCTGCGGACCGGCGTCGATGGCGGCGTCCAGCGCCGGCGCCAGCGCGTCGAACTGGGCGAACAGACCGCCCAGCAGCACATGGGTTTCCGAGGCCGAGGCAGGATGCCGGACGACTTCTGCGCAGCCGGCGAGCAGCCCGGCCAGGCGCAGCGACAGCTCGCGCGGCCAGCCGCTGTCCAGTGCGACGCCATACAGCCAGGCGAGCATGGCGGCCATCACATGGAGGTCTTCGAGGGTGCGGAAGGGTTTGGCGTAGGCGTCCCAGCCATCTCCGGGCAAACGCTCGCAATGGGCACCGTCGAGGACCAGCCGGGCATGCGGGATATCGGGAATCAGCGGCAGCGCCGGCAGCGGCTCCAGGCGCGCGCCGGGAGCGCCTGCGAGCACCACGGTCATTGCCAGGCGCGGCTCCGCGCCGGGGGCTTCGTCGCGCGCCGCGACCAGCCACCAGCCGGCGCTCTCTGCGGCGGTGGCGAAGTCCTTGCGACCGTGCAGGGTCAGGCCGTCGAGGCGCGTGGCCAGGTCCGCCGGGCGCAGCCGCTTGCCCTCGGTGACGCAGAGCGCGCCCAGGCTCGCCGGTGCAGCCGGCCAAAGCGCACGCAATGCCGCCTGGTAGCCACCGAGAAAAGCCAGGCCGGGCGTGCCCGCCAGGCGACCGGCGAGGACCGCCAGTTCGAGCGTGCTTGCGCCCTGACCGCGCATGAGCAGTTCGCAGTACCAGTCCTCCAGGGACAGACCGGCGGGCAGCCGTTCGAGCGGGCCGAGCAGGCGATTCCAAAGCATCGGGGATTCCTCTTCGTGCGGGCGGCGTTGAATGTCATACAAGCATCACGCCAACGTCATGGACGTGACACCGCCTCTTCCTAGCCTGAGCTTGCACAACAAAGGCGACCGGCCGCAACCCGCATGGCCGGCCCCACGGAGGCTCACGCATGACCCAGATCGCCCGCTCCAGCGACACCCCGAGCGAACGCCGCCTGAAAGCCGTCCGCCTGTACGGCGAAGCCGCTCTGCGCGAAGCCCAGGCGCTGCGCTACCGAGTCTTCAGCACCGAGTTCGACGCCCGCCTGAACGGCGCGGAGCTTGGCCTGGACATGGACGACTACGACCGTCACTGCCAGCACATCGGCGTGCGCGACGAGAACAGCGGCGCCCTGGTCGCCACCACGCGCCTGCTCGACCACCGCGCCGCCGAACGCCTCGGGCGCTTCTACAGCGAAGAGGAATTCCACCTCGACGGCCTGGGCGACCTGCAGGGCCCGGTGCTGGAGATCGGCCGCACCTGCGTCGACCCGGCCTACCGCAACGGCGCCACCATTGCCGTGCTCTGGGGCGAACTGGCCGAAGTGCTCAACGAAGGCGGTTATCGCTACCTGATGGGTTGCGCCAGCATCCCCATGCGCGATGGCGGCCTGCAGGCGCACGCGGTGATGCAGCGTCTGCGCGATCGCTACCTGTGCCAGGAAAACCTGCGCGCCGAGCCGAAGACCCCGCTGCCGGCCGGCCAGGAAGTCCCGGAAAACCTCACCGCCGAACTGCCGCCGCTGCTCAAGGCCTACATGCGCCTGGGCGCGAAGATCTGCGGCGAGCCCTGCTGGGACCCGGATTTCCAGGTCGCCGACGTGTTCATCCTGCTCAAGCGCGACGAGCTGTGCCCGCGCTACGCCCGGCACTTCAAGGCGGCCGTATGATGCGCTGCTACCTGCGGATCGCCCGCCTGCTCGGCGTGCTCGGCCTCGGTGTCGTGCTCGGTGCCTGGGTTGCGCTGCTCGAACGCCTGCCCGGCTACGACTGGACCTTCCTGCGCCAGGGCCTGACCCGCTGGTGGCTGGCTCGCCTGCGCCGCGCCCTGCCCTTCCGCATCCGCGTGCATGGCGAGCTGCCGGGCGAAACGGCGCTCTGGGTCAGCAACCATGTGTCCTGGGTCGACATTCCCCTGCTCGGCGCGCTGGCGCCGATGACCTTCCTGTCCAAGGCCGAAGTGCGCCAATGGCCGGTGGCCGGTTGGCTCGCCGAGAAGGCCGGCACGCTGTTCATTCGCCGCGGCTCGGGCGACAGCGCGAACCTCGGCCAGCAGATCGCCGGCGCACTGATGATGGGTCGTTCGACGCTGATCTTCCCGGAAGGCACCACCACCGACGGTAGCGGCCTGCGCACCTTCCATGGGCGCCTGCTGTCCGGCGCCATCGACGCCGGCGTGCCGTTGCAGCCGGTCGCCCTGCGCTACCTGCGCAATGGCGAACCCTGCAACCTGGCGCCCTTCATCGGCGACGACGACCTGCTCAGCCACCTGCTGCGGCTGTTCCGCAACGACCGCGGCACGGTGGAAATCCACCTGCTCGAACCGTTGCCGAGCTTCGGGCGCAGCCGTGCGCAGCTGGCTCAACAGGCGCGCGCAGCCATCGGTCAGGTGATCTACGGGGAAGTCGCGCAGCCGCTGGAAATGGCTGCCTGAGAGAAGAATCGAACCTGCCGCGCACCACGGCGGGCAGGTTCTGCCCCGATCCAGGCCACGGAAGGCCGGTCATCGACTGGAAAGAAAGCGCCCGCCTTGCAGCGGGCGCTGTGCTTTCCGGGCAACGACGGACGATTCCGCAGCGCCGAATCAATCGCCGGCTAGCGGCGGCACGACCAGGATGTCGCAATCCAGTTCGCGCAGGGCGTAGTCGGCAACACTGCCGATCAGTGCTCGCTTGATCCCGCCCATCCCCCGGGTTCCCATCACCAGCAGGTCCGGCCGATGCTTGCCGACCATGCGCTCGAGCACATTGCCCGGCAGGCCGACCGCGACCAGTTGCTCGTCGATCAGGGGCTCCAGTTGTTGCTCACGGATGAACGCCTTGAGCTCGTCCACCGCCTGCCGAGTCTCGGTGCCGACGAACTCGTCGATGCGCTCCTCGCTGACGCCCGAGTACTGCATCATGCCCTTGGCCAGCGGGCTGAAGGCATAGACGCCACGGCACACCGCCCCCTGCAGCAGACCCAGGCGTTCGGCGACGTGCACCGCATTGGCCGAAGCGGGCGACGTGTCCAGCGCCAGCAGCAGGTCGCGGTAGTCGCGCTCGGCCGGCTGGTTGACCATCAGCACCGGCAGCCGACCGCTGCGCAGCACGCGTTCGACCGTGGTGCCGACGAAGATGTCGCGCAGCAGGCTCTTGCGATGGCTGCCCACCAACAGCAGGTCGGCATCCTCTTCCAGCGCGCAGGCGACGATCTTCTGGTTCGGATCGCCCACCTCGACACGGATGCGCGGGCAACTGCCACCCAGGGTGGTCAGCTCGACCAGACGCGCTTCGAGGATCAAGCGCACCTGGGTGCCTTCCTGCTCGACCAGGTTCGTGGGCTGGTCCTCATCCACCACGTGAAGCAGGGTCCACGGGCAACCGAAGCGCTTGGCCAGCGCGGCCCCTCGCTGCAGAGCTTTCTCCGAGCGTTGGGACAGGTCCGTGGCAATCATCAATGATCTCAACATGCTCCACCTCCTCTTTCCGTCGTCGAGGGTTATTGCATCTCTTCTGCGCCTGCGGTCGCTTGATGCATATCAAGTCATGGTCGATCCGCGGCGAAATCCTCCAGCGTCCGCACATGCGCCAGCAGCGCCGGGTAGAACTCGCGGAAATCCACGCTGAGCGGCTCGTACAGTCCCTGCAGCTCGCCCCAGGCGCCATCCAGCAGCGCCGGCCGCGACAGGCGCCGGGCCATGCCCTGCACCACGTCCTGCAGCACGACGAAGTCGCGATAGCTGCCCAGCCAATCCTGCGCGGCCATGCGCGGGGCGATGCGCGCCAGGCGCTCGGGCAATGCCGGCGTACGGCTCAATACACCATAGACGCGCCCGGTGAACGCATTCAGCGGCTCGTCGCTGAACTGCTCCCAGTCACGCGCCAGGCAATGGTCGAAAAAGACGTCCAGCAGCACCCCGGCCATGCGCCGCCGCTCGCTGGGGAAGCGCGCCTTGGCGGCGTGGATCAGCGGATGGGTATCGGTGAAGGCATCGATGCGCCGATGCAGCCGGATGGCAGCCTCGATGTCAGCCGGCCAGGCCCCGGCGAGCGGTCCCTTGACGAAATCGCCGTAGAGGCTGCCGAGCAATTGGGCGGGTTGCGAGCCGCCGAGATGGAGGTGGGCTAGGTAGTTCATGGGCCGAGCTTAGCGCGAATGTAGGAAATCGTCGTAGGAGCGAGCTTGCTCGCGAACAGCTCTGGTCCAAAGAGCTTCGCGAGCAAGCTCGCTCCTACAGACTGCCTTGTCGATGGCTACTATCAAGCGGGTCGATGATCAGTATCGGCCCAAACGAATTCATATCGTTTTTCTCCGATATATAGTTCGTTCCCAAGCGATACACACGAAGCCCCCGACATGAACGACACGCCCGACTTCGACGAGATCTTCAAGGCCCTGGCCCACCCGGTGCGGCGCGACATCCTGCGCTGGCTGAAGGACCCGGAGCGCTTCTTCGACGAACAGGAGCACCAGCCGTTCGACATCGGGGTCTGCGCCGGGAAGATCGACCAGCGCACCGGGCTGTCGCAATCCACCGTCTCGGCGCATCTGGCCACCCTCCAGCGCGCCGGCCTGGTGACCAGCAGAAAAGTCGGCCAGTGGCACTTCTTCAGACGCAACGAAGAAACCATCCAGGCCTATGTCCGCCATCTGAGCGAAGCGCTGTAACTACAGCCAACTGCCTACACATCCCACTCGTTTCCAGGAGCAGGCGCATGCCTACATCGCTTCTCGTCCTCGCCTTGTCCGCGTTTGCCATCGGCACCACGGAATTCGTCATCATGGGCCTGCTGCCCGATGTCGCTGGCGACCTCGGCGTATCCATTCCCACCGCCGGCTGGCTGGTCAGCGGCTATGCCTTCGGCGTCGCCATCGGCGCGCCGATCATGGCGCTGCTCACCGCCAAGCTGCCGCGCAAGCGTGCCCTGCTGATGCTCATGGGCGTGTTCATCCTCGGCAACCTGCTCTGCGCCGTCGCCGCCGGCTACGACATGCTGATGCTGGCGCGCATCGTCACCTCGCTCTGCCACGGAGCCTTCTTCGGCATCGGCTCGGTAGTCGCCGCCAGCCTGGTGCCGGCCAACCGCAAGGCCTCCGCTGTAGCCCTGATGTTCACCGGTCTGACCCTGGCCAACGTGCTAGGTGTGCCGCTGGGCACCGCCCTCGGCCAGGCCGCCGGCTGGCGCTCGACCTTCTGGGTGGTCACCGGCCTCGGCGTACTCGCCCTGATCGGCCTGTGGCGCGTCCTGCCGGCCGGTCACGACGAAGAAGCGGTCGACCTGCGCCAGGAGGCAGCGGCCCTGCGCAGCGGCTCGCTGTGGCTGGCGCTGGGCACCACCGTGCTGTTCTCCGCCGCGGTCTTCGCCCTCTTCACCTACGTCGCACCGCTGCTCGGTGACGTCACCGGCGTATCGCCGCGCGGCGTGACCTGGACCCTGGTGCTGATCGGCCTGGGCCTGACCTTCGGCAACATCCTCGGCGGCCGCCTGGCGGATTGGCGCCTGGGCACCACCCTGGCCGGCGTGTTCGCTGCCATGGCGGTGGTCTCGGCAGTGCTCAGCTGGACCAGCCATTCGCTGCTCGCCGCGGAAATCACCCTGTTCATCTGGGCCGCGGCCGCCTTCGCCGCCGTACCGGCCCTGCAGGTCAACGTGGTGCGTGTCGGCCAGGCCGCACCGAACCTGGTAGCCACCCTGAACATCGGCGCCTTCAACGTCGGCAACGCCGTCGGCGCCTGGGTCGGCGGCAGCGTCATCGACCACGGCCTGGGCCTGACCCGCGTGCCGCTGGCCGCCGCCGTCCTCGCTGTACTCGCGCTGATCGCCGTGATGTTCGCCTTCAGCGGCAAGCCCAACCAAGCACAACCCGTTCTCGACTGAACCCAACGCACACCCCGTACCGGAGCATCCCCCAATGACTACGCTCTTCGACCCGATCCAACTTGGCGACCTGCAACTGCCCAACCGCATCATCATGGCCCCGCTGACCCGTTGCCGCGCCGACGAAGGCCGCGTGCCCAACGCGCTGATGGCCGAGTACTACGCGCAGCGCGCCGATGCCGGCCTGATCCTCAGCGAAGCCACCTCGGTGACCCCGCTGGGCGTCGGCTACCCCGACACCCCCGGCATCTGGTCCGACGACCAGGTGCGTGGCTGGAGCAACGTGACCAAGGCGGTCCACGCCAACGGCGGCCGCATCATGCTGCAGCTTTGGCACGTCGGCCGTATCTCCGACCCGCTGTACCTGAACGGCGAAACCCCGGTGGCGCCGAGCGCCATCAAGCCGGCCGGCCACGTCAGCCTGGTGCGCCCGGTGAAGGAGTTCGTCACCCCGCGCGCCCTTGAGACCGAAGAGATCGCCGACATCGTCGAGGCCTACCGCCAGGGCGCCGAGAACGCCAAGGCCGCCGGCTTCGACGGCGTGGAGATCCACGGCGCCAACGGCTACCTGCTCGACCAGTTCCTGCAGAGCAGCACCAACCAGCGCACCGACCAGTACGGTGGCTCGGTCGAGAACCGCGCGCGCCTGCTGCTGGAAGTCACCGATGCCGCCATCGAGGTCTGGGGCGCCGGTCGCGTCGGCGTGCACCTGGCGCCGCGCATGGACTCCCACGACATGGGCGACTCCGATCCGCTGGGCACCTTCGGCTACGTGGCCCGCGAGCTGGGCAAGCGCGGCGTGGCCTTCATCTTCACCCGCGAGAAGGAAGGCCCGGACAGCATCGGCCCGAAACTGAAGGAAATCTTCGGCGGCCCGTACATCGCCAACGAGCGCTTCACCAAGGCCAGCGCGAGCGAATGGCTGGCCAGCGGCAAGGCCGACGCGGTGTCCTTCGGCATCCCGTTCATCGCCAACCCGGACCTGGTCACCCGCCTGCGCACCGACGCGCCGTGGAACGAGCCGCGCCCGGAAACCTTCTACGCCAAGGGCGCGGTCGGTTACCTGGACTACCCGCGCCTGTAAGCGGCGGCACTAGCCCATAAAGAGAAAGGCCCCCGGTTGCCAGGCAATCGGGGGCCTTTTCAATTCAGCGCTCAGTCAGCGTTTACTGCGCCTGGCCACCCGTGAGCTGGCGCTGCAGGTTCTGCACCTGCGCCTGCAAGGTGTTGATGTTGCGCATCACCTGACTGCGGAAGGCATCGAACTCGGCAGTGCTGGCGCCCTGCGCGTTCTGCTTGGGCTGGCTTTCAACTTCGCTGCGCAGCACCAGCAGGTCGTCCTGGATGCTCTTGATCGACTCGGCCTGGTTGCCCTGCTTCTTCAGCGCGGCGACTTCGCTGCTAAGACTCTTGATCTGCTCGTTGGCGCTGGCCAGGTCACCCTGCAGGCCCTTGACCTTGCCCTGCTCGTCCGAAAGCGCCTTGAGCTTGGCGTCAAGCTGTGCGATCAGTTGCGCGGCGCTTTGCTGTTGAGCCTTGAGCTCGTTACCGAGCTGGTCGAGACGCTTGGCCTGCTGGCCGTCGATCTGGGTCAGCGATGCCTGCTGCTGGCGCGCCTGTTCGCTGAGCTTGCCCTGCAGCTGCTTGACCTGCAGCTTGAGCTGTTCGCGGTCGGCGGTGACCGACGACTCGCTGGAAACGAACTTGCCGCGGATGTCGTCCAGGCGCCCGGAGGCTTCTTCGCTGATCTTGGCGAAGCTCTCCTGGGTGGCGATCAGTTGCTGCTCCATCAGCGTCAGCTGCTGGTGGCTCCACCAGGCCACGCCGCCCAGGGCGATGGCCATGGCCGCGACGAGTGCCCACAGCGGACCGGTGCTGCCGCCGCGCGGCTTGGGCTCGGGCGCAAGGCGCTTGCCATCGGACTCGTAGACGCGACGCGGATGGTGGTCGAACTCCTCGCGGTCGGCGGCATCGGTGGTCAAGCTGGGAACATTGTCGAATTCGTCGAACGTATCGTTACGCATGGAAAGAACCTGTGGGGAAGCGGCTTGGCGCCTGCGCAGGAGCGCAGTATATCCGTTCGCGCCGACGCCATGGCATCGCGCCATCGGGGAGCGCGGCGCACCGTGGCGGCGCGTTTTCGCAGCGGCACAGACCACGGCGCAGGCCCGGAGGTTCCCGCCAGACCGCGAAAACACTGGCCACTAGACACTATGGCATATGCCTTGCTCCGCCTCCTTGCCGGCGCCACAGGGGCGCTATCTGCGGGGAGGGAGTTGGGTGATCGAATTCAACAAGGCCATCCTGGACTGCATGCGCGAACTGCGCCGCCGTCTGCGCGAAGAACAGGCGCTGGACATCCAGTTCCAGCAAACCGATGCCGTTACGCTGATGCTGCGTGCCTGCGAGACCTCCGCCCAGGAGAGCACCCGCGAGCTGGGCCAGCGCTTGAGCGAACTCAGCGGCGTAAGACTGTCGCGGGTGGTGCAGGAGCCGAGCTTCCTGCCTACGCAGGGCGGCAGCGAGCAACAGTATTCGGGGCCGCTGCGCGGGGGCGCCCGCGCTTCGAGGTAGGTGTATCGGCGTATAACCGCGAACGGTTATACGCCCTGCGCCCCCTTCTGTTTCCACCAGTCGCAGAACTCGTCCAGCGCATCCCACAGGCTGGCGCGCGGGTCGTAGTCGAGGAACTGCCGGGCGCGGCTGATATCCAGGCTGAAGTCCTTGGCCAGCACCGCCATGCCCATGCGCGTCAGGGTCGGCTCCGGTCGGCCGGGCTTGAGGTAGCTGACGCCTTCGCTGATAGCCGCCACCGTGTACGCCAGCGGGTATGGCATGTGTCCTTTCACAGGTGGTAGATCGAGGCGGCGCAGCACGTAATTGACGACATCCCACAGCGGAATCGGCTGGCCGTTGCTGATGTTGTAGGCCTGGCCGAGTGCCGGCCCGGTGGCCAGCAGCGCGCTGAACAGGGCGTCGTTGAGGTTCTGGATGCTGGTGAAATCGACCTTGTTCAAGCCGTTGCCGATGACCTTCAGCTTGCCCTTGCGCTGCGCCGCGATCAGCCGCGGGAAGATGCTGGTGTCGCCGGCGCCGGTGACGAAGCGCGGACGCAGCGCCAAGACCTCCAGGCCGAACTCGGCGGCGCCGAGGGCGACTTTCTCGGACTCGTACTTGGTCGAGCCGTAGTGGTTGGCGAAGCGGGTCGGCACCTGCGCCTCGGTGATACCGACATGCGCCTGGCCATCGAAATAGATCGAAGGGGAAGACAGGTGCACCAGGCGCCGCACGCCCTGCTTCAGACAGGCTTCGACGATGGATTCGGTCATCACCACGTTGGCCTGGCGGAACGACTCCAATGGCCCCCACACGCCGACCGCGCCGGCACAATGCACAACCGCGTCCACTCCCGCGCATAGCTGGCGCACCAGTGCCGGGTCGTTCAGGTCGCCCGGCATGAACTCCGCGCCGCGCTTGACCAGGGGCTCCAGCGCCTCGGCACGGCGGCCGTTGACCCGCACCGCCAGGCCTTGCTCCAGGGCGAAACGAGCGAAACGTCCACCGATGAACCCGCTGGCTCCGGTCACCAGAATCTTCATGCACGCACCCCCTTGTATTTGTTGTGCGCCGAATCTAGCAGGCCGCAGGCTCCATGACTCTGGCCGCGCACGCCAGATCGACGTCCTTGCGAGCCTCAATCGCCAGCGATGGGCACCAGTTGCTCGGGCGCATGGCGCAGCAGGTGGTCGGTGAGCGCACCGAGCAATTCGCCGCCATTGCGCCAGTGGTGCCAGTAGAGCGGCACGTCGATCACCCGCCCCGGCAGCAAGTCGACCAACTCGCCACGCGCCAGCTCGCCGCGAACCTGCTGTTCGGGAACCAGGCCCCAGCCGAGATCGCCGCAAGTCATGCGCACGAAGCCCTCCGAAGAAGGGCACAGGTGATAAAGGAAGCGTCCATCCACGCCCAACTCGGCCAGGTAGCGGTGCTGCAATTGGTCGTCCGGGCCGTAGACGATGGCCGGTGCCCGTAGCAGGGCCTCGGGGCGCACGCCGTCGGGGAAATGCCGGGCAATGAAAGCCGGGCTGGCCAGGCCGCGATAGCGCATGGCGCCCAGCGCTTCGCTGCGTGCTCCAGCTACAGGTCGCGGACTGCCGCAGACGCAGCCGGCCACTTCGCCCGCACGCATGCGCTTGAGGCCGACTTCCTGGTCTTCCACCACCAGGTCGAGCAACACCCGCCGCTCGGCGCAAAAGGCGCCGACCGCACCGGCCCACCAGGTCGCCAGGCTGTCGGCGTTCAATGCCAGGCGCAGGCGCTCGGGCGAGCCGCCTTCGTCCAACGCCGGCACCCATTGCTGCAGATCGCCTTCGAGCAAACGCACCTGCTGCACATGGTTGAGCAGGCGGCGCCCCAACTCCGTCGGTTGCGGCCGCGCCGCACGCACCAGCACCGGCTGGCCGACGCGCGCTTCAAGCAGCTTGATCCGTTGCGAAATGGCCGACTGCGACAACCCCAGCGCCTGGGCGCCCCGCTCGAAACCGCCCTGCTCCACCACGGCGGCGAGCGCCGCCAGCAACTTGTAGTCGAACATGATCAGAATTCCTAATGCGTCATAACCATGATTCGTTTTTCTTATACAGACGAACCCCTCAGACTGGCCAGCATTCCCGCTCGATAGCCCCTGAAGGAGCCGCTCCCATGGCTGGCGAAACCTCCCTTTCCGCGCTGCTGCGCGAAATGAAGCCGGTGCTCAATCCCGGCGAATACGTGTTCTGCACCCTGCCCGGCACGCAGATACCAGCCGACGCCGAAGTGATCGGCAGCTTCCGCGAGCGCGAAGGACTGACGCTGATCCTCCCTCGCGCCGAGGCCGAGCGCCTGGACCTGGCCTACGACTACGTCGCCGCCTGGCTGACCCTCGAAGTGCATTCGGCGCTTCAGGCCGTGGGGCTGACCGCTGCCGTCGCCGGCGCGCTCGCCGAGGCAGGGATCAGCTGCAATGTCATCGCCGGCTACTTCCACGATCACCTGTTCGTCGCCCACCGCGACGGCGCGCCGGCCGTCGAAGTGCTGCGGCGCCTGTCCGCCGAAGAGAGGGCCTGAACATGTGGCAGAGCTACCTGAACGGGCTGCTGATGGCAGCAGGGCTGATCATCGCCATCGGCGCGCAGAACGCCTTCGTCCTGGCGCAGAGCCTGCGTCGCGAGCATCACCTGTCGGTGGCCCTGCTCTGCGTGCTGTGCGACGCCATCCTGGTCAGCGCCGGGGTGTTCGGCCTGGCGCGGATCCTGGCGGAGAACCCTACGCTGCTCGCCATCGCGCGCTGGGGCGGCGTGATCTTCCTCGTCTGGTACGGGTTCAAGGCGCTGCACCGCGCCCTTTCCCCCCAGGCCATGGCCGAAGCCAGCGAAACCGGGCCACGCTCGCGCCGCGCAGTGCTGATGGCGGCGCTGGCGGTGACCTTGCTGAACCCGCACGTGTACCTCGATACCGTACTGCTGATCGGCTCCCTCGGCGCCCAGCAGGCCGCGCCCGGCGCCTACGCCATGGGTGCCGCCAGCGCCTCGCTGCTGTGGTTCTTCACCCTCGCCCTCGGCGCCGCCTGGCTCTCGCCCTGGCTGGCGCGGCCGACCACCTGGCGCCTGGTCGACCTGATGGTCGCGGTGATGATGCTGGGCATGGCCAGCCAGTTGGTGCTCGCCAACTGAACACGGCGGGCACACGCACGACGCTTTGTCATGCTTGCCCGCCGATACTTCGCGAATGCCACGCAAGGCCGCTGCCGGGGCGTTTGCCCCTACAGTTGCTGCGTGGATATGCCGGGGGGCCGGTGCTATGATCCGACGTTCGCGGCGCCAGCTAGCTAGGCCGGCTGGACGCACCCGGCGCGCACTTCGCTCATCGTTGCGGAGCGCTACGCACGGATGCCGCGACACCCACCGAACCGGCCCCGTGTACCGGTCGCGCGTTCGCCGCGCTAGCCCAGACCTGAGGAAGAAGGAGAGACACCATGGCTTTCGAATTGCCGCCGCTGCCTTACGCGAAGAATGCCCTTGAGCCGCACATTTCGGCGGAAACCCTGGAATACCACCACGACAAGCACCACAACACCTACGTCGTGAACCTGAACAACCTGGTCCCCGGCACCGAATTCGAAGGCAAGAGCCTGGAAGACATCGTCAAGACCTCTTCCGGCGGCATCTTCAACAACGCGGCCCAAGTGTGGAACCACACCTTCTACTGGAACTGCCTGAGCCCCAACGGCGGTGGCCAGCCCACCGGCGCCCTGGCTGATGCCATCAACGCCGCCTTCGGTTCCTTCGACAAGTTCAAGGAAGAGTTCACCAAGACTTCCGTCGGCACCTTCGGTTCCGGCTGGGGCTGGCTGGTGAAGAAGGCCGACGGCTCCCTGGCCCTGGCCAGCACCATCGGCGCCGGCTGCCCGCTGACCAGCGGCGACACCCCGCTGCTGACCTGCGACGTATGGGAACACGCCTACTACATCGACTACCGCAACCTGCGTCCGAAGTACGTAGAAGCGTTCTGGAACCTGGTGAACTGGGACTACGTAGCGCAGAACTTCGCTGCCTGATACCTTCACTGCTCCAGCGGAAACCCGGCCCTGTGCCGGGTTTCTGTTTTCTGCACCGGCGCGACCGCTGTCAGCTAACCTGAAAGTCGACGTCGTCAAGAAAACATGTGATGGCCCTTTGACGTCAAAGCGCCGTTTGCCAATACTCAGACCAGTCTCTCGCCGGATGGCGATGCACAAGGAAAGCAGCACCTTGAAACTGGACCCCCGGCACCGACTCTCACTGAAGCTGCTGCGCGTAGTTCTGCTCGCGGCGTTGGTGGTCGGCGTCGTCCTGAGTTGCGCACAGATCGTCTTCGATGCCTACAAGGCCCGCCAGGCCGTGCATTCCGATGCCCAACGCATCCTGGCCATGGTCCGCGACCCCTCGACCCAGGCGGTCTACAGTCTCGACCGCGACATGGCGATGCAGGTCCTCGAAGGCCTGTTCCAGCACGAGGCCGTGCGCTATGCCGCCATCGGCCACCCCGACGAACCCATGCTGGCGGAGAAGTCCCGCCCGCTGCTGGACAGCCCGACCCGCTGGCTCACCGACCCCATCCTCGGCCCCGAGCAGCACTATTCGATCCGCCTGGTCGGCCGCGGCGACCCGGGCGAGTACTACGGCGACCTGAAGATCACCCTGGACACCGCCCCCTACGGCCAGGACTTCGTCGTCACCTCGATCATCATTTTCATCTCCGGCATTCTCCGCGCCCTGGCCATGGCCCTGGTGCTGTTCCTGGTCTACCACTGGCTGCTGACCAAACCGCTCTGGCGGATCATCGACAACCTGTCGAGCATCAACCCCGACCGCCCCGGCGAGCACAAGCTGCCCATGCTTCAAGGCCACGAGCAGAACGAGCTCGGCCTGTGGATCAACACCGCCAACCAGTTGCTGGAATCCATCGAGCGCAACGGCCACCTGCGCCGCGAAGCCGAGGACAGCCTGCTGCGCATCTCCCAGTACGACTTCCTCACCGGCCTGCCGAACCGCAAGCTGCTGCAGCAGCGCCTGGACCAGATCCTCTCCGACGCCGGCCGCCTGGAGCACCGCGTGGCCGTGCTGTGCCTGGGCCTGGACGACTTCAAGGGCATCAACGAGCAGCACGGCTATCAGTTCGGCGACCAGTTGCTGATCGCCCTCGCCGACCGCCTGCGCGCCCACAGCGCCAATCTCGGCGCCCTGGCTCGCCTGGGCGGCGACCAGTTCACCCTGATCCAGGCCGACATCGAGCAACCCTACGAGGCGGCGGAACTGGCGCAACGGATCCTCGACGACCTCGAGCAGCCCTTCCAGCTCGACCAGCAGTCGGTCCAGCTGCGCGCCACCATCGGCATCACCCTCTACCCCGAAGACGGCGAGAGCACCGAGAAGCTGCTGCAGAAAGCCGAGCAGACCATGACCCTGGCCAAGACTCGCTCGCGCAACCGCTACCAGTTCTACATCGCCAGCGTCGACAGCGAGATGCGCCGCCGCCGCGAGCTCGAGAAGGACCTGCGCGACGCCCTGTCCCGCGACGAATTGCACCTGGTCTACCAACCGCAGGTGGACTACCGCGACCACCGGGTGGTCGGCGTCGAGGCCCTGCTGCGCTGGCAGCACCCGACCCAGGGCTGGGTCGCACCGGACCTGTTCATCCCGCTGGCGGAGCAGAACGGCAGCATCTTCGCCATCGGCGAGTGGGTGCTCGACCAGGCCTGCCGGCAACTGCGCGAATGGCATGACCAGGGCTTCGACGACCTGCGCATGGCCGTCAACCTGTCGACCATCCAGCTACGCCACAGCGCCCTGCCGCGCGTGGTCAGCAACTTCCTGCAGATCCACCGCCTGCCGCCGCGCTCACTGGAACTGGAAGTCACCGAAACCGGCCTGATGGAAGACATTTCCACCGCCGCCCAGCACCTGCTCAGCCTGCGCCGCGCCGGCGCACTGATCGCCATCGACGACTTCGGTACCGGCTACTCCTCGCTCAGCTACCTGAAGAGCCTGCCGCTGGACAAGATCAAGATCGACAAGAGCTTCGTGCAGGACCTGCTGCAGGACGACGACGACGCCACCATCGTCCGCGCCATCATCCAGCTCGGCAAAAGCCTCGGCATGCAGGTCATCGCCGAAGGCGTGGAGACCGTCGAGCAGGAGGCCTACATCATCGCCCAGGGTTGCCACGAGGGTCAGGGTTACCTCTACAGCAAGCCGCTGCCCGCCCGCGAGCTGACCCTCTACCTGAAGCAGGCGCGACGCCTGGCCGAAGCCGCCGGAAGCCCCCCCTCCATCGAACGACGCTGATCCCTGCCGGCCAGTGGCATGGCCAAACGCAATTGTGGCTTTTCAAAAATGCAAATCTTTCGCATTATGTTGCCGCTTTCGTTTGCGCTCCCCATTTCGCGCCATTTCCATGCAAAGGATCCCGTCATGACTCGTATGCCCTGGGCAACTGCCAGCCTGCTGGCCATTGCCATCTCTCTCGCCGGCTGCGGCGACGACAAGAAAGAAGCCGCCGCCCAAGCAGCCGCGCCCGCGGCCAGCACACAGAGCGCAGCGCCGGCGATCAAGGCCGACGAGGCAGCGGTCAAGGCGGTAGTGAAGAACTACGCAGATATCGCCGAAGCCGTGTACGGCGACTCCCTGAGCACCGCCAAGGCCCTGCAGACCGCCGTCGACGCGCTGATCGCCAAGCCCAGCGAAGCCAACCTGAAAGCCGCCCGCGAAGCCTGGCTGGCCGCCCGCGTCCCCTACTCGCAGAGCGAAGCCTTCCGCTTCGGCAACAAGGTCGTCGACGATTGGGAAGGCGCGATCAATGCCTGGCCGCTGGATGAAGGCCTGATCGACTACGTCGCCAAGGACTACCAGCACGCCGAGGGCAACCCGGCCGCCAGCGCCAACATCATCGCCAACACCGAGATCCAGGTCGGCGAAGACAAGATCGACGTGAAGGAAATCACCGGCGAGAAGCTGGCCAGCCTGAACGAAGTCGCCGGCTCCGAAGCCAACGTCGCCACCGGCTACCACGCCATCGAGTTCCTCCTCTGGGGCCAGGACCTGAACGGCAGCAACCCCGGCGCCGGCAACCGTCCGTACACCGACTACGCCCAAGGCAAGGACTGCACCAACGGCCATTGCGACCGTCGCGCCGCCTACCTGAAGGCCGCCACCGACCTGCTGGTGTCCAGCCTCGAAGAGATGGTCGGCAACTGGAAATCCGGCGTGGCCGATAACTACCGCGCCAAGCTGGAGGCCGACAACGCGTCCACCAACCTGCGCAAGATGTTCTTCGGCATGGGCAGCCTGTCCCTCGGCGAGCTGGCCGGCGAGCGCATGAAAGTGGCCCTGGAAGCCAACTCCACCGAAGACGAACACGACTGCTTCAGCGACAACACCCACCACACCCTGTACTTCGATGCCGCCGGCATCCGTAACGTCTACCTGGGCGAGTACAAGCGCGTGGATGGCAGCGTAGTGAAAGGCCCGAGCCTGTCCGACCTGGTGGCCAAGGCCGACGCCCAGGCCAATGACACCCTGAAGGCCGACCTCGACGGCACCCAGGCGAAGATGCAGGCCATCGTCGACCGCGCGGAGAAAGACGGCGTGCACTTCGACCAGATGATCGCCCCGGCCGACGAGGCCGACCACAAGATCATCCGCGACGCCATCGCCTCGCTGGTCAAGCAGACCGGTTCGATCGAGAAAGCCGCCGCGGCCCTGGGCATCCAGGACCTCAAGCCGGACAACGCCGATCACCAGTTCTGATCGACCGCCACGACGCTGCGGCCCCTGGCCGCAGCAGTCTCCGGTACGCGCCAAGGCCCCGGCACTCGGGGCCTTGGCGTTTTTCGAAGCGCCAACGGCAAATAGAAATTTTTCGTATTTGAGTTTGCCCAACTGCTAAGATTGCCGCCCACTTCACCCACCTGGATCGCTCCGATGTATCGCCGTCCACGCCCCCTGCTCCTGGTTCCGCTGCTCGCCGCGCTCGCCCTTGCCGGTTGCAAGCCGGACCAGCCCAAGGCAGAGGCCGAGCCTGGCGAAGCCCTTTCCGGTGGTGCCGGCACCCTGTTCCAGAACGACCACAACGCCTTCTCGATGCCGGCGGCGAACCTCGCGCCGAGCCGCCGTCTGGACTTCAGCGTCGGCAACAGCTTCTTCCGCAATCCCTGGGTCATCGCCCCTTCGACCACCACGGCGCGCGACGGTCTGGGTCCGCTGTACAACACCAACGCCTGCCAGAACTGCCACATCAAGGACGGCCGTGGTCATCCACCGGGGCCGAACGACATCAACGCGGTATCCATGCTGGTGCGCCTGTCGATTCCCGCCGCCGCCGGCGACGCAGCGACCCTGCAGCGCCTGGGCGTGGTGCCCGAGCCGGTGTACGGCGGCCAGTTGCAGGACGCGGCCATTCCCGGCGTGGTTCCGGAAGCCCGCGTGCGGGTGGACTACGAGCCGCAGACGGTGACTTTCGCCGATGGCACCGAGGTCGAGCTGCGCAAACCGATCCTGCGCATTACCCGTCTCGGCTACGGGCCGATGCACCCCGACACTATGTTCTCCGCCCGCGTCGCCCCGCCAATGATCGGCCTGGGCTTGCTGGAAGCCATTCCCGAAGTGGCGATCCTGGCCAATGCCGATCCCAAGGATCTGAATGGCGACGGCATCCGCGGGCGCGCCAACCGGGTCTGGGACGATGCGGCACAGAAGACCGTGCTCGGCCGTTTCGGCTGGAAGGCCGGGCAACCGAGCGTGCCGCAGCAGAATGCCCATGCCTTCGCCAGCGACATGGGCCTGACCAGCGACCGCCTGCCCCACGACGATTGCACCGAGACCCAGACCGCCTGCCGCGAAGCCATCGACGGCGGCAAGCCCGAGGTCACCCGCAATATCTTCGACCCGATCCTGTTCTACACCCGCAACCTCGCGGTGCCGGCGCGGCGCATGGTCGACGACCCGCAGGTGCTGGCTGGCAAGGCACTGTTCCACGAAGCCGGCTGCGCCGCCTGCCACATTCCCAAGTTCACCACCGACGCCGACGCTGCCGAGCCGGAGCTCGCCAACCAGGTCATCCGCCCGTACAGCGACCTGCTCTTGCACGACATGGGCGAAGGCCTCTCCGACAACCGCCCGGAATTCCTCGCCAGCGGCCGCGACTGGCGCACTGCGCCCCTGTGGGGCATCGGCCTGACCCAGGCGGTCAACGGCCACACCCAGTTCCTCCACGACGGCCGCGCCCGCAACCTGCTCGAAGCCGTGCTCTGGCATGGCGGCGAAGCCGAAGCCGCCAAGCAGCGCGTACTGGCCTTCGACGCCGAGCAGCGCAGCGCCCTGCTGGAATTCCTGAATTCACTCTAAGGAGCCGACCATGTTCCGCCCCCGACTACTGCTCACCAGCCTTGCCATCGCCCTCGGCGCCTGCTCGCCGCAGGACCCGCAGGCGACCACCAGCGCCGCGCTGGCGCAGCAGGTCATCCTCCCGGCCTATGGGCGCTGGGTCGACGCCGACCGCGCGCTGGCCTCCAGCGCGCTGGCGTTCTGCCAGGGCAAGGAAGACCTGGCCAAGGCGCGTGCCGACTTCGTCGCCGCGCAGAAGGCCTGGGCCGAGCTGCAGCCACTGCTGATCGGGCCGCTGGCCGAAGGCAACCGGGCCTGGCAGATCCAGTTCTACCCCGACAAGAAGAACCTGGTCGCTCGCCAGGTCGAGCAACTGCTCAACGACAACCCGCAGATCGACCCGGCCGGCCTGGCCAAGTCCAGCGTCGTGGTGCAGGGCCTGACCGCCTACGAATACATCCTCTTCGACGCCAAGATCGACCTCGCCGACGCCGCCACCAAGGCGCGCTACTGCCCGCTGCTGGAAGCCATCGGCGCGCACCAGCAGGCCCTGGCCGAAGACATCCTGACCCGCTGGAAGGCCGACAACGGCACCCTCGCGCAGATGAGCAAGTTCCCCAACGCGCGCTATGCCGACGCCCATGAGGCCATTGCCGAGATGCTGCGCGTGCAGGTCACCGGCCTCGACCTGCTGAAGAAGAAACTCGGCACGCCGCTGGGCCGCCAGAGCAAGGGCATCCCGCAGCCCTTCCAGGCCGAGAACTGGCGCAGCGACACCTCCCTCGCCAGCCTGGAATCGAGCCTCAACGGCGCCGAGGCGCTGTGGAAAGGCACCGACGGCAAGGGCCTGCGCGGCCTGCTGCCGAGCGAGCAGAAGGAGCTGGCCGGCAAGATCGACGCCGCCTATGCCGAGGTTCACGGCAAGTTCGCCGCGCTCAAGCAGCCGCTGGGCGACCTGCTCAAGGATGACGCCGGCATCAAGCAGCTCAACGACCTGTACGACAGCCTGAACACCGTCCACCGCCTGCACGAGACCGACCTGGCCAAGGCCCTGGGCGTGCAGCTCGGCTTCAACGCCAACGACGGCGACTGAGAACGCGAGGTGAACGCCATGCTGCGACGTCACGTGATCGGCCTGGGCAGCCTGCTGCTCGGCGCCCTCTCCTTCGGCGGCTGGACGCTGTCGCGCAAAGGCAAGGAGCCGTTGCTGCTGTCCGCCCGCGACGACGCGGATGGCAAGCACTACGCGGTCGGCTACCGTCTCGACGGCAGCTGCGTGTTCGCCACCGAGGTGGGCCTGCGCTGCCACGCCATCGTGCAGCATCCGCACCGGCCGCTGGCCCTCTTCGTCGCACGCCGCCCGGGCCGCACCAGCTACCTGATCGACCTCGACAGCGGCCGCCTGCTGCAGTCCATCGACTCGCAGCCGAACCGCCACTTCTACGGCCACGGCGTCTGGCACAAGGACGGCGAATGGCTCTACGCCACCGAGAACGACACCAGCGATCCGGGCCGCGGCCTCCTGGGCCTGTACCGCTTTGACGGCGAACGCCTGCAGCACAGCGGTGAAGTCCCGACCCACGGCCTGGGCCCCCACGAAGTGGCCTGGCTGCCCGACGGCGAGACCCTGGTGGTCGCCAACGGCGGCATCCGCACCGAAGCCGAGAGCCGCGTCGAGATGAACCTCGACGCCATGGAGCCAAGCCTGGTGCTGATGCGCCGCGACGGCGCGCTGCTCTCCAAGGAAACCCTGCCCCAGCAGATGAACAGCGTGCGTCACCTGGCCATCGCAAGCGACGGCACCATAGTCGCCTGCCAGCAGTACATGGGCGACGCCCACGAGCGCGCCGATCTGCTCGCCATCAAGCGCCCGGGCCAGCCGTTCCAAGCCTTCCCGCTGGCCGACGAGCAACGCCAGGCAATGACCCAGTACACCGCCAGCGTGGCTGTGCACGACGAGCTGCGCCTGGTGGCGCTGACCGCGCCGCGCGGCAACCGCTTCTTCATCTGGGACCTCGACAGCGGCGCCCTGCGCCTGGACGCTCCGCTGCCCGACTGCGCCGGGGTCGGCGCGGTCAAGGACGGCTTCGTGGTCACCTCCGGACAGGGCCGCTGCCGCCTCTACGACTGCCGCAAGGCCGAGATCGCCATGCAGCCGCTGCAACTGCCGCCGGCGTTCTGGGACAACCACCTGCACCTGGCTTCCTGATCCGAGTCTGGGCCGCCGTCGAAGCGTAACCAGGCTCCCTCAGAATCTTCCGACACCACTCGTCTACTGCCGCTCATGCGGCGGCAGACGCGGCCGATTCCTGTTCTGACCGAATCCCACTCCACGTCCGCGAGGCGTACCCACGATGTTCCGAACCTCCCTGCGCGCGCAGATTCTTTCTCTGCTCGGCGGCAGCCTGCTGCTCGTATTACTAGTCGCACTGGCCTGCTTCCAATTCCTTTCCGGCAGCGTCAACGCTTACCAGGGCCTGCTCAGCGGCCCGGTGCGCTCGGCGCAGTTGATCGACCAGGCCAACCTGGCATTCAAGATCCAGGTCCAGGACTGGAAGGACGTGCTGCTGCGCGGCCAGATGCCCGCCGACCTCGACAAGTACTGGGGCCAGTTCGAGGAACAGGAGCGCCAGGTACAGGACATCCTCCAGCGCCTGAACGAAAACGCCGCCGGCGATGCCGAGCTGCAGCGCCAGGTCAGCCAGCTGCGCGACGATCACCGCCAGCTCGGCGAGGCCTACCGCAAGGGTCTGGCCGCCTACAAGGCCGCCGGTAGCGAACCGCGTGCCGGCGACGCCGCGGTCAAGGGCATCGACCGCAACGCCAGCGCACAGATGAGCGCCCTGGTCGCCAGCCTGCACCAGCAGGCCGACCAGCAATCGCAGCTGATCAGCGCCAGCGCCCGCAGCACCGTGATCTTCGGCAGCCTGGTGCTGATCGCCGCCGGTGTCCTGCTCGGCCTGTTCAGCCTGTGGTTGGTCAACCGCAACCTGATCGGGCCGATCTCCCGGCTGATCGAGCACATCGCCCAACTGTCCCAGGGCAACTTCGGCGAACGCGTCGACGCCAGCCGCCAGGACGAACTGGGCCGCCTGGCCCGCGCCGCCAATACGCTGCGGGACTTCCTCGCCGACACCTTCAACCGCCTCAAGCGCAGCACCAACGAGCTGGACAGCGCCAGCGGCGAGCTGAATGCCATCGCCACCCTGATGGCCGAGGGCACCCGCGAGCAGTTCTCGCGCACCGACCAGGTGGCCACGGCGATGCACGAGATGTCTGCCACCGCCCAGGAAGTCGCGCGCCACGCCGCCGACGCTGCCCGCGCCGCCGACGATGCCGACCACCATGCGCAAGCTGGCGAGCAGGTGATGCAGTCGACCATCGACACCATCAGCCGGGTCAGCAGCGAGATTTCCAGCACCGCCGAGGTGATCCGCCGCCTGGAAGCCGACAGCGGCCGCATCGGCAAGGTACTGGAAGTGATCCGCGGCATCGCCGAGCAGACCAACCTGCTCGCCCTCAACGCTGCCATCGAAGCCGCCCGCGCCGGCGAACAGGGCCGTGGCTTCGCCGTGGTCGCCGACGAGGTACGCACTCTCGCGCAACGCACCGCCGAATCCACCGCAGAGATCCACCAGATCATCGACACCGTGCAGACCGGCGCGCTCAACGCCGTGCGCGCCATCGAGAACGGCCAGAGCCGCAGCGAGGAAGGCCTGGAGCAGGTGACCCAGGCCGGCAGCATGCTGCAGAACATCACCCAGGCGGTGGAAGCCATCCGCGACATGAACCGGCAGATCGCGACCGCCGCGGAAGAGCAGACCTCGGTGGCCGAAGACATCTCGCGCAACCTCACCGAGATCACCGCCATCGCCACCACCAACAACGAAAACGTGCAACGCACCCAGCAGGCCAGCCAGCACCTGCACGGGCTCTCCGGCGACCTCAGCGGCGTCACCCACCGCCTCGGCGCCTGAGCCGACTCGCCACAGGGATGTGGCTTCCCCTTTCCCGCTCCTGCCGCGCCTTCAGCACCGTCCTACAAGTTCCTAATTCGCTTTCCGTAGGAAACGTCTTGCTACCAGGGCCCTTTGACGGCGAGGCGAACTGCGTCTAATGTGCGCTCTTCTGCCCCGCAATGGGGCATAAATCAACGGCTTAAGGGCCTGATGCCGCTGCATCCGGAAGGCCGCCAGGCAGGGCGACCCACTTGTGGTGGTGTTTCGCCAGGCACGTACCAAGGAACAGGACAATGTTGCGCCGCATGCTGATCATGCTCGGCGTGGTCGCCGTTATAGTGGTGACGCTCGCCGGGACCAAATACCTCTCCATCAAACAGCAGATCGCCCAGTTCAGCGCGCCGCGCCCGCCGGTCAACGTGACCGCCACGGCCGCCGAGCAGCGCGAGTGGCAGAGCCGGCTGCCGGCCATCGGCACCCTGCGCGCCAACCAGGGCGTGACCCTGACCGCGGAAGTCTCCGGCACCGTGCGCGACCTGCTGTTCATCTCCGGGCAAAAAGTCCGCGCCGGCCAGCCGATGGTGCAGCTGGAAAACGACGTCGAGACCGCCACCCTGCACACCGCCGAGGCCGACCTGGGCCTGGCCCAGGTGGAGTTCGAGCGCGGTCGCAGCCTGGTCGGCCGCCAGGCCATCTCCAAGAGCGAGTACGACCGCCTGGCCGCCCAGCTGGCGCGCTCCAGCGCCACGGTCGCGCAGCTCAAGGCGTTGCTGGCGAAGAAGCGCATCCTCGCGCCCTTCGACGGCACCATCGGCATCCGCCAGGTGGACGTCGGCGACTACCTGTCGCCGGGCAACGCCATCGCCACCCTGCAGGACCTGTCGACGCTGCTGGTGGACTTCTTCCTGCCCGAGCAGGACTTCCCGCTGCTGCGCACCGGTCAGCGCATCAGCGTGCGCGTGGCGGCGTACCCGCAGATGCAGTTCGAGGGCCGCATCGAGGCGATCAGCCCGCGAGTCGACAACCAGACCCGCAACCTGCAGGTCCGCGCCAGCCTGGCCAACCCCGAGGGCAAGCTGCTGCCGGGGATGTTCGCCAACATCGAGGTGGAGCTGCCGGAGAAGCTGCAGCGCGTGGTGGTGCCGGAAACCGCGGTGGCCTTCACCCTCTACGGCAACTCGGTGTACGTGGTGGTGCCGAAGAAGGACGAGGCCGGCAAGCCGGTGAACGACGCCAAGGGCCAGCCGGAACTGACCGTGGAGCGCCGCTTCGTCAAGGTCGGCGAGCGTCGCGAAGGCGGTGCGGTGATCCTCGAAGGCCTGAAGGCCGGCGAGCAGGTGGTCACCTCCGGCCAGCTCAAGCTCGACAGCGGCACACCGGTGGCGATCACCGCCGACGCCCGCTGAGCGCAACCGTTGCACGGCGGCCACGCGCCGCCCCGCCTGCTGCCGCATAGCGCGCAGGCCGAATGACAAAGGACTGGAACCATGGCCTTTACCGATCCGTTCATCCGTCGCCCCGTGCTGGCCACCGTGGTCAGCCTGCTGATCGTCCTGCTCGGCATGCAGGCCTTCAGCCGCCTGGTGATCCGCGAATACCCGCAGATGGAGAACGCGCTGATCACCGTCACCACCTTCTATGCCGGGGCCAACGCCGAGACCATCCAGGGCTACATCACCCAGCCGCTGCAGCAGAGCCTGGCCAGCGCCGAAGGCATCGACTACATGACCTCGGTGAGCCGGCAGAACTACTCGGTGATCTCGATCTACGCGCACATCGGCGCCAATACCGACCGCCTGGTGACCGAGCTGCTGTCGAAGATCGGCGAGGTGAAGACCCAGCTGCCACCCGACGCCGAAGACCCGGTGCTGGACAAGGAAGCCGCCGACGCCTCGGCGCTGATGTACATCAGCTTCTTCAGCGAGCAGATGAGCAACCCGCAGATCACCGACTACCTGTCCCGCGTGATCCAGCCCAAGCTCGCTACCCTGCCGGGCATCTCCGAGGCGGAGATCCTCGGCAACCAGGTGTTCGCCATGCGCCTGTGGCTGGACCCGGTGAAGATGGCCGCCTACGGCATCACCGCCAGCGACATCGATGACGCAGTGCGCAAGTACAACTTCCTGTCCGCCGCCGGCGAAGTGAAGGGCGAGCTGGTGCTCACCAGCGTCAACGCCGCCACCGACCTCAAGTCGCCGCAGGCTTTCGCCGCCATCCCGCTGAAGACCTTCGGTGACCGCCGGGTGTTGATGGGCGACGTGGCGAAGGTCGAGCTGGGTGCGGCGAGCTACGACTCGGTCAGCTCGTTCAACGGCATTCCCTCGGTGTACATCGGCATCAAGGGCACGCCCAGCTCCAACCCGCTGGACGTGATCAAGGAAGTCCGCGCCAAGCTGCCGGAGCTGGAAGAACAGCTGCCGCCGAACCTCAAGGTGACCATCGCCTACGACGCCACGCGCTTCATCCAGGCGTCCATCGACGAGGTGGTGAAGACCCTCGGCGAAGCCATCCTGATCGTCATCGTGGTGGTCTTCCTGTTCCTCGGCGCGTTCCGCTCGGTGCTGATCCCGGTGGTGACCATCCCGCTGTCGATGATCGGCGTGCTGTTCTTCATGCAGGCCATGGGTTACTCGATCAACCTGCTGACCCTGCTGGCGATGGTGCTCGCCATCGGCCTGGTGGTGGACGACGCCATCGTCGTGGTGGAGAACATCCACCGCCACATCGAGGAAGGGAAAACACCGTTCCAGGGCGCCATCGAAGGCGCGCGGGAAATCGCCGTGCCGGTGGTGACCATGACCATCACCCTGGCCGCGGTGTACGCGCCCATCGGTTTCCTGAGCGGCCTGACCGGCGCGCTGTTCAAGGAGTTCGCCTTCACCCTGGCCGGTGCGGTGATCATTTCCGGGATAGTCGCGCTGACCCTGTCGCCGATGATGTGCTCGCGCCTGCTGCGCCACGAGGAAAACCCCAGCGGCCTGGCGCATCGCCTGGACGTGATGTTCGAAGCGCTCAAGCGCCGCTACCAGCGCAGCCTGCATTCCACTCTGGACAACCGCCCGGTGGTGCTGGTGTTCGGCGCGCTGGTGCTGGCGATCATCCCGCTGCTGCTGATGTTCACCCACAAGGAGCTGGCGCCCGAGGAAGACCAGGGCATCGTGTTCATCATGAGCAGCGCGCCGCAGACCGCGAACCTGGATTACCTGAACAAGTACACGGCCCAATTCGAGAGCATCTTCCGCACCTTCCCCGAGTACTACTCGGCGTTCCAGATCAACGGCTACAACGGCGTGCAGACCGGCATCGGCGGCATGCTGCTCAAGCCCTGGAACGAGCGCAAACGCAGCCAGATGGAGCTGCTGCGCGCGGTGCAGGCGGAGCTGGACAAGATCCCCGGCATCCAGATCTTCGGCTTCAACCTGCCGTCGCTGCCGGGCACCGGCGAGGGCCTGCCGTTCCAGTTCGTGATCAACACCGCCAACGACTACGAGTCGCTGCTGCAGGTCGCCGAGCGGGTGAAGAAGCGCGCCGAGGAGTCCGGCAAGTTCGCCTTCCTCGACCTCGACCTGGCCTTCGACAAACCGGAGCTGGTGGTCGACATCGACCGCGAAAAAGCCGCGCAGATGGGCGTCTCCATGCTGGACCTGGGCGTCACCCTGGCCAGCCTGCTGGGCGAAGGCGAGATCAACCGCTTCACCATCGACGGGCGCAGCTACAAGGTGATCGCCCAGGTCGAGCGGCGCTTCCGCGACAACCCCGACTGGCTGGGCAGCTACTACGTGAAGAACGGCCAGGGCGACCTGCTGCCGCTGTCGACCCTGGTGACCCTGCACGAGCGCGCCCGCCCGCGCCAGCTCAACCAGTTCCAGCAGCTCAACTCGGCGATCATCTCCGGCGTGCCGATGGTGAGCATGGGTGAGGCGATCGACACGGTTAAGCAAATAGCCACCGAGGAGTCGCCGCGCGGTTTCGCCTTCGACTACGCCGGCGCGTCGCGGCAATTCGTGCAGGAAGGCAACGCGCTGATGCTGACCTTCGCCCTGGCCCTGGCGGTGATCTTCCTGGTGCTGGCGGCGCAGTTCGAGAGCTTCCGCGATCCGCTGGTGATCATGGTCACGGTGCCGCTGTCGATCTGTGGCGCGCTGGTGCCGCTGTTCCTCGGCTTGTCCAGCCTGAACATCTACACCCAGGTCGGTCTGGTGACGCTGATCGGCCTGATCAGCAAGCACGGCATCCTCATCGTCGAGTTCGCCAACCAGCTGCGCCGCGAGCGCGGCCTGTCGGTGCGCGAAGCGGTGGAAGAAGCCGCGGCCATCCGCCTGCGCCCGGTGCTGATGACCACCGCGGCCATGGTCCTGGGCGTGATCCCGCTGCTGTTGGCCAGCGGCGCGGGCGCGGTGAGCCGCTTCGACATCGGCGTGGTGATCGCCACCGGAATGAGCGTGGGCACCCTCTTCACCCTGTTCGTCCTGCCCTGCGTCTACACGCTGCTGGCGAAGAAGGACGCCCTCCCCGCCACCGAGCCGGAACCGGCGCACTGACGAAAAGAGCCCCGCGATGCGGGGCTTTTTTTCGACGCTCGTATCCTTGCCGGCGACGACTTTCGTTCTTGTCCCATACCGCTCACCCGCCCGAATCGACCGCCCGCGGCCATGTTCGTCGCTTGATACATAGGGCAAAAACTCTCCTTACATGCAGCGGATATCCATGCGCGGCCAAGCCGGGCGCGTCCCGGCTCCACCGTCCATACGCCAGCGGAATCCGCCATGCCGGGAAACGAAACGAACCGAGGCTTCACCCTCGTCGAGCTGATGGTCACGATCGCCGTCCTGGCGATCCTGGCGAACCTTGCCACGCCCCTGTTCGGTGACCTGATCCAGAAGAATAAGGTCGACACCGTCAGTGCCGAGCTCACCCACCTGCTGCAATACGCTCGCAGCGAGGCGATCACGCGTGGGACTTCGGTAACCGTCAAGGCCACCGACAGCAACTGGGTCGGTGCGCTCGAGGTCGATGCCGGGAACGAGGTCCTGCGCAAGTACGGCAGCGAGGGAATCAACGGCTCCAGCAGCGTCACTGCCACCGCCAGCAGCACCAGGCTCAGTTTCTCGCCGTCGGGCACGCTATCCGGCGAAACGACCAGCCTGACGATCACCCTCTGCCCCACCTCCGGCTCCAGCACCGTTACCGGCCGGGTCCTGCAAATCTATGGCAGCGGACAGATCACCAGCAGCTCGACGGAGTGCTCGTCATGAGAGGCGAACGTGGCTTCAGCATGCTGGAAGTCCTGATCAGCCTGCTGCTGGTCAGTGTCGGTGCGCTCGGCATGGCCGCATTGCAGGGCAAAAGCATGCGTTATACCCAGGACGCGCTGCAGCGCAACGAGGCCATCCAGCTCGCCCAGCAGTTGCTCGAAGAAATGCGCAGCAACCCGGCTGGCGCCTTGAGCAGCAACAAATTCAGCAGCAGCTCGGCCTACTACAAGGCACTCGGCGACGCCTTCGAGACCACTACGCGCAGCGACTGCTCCACACGCGATCGCGGCGCTGGCGGCAGCGATGTGGCCAAGGCCGACCTGGCCTGCTGGCTGCAGTCGGTGCAGGCGAGCCTGCCGGTGACCAGCGCGATCCTCAGCGCCAGCTACAGCGTCTGCCCCAGCCAGTCGGACGGCATCTGCAGCGCCACCCCCAGTTCGGCCGTGCTGATCCAGATCGCCTGGAAGGACCCGACCGGCCAATGCGACGACAACCTGTGCACCTACCGCCTGCGCGGCGAACTCTGAGGTCCGGCATGTCCACCCATGTATCCCCGGGGCGCCAGTCCGGCCTGTCCCTGATCGAACTGATGGTCGCCCTGGCCATCGGCAGCCTGCTGATCCTCGGCGCGACGCAGCTGTACATCAACAACAAGGCCCACTTCCAGTTTCAGCAGGGTCAGCTGAGCAACCAGGAAAACGCGCGCTACGCCCTGCTGCTGCTGGACCAGCAACTGGCCCGAACCGGCTATCGCTACCTGCCGCAGGACTCCCTGGAAAGCGCCTTCCCGGCCCTGGGCAGCAGCAACGGCTGCCCAGCCTTCAGTGCCGGGCAGACCTTCCAGTTGACCAGCGACGGCAATGGCATCTGCATCCGTTACCAGGGCGCGAGCGACGAGACCGCCCAGTCCTCGAGCGGCAACCAGTACGACTGCCTGGGCAAGTTCGTGTCGCGCGGCACCAGCATTCTCACCCGCATCAGCTACGTCGCCGGCAGCACGCCGAGCAGCGGCACCCTGACCTGCAAGGCGCAGGACGGCACCGAGCAGACCCTGATCAGCGGCGTGGCCGGTTTCGTCTTCTCCACCCTCCCGTCGACCAACGCCAGCAGCCTGTCCGTTGGCTATGCCGCCTTGCTCGCCAGCGGAGCCGTCACCCGCGGCGGCATGAGCAGCGATATCGCCAGCCGCTGGAAAACCATCAGCGGCAAGACCCTGAGCGAAGACACCGCCTACGCCTACCAGATCGCCCAGGGCAGCGTGATGCTGAGGAACCTGATGCCATGATTCGAAGCCACAGTCCCCGCACACAAACCGGAGCCACCCTGGTCATCGCCCTGGTGATGCTGCTACTCGGCACCCTGATCGCCCTCGGCAGCATGCGCAGCACCACCACCGAAACCCGTCTGATCGGCAACCTCGGCGAACAGCAACACGCCCGCGCGGCAGCCGAGTCGGCGTTGCGCGAAGGCGAGCGCCGGCTGGCCGCGCAGACCAGCCTGGACCAGGGCTCCGACTCCTGCACCGCTAGCGTCGCCAACCACGCCAACCTGTGCATCCTGGCCAGCGACAAGTACGACACCAACACCACGGCCGGAACCTCCTGGTGGAGCAGCGACGCCACTTCTATCGCCTACCTGGGCATGGACGGCAGCACTACCTTCACCACCGTGCCGCGCTGGAACGCTGCCTACATCGCCTTCGATCCCGCCGACTCCGGCGGAAACGTCGAGATCACCGATCCCGACGAGCGCTCCCAGGGGCGCGGACCGCACTACTACCGGGTGAGCGCAGCCGCCCAGGCCGACGGCAAGCGCCTCACCAGCGTGCTGCAGACCGTCACCATTCGCCGTTACTACTGAGGAGCCCGACGTGAATCGACGCCTCGCCCTGCCCTGGCTGCCGCCCCTGCTCGGCGGCCTCCTGCTCGCTGTGGCCAACCCGACCGACGCCGCCACTCTCACTCTTAGCCAGCAGCCGTTGTTCCTCACAGAAGGCGTGGCGCCGAACATCATGGTGACCCTCGACAACTCGAACAGCATGCGCTGGTCCTTCGCCCCGGACGGGCTGAACCCGGCCACGGGCTCGACCTTCAACGGCTATACGGCAGACCAGGTGCGCACCAGCCGACGCGCCAAGTCGTCCACGTTCAACCCGCTGTACTACAACCCGAACGTCACCTATCAGGCACCGTACAGCGTCACCTACAGCAACGGCAGCATGACCTACACCCCGCTGACGACCAGCTTCACCGCCGCATACGTCAACGGTTTCAAAACCAGCAAGGGCAGCCTCGACCTCAGTTCGGCATACATGGTCAGCTGGGAATACGACACCGCCCGCGCGACCACCGACAGCACCTACTGGACCTATACCGGCTACACCTCATACAGCGGAACGGGCAAGGTCTACTACCTGGCAGCCAACCCTTCGGCGGACTTCGGTTCGAGCACTACGAGCAGCAGCAGCACCGGCACTAGCACTGTGACCAGCAACGTCAGCTACAGCACCAGCGCCAGCAGTTGCCCTGCCAATATCAGCAGCACTAGCAGCACGTCGTCGACCAGCAGTACCAGCAATGGAGTGACCACCACGACGAGCACCACCACGACCACGAGCTACTCGAACATCAAGTGCACATCGTCCGGCAACGGCAACAACAAGAAGTACACGGTCACCGTCACCACCACTTCCACACCGGTTACCACCACCACCGTCAAGACCAGCGACCGCACAACCACTGCCGTGCCGGCGTACTACTACGTCTATGACTCGAGCCTGAGTGGATGTACGGCCAGTACCAACGACGACAACTGCTACAAGCTGGTGAACGTTTCCTCCACCTCAAGCCCCAGCGGCGGTGACGAACGGCAGAACTTCGCCAACTGGTACAGCTTCTATCGCAACCGCGAGCTGGCCACCCAGTCCGGCGCCAACATCGCCTTCGCCTCGCTGCCGGATAACGCCCGCCTGAGCTGGCAGGCACTGGGCACCAGCGACACCTGCATCACCAGCAGCACCTACACCTCCAGCTACAACTGCCGGGGTTTGAGCAACACCAGCACCACCTATTACGACAACCGCCTGGGGACCTTCTCCGGCACCCACCGGGCACAGTTCTTCGAGTGGCTGGGCGACATCTACTTCAACCAGGGAACCCCGCTGCTCGCGGCAGTCGACCGCGTCGGCGCGCTGCTGAGCCTGACCGGCAAGTACAGCCCCTATGCCTATTCCATCGGCTCCAGCGAAACCCCGCTGTACAGCTGCCGCGCCAGCTACGGCATCACCCTGACCGACGGCATCTGGAACACCGCCGGCAGCCATGGCGAATACGACAACGCCACCCAGACCTTGCCCGACGGGCAGTCCTACACGCCACGCGCGCCCTACAAGGACAGCACCTCCAACACCCTGGCCGACCTGGCGTTCAAGTACTGGGCGACCGACGCCCAACCGAACATCGCCAACGAGGTGCCGGCCTATGTCGCCGAAAGCAACAGCAACGCCACCACCCAGTACTGGAACCCGAAGAACGACCCGGCGACCTGGCAGCACATGGTCAGCTACTTCGTCGGCCTCGGCCTGACCACCAGCCTGACCAACCCGGCCTGGGGTGGCGACACCTACTCCGGCGACTACGACAAGCTCGTTGCCGGCACCCTGAACTGGCCGGCAGCGAGCTCCGGCAGCGCCAACAATGTCTACGACCTGTGGCATGCCGCGATCGATTCGCGTGGCGAGTTCTTCAGCGTCGACTCGCCCGGCGAACTGGTAGAAGCCCTGCAGAACGTCGTCAACCGCATCTCGCAACGCGAAGACTCCGGCGCCAGCCCGGCCTTGACCAGCTCGCCCCTGCTCGACTCGGATAGCAGCACCACTGACAGCGCGCTCTACAGCTACACGCCGAAGTTCAACAGCGCCGACTGGAGCGGCGACCTGATCAAGTACCAGCAGGACACCACCGCCGGCACCCAGACCCAGGTGTGGAGCGCCAAGGATGAGCTCGACGCCATTTACGGCAGCGGAAATAGCGCCTACTCCACCCGCGTGGTGAATATGGCCAGCAGCGGCAGCACCACCGGGCTCAAGGACTTCACCTGGAGCAACCTGAGCAGCGCCCAGCAGACCACGCTGAACAAGACCTACGCGGGAGTCATCGACAGCAATGGCGAGAAGCGCGTCGCCTTCCTGCGCGGCGATCGCAGCAACGAGGGCAGCCTGTTCCGCACGCGCAGCAGCGTGCTCGGCGACATCATCGACTCCTCGCCGGTACTGGTGGGCGCGCCCAACCGCCTGTCTTCGCTGATGAACGCCACGCTCGGCAGCACGGACACTTCCTACACGACCTTCAAGGACACCTGGAGCGCACGCGCGACGCGGATCTACGTCGGCGCCAACGACGGCATGCTGCACGCCTTCGACGGCGACGGTAAGGAAGTCTTCGCCTACGTGCCCAGCGCGGTGGTCAGCAACCTCTACAAGCTCAGCGACAGCAGCTACACGAGCAAGACGCACCAGTACTACGTGGACGGCTCGCCAGTGACCGCCGACGTTTACTTCAGCGGCGCCTGGCACACCGTCCTGGTCGGCACCCTGCGTGGCGGCGGACGGGCACTGTTCGCGCTGGACATCACCGACCCGGCGAACATCAAGCTGCTCTGGGAGAAGAGCTACAGCGACAGCGACTACAGCGAGCTGGGCTACACCTACTCGCGCCCGACCATCAGCCTGCTGCACAACGGCACCTGGGCGGTGATCCTCGGCAACGGCTACAACGGCGCCAACGACAAGGCCGTGCTCTACCTGATGGACGTCAAGGACGGCAGCCTGATCAAGGCGCTCACCGCCAGCGACGGCACGACCACCGCCAATGGCCTGGCGACGCCGCGCGCCGCCGACATCAACGGCGACCTGGTCACCGACTACGTCTACGCCGGCGACCTTCACGGCAACCTCTGGCGCTTCGACCTGATCGGCGCGGGCAGCCTGACGGCTAGCACCACCGCCGGCAGCTTCAAGGTCTCCTTCGGCGGCACGCCGCTGTACACCGCGACCACCGCGTCCGGCCAGGTGCAGCCGATAACCACTGCGCCCTACCTGGTCAAGCACAGCTCCGGCACCGGCTACCTCGTGGAGTTCGGCACCGGCAAGTACATCGAGTCCGACGACGCCGACCCGAACACCACCAAGGCCATGAGCCTGTACGGCATCTGGGATCGGCAGACCGCCGGCGAAAGCACCAGCAGCACGCCGACGCTCAGCCGCAGCAAGCTGCAGCAGCAGACCATCAGCACCAGCGAAGTGACTGCCTCGTTCGACAACAACGGCACGGCGGTCACCCAGACGGTGCGAACGGTCAGCGACAACGATGTCACCTGGTACGACAGCAGCGGCAACGTCTCGAAGTACGGCTGGTACCTCGACCTGCCGAGCACCGGCGAGATGGTGGTCAACAATCCCTACGTCACCGCCGGCGTGCTGCTCACCAGCACCCTCACGCCCAACGAAGACCCCTGCGCGGACGGCGTCACCACCTGGCTCATGACGCTCGATCCGTATACCGGCGGGGCCACCGACTTCACCACGCTGGACCTGAACAAGGACGGCGTGGTGGACGACAGCGACCTCTACAACAGCAGTGTCGTCTCCGGCATCCAGATGAACGGCCTGAAAGGCGGCTTCACCCTCAGCAACACCAGCTCGACCAGCAGCGACGTCAACGTCTGCGGCAGCAACGGCTGCGTGGACGTGGCCACCAGCAGCGCGGCATCCGGTCGGCGCAACTGGCTGAACATCAAGGAACAGGAATGAACGAGCAAAGACGCGAGGGTGGCTTCACCCTGCTGGAAGTGATGGTGGTCACGGTGATCGTGGCGATCCTGGCCGCCATCGCCTATCCGAGCTACGTGGAATACGTGCTGCGCGGCAAGCGCGCGGAAGGCCAGGCCCTGCTCAACCAGGCCGCCGCCCAGGAAGAGCGCTGGTACGCACTCAACCCGAGCTCCGGCTATGTCACCGATCAGTCCGCCGTGGCCAACCTGAACCTCACCGGCACCAACGGCAGCACGGTCACCTCGCCAACCGGGCTCTACACCCTCGCGGTCAGCAGCAGCGGAAGCGATGGCGGCTACAGCCTCGCCGCCAATCCAACCTTCACCGATGAAAAGTGCACTCAGCTCACCCTGACCGCCACAGGCGAAAAAGGCAGCAGCGGCACCGGCAGCGTCAGCGACTGCTGGCGCTGAGGCTCACGCCGGCTGCCGTTGCAGCGCGTCGCCGTCTTGCCCGGCCTCGCGCTGCAGGCTCCAGCTCTTCAGGTGCTCCAGGCTCTGGCGATAGGGCTTCAGGCCCTTGGCGAGGAACACCACGCCCGCCAGCAGGGCCACGCTGGTGACGATCAGCAGCGAGTAGCGCAGGGCCATGTCGTCGTGGAAGACGAAGTCGGTGACCAGCGCCACCGCGGTCGGGCCGACGCCCAGGCCGAACAGGGTGACCACGAACAGGTAGATGGCCGAGGCCTGGCCGCGCATCGAGTTGGGCATGATCTCCTGGATCGCCGCCGGGGCCACGCCGAACGGCATGCTCAGGCAGAACACCGTGGGCGCCAGCAAGGCGGCGGCCAGGTTGGCGTTGTCCAGCAGCGGGTAGATCAGCGACAGCGGCAGCACCAGGCAGGCAGCCAGCAGGCCGACCCGCATGTTCGCGTCGCTGCGCCCGCGCTTGGCCCAGCGGTCGGCCAGGCGGCCGCCGAAGACGATGCCCAGGCAGCCGAACACTGCAACGATGCTGCCGTACACCACTCCGACGTGCCCGGCGTCCCAGCCGTAGGTGCGGACGAAGAAGGTCGGCACCCAGGCACCGCTGCCGTAGCTGGCGAAGGAGATGCAGGCGAAGCCGAAGTTGTGGCAGATCACCGTGCGACGGTTGGCCCGCAGGTAGGCGCCGACTTCGCGCATCGGCACCTCGACCCCGGCCCCAACGCCACGCCGCTGGGGCTCCTTCACTGCCAGCATGAGCAGGGTGAAGAGCGCACCGGCGGCGCCGAGCACCAGGAAGATCAATTGCCAGGGACGCACGTCGCCAAGCACCGGCAGGTGCAGGTCGCCCTGCGCCGAGGCGAACTTGATCACCAGGCCGCCGAGCAGGAAGGCCAGCCCGGAGCCGAGATAGATGCCCATCGAGTAGACGCTGATGGCCGTGGCGCGGCGCTGCGCGGGGAAGCTGTCGGCGATCAGCGAATAGGCCGCCGGCGACAAGGCCGCCTCGCCCACGCCGACGCCGACACGGAACGCCAGGAACTGCCAGTACTGCCGGGCCAGGCCGCAGGCCGCGGTCATGGCGCTCCACACCAGTACGCCGAAGGTGATCAGGCCGCGCCGGCTACGGCTGTCGGCCATGCGCCCGAGCGGGATGCCGCAGAGCGTATAGAAGAGCGCGAAGGACAAGCCCATCAGCAGGCTCATCTGCGTGTCGCTGATCGCCAGGTCGCGGCGAATCGGCCCGACCAGCAGGTTGAGGATCTGCCGGTCGATGAACGACAGGACGTAGGCGATCATCAGGATCGCCACCGTGGACCAGGCCACGGCGCTGGAGGGGTAGCCATTATTGTTGTTGTGCATGCCGGACTCCTGATTCGCCGCCAGCGCGGCGCGAGCGATGGGGAGAGGGTCCAGCTTAGGCAAGGGATGCGGACGGGCGCGCTCACTATCAGGTAGGTGAATGCGCGCGGCGCCCTCCGGCTAATGAGCGACCGGTCTCAGAGCGGCTCGGGCAGGCGCTCGCAGAGGCGGCCCAGGGCGATGGCCCAGGCCTGCTGGTCGTTCAGGCAGGGGATCAGCACCAGTTCCTCGCCGCCAGCGGCGATGAACTGTTCGCGGCCGCGCTGGCCGATTTCCTCCAACGTCTCGATGCAGTCGGCGACGAACGCCGGGCACATCACCAGCAGGCGCTTCACACCCTGCTTAGCCAACGCTTCCAACTGCGCCTCGGTATAGGGCTCGATCCACTTGGCCTTGCCCAGGCGCGACTGGAAGGACACCGACCAGCGTCCTTTTTCCAGCCCGGCCTTCTCGGCGAAGATTTCCGCGGTGCGCAGGCACTGGCTGCGGTAGCACAGCGCCAGGACTTCCGGGCGCATGTTGCGGCTGCTGGTGGCAGTGAGGTCGTGGCTGGGGTCGCCCACCAGCTTGCGGATGTGCCGCTCTGGCAGGCCGTGGAAGCTCAGCAGCAGGTGGTCGTAGGGCTGCTCCAGATAAGGCCGTACGCTGGTCAGCAAAGCCTGCTGGTACTCCGGCTCGGCGTAGAACGGCGGCAGGACCTGCAAGTACATGCCGTGCAGGTTGAGCGTCTGGATCAGCCGGCGCGCTTCCTCGATGGCCGTGGTGGTGGTGCTGTCGGCGAACTGCGGATAGAGCGGTGCGAAGGTCACCTGGCGCACGCCCTGGGCATAGAGGTCGAGCAACGCGTTCTCGATCGACGGCTGCCCGTAGCGCATCGCCAGCGCCACCGGTCCGTGGGTCCAGTGCTTGCGCATCACCTGCTGCAGCCGGCGGCTGAGCACCACCAGCGGCGAGCCCTCGTCCCACCAGATCGACGAATAGGCGTGCGCCGACTCTTCCGGGCGCTTGCGCAGGATCAGGGACACCAGCAGGCGGCGCAGCGGCCAGGGCAGGTCGACCACGTAGGGGTCCATGAGGAACTGGTCGAGATAGCGACGCACGTCCTCCACCCGTGTCGAGGCCGGCGAGCCCAGGTTGACCAACAGCAGCGCATTCAGGGTCATGCAAGGTCCTTAATCGAGGAGTCGAGGCGGCCGCTCAGCGTTGTCCGAGGACATCGGCGAGGGCCGCCGGCAGATCGTTGTAACGGAACACGAAGCCGGCTTCCAGCAGGCGTTTTGGCGCAACCCGCTGGCCCCCCAGCAACAACAGCGAAAGCTCGCCCAGCGCAAGGCGCAAGACGAACCCCGGCACCGCCATGAAGGTCGGCCGGTGCAGGGCCTGGCCCAGCGCCCGGGTGAAGTCGCGGTTGCGCACCGGTTGCGGCGCGCACGCATTATACGGACCGCTGGCCTGGCTCTGGTGCAGGAGAAAATCGATCAGCCCGAGCATGTCCTCGATATGCACCCAGGACATCCACTGCCGACCGCTGCCCAACTGGCCGCCCAAGCCCAGACGGAACGCCGGCAGCATGCGCTTGAGGAAGCCACCCTCCGGCGCCAGCACCAAGCCGGTGCGCAGGCGCACCACGCGAATGCCGAGCGCTTCGGCTTCCACCGCGATCTGCTCCCAGGCGAGGCACAGTTCGCTGGCGAAGTCCTCGCCGGCCGCCGAGCTGAATTCGTCCAGCGGACGCTCCCCCGCATCGCCATACCAGCCCACCGCCGAGCCGCTGATCAGCAGCTCCGGGCGCTGGGTGCGGCCTTCCAGCCACTCGACCAGACGCTCGGTCAGGCGCACCCGGCTGTCCCACAGCAGAGCCTTGCGCCGTGGCGTCCAGGGACGGTCGGCGATGGGCTCGCCGGCCAGGTTGACGACGACGTCCAGCGGCTCGTCGCCGTAGGCCTCGAAGCTGGCGATGCCGCGCACCGCTTCGCCGCACAACGAGCCGACCCGCTCGGGATGCCGGCTGAGCACCGTCAGCCGATGGCCGGCGGCGCTCCACGGGCGGCACAGGCGGCGGCCGATCAGGCCGGTACCGCCGGTCAAGAGGATATGCATGGCCCACTCCTTTCCATCAGGACAATCCCTACCATCAGTCTGGACGAGGGAACGACGCTTGCATTGGAACACCTGCCGGACAGTGCCGAGGGTCTACGCTGTAAGAGCCGGAAAGGGCGCCGCACTTCTCGACGGGAGGGCCGAATGTGCGGTGCGCTGATTGCCGGCAGCGAACCGAGTGGCAAGCGGTGCAATTATACAAACAAAACCGATTGTACAAGATTGTTCGACTCGCTAACCTGAATTCAACAACCCACGAGGCATGTCATGAGCGCCCCCATCGCCATCATCGGCACCGGCATCGCCGGACTGTCCGCCGCCCACGCCCTGCTCGACGCCGGACAGGAAGTCCGGCTGTTCGACAAAGGTCACGGCAGCGGCGGCCGCATGGCCAGCAAGCGCAGCGAGGCCGGTGACCTCGACCTCGGCGCGCAGTACTTCACCGCCCGCGATCGACGCTTCCTCGACGCCATCCAGAAATGGCGCGACGCCGGCTGGGTCGAGGAATGGGACCCGGCGCTCTACCAGTACCGCGACGGCGCGCTGAGTCCTTCGCCCGACGAGCAGCCGCGCTGGGTCGGCACGCCGCGCATGAGCGCCATCACCCGCGCACTGCTGCACGACCTGCCAGTGACCTTCTCCTGCCGCATCACTGAAGTTTTCCGTGGAGAACAGCACTGGCAACTGCAGGATTCCGAGGGGCAGAACCACGGCCCGTTCAGCCATGTCCTGATCGCCACGCCAGCGCCCCAGGCTGCGGCCCTGCTGTCCAGCGCGCCGAAGCTCGCCGCCGCCGCTGCGAGCATCGCCATGGAACCGACCTGGGCCGTCGCCCTGGGGTTCGCCGAACAGCTGCAGACGCCGGTGCAAGGCTGCTTCATCCAGGAAGGTCCGCTCACCTGGATGGCCAGCAACCGCTGCAAACCCGGGCGCAGCGAGCACATGGACACCTGGGTGCTGCACGCCAGCAGCAGCTGGAGCCGGCAGAACATCGACAAGCCCAAGGAAGAAGTGATCGAACACCTCTACGGTGCCTTCGCCGAGATGATCGGCTGCGCGGTGCCGGCGCCGGTGTTCGCCCTGGCGCACCGCTGGCTGTATGCCCGGCCGCTGGAACCACGGCAACTCGGCGCCTTGAACGATGCCGACCTGGGCATCTACGCCTGCGGCGACTGGTGTCTTTCCGGACGCGTCGAAGGCGCCTGGCTGAGCGGACTGGAAGCCGCCCGCCGCCTGCTCGAACACATCTGACCCACCGCCCAAACCTTGTACAAGGCATTGCTCTTGTACAAGGTTATGCCTATCCTGAACGCAATAGCTGTACAAGATCCATCACGCGTACAGGATTCGCCGCCATGCATCCTCCCAGCCGCCCCCGCCTTGGCATCAGCGCCTGCCTGCTGGGCAGTACCGTGCGCTACAACGGCGGACACAAGCGCTCGTCGCTCTGCCTCGATGTACTGAGCCAGCATTTCGACTTCGTCCCGCTCTGCCCGGAAATGGCCATCGGCCTGGGCGTGCCGCGCCAGCCGATCCGCTTGGTCGGCGAGCCAGCGGCACCGCGCGCGGTGAACAGCCGGGACGATGCGCAGGATCACAGCCACGCCCTGCGCAGCTATGGCGCGGAGCAGGCAGCCCATCTCGACGACCTCGGCGGCTACATCTTCATGCAGCAGTCGCCCTCCTGCGGCCTGCACCGCGTGCGCCTCTATGACGACAAAGGACAATACCGTCCCCCCGGAGCCCGTGGCCTGTATGCCGAAGCATTCTGCGCGGCGCGCCCGGAGCTGCCGGTCGAAGAGGAAGGCCGGCTGCATGATGCGCAGCTGCGCGAGAATTTCCTCACCCGCGTGTTCGCCCACCTGGAATGGCTGGCGCTGCTGCGCGACGGACTGACACGCAAGGGCATCCTCGACTTCCACGCCCGCTACAAGTACCAGCTGCTCGCCCATCACCCGCGCCAGTACGCCGAGCTCGGCCACTGGCTGGCGCAGATCGGCGCCCACGACCCGGCTGAATTCGGCCCGCGCTATTACCTCGCGTTCAGCCAGGCCATGAGCCGCTGCGCTTCCCGCGGCAGCCACGCCAACGTACTGCAGCACCTGGCCGGCTACCTGAAGGCCGTGCTGACCCACGAAGACAAGTTCGAGCTGCTCGGCGTGATCGAGCAGTACCGCCTGGGGGTGGTGCCGCTGGTAGTCCCGCTTACCCTGCTCAAACACCATTTCCGCCTGCATCCGCATCCCTACATCGCACGGCAGGCCTATCTGAAACCTCATCCCGAAGCACTGGGGCTGCGCAATGCAATCTGAAGAACACGAACCCGCCACCGCGGACTACCGGCAAGCGCTCGCGGAAGGATGGCTGCCGATTCGCGAGGTGGCGAAGCTCACCGGCGTCAACCCTGTGACCCTGCGCGCCTGGGAGCGCCGCTATGGCCTGCTGGTGCCCCGGCGAACCGCCAAGGGCCACCGGCTGTACTCCAGCGAACAGGTCGAGCGCGTGCGCCAGGCACTGACCTGGCTGGAGCGCGGCGTGGCGGTGAGCAAGGTTCGCGCGCTGCTCGACGACGCTGCACCCGCCGCGCTGCCCGAAGACAACTCGCCCTGGGGCGAACTGCTGCGGCACTGCCTGGAGGCGGTCATCCAGGTCGACGAACGCCGCCTGGACGAACTCTTCAACAGCGCCCTGGCGATCTACCCGGTACAGACCCTCTGCGAGCGATTGATGCTGCCGCTGCAGCAGCAACTCGCGCAGCGCTGGCAGGGGCAGTTCGGCAGCACGCTGGAGAACCTGTTCTATCACTCCTGGCTACGCAGCAAGCTGGGCAGCCGGCTGTATCACTACAACCGCCAGCAGCACGGCGCGCCCTTGCTGCTCATCAACCAGTCCGCACACCCGCTGGAAACCGGCCACTGGCTCTGCGCCTGGCTGGCCAGCAGCGCCGGCTGCCCCGTGCGGGTGCTCGACGGCCCGCTGCCGATCGGCGAACTCACCCTGGCGGAAGAGCGACTGCTGCCCCGCGCGCTGCTGCTCTACTCCGACCAGTCGCTGCCGCCGGCGCAGCTCAACCGCCTGCTCGCGGACAAACGCTGCCCGGTGATCCTCGCCGGCGCAGCGGTAACCATCCACTTCAATGAACTCGCCGACCTGCGCAGCAACGGCCAGGCCGAACTGCACCTGGCCGAGGACCCGCTTCAAGCACGCAGCCTGCTGCAAGACCTCGGCCTGCTGCACGGAGGCCCGGCATGAAGCGCCAACTGGTGTGGCTGCGCTGCGACCTGCGCAGCCAAGACAACAGCGCCCTGTACGCCGCCGCCGAACAGGGACCGGTGATCGCCCTCTACCTGCTCAGCCCGGAACAATGGCGCGCCCACGACGACTCGCCGACCAAGGTCGACTTCTGGCTGCGCAACTTGCGCGTGCTGCAGAAGGACCTGGCGCGCCTGAACATCCCACTGCTGCTGCGCAGCGCGCCGGACTGGAGCCATGCGCCCCGGGCGCTGCTGGATGTCTGCCGCGAGCACGACATCGGCACCGTGCGGGTCAACGAGGAATACGGCATCCACGAGAGCCGCCGCGACCAGGCGGTGCGCGACGCCCTGGCCGAAGCCGGTATCGGTTTCCACAGTCACCTGGATCAACTGCTGTTCGCCCCCGGCACCCTGCTGACCCGCTCCGGTGGCTACTTCCAGGTGTTCAGCCAGTTCCGCAAGCTTTGCTACCAGCGCCTGGCCACCGCCCTGCCCGGCTGCCTGCCGGCGCCGCGCGCACAGGAACCACTGGGCGTTCCGAGTGATCCTCTGCCGCAGAGCCTGGCAGGCTTCGAGCCCACTGCCGCGCAGGCAGCCGAGTGCTGCCTGCCGGTGAAAACGAAGCACTGGCGCGTCTTGAGGCCTTCGCCGAAGACGAGCTCAAGCGTTACCAGGAAGTCCGCGACCGTCCGGACCTGGACGGCACCAGCCGCCTCTCGCCCTACCTCGCCGCCGGTGTGCTGTCGCCCCGCCAATGCCTGCACGCCGCGCTGGCGAACAACCTGGGCGAGTTCGAAACCGGCAACGCTGGCGCCGTGTCCTGGATCAACGAGCTGCTCTGGCGCGAGTTCTACAAGCACATCCTGGTCGGATTCCCGCGCGTCAGCCGCGGCCGCGCATTCCGCGTCGACACCGAAGCCCTGCCCTGGCGCAAGGCGGCAGCGGACCTGGAAGCCTGGCAGCAGGGGCGCACCGGCTTCCCTATCATCGACGCCGCCATGCGCCAGCTCCTGGAAACCGGCTGGATGCACAACCGCCTGCGCATGCTCAGCGCCATGTTCCTCAGCAAGAACCTGCTGCTCGACTGGCGCGAAGGCGAGCGCTGGTTCATGCGCCATCTGATCGACGGCGACCTGGCGGCGAACAACGGTGGCTGGCAGTGGAGCGCCTCCACCGGCACCGATGCGGCACCGTACTTCCGCCTGTTCAACCCGATTGCGCAGTCGCGTCGCTTCGACCCGCACGGTCGCTTCCTGCGCCAATGGCTGCCGGAACTGGCGCACCTGGACGACGACGCCATCCACGAGCCCTCCAGCCTCGGCCTGTTCGCCGCTGTCGACTATCCGGCACCGATGCTCGACCTGGGCGCCAGCCGCGAACGAGTGCTGCGCGCCTTCCGCGAACTCCCCAAGAGCGAATGACACGCTGCCTTTTGTAGGAGCGGCCCATAGCCGCGATCCGCGCGCAAGGCTCGTTCCTACAGGGGGACAGCGGAAACAAAAAAGCCGGCCAATTGGGCCGGCCTTCTTCTGAGGGATCGGCCTTACAGCGGGAAGCTATAGAACAGGCTATAGGACTCGATGCCTTCGTTAGGCTGCGACAGCCCGGCGTTGGAATAGTGGATGGCGCGCACGCCGACCTTCTGCTCGCCGGCGAACTTCACGCCGAAGCCCAGGCGGTCCTCGAAGGCGAAGGAGCTGCCCAGGTCATGGTCACCGACCTGGTGACCGGTGAACCCGGCCACACCGATGCCCGCTTCGATGAAGGGCTGCACCGAGCCGCCGCTGAACTGATAGACGAAGACCGGGGCGAAAGACAGCGAATGACGGGCCCCCGCCAAGGAGCCGGCGGCCCAGTAGGTATAGCCGGCATCCCAGTATCCAGTCAGGTGGCCAGTGCCGCTGTCCCACCAGGTCTTGTCCCAGTCGAAGCCAACCCCCAGGCGCAGGGTCGGATCGCCCTGCCCGGTGCCCCCGGCTGCCACTGTCAGATCTGCGGCTTGTGCAACGGCAGTTGCACCCCCAACCAGTGCGGCCAAAAGGGCCAGCGAGAGCAGTTTCTTCATCAGATAAATCCTTATGGAATCGTTGAATGAAAAATCCCCGCGAATAGCCAAAGATTATAAGAGCGATCGTCGGACTTTTCTTACGAAATGTCAGCAAAATGCTATCGGCGCGTATGCGCCCCGATACTCAATCCATGAAAGGACTGACGGGCGCCTCGGAGCCCCAAAGGATCGGCAGCACCTTGCGCAATTGCTCCACGTCGCCACTGGTCCAGAATCGCGTGGCGGCGGCCGGCTCGCAGGCTTCCAGTCCACGCGCAGCCAGCGAGGCTTGCAGGTGACGAGCCACGGCGGCGCCGGTGTCGATCAGGGTCACGTCCGGCGGCAGCATCTGGCCGAGCAGCGGACGCAGGAAGGGGTAATGCGTGCAGCCGAGGATCAGCGTGTCGCAGCCCTCGGCCAGCAAGGGCGCGACGAACCCCTGCAGCAGTTCGCGGGTCTGCGGGCCGCTCAGGTCGCCGGCCTCGATGCGCTCGACCAGCCCCGGGCAGGGCTGGGTGACCACGCGCACATCGCTGGCGAAGCGGTCGAGCAGAGCGGCGAAACGCGCGCTCTTCAGCGTGCCGGTGGTCGCCAGCACGCCGACCACGCCACTGCGGGTGGCGGCAGCCGCTGGCTTCACCGCCGGCTCCATGGCCAGGATCGGCAACTGTGGGTAGAGCTCGCGCAGGTCGCCGGCCGCCGCGGCGGTGGCGGTGTTGCAGGCCAGCACCAGGGCCTTGCAGTCCTGAGCGATGAGGAAATCGGCGATGCGCCGGCAGCGCTCGCGGATGTACTCGGGAGTCTTCTCGCCGTAAGGCACGTGGCCGCAGTCGGCGAGGTAGATCAGCGATTCGCTGGGCAGGCGCGCGCGGATTTCGCGCAGCACCGAAAGGCCGCCGACGCCGGAGTCGAAAACCCCGATCGGCCGCGAGTCAGGCATGCCGCCCGCCGCACACGGGGCATTGCGGATCGCGCTTGACGCGCAGCTCGCGGAAGCGCGTGCCCAGCGCATCGATCAGCAGCAGGCGGCCCACCAGCGGCTCGCCGAAACCGGCCAGCAGCTTCAGCGCCTCCAGGGCCTGGAGGCTACCGACCAGGCCCACCAACGGCCCGACCACGCCCGCTTCGCTGCAGGTCAGCTCGGCTTCGCTGCCATGGCCGTAGAGGCAGTGGTAGCAGGGACTGTCTTCGCGGCGCGGGTCGAACACCGAGAGCTGGCCTTCGAGACGAATGGCCGCGCCGCTCACCAGCGGTTTGCCGGCGGCCACGCAGGCAGCGTTGACCGCCTCGCGGGTGGAGAAGTTGTCGCAGCAGTCCAGCACCAGGTCGACCTGCGCCAGCACCGCGGCGAGGCTGTCCTCGTCGAGCGCCTGGCGATGGGCGACGAGCTTCACCTGCGGATTGATCGCCTGCAGGCGGGTGATGGCCGAGTCGACCTTGCTGCGGCCGACCTGGGTGCTGTCGTGCACCACCTGGCGCTGCAGGTTGGTCAGGTCGACGCTGTCGAAGTCCGCCAGGTGCAGCTCGCCAACGCCGGCAGCGGCGAGGTACAGCGCCACCGGCGAGCCCAGACCGCCGAGACCGACGATGAGCACGCGCGCCTGCTGCAGGCGCAGCTGGCCGTCGATGTCGATCTGCGGCAGGAGGATCTGACGGCTGTAACGCAGCAGCTCTTCGTCGTTCAGCATGGCAGGCGTCCCAGGGTGATGCGTTCGTGGCCGCCGAGGTCGCGACGACTCTCGACCTCGACGAAACCATTCTGGACCAGCAGGTCGCGTACCGCTGCCGCCTGGTCGTAGCCGTGTTCGAGCAACAGCCAGCCGCCGGCATCCAGATGCTGCGGTGCCTGCCGGGCGATCAGGCGGATGTCGTCGAGGCCATCGGCGCCCGCGACCAACGCGCTCTTCGGCTCGAAGCGCACGTCGCCCTCGCCCAGGTGCGGATCGCTGCTGGGGATGTACGGCGGGTTGCTGACGATCAGTGCGAAGCGCTCGCCTTCGACGGCGGAGAACCAGTGGCTCTGGCGGAAGGCGACGTTGCTCAGGCGCAGGCGTTCGCGGTTGCGCTCGGCCAGCACCACGGCCTCGGGAATGCGGTCTACGCCCAGCACCTGCCAGCTCAGGCGCTCGCAGGCCAGGGCCAGGGCGATGGCACCGGTGCCGGTGCCGAGGTCGAGCACCCGGGCCGGGCTAGCCGGTACCAGGGCCAGCGCGCTTTCCACCAGCAGCTCGGTGCCCGGGCGGGGAATCAGGGTGTGCGGCGCGACTTCCAGGTCCAGGCTCCAGAAGCCCTGGCGACCGAGAATGTAGGCCACCGGCTCACCGGCGCGACGACGTTCCAGCCAGCGATCGAAACGCTCGTGCGCTTCGCTGTCGACCAGCCGCTCCGGCCAGGTACGCAGGAAGCTGCGGTTCTTGCCCATGGCGGCGGCGAGCAGCAGCTCGGCGTCCAGGCGCGCGCTCGGCGAATCCGGCAGCTGCGCCTCGGCAAGCAGGGTCATGATGGTAGCCATGGCGCCTCAGTCTCCCAGGGCGGCCAGTTGGTCGGCCTGGTATTCCTGCAGCAGCGGCTCGATCACCTGCTCCACCGCGCCTTCCATGACCTCGCCCAGGGAATAGAGGGTGAGGTTGATGCGGTGATCGGTGACCCGGCCCTGCGGGAAGTTGTAGGTGCGGATGCGCTCGGAGCGGTCGCCCGAGCCCACCAGCAGCTTGCGCGTGCTGGCGATCGCTTGTTGCGCCGCGGCCTGCTGCTGGTCGTTGAGCTTGGCCGCCAGCCAGGCCATGGCCTTGGCGCGGTTCTTGTGCTGCGAGCGCTCTTCCTGGCACTCGACCACGATGCCCGAGGGGATGTGGGTGATGCGCACGGCCGAGTCGGTCTTGTTCACGTGCTGGCCGCCGGCGCCGGAGGAGCGGTAGGTGTCCACGCGCAGGTCGGCCGGGTTGATCTCGATGGCGGCCTGCTCGTCCGGCTCCGGCAACACCGCCACCGTGCAGGCGGAGGTGTGGATGCGCCCCTGGGATTCGGTGGCCGGCACCCGCTGCACGCGGTGCGCACCGGACTCGAACTTGAGCTTAGCGTAGACGTTGTCGCCTTCGACGCGGGCGATCACCTCTTTATATCCACCGTGTTCGCCCTCGTTCTCCGAGAGAATCTCCAGGCGCCAGCCCTGCTTCTCGGCGTAGCGCGAGTACATGCGGAACAGGTCGCCGGAGAAGATCGCCGCCTCGTCGCCGCCGGTACCGGCGCGGACTTCCAGGAACACGTTACGGTGGTCGTTGGGGTCCTTGGGCAGCAGCATGCGCTGCAGGCGGTCTTCCAGTTCGGCGAGGCGCGCCTTGGCGTCGGCGACTTCTTCCTCGGCCATCTCGCGCAGGTCTGGGTCGCTGTCCTTGAGCAGCGCCTGGGCGCCCTCGAGGTCGGCCTGGGTCTTGCGGAAATCGCGGAAGGCCAGGAACACCGGCTCGACTTCGGCGAATTCGCGGGAATAGGCGCGAAACTTGGTCTGGTCGCTGATCACCTCGGCATCGCCGAGCAGAGCGGTGAGCTCCTCATAGCGGTCGCTGAGGGTGTCCAGCTTGGTCAGCAGTGAGGCTTTCATCGCTTCTCGCTGCCCTCTTCGAGGGCGAACAGTTCCTGGGCCAGAGCCAGCGCGTCGATGCGGCCCTCGGCGGAGAGTTTCTTCATCTGCACGCTGGGGGCGTGCAGCAACTTGTTGGTAAGGCCGCGGGCGAGCTGAGCCAGGATATCGGCCGCGTCGCCGCCATTGGCCAGCAGGCGCTGGGCCTTCTGCAGCTCTTCGTCGCGCAGGCGCTCGGCCTGCTGGCGGTAGGCGCGCAGCACGTCGACTGCGGCCAGCTCGCGCAGACGCACCATGAATTCGTGGACGCCCTCGCCGACCAGCTCTTCGGCAGCCTGGGCCGCGCCCTGGCGGCTCTTCAGGTTCTCGGCGACCACTTCGTGAAGGTCGTCGACGCTATAGAGATAGACGTCCTCCAGCTCGCCGACTTCCGGCTCGATATCGCGCGGCACGGCGATGTCGACCATGAACATGGGCTTGTGCCGGCGCTGCTTGAGCGCCGTCTCCACCGCGCCCTTGCCGAGGATCGGCAGCTGGCTGGCGGTGGAGCTGATGACGATGTCGCTCTTGGCCAGGTACTCGGGCATGTCGGCCAGCAGGATCGCCTCGGCGCCCAGCTCCTGGGCCAGCAGGCTGGCGCGCTCGAGCGTGCGGTTGGCGACCACGATGCGCTTCACGCCCTGCTCGTGCAGGTGGCGGGCGACCAGGGTGATGGTTTCGCCGGCGCCGATCAGCAGCGCCTGGCTGCGGTGCAGGTCGGCGAATATTTGCTTGGCCAGGCTGACCGCTGCGAAGGCCACGGATACCGGGTTCTCGCCGATGGCGGTGTCGGTGCGCACGGTCTTGGCGGTGCTGAAGGTGGCCTGGAACAGGCGCCCCAGCATCGGACCGATGGTGCCCGCCTCGCGCGCCACGGCGTAGGCCGACTTCATCTGGCCGAGGATCTGAGGCTCGCCCAGGACCATGGAATCGAGGCCGGCGGCCACGCGCATCATGTGCCGTACGGCGTCTTCGTCTTCGTGCACATAGGCACTGCGGCGCAGCTCGTCCAGGCTCAGGCGGTGATAGTCGGCGAGCCAGGCCAGCACGTCCTCGGCCTGCGGATGCTCCAGCTCCAGGTACAGCTCGCTGCGGTTGCAGGTGGAGAGGATCGCCGCCTCGCGACTGGCGGTGAGCCGGCACAGCAGCTGCAGGGCCTCGACCATCTGCCCGGGCGTGAACGCCACGCGCTCGCGGACGGCCACGGAAGCTGTCTTGTGGTTGATGCCGAGGGCGATGAAGGCCATGCAGGATCGCTGAGGTAATTCGGGAAGCCCGCAATTGTCCTACGTCGACGAAAGGAGGACAACCACCGCAATGCAAGCGGCCGATCTGTGCGTCTATGCTGGGTTGGGCGGCCCCCACCCCATGGGCTTGCCGATTGGCTTATGTCATGATGGGGCCCACCCCGCCGGTCAGGTTCATCTCTTTCGTCTATGAACAAATCCCTAGCGCTGCTGACTGCCTTGCTGCTGCTCGGCGGCTGCCAATCCATGCTGCACAAGGCACCAGCCCCCGCCCCGACCAAAGAGAGCGCGGCCAGCGCGGAGAAGAACCGCAAGTACGGCTCCTTCAGCGAAGACACCCTTTATTCGCTGCTGGTGGCGGAGATCGCCGGCCAGCGCAACCGCTTCGACATCGCCCTGGCCAACTACGTCGACCAGGCGAAGGAGACCCAGGACCCAGGCGTGGCCGAACGCGCCTTCCGCATCTCCGAATACCTCGGCGCCGACCAGGAAGCCCTGGAAACCTCGCTGATCTGGGCCAAGGCCGCGCCCGACGACCTCGACGCCCAGCGCGCTGCCGCCCTGCAACTGGCCCGTACCGGCAAATATGACGAATCCATGGTGTACATGGAGAAGGTCCTCAACGGCCAGGGCGACACCCACTTCGACTTCCTTGCCCTGTCCGCCGCCGAAACCGACCCGGACACCCGCGCCGGCCTGCTGCAGAGCTTCGACCGCCTGCTGAAGAAGTACCCGGACAACGGCCAGCTGCTGTTCGGCAAAGCCCTGCTTTTGCAGCAGGACGGCCGCCCGCAAGAGGCCCTGAACCTGCTGGAAAGCAAGCCGGCCAGCCGTCATGAAGTGGCCCCGCTGCTGCTGCGCGCACGCCTGCTGCAGAGCATGAAGCGCAGCGACGAGGCCCTGCCGCTCCTGAAAGACGGCATCAAGGAACACCCGGACGACAAGCGCGTGCGCCTTGCCTATGCGCGCCTGCTGGTCGAGCAGAACCGCCTGGACGACGCCAAGGCCGAGTTCTCCGCGCTGGTCCAGCAGTTCCCCGACGACGATGACCTGCGTTTCTCCCTGGCCCTGGTCTGCCTCGAGGCGCATGCCTGGAGCGAAGCCAAGGTCTACCTGCGCGAACTGATCGACCGCGACAGCCATACCGACGCCGCGCACTTCAACCTCGGCCGCCTCGCCGAGGAAGAGAAGGACCCGCAAACCGCACTCAAGGAATACGCCCAGGTCGGCCCGAGCAACGACTTCCTCCCGGCGCAGCTGCGCCAGAGCGAAATCCTGATGGAAGACGGGCGCCTCGACGAAGCCTCCCGGCGCCTCGCCGAAGCCCGCGCGCGCCAGCCCGACTACGCCATCCAGCTGTACCTGATCGAGGCCGAGGGCCTGTCCAATCGCAACCAGGTCGACCGCGCCTGGGGCGTGATCGAGCAGGCCACCAAGCAGTTCCCCGACGACCTGAACCTGCTCTATACCCGCTCCATGCTCTCGGAGCGGCGCAACGACCTGGTGCAGATGGAGAAGGACCTGCGCTTCATCATCCAGCGCGAACCGGACAACGCCATGGCGCTGAACGCTCTCGGCTACACCCTGGCCGACCGCACCACGCGCTACGACGAGGCCCTCGACCTGATCCTGAAGGCCCACAAGCTGAGCCCGGACGATCCGGCGATCCTCGACAGCCTGGGCTGGGTCAACTATCGACTGGGCCATCTCGACCAGGCCGAAGGCTACCTGCGCCAGGCCCTGGAGAAATTCCCCGACCACGAAGTCGCCGCCCACCTGGGCGAAGTGCTCTGGGCCCGCGGCAAGCAGAGCGAGGCTCGCAAAGTGTGGTCCACCGCCCTGCAGAACCAGCCCGACAGCTCGGTACTGCGCGACACCATGCAACGCCTGACCGGCTCCAAGACCCCCTGAGATTCCCATGCGTCTGATTCACCTCCTCGGCGCCGCCGCCCTGCTGATGCTGGCCGGTTGCGCCGGCCTCACCTCCCACGAATCCCTCGAAGGCCAGGGCAACGCCACCACTTGGAAAGCCCACAAGGAGCGCGTCGCCGCCCTCGACGGCTGGCAGATAGACGGCAAGGTCGGCATCCGCGCACCGAAGGATTCCGGCAGCGGCACACTGTTCTGGCTGCAACGCCAGGGCTATTACGACATTCGCCTGTCCGGCCCGCTGGGCCGCGGCGCCGCACGCCTGACCGGGCGTGAAGGCGCAGTGACCCTGGAGGTCGCCGGCCAAGGCCGCTACCAGGCCGAATCCCCCGAAGCGCTGCTCGAACAGCAACTCGGCTGGCGCCTGCCGGTATCGCACCTGCTCTGGTGGGTGCGTGGCCTGCCCGCCCCGGACAGCAAGAGCCGCCTGACCCTCGATGGCGACAGCCACCTGGCCCGCCTGGAACAGGACGGCTGGAACGTCGAATACAGCAGCTACGCGCAGCAGGACGGCTACTGGCTGCCCGAGCGCCTGAAGCTGCACGGCCAAGACCTCGACGTCACCCTGGTGATCAAGAGCTGGCAACCGCGCCTGCTCGGCCAGGCGCATTGATGACATGCAAGCGCGCCTGACCCTGCCGGCCCCGGCCAAGCTCAACCTGTTCCTGCACATCCTCGGCCGCCGCCCCGACGGCTATCACGAGCTGCAGACGCTGTTCCAGTTCCTCGACCACGGCGACGAGCTGCACTTCGCCCCGCGCGAGGACGGCCAGATCGTCCTGCGCACCGAGATCCCCGGCGTCCCCCACGACAGCAACCTGATCGTCCGCGCCGCGCGCAAGCTGCAGGAGCAATCCGGCTGCCGCCTGGGCGTCGACATCTGGCTGGACAAGCGCCTGCCCATGGGCGGCGGCATCGGCGGCGGCAGCTCCGACGCGGCCACCACCCTGGTCGGCCTCAACCACCTCTGGCAGCTGGGCTGGGACGAAGACCGCCTGGCCGCCCTGGGCCTGACCCTTGGCGCCGACGTGCCGGTGTTCGTCCGCGGCCGCGCGGCCTTCGCCGAAGGCGTGGGCGAGAAGCTCACGCCGGTCGAGCTCGAAGAGCCATGGTTCCTCGTGGCGGTTCCGCAAGTCTTTGTCAGCACAGCAGAAGTTTTCACCGACCCCGAGTTGACACGCGATACGCCGCCCATTAAAGTTCGCAGCCTTCTCGGGGTGGACGGTCATAACGACTGCCAGCCGGTCGTCGAGAAGCGTTACCCAGAGGTTCGTAACGCTTTGATCTTGCTGAACAAATTTACGTCAGCCAGATTGACCGGAACCGGAGCTTGTGTGTTTGGGAGCTTCCCAAACCAGGGCGATGCTGATAAAGTTCGCCGCCAACTTCCGGCCACTCTGCCAAGTTTCGTAGCCCAAGGGCGCAATATCTCGATGTTGCACCGCAAGCTTAAGGAGCTGGCCTGAGAAGGGATGCAGAGCATTCGGTTGTACGATACAGGGGCGTCGCCAAGCGGTAAGGCAGCAGGTTTTGATCCTGCCATGCGTTGGTTCGAATCCAGCCGCCCCTGCCATATACCCTGAAAAGCTGCTCAAAAGCTTTGGCCTTTGAGCAGCTTTTTGATTCATCAGGTCCACCCTCACCCGGTAGGTACTGCGCGTGTCCAAGATGATGGTTTTCACGGGGAACGCCAACCCCGACCTGGCCCGCCGTGTCGTGCGCCAGCTCCACATCCCCCTCGGTGACGTTTCGGTCGGCAAGTTCTCCGACGGCGAAATCAGCGTCGAAATCAACGAGAACGTGCGCGGCAAGGACGTCTTCCTGATCCAGCCTACCTGCGCACCGACCAACGACAACCTGATGGAACTGGTCGTGATGGCTGACGCCTTCCGCCGCTCCTCGGCCACTCGTATCACCGCCGTGATCCCGTACTTCGGCTATGCCCGCCAGGACCGCCGTCCGCGTTCCGCTCGCGTGGCTATCAGCGCCAAAGTCGTCGCCGACATGCTGACCGTCGTGGGCGTCAACCGCGTCCTGACCGTCGACCTGCACGCCGACCAGATCCAGGGCTTCTTCGATATCCCCGTCGACAACATCTACGGCTCGCCCGTACTGGTCGACGACATCGAAGACCAGCGCTTCGAGAACCTGATGATCGTCTCCCCGGACATCGGTGGCGTGGTGCGTGCTCGCGCCGTCGCCAAGTCCCTGGGCGTCGACCTGGCCATCATCGACAAGCGTCGTCCGAAGGCCAACCAGTCCGAAGTCATGCACATCATCGGTGATGTCGAAGGCCGTACCTGCGTACTGGTCGACGACATGGTCGATACCGCTGGCACCCTCGGCCACGCCGCCAAGGCTCTGAAAGAGCACGGCGCCGCCAAGGTCATCGCCTACTGCACCCACCCGGTGCTGTCCGGCCGTGCCATCGAGAACATCGAGAATTCCGTGCTGGACGAGCTGGTGGTGACCAACACCATCCCGCTGTCCGCCGCTGCCCAGGCCTGTGGCCGCATCCGCCAACTGGACATCGCTCCGGTTGTCGCCGAAGCCATGCGCCGGATCAGCAACGAAGAATCGATCAGCGCCATGTTCCGTTGAGGAAACCCTCGACGAACCTGGCCTGACGAAAGCGCTCCGCCCCGGCGGAGCAATTGAAGAATCGCCCGAACGCTGGTCGCAAGCGCTCGGGCGATCTTGTCATTCTGGAGATTTAGAAATGGTTGATTTTGTACTGAATGCCCAAGCGCGTTCCGACCTGGGGAAAGGTGCGAGCCGCCGCCTGCGTCGTAATGCCGGCCTGGTTCCTGCGGTCATCTACGGTGGCGACAAAGCCCCGGCTTCCGTGACCCTGGAACTGCGCGAAGTAGCCAAGCTGCTGGAAAACGAGGCTGCCTTCAGCCACGTGATCGCCCTCAGCGTCGACGGCGCCAAGGAAACCGTGCTGATCAAAGCCCTGCAGCGCCACCCGGCCAAAGGCTACGTCATGCACGCTGACTTCCTGCGCGTCGTTGCCGACCACAAGCTGACCGCTCACGTTCCGCTGCACTTCCTGAACGAAGAAACCGCAGTTGGCGTCAAGCAAGGCGGCGGCGAAGTTTCGCACGTCATCTCCGAAGTCGAAGTTTCCTGCCTGCCGAAAGACCTGCCGGAATTCATCGAAGTCGACCTGGCGAAAGTCGAAGTCGGTCAGATCGTTCACCTGTCCGACCTCAAGCTGCCGAAAGGCGTGGAACTGGTTCAGCTGGCTCATGGCAATGACCTGGCCGTTGCCAACATCCACGCTTCCCGCGTAGTTAAAGAAGAAGGCGAAGGCGCCGCCGAGTAATAACTCGCGAGCCTCTGCCTCCTAAGGAAAGGGCCCCCGTCGTGACTGCCGTGCAACTGATCGTTGGCCTGGGTAACCCAGGCCCGGAATACGAACAGACCCGGCATAACGCGGGGGCCCTTTTCGTTGAGCGCCTGGCCGACCGCGAACGCGTCAGCCTGAGCCTCGACAAGAAGTACTTCGGCCTGGTCGGCAAGTTCAGCCACCAGGGCCGCGACGTTCGTCTGCTCATCCCCACCACCTACATGAACCGCAGCGGCCAGGCCGTAGCGGCGCTCGCCGGGTTCTTCCGCATCCCGGTCGAAGCCATCCTGGTGGCCCACGACGAACTCGACATGCCTCCGGGCACCGCCAAGCTCAAGAAGGGCGGCGGGCACGGCGGGCACAACGGGCTGCGCGACATCATCGCCCAGCTCGGCAACCAGAACGGTTTCCACCGCCTGCGGCTTGGCATCGGCCATCCGGGGCACAGCAGCCTGGTTTCCGGCTTCGTCCTCGGCCGCGCCCCGCGCAGCGAACAGGACCTGCTCGACGCCAGCATCGATTCCGCCCTCGGCGTGCTGCCGGAAATGCTCGCAGGCGACTGGACGCGCGCGATGCAGAAGCTGCACAGCCCGAAGGCCTGACCCGTCTCCCCAGAGGTACACCACATGGGCTTCAACTGCGGCATCGTCGGCTTGCCCAACGTCGGCAAATCCACCCTGTTCAACGCCCTGACCAAATCGGGTATCGCGGCGGAGAACTTCCCCTTCTGCACCATCGAGCCGAACAGCGGCATCGTGCCGATGCCCGACGCACGCCTCGACGCCCTGGCCGAGATCGTCAAGCCCGAGCGCGTGATCCCGACGACCATGGAGTTCGTCGACATCGCCGGCCTGGTGGCAGGTGCCTCCAAGGGTGAAGGCCTGGGCAACAAGTTCCTCGCCAACATCCGCGAGACCGACGCCATCGCCCACGTGGTGCGCTGCTTCGAGGACGACAACGTCATCCACGTCAGCAACAGCGTCGACCCCAAGCGCGACATCGAGATCATCGACCTCGAACTGATCTTCGCCGACCTCGACAGCTGCGAGAAGCAACTGCAGAAGGTCGCGCGCAACGCCAAGGGCGGCGACAAGGAAGCAGTGGCGCAGAAAGCCCTGCTGGAAAAACTCATCGCCCACTTCACCGCCGGCAAGCCTGCGCGCAGCCTGCTCAAGGACATGGGTGACGAAGAGAAGCGCCTGGTGCGCGGCTTCCACCTGCTGACCAGCAAGCCGGTGATGTACATCGCCAACGTCGCCGAGGAAGGCTTCGAGAACAACCCGCACCTCGACGCCGTGCGCGCCATCGCTGCCGAGGAAGGCGCCGTGGTCGTGCCGGTGTGCAACAAGATCGAAGCGGAAATCGCCGAACTCGACGACGACGAAGAGAAGCAGATGTTCCTCGAGACCATGGGCATGGAAGAGCCGGGCCTGAACCGCGTGATCCGCGCAGGTTACGAGCTGCTCAACCTGCAGACCTACTTCACCGCTGGCGTGAAGGAAGTCCGCGCCTGGACCGTCCGCATCGGCGCCACCGCCCCGCAAGCCGCGGCCGTGATCCACACCGACTTCGAAAAAGGCTTCATCCGCGCCGAAGTGGTCGCCTACGACGACTTCATCCAGTTCAAGGGCGAACAGGGTGCCAAGGAAGCCGGCAAATGGCGCCTGGAAGGCAAGGACTACATCGTCAAGGACGGCGACGTGATGCACTTCCGCTTCAACGTCTAAGCCTCGGCAAGTCCCCTCGGATCCAGCCGCACCCGAACCCCCTTGAGCGCAGCCGCCTCAAGGGGGTTTTCTTTTGCCGCCTGTCGGCCACAGGGTCTTCGGCCTTTCGCAGCAGAACCGTCCCGCTCCGGGCCCCGACGAAAACGCGGGTACCGCCGTCGGACCGGTGCTTAGCTATCTGAAGACACACAGCATCGCCGGCGAGCGCGCGGCGGTGGCCGGGCTCGTTCCGTGCTCGTGCAGTTCGCGAAAGGCATGGTGCCCGTTGATTGAACGGTAGTCCCCGCGGGCGCCCGACAGACCTTGCCGGCCCCGCTCCACTTCATGCCGGGGATGCGTCATGTCTTTCGATCGAATGTTCGACTTCCTGTTGTGCAGCTCGACCAGCGAGCCGCGCAGCTTTTCCTCGACCCGGCTCGGCCAGGTCGCCGACGAACTGATCCGCCTCGGCTATGGCGTCTCTTTCACGGACCCCCCCGCCGATGCCTGCTCGGCGGTACGCGCGGATGCGGCGATCGGCTGCATCGTCGTCGAGTGGTCGATGTCGGAGCCGGAGAACGAAGTCGAGGCGTTCGTGCAGTTCGTGCGCGAGCGCGGCCTCGAGGTGCCGATCTTCATCCTCGCGGAGCGCCACCGGCTCGACGAAATCCCGGTGCAGGTGCTCGGGCAGGTGAGCGGCTACGTGTTCATCGAGGAAGACACCCCGGCGTTCGTCGCACGCAATCTCGCGAGCCACCTGCGCAACTATGCCGAGTCGCTGAAGACACCGTTCTTCGGCGCCATGGTCGACTACGCGGACGAAGCGAACCAGATGTGGACCTGCCCCGGTCACAACGGTGGCGTCTTCTACCAGAAGAGCCCGGTCGGCCGAGCCTTCGTCAAGCATTTCGGCGAAGCGGTGTTCCGCAACGACCTCGACAACTCGGTGATCGAGCTCGGCGACCTGCTCGTGCACGAAGGGCCGGCGCTGGCCGCGCAGCAGGCAGCCGCGCGCATCTTCGGCGCCGAGAGGACCTACTTCGTGCTCAATGGCACGTCCACCTCGAACAAGATCGCGCTGACCGCGCTCGTCGCGCCGGGTGACCTGGTGCTGTTCGACCGCAACAACCACAAGGCCGCACACCACGGCGCGCTGCTGCTCGGCGGCGGCCTCCCGGTGTATCTGCCGACCACGCGCAACGCGCACGGGCTCATCGGTCCGATCGACTACTCGGCACTCGATGAGACGCGTATACGCGAAGCGATCCGCAGCCATCCCCTCGTGAAAGACCCGGAGGCATGGCGAAAGGAGAAACCGTTCCGCGTGGCAGTCATCGAGCAATGCACCTACGACGGCACGATCTACAGCGCGCAGCAACTCGTCGAAAAGCTCGGCCCGCTATGCGAATACATGCTCTTCGACGAGGCATGGGCCGGCTTCATGAAGTTTCACCCGATCTATCGCGGACGCTTCGCGATGGGCGTCGAAGGGCTGGACGCCAGCGCCCCCGGCCTCATCGCGACGCAATCGACGCACAAGCAGCTGGCCGGCTTCTCGCAGGCCTCGCAGATCCACGTGAAGGACGCCCACCTCGACGGCCAGCGCCGCCAGGTCAGCCACCGGCGCTTCAACGAGATGTTCCTGCAGCACGCCTCGACGTCGCCTTTCTATCCGCTCTTCGCCTCGCTCGACGTCGGGGCGCAGATGATGCGCGGACGCTCCGGCGAGGTGCTGTGGGACGACACGATTCGCCTGGGCATCGAACTGCGCAAGAAGATCCGGGCGCTGCGCGACGAGTACGAGGCGATGCAGACCGACCCGGCACGCCGCTGGTTCTTCGAGCCGTTCGTGCCGACGCTCGCGCCTGCAGCGCCCGGCGCAGCGGGTGCGCTGCGGCGCTGGGAGGACGTGCCCACCGACGAACTCGCGTCAGACCCGCGCTACTGGGAACTGGCGCCAGGCGAAACCTGGCACGGCTTCGGCACGCTGGCGCCCGGCTACGCGATGACCGATCCGAACAAGATGACGCTGCTGACGCCCGGCTTCGACCGCGCGACCGGTAACTACGCCGAACACGGCATCCCTGCGTCGGTGCTCGCGCAATTCCTGCGCGAATGCCGGATCGTGCCGGAGAAGAACGACCTGAACAGCATCCTGTTCCCGCTCACGCCCGGGCTCGAATCATCGAAGGCAGGCACGTTGCTCTCCGCACTCGTGCGCTTCAAGCAGTTGCACGACGACAACGCGCTGCTCGACGACGCGCTCCCCGCGTTCGTCGCCGCGCATCACGAGCGCTATGCGGGCATGGGCCTGCGCGACCTATGCGCTCAGATGCACGCGTTCTACCGCCAATGGGACGTGAGCCGGCTGCAACGCCAGCCGTTCGAAGCGGAGCATTTCCCCGAGCCCGCAATGCTCCCGCAGGAAGCGATGCACGCACTCGTGCGCAACGACGTCGAGCTACTGCCCATCGACCAGATCCAGGGCCGCATCGCAGCGACGCTGGCGCTGGTCTATCCACCGGGCATCGGCGTGGTCGTGCCAGGCGAGCGCTACGATGGGCGCGCCCAGCCGATGCTCGACTATTTCCGCATGTTCGAGGAGGCCGGCAACCTGTTTCCCGGCTTCGAAAACGAGATCCAGGGGGTCTACCGCCGGGTCGGAAGCGATGGTCGTACGCGACTGCATACCTATGTCGTGATCGAATGACGCCTCATCCGCGCCCCTCACTTTCAGGCCAGACCAGCGGATTGATGCCGGACAACCCTGCGCTGGCCGGCGCTCGCTACGCTGAACCGAACGCTCCTTGAATCGGAGGTGCCCCATGCGCGCCATGCTGCTCGAACAGATCGGCCAGCCGCTGCAACTGCGCGAGCTGCCGATGCCGCAACCCGGCCCCGGCGAACTGCGCGTTCGCGTGGCGGCATGCGGGGTGTGCCGGACCGATCTGCATGTGGTCGACGGCGAGCTGCCGCCGGCGCCGCTGCCGATCATTCCCGGGCACGAGATCGTCGGCCATGTCGATGCCCTTGGCGCAGGCGTTGAGGGTTTCACCCTCGGGCAGCGCGTCGGCGTGCCCTGGCTGGGGCATACCTGCGGGCACTGCTCGCACTGCACCCATGAGCGGGAAAACCTCTGCGACACACCGCAATTCACCGGCTACACCCGGCCCGGCGGCTACGCCGAATACGTGGTAGCCGACGCGCGCTACACCTTCGCCCTGGGGAATGCCGGAGACGACGCCGACCTGGCTCCCCTGCTCTGCGCCGGGCTGATCGGCTGGCGATCGCTGGACAAGGGGGGCGCCGCCCCGCGCCTCGGCCTGTACGGCTTCGGCGCGGCAGCGCATATCGTTTTGCAGGTGGCGCGCTGGCAAGGGCGCGAGGTCTATGCCTTCAGCCGGCCCGGTGACCGCGCCGCCGAAGCCTTCGCCCGGTCGCTGGGCGCCGCCTGGGCCGGCCCTTCCGACCAGTTACCGCCGCAGCCATTGGATGCGGCGATCATCTACGCCCCAGCTGGCGAACTGGTGCCCGCCGCGCTGCGCGCCGTGCGCAAGGGTGGCCGGGTAGTCTGCGCCGGCATCCACATGAGCGACATCCCGAGCTTCCCCTACGCGATCCTCTGGGGTGAGCGCGAAGTCGTCTCGGTGGCCAACCTCACCCGCCAGGACGGCCTCGACTTCTTCCCGATCGCCGCCCAAGCGGGCGTGCGCACCGAGGTCCATCGCTACCCGCTGGAGCAGGCCAACCAGGCCCTGGACGACCTGCGCCACGGGCGCTTCCAGGGCGCGGCAGTGCTGGTGCCTTAGCCCAGCAATCCGCCTTCGTCATAAAGGCTCGGCCGGCGGTCCTGGTGCAGGTGGTTGTAGCGGCTGATGCGTTTGTTGCGCGCTTCCGCCAGGTTCAGGGTGGCCAGCAGGAGCTGCTCGCCGCCCTCTCCCTCCGGGCCGGCTTGTGGATAACCGTCGGCATCGACGATCACCGAACCCTGCACCCACTCCACCCCGCGCTCGCTGCCGTGACGGTCGCAGGCGGCGATGAACAGGCGGTTGATCGACGCATTGGCCTGCACCCGCACCACTTCCGCCGGGCGCTCCAGCGCTGGACGCGGCCCCCACGGCCAGTTCACCGGCGCGCAGAGCAGCTCGGCGCCCGCGAGGGCCGGCAAGCGCACCCACTCCGGGAATTCCAGGTCGTAGCAGATCATCACCGCGAGCCGCCCGAAGGCCGTCTCCACTACCGGCGGCGCCTCGCTGCCGGCGGTGAAGATAGCGTTCTCGCCATCCCACAGGTGCGCCTTGCGGTAGATGGCCCGCACGCCGCCGGCATCCACCAGCGCTGCGCTGTTGGCCACGCGCTCGTCGTCCAGGCGCTCGCAGAAGCCACCGACGATGACGATCTCCAGCTCCCGCGCCAGCGCCTGCCACAGCTGGAGGGTCGGGCCCTCCGGCGTTTCGGACAGCGCCAGCGCCTCGGCCAAGTCATGGAAGACGTAGCCGCTCTGCGCCAGCTCCGGCAACACCACCACCTGCGCGCCGCGCAGCGCGGCCTCGCGGATGGCCCGCTCGCCGAGGCGGCGGTTGTGGGCCAGGTCGCCAACGCTGGGTGCCAGCTGGCAGCAGGCTACGGTGACAGGTCTGGAAACGCTCATGGATAGGTCCTTTGCCGACGTATTCAAGGCTGCTCGCCGCCCTGGCGGGCCATGGCGAGGATGTCGCGCTCGCTGATGGCGTCGACCACGCGGCGCTCCGCTTCCAGGTCCAGCGAGCGGCTGAGCACGTAGTAGGTCAGGCCCGACACCAGCAGGCCTACCAGCCAGGCGATGTCCACGCCGTCGAGCATCCGCGCCACGGGGCCGACGAACACTTCCTTACCGGCGGCGGCATCGAAGATGTAGAAGAACGGGACCATGCAGACGAAGCCCACCACGTAGGCGACGATGCCGCGCAGCTGCCAGGCGCCGTAGATGCCCTTGGGCGTGAAGAAGTGCGGGATCGCGTAGCGGCCCTTGCGCACGCCGAAGTAGTCCACCAGGTTCACCGCGGTCCAGGGCACCAGGAAATACAGCATCAGCACCAGGAAGGTGTTGAGGATGGAAATGCCATTGCCGCGGATCGACAGCACGCAGCCCAGCAATACCAGGGTGATGACCAGGATCGACAGCACCCGCGCACGCGGCGTGGGGTTGATGCGGCGCACCGAATCGACGCCGGTCAGCAGGGTCAGCATGGCGCTATAGGTATTGAGGGCGATCACCGGCAGGAAGCCAGCCACCGAAACCAGCACCAGCACATGGCCGAGGCCCGGCAGCAGCGAGGACCCCACACGGTCCAGCGCCACCAGGGCGTCGGACGCCTGCAGCAGCTGAGCCAGCCAGGCGCCCAGGCCGATCATCCAGGCACCGGACAGCGAAGCACCGAGGAATACAGCGGCGATCAGCTTGGCGCGACTGGTGTGCTTGGGCAGGTAGCGCGAGTAGTCCGACACATAAGGCGCGTAGGAAATGTTGTAGCTCGCGGCGATGGCGAACTGGGTGGCGAAGGCGACCCAGCTGAAGCCCAGGGGGCTCGTCGGCGCGGCCGGCGCATCGGCCTGCCCGGCGCCGAACATCAGCGCGACCGTCACTAGCGTGTAGAGCGGCAGGGTCAGCATCAGCGCCCACTTGAACGCCTTGTGCATCAGGTCGTGGCCGTAGATCGACAGCAGCGCGCCCACGGCGATCACCGCGCAGGCCACCGGGATCGGCTCGAGGCCGAAGACGTTGCGCAGGCCGTCCATGATCAGCGAGACGTTCACCACGTTGAAGCCGACGAACACGAAGAGCGTCGCCAGCAACGCCAGCACCACCCCGCGATAACCGAACTGAGCGCGCGACTGGATCATCTGCGGCAGGCCCATCTCCGGCCCCTGCGAGCCGTGGAAGGCCATGAACAAGGTGCCGAACATGATGCCCAGCGCGCCGGCGAGGGTTGTCCACAGGGCGGACAGCCCCAGGCTCGGCCCGACGAAGCCGATGGAAATGGTGAAGAAGTGGAAGTTGCCGAGGAACCAGAACGGCCCCTGGCTGGAGAGCCGGGCGTGGCGCTCGGACTCCGGGATGTAGTCGATGGAATGGCCTTCGATGGCCAGCCCGGCGCCGGTTTCGGCGGTGCGGGCGGAATGGCTGGACCCAGACATGGGGACGCTCCTGCTCTGCGCGATCTTGTTCTTGTGGCGGGTTCGATACGGCTGCTTAAACATCGAATCCATCTATGTTGCGCAAGGTGCTCGTGGCGGCGGACGATGGCGCCCGCCTGAGCCCGCGGCCTATCATGAGCCGCCGGTGACAGCCACTTCCCGCGTCCCTGCCTGCGCAAGCCGATGCCGTCGAAGACGAAATCTAGGCCCGGGCAGCGGGTCATAAAATACCGGCCACCCACTGTTCACATAGATCGCGACCTATATGAGTCGCCCCGAGGTCAACGATGCTGGGCAACGTATCGGAACTGGATATCCGCCTGATCCGCGTGTTTCTCGCGGTGGTCGAGGCCGGCGGCATCTCCGCCGCCCAGGGCACCCTAAACACCACCCAGCCGACCATCAGCGCGCAACTGGCCTCGCTGGAAACCCGCCTGGGCTTTCGCCTCTGCCAGCGCGGCCGCGCCGGCTTCGCCCTGACGCCCAAGGGCAGCCAGTTCGTCGACGCGGCGCGGCGCCTGCTGGCCGCCGCCGAAGGCTTCCGTGTCGAGGTGCAGCAGATCAACCGCACCTTGGGCGGCACCCTCAACATCGGCCTGCTCGGGCAGATCGACCCGCAGGCCAACAAGCGCATCGCCCTGGCCATCGCCCGCCTGCGCGCCCGCCACCGCGGCCTGTACTTCCAGTTCACCGAACTGTCCTCGACCTTCCTCGAGGAAAAGCTCATCAACGGCCACCTCGACCTCGCCATCGGCTACTTCTGGCATCGCCTCGACACCATCGACTACCTGCCGCTGTTCCGCGAAACCCAGATCGCCTACTGCGGCGCCGCCCACCCGCTCTACCCACAAGCCGGCGGGCTGAACAGCGAAGACGTGGCCGGACACGAATGGGTCTGGCCCAGCCACCCCCTGCCGGAAATGCCCGCCCCCACCGCCCTGGAAAACCTCACCGCCCTCACCGACAGCATGGACGGCGCCGCCCTGCTGATCCTCTCCGGCCAGCACCTGGGCTTCCTGCCGCAGCACTACGCGACCAAGCACGTCGAACAGGAACAACTGCGCGCCCTGAACCCCGACCAGCTGCGCTACGAAGTCGACTTCCAGGCCGCCATGCGCCGCTCCGCCCGGCCGGGCGAGCTGGTGAGCGCCTTCCTGGAAGAACTGATGGAAGTGTTCGAGCTGCAATAGAAGGCAAGCGCCGGCGGCCAACGCCGCCTCCCCTCCCCAGCTCGAAGCGCACGCCAAGCCGATGCACGCCCCCATCGGCCAGCGCTATCGGCACTTTCCCGCTAAACGGTTGAAAGATCAGAAAATTATCGTAGGCCAGGGGTTGACATCCCCCAACGACATGCGGAAAATGCGCGCCACTCGGCTACATAGCTCAGTCGGTTAGAGCGCAGCATTCATAATGCTGATGTCCCAGGTTCAAGTCCCGGTGTAGCCACCATATCTAGAAAGGGGTTAGCGAAAGCTAACCCCTTTTCTTTTTGCCTGTTGAAGACACGGTCTGACCGCCAGCTGCCTGGCAGCCTCAGAGCATCGTGTAGAGAATCAGGGCCATCAGCAGCGCGGACAGCGCAATCGCCAGGCGCTCCATCCAGGAGAAGAAACGCCTAACCGGCCGACCTCTCGCCTTCTGGCAAAAGTTGTAGGTGGATATTGCCTCCAGAAACATCGGTATCCCCACTAGCACTAGCAGCGCAGCCATTTTCATGGCATCCAGCCTCCCTGCCGGTTGATTGTCAGTCCTTCCACGGATCTGTCAGCGAAACCCCGAAGTGCTCGAAATGGCGGACATTCCGCGTAGCGATTTGTGCGCCATGCAGCCGGGCAATTGCCGCAATCTGCCCGTCCGCCATATCGGCGATTTTTCCCCTGGACTCACTCTCCGCTACCAGCTCGGCGTAGTGCACCGCGGCGTCGGTATCGAATGGCAGGATGTTGCCGGCGAAGTCTTCCTCGAACATCACGAGGGCCAAGTCATGCAGGGCCTGCTTACGCTTCCCATCGGGCATCCGGGCAATGCCGTAGAGAATCTCTGCCACGGTGATGGCACTGATGTGCAAGTCATTCACAGGCTGCGCATCGATCCAGGCGACCACCGCTGGGTCCGGCTTGGCTCGCATCAGTTCCGAAAGAACATTGGTGTCGAGCAGGATCATTCGTCGAAGTCCGCAGCACGAGCCTTGGTCGTGCGAGCCGGTATCTCGATATCGGCCCCGCCCATAGACGCGAAGCGCGCATGAATCCGGCTACCCAGACCTTCGCGCTTCTCTTCCCTGGAAAGCGCCTTGGCGAGGATGACCCGCACCTCCTCCTCCATCGAACGGCCGTGGCTGGCGGCGACCACGCGGAGCTTGGCCTTGAGGTCTTCGTCCAGGTTTCGAATGGTGATGCTGGCCATGTGTGCCTCCAGTGAAATCATTGAAATCACTGAGAGCATACGGGAGATCGTTCTGCCTTTGCCAGCGGCGGCAAGCGCAGGGCGGCCCCATGCGTCTCAGAAACCGGTGCGCACCACTTCTCTGCATCACCCTCTAGCGGCTGGGCAAAAAAAGCTCGCATGGGCGTCGGGCCTCGGTATCTCTGCGCCGCTTCGGTGTGCTCGGAAAGTCTTTGTTTCGCCCCCTCGGGCGAGTCACTTTCTCAGTCGCCAGAAAGTAACCAAAGGGCTTGCCCCGCCATACGGGCCCGATGAAGCCGGGCTTCCCTCGCGAATTCCCCCGCACCGGAGGCCCACCCCGAGGGTACGTCCCTGTAGCCCGCGGGGCTCTCGCGACATCCATGTCGCTCAACCTCCTCAGCGCGGGTTTCGCTCGGCCTCCTGAAGGGGCGCTCGGCGCGTGCGGAGGTTTCTCTGGAAGTCCAAGAGCAAGAGCCGTGCGGTGTTGCTGCTCTTCGTAGGATCGAGGGGGACGCCCAGTCCTTGCTCGCGAACCGCCTCGGCACCATTGCATCGACGAATCAGCAATCCCTCAGAACCCCCACCGCCTGCGCAACTCACCAAACTCCCGCGCCGCCGCTTCTGCCGTGGCCACTTCCTCTTCCAGGGCCGGCAGGCTGTAGCGGGTTTCCTTGCGGGTGATGGCGCCGGGCAGGCCGGGGGCCAGGTTGCTGACTTCCTGGCTGAAGTAGTTGAAGGCCCAGCCGCCGTGGATGAAGGCGTTGCGCCGGGCGCGGATGCGATCCATGCGCCCATACCAGGCGTTGAACTCGCGCAGGCAGGCGTCATCGTCGGCGCAGCGCCGGGCGACCATCGCCCGCAGCGCATCCATCTTGGCCTTCAGCGTCAGTTGCTCGACCAGCGGCCCCAGCAGCGCCGCCTCGCCCGTACCGGCCAGGCGGCCCAGGCAGAGGTCGAGGTTCAGCTCGAAGCGCGACAGCAGCAGCACCAACCGGCCGATCAAGGCACCGACCGCCGCCTCCAGCTCCGCCTCGGACAAGGGGAAAGCGGGCAAGGGGCTCAGCTGGGTCATGCGCCCTCTCCTTCCCGGCCCTCGTCCGGCAGGCTCAGCCCGGTCGCCGCCCCGGCGCAGCGGCGCGACGTATCGACGCAACCGCTGCCGTGGTTTCTATAAAGAAAGGGATGCGAACGACACGCCCAACCGGACAACCCCAACTGCATCGGCGCAGGTCGATCGTCCACCTCACTCATCCTCGTAATCACCCTGGCTGAAGATCGACTTGCCCCGCTCCAGGTCGCGGCGAATGCGGTGCAGGTTGATCACACGCCGCCGGCCGATCTTCACCGATGGCACCGTGCGAGTTTCCACCCAGCCACGCACCACGTCCTCGCTGATCTCGTCCAGGCCGAGCATTTGTGCGAACACCATCTGTGTGCAGAAAGGCGCGGTACGGAAATCAGTGATCTTTTCGGGCGCGCCGGTGACGGTGAACCCCACTACTCCAGACTGTTCCATGGTTTTGACCTATAATGAAAAGCACTTTTACTGAGTATTATTTACTAAGTAATAAATCATAAGCCTAGATTGTCCATAAGTACAATCTACTAAGTAGATTATCCGGGAATGATAAAAGACCGCCTTATAACCTTGTTCAACAAGGAACGGACAAGTGTCTGGTTTGAGAAGCAAACCGGAATTGATCGCTATCGGTGGGGAAATGTCAGAAACGGAAAAGCTCGAATCACAGATGCAGAGATAGAGGCTGTGGTGGAGCTATTTCCGCAGTACGCACTGTGGCTAGTCACTGGCAAGATCGCTCCGGAGTGCGGCCAAACTAATCCTGAATATGATGAGGCCAACCAAGACAACTCCAATGAAAAACTTGAAGAATAATTTCAAACTTTTCAGAGAAAGCAGCGAAAGAACATAAAGCAAAAAAGGAATAGCTCAGCCAGGGAAAATTTATGAATGAGTACAGCGGACGCACTTGGTACACATACTCTTCTAAAATTAAAATCAACAAACCACTAAAGAAGGCAGCTAAAAATCTTGTCACATCAAAGGCATTCGCATTCTCGCTAAGCTCTGACGGAATTATAACTTACACAAACAAAACCAAGACCCAGGAAGACCAATTAAAAATAACAACCAACAACACCCTAAATGGAATATATGTTAGAAATCACGACAAATTCATCGAAAGCCAGAAATCAGCGCTAACAAAATTAGCTTTTAAAACTGCGCTGGACCTTCACCTATCAACTCTAAAGCTATTCAGCCAAGACTTTGGTTTTCCTCGAGAGCATATCAGAATATTTTCCCACCCCATTTACATAAGGAATTCCGGGAGCAATGAAAGCTACGACGGTTTTCTCCCATATATAAATTTATACATCGATGGACTCATCCAAATCACGCTCGCACCTCTAGGGGATTTTGAAAACAAAGCACCAGAGCAAATATTGCACCAAGAAATAAACAGATTCCAAATCGACATAGATTCCGTTCTGGGATGCGAAGGTCTTCTAGGCGAAATCATAAACCTTGATTACGATAATTTTTCGCCCTTCAAGAAAGCCATTGGCATAATCCCTACAAGCAGACAAAGAGAGAAAATTCTAAAGGAAAAAGAAATAATTGAACTTGGCGAAATAAGTGACGAAGTCGTTGAACTACTCCATCTACCCGGATCTAACTTTTGCCTCACAGACCTCTGCCTTAATTTCCTAGATATTTGTGGAAATATAATAAACAGAAAAGACAGACACTTGCCATCCTACTGGTTAAACCCTGGGAGAAGCAAAATATTCAGGAGCAGTATTTGGACAGGAAAACCGAATCTATATATCGAGACCCACACGGACCAACGGCCATCTTCAAGAGAAAATCTTGAGGCACATAAAGCATTTATCCAGAGCACTATAACCAGGGTCCATAGCAAGCACTTCATTGAAACCGACGAAAATGTAATTATCGACCTAAGACCACTCGATGATTTCAACCACATTTACTCAGAAAGCAGCACGACTGTACTAATTGCGAAAGATGCCCATTTAGCAATTTCGGCATCAGAGTCATTTACCTTTGAAAACCTGGTGGCTGACTGCCAGATAAAGAACGAAACCGCACAACTCCTAGCCATTACATACGAAAACTTGATAGATGAATTAAGCAACACAACTAAAGCGCAGGATCTTTACGCTTTAAGAAGCAGAGCAAACCAACTAGAAGAGCAAATACTGAGATCAACACGACGACTAGGCGAAATTTCAAGCTTCTTTAAATCGGTCCAGGATCAACCAGAACTTAAAAGCTCAATAAAGCATCTTGAGCAAAAATTTCTAACCGTTGAACAACTCCTCAATTTTAAAGAGAAAATCTCTTCAGAAAAGCACAACAAAAAACTCACAATAGTATTTGGCATAATTGCGTCTGTCTCTATCTCCCCCGAAATAATCCAGCCAATAGCAAAACTACTCGACTGGCGCGTTTTATACAGTGAAAACTGGGGAAAAATCACCTGCGCACTCACAGCATTCCTGGTAACAATTATAATTATAAAGGGACAAGACATAGCCAAAATCATTCAAAACACATTTAAAAATGGTCATTGACGGCAAAAACCTCGCCAAGAACATCTATAAAGCTTAACCGTCACCAGTGTCGCTCAAATAATTTCAACAAAGCGCTCTTCGCACCCCGCTTTATTGCTCGCTGAATAGCAACTAAAAAACCTCTTCCACATTCCCCAGCAGGCAGGAAACTGCCCCCAAGAAACTCGATCCCCACATAAGCTCCCCTTTTGAGAAAGGGGACAGATTTATTTTTACCCTTCATACCCCCTTACTCCCCGACACACAGGAAACTTCGAGCAACCCCAGAACGTCCCGCCAACATTTGATCCACGCTTTGCCGTTCTGATCGTCATCACCTCACTGCACAGGGGGCAAAGAGGAGCAGCTGGCAGGGTGGCTGTAGGGGCCGTTTTGTCATTTGCTGGAGCAGCGGGTTCAGTTGTAGATCGATTAGCAATCCACCGCTTGAGCAAAACCCCATCCACCAACTGAATATTCCGCCCCTGCGCAAAATTCTTGGCCTCCTCGGTATAAGTGCCGGAAGTCACGACAAATCCACCCGCCGCCCCCTGCGCTGCCATCACGCCAAAGAACTCGCGGATCACCGTCACGCCAACCTTGATGGCCTTCCATTGCTTGCACTGGACCAGGTACTTGTCGCTGCCCATTTGCAGGACCAGATCGACGCCGCCGTCCGGGCCGTTGCCGCCGGTTTCCGTGACGCTGAAGCCCTTGCGGCGGAAGACTTCGCCCACTAGTTGCTCGAATTCGCGCCAGCTGATGCCGTCTACGGTGCGGCCGGATTCGCGGGCGTTGGCCACGTCGGCGACCAGCTTCTTGCGCTTTAGGCGGCCGAAGAAGGAGGCGGCTGCGCCAATGATCAGGGCGAACGGGACGATGTATTGGAAGACCATGGCGAAGCTGCGCAAAACCATGCCGCCGGCCTGCTCGCCGAATTGGTGTAGGTCTTGGGCGACGGGAGCCGGAGCAGTCGCGTAGCTGTGCAACAGCAGGTAGGCGGCCAGCGCCAGGATCAGCCCCAACCACCACGGCAGCAGGGCCGCGAGTTCGATGAGGGCTTCGATGGGAGTGGTTTTGCGGCGGCGAGACATTCCTTAGTCCTCGTTGCATCCAATGCATGGCACCTAGCCATCATCGAAGCTAACGCTATAAGCCCCCTCAGTAAAGACGGAATAAGAAGTCCGGATGGGCGGCTATTTGTCGCCCGGCAGCGGCTCGATCAATTCCACCCCGTCGTTCTCCTGCCTATTCACCAACAAGCTGACCCGATGCCCCACGAGCGCCGGCCCGGCTTTATCCACAAGGGCCGCGACCTCCTTCGGCGACAGCTGCGGCGCCAGCCAGGCGTCTTGCTGCTCGCGGCCGAGTACCACTGGCATGCGGGTGTGGATGGCTTCGAGGGCGGGCGTGGCGGCGCGGGTCAGCATGGCGCAGGACAACACTTCTTCCCCGCTCGGGCTCTGCCATACCGACCAGAGCCCGGCGAAGGCCAGCAGTTCGTCGTCGGCGGGGTGGATGTAGTACGGCTGGTGTACCAAGCGGCCGGCGGGGTTGCGCACGCTTTCGCGTTCGTTCCACTCGTACCAGCCCACGGCGGGCATCAGGCAGCGGGTGCTGTGCAGGGCCTGGCGCCACATGGGCTTGCTGGCCGCTTCTTCGCTGCGGGCATTGAAGGAGAAGCGCGGCGGCGTTTCTTCCTTCCACCAGAAGGGGATCAGGCCCCAGCGGGCCGGCAGCAGCTCCAGTTGCCCGCCCACGCTCTCGCGCAGGATGGGCACGAGGGTGGTCGGCGCCACATTGAAGCCCCGGCGAATCCAGCGCCCGGCATTGCGCGAACCGATATGCCAGTAGCGCTCGATTTCCGCTTCTTCGGGGGTGACGTAGCGGCCGCACATGGAATTGTTTGCCTTCGCAGAGCGCCTTGTCAGAAAGTGCTTTCAGCGTAGTACCAGTACTTCGGACGCACTGAACAGCCGACCACAAGCGGGTCTTCTGCTTTTGGCCTGGGCCAAGAAACACATCAGCCAATCCGCCACTTTCTCGGAGGCAATGGAATGACCATCGAACTGGATGACGTGCTGACACGTTCGCGCGAACTGCACAGGGCAATCGAAGCGCATCTGAACAATGCAGTTCTGGAGGACTCTTCCCGCTCGGAAAGCAGCTTCTACATGTGCACGCTTTCGCTGGAGCACGGAGCGGGCCTTCGAGCCCTGATCTCACAAGGCAACGCCGTTTCGGCAACAGCGCTCATGCGTCTCCAGTACGAAGCGCTGGTAAGAGGCATCTGGATTGAATACGCCGCAAACGAAGCCCAGCTGGAGAAGATCTGCCAGCCCCTTACGCTGGAAACTGAACAAGCTGCGAAAAGCCTTCCTGGATTGGATGACATGCTGAAGAAGCTGGAGAACACACCAAGTGCTCCGCAAATGGCTGTTATTCAGCTCGTGGACTTCAAGCGAGTGATGCTTAAAGCCCTGAACTCGTACGTTCATGGCGGCCTCCATCCTCTACGGCGACACGCCGAAGGTTTTCCCATTCCGCTAGCAATAGAAGTCGTCAGGAACTCCAACGGCCTGGCAACGATGGCGGGAATGATGATGGCTCTACTAACTCGAGATCCCACAATCACCCAGCCAATGAGGCATATCCAACTGAAGTTCCACGACTGCCTCCCTCAACTTCTATATCCAGCAGCCAAGGCGTAACCGAAATACCTGAGGGCGGTTCCCTGTCATTCGACGGCCATCCAGTTGCCAGGGACGTGCTTCTCGACTCAATGCACACGGTATTCATCGAGAGCTTCCGAAGCCCGCTCAAAAGCCCCGCAAATTTGCCCGCAAGCCCCGTCTCTGCTAGTGTCGCCGGGTTTTGAACACCCCCGCCGAGAGTCCCCATGGCCCGCAAGAAAGCCGTCGATTTCGAGCAGTCCCTCGCTGAACTGCAAACCCTGGTGGAACGCCTGGAGAGTGGCGAGCTGTCCCTGGAGGATTCGCTCGGTGCCTTCGAGCAGGGCATCCGCCTGACCCGTGATTGCCAGTCGGCGCTCAGCCAGGCCGAGCAGAAGGTGCAGATCCTCCTGGAGCGCGATGGCGAGCTGAGCGAGGCGCCCTTCGATTCGGCGGGCGACGAAGCATGATCAGCGAGTACCAGGCGCGCTGCCAGGCGCGTGTCGATGCCGCGCTCGACGCCCTTTTCGTTGCTCCCCGCCCCGAACTCACCCGCATCTACCAGGCCATGCGCTACAGCGTCGTGAATGGCGGCAAGCGCGTGCGCCCGCTGCTGGCCTATGCCGCCTGCGAGGCCCTGGGCGGTGACATCGCCCGTGCCGATGGCGCGGCTTGCGCGGTGGAGCTGATCCACGCCTATTCGCTGGTGCATGACGACCTGCCGGCGATGGACGACGACGACCTGCGCCGTGGCCAGCCGACCACGCACATCGCCTTCGACGAGGCCTGTGCGATCCTCGCTGGCGACGGCCTGCAGGCGCTGGCCTTCGAGGTGCTGGGCGATGCCGTGCGCAACCCGCAGGACGTCGATACGCGGCTGGCCATGGTCACCGCCCTGGCGCGTGCCGCCGGTTCTGCCGGGATGGTCGGCGGCCAGGCCATCGACCTCGAATCCGTGGGCCGCAAGATCGACCAGGCGGCGCTGGAGAACATGCACCGGCACAAGACCGGCGCGCTGATCGAAGCCAGCGTGCGCCTCGGCGCCCTGGCCAGCGGCAATGCCGATACCACCCGTCTGGATGCCCTCTCCCACTACGCCAAGGCCATCGGCCTGGCGTTCCAGGTGCAGGACGACATCCTCGACGTGGAGAGCGACACCGCCACCCTCGGCAAGACCCAGGGCAAGGACGAGGCGAACGACAAGCCTACCTACCCCGCGCTGCTCGGCCTCGACGCCGCCAAGGCCTATGCCCTGGGCCTGCGCGACCAGGCGCTGGCCGCGCTGGAAGGCTTCGACGCCAACGCCGAGCCACTGCGCCAGCTGGCCCGCTACATCGTCGAGCGACGCAGCTGATCGACGCACGGGGCAAGGACCGCCCCGTCAGATTCCCCTGCATCCCCCCTTCTCAGTAATTCCGCCTAGCCCATGCCGACGCTGCAGACCATCCGGTCTGCCCGTGAACGCGCCGCGCCTTGCTTGGGCCTGCCCGATGCATCGGGTAAACTTCCGCATCTTTGCCTCTTATAACGATCAGCCCGATGCCCACGACGTTCCACGAGATTCCCCGCGAGCGCCCCGCCACGCCCCTGCTGGACCGAGCCAGCACGCCGGTCGAGCTGCGCCGTCTCGGCGAGGCTGAGCTCGTCACCCTCGCTGACGAACTGCGCCAGTACCTGCTGTACACCGTCGGCCAGACCGGCGGGCACTTTGGCGCCGGCCTCGGTGTGGTCGAGCTGACCATCGCTCTGCACTACGTCTTCGACACCCCGGACGACCGCCTGGTGTGGGACGTGGGCCACCAGGCCTACCCGCACAAGATCCTCACCGGCCGCCGCGAGCGCATGGGCACGCTGCGCCAGAAGGACGGCCTGGCCGCCTTCCCGCGCCGCAGCGAGAGCGAGTACGACACCTTCGGCGTCGGGCATTCCAGTACCTCCATCAGCGCCGCGCTTGGCATGGCCATCGCCGCGCGCATGCAGGGTTCGGGGCGCAAGTCGGTGGCGGTGATCGGTGACGGCGCGCTGACCGCCGGCATGGCCTTCGAGGCGCTGAACCACGCGTCCGACGTGCAGGCCGACATGCTGGTGATCCTCAACGACAACGACATGTCGATCTCGCACAACGTCGGCGGCCTGTCGAACTACCTGGCGAAGATCCTCTCCAGCCGCACCTACAGCAGCATGCGCGAAGGCAGCAAGAAGGTGCTCTCGCGCCTGCCCGGCGCCTGGGAGATCGCCCGCCGCACCGAGGAATACGCCAAGGGCATGCTGGTCCCCGGCACCCTCTTCGAGGAGCTGGGCTGGAACTACATCGGCCCGATCGACGGCCACGACCTGCCGACCCTGGTCGCCACGCTGCGCAACATGCGCGACCTCAAGGGCCCGCAGTTCCTCCACGTGATCACCAAGAAGGGCAAGGGCTTCGGCCCGGCGGAACTGGACCCCATCGGCTACCACGCGATCACCAAGCTGGAGCCGGCCGGCGCCGCGCCGAAGAAGGCCGGCGGTCCGAAGTACTCGAACGTGTTCGGCCAGTGGCTGTGCGACATGGCGTCGCAGGACCCGCGCCTTGTCGGCATCACCCCGGCGATGAAGGAAGGCTCCGACCTGGTCGCCTTTGCCGAGCGCTTCCCGGACCGCTACTTCGACGTCGCCATCGCCGAGCAGCACGCCGTGACCCTGGCGGCCGGCATGGCCTGCGACGGCGTCAAGCCGGTGGTGGCGATCTACTCCACCTTCCTGCAGCGCGGTTATGACCAGCTGATCCACGACGTCGCAGTGCAGAACCTCGACGTGCTCTTCGCCATCGACCGCGCCGGCCTGGTCGGCGAAGACGGCCCGACCCACGCGGGCAGCTTCGACCTCTCCTACCTGCGCTGCATCCCCGGCATCCTGGTGATGACGCCCAGCGACGAAGACGAGCTGCGCAAGCTGCTGACCACCGGCTACCTGTTCGAAGGCCCGGCGGCAGTGCGCTACCCGCGCGGCAGCGGCCCGAACACCCCGATCGAACCGGCGCTGGAGCCGGTGGAAATCGGCAAGGGCGTGGTTCGCCGCCGCGGCAGCGCCGGCAAGGTCGCCATCCTCGCCTTCGGCGTGCAGCTGGCCGAAGCCCTGCAGGTGGCCGAGCGCTTCGACGCGACCGTGGTCGACATGCGCTTCGTCAAACCGCTCGACGAAGCCCTGGTGCGTGAGCTGGCCGACAGCCACGAGTTGCTGGTGACCATCGAGGAGAACGCCGTGATGGGTGGCGCCGGCGCCGCCGTCAGCGAGTTCCTCGCCCACGAGAACCGCCAGCAGCCGATCCTCCACCTGGGCCTGCCGGACTACTACGTGGAGCACGCCAAGCCGAGCCAGATGCTTGCCGAGTGCGGCCTCGACGCGGCCGGCATCGAGCGCGCCATCGCCGAGCGCCTGGCGCAGCTGGGCTGACCGCTAGGCGCATTGCTCCCCCTGAGCCTTGCAGCGACGGGCGCACCCTTATAAGGTGCGCCCGTTTTCGTTCGAGGTAACGGGAAGCAGGTGAAAGACCTGCGCTGCCCCCGCAACGGTAACCGACCGCAGGCCACGGCCTGCCGCGCTCCGATCCGCCACTGTGCGACACGCATGGGAAGGCCGCGAGCGTGCGTGTCGGCAGCCCGGAGACCGCCCTCGACGCGATCCGACTGGTGTTGCGGAGGGCCGCACCGTCAAGCACGGCCGCGAGCCGTCCTTGTCCGCCCTCCTCGAAAGTCGCCGACGTACTTTTGAGGATTCCAATCCATGAAGCTTTCCCGTCTCGCCTTGGCCGTCGCCGTACTGCCCGGGGCTTCCTTCGCCGCGACCGATGCCGAGCAGGCCTACAAGCTGCCGGACATGGTCATCACCTCGGCGCGCATGGCGCAGCCGCGCGACCAGGCCACCTCGGCCAACACCGTGTTCACCCGCGACGACATCGAGCGCCTGCAGGCCCGCAGCGTGCCTGAGCTGCTGCAGCGCGTGCCGGGCGTGCAGGTGAGCACTGCCGCCGGGCTGATCAGCTACTCGGTGCGCGGCAGCAACACCGCGCAGACCCTGGTGCTGGTCGACGGCCAGCGCATCGCCTCGGCGAGCAGCGGCATCGCCCGCCTGGACTACCTGAGCATCGACAACATCGAGCGCGTCGAAGTGACCCGCGGTCCGCGCTCCTCGCTGTACGGCGCCGACGCCATCGGCGGGGTGATCCAGATCTTCACCCGTCGCGGCGAAACCGGCCTGCACCCGGAAGTACGCCTGGCGGCGGGCAACCACGGCACCTTCGAGCGCAGCGCCTCGCTGGCCGGTGGCGACGAGCGCACCCGCTTCAACCTCGGCGCCAGCCTCGACGAAACCCAGGGCTGGGACATGACCCGCGACAACCGCGGCGCCGACAGCGACGACGACGGCCGGCGCAACAAGGCCGTGCACCTGAACCTCGACCACCAGTTGAACGACGACTGGAAGGCCGGTTTCAGCCTCAACGACCAGCGCGGCGACAGCGAATACGACGACGCCTACAGCTACGCGCCGGGCCTGCCTCACGACGAGTTCCGTGTCAGCAGCTACAGCGGCTACCTCGAAGGCCAGCTCACCGACATGTGGAGCAGCCGCGTCGAACTGGGCCGCAGCTACGACCGCAACAAGGCGGTCGGCGCCGCCGAGGACTGGAACAACGGCAGCCTGGAAACCACCCGCCACTCGGCGAGCTGGATCAACCGCCTGCAGCTGGACCCGCGCAACCAACTGGCCCTGGGCGCCGACTGGTACGAAGACCAGGTCGACGGCAGCACCACGTTCGCCGAGGACAGCCGCGAGAACCACGCCTTCTTCGCCCAGCACAGCTTCAAGGCCGACGCCTTCTCCACTGAGCTGGGCCTGCGCCACGACGACAACCAGCGCTACGGCACGCAGAACAGCTGGAACGGCGCCCTGACCCTGCCGGTGGGCGACAAGCAGAGCTGGATCGCCAGCTACGGCGAGGGCTTCCGCGCGCCGACCTTCAGCGACCTCTACTACCCCGGCGCCGGCAACCCGAACCTCAAGGCCGAGACCTCGAAGACCTACGAGCTGCAATGGCGCGGCGAGTTCGACGGCAACCACCTGGACGCCTCGATCTACCGCACCGAGGTCGACGACCTGATCGCCTGGGACAGCACCGCCAACCAGCCGGAGAACATCGCCAAGGCGCGCATCAACGGCTTCGAGGCGAACTGGGCGCGTGAGGTCTACGGCTGGCAAGCCAACCTCGGCGTAGCGGTGATCGACCCGCGTGACCGCGACACCGGCCACACCCTGCCGCGCCGCGCCCGCCGCACCCTGAGCCTGGACCTGGACCGCCAGTTCGGCGCCTTCGGCCTGGGCGGCAGCTGGCGCGCGCTGAGCAACAGCTATGCAGACGCTGCGAACAGCGAACAGCTCGGCGGCTACGGCGTGCTGGATGTGCGCGGCAGCTGGCTGTTCAGCGAAAGCATCCGCTGGGACCTGAAGGTGCAGAACCTGCTGGACCGCGACTACGCCCAGGCAACCTACCAACGGCCAACCGACCCGGCAGGCTTCCCCACCGAAACCTTCGCCTACCGCGAAGCCGGCCGCACCGCGCTGCTGGCGCTGACCTGGACGCCGGAGCTGTAAGTCGACAGCGGCGGATAGCCCGTAGGGTCATTCGCCCTACGGGAGCATCCGGTTGCGTAGGGTGCATAACCACAAGTTGGTTATGCACCAGCACGATTGCTCTTCGCAGGAGCGAGCTTGCTCGCGACCCCATCGCCAACGGCGGATAACCCAAAGGGTTATTCGCCCTACGGAAACCCACGGATTCGTAGGGTGCATAACCACGAGGTGGTTATGCACCGGCACGATTGCTCTTCGTAGGAGCGAGCTTGCTCGCGAACCCATCGCCAACGGCGGATAACCCAAAGGGTTATTCGCCCTACAGGAGTATTCGGTTGCGTAGGGTGCATAACCACTAGGTGGTTATGCGCATTCTGGTGTTACGCCAGAACGCCGGCCAACCGCCCCAGCGCCGTGCAATCGGCGGCGTGCCAGTCGGTCAGCTCCGGCCAGGGGTTGTCCGGCAGGTTCACCAGCGCCGTGTGGCTGCCCGCCGCGCGGCCGCATTCCAGGTCGAAGCGGTAGTCGCCGATCATCAGCATCTCGCGGGGCTGTACCTGCCAGCGTTCGGCCAGGTGCAGCAGCCCATCCGGGCTGGGCTTGGGCTGGGCTTCGCCGCGACCGAGGATGTCCTCGGTGTGGAAGCAGTCGCCCAGGCCGATGGCCTGCAGGGTAACCAGCGCCAGCTCGTGGGCATTGCGGGTGAGGATGCCGAGGCGGTAGCCGCCTTCATGCAGCGCACGCACCAGGTCGACCGCGCCCGGCGCAGCCGTCGAGGCCAGGGCCAGTTCGCGCTCGTGCTCCAGCAGCCAGGCGTGCTTGGCGGCCGCCTCGGCTTCGGGCAGCGCCGCCAGGTGGTGGAGGATGTCGTCTTCCTGGGGAATGCCCAGGGCCCGCTTGATGGCCGGGAAGTCATGCACCGCCAGGGTCAGGGTGCCGTCCATGTCGAACACCCAGTGGCGGATCTGCGCCGGGATCATGCCCAGTCCTCGCGGCGGCGGATCAGGCCTTCCTGGGTCGCCGAGGCGACCAACTGGCCGTCGCGGTTGAAGATGCTGCCACGCACGAAGCCGCGGCCGTTGCCGGCCCAGGGGCTGTCGATGGCGTACAGCAGCCACTCGTCCGCGCGCAGGTCGCGGTGGAACCATACGGAATGGTCGATGGTGGCGACCTGCATGTCCTTCTGCCACACCGAGCGGCCGTGGGGCAGCAGCGAGGTGGTGAGGAAGCCGAAGTCCGAGGCGTACGCCAGGATGTATTTGTGCAGGGCCGGCACGTCCGGCAGCTTGCCGTCGGCGCGCAGCCAGAGGTACTTGATCGGCTCGCCCACCGAAGGATCGTAGGGGTCGTTCTGGGTGACCGGGCGAATCTCGATGGGCTTGGGATACAGCAGCTTGTCGCGGATGCGCTCGGGGAACTGGGCGATGCTGCGCTGCTTGAGCTCGAGGTCGGTCGGCAGGTTCTCCGGGCCGACCACATCGGGCATCGGGATGTGGTGGTGGAAGCCCTCTTCCTCGGTCTGGAAGGAGGTGCTCAGGGCGAAGATCGGCTGGCCCTTCTGGATCGCGGTGACGCGACGGGTGCTGAAGGTGCCGCCATCGCGCACGCGGTCGACCTGGTAGACCACCGGCATGCTGGCATCGCCCGGGCGCAGGAAGTAGCCGTGCATGGAGTGCACGTGGCGCGCCGGGTCGACCGTCTGGCTGGCCGCCGAGAGCGCCTGGCCGAGCACCTGGCCGCCGTAAAGCTGGCGGAATCCGAGGTCTTGGCTGATGCCCCGGAAGAGGTTTTCCTCGATGGCTTCCAGGCTCAGCAAATCCACCAGGTTGTCCAGGATCTGGGTCATGTCGGTTCCTCGAAATCGGTACTGCGAATGGGGTGCGGGCGGCGCGGCTGGGGGTATGCGGGCAGGCTAGTGAGGCGAGTGTCCCATACCGCGCGGCCGAGGGTGAAATGATAGAGGCTGACCAGCTGGTCCGTTCCCTCGCCCAGCAATTCCTGCACCGCCGCATCGAAATAGCAGCCGATGCCGGTGCCGGAAATCCCCGCCGCCTCGGCCTCCAGGTAAAGCAACTGGCCGATCTGCCCGCACTCCCAATACAGCCGTGGATAAGTCCAGGCGCCCTCGGCGAGCGCGGCATCGAGATCGGCGAGCATGGCGAAGGCGACACAGCCATCGCTGGCGATGTCCTGGCCGCAGGAGAGGAACGCCGAGAGCTGGCGCGCGTCGCCTTGCAGCAGGCGGTATAGCGGCAGCTCGCCGTCGGCGCGTTCCCAGAGGAAGTCTTCGCGCAAGCCACCCGGCGTACGGCCGCTTCGGCCCAGCCAGTAGAGTCCCGGCGCCAGGCCCTGGACGCGGTGGACGAACAGCAGCAGGTCGATGCGCGGCGGTTCGCCGGTACTCGCGAAAGGCACGGGCGAGTTTTCGGGCATCAGCCGACGCAGCCAGGCGTAAAGCAACTCGGCGTGAATGCCGGAGCGCCCGTCCATGGACTGCGCGCTGCGCCGCCGGTGCAGGATCGGCCGCAGCGGCAAACCTGGGTTATCCACCATTGCTTCGCGGCGCGGCAGTGCCCCATCGACGGGCGCCAGTACCGGGGCGCGGCACAGCGAATGCACACGCTCCAGCTCCGGCCAGTGGCGGTACTGGCGCGACAGACGATTGGGCTCGCCGGCGAGCTCCAGTGCGGAAATGCCTTGCAGCAGCGACTCGGCCAGACGCGGTTCGCTGTCGCGCGGCGGACCTATCCACAGCAGCGCATCGACCGCCTCGTGCTCGTGGAAGCCTTCGCGGTCCAGGCCGAACACGGCATCCAGCCGACTCTCGGCGACGCCATGCAGCAGCCGCACTTCCCAGCCCTGAATACTCGCCGCGATGGACAGGCAGGCCAGTGCGTGGCCGAGGTCGTGGTTGCAGTAGCGATAGGCGCGCTCGCCGTATTTCCAGGCCTCGCGCCAGGGGATGCTGGACAGCGCCAGCAGCGCGCCGCCGTCAGGCAAAGTCAGCGCGGCGGGCAGCTCGGCGCGCACTTCCAGCACATGCTCGTCGGCGCTGTAGTGGGCGAGCACGGCGGACTTGTCCACAGCCTCGGCCGGCAGCAGCAGGTAGGCCTCGGTCGGGTGCAGGTTGCCGCTCGACGGGTTGACCCGCAGCGCCCAGCGGCTGCCGCCGGATTCCTTCCAGGCGGAGATGGCCAGGCTGTCGTAGAGCAGTTGCGAGAGGCTGGCTAGGTCCAGCGGCGCGGGCTCGCCGATCGGCCCGGCGAAGGCCAGGTCGTAGCCCGGCGACTCTTCCTGCGGGCGGTGCAGCAGTTCGATCAGCCGTGCGCCGGCATAACGGCGGAAAGCGGCGGGCTGGGTCGCCCAGTCCAACTGGCCAGGGCCCGGCGCGAAGCGTTGCGGCTCGTGGCAGCTCAGCGCGTGGTAGGCGCGGATGTCGTCGATCACGCTCAAGTCTGCCCTCCAGCCACTGCATACGGGTGATGCGGTAGAGCACGTGCGGGCGCAGCGGGTGGCCTTGCGGCAGGCGCGGGTGCTCGAAATCGAGAGCCGCTTCGCGCTGCATGCCGAGGCGCTGCATCAGCCCTTGGGACGGCAGGTTGGCCGGCACGGTGAAGGCGACCACTTCGTCCAGTTGCAGATGGGCGAAGGCGTACTGCAGGACCGCGCGCGCCGCTTCCAGTGCATAGCCCTGGCGCCAGAAGGCGTGGTTCAGGCGCCAGCCAATTTCCACCGCCGGGGTGAAGCTCGCCTCGAAGTTCACATGCTGCACGCCGACCACCCCGAGGAAGGCGCCATCACTGCGGCGCTCGACGATCCACTGGCCGAAGCCGTGCTCGGCGAAGTGCTCGTGGATGCGCGCGGCCAGGGAATCGCTTTCCTCGCGGCTCATGCAATTGGGGAAATGCCGCATCACCTCGGGGTCCGCATTCAGCGCGGCGAAGGCCTGCAGGTCGCCCTCGCGCCAGGGGCGCAGCAGCAGGCGGTCGGTGCTCAGGCTGGGCAGTTGCATGGTTCACCTCGGCGCGTTTCGACAATCCGCTATTGTGCCCCATGCCCCGCGACGGGACACGCTTCTGGCCTAGTGGCGAGCCCTCGGCGTACCCTTGCTGCTGCCCTCCCCGAGCCCCGCACCATGCCGCTGCCCCTGGTCTACCACGACGACTACAGCCCGCCCTTCCCCGCCAACCATCGTTTTCCGATGGAGAAGTTCCGCCTGCTCAAGGAGCACCTGGTGGACAGCGGCCTGACCTGCGACGAAGCGCTGCTGCGGCCCGAGCTGTGCTCGCAGGATATCCTCGCCCTGGCCCACGACCGCGCCTATATCGAGCGCTACTGCAGCGGCAACATGAGCCACGAGGAGCTGCGCCGCCTCGGCCTGCCCTGGAGCGAAGAACTGGCTCGGCGCACCGTGCGCGCAGTGGGCGGCTCGCTGCTCGGCGCCGATCTGGCCCTGCAGCACGGCCTGGCCTGCCACCTCGCCGGCGGCACGCACCACGCACACTTCGACCATGCCTCTGGCTTCTGCATCTTCAACGACCTCGCGGTGATCGCCCTCTACCTGCTGGAAAGCGGCCGCGCCGGGCGGGTGCTGATCTTCGACTGCGACGTGCACCAGGGCGACGGCACCGCGCGCATCCTGGAGCACGTGCCGGATGCCATCACCGTCTCGCTGCACTGCGAGAAGAACTTCCCCGCGCGCAAGGCGCAGAGCGACTGGGACATCCCGCTGCCGCTGCACATGGGCGACGCCGACTACCTGCGCGTGGTGGACGAGGCGCTCGACTACCTCCTACCGCTGTACCAGCCCGACCTGGTGCTCTACGACGCCGGTGTGGATGTGCACAAGGACGATGCACTCGGCTACCTGAACCTCACCGACGAGGGCCTGGCCGCGCGCGACGAGCGCGTGATCGAGCGCTGCCTGGCCCGCGACATTCCGGTGCTCGGCGTGATCGGCGGTGGCTACGACAAGGACCGCCAGGCCCTGGCGCGTCGCCACGGCATCCTGCATCACAGTGCCCAGCGGGTGTGGGAGCGATTGGGGATGGATTGAATTGTCCACCGGGACTGTGGAACAACCTGTGGACAAGCTGCGGAGCACCGCCTGGAAGCCCCACCCCACATGGCTCGCCGACGAATGGTCGAATTTTGAACAGCCGTTCGGCAAGGCGTTGTCCACCGATCCTGTGGAGCATTCTGTGGATAAACTGGGCCCACTCGCGGCGACCCCGCATGGCACAGCGCCAGCGGCGCATTGCCCGGAAAATGACCAGCCGTCACCCGGCTAGGCTAGAATGCGTGCCCTCTTTCCCGACCCTGCACGCCCATGAGCCAGTCCCAGCCTTCGTCCCCTCGCAGCGCCCTCGTCATCGGCGGCGGCCCCGCCGGCCTGATGGCCGCCGAAGTGCTGGCCGGCGCGGGCGTGCGCGTGGCGCTGTACGACGCCATGCCCTCGGTCGGGCGCAAGTTCCTGCTGGCCGGCGTGGGCGGCATGAACATCACCCATTCCGAAGCGCAGGACGCCTTCGTCGCCCGCTACGGCGAGCGCCGCGAGGAAGTCGGCGCGCTGCTCGCCGGCTTCGACAGCGAAGCGCTGCGCCGCTGGATTCACGGCCTCGGCATCGAAACCTTCGTCGGCACTTCGGGCCGGGTCTTCCCCACCGACATGAAGGCCGCGCCGCTTCTGCGCGCCTGGCTCAAGCGCCTGCGCGAGCAGGGTGTGGATATCCACACCCGCAGCCGCTGGCTGGGCTGGGACGAACAGGGCCGCGCACTGATCGAAACGCCCGAGGGCCGTCAGGCCCTGCAGGCCGACGCCACCGTGCTCGCCCTGGGCGGCGGCAGCTGGCGGCGCCTGGGCTCCGATGGTGCCTGGGTGCCGCTGCTGGAGGCGCGCGGGGTGGAAGTCGCCGCACTGCGGCCGTCCAACTGCGGCTTCGAGGTCGAGGGCTGGAGCGAGTTCTTCCGCGACAAGTTCGCCGGCGCGCCGGTCAAGCCGGTCGCCTTGAGCGTGGATGGAAGCGAGCCGCGCCAAGGTGAATTCGTGGTCACCGCCGGCGGCATCGAGGGCAGCCTGGTCTATGCGCTTTCGGCACCGATCCGCGAACGCATCGCCCGCGATGGCAAGGCCACCGTGTACCTAGACCTGCTGCCCAACCGCAGTGCCGAACAGATCGCCAAGGCACTCGCCCAGCCGCGCGGCTCCAAGTCCATGGCCAACCACCTGCGCGGCAAGCTCGGCCTGGACGGCGTGCGCGCCGGCCTGTTGCGTGAGTTGTCCACAGCCGCCGACTACGCCGATCCGCAGCGCCTGGCCGGGTTGATCAAGGCGCTGCCGCTGAGCGTGGTGCGCGCGCGTCCGCTGGACGAGGCCATCAGCAGCGCCGGCGGCGTCACTTTCGAGGCTGTGGATAAGCAGCTGATGCTCAAGGCCCTGCCCGGCGTGTTCTGCGCCGGCGAAATGCTCGACTGGGAGGCGCCCACCGGCGGCTACCTGCTCACCGCATGCTTCGCCAGCGGCCGAGTGGCTGGGCATGGCGCGCTGCACTGGCTGAATCTGGAACCATAGTGCTAGATTCTCGACTCCCAGCCCTGCCGAGTCCGAGACCATGCCCCTGAGCTTCCGCCCGGCCCGCCCCGAAGACGTCGACGCCGCCATCCCGCTGATCTACAGCTCCGGCCCCGATGCCTTCGACTACGCCTTCGCCCGCCCCGGCCGCAACAGCGCCCAGGACTTCCTGCGCCGCGCCTTCCTGCACGGCGGCGGCCAGTTCGGCTGGCGCCAGCACACGGTGGGCGAGCTGGACGGCAAGGTCGTCGCGGCGGGAACGATCTTCGGCGGCGAAGCCAACCTCGGCTACCTGCTCGCCGCGGCGCGGCAGATCCTCGGCTACTTCGGCCTGGGTTCGGTCGGCGTGATCCACCACGGCCTGCAGCTGGAGAAGATCATCTGCCCGCCGCCCAAGCACACGCTGTACCTGGCCCACCTGGGCGTCGACCCGAGCCTGCGCAGCCAGGGCGTGGGCCGCGAGTTGATCGAACACTTCCTCGAGCGCGGCCGCCGCGCCGGCCTGAAGACCGCAGCGCTGGACGTCTCGGCGGCCAACCCGCGCGCCCAGGCGCTGTACGAGAAGCTGGGCTTCGAGGTGCAGGAAGAGCGCGTCTCGACCCTGCCTGGCGTCTCCAGCCACCGCTACATGCAGCGGGCGATCTGAAGGCGCGAAGGCTCTTCGACAGTCGGACGCAGCACCTGCATTTATTTCAGGTACCACCCCCACGGCTGGTCCGAAACGTACTCGGTCACCTGCTTCACCTCCAGGTAGTTCTCCAGCCCCCACACGCCCAGCTCGCGGCCGATACCGCTCTGCTTCATGCCGCCCCAGGGCGCCTGGGTGAAGGTCGGCTGGGAGCAGTTGACCCAGACGATGCCGGCGCGCAGCCCGTTGGCCACTCGCGCGGCGCGCTGCGGGTCGCCCGACATTACCGCGCCGGCCAGGCCAAAGCGGCTGTCGTTGGCCAGGCGCAGCGCCTCGGTCTCGGTTTTGAAGCGCTTCACGCAGAGCACCGGCCCGAAGATTTCCTCGCGCCAGACGATGGCGTTCTCCGCCGGCTCGTCGAAGATCGCCGGCTCGACGAACCAGCCCTCGTTCAGCCCCGCCGGACGCCGTCCGCCGGTGAGCAGCTTCGCGCCGCAGGCTTTGCCCTGTTCGACGAAGCCCAGCACCTTGTCGTATTGCCCCTGGCTGACCAGCGGGCCGAGCAGCACGCCCGGCTGCAGGCCATTGCCGATGGTGATGGCGCGCGTCGCCTCGACCAGGCGCTCGATCAGGCGTGGGGCGATGCCCTCCTGCACCAGCAGCCGCGAGGTCGCCGAGCACACCTGCCCCTGGTTCCAGAAGATGCCGAAGAGAATCCATTCCACCGCCGCCTCGACATCACTGTCGTCGAAGACGATGAAGGCCGACTTGCCGCCCAGCTCCAGGCTGACGTTCTTGATGTCCTGGGCCGCCGCCGACATGATCTTCGCCCCAGTCGGCACGCTGCCGGTGAAGGCCAGCTTGTCCACGCCCGGATGCTGGCTGAGCGGCCCGCCGGCATCGGCGCCAAGCCCCGGCAGCACGTTCAGCACGCCCGCCGGCAGGCCGATGGCGTCGGCGGCAGCGGCCAGTTCAAGCGCGCTCAGCGGCGTCAGCTCGGACGGCTTGAGCACGCAGGTCGCGCCGGCGGCCAACGCCGGAGCCACCTTCCAGGCCGCCATCAGCAGCGGGTAGTTCCAGGGGATGATCTGCCCGGCCACGCCCACCGGCTCGTGGCGGACGCGGCAGCGGAAGCGCTCGTCGGGCAGCGCCAGCGTCTGGTCCTGGCGCTGGTCGAGCTCTGCGGCCAGCTCCGCGTAATAGCGGAAGCAACCGATGGCGTCGGCCACGTCCCACTGCGCCTCGGGCAGCGGCTTGCCGTTGTCGCGCACTTCCAGTTCGGCCAGCTCCGCCTGGTTGCGTTCCAGTTCGTTGGCCAGCGCTTGCAGCCACTCGGCGCGTTCGGCGCCACGGCTCTGCCCCCACCCGCGATTGAACGCCTGGCGCGCCGCGCGCACGGCGTGGTCGACGTCTTCTTCGGTGGCCGCCGGCACTTCGCGCAGGGGCCGCCCGGTGGCCGGGTCGAAGCTGGTGAAGCGTCCGCCCAGGTCCGGGCTCACCCATTGCCCATTGATGTACAGCTGGTCGCGCATCGCACGTCTCCTTGTAGCCTCAGGCGGTCTGAACGCCGGCACGGCGGTTCTGCAGGTAGCGGGAGGTGAACAGCAGCGCCAGCGAGGCGCAGATGATCACCGTGGAAATGGCGTTGATCTCCGGGGTGATGCCGCGGCGGATCGAGGAGAAGATGTAGATCGGCAGCGTGGTCTCGGAGCCGGCGACGAAGAAGGCGATGATGAAATCGTCGAAGCTGAAGGTGAACGCGAGCAGGAAGCCGGCCAGGATCGCCGGGGCGATCTGCGGCAAGGTCACCCGCCAGAAGGTGTCCAGGGGCGGCGCGTAGAGATCGGCGGAAGCTTCCAGCAGCGCCTTGTCCATGGCCTCGACGCGGGTGCGGACGATCACCATCACCAGCGCCATGGTGAACAGCGAGTGCGCCGCGACCACGGTGCCGAAGCCCATGTTCAGTTTCGGCAGGCCCAGTTCCAGGGCCGCCAGCAGCGGGTTGAGCACGTCGAACAGGGTGATGAAGGCGATTAGCGTGGCGATGCCGATGACGATCCCCGGCACGATGATCGCGCAGTAGGTCAGCGCATCGAACAGCAGGCGCACTCGCTTGCCCACGCGCTGCAGGCCGAACACCGCGAGGGTGCCGAACAGCGTGGCGATCAGCGCCGAGCAGGTGGCGATGATCGCGCTGTTGCCCAGCGCTTCCATGATGAAGGGGTTGCCGAAGGCGCGGCCGAACCACTGCACCGAGCAGCACTGGAAGCTCAGCCCGCTGCGCCCTGCGTTGAAGGCGAAGAGCATGATCAGCGCGATGGGCGCATAGAGGAACAGGTAGATCGACGTCGAATAGCTGCGCAGCCACATCTCAGAGCACCCCGTCGTTGCGCGGCCCGCCGAAGCGCGCGGCGAGTTTCAGGTATAGGCCGATGATCGCCAGCATCATCGCCACCAGGGTCATGGCCACCGCACTGCCGAACGGCCAGTTGCGCGACTGCAGGAACAGGTCGACCAGGGCGTTGCCGACGAAGAACACCTTGCCGCCGCCGAGGATCGCCGGGATCAGGAACTCGCCCATCAGCAGGATGAACACCAGCATCACCCCGGTGATCACGCCCGGCGCCGACAGCGGCAGGGTGATCCGGCGGAAGGTCTCGAACCCGCTCGCGCCGAGGTCGCCGGAGGCTTCCAGCAGGCGCTTGTCGAGCTTCTCCAGGGTCACGTAGATGGGGAACACCATCAGCGGCAGGTAGCCGTAGACGATGCCGATCAGCACCGCCCAGGGCGTGTTGATCAGGCGCACGTCGGCGATGCCGAAGGTTTCCAGCAGCGCCGGGATGCCCTTGCCGCTGAGGATGAAGATCCAGGCGTAGGTGCGGATCAGGAAGCTGGTCCAGAACGGCACTATCACCAGGGTCAGCAGCAGCGACTTGTTGCTCCGCACCTTCACCGCCAGGAAGTACGCCAGCGGATAGGCCGCCAGCAGGCAGGCCAGGGTGCCCAACGGGGCGAGGGTCAGGGTGTTCCAGAAGGCCTGGGCGCGCGAGCCGAGGTTCAGGTAGTTCTCCAGCGTCAGCCCGCCGCCGTAGCCGCCCACCGCGCTGCGCTCGCCGAAGCTGAAGACCAGGATGATCACCAGCGGCATCAGCAGCATGAGCAGGAACCAGAGGGTGGAAGGCAGCAGCAGGAGCAGGGTGACGCGCCGGCCGAGACTTCTGGCGCGCGACACCGGGGGCGTCGCCTGCGTCTGCGGCAACGGGGCGCTGACAGCGATGTTCATGTTCGATTCCCTACGCATGGATTTGTCGCCTGGGCATTGCGGTTCACTGGGTCCCCGCGTTCGCGGGGAAGACGATTGGAAACCCCGCGAACGCGGGGCGACGATTGGTGCCCCCCGTCATTCCCGCGAACGCGGGAACCCAGAAACCGTCAGGCAGCCTTGAACCGCGCCATCAGCTCGGCGCGCGCCGGGCTGGTGAGGGTTGCTGCGGCACCGAACTCCAGCGGCGAGAGGCGTTCAGCCGCCGGGTACATGATCGGGTCGTCGAGCATCGCCTTGGGCAGCAGCGCATCGACCCGGCTGTCACCGCTCGGGTAGCCGTGGGCCTCGACCTCCAGCTTGTTGTGCTGCGGGTCGAGCAGGTAGTTGATGAAGGCGTAGGCGGCGTCCTTGTGCTCGGAGCCCTTGGGAATGGCGAAGAAGTCGCTCCAGATTTCGCCGCCTTCCTTGCCCAGCACGAAGGTCATGTCCTTGTTGTCGCGGTGCAGCTGCGAGGCGTCGCCGGTCCAGGCCATGGCCATCCAGGCATCGCCGTTGCGCAGCGAGGGCTGGATGTCGGAGTTGATGGCGAACAGGTGCGGCTTGGCCTGGATCAGCAGCTTCTCGGCCTCGGCGAGTTCCTTCGGGTCCAGCGAGTTGAAGCTGTAGCCGTAGTACTTCAGCGCGTTGCCGATGGCGGTGAGCTGGTAGTCGTGGACGATGGTGCGGCCCGAGGCGCTGGTCAGGGTCAGGTCCCAGAACTGCTTCCAGGAGTCCGGGCTGCCCTTGATGTGGCTGGCGTCATAGACGATGCCGGTGGTGCCCCAGTTCTTCGGCACGGCGTAGACCTTGCCGTCCACCGTGCCCTGGGCCATGAAGCGTTCCTGGAAGTCCTTGGCATCGAAGTTGGGGATGCGCGAGAGGTCCAGCGGCTCGATCAGGCCGAGCTTCACGTAGGTGCTGATGGTGTAGTTGGTCGGCACGAAGACGTCCCAGCCGCTGCCGCCGGCCTGCAGCTTGGCGAGCATCTCCTCGTTGGAGCCGAACACGTTCATCTGCACCCGCGCGCCGGTGGCCTTGGCGAAGGCGTCGAAGTTCTCCGGGTTGTGGTAGTTCGGCCAGGTCGCCAGGGTCACGCGGTCGCCCAGGTTGCTGCCCTCGCCGGCGTAGGCCTTGCCCAGCAGCAGGCCCGGCGTGTTTGCCGCCACCACCGCCGCCGCCAGCCCCAGGCCGGTGCGGCCGAGGAACTCGCGGCGGGTGATGGAACCGTTTTCCCAGCTGCGCATCGTCTTGATGAAGCTCTTCTTGTCCATCGTCACTCCCCGCCTGTCTGCTGATTGTCGTTAGTGTTGGATCGTCGAGTGCCGCGCCGCCCGGCGCGGCGAAAAACTCAGAGGGTCATGGCCAGCCCGCTGGCCTGGTTCCAGCCGACCTGCACGCGCGCGCCGTGGCCGAAGCCGTCACCGCCCTCCCCGCCCTGGCGCGGCACGCGCACGCAGACGATGCCGAAAGCGTCGGTGCGCACCCGGTACTCGGTGAGGTTGCCCAGGTAGATGCGGTCCTCGACGCAGCCGCGCAGGCGCACTTCGCGCGCGAGGTCGGCGTCGTCGGCGGCGATGCCGACCAGCTCCGGGCGCACCGCGATGCAGCCCTCGGTCTGCGGCGCCAGCGCGGGGCCCGTGGGCGTCTGCGGGCTGCTCAGTTCGAGGCCGGTGGCGGTGCCCAGCACCACGCGGTCGCCATCGAGGCGGCGCACGGTGCCGGAGAACAGGTTGGACTCGCCGATGAAGTCGGCCACGTAGCGGCTCGCCGGGGTCTCGTAGAGGGCTTCGGGACTGGCGGTCTGGATGATCAGGCCGTCCTTCATGATGCTGATGCTGTCGCTCATCGACAGCGCCTCTTCCTGGTCGTGGGTGACCAGCACGAAGGTGATGCCGACCTCGCGCTGCAGGCGCAGCAGCTCGGACTGCATCTCCTTGCGCAGCTTGCGGTCCAGCGCTGCCAGGGGCTCGTCGAGCAGCAGCACGGTGGGCTTGTTGACCAGCGCGCGGGCCAGCGCCACGCGTTGCTGCTGGCCGCCGGAAAGCTCGTGCGGCTTGCGCGCGCCGAAGCCGGACAGGCGCACCATCTCCAGCGCCTCGTCAGCCATGCGGCGCTGGGCGGCGCGGTCCGGGCGAGGCGTGCGGTAGCGCAGGCCGTAGGCGATGTTCTCGGCCACCGTCAGGTGCGGGAACAGCGCGTAGTGCTGGAACACCATGTTCACCGGGCGCTGGTGCGCGGGAATCCCGGCCACCGGCTTGCCGGCCAGCAGCACCTCGCCTTCGCTGGGCTGCTCGAAGCCGGCAATCATCCGCAGGGTGGTGGTCTTGCCGCAGCCGGAGCTGCCGAGGAAGGAATGGAAGGCGCCGCGACGCACCTTGAAGCTCAGGCCGTTGACCGCCTGCACGCTGCCGTAGCGCTTGACCACGTTGCGGAATTCGATGTCGAAGACCTGGCTGGAATCCATCACCGCGCGCCTCTCGATAGTTGTTCTCGTTGTTGCCGAACACGCTATCAACGGGGCTTTCGGGGTGTATATATCCCTCGGGGGATAGGCCCGGTACGAATAATGTAGGAGCGGATCTCATCCGCGAAAATCCAGCGCAGAGGCCACCTTGTAGGAGCGCACCATGCGCGCGATTCGCGGGCAAGGCCCGCTCCTACAGGTTCCCGCCGTTCAGGCGGTAGCGCGCACTTCTCGGACGCCCTCGTGCCCCGCCAGTTCGCGGATGAACAGGCCCAGCAGCTCCGACTGGCTGCCGATGCCGAGCTTGGCGTAGATGTTCTTGCGGTGGATCTTCACCGTGCCGGGGCTGATGTCGAGCTGCTCGGCCACCGAGGCGCTGGAGTGGCCGCGCAGCAGCAGCTGGACGATCTCCTGCTCGCGCGCGGTCAGCACCTGGGCGCCGAAATGGTCGAAGGCCTCGCGAATCTTGTAGTCCAGGTCCTGTGCCGGGCGGGGTTGCGCGCGGCGCAGCGCCCAGGCTTCGCGGACCATCTGCTCGACCACCGGGCGGGCGCACTCCAGCAGCTGCATCTCGTCGCGGCTGTAGGCGGGGCTCGAAGTCTTGCGCATCAGCGACAGCACCGCCTTGGCGCCGTCGTCGAGGTCGACGAAGAAGGCGATCTCCTCGGTCAGCCCGGTCTGCTGGTAGTAGGTCTGGTAGTACTCGCCCAGGTAGAAGTGGTCCGGCGCGAACTGGCGCAGGCGCCACAGGCCGGGGGCCTGGTCGCGGGTGCAGGCGAGGTAGAAGGGATCGAGCAGGTAGGGGCCGACCTGGTAGTCCTCGACATAGACATGCCGGACATCGGCCGGGAAGGTGTCGAACAGGTCCAGCGGCCGGTGGTTGCCTTCGTAGACGAAGAGCACGAAGTGATCGACCGGGCAGGCCTGCTGCAGCCACTGGCTGAGGCCGAGCAGGCGTGGGCGGCCGGGGGCGAGCGGGAACAGCTGGGCGACCCCGCAGGTCCAGGCTTTGAGTTCCTTGTGGCGCATAGGCTTTCGTTCTTGTTGTGTGCGCGGAGCACACACTATAGGCGTTCAGGATTCCGCACGGAAATGCAGGTTTTGCGCCACTATCCTGAAAGCCCGCCCGGCGCGGCACCTCGCGCGCCGAGCGAGGCGAAAGCGCACCAGCTTGATGCGCCCTGCCCTGTCAGCGCCCCTTGCCCTTGGGCGCGCTCGGCTTCTTGCCTGCCGGCGCCTTGGCGAAGCCCGGCGCCTTGCGCACCGCCTTCACCTGCGGCTTGTCGTCCAGCAGGTTGCCCAGGTGGACCTTGCCGGGCTTGCCCTCGGGGACCTTGGGTTGCTTGGGCTTCTTCGGCTTCTTCACCAACTGGCCGCCAAGGGTGGTCTGCGGCACCCGGTGCTCGGCCTCGAAACCGTCCTCTTCGCTGCGCGTCAGCAGTTGGCCGATCAGCGTTTCGATGGCCGCCAACTGCTGCACTTCATCGGCGCAGACCAGCGACAGCGCCTGGCCGCTGGCCCCGGCGCGACCGGTACGGCCGATGCGGTGGACGTAGTCCTCGGCGACGATCGGCAGGTCGAAGTTGACCACCAGCGGCATCTCCTCGATGTCGAGGCCGCGCGCGGCGACGTCGGTGGCGACCAGGAAGTTCACCTCGCCGTCCTTGAACCGCTGCAGCGCGCGCAGGCGCGACGGCTGCGGCTTGTCGCCGTGGATCGAATCGGCGGCCAGGCCTTCGGCCTGCAGGCGACCAACCAGTTCGTCGACGCCCTTGCGGGTCTTGGCGAACACCAGCGCCTGGCGCCAGCCGCGGCTCTGCAGCAGGTGCAGGAACAGCTCGGCCTTACGCTTCTTGTCCACGGTGATGAGCTGTTGCTTGACTGTCTTCGCCGCGGTGTTGCGAGGTGCCACTTCGATGGACAGCGGGTCGCGCAGCAGGCCGCCGGCCATCTTGCGGATCGCCTCGGAGAAGGTCGCGGAGAACAGCAGGGTCTGGCGGCGCTTGGGCAGCGCGGCGAACACCTCGTCCAGCTCGCGGGCGAAGCCCAGGTCGAGCATGCGGTCGGCTTCGTCGAGCACCAGCACCTGCAGTTGGGTGAATTTCAGGGCGTTCTGCCGGTACAGGTCGAGCAACCGGCCCGGGGTGGCGACCAGCACGTCGACGCCCTTGCGCAGCTTCATCATCTGCGGGTTGATGCTCACCCCGCCGTAGGCCACCGCCGTGCGCAGCGGCACGTGCTGGCCGTAGACACGGAAGCTCTCGTGGACCTGCTCGGCCAGCTCGCGGGTCGGCACCAGCACCAGCGCGCGAATCGAGTTGGCGGCCACCTGCGGGCCTTCCTGGAGCAGTTTCTGCAGCAAAGGCAGCGCGAAGCCGGCGGTCTTGCCGGTGCCGGTCTGCGCCGCGGCGAGCAGGTCGCGGCCCTTGAGCACGGCGGGAATCGCCTGCGCCTGCACCGGCGTCGGCTTCTGGTAGTCGAGCCCGTCGAGGGCGCGCAGCAGGGGTTCGATCAGGCCGAGTTCGGCGAAGGTCATGGAAAGCTCGCAATCGGAAAGGGAATGGGCGGCATTTTAGCCGCGCCAGGGATCAGTGGCGCAGCAGCAGGCTGCCTTCGATGGGCACGTAGCGCGTCGCCGAGCGGATCAGCGCCTGCGCAGTGAGCCCCGGCACGCCGTAGGCGGTGGCGTCCTTGCCCTGGGCGCGGACGCGCTGCAGCAGCAAATCGAAGTCGCCGTCGCCGGAGCACAGGACGATTTCGTCCACCCGCGGCACCGCGTCGAGAATGTCGATGGTGATGCCGACGTCCCAGTCGCCCTTGGCCGAGCCGTCGCTGCGCTGGATGTAGGGCTTGAGCTTCACCTCGAAGCCGAGGTTGCGCAGGATGCGCTGGAACTGCTGCTGGCGGGCGTCGCCACGGTCGATGGCGTAGGCATAGGCCTCGACGATCTGGCCGTCGCGGCTCAACTCTTCCCAGAGCGCGGTGTAGTTGAAATGGCAGCCGTAGGCCTGGCGAACCGTGTAGTAGAGGTTCTGCACATCGGCGAACAGGGCGAGGGTCTTCAACGGCGGCTCCGAGGTTGGCGGCGGGCGCGCATTATCGCAGCCCGCCCCCGCGCCGCCAGCCCCGCGCGTCGTCGGCGCGGGGAGATCGGTCAGCTGAACATGTCGCCGTCGTCGTCGAAGAAGCTCGAATCGCCGCCGCCGAAGCCGCCGTCGTCATAGTTGCTGTCGGTGAAGCCGCTGTCCGCGTAGTTGTCTCCGCCGAGCGAGGACAGGCTGTCGTCGAAGTTGGTCGGCTGCTGGTCGAAGCGATCCACCGGCACCTGCTCCTGGATCACCTCGACGATTTCCTGCGGCTGCGAGTGGTGGAACATGTTGGTCAGCAGGTCCGCCACCACCATGCCGCCGGCTACGCCCGCAGCGGTCTGCAACGCGCCACGCATGAAGCCGCCACCCTGGGCGGGAGCCGCCTGGGGCGCAGCGGCCGGACGAAAGTCATTCGGGTTGCTGGCATAACCGGCGCCAGCCGGCTGCGAGAAGCGGGTCTGCCCCCAGCCATCAGGGCGCTGCTGTTGTTGCGGCTGCGGCGCGGCCTCGCGCTGACCGCCGCCGAACAGGCCGGCGAGGAAGCCGCCGCTGCTCGGGCGGTTTTCCTGCTGCTGGGCGACCTGGGCTTCCAGCTCCTTCACACGCTGGTCGAGCCGCTTGATCGCCGCTTCCTGGATCAGCATCGCCTGCGCCATGTAGTAGGGCGCTGCGGGCTGGCGCACCAGGTACTGGTTGATCTGCGCCTCGGCCTGGGCGTCGCGCGGCGCGGATTGGCGCTCGGCTTCCTGCAGGCGGGTGAACAGGCCTTCGATCAGGGTTTGCTCTTCGGATTTCATGTGCTGCCTCGAGTGAGCGGCGGGGGAGAGAGGGATAGCGCTGAAGATTGGATCGACCGGCGAAAAAACAAGTTCCTGCCCGATGAAATGTTCATCCCCGCGCACCCTCTGGTCGGCCCAGCCGGGCATGGGTTAGAGTCGCTGGCGTCCTGGTCTGCTGGGGGAGCCGATGAATCCCATCTCCATCCTGCGCGATACCTGGTTCTTCTTCAGCCGCCACCTCGGCACCCTGCTGCCGCTGTGCCTGCCGTGGATCGTCCTCGAGAGCCTGACCCAGCAACAGCTGAGCCTCGCCGCGCAGTCCCAGCAGTTCGCACCTTGGGGCATGGCCGCCGGCCTGGTCTTCTACCCCATCTACACCGCCAGCCTGCTGCTCTACCTGATCGACTTCGGCGAGGAGCGCCGACGTGGCGTCAGCGAGCTGTGGCGCGCCGCGCTGCGCCTGTGGCCGGCTTTCGCGCTGCTTTCGGCGCTGAGCTCGCTGCTGATCGTCATCGGCTTCTCGCTGATGATCCTTCCGGGCATCTACGTGATGATCAAGCTGGCCTTCGCCGAGGTGCTGCTGGTCAAGCGCGGGCTGCGTCCGCTGGATGCCATCCGCGAGAGCTTCCGCCTGACCAACGGGCACTTCTTCCTGCTGCTGACCACGGTACTGGTGATACTCGCGCCGACCTGGGCACTGCAGGGTTACATCGAGCAGTTGAACGACGAGGCGGCTGGCTACGGCCTGGCGCTCAACGCCCTGAGCGGCTTCTTCCAGTTGCTGCTGACGGTGCTCACCTACCGCATCTACATGCTCGGCCCGGAACGCGAGCAGGGCAGCGAGCAAGCCTGACGGCCGCTCAGCGCGGCCCCGGTTTCAGGCCCGACATCCTGGGCACCAGCAGACGCTCGAACAGGCGCGGGAAGTAGCGCGCCAGGATGCGCGCCCGCCAATTGACGTTGGACAGCACCAGCAACCGCTTGCGGCGCAGCGCGCCCTGGTAGATAGCCTCGGCCACGTCGCGTGGCGAGGCCACTTCGCTACCCAGTACGGTGGCCGGCTGGCGGATCACCGAACCATCGCCGACCAGGGCGTTCTTGCGCAGGTCGGTGGCGGTGAAGCCCGGACAAGCCAGGGTGATCGCCACACCGGTCCCGTCTAATTCCATGCGCAAGGTGTCGAACAGACCGTGCAGGGCATGCTTGCTGGCGTTGTAGGCGCTGCGATAGAGCAGCGGCGCGAAGCCGGTCAGCGAACTGAGCACGATGATCTGCCCCTGCCGCGCGACCAGGCTGGGCAGCGCCGCCTGGGTGCAATGCAGGGCACCATAGAAGTTCACCGCCATGACCCGCTGGAAGACCTTCAGGTCGGTCTCGGCGAACAGGCTGCGGTGGGTGATGCCGGCGTTGTTGATCAGCACGTCGATGCCGCCGAAGCGCTCGACCGCCAGTGCCACCGCTTGTCGCACAGCTTCCGGATCGGCGATGTCGCAGCGCAGGCCGAGGGCTTCGACGTTGAGATGCTGCTGCAGGTGCTGCACCAGGCTGTCGAGCGCCGCCTGGTCGAGATCGAGGATCACCGGACGCGCGCCGGCCTGGGCGAAACGCAGCACCAGGGCGCGGCCGATCCCCGAGCAGCCGCCGGTGACGAGCACCGTCTTGTGCAGGTAGACCTTGCTGGAAAAGACCTTGCGTTGCATCGCCGATGCCCTCGCCGGACGCCATCGAGGCCGCGTCGCCTCTAGCATAGCCGTTGCCGCTGGAGGCCCCGCCGCGTCTGCCGTGCGGCACGTCACAGGTGCACCTGTCAGCGGTCCGGGGAGTGCTGGACAAGCCCCGAAACGCCGACCATGCTCGCTCTGACACCACCACAAAAACGATAAAGGTGCAGAGCCCGCCATGCTCAAAAAATTCCTGCTTCCGCTCGCCTCGACGTTGCTGCCCGCCTCCTTCGGCCACGCCATGTCGGGGACGTCGCCGTCTCCGCAGCAGCTGGACGTCGGCTACTACGAGTTCCCGCCATACATCTTCACCGACGACGACGGCAGCACCCAGGGACTGGGCGCCGAGCTGGTGCGCAAGCTGCTGCGCCAGGCCGGTTATCGCGCCGAGCTCCACTCGCTGCCGAGCGCGCGCCTGTACCAGTCGCTGCAGGATGGCAGCATCCAGGTCTGGGCCGGCGCCCCGGGCAAGCCGGAACTGGCCGACAGCACCCTCGAATGCGCGCACACCCTCGGCCATGTCGAGCTCAACCTCTATCGCCTGGCCACGCGCCCGGCGCCGCGCCTGCCGCAAGACCTGGTCGGCAAGCGGATCATCCTGATCAGCGGCTACAGCTACTGGCGCCCGGCGACAGAGCTGCTCGACGACCCGGCGCTCAAGCTGGAAGTGCACCGCACCAGCACCCACGCCGCCGCGCTACAGATGCTGCTGCGCGACCGTGGCGACTACCTGCTCGACTACCAGGCGCCAGTGGAACAGGCCCGGCGTGACGCCGGCATGCCGCCGCTGGCCACCACCGCGCTGTTCCGCCTGCCGCTCAAGCTGATCCTCTCGCGCCGCACACCGGACGCCGAACAACTGCGCCAGCGCCTAGACCACGCCTACGAGGAACTGCACTCCGCCGGCGAGCGCCTGGAGCTCAACTAGCCGCTCAGCTCTTGCGCGGCTTGGCCCGCGCGGTGGGCTCGGCGATCAGCGGGTCGTCCGGCCAGTAGTGCTTCGGGTAGCGGCCCTTGAGGTCCTTCTTCACCTCGGCGTAGGTGCTGCGCCAGAAGTTCGCCAGGTCCTGGGTCACCTGCACCGGCCGCTGCGCCGGCGACAGCAGGTGCAGCTTCACCGCCACCCGGCCATTGGCGATGCGCGGAGTATCGGCCAGGCCGAAAAGCTCCTGCAGCCGCACCGCCAGCACCGGCGGAAACTCGGTGTAGTCCAGGCGAATGTTCGAGCCGGATGGCACCTGCAGCGTGCGCGGCGCCAGCTCGTCGAGACGCGACGGCAGCGGCCAGGGCAGGACGCTATGGAGGATGCCCGCCAGCTCCAAGTTAGCGAAGTGCGACAACCGCGAGACCTTGCCCAGGTATGGCTGCAGCCAGTCTTCCAGGGAATCCAGCAGGGCTGCGTCGCTGACGTCCGGCCACTCGCTTTCGCCCTTGCTCTCCAGGTCGAGCCGGCGCAGCAAGTTCACCCGCGCCTGCCATTGGCGCAACTCCGGCGTCCACGCCAGCAGCTCCAGCCCCTTGCGCCGCACCAGGCCGAGCAGCGCCTTGCTGCGTGCCTCTTCATCGAGACTCGGTAGCGCCTCGCGGCTGAGCACCAGCTCGCCGACCTTGCGCTGGCGCTCCGCGCGCAGCACGCCTTCGCGCTCGTCCCAATCCAGCTCGTCGCGCTGGCTGACCTGCTCGGCGAGCACCGAATCGAACAGCGCTGCATTGAGCGCCGCTGCCAGATAGATGCGCTCCTCGCGCTGGCCCTGGCGACTGCCGAGGTCGGCGACCACCAGCCAGGGCTCCTTCATCAAGGCATCGGGCTCGCCGAACTGCGCGGCGCGGCCGTTGGCCAGGCGGTATTCGCCACCGCCCTCTCGGCGCTGCCGGGCCACGCGGTCGGGATAGGCGAAGGCCAGCAGCGCACCGAGCCAGCGCGGGTGATCGGGATCGCTCACGGCCTCGCTGGGTTTGCCCCGCAGGTAGCCACGGAATTGCCGGGACAGCTGCTTGGCGCGCTGCACTGCACCACGACTGGTTCGGTTGCTTGCCGATTCGCCGGCAAGCAATGCCGTGCGTTCGTGCAGGTCGGCGCCGGCACCGCGCAGAATGTCTCGCTCGCCCAGCAGCGCGGCAACGTCGCACGCCAGTTGACCGAGACCGAGCGCCTGGCCGCGCAGCAACAGATGAGCGATGCGCGGGTGGGCGGGCAACTCGGCCATCGCCTGGCCATGGGCATTCAACGCGCCGCTTTCGTTCAGTGCGCCGAGACGCGCCAACAGGTCGCGTGCCTGTGCATAGGCAGCGGCCGGCGGCGTATCGAGCCAGGCCAGCTCGCCCGGCTCCACGCCCCAGCGACCCAGCTGCAAGGCCAGGCCAGCGAGGTCGGCCTGGAGGATCTCCGCCGTGCCATAGGCCGGCAGTTGGTCGTGCTGCGCCTCCGACCACAGCCGGTAGCACACACCCGGCTCCAGGCGCCCGGCACGGCCGGCGCGCTGGGTGGCGGAGGCGCGGGAGATGCGCTGGGTTTCCAGGCGGGTCATGCCGCTGCCCGGATCGAAGCGCGGCACCCGCGCCAGGCCGGCGTCGACGACGACGCGCACACCGTCGATGGTCAGGCTGGTCTCGGCGATGTTGGTCGCCAGCACCACCTTGCGCTTGCCCCCCGGCGCCGGCTCGATGGCCGCGCGCTGGGCGGAGAGTTCGAGCTCGCCGTGCAGCGGGCAGAGCAGCACTTCGCTGCGCCCGGCCAACGCTTCGCCCAGTTGTTCGGCGACGCGGCGGATCTCCGCCTGCCCGGGGAGGAACACCAGCAGGCTGCCTTTTTCGTCGGCAAGGGCCTGGAGGACTGTCTGCACCACGCGCGGTTCGACGAACTCGCCGGCCTGGAACGGCCGCCCCCAGCGCGTCTCGACCGGAAACATGCGCCCTTCGCTGCGCACCACCGGTGCCTCGCCAAGCAGCGCGGACAAGCGTTCGCCTTCCAGCGTGGCGGACATCACCAGCACCTTCAGCGGCGTATCGCGCAGCAGCTCGCGACCATTGAGCGTCAGCGCGAGAGCGAGATCGGCGTCGAGGCTTCGCTCATGGAATTCGTCGAAGATCACCAGGCCAACGCCGTCCAGCGCCGGGTCGTCCTGCAGGCGGCGGGTGAGGATGCCTTCGGTGACCACCTCGATGCGCGTCTTCGGGCCGACCTTGCTGTCCAGGCGGATGCGGTAGCCGACCGTCTCCCCGGCCTTCTCGCCGAGCTCCTCGGCCAGGCGCTCGGCCGCCGCGCGGGCAGCCAGGCGGCGCGGTTCGAGCATGAGGATGCTCTGCCCGGCCAGCCAGGGTTCGTCGAGCAGCGCCAGCGGCACGCGGGTGGTCTTGCCGGCGCCCGGCGGCGCCTCCAGCACGGCCTCGTCGCGCTCGGCGAAAGCCTCGCGCAGAGCCGGCAGGACTGCGTCGATCGGAAGCGCATTCATGACTATATTTCTTCAACCCTTAAGGAGACGGAAACGACAAACCTGCGATTATAACGGCGAACCGCCGCGGCCTTGCGGCAGTCCCATGAACAGGTGGGAGTTCACCACCGATAGAGGCTTCCGGCGCCTGGTTGCTATAGTCGCCGGCTCATCTTCCAGGAGGTTCTTCATGCGTCTCGCTACCCGAGTTTCCTGCGCGGTCCTCAGCGCCACCCTGCTCACCCAGCTCACCGCCTGCGGCACGCTGTTCTACCCCGAGCGGCGCGGCCAGATCGACGGCCGTATCGACCCGGCAATCGCGGTGTTCGATGCCATCGGTCTGTTGTTCTACATCATCCCGGGCCTGATCGCCTTCGGCGTAGACTTCGCCACCGGAGCCATCTACCTGCCCGACGCGAAATACTCGGTCGCCCCGGAAAAACTGCACGAGGCGGTCGGCGCCGACGGCCAGGTGGACAAGGCTAAACTCAAAGCGATCATCCAACGCGAGACGGGCCGCGCCCTGCCGCTTGACGACCCGCGCCTGATCCAGCGCGTCGGCAACCCGCAGCAACTGGCCAGCCTCGGAATGCATCTGGAGGGCTGACATGCACGCGGCACTTGGGCGCCACCTGGAAAAACTCCTCGACTATCACCTCTGGGCCTACGAGCGCATGCTCGAGGCCGTCGCACCGCTGGACGAGGACGTCTACCGGGCGCCGCGCGGGCTGTTCTTCGGCAGCCTGCACGGCACCCTCAACCACCTCGCGGTGGTCGACCGCATCTGGCTGGCGCGGGTCGAGGGCAAGCCCTGGCAGTTCGAGCGCCTGGATACGGAAGCCGCGCCCGATCGCGATTCGCTGGCCGCCTTCCTCGCCGAAGGCATCGCCGGCTGGCGCCTGTGGCTGAGCCGGCAGGACGAGACCGACCTCGGCCGCCTGCTCGAGTACCGCAACATGGCCGGGCAGGAACACCGCCAGACCCTGACCGACATCGTCCAGCACCTGGTCAACCACGGCACCCATCACCGCGGGCAGATGAGCGCCGCGCTCACCGCGCTTGGCCAACCAGCCCCGCTGCTCGACTACATCTATTTCCTTCCGCATCGCCAGGACACCCGATGACTGAAAAATCCCAACGCGCCCGGTTGCTGCACCTGGCCACCGGCGCGTCGCTGGCGGTCGCCCTCACGCTGGTCGTGGCCAAGGCGGCGGCCTGGTGGTTCAGCGGCTCGGTGAGCATGCTCGCCGGCCTCACCGACTCGCTGCTCGATGGCGCCGCCTCCCTGCTCAACCTGCTCGCCGTGCGCTACGCACTGCGCCCGGCGGACGACGACCACCGCTACGGCCACGGCAAGGCGGAATCGCTTTCCGGCATGGGCCAGGCGCTGTTCATCGCGGTCAGCGCGGTGCTCATCGGCACCCAGGCGCTGGATCGCCTGCAGCACCCGGAACCGCTTGGCGCCACCGGCTGGGGCATCCTGGTCATGCTGCTGTCGCTGGCACTCACCGCCGCGTTGCTGGCGGTGCAGCGCTACGTGATCAAGCGCACCGGCTCGCTGGCGGTGCAGGCTGATTCGCTGCACTACCGCTCGGACCTGCTGCTCAACAGCAGCATCCTGGTCGCGCTGGTCCTGGCACGCTACGGCTTCCCGCGGATGGACGCGATCTTCGGCCTGGGCATCGCCTGCTACATCCTCTGGAGCGCCGTGACCATCGCCCGCGAATCGCTGACCGTGCTGATGGACGAAGAGCTTCCGGCGGGAGTCAGCGCCCGCATGCTCGAACTGGCTTGCCAGGTGCCTGGCGTGGCCGGCGCCCACGACCTGCGCACGCGGGTTTCGGGCGAGCACTGGTTCGTCCAGCTGCATCTGGAGTTCCCCGGCGACATGCGCCTGTCGCAGGCGCACAAGCTGTGCGACGACGCGGTGCTGGCGATCCGCAAGGAGTTTCCCAAGGCCGACGTGCTGGTGCACGCCGACCCGCTGGAAGTGGTGGGCAAGGAAACCATCAGTTGATGCTGTAGCCGCGCCCGCTCAGGCAGGCCGACAAGGCGCCGCGATAGGCATCCACCGCCTGTTGCGGCGGCGCGTACTGGGCCATCGCCGGGTCGAAGCCGCTCTGCCCCACCGCCCAGGTGTGGCACTCGTAGTGGTCCTGCGCCTGCTGCTGCGGGCCCTGGCCGTACATCGGGTAGGCGATCACATCGTACGGATTGCTCGGTTCCACCGGCGCCTGCGCCACCTGTGCCGGGGGCGGCACCACCTCGTAACTCTGCGAACCGCTGTCGAACAGGTAGTAGGTGCCGGCCGCGAGGAAGTACAGCACGCTGCCGATCCATATCTGCTCGGCGTACGACGGCAGATAGTCCACGCGCACGCCGTAGGGCGGTGCCACCATCACGTAGCGCGGGCCGTGCGGGCGGTACCAGTAGCCGTCGCTGAAGAAGTAGTCATTGCCACGCCAGGGCACCCGGCGATAGCCATGGGGTACACGGTCGACCACGTAGCCGGGCCGCCAGTTGTCCGGGTGCGGCCCCCAGTTGCCGCCCGGTGGTCGGCCATGCCAGTCGTTGCCGCCACCTGGCGGACGACCCTGCCAGGAGTTGCCGGACGCCGATGGACGACCGTAGCCGTGGTTGTCGCGGTCGCCATGGTTGAGGCTCGGCCACTGCGTGGTCCAGTCGCCGGGGCGACGATCGTTGCCGTGGTCGTCACGCTCGGCTGTAGGTCGGCTCTGCCATTGGCCATTGCCGTTACCTTGCTGATGGCCTTGCCATTGCCCGGCCTGGCTGTTCTGCGGGCGGCCTTGCCACTGGCCAGCCTGGTTATTCTGCTGATGCCCCTGCCATTGCCCGCCGGGGTTGCCTTGCGGGCGACCCTGCCACTGGCCGGCCTGATTACCCTGCTGGTGGCCCTGCCATTGCCCGCCGGGATTGCCCTGCCCGCCGGGGTTGCCTTGCGGGCGACCCTGCCACTGGCCGGCCTGATTACCCTGCTGGTGGCCCTGCCATTGCCCGCCGGGATTGCCCTCCGGGCGACCCTGCCACTGGCCACCCGGGTTGCCCTGCGAATGCCCCTGACCCTGGCCGCCCCCATTGCCCTGGGGACGTCCCTGCCACTGGCCGCCACCGTTGCCGTTGCCCCCATGGCCGTCATGCCCCTGACCGCCCTGGCCCGGGCCTTGCCCTTCGGCCAGGGATTGACCGGCAATGGCCAGGGACAACAGCCCGCAAGTTGCCAGACGCCAGATAGCCGATTTCATGATTGCCTCGCCGCGACCTTCCGGCCGACCTGTGACGATTGGATAACCGGTAGACAACGCCGCACAGGCCCCATCCCCAAGGGCTAGGTAAAGTCAGAGTAAAGGTCGGCGGGGCAAATCGCGGGCAAGAAAAAAGGGAGGTCATTGACCTCCCTTCGGGAAACTCGTCCTGGCTCGTCGCTGTTGGCGCCGGCTCACCTCGCTCCACCTTCTGGGTAGTGCGTAGCCCGGTGGCGGGGGCGCCCCTGTGGGGTCGGCGGGCCGCGATCCGCCTGATTGGGTGGATCGCCGTGGACGTGCTGTCCGGGCCGTGATTCTTGGGAGAGATCTTACGGGCCCAACGCTGCAGGAGGATTGCGAAGATTGCTCACATACAAGGCTATTGCGCAATAAATCTTCACAAATGTATAAGTCTTGGCAATCTGTTTAAAAAACGAGGCCACCATGAACAAGCTGGACCGCTACGACCTGCGCATCCTCGCCGAATTGCAGCGCGACGCGCGCATCTCCAACCAGGAGCTGGCCGAGCGCATCGGCCTTTCACCCTCGCCTTGCTCGCGGCGGGTCAAGCAGCTGGAGGACGACGGCTACATCCTGCGCCAGGTCGCCCTGCTCGACAGCAAGAAGCTCGGCCTGAGCCTCACCGCCTTCGTGCTGATCGGCATGGACCGCCACACCCCGGAGCGCTTCGAGCATTTCCAGTCGATCATCGGCAAGTGCCCGGAGGTGCTGGAGTGCAGCCTGGTCACCGGGATGGACGCCGACTACCAGCTGAAGGTGATGGTGCCGGACATGGAGCACTACCAGCACTTCCTGCTCGGCACCCTGACCCGCATCGAGGGCGTGACCAGCGTTCGTTCCAGCTTCGTGCTGCGCAACATCATGGCCAGCACCGAGTTGCCGCTGGAGCACCTGCGCAGCTGAACGAAACGCTCCTACCGCCGCAAACCTGCGACAAAACCGCACACCTTGCGTCCTGCCGACGCGGCGTGGCGCTCGAATAATTCGCGCCAGGACCGCTGTCACGCGACTTCCTGCGCCGTGCGCGCCAGCCGACGGGAAGATTTGCTCAATTTCCGAGCAACCTGATCAACAAACAGCCAGATGCGTATAATGCCGGCCTTCATCGCCCCGCCGGCCCGCCCGGCGACCCACTGGCAATGCCCGCGCCGGGCAGGAGCAGCAATGAACGAGAGTTTCGAAGACTGGATGATGTACGGGCTGGTCAGCGCCCTGATCCTGTTCATGGCCTTCATCGTCTGGGACCTGGCCAAGAAGTCCAAGGCCGGCCGCATGGGGACCCTGGTGCTGTTCTTCGCGCTCGGTCTCGGCGTCTTCGGCTTCCTGGTGAAATCCTTCGTGGTCGCCGGCCTGGAAGGCGGTTTCTGATCCAGCCCTAGGGCTGCACCTCGCGCCACTCGCCAGGCTGCAGCCCGTCCAGCGCCCAGGGGCCGATGCGCACACGCACCAGGCGCAGGGTCGGCAGGCCCACCGCGGCGGTCATGCGCCGCACCTGGCGGTTGCGTCCCTCGCGGATCACCAGTTCCAGCCAGGCGGTCGGAATCGACTTGCGGAATCGCACTGGCGGCACCCTCTCCCACAGCTGCGGCTCATCGAGCCGGCGCGCCTCGGCCGGCAGGGTCGGGCCGTCGTTCAGTTCGACGCCCTCGCGCAGGCGCTGCAGCTGTTCGTCACTCGGTTCACCTTCCACTTGCACCCAGTAGGTCTTCGGCAGCTTGTGCTTGGGATCGGCGATGCGCGCCTGCAGGCGGCCGTCGTTGGTCAGCAGCAGCAGGCCTTCGCTGTCGCGATCCAGGCGCCCCGCCGGATAGACCCCGGGCACGTCCACGTAGTCCTTGAGTGTCGCCCTGCCCTCGCTGTCGTTGAACTGAGTGAGCACGTCGAACGGCTTGTTCAGCAGGATCAGGCGCGACTGCGCGGGCGGCGCCTTGGGCACGCGACGGGGCGCGGCGGGAGCATGGGGGCGGCGATTGGCGGGACGGGGCGGACGAGGCATGGGCGGGGCCGTGAAGTCGGCGAGGCAGAAGCGTGGCCGAGCATGCTAGGTTGTGGAACGGCCCCCTCGCAAGAGCATCGACCCCATGTCCAGCAACCGACGCGCCCCCTGGCTGATCACCCTGCTGAACCTCGCCGGCCGTCTCGGCGGCGGCTATCGCGGCCCGCAGAGCACGAACTTCGACGGCCTGCGCTTCCGCAACCTCGACGCCAAACCGCACCATGGCTTCGGCGCTTTCCTCAAGTGGCAGTTTGAACGCAGCCGGCAACTGGCCTGGATCGACCAGCCGGGCCCCGAGCAGCGCCCGGAAACACCGGCGCGTGTCAGCGGCGCGGAGCTGCGCGTCACCTACATCAACCACGCCACCCTGCTGATCCAGCACCGCGGCCTGAACATCCTCACCGACCCGCTGTGGTGCGAGCGCACCAGCCCGTTCAGCTTCGTCGGCCCGAAGCGCCACCACCCGCCGGGCCTGGCGCTGGACGAGCTGCCACCGATCAACCTGATCATGGTCAGCCACAACCACTACGACCACCTCGACGTCGGCAGCCTCGACGAACTGGCGCGGCGTTTCCCTGCCGCCAAGGTGGTGACCGGGCTGGGCAACGGCGAGCTGATCCGCGCCTGCGGTTTCGTCGACGTGCAGGAGATCGATTGGTGGCAGAGCGTGCCGCTGCACGACGGCATGTTGCTCACCGGTGTGCCGGCTCAGCACTGGTCCGCGCGCTCGCGCTACGACACCAACCGCACCCTGTGGATGGGTTTCGTCCTTGAATCACCCGACGGTCCGCTGCTGTTCCCCGGCGATACCGGCCTGGGTCCGGAATTCGGGCTGATCCGCGAGCGCTTCGGGCCGATGCGTTTCGCCGCGCTGCCGATCGGCGCCTACGAGCCGCGCTGGTTCATGCGGCATCACCACATGAGTCCGGATGACGCAGTGAAGGCCCACCGCACGCTGGAATCGCGCTGCAGCATGGCCATCCATTTCGGCACCTTCCGCCTGAGCGACGAAGGCCAGTTCACCCCGGTCAGCGACCTGGCCCGCGCACTGGCCGAGCAAGGTGTGGAAAGCCACCTCTTCCGCGCGCCGCAGCCGGGCGAACAGTGGCAGGTGGCGCCCCTGTCGAGCGCCGTGGCGACGCCCGCCTAGGCGGGCTGTTCCGCCTCGCCGAGTGCTTTGAGCAGATCGTCGAGCAACGAGGAGGCGCCGATACGCAGGTGCTGCGGGGTGATCCAGGCATCGCCAAGAATCGATGCGGCCAGGCGCAGATAGACCTCGGCGTCCTCCAGCGTGCGAATCCCGCCGGAAGCCTTGAAGCCAACCTGCCCGCCGCTTTCGGCGATGCATTCGAGCATCACCCGCGCCGCTTCCGGGGTGGCATTCACCGGCACCTTGCCGGTGCTGGTCTTGAGGAAGTCGGCGCCGGCTGCAATGGCCGTCAGGCTGGCCGCGCGAATCAGTTCCGGATCGCCCAGCTCACCGGTTTCGAGAATCACCTTGAGCCGATGGTACGGCCCGCACAGTGCCTTGCACGCGCGGATCAGGGCGTCCGCGCCATCCGCCCGGCCCTCCTTGAGCGCGCGCCAGGGGTAGACCAGGTCGATCTCGTCGGCGCCTTCGGCCAGGGTGCGGCGCACCTCTTCTACCACCTCGTCCGGCCGCCCATCGCCACCGGGGAAGTTGCACACGCTGGCGACCTTCACCGCGCGTCCGCCGAAGCCGGTGAGCGTGCGCCGGGCGACGTGCACGAAGCGCGGCGCCACGCACACTGCAGCCACCTCGCCGAAAGGGGTCATGGCCTGGCGGCTGAGCTGGACGATATGCGGCATGTCGTCGGTGGCATTCAGCGAAGTGAGGTCGAGCAGCGACAGGACTCGTGCGGCACGTTTGGCGCGGCTGGGCAGTTGCGGTTCGGTCATGGCGTCCTCCGGATCGGCTTTTGGTCATCCTGCCACGGCCGATTTCCGCGCGAGCGGCTATCGGCCGTGGCCTTGCGCTGGATCAGCGGAACGGCGGCTCGTCGAAGCTGCGCAGCTTGCGCGAGTGCAGCGAGTTGAGCTGGGTGCGCAGCAGGTCGACGGCGGCGATGCCGATCGCCAGGTGCTGGCTCACCGCGCGCTGGTAGAAGGACGTCGCCGCGCCGGGCAGCTTGATCTCGCTGTGCAGCGGCTTGTCCGACACGCACAGCAGCGTGCCGTATGGCACCCGCAAGCGGTAACCCTGGGCGGCGATGGTGCCGCTCTCCATGTCCACCGCCACCGCCCGCGCCAGGTTGATCAGCGGGCGCTCCTGGGCCCAGTGCAGCTCCCAGTTGCGGTCGTCGTAGGTCAGCACGGTGCCGGTGCGCAGGCGCCGCTTCAGGGACTCGCCACGCTCGCCGGTGACCAGCGCCGCGGCCTCCTGCAGGGCTACCTGCACTTCGGCCAGGGCCGGCACCGGAATGTGCGGCGGCAGCACGCGGTCGAGGATGCCGTCGCGGCGCATGTAGGCGTGGGCCAGCACGTAGTCGCCGATGGTCTGCGACTGCCGCAGGCCGCCGCAGTGGCCAATCATCAGCCAGCAGTGCGGCCGCAGCACGGCCAGGTGGTCGGTGATGTTCTTCGCGTTGGACGGGCCGACGCCGATGTTGACCAGGGTGACGCCGTCGCCGTCGCTGGCGATCAGGTGGTAGGCCGGCATCTGGAAACGATGCCATTCGACGCTGGCGATGATGGCGTTGGCCTCGCCTTCGTCCATGCCGCGTTCGATGATCACGTTGCCCGGCAGCACCATGCGCACGAAGCGCGGGTCGTCGCGCAGGCGCTCGAGGCCGGTGTGGATGAACTGATCGACGTAGCGGTGGTAGTTGGTCAGCAGGATCCACGGCTGTACGTGGCGCCAGTCGCTGCCGGTGTAGTGCACCAGGCGGCGCAGCGAGAAGTCGGTGCGGGCGGCGTCGAACAGCGCCAGCGGCATGGGGTCGGCGGTCTCCCACTGGTAGAGGCCGTCGGCGATGCTGTCGGAGGTGGCCGACAGGTCGGTGCTGGGGAACACCCGCGCCAGCTCCGCGGCGGTCACGCCGGAACCGGCCAGCTCGTCGCCCTGCTCCACCACATAGGGATAGGGGATGTTCTGCTCGCTGGGGCCGACCTCGATGCGCACGGTGAAATCTTCCATCAGCGGCCGCAGCTGCTCCAGCAGGTACTTACGGAAGGCATCGGGCTGGGTGATGGTGACGGCGTAGGTGCCCGGCGTCTGCACCTTGGCGTAGGCGCGGGTGGTCGAGGGCACTTCGCCCTGGCACAGGTAGGTCAGACGCAGCAGCGGGTAACGGAACAGCGCGCGCTCTTCGGCGGCAGGCTGCTCACGGGTTTTCAGGTAGCGCCGCAGGGCTTGGCTCAGCGCCCCGGTGGCGCGCTGGTGCAGCTCGGCCAGGTGGTCGACCGCCTCTTCGGCGGTGTGGGCGACGACGAAGGTATTGCCGTTCTCGGCATTCATGATGGGCTTCCTGTCTGGACGATCGGTTCCATCTTGCCTGCTTCCGCGCAGGAAAGGGATGACAGCGTTCGCTGTTGGTCGGCCAATCGACAGGAAGAGTTCCCGCCGCCGGGAGCCTCGCGGCTCCCGGCCGGTCGGAGTCAGGCCAGGTGCGGCGTCGAGCGCGCCAGCAGGGCCTCGGCGTCGGTGCCGCGCGGCAGGGTGCCGTAGACGCGACCGCCGCCGCCCAGGCGGCTGCCGATGAAGGCGTCGGCGACGGTGGCGTTGCCGGCTTCCAGCAGCAACTTGGCTTGCAGCGCCACGGCGACGTCTTCGGTGAGCTGGCGGGCGCGGAACTGGATGTCGGCGGTATCGGCGAAGGACGCTTTCAGTTTGCCGATGAACGCGCCCAATCGTGCATCGCCGTGGCCGTCGCCCAGTTCAGTGAAGAGAGCGTCGAGCACGCCCGGCTCCTTCGACAGGGCGCGCAGCACGTCCAGGCACTGCACGTTGCCGGAACCTTCCCAAGTGGAGTTGACCGGTGCTTCGCGGTACAGGCGCGGCAGGATGGTGTCTTCGACGTAGCCGGCGCCGCCCAGGCATTCGGCGGCCTCGTTGATCATCGCGGGGGCGCGCTTGCAGATCCAGTACTTGCCCACGGCGGTGACCAGGCGGGCGAACTTGTCTTCCTGCTCGTCATGCAGGTGGTCCAGCGCGCGGCCCATGCGCATGGTCAGCGCCAGCGCGGCTTCGCTTTCCAGCGCGAGGTCGGCCAGCACGTTCTGCATCAGCGGCTGCTCGGCCAGCACGCGGCCGCCGACCTGGCGGTAAGCGCAGTGGTGCGCGGCCTGGGTCAGCGCCTGGCGCATCAGCGAGCTGGAGCCGACCATGCAGTCGAAACGGGTCAGCGAGACCATCTCGATGATGGTCGGCACGCCGCGCCCTTCCTCGCCGATCATCCAGGCGAAGGCGCCGCGGTACTCGACCTCGCTGGAGGCGTTCGACCAGTTGCCCAGCTTGTTCTTCAGGCGCTGCACGTAGAACTCGTTGCGCGTGCCGTCCGGACGGTGGCGCGGCAGCAGGAAGCAGGAGAGGCCCTTGTCGGTGTAGGCCAGGGTGAGGAAGGCGTCGCACATCGGCGCCGAGCAGAACCACTTGTGGCCGACCAGCTCGTAGGCCTGGCCCGGGCCGGGGATGCCGACCGGGTAGGCGCGCGTGGTGTTGGCGCGCACGTCGGTGCCGCCCTGCTTCTCGGTCATCGCCATGCCGATGGTTGCGCCGCTCTTCTGCTCGATCGGCAGGTTGCGCGGGTCGTACTCGGTGGCAAGGATCTTCGGCAGCCACTTCTCGGCCACGTCCGGTTGCAGGCGCAGCGCCGGCACGCTGGCGAAGGTCATGGTCAGCGGACAGCCGCTGCCGGCCTCGGCCTGGCTGTGCAGGTAGCTCATGCCGGCGCGGGCGACGTTGGCGCCGGCGCGCGGGTCGGTCCAGGGCAGCGACGGGATGCCGTGGGCGATGGCCGTGCTCATCAGCTCGTGGTAGGCCGGGTGGAATTCCACCAGGTCGATGCGGTGGCCGTAGCGGTCGTGGCTCTTGAATACCGGCTTGTTTTCGTTGGCCAGGAAGCCCGCGGCCATCAGCGGACCACCAGCCAGCGCGCCGTAGGTGTCGAGGCGCTGCTCGGCCCAGCCGCCGTCGTAGCGGCGCACCCACTCCTGCAATGGCAGGTCGACGCGGTACAGGTTGGCACCGTCCAGCGGCGGTACCTGGTTGGTCACTTCGTGGGTTTCGGCGTACGGGTGCAGGTTCATCGCTCATCCTCCGGCAGGGGCGCGCCGACGGCGCGCAGGCAGAATTGCACGAGGGCCTGGCTGACTTGCTCCAGGCTCAGGCTGGGGTGCCCGGCATCGCGGGCGGCACGGGCCGGCGGCGACAGCGGGCCGACCAGGGATTCGGCGATCGCGCCGACCACGCAGGCGGCGACCAGCGACGGCGGGCCAGGGCGGAAATGTCCCTGGCGGGTGCCGTCTTCGAGCAGTTCGACGAACAACTCGGCGTAGGCTTCGCGGTAGAGCAGGCGCTGCTCGTCGACCTCCGGCTCGACCGGCTCGGCGATCAGCGCGAATGCCAGCCGACGGCTGTCCCAGGCGCGCCGGGCGAACTGCAGCAGCCCTTGGGTAAGGCGTTCGGCGGGCGCGCCGGCGCCGCGCAGGACCAGGGCCAGGGCGTCCACTTCGCGCTGGCTGGCGCGGGCGAAGACCTCGGCGGCCAACTCACCCTTGCCACGGAAATAGCGATAGAGGCTGCCGGTGGCGATGCCCGCCTCCTCCGCCAGCCCCTGCATGGTCAGCGCAGCGAACCCGCCCTCGGCAACGCGCGCCAGGGCCAGTTGGAGGATGCGTTCGCGCTGTTCGCCGTCCTTCTGCAGACGAGCTTCGGTCAGTCGGTAGGCCATGCTCTGAATCCGGATTCACATCTTTGAAGCAGTGAATCACGGTTCATAGCTTGACCATAGGGGGAAATTCGCCAGCGGCGCGGCCAATTCGGCCAGAGTCCGACCGAATCGCCCTGGCGTCGTCCGCTCAAGCGATGTGGCTCAGGCGCACCGCGTGTTCATCCCACCAGCCCAGCAGCTGCCAACCGGGCATCGGCCGCGCCAGCAGGTAGCCCTGGGCCTCGTCGCAACCCAGGTTGCGCAGCAGCATCCAGTCGTCCTCGGTCTCCACGCCTTCGGCGACCACCCGCAGGTTGAACTTGCGGGCGATGTCCAGCGCGCTTTCCAGCAGCACGCGCAGGTGCGTGCTCTGGCACGCGCCATTGACGAAGGCGCGGTCCACCTTGAGCTCGGTGCAGGGCACGCGGGACAGCTGGAGCATGCAGGAGAAGCCGGTGCCGTAGTCGTCCACCGACAGGCCGAAGCCCTTCAGGCGCAGGCGCGCCAGGGTGCCGAGGGTAGTGCTGAGGTCGGTCATGATCGCGCTTTCGGTGATTTCCAGGATCACCCGGCAGGGTGGGATGCCGCTGGCGCTCACGCGGTCGATGATGGCGTCGGCCAGCAACGAGTCGGCGAGCGAGCGCGCCGAGACGTTGATCGACACGCTCAGCTCCAGGCCCGCGGCCTGCCAGACCAGGCAATGGCGCAGGGACTGGTCGAGCATCTGCAGGGTCAGTTCGGAGATGAACTGGCTGCGCTCGACCAGCTCCATGAAACGCCCCGGCGGCAGCATGCCGTATACGGGGTGGTTCCAGCGCACCAGAGCCTCGACCCCTTTCAGGCGGCCGTCCTGCAGGGCGATCTTGGGCTGGAAGTAGGCCTCGAACTCGCGATTGCGCACGGCACGCTGCACGTCGCGCACGCTGAGTTCGGGGCCGCTGTCGTATTGCTCCTCGCCCTCGCTGCGCAACTGCACCGCCGAGTAGCGGCTCAGGCTGGAGACCAGCTGGTCGCGCAGCACCGGCTTGCGCAGCACGCCGAGCAGGCGCAGGCCGAGGCTCTTGCCGAGGCTCTCGACCACGTTGAGCAGGGTGTTCTCGCGGGCGCTGGCGACTATCACCGCCGGGTCCAGGCCGAGGTTCGCCAGCTCGTGGAGCACCTGCACGCCGTCCATGTGGGGCATTTCCAGGTCGAGGATGATCGCCTCGATCTGCGGTTGGCTCTTCAGCAGCTCGATCGCACGGCGGCCGTCCTCGGCATGCAGGATGCCGCGGATGCCGAAATCGCGGCACAGCTCGGCCATGAAGTGCCGCTGTATCTCGCTGTCGTCGATGATCAGCACATGCTCTGGAAGTCTGTCCGGTATCAATTCCTTCACCTCGCTCAACGCCACTCCGTGACCACCTGGGCAATCCGCTCCAGGCTCACGACCTGGTCCACCCCGCCCAGCCTGATGGCTTCCTTGGGCATACCGAACACCACGCAACTGTCTTCGTCCTGGGCGCAGGTCCGCGCGCCCGCCTCATGCATTTCCTTCAGCCCGCGCGCGCCGTCGTCGCCCATGCCGGTCATGATCACGCCCAGGGCGTTGCGACCGGCATGCACGGCGGCGGAGCGGAACAGCACATCCACCGATGGCCGATGCCGGCTGACCAGCGGGCCGTCGCGCACCTCGACCAGGTACTGCGCGCCGCTGCGGCGCACCAGCAGGTGCCGGCCACCGGGGGCGATCAGCGCGCGGCCGGGCAGGATGCGGTCGCCATCCTGTGCCTCACGTACTTCGATCGCGCATAACGAGTCCAGGCGCTGGGCGAAGCTGCGGGTGAACTTCTCCGGCATGTGCTGGACGATGGCGATGCCCGGGGCGTTCAGCGGCAGCTGGCAGAGCACATGCTCCAGCGCCTGGGTGCCGCCGGTGGACGTGCCCATCACCACGATGCGCTCGGTAGTGCGCTGGTTGAGCAGCGCATTACCTGGCAGGCTGAGCAGCGCATCGGCGCTGCGTTTGAATTCCGGCGCCGGCATCGGCGCCGATGGCCGCGCCCGCGCACGGGCCGCGGTGCGGATCGCGCCCACCAGTTCCTGCACGCTGGCCTGGAGAAAGTCGCGCAGGCCGGAGGTCGGCTTGCAGATGACCTCTACCGCTCCGGCCGCCAGGGCCTGCAGGGTGATGTCGGCGCCCTTCTCGGTGAGGGTCGAGCAGATCACCACCGGCGTCGGCCGCGTGGACATGATCTGGCGCAGGAAGGTGATACCGTCCATGCGCGGCATCTCGACGTCGAGGAGGATCACGTCCGGCCAGGCGCGCTCCATCTTCTGCAATGCCAGCAGCGGGTCCATGGCCGCGCCTATCACCTCGATGTCGGCATAGCCCTGGAGCATCTGCTGCATCACTTCGCGCATCACCGCCGAGTCGTCGACGATCATGACCTTGATGCTCATTTACCGGCTCCCTCCTTCGCGCGAACCGTCAGGGCGCCGCCACGGCGCACCCAGACCGCGCCAGTGGCGAGGTCGAAGCGCAGGTAGCGGCAGCCCTCGCCGCCCAGGTCGCGCCCGACCACCTTCACGCCCGCTTCGGCCAGCAACTGCTCGACGAAGACGATGTTCTGCCGCCCGATGTCGGTCGAGCGCTGGCTGGCCGCGCCGGTCAGGCTGCGCGCGCCGCCGAACAGCTTGACCTCGGCCTCTTCCATGCGCAGCGCCTGGACCCGCGCCTGCTGCTTGAGCCAGACCCAGGCGTCGTACCCATAGCGGCCATCCAGCTGGCGGGCGTGCTCGGCCACCCGCCGCGACCCCGGCAGCTGGAAGTGGCAGATGCCACCCATGCGGGCCGAGGGGAACCAGACGACGATGGCGATGCACGGCCCCAGCAGGGTCTCGACGAAGCCCTCGCCGCCGCCGAAGTACCAGCCGCCGGGATTGAGGAAGCACTTCGAACTCATCGGCCCACCTTGCGGTAGATCGACGAGCTCACCAGCTCCAGGGGCAGCGCGGTGTCGTGCAGCGCCTCGGAGTGGCCGACCATCAGCCAGCCGCCCGGCTTGAGGCGATCCACCACGCTCTTCAGCACCTTGAGCTTGGTCGGCACGTCGAAATAGATCAGCACGTTGCGCAGCAGGATCAGGTCGAACTGGCCCAGCTCGGGGTTCTCGTCGATCAGGTTCGCGTAGCGGAAGTCGACCCGCTCGCGCAGCACGCGCTCCACCAGGAAGTGCCCTTCGTAGCGGTCGCGGCCCTTCAGGCAATAGCGCTTGAGCAGCTCCAGCGGAATCCGCTCGCCGCGCGCCATCACGTAGAGACCGCGACGGGCGCTGTGCAGCACCTGCTGGCTGACATCGGTGGCGACGATGCTCCAGGGCAACTGCGCACGCTCGCGGTCGAGCAGCATGGCCAGGGTGTAGGCCTCCTCGCCGGTGGAGCTGGCGGCGCTCCAGGCGCGGAACTCATCCTGCGCCCGCAGCTGCGGCAGGATGCGCTGGCTGAGGAACTCGAAGTGCTTGGGCTCGCGGAAGAAATAGGTCTCGTGGGTGGTGATCAGGTCGATCGCCACCTCCAGCTCGGCGCGCCCCTGCGGGGACACCAGCAGCTGGTAGTAGGCCTGGTAGCTGGATAGCTGCAGGGCGATCAGGCGCTTGGCCAGGCGGCCGCAGATCAGCGACTTCTTCACCGGCTGCAGCTGCAGTCCGACGCGCTCGTAGAACAACCCCTGCAGCTGGCGGAACTCCAGCTCGCTCAGCGGGATATCGAGGCCCGATGCCGGTGCTGCGGCGCACTCCATCCTGGATTCCTCAGAGGCCACTTTGATCGAGCGCGCCGACCAGCTCCGCCAGCTCGTCGAGCGACAGGACCTGGGGAATGTTCAGCACCACGATGAACTGATCGTTCTGCTTGAGGATGCCGGAGATGAAGTCGGCGCGGATGCGCGCGCCGAAGGCCGGACGCGCCTCCAGCTGATCGGCATCCACCGCGAGCACCTCGTTCACCGCATCGACGATCACGCCAAGCAGTTGCAGGCCGTCGCCCAGCGCCACCTCGACGATGACGATGCAGGTACGCCGGGCGATCACCGTGTGCTCGCGACCGAAGCGCACCGCCAGGTCGATGACCGGTACCACGGCGCCGCGCAGGTTGATGACCCCGCGCAGGAAGGGGGGCATCAGCGGGATGCGCGTCAGGCCGCCGAATTCGATGATCTCGCGGATGTGCTCGATCGGCAGGGCGAACAGCTCATCACCCAGGGACAGGGTGAGGAACTGCTGCGCCGGCGAGGACTCGACCTGCACCAGGTCCTGGGCCCTGGTGCGGACGGGCAGATTGCTCATCGCAGCCTCCTAGAAACGGCTGAAGGAGGATTCATCGATGGGCTCCTCGTGCAGCTGCCGGCGAGTCTTGGTCGAGTGCAGCGGTCGCGGCGTGCTGGCGCCGCGGGACTCGGCACGCACCGGAGCCGGCGCCGGCTTGCTCGGCAGGCCGCGGTCGCTGATGCGGAAGTACTGGATCATCTCCTGCAACTGCACGGCCTGGCCGCTCATCTCCTCGGAGGTCGAGGACAGCTCCTCGGACGCCGAGGCGTTGACCTGGGTGGTCTGCGCCAGCTGGGTCACCGCCAGGTTGATCTGCTCGAGGCCGGTGTTCTGCTCGCGCGAAGCGGAAGCGATTTCCTGCACCAGGTCGGCGGTCTTGCGGATCGACGGCACCATCTTTTCCAGCAGGGTCCCGGCGCGTTCGGCCAGGGTCACGCTGTCGCCGGCCACCGCGCCGATTTCCTGCGCGGCCACCTGGCTGCGTTCGGCCAGCTTGCGCACTTCCGCCGCCACCACGGCGAAGCCCTTGCCGTGGTCGCCGGCACGCGCCGCTTCGATGGCCGCGTTCAGCGCCAGCAGATTGGTCTGGTAGGCGATGTCGTCGATGATGCCGATCTTGTCGGCGATCTGGCGCATGGCGTCGACCATCGCGCGCACCGCCGAGCCGCCCTCTTCCGCGTCCTTCGACGACTGGCTGGCCATGCTGTCGGTGACCTTGGCATTCTCGCTGTTCTGCGCCACGGTGGCGGCGATCTGCTCCACCGAGGCACTGGTTTCCTCGACGTTGGCCGCCTGCTCGGAAGCGTTCTGGCTCAGCGCCTGGGCGGAAGCGGCAACCTGCTCGGAAGCCGAGGCCAGGGAGTCGGCGGTGATGCGCACGTCGCCCATGATGCCGCGCAGCTTGAGCACCATCTGTTGCAGGTTCGCCAGCATGCTCTGCTGGTCGCCGTTGCGCAGTGGGATGTCCACGGTCAGGTCGCCACCGGCAACACGCTGCAGGTATTCGGCGGCCTCGCGGGGCTCGCCGCCGAGCTGGCGCAACAGGCTGCGGGTGATCAGAGTGCAGAGCACGGCGGCGAGGATCAGGCCGGCGACGATGCAGCCGGTGACCAGGCTGAAGATGGTCCAGTAGCGGTCGTTGGCGAGGTCGTACTGCTGCTTGGCGACGCGCAGCTGCAAGTCGACCAGTTGGCCGAAGCGCGCCGACACCGGATCGATCTTCTGGTACAGCTGCTCCTTGATGAACTGCTCGAGTCCCGCCTGGTCGTGAGCGGAAAGCACCTGCACGAGCGTGCCCACCGACTGGTCGGCGTCCCTGAGCAGCGGTCGCAGTTCCTCCACCAGGGCCTGCTCCTCGTGCACCATCGAGGTCGCGGTGTAGCGCTGCCAGGCGTCGCGCACGTCGGCCTGGGCCTGTTCCACGTTGCGCCGCCCCTCTTCCCAACCAAGGTTTCCGATGCGCACCTTGTGCGAGGTGTCGACTATGTTCACGGCGTAGCGGTCGGCGATCAGCTTCAGGTCGCGCAATGGCACCACGCGGTCGTTGTAGACGGTCTCCAGCCCCTGGTTGGTGGCGCGCATGCCGAATATGCCCAGCAGGCCGAGGCACACCATGCAGCAGATCAGCACCCCCGCGAGCAGGAAGAGGCGAGTCCCCACTTTCATCTTGTCGAACATTGTCTTCTCTCCCGTGATTTCTAATCGGCCAGGCTTCCCGCGGCAGGACGCATCGCGTCTGCCGGCGGAAGCCTGGCCAGTTGTTCAGCTGCTTCGCTGGCACGCTGTATCAGATGGGGTACGTCGAGGATCAGCGCCACGCTCCCGTCGCCGAGGATGGTGGAGCCGCTGAGTACCCTGTTCATGGCGAATATGTGGCCCAGCGGCTTGATCACCGCCTGGAACTCGCCGCCGAGCTGGTCGACCACCAGCCCCGCGCGCTCCTGGCCGAACTGCAGGACCACCAGGCTCTCGCGCTGGCCCAGGCTCGGCGCCAGGCCGAAGAGTTCGCCTAGGCGCACGAACGGCAACGGCTCGCCGCGAAGGTTGAGCAGGTCGTGCTGGCCGCTCTGCCGGCCGAGGTCGACGCACTCCACCACCAGGTCCAGGGGCAGCACGAAGGATTCGCCGGCGACCCGCACGAGGAAGCCGTCGATGATCGCCAGGGTCAGCGGCAGGCGGATGCGCACCGTGGTGCCACAGCCGAATTCGCTGAGTACCTCGACTTCGCCGCGCAGCTGCTCGATGTTGCGTCGCACCACATCCATGCCCACGCCGCGGCCGGAAAGGTTGGTCACCGCGGCGGCGGTGGAGAAGCCGGGCTCGAAGATCAGCTGGAAGATTTCCCGCTCGCTGAGCACCTGCTCCGGCTGTACCAGCCCTTTCTCGATGGCCTTGGCGAGGATGCGTTCGCGGTCCAGGCCGCGGCCGTCGTCGCCGACCTCGATGACGATGCTGCCCGACTCGTGGAAGGCGTTCAGGCGCAGGGTGCCGCTGGCCGGCTTGCCATTGGCCAGGCGCTGTTCCGAGGGTTCGATGCCGTGGTCCATGGCGTTGCGCACGATGTGCATGAGCGGGTCGGCGAGCTTCTCGACCATGGACTTGTCCAGTTCGGTCTCGGCGCCGGTGACCAGCAGTTCGATGTCCTTGCCCAGCTCCTTGCTGATATCGCGAACCACCCGCGGGAAGCGCTGGAACACCTCGCCGATGGCGACCATGCGCAGCGACAGCGAGGCATCGCGGATGCGCTCCACCAGCGAGGTCACTTCCTCGTTGGCCTCGGCCATGGCGCCGGTGTCGCCCTGGCGCAGCGACAGGCTGGCGGCGGCGCCGGCGATCACCAGTTCGCCGACCAGGTTGATCAGGGTATCGAGCTTGCCCACCTCGACCTTGATGAATACCTGCTCGTGGGCGCGGCGCTCCTCGACCTGTTTCTGCTTGTTCAGCGCGGCGTTGATCACCGGCGGTGCGACCAGTTGCTCGGCCACCAGCAGGCTGCCCAGCGGCGGCGCCGGCTGCTGCGCCTCGCTCTGCTGCTCGAGCACGCGTTGCAGCTCGTGGGGCGTCAGTGCGCCGCACTTGACCAGGATCTCGCCCAGGCGCGCGGGCGTCTCCGGTAGGCTGCCGATCAGCTGGGTGTAGGTCTGGATGGCGCTGTGCGGGGCGATGATGTGCAGGTGGCAATCGTCGCGGATGAATTCGAAGGCGTCCTCGATTTCCTGGCGGCTGGCCGTCGAGTCGAACTCGATCTCGTAGCCGAGGTAGCAGACCTCGGCATCGAAGTCCTCGGCCGGCGGCAGCGCCTCGGTCAGGGTGTGCAGGTAGACGATCTTGCCGAGCTTCTGCAGGTAGCGCAGGAAGGACAGCGGGTCGAGGCCGTTGCGCAGCACGTCGCCGGCCGGGCGCAGGGAAATGTGCCAGAGCCCGCTGGAAACGCTGTCGCTCTCCAGCACGTCGACGCGGCCCTGGCTGACCACCTCGGCCAGCGCGACCGGCGCTGCGGCCGCCGCAGGTGCGCTCAGGTAGCGCTCCAGGCTCGCCAGCAACAGCGCGCGCAGCTCGGGAGCGGGGTCGGTTTCGTCTTCGCCGCGATCCACGGCGTCCAGCAGGCTGCCGATGTAGTCGCCGCAGTCGAGCAGCAGCGAGAGCATCGGGCCGTCCAGCTCGACTTCGTCGTTGCGCACCTGGTCGAGCAGGCTTTCCACCCCGTGGGTGAAGCTGACCAGCAGCTGCAGGCCGAACAGGCCGGCCGAGCCCTTGATGGTGTGTGCCGCGCGGAAGATGGCGTTGACGTGGTCGGCGCTGTAGCCGCTGGCTTCGATCTCCAGCAGCGCCTCTTCCATCGCCACCAACAGTTCGCGGCCCTCTTGCACGAGGGCGCCACGGGCCTGGTCGAGGTTCATGCCGAAGCCCTCCCGTGGTCGGCCGGCAGCACCAGCGGATCGCCCAGTTCCATGCCCAGGTTGAGCAGTTGGATGACCTCGGCGACGCAGGCCGAGTGGTTCATCAGCGCCAGGCGTTTGTCCTGCCGCCGCGCTTCGCGCTTGAGCAGCAGCAACAGCTGGATGCCGCAGCTGTCGCAGTCGACGACATCCGCCAGGTCCAGCTCCAGGTCGGCGTGCTCGGCCAGGAGCGCGAGCAGTTCGTCGCGCAGGCGGGCACCGTGGAAGATGTTCAGCTCGCCTTCCAGGCGAAAGGCGTTGCCGGGCGCTTCGCCAGCTCTGTGCAGAGTCGCCATGTCAGGTCCTTCAGGGCAGGATCAGCTTGGCCACGGCGTCGAGCAGCACCGGCGGCTGGAACGGCTTGACCACCCAGGCGCGCACGCCGGCGGCCTTGCCCTCGGCCTTCTTCGCCTCGCCGGCCTCGGTGGTCAGCATGATCACCGGGGTGAACTTGTAGGCCGCCAGTTGCTTGGCCGATTTGACGAAGCTGATGCCGTCCATCACCGGCATGTTCACGTCGGAGACGATCAGGTTGATCTTGCGGCCATCGAGCTTGCCCAGCGCATCCTTGCCGTCGCTGGCCTCCAGCACGTCGTAGCCCGCTCCCTTTAGGGCGATGCTCACCACCTGTCGAAAGCTCGACGAGTCATCCACTACCAGCACGGTCTTGCCCATACGAAGTCTGTCCTGTTCCGGATCGATCAGAAGAAGGTCACCGAGGACTGCTGCGCGGCCGCGACGGGGCTCTGCCCGTGGTGCACGTGCTGCTGTTCCAGGGTCGTGTAGCTGGCTTCCAGCTCGCGCAGCCAGTCGCGGCTGGCGGGCACCGGCGAGTCGCCCAGGCGCTGGCCGAGGCGCGCCATGTCGGCGCCCACGTGGGAAATGATCTGGCTCACGCGGTCCTGGAACTGCAGGTCGACGAGCACGCCGTTGACCGCGTGCTCGACCTCCAGGCTGCTCGCGCTGAGGGTCTGCAGGCGCTGCTCCAGGCTGCTGATGCCGTCGCCCAGCTCGCCGAGCACCTTGCCGACAATGCCTTCGGCCTCCCGCGTGCTGCTGCGACTCTGCTCGGTCATGTTTTCGGCGTGGGCGACCATGGCCTGCATCGACTGCGCCATGATCTGGACCTTCTCGGTGATCTTCGAACCGGTGCTGCCGGACAGCGAGGAGAGCTTGCGCACCTCGTCGGCCACCACCGCGAAACCGCGACCGCTCTCGCCGGCGCGCGCCGCCTCGATGGCTGCATTGAGTGCCAGCAAGTTGGTCTGCGAGGCGATCTTCGCCACGTCCTCGGCCATGCTGTGCAGCTCGCCGACGAAACCTTCCAGCTCACGGATCTCATCGAGGAAGCGCTCGCGCTGGTCGCGGGTCTCGTCCAGGCGCTGCAGCGCCTGCGGCAGCTCGACCTGGGCGCCGCGCAGCACTGCGAAGACGCGGCCGCCGTGATCGGCGCCGCCCAGGTCCAGGGCCTGGCGAATCTGGATGCCGATCTGGGTGAACTTGTCCACCAGCCCGCCGGTGGCCTGGCGCGTCTGCGCCTCGACCAACTCGACGTGCTGCTCCCACAGCGGCAATACGGCGGCGAGCAGCGCACGCAGATCGTTCAGGTCGCGCTCGGTTGTTTCCTGCACGCCAGGAACCGGCTCGATGCCGCGCACCGGCTCGCCACCCAGGCGGACCTGGAGCAGCAGGCCGAACCCGCTGCAGAGCACCACGACACCGATCAGGCCGGCCCACCAGTTGATCGCCAGGACCAGGGGCACGACCGCCAGCAGGACGAAGCCGGCCAGCAGCCAGGCACGCGGCAGGTGGGCGATCAGTCGCTGGTCGGCCATTCTCGAACTCCGGTTCTCTCAGAAGCCTTCGGGAGGTCCGGCCACTCGCACGCAGCCGCAAGCGCCACCCAGTGGTGGCAACAAGCCATCTTTTGATGGGCATGGCGAAGCTTAGGGAAAAAGCCGGCGGGCTCTAATCAGCAAAATAGGAAGGGGGCGTCTCAGTAGATTTCCTTAGGAAAACTCCTGCGGATCACTCGTCCAGCTTGATGATTCCGCGACGCAGCGCATACCGCACCAGCCCCGCCAGATCGCGGATCGCGAGGCGGTCCATGATCTGCGCGCGGTGGGTGTCTACGGTCTTCACGCTGAGATTGAGGATGAACGCGATTTCCTTGTTGCTCTTGCCCTTGGCCAGCCAGTAGAGAACCTCTTTCTGACGACCGGTCAGCAGCTCCACCGGGACCTCGACTGCCGGTCGGGACAGCGCATCGATGACCTGGCCGGCAACGCGCGGGCTGAGGTAGCGATGCCCGCCGATCACCGCCTCGATCGACAGGCGCAGCTCGACCACCGCGGCATCCTTCAGCAGGTAGCCGCTGGCGCCCATCTGCATGGCCTGGACCACGTAGTCGCGGGTGTCGTGCATGGACAGCAGGATGACCGGCAGCTCCGGCCAGCGCGAACGCACCACCGACAGGGCCTCGAGCCCGGAGCAGCGGCGCATGGTGAGATCGAGCAACAGGACATCCGGCGCATGAGCCTCGATCAGTTCCTCGACCTGATCGCCGTCGTTCCCCTCGGCAACGACCTGGTAACCCGCCTCTACCAGCAGCGAACGGATGCCGGCGCGGACCAGCTCATGGTCATCGACCAACACAACCCTAACGGGCATTCTTTCAATTCCTCACGCAAGGCATACCTACCCTTTTTTGTAATAGTCAGCCGCTCCCTGAACTGACCGACGAAGCATGCCGAGGCGTTACTCCAAACCCAGCAAAGCAAAAATGCTGAGGGAGCTCAACGGTAATGGCAATAAGCCATTTACTGAGGAAATCATCCGGTAAATCAGCGACATCCCGACGATCGGTCACCGCAGCGAGCAAACGCGCCACCGCTCCGCGGACGCTGCCGGATTCTTCGGCAATTTGGCAGAAACACCCTGCGCGCGCCCCTGGCGGTACGGCGCGTTTCAGGCTTGCCGGGTGTCCGCGGGCGAGAATTTTTCTCTCTCACCCTTCCGACGACCGGTCAGACGTGGCTGGGCTGCGCAGGCTGGCAGAGCAACCAGTCGTGCAGCAGGGTCTGCAGTTCCTCGAACTTCACCGGCTTGGCCAGGTAGTCGCTCATCCCTGCGGCCAGGCAGCGCTCGCGGTCGCCGCTGTGGCTGTGCGCGGTGATCGCCAGCACCGGCAGCTCGGCGCCGTGCGGCAGGGTGCGGATCGCACGGCAGGTGGCGAAGCCGTCCATCACCGGCATCTGGCAGTCAAGCAGCACGGCGTCGATGGTTTCCCGGCGCAGCAGATCGATGCCTTCCGAACCGTTGTCGGCAGTGCGCACCCGGTAACCGAGCTTGAGCAGCATGCCGCGGATCACCAGTTGGTTGATCGCGTTGTCTTCCACCACCAGCACGGTGCACTGCTCCGGCCGGCGCAGCGCATGGCCGCCGGCGCGCCGTGGCGGCGGCACGGCTATCCCCTGCACCGGCTGGCCGAGCGGCAGGTCAAGGAGGAACAGGCTGCCGCGACCGGGCGCCGAGGTGTGGCTCAGCTTGCCGCCGAGCAGCTCGGTGAGCTGCCGGCACAGCGCCAGCCCAATGCCCAGGCCGCCGTACTCGCGGGTCAGCGACCCGTCGAGCTGGTGGAAGCGCTGGTAGAGGGCATCGTTTTCCGGGGTCTCGAAGCCGATCCCGCTGTCCTGCACCTCGACATGCAGCGCCACGCCTTCGTCGTCCTGGCGCCCTTCGACGCGCAGCGCCACGCTGCCTTGCGCGGTGAACTTGATGGCGTTGTCCAGCAGGTAGCCCAGTGCCTGGGTCAGCTTGCCGGCGTCGCCTTCCAGGGTGTCCGGCAGGCTCTCGTCGAGCAGCAGGACGAAGTGCAGGCCCTTTTCCTCGGCGCGCGGCGCGTACTGCGCGCGCAGGCTGTCGAACAGCCCGCGCAGGCTGAACGGCTCACGGCGCGGGTAGAGCTTGCCGGCCTGCAGCTCGATCAGCGCGAGGATGTCGTTGACCATGCGCATCATGTCCCGCGCCGAGCCAGTGGCGGTCTTCTGGTACTGCGTCAGCTCGACGTCCATCGGCACCGTCTGCATCAGCTCCAGCGAACCGATCACCCCGCTCATGGGCGTGCGCAGCTCGTGGGTGACGGTGGCCAAGAACTCGTCCTTCAGGCGGTTGCTGTTGGCCAGTTCCAGGTTGAGCTGCTCCAGCTTGCGGCTGGACTCCTGGAGGATGCGCGTGCGCTCTTCCTTCATCGCGTTGATGCGGTCGGCCAGGGCAAGCGACAGCAGCCCGACCTCCAGCGCCGAGCCGATCTGGCTGGCGTACATGGTGAGGAAGACGTTGGGCAGGAAGCCCAGCACCATCAGGGTGTTGATGGTTCCGCCGAGGAGGAAGGCTGTAGCGCCGCGCGAAATTTCGCCTCTCTCGGCGCGATAAATAGGATCACCTAAGCATTTCACGTACGGAAAAGGATTTCCAAAAATCATGAACACTCAAGGCTTGTAGACAGTCATCCTGACGGAATCTACGTAGTGGTCGTTCGCGGTACCGCTGGTGCGGCCAGAGGCGTTGTACAGCGCGTCGAGCGACCGGGTGAGCGTTGGTAACGCCAGAGTGAAGCTACGCGGGAACCATATGCCGCCGAAGCTAGACGTGTAACCTACCGGCATGACCGCGCTTGCTGAATACGCGGTCGAGATCGTCCCCGCGGAGCCGTCCACTGCTCGCATACCCATACCGCCGGGGTCGTTGGCGCTGTCGTAGGACGCTTGCCGCCAGCGAATGCGGCCCCACAGGGTTCCGGTGTCCAGGTCCGCCGCCGATAGCCCTTGCGCAACCAGGTCGATACGCTGCCTGGATACCGACGTGACGAAGCTGCCGCCCGTGAAGTAGTAGGCCCCTTCATAGGGCACCGGGTTCGCGTTACGGACAGTCATGCCACCAGATTCGACAGTCCACCCAGTGGTGCTTCCGCTCTCCGCTCCGGGATTGGTGAGCGTCAGCTCATAGGCAGTGAGGGTGCCAGTCTCGTAGCTGCCACCAGTTATTGCGGCATATTCGGAGTCCGAAACCGGCCCGTTGACGAAAGCAACGTTCGCCGCAGTCCCGTAGCAGAAACCAGTAGCGATGCCCGCGCTGCTTGGGGGCGGCCCGCCGATGCTAATGGCGGCAGGAGCCACAGTGAGGGCCACGGCCACAGTGCAAAACTGCCGGTTGTTCAGCTTGACCGAGATCGAGTTAGAGCCGTTGTACTCGGCGGTAACGTGGTTCGTCTCCCCCTGCGCCACCAACTCACGACTCCAGGCGGAATGCCATCCACCGCCGGTCGTGGAGTCCGGCGTGGTGCCGTAGCCCTCGGTAGTCACATAGATGCGGTTGTTGCTGGGGTGAACGCCAATGTCCTCTGGATACATGCTCGGGGCGTAGTACCACGCCTCCCTGGTAATGGTGGCTCCTGTAGCGGTACTCGCAATCGCAGTCACTATGTCGTAGCGGTCAACAACGCCGAAGGTTTCGGCCCCTCCACTCGATTGGTTTCGGGACAGGAGCATCTTCCCGTCCTTCATGGCCAGGCCCTGCACGCGGCGCCCAACCAGGAACTTCTTGTACTCGGTCCCGCTCACGAACGGCGTCGTGGACAGAAGCGAAACCGGGATCACCCAAACGTAGGCAGTGTCGGTAGTGGAGTAGTTGCCGGCCAGCAGGTATTCGGTCCCGCTCACCGTGACGAAGTCGATAGCATAGCCAGCGCCAGCGGCTGACAAGTTGCAGGTCGACAGGATTACTGCCGTGCCCGAGGAAAACGATGCGGCGAGGTCGACCTGGTGGACAGCGGAGGTTTCATAATCTGCGATCCAGATGTTCCCCGACGAGTCTCGCGCTATCGACGCGATATGGCGGTTTGTCGTCGTGCCGAAGGTGAACTGCCCGAGCAGCGCGCCGTCGCTCAAGCGAATCTTGAAGACCTTGCTTTCGGTGTCTTGATAGTGAGCCGACATCAGCATCGTGTCGTCGTCGAGGATAAAGCACGCCTGCGGCACTCCCTTATAGACGCCAGAGGTCTGTACCGGCAGCACCACTTCATGCCTCCACGCTGGCCGGAACAAAGGGGTGTAGAGAGTCCCCGCTGTGCCCCCGCTCACACTGCCGAAGCACCGGAGGATCATGACCCCCGTGTATCCGCCGCCGGCAAAGTCGCTGTATGAGCTGATCTCCAAGAACGGGTTCGCTGCGGTCGTATCTTCAGACAGAGACGCGAACACACCCCGCTGGCCGGAGGCTACGTAGGGCGCCTCGCACTTGACGGAGGCCACGAGCGAGACCTCCGCCCCGGACGTCGTTATCCAGGAAGGCAGCGATGTAGTCTTCAGCCGTGCGCCATAGCCGTCGCCCTCGAACCCTGACGGAGTAACCAAGGGGCCGTACCCGCTGCTCCTGGTTAGCGTGAGAGACCCGGTCGAGTCCTGCTCATCATAGGTGAGAGGAAACACAAGAAACGCGACGGCGCTCCCCATGTTGACGTGAACCTCAACAGAATGGCGCTGGTAGCTCTCAAGGCCGCCACGCACGCTGAACAGCTCGACACGATAGTCGCCGGTCGTTGCCGGTGTGATATCAGTAGTGACGCCGACAACCCCAGTGGCTTCAGTAGCGAGAGCGCCGCCAGGCAGCAGATAAGCTCTGGCGGTATATGAGACGCCAGCCTCGGGCCCGACGCCGTCGGCTTCGTTGTCCAGCAGCTTGTCTGCCTGCAGCACCCGATCACTGTGCTGCCAATCCAGCACCAGCGATCCAGTTACGGTATCTGGATACGCCGCCCCACCGAGACGAAGCTTTCGGGGCGGGTAAGGACGGAATTGCCGCTGGGCCATCTCAACTTCAAGCAACTGGGCGCTGGCCAGCGTCTGCTCCACAGAGCTGGTGCGAGTCAACAGCTTGGCCGAGACGGTTTCGCCATCCACGTACTCGCGCCCATCGGTGGCTGCCCACTCTCCACAGAAGTAGATGCGTTCGCCAGCGATGTGCTCGACTGGCACCGAGTCTGCGCACCCGCGGCCAACAGTGACGGTGCTGGCAGTGACATCCAATGCATCGACACGCACGATCTCGCCGCCCCAAAGCGCCCAGGAACCGATGCTCACGAGGTGAAGGTCGTTGCCATCGCTGAGCGTGAAGTCGGTGTCGAGGTAGCCAGAGGCTTCGACAACAGCAGCGCTCGGACACCAGTCGCCGGTGCCGTTATCCGCCAGCGACTCACCTTCGCCAGCGCTGTAGATCGAATAGTTCAGGCCATTCGAGGGGCGAGTGGCGATCGTCAGCAACGCACCTGCATCTTCCGGAAACGCGGCGAAGTCAGCATTCGACAAGCTGGTGACTAGCTCCACATAGGGTGCCTCGATCAGCACCTGGTGCGGCGCAGCCGTTGGTGACGGATCTTCAGGCCCAGCCAGTCCAGGCTCAGGCTCGACATATACGGTATCGGGGAAGGCGAACACGTCCTGAACGGCTTTCAGGCGGCAACGGCCGTCAACGTGGGTGCCGGTATCAATGTCGCCGACGATGCAGACCATGTCGGCAATGCCCTCTTCAGGCAGTTGCAGGCGGAAGTAGTTGCCGGGGCGCCACTTCCATGGCCGCCGGTTTGTAGTGAGGTTGAATCGCGACAGCGGCGTCGCCTTGGCCTGCAGGTCACGTGCACCGACCCGGAGCGCCAGCCCTTCAGTCGGCAGCTCGCGATAGGTCTTCGTTTCACTGCTCACCCCACCGGAGGCCATGATCGCGCCCATGGCCTGGATCGGCTGGGTGGTGCGATCCTCCTTGTTCTGCGGGTCGAACCACTCCACGAGGATCTGGTTGGTCACCTCGTTGAGGTTGGTCGGCTCCTGGCTGAACTCCATGACGTCGTCCGAGGTGAGGATCGGCAGCGTGTCGAAGTCGTAGTCCCCGCGAATCAGGTCGACGTAGTACTGCCCGTCGACGCGCGATTGGGTCAGATTGGCGCCGATCACGTCGCAGATGCGCTGCTGAAAGGCCTCGAGATCCTCTTCGTCGGGCACATAAGTCGTGCAGAGACCGAGCCCCTCGGCGAAGCACTTGTCCGCTGCCGCACGGAAGCTGGCATCGTTGATCAGACCAATAGGCTCGGCCTGCATGTCGCGGGCCGTCAGGCTGTCGTAGAGGATGTGGATCGGGTTCATCCCGATCAGGCCTCCGAGCCCGCTGATGATCACGTTGGTGATGGCGTCCGGGTTGTCGCCGGCGATCACCGGCACCCCGTCGTCGGGCGTGTTGTCGACGTATGCGGTGTAGGTGGTGTCGTCCAGATCGATGTTCATCGCATAGACGCTGACACCAGACTGGGCGGCAACCAGGTCACCTGCGGCGCTTGCGATCTGCTCGGCCGTCATCGAGCTGTCGGAGGTGGTCGGCGCACCATCGGTGCAGAAGAACACCATCTGCTTGGAGTCTGTCGGCGCACCGCTGAAGAATGCCGGCATGTCGATCAGCCCAGCCGGGAAGTAGGTCCAGAGACCGCTGGAGAGGCCGTTGACGAATGCCTGCAAGTCAGCGATGTCAGCTTTGCTGCAGCGCCGACGCATCAAGGAGGTCCGGGTTGATGGCTGGGTACCGAAACCCACCACCATGACGTCGACCTCTGCATCGGTGGAGAGCACGACATCGGAGATGACCTGGAGAGCAGCAACGATCGCCGACTTCATGTTGGCCAGCCGGGATTGCCCGTTCGGCGTGATATCGGCCATGGACCCGGAGATGTCCAGGGCAAAGTAGAGAGCCATCGGCTCAGCCGGCACCAGCGGAATCGGCGCTTTTTCTGGGTACCAGGGCGTATCGTTGTCCCAGCCTTTGAGGATGCGCCGGAACTTGAAGGCCAGGGTCTTCGGATAGGGGTTCATCGCCCCATAGATCCCACCCCGCCACACTGCAGTGAACTTGCCGCGATACGCCGGCTGCTCGCCGAGGTTGGCTGTGAGGTAGTCGTTGGGCGCCTGATCGGCCTCGCCGAACATCAGGTCCATGTCGCCTTCCAGGCCGCCCTCGGACTTCTTGCCACCCCAGAGGTTCTTGGCAGCCACATGGATACGCCCGCTGGCTTGGAGGAGCCCCTTCCAGGCAGTGCGATCGCCACCGCGCAACTCCAGGAAGGCGTCCACTGGCCCCTTGCTGAGCCCATAGTGGCCGAGGATGCGGTACCAGTACCCGACCGTCTGCTTCTTGCTGCCGCTGCTCATGCACTCTCTACCTTACGAGCCCACTCGACCAAGGCGATCGCCAGGGCGTCGCCGGTGCCTGCCAGTTCCTCGGCTGCGATGCCCTCGCGCCGGAAGGTGTCCCAATCCAGGCCGTGACGTTTGAAGAAGGCCCGGCTACCACTTGCGCAGAACCCTGGCTTCGGGCCGTAGCCCGGAATGGAGCGCAGATGCGCGAGCGTGACGATCACTTCTTGCCTCCTTTGGTCTGGATAGGGTCAGTACCCATCTTCTTGAAGCCCAGCACCTGGGCGTCATCCACCCAGACGGTGCCGTACACCTTGCGTAGCTTCTTGCCCTCCTCGGCGGTGGGCGTGGTGACTTCCTGCGGCTCGGGCTTGGTTGGCTTCGATCGGGTGGCGTAGTTGATGAGCGCGGAAACGACGAGGATTGCGATCTGTACCCACATGCTCAGGCCCTCACCACACCGGATCGCCGCTGTACGGGTTCTGGACAGGCATATAGATGTCGCCGCCGTACCGATCTCGGGTTCCGAAATAGGCGCAATCGGACCAGGTATGTGCGCAGCCGGGATAGGCCGTGATCGCCTTGCCGGCGAGCAGGTCGGCGGCGCCGTAGTCGAGCGTGATGACCGAGCCGTTGTGTTGCTTGATCGTCCGGTACTCCATCAGCCCATCAGGCTCGGCCCATTCGATATACCCGCCGGCCAGTCGCCGGTTCGCCACCAAGCCGAACTCCAGGGCAGTGACATTGAGGCGATCGACTGCGGTGATGGTGGCTGCCACCGCGTGAAGACTACGGTCGACGTTGCAGAGCCCCGGCCCCTGCGAGTACAGCTCCAGGCCGCACCCGCGCTGCCAGGCGCGCTGCTCGCCCATTTTCTTGGCCCGCGTCTGAGTCGGCTCGCAGGTCAGTTCTAGGGTGGCACCCAGGAACTTCGGGGCAGTTACCCGGCCCACCCAGTCGACCAGGGCATCGTCCTCGCCGACGTGGCGAATGAAACAGGTGACGGCGATCGGGTCGATCGATGGGTACGGGCGCCAATTCTCGGCGACAGGCAAGGTGCTCGGCAGCGTGATGGTGATGTTCAGCCGAGCACGCTCGCTGCCCTGGCGGATGGCCGTGCGCGAGATCGACGCGCGGAGGTAGGTGTCGCCGAGGAGTACTTCGTCGCGATCGCTGCTGGTGTAGAACCAGTTGCGGGTCTTCCGGGTGAAGCGGAAGAACGCGACCGGCTTACCCTGATCCCAGGAGGATTCACGGCTCTCAGATGTCATCGTTTCGAACTCCGATGAAGCTGGTGGTGAGGTGGGTCAGGCCCTCGATGTCGGCGTCGTGCTGCAGCTCGGCGGTATCGCTCGACTGCTCAGCCAGAACCAGGAAGCTGACCTGGCGGATCTGCAGGCGCTGGACCAGCACGCCCAGCGCGGAGTCGACAGTCAGCACTTCGCTATCGCCGTCCTCTTGGGATGCGGTGATGCGGCGATAGAAGACGGTGCCATCGAGCAGCTCGATGCGGATGTCGCGACGGTTCGGCTGCATGCGACCGAAGACCGTGTAGCCAGCCCACTCCACAGTGATATGGGTAGTGGTGGCCGAGATGTCGTTGGCGACCTTGAGGTCGTTGTTCCAGGTCGGCACCCATAGGGTCTGCATGCGGCCACGCAGTCCATACAGCAGCGAGCGCAGCTCGTTGTTCGCCTCGACGCCATAGGCCAGCCAAGTCACCGATGCCTCGCGAAAGGCCCGGCCGCCCCAGTCGAACAAGGTGACCAGGTCGGTACCAACGTCGACGACCTCCTGCAGCCGGGTGTAGGTCTGCTGCAGGTCGTCGCCCTGGTCTGGGCGCATCTCCAAGACTGTCACGCCGCGATAGGTGGCCGTCGGCAGCGCTGCTGTCCAGTCGCAGGGCTCGTCGATCAGCATCTGGATGGACCTGGTCCCGGACTCATCGGTCCAGGTGGTCTCCTGGGGCTGCTCGACCAGGTGCGCCAGGCGCAGCGGGTACAGGCGAGTCCCTGCCGGCCAGGTGCGTGTGGTTGAGGCCTTGAGCACCAAAGCACCCTCGACCACCTCGTCGACATCGAGGACGGCCCAGTCGTTGATCGCGTTCCACAGCAGCGCCTGGCCATCGGCTCGGAAATCGCGCCCGGCCGGCGCACAGGTGATCAAGCTGGAACCGCTGGCCAGTGGTGAGCTGAGTAGTTGCACGTCGTGCCAAATCGGCAGCAGCCAGTACTTCCCGCCGGCGTCGTTGAGGATGGCATCGGCCACCCGGCGCCCCTGCTCGTCGCTGATCACCGTGAATTCGATACTGCGCCGCGGAGCCTGGCGCAGCTCGCGCTTCTGCGCGCGGCCATTGCGGGCTGGTAGGTAGTTGGTGAGCCAGTCGAGGGTTTCCCTGACACCGTCCGCCCAGTCCGGCGGCACCGGCCAGATCGGAGTTGCGCCGGTAACGAAGCTCATCCCAGCAGCTCCTTCACCGCGGTCGGGTTGCTCCCGATGATGTTGAGGATCGCCTTCTCGAACGCGGGAGTGGCTGCCTGCCGGCGCACTGCGTCCTCGGGGTCCTGGGCGTTGATGATGCGCAGGCGGGTCGTCATGTTGGCCGCGAGGTTCCTTAGCGGATCTGCGACGCCACCAGTAGGCATTGTCGGTGACGGCATAGCGGGCGCCGGTACGCCTGCCAGGCCGCCAGTGGCGTGGTGGAAGATGCGCCCCCAGTCACCCAAGGCGGACATCCCGCGAGCGTTGAAGTCGTGGAGAAAGTCCAGCGCGCCAGGCTGCTGAACCACCGCGGCGCGGGTGACGTACTCATAGTTGGAGAGCATCGCCGGGATGGAGTCGCTGGTACCTGTGCCTGGCCCGAGGATATGACCACCCGTAGCGACCATGACTGCAGCGGCGCCGGCGGCACCTGCTCCGCTGCCGAAGATCGAGCCGAAGATCGAGGACATGCCCGCTCCGCCGCCGCTACTGGACAAGCTCCCAAACAGTCCGCTGAACAGGTCGGCGCCGTTGCTGAAGATCGAACCCAGCGCGTCGGAGAACGTCCCGCTACCGGCGGTAGACGCCGAGGTGATCGCATCCCCCATCGCCGCGGCGCCCTCGCTGGTGGCGCTGCCGATCGCCTCGGCCGTGGCCTGGGTGGCATCGGCACCGGGCCAACTGACCACATCGCTCGGCGCGCCATAGTTGTCGACGATGCCCTGAATGCCGTCGCCGGCTACACCAGCGGCTGCGCCGCCGGCGCCTTTGCTCCCGGACGCGGCAGCTAGGGCGGCCGCCGCAGTAGAAATTGCAGCAGCTCCCGTCACCAGCGAGGCACCTGCAGCCGACAGCTGCGTCGCAGAGGTGGAGACTGCTGCCGCACCTGCAGTCATAGAAGCGCTGCTGGATTCGCCGTTGAAGAGGTTTGTCAGCCTGTCCGATGCCATCTGGGCCAGCGTCTGCGATGCAAGGCTGGCCATGCTCCGAGAAATATCCTGCAGGAAGCTCACAGCGGCTTCCTTCAGGTTCTCCGTGCCAGTAGCCAGGCCCTCCAGAGCACCTTGCAGGCCATTCTCGAAGCCCTTTTGCAGGGACTGCTGCCACTGGTTGCTGGTGGCCTGAAGCTCCTGCAAGCGCGTCTGCAGGTCCTTCACGCGCTCGATCGCATCCGGGTTTCCGGTTGCCTCTGCCAGCGCCTGCATCTGCGGCAGCAGCTTCTCTACCTGGTCGGCCGTCGCCTTGTGGAGATCGAGCAGCTGCTGGCGAGCCCCCAGCTCGCTGATCAGACCAGCCTGTTGCTGAGCCTGGACCGACTGCTCCTGTCGGGATTGGTCGGAGAACAGGCGTTCGATTTCACTGCTGACCTGGTCGAGCTGGGCCTTGGCCTGGCTGACGTTGATCAGGCGCTGCACCAGGTCGGCGCCGGCGGTGTCGCTGCGGGCCTGCAGGCGCTTCAGCAGCTCACCATACTGCTGCTCGATCTTGAGGCTGGCCGCCGCTGCCTGTTGCCCCTGTGCATCGAGGAGCTGGACCTGGGCGTTGGCCAGTTGCTTGGCGTCTGCGTCAGCCTGGCGCTTCTGCTCGTCTGCGGCGAGGACAGCCAGCGCCGCCTCGGCGCGAGCGCGCAGGGTGCCGGTCAGCCCCTTTTCGGCCAGGTCGTAGGCACGGGTCTCGGACGTCGACTGGCCCTGGGTTGCGGCCTGGCGTTCCAGGCCACGGACGAAGTTCTCCTGCTGATCGGCCGATTGCTTGGCCTGGCGAGCGGCTGCCTCCGCTTCCTGGCGGGATTTGCGCTGCGCGGCTTCGTGGTCGCGCTCAGCCTTGGTGGCGGCGTCGACCGCAGCCTTCTTCTCGTCGGCGGCCTTGGCGGCGGCGAGCATGGCCTGGCCCTGGCTGCTCGTTTCGGCGATGCCCTGCTGCTGCATCACCTGGTGCGCCTTCTCGGTTTCGGTCAGCTTCGACAGGCTCTCCACCTGAGCCTCGGCGGACTTGATGAAGGAGTCGGCGGCAGCCTGGCGCTTGGCCTCGGCTGCCGAGTCGACGGTGTTCTTGGAAGCCTCGGCCGCGGCCTGCTGTTTCTTCTGCAGGGCCTCCAGCTGGCTGCTGAGCTGGTCGATCTGCTGCTGGGTGTCGGCCGAGGGTTCAAACCCGGTACCCAGAGTGCTCTTCAGATAGGCGATCTTGGTAGTCAGCTCGGTGATGCGCTGGGCGTCGCCGGTCGGACGGAACAGATTGACCACGCCATCCCAGCTTTCAACTGCGGCCGTTTTGATCTCGCGCCAGGCTCGCTCAATCGAGCTGAGGTTCTGGGTGATCTGCGGGGCACGGTCGGCGATCATCGCCGCATAGACACGCATGGCCTCGGTGGCGGCGGCCTGTTCGCCCTGTTGCAACTGCAGAGTGCGGATCTGCTCCAGCTGCGTGGCAGTCAGGAAGTGCTGGGTCTCGTTGAGCTTGAGGATGGCGGTGATCGGGTCCTTCGCCAGGTCGGCAAACTCGGCGACGGTCTCGGAGACGGCCTTTCCGGTGGCCACGCGCATCTGCTCGGCCGCCACGGCCACCAGCTTGATCTGGTCACCCGCGAACTTGCCGCTGGCTGCCACCTCGGTCAGTGCTGCCGCAGCACTGCCCTGCGAGACATCGCGCAGCCCATCCATCTCGCGCGCCAGCGCAGCGAGCTGGCCAGCCGTCACACCGGCATAGTTGCCGGTCAGGATCAGGGCCTTGTTGTACTCGTCGGCCTCGGCGCTGCCCTGGTGCCAAGCCAGTGCCAGGGCGCCGGCGCCAGCGGTCACCGCCGCAATCGCAACGGTCAGCGGGTTGAACAGCGAGACCAGCGCGCGAGCAGCATTGCCAACGCCGCCGAATGAATCCTTGATCTGGCCGCCTTGCTGGATGGCTACCATCCAGAGCGGCATGCCACTGGCCAGGCTGGTAGTGACGTCGGTGAGCTGCATGGGCAGCTGCCGCATGGCCTGCTGGTATTGGCCGGCGGAGATCCCGGCGGAGCGCATGCCGTTGCTGGAATCGTCCAGGCGCTGGCGTTGCTCGCGCAGTTTGGCGTTGAACTCGTCGAAGCTCTCCGCATCGAGCAGCTTGCCCTGGAACCCACGCAGGCGTTGCTCCAGGTCGTCCAGGCGCTCCAGCTCGCGGATCGTCGGGTCGATCTGGCCCAGCAGCTTTCCTAGTTCGGCTTCCTGGGCGCGCAGTGCCTCGGTCGCCGCGGCGGCGTCTTCTGCTGCCTGACGTTCTGCCTCGGCCTGCTGGGCGATCGCACGCTCAGTGTTGTGGTAGAGGTTGGCGGCTTCGGTCTGCGCTCGAGCATTCTCCTGCCAGTTTGCATTGACGTTGGCCAGCGAGGCGCTGAGTTGCTCGTTGCTGGTGGCGGCAGCATCCACTGCGGCCTGCTGCTCAAGGCTGGCGGCGACCATCGCGCGGATGCGCTCTGCCTGCTGGTCCGCAGTCTCCCCTACAGTGGCAAGCTGACGGCTGGTCTCGGCCGCCTGGTCCACCACCACCTGGAGGATCTGGTCGAGCTGTGCTGCAGCTGCCTGTGCGCCAGTGGTCGTCGCCTGCAAAGCCGATTCAATGGTCGACACCGCCGCCGCCGCGGAGGTGCCGCTGCTGCCCAGTTCGTCAACCGCAGCCGCAGCACTACCGATCTCGGCTGCGCTCTGCTGGCCGGCTTGGGCTACACCCTGCAGGGCAGCCTGAGCGGTCGAAAGAGATGCAGTTGCCTCGGCACTGTCGGTTGCCAGGTTGTCGACGGCGAGAGCGGCGGAGGTGACCTGACCGGCGCTCTGCTGACCACTCTGGCCGACACCTTGGAGCGCGCTCTCTACCGCAGAAAGGCCCGCCGCGGCTTGAGCTCCGTCGGAGGCGAGACCATCTATTGCAGCTGCAGTAGCTTCGATCTGCGCCGCGCTCTGCTGGCCACCTTGAGCAACTCCCTGCAGAGCGTTGTCGATGGCCACCAGAGCGGTAGCCGCTGCAGCGCTGTCAGCCTGCAGGGAGTCGACGGCACGACCGGTCTCGGCCAGGCGTGTGTTGGTTTGCTGCGCGGAGTCGCCGACGTCGACAACGGATTGCCCGAGGCCTTCGAGAGCCTTCTGCCCATCGGCGAGGTCAGCGCGGATGCGCAGCGCGAGATCGAGTTCTTTGCCGGCCATGTCGTGTCACATCGGAAGGGATGTGCCGCATGGTCACGCGCGCGCGTGAACCGTTCTTTTTGGGGGACGAAAAAAAGCTCCAGGGCGTCAGCGCTGGAGCTGTTTAAGTTGGCTTTCCGCCGTCTTTCCACCGGCAAAGGCCGCATTGGCATCGAGGAGGTTTTCCATCCTCTCTATCCGCCTGCGCCGAAGCTCCGCCTCGTACAGCAGCAGGATCTGCCGCTCGGTCATTCGACCGATGGCGGCTGCGGTTCCATACCCTCCGACGATGAGGGCTGCGTAGACGTCGGCCCAGCGAGCGCTTTTCTTTGCGCTTCCGCGGCCAGCTCGCCCCTGATCCGATCCACCACCGCCCCGACAAAGAAAGGGCCGTTTACGGTCCACCAGGCGTACAACAGGGTGTTCCCCTGTTGCGAAGGCAACTGATGAATCCATTCCGGGTCGACATCGGCCGCGATGGCCATCAGTTGCGCTACCAGGTCGGAATGTTTGCCCAACACGCCCAGAATCTCTTCGAGCGGTGGCAGGCCCTTTCGACCGTTGACCAGCGCGTATAGATCGTCGAGGAAGGGCTGGATCAGCGGCCGCAGGCCGAGGCCTTCGACGAATCCATATTCGCGAACGGTGATCTCTCGGCCGGCGATCGAGAGCGAACGCTCCGGATGGAGCACCTGGAGATCGTCCGCACCAACCTGATCGGCTGGCGCGGACTTGACGGGAGCTTTGACCCTTCTGCCCATGGTTAGCTCGCCGACTTCTGAACGATCCGACCGAACCCACCCAGCTCGGCATCGGCAGCGTTCAGCTCGTCATACAGCACGCTGCCGGACAGCTGGAAGTTGCCGTAATCGTCGTTAATGAAGCCCAGGTCACTCACCGGGTCGAACTTGCAGCGGTACAGCGTGACGATGACCGACTCGTTGGTCTCGGTGTTCACGCCGTCCAGGAGGATGTAACGCTCGGGCGGAGCCGCAGTGAACATCGTGTATGCATCGGCGGCCTCGGTGGCATAGGCGGCCTTGAACGGCTGCGTCAGGCTGGTGACATCGAGCAGCTCGATGAGCCCCGCATTGACCGACTCGGTGCGGTAGTTGGTGCCTTCGACCAGGGTAGCCGGGGTGCCGGCGCTGTCGGTCAGGACCAGCGAGGAGATGAATTGGCCGTCGAGCTTCACGTAGTCGCCGGCCACCAGGTCGGCCTCCAGCGACTCGGCGGTGACAGTATCGGCAGCCAGGGTGACCTGAGTCGCCCAGATGGCCAGTGCGATGTTCTTCGGCAGCCACTCATCGAAGGTGATGTCCAGCTGCGCAGTGGTGCCTTTCTGCAGGCGACCGTACTGCAGGCGCTTGCCGGAGAAGGACTCGGTCTTGTTGGTGGAGTCGGTGGACAGCTTCAGGCTCATGGCCGGTACGTTGCCTGCCCACACCGGGCGGCTGAGCGTGCCGTTCGCCAGACGATCGCCGGCGAAGACTTTGCCCTGGAAGGAAAACAGCTTCGACATGGGTTACTCCTTGGCGGCCGGGGCCGCTTCCTGGCTCGCGCCGGCGATCTTCTTGTGCTGCAGCAGGAACGACTTCTCGATCGCGTTGACCTCGATCTCGTCGCCTGCCTGGTATTTCGCGCCAGCATGTTTGTGCGGAGCGATGAGCGTCACCTTCTCCAGTTGCTGCTCATCGGCGGCCTGGGCGGCCTGGGATTTCTTGATGGGGGTGGTCATGAGGCTCTCCCGATGGAGTGTTGCGTCTGATAGAGGTCGGTCCAAACGAGGGTGTCGGTGTCGTAGTCGATGACCTTGCCCTGCACCAGCTGGCAGTCACGGGCGCCAGTGATCCCGGGCGGCACCCAGCCGATGAGGGCGTCACGCACCCGACCAAGGACCGAGCGGAGATCGTCCACAGCGGCCTGGCCTTTGTTGTCGCGGTAGTTGCGCACGGCAACCACCACGCCGAAGTTCACCGGCACCATCTGCCGAGTGGCGGCACCTGGTGCACCAGACTGCCGCGGGATGGGAGTCTCGACGGCTAGGATCACGTAGGCGCTCGGCGTCCTGAAGTCGCGGATCTTGGTGACGGCAGCGAGGTCGGCTGCACCGCCGACGTCCTGCAGCTCCGGGACCTGGTCCTTCAGTCTGTCGATGACCAGGTTGTGGTCGAACGGCGCGCTGGACATGTCAGAAGTCCTTCAGGCTGTCGAGGCTGAAGGTGCGGCCAGAGGTTGTAACCTGCGGCGCACCATTCGATGGTGTGGCCACAGGATCGTCCTGGCCGAGGCTGAATTTGCCGTCGGCGGTGAGCTGCAGAAACTTCACCGCATCGCGGTAGTCGCGGACGATCGGATCATTCTGCTCGCCGCTCAGGCGATCCTTGTGCAGCAGGTAACGGGCGATCGCCCTGGCCCAGCCGGTGACGATGCCGTAGCGTTGCTGCAGCGGCAGATAGCCACGCTGCTGCAGGAAGCCGTCGATGTAGGCCTGGGCGTCATTGACCGCGCTGACGATCACGTCCAGGGCCTGGGTGCCGATCTCGACCTCTTCCGACGTCCAGTCGCTGACCGGGTTGCCCCGCAGCAAGGCGTCGAGAAGATCGGCGTCGACCGCACGGAAGCGCCGAGGCGTTGCGGCTTGCGATAACTCCTCGGGGCCCGGGCGATCGGCCAGCTCCGACAAGGTGATGTACATCGTCGTCACCTCAGCAGCCCCCTGGCTGTGCGACAGCACGGACCAGCGCCATGACGCCGGTCTGGATGTCCGTCTTGCCCAGCGCCGCCCAACGCAGCGGCTCCGAGGCCTGGAAGCGCCGGAACTCGATGCATTCATCGGTTGCACCGGTGTGCTCGTTGTAGGGCGTGCCGTTGAACTCCTTACCGGCGACCGAGCGAATGGCATTGGAACGCTTGGTCTCCAGGTCGGTGCTCAACCTTCCGGCCAGCTCCGCCTGCAGGGCAAGCAACTCGGCACCCTTCGCCTTGATGCGGTTCATCAGGTCGACTTCTTCAGGCGAAAGCTCTCGGTAGCCGGCGATCTTGCGGTGCTGGTTGTCCATCACAGCACCTCAGGGGCAATAGCGCCGATAGCAAGCAGCTGAAGAGCGTGCTCGTCATCGTCGAACTGGATGGAGTCGCCATGGGTGTACGACAAGCCGTTATGGCTCAGCTGCTCACGACGGACGACATAGCGATCGGACCCACCGGCGCTGCCATGCAGGACCTGGACACTCTCGTTGCCAGCGAGATCCATACCGATGATCTGCGCGCCGGCCAGGCCGACGGGGGCCAGGCGCAGGCACGCGCAGGCCAGAGCGACCAGGTCGTCAGTGGAAAGCTCCTCCAGGCTTGCCAGGGAGCCGTCGGTGAGCAGTACCTGGTAGCGGCCATCCTCACAGGCGATGTGCGGAAGCACGTCACCGCCAGCGCCGCTCAGATCGTCGCCTTTGTCGACCAAGACCGGCTCGGCCTGGATGGCGACCACCAGTTGCTCGAGGGACAGCGTATTGGCTTCGTCGATCTCCATGTCCATAGCGATCTTGCGCAGATCCGCTTCCGGCAGTTCCGCCAGGGGGACGACGGTACCGTCGTGAAGTTGGACGCCAGCGAGCCGTCCCTCGATGTATTGCAGCGCGGTGGCCTGCTGCTGTTCCGGCGGCAGCTTGGATTCGATCGAAGCTGCGGGAGCTGCCTGGCCTTCCGCCTTGGTAGTGCTGGTTTTTCTCGGCATGAAAGAAACTCCGAGGGCGGCCACGCGGGCCGCCCAGGTCAGGGTCAGCTGGCAGCGACCGCGTTCTCGAAGAAGTAACCCAGGTCACCGGCGCTGATCAGTTCCTTCACCGACTCGCCGACGCGCACGCGCTGGCCGCCACGCATGCCGATGTTCGGGTCCGGGATCGAGCCGGAGATGCGGCCGCCCCACTGAGCGGTGAAGCCGAAGGTGGTGCCGTTGCGGGAGTCGGCCAGGCGATCGCGGTAGATAAAGGAAGCGTGCGGCCCCCAGGCACGAGCCAGGACCGGGTTTTGACCAGGCTTGGCGGTATTGATACGGGCCTCGCCGACCAGGATCTGCTCCAGCTCCAGCAGGTCCTGCAGGAATGCCAGCGGCACCATGCCGTCGTCGCCGAGAGTGCCGTTGTAGGCCTTCACGATCTTCGGGTGACGACGCAGGAACGTAGCGGTGCGCCGGCCGAACACGCCGATGTTCGGGCGCATGACCAGGCTATCCAGAGCGTCGGTGATCACCGGCAGCGGACTGCTGCTGGCGTCACTCCACTGATCGGTGCCGGACAAGGTGACCTTGTTGCCGGCGGCATAGCTGCTGTTGTTGAACACCAGGGCGGAGGTACGCACCTCGCGATCGAGGACGATCAGGTTGGTTACCTGCTCGGCTGCTCGGCCCAGGGGGTTGTAGTTGGCCGGGGCGTTGTCGATATCAGACTGCGGGACCGGCGAGTCGAGACCATGGTCTTCGGTACTGGCGGTCGCATCGGTCGCATCGAACTCCACTTCGTTGGGCTTGGACTTACGACCCACCAGGGTGTTCGGGACGGTGAAGCCATCGGCCAGGTCGTACTTCCAGTACTTGAATTCCTGCTTGCCTACAGGAACGCGCGGCAGCACGTCGTCGGCGATCATGCGGCCGTTGCGATAGGCGATGGCGATCGCCGTCAGCTCGGGATCAATGGGGAACGGTGCGTTGCTCATGAAGGACTCCTTTAAGCGCTAACCGGCAGCACGGCCGGGGCGATGAGTGCGGAACCGATGTCACCGAGCACACCGCTCTCCTCGGCAAAGCCGATGATGTAGGTGGTGGCGGCGGGCGGGATGGTCGCGGCGATCGCTCGCCCCAGCGAATCCGCCGTGAGCGGGTTACCGCGAGTGACGTTGCCGCCGTACTCAACCGGCGCCAGGCCGGAGCGGTACACATCGAACGACTGGCCGTCGTTGGCCGGGATATCGGTGCTGATGCCGATCAGCAGCGCAGTACCGTCGGCAGCCTGGGCAGCCAGGCCATCGGAAGCACCGTGGACGCAGATGCGGCGAGGCGCGACGGCGCCGACGGCGCGTTTGGCAGTGGTGAGACCGGGGATGTTCATGGGCTACTTGGCTCCCTTGGTGATATGGCCGACAGCCTCGGTCGCGCTGATGTGGTTGCCAGCAGCGCGCTGTTCGGCTTGGTAGGTCTGTGCTCGCGCAGCGATGGAGCTGGCGTCGGCGAAACCGAGACCGGCGTCGCCACCGGACTTCTCGGAGAAGTCGACCTGTTTGGGCAGCGCAGTGAGCAACTCGCGCAGCACGTCACCAGCCGGCTTGCTGACCTGAGCATCGCCTTCGGCGAACTCCAGCGGGGTATCGGCAGGCAGCGCAACCAGCAGCTCGATCACCGGCGCCTTCTGGCGCGGCAGTAGCTTCCCGGCGGCGACCAGGCCTTCGGCGAACTCGGTGACCTCAGTGCGGTGCTCCTGGGCTTTCTGCTGAGCCACTTCCGCCTCGCGGGTGGCCAGCTGTTGCTCGCGCTCGTCGAGCAGGCGTTGGCGCTCCTGGAGCGCAGCTTCGTCAGGCATGGTCATGTCCTGCTGTGGTTGATGGGTGGCCCGTTCGGCATCTGCCGCCGGCGAGGCCGTGCCGTCCACATCGGTGACGGCACCAGCAGGCTCAGCCGCAGCGGCGGCAGATGCCGCTGCGGATTCATCGCCTCTCTCGGATGAGTGTTCGGAGAAGGAAGCAAGGGGTTGGTCGGAAGGAGCGCGGCGCAGGTCTTCCTCTATAGAGGAGAGCTGCCATTGCGGGATCAGCTGATCGGCCTTGTCGGCGCCCTCGCGCTCGACGAACCAGTCGCGCATCCGGCGCAGCACGTCGACCACCGATGACCATGCGTATGACTCGCTGAACTCGACAGCCAGCGCGCCATCGTCCTCGGCGAAGTCGAGTGCGACGTCGGGGATTCCTTTGATCGCCGGCGGGACGGCACCGAGGAAGCCGATATGGCGCAGGTAGTGCTTTCCGGGAACAGGGTTGCCGGGCGTGGTCGGCAGGTACACCGATGCGCTGCGCTTCTTGTACATCTTCCGGTTCGCCGCCTCGGCGAACTCCGGGACCACCTGGTGCGGTTCGGCATAGAGCATGCCGTCTCGCACTTCGAGGCTCTTGGCCCAACCGTAGGCCGGTGCATTGAGCTTCGGGTGGCCAATGACGAGCGGGGCCTCATGCAACGCCGGATTGTAGGTCTCGGCGATTTCGCGCAGAGCGGCCTCGGTGAATTCCACCGGACGACCGTCGAGAGCGACGTGACTGCCGGCAGGGAGAATCGGGAGAGTGGCGGTTGGCTTGTTCATGCCGCCAGAGTGAGGCGGCCAGGACAGGGAAGCTTTTTGACTTCCCAACAATTGCAGATGGGTGGTGCGAGAGGCTTTTCTACGAAACCACGCTCGGGCCGATGCTGGCAACCCCGCCCGGACGATTTATAAACGCCCAAAGTGCCCCGAACGGTATCGAGGACGGGCAAGGGTAGCCCCGAGGGCCTCTTCGACGCACTACGGGGCGAAAATCGCTAGTTGACTATTGCGGCCGTCAGGAAGGACATAACGCGTTGCAGCAGCATGCCGTCGTCGGCGTCTGAGGTACCCAACCAGGGGCGCGCAGGCATATCGATGGTGTAGGGACCGATCTTCACGTCCTGGGCGAAGTTACTCTTCGTCTTCGGTACGAACTTCCGGCCGACAGCGCCGGTACGCTCATCCATCTTGAAGTAGACGGTACTCGCGCGCTCCTGGCGCTCGATCTTCCCGCCGAACTGGTGGATGGCGCCATAGGGCCGATCGGTACCGAACAGGAGCGAGTCGCCGTCGACCTGGCCGCGCAGTGTGTTCCGCAGCAAACCCTCCGACGTCAGGATCTTGTCCTTGTTGCGCCGCTTGCTCGTCAGGTAGCGCGGCGACAGTGCTTGCCAGGGCGTGCCATCAGGTGACTGCTGGGCCTTGAATCGCGCCTGGTGAATGCGGATCAGAGGATCGATGAGATCCTGCAGGATCTTCTCAGGCTCCCCCAAGGCCGCCGCGCCGGCATTCAGCGCCTGGGTGACCTGCTGATGGTCGAATTCAAACTCAATGCGTGCGCCGCTCATAGCGTGCCCTCCACCAGGACCAGTCGGCCGGACGCCAGTTGCTGGCCGAGCTGCTCCACGCCAATGACCGAGCCCGACTGCACCAGGTTGCTCCGCGAAGTGCCCTGCAGGAGATAGTTGACCACCATCGCCACCTTGCCGCCGTCGCGCCCAGTGTCGAAGACATAGATCAGGGCGCTGCTGACAGCATCGAGGAGCACGGCCTCGGGCTGAGCGAGGATCTGCGGTAGTTGCACCAGCTCGGCCAGCGTCAGCACGGTCGACAACGCATTATCCGGCGGCTCGGCCTGGGCGGCCTTCACCAACGGCACCAGGTGCACGTCGTCCATGCTGACCAGGGCGGTCTGCGGCTCGGCGCCGGCCTGCTGCATACCCGCGACCGTTTCCGTGCTGAGCGTACCGACGTTGCGGGCGGTGCCATGGACGATCGGCTCGGCGGCGACCTCATCCACCCAGCTTGACCAGGAGCCCTGTAGGGCAGTCTCGACGCTGTCCTCGTCCAGCAGCTGCTTGTTCATCTTCGCCGCCGGCACCGCTGGGAGTGGTGCTGTCTTCTCCAGGGTGAGCTGCACCTGGTTCTCGAAGGCGGCACGTCCTGGTGCGTAGTCCCACCCCGGATCGACGCCTTCTGGCACCTGAACCGTCTCGCCGCGAAAGAAGATGTTGCGCATGCGCTCGGCCGGCGGCTCGTCAGGCCCCGTCTTACCCATGGCGTGGATCTCATCAAGACTGTAGGCGGTGACGTAGCACTCGCAGCCAAAGCCGCTGGGGGGATAGTGCGTCTTCCACCAAGGGTTGTCGGCATGGATCTTCAGACCATCCCAGGCCAGGTGCTGCTCACGCGGGTGCTCCACGGCGTCGCTGTGGTGGTAGCCCCAGTAGGGCCTAGTCGCCTTCACCGCCTGCAGCTGGGCGTAGCGGCCAGCTGCGTAGCTGGTGCGCAAGTTGGTGCGGTAGATCACCTTAGCGCGCCAGGCACGACCGCCATCGGGTTCCCAGCCGTAGTTGTCCAGGACGGCGTAGTAGTCCTGGCGGAACTCCTCCAGGGTGAGGCCGTCGCGGATCGCCTGGTTCACCACCGCGAACAGATCTGCCACCAGGTCGGCGCGATGAGCCCCGGCGCTGACGAAGGACTGGTCGTGGGCGGCACCACGCACGGTGGCGTAGTTGACCGAGGGGTTCTTGGCCTCGAAGAAAGCGATCTGTTCCTTGAAGGCGAGGCTGCCGTAGCTGGCGGCGGTGGCCATCAGGCGTTGCCTCGCGCAGCCAGATCGTCCTGGACATCAGTGCGACCTGCAAGGTTCGCTGCCTGCAGACCGGTGGCCATCGCGGCCGCGTACTGGTCCAGGCTCAGCTGGGGGGCGAGCTTCAGCAGCTGCGCCTGCAGGTCATCGAGGCTGGTGGCACTGTCGACCAGGGAGCGCAACTGGTCGCTCCAGTCCTTGACCGCCGGCTGCATTGCCTTGGCCAGCTGGGTGGTCATGGCCGAGGCCGGGTCGCTGCCGCCATCACCCTCCGCGAACTCAGCGGGAGCAGCGGGCGCGGAGCTATCGGCAGTCGGCTGGACCTCCTCCTGGACTTCTACGCCGTAGGTCTCCTGGACGTAGCCCAGGGTCGGTTTGAACCCGGAGAAGCGGAACACCTTCTCGTCGCGACTGGCCTTGGCGTCCATGTCCTCGGGTTCCTCGACCACGCGGTACACGCGAGGCGGAACGGCACCCGGGAAGTTCCACTCGGTCAGCCAGCGGGCCGGCCCGAGGTTGAAGGACTCGCAGATCAGATCGGCGTCAGCCTTGACCAAGTCGAGACGCACGTCCGCCTGCAGATTGTCATTGCCCAGGCGTCCAGGGGTGCCCTGGCTGGACGCCACCTGGCCCAGCGTCACCTTGGCGATGGTCTCGTCCATGGTGTCGTGCAGGATCTTGTAGTCTCCGGTACCGGAGCGAGCAGCCTCCAGCAGCTCGATCATCATGTCCTCCGGCATGATGACGCCGGTATCGGTCTGGATCGCTTGCGTCGCCGCCAGCAGCTTTGCCTTTTCTTCTGGGGTGGCGTTCTTGCCGAACTTGCCGACCGCCGTGGGCATGCCGAATTTGTCCAGGAAGGTCAGCCAGAACTTCAGACCATTGCGTTTGAAGAACACGGGCCAGTACAGCCAGTGGGCCAGGCCAAGGCCGTAGGGCTCGTCGTCGTTGTCGGCGCCGGTGCAGAAGTGCCAGAAGTACGGAGCCGGGCACGGCTCGCCCTCGAACATGTTCTGCGGGGTGAGCAGGCGCAGGCCGCCCTCCTGGTCATAACGGAAGCGGCGGCGATTGCGCACCTTGATCGCTTGCAGCGTGATGTAGCGGTCGTCGCGGCCGTAGATCACCTCTCCCACGGCGTGGCCGTAGTACACCCCGTAGAGCATGCCGTTGGTGATCCGATCCCAGCCGACGTTTTGCAGCTGCTGCCGCAGATGTTCGGCTGCGGCCTTGTCGATCCGGCGATCACCGCCGGCGTCGACCTGCCACTCCCTGCTGACCACTGCGAGCTGGCGTTGCCCCCAGGTCGCCTTGACCTGGCCATCACGAAGTACTTCCTCGTAGATGCGCAGATCGTTGCCGCCGCGGCGCTGCAGGATGTAGTCGCTCGGCTGCTGCAGGCCAGACAGGAACGGGCGAGTGATATCGCGGCCATCGCCGGTGGTGGCGATCTCCTGGCCGAGCTTGGGCTGTTGCATCAGTAGCCTCCGAGGTCGTTACGGCCGGCGACGGTGCCCCAGCCGCGGGTGGTAGTGCGGCCGCCGCTGGCGTCCTGGTCCAGAGACGCGCGAACGCCAGTCGAGTGAAACTCGATCGGCATGGTGCCCTGCTGGGACGCCGCCTGGATCGCCAGGCCGAGCGCCCAGAATTCGTCGGCGTGGCCATCGGCGGTGCGCTCTGCGGTAAACCGGATGTTGCCGGTGGAGGTGGTCTGCTTGGTCACCTGGCGAAGGGCCGCGCGGGTCTTCGGGTCGTAGGGGATACGCAGTTTGCGGTCCTCCATCGCCCCGCGGATCGGATAGGCCAGCGCCTCCTTCACGCGCGTCGAGAAGGTCACGGCCTCGATCCGGCTCTCGCCGAACTGGTCCTGGGCGTCATCCGCCCAGCCAATGCCAAGGCCTGTGGCGTCGATGCAAGCGCGATCGCAGCGAGCCAGCCACGGCCAGATGATTCGCTCCTGGTCGGACTTGCGCATGTTCTGCAGGCGCTCGATGTGGCGGGTATAAAGCACGTCGCCGAGCAGCTCGACCACCCAGAGCACCGTCAGGTCGCTCTTGCGCCCGATATCGATGCCAGCGAACAGCCTGCCGCCCTCCAACTGCTTCCAGTTCGCGGTCTGCGGGTACTCCGCCGAAGCGATCAGGTCGTACTCCAGGAAGGCCACGTCGTCGTCGGCCGGGTTGCACATGTACTCCTGCTGGAAGGACTCCTCGTCCGCACAGCCGGCCCGAATAAAGTCGAAGTACTGCGCCTCGTCCATCGCCTGGCGCTCATCGTCGGCCGGCAGCATCTGCTGCAGCTTGAACAGGAAGCCGTCGTCCAGGGCGTTCTGCAACGTGACGGTGTGCAGGCTGATTCCCTTCGGATTGCCGCCCTCGACGATCTCGCGCACCAGCTGGTTGAAAAAGTTCTGGCTGCCCCGATGGGTGGAGATGATCTCCATGGCGCCGCCCCAAGTGATACCCGGATAGGCGATCGACCACAGTTTTCGTGGGTCCGGGTGCAGGGCGAACTCGTCCAGAATACGACCGCCGCGCTTGCCGGCCTGGGCGTCGGGGTTGCTCGACATGCTGTGGATGCGGCGTCCGTTGGCGAACTCCAGGACGTAGGCGGAGATCTTGTTCTTCGGGTCGATGACGACCTCGCCCAGATCCTTGGCGGCCTGGTTCATGATCCCCGCCCACATCTTGCAGTCTTCCAGGAACAGGCGCGCCTGCAGGTCATCACGGCTGCTCACCCACTGATCCACCCGGGCATCTTCAGCAGCGGTGCGCTCGTCAGCGGCGTAGGCGGTGGACCAGGACAAGCCGATCTGACGGGACTTCTGCATGAGCTTCAGGCGGCTGGAGTCGGTGATCCAGCGGCTCTGGTATGGCAGGAAGATGGCTTCCGGGTTGGCCGGAATGATCTTGGCATTGCCCTTTAGCTTCATCAGCTGATCCCCAGTGCTTCCCGGATCGCGGCCTTGGTGGCCTCAGTGACGCCGCCCTTGCTCGGCATCGCGTCCAGCTTCGCCTTCTGCTCGGCGAGCAGCGCCAGGCGAGCACGCTCCTCGGCCTCGGCCTGGAACTTCTTCAGGGCAACGGAGCTGCGGGTCAGCGTGGCGATGTTTTTCGCCGCCGAGGCGAGCAGGCCGACGCGCTCACCGGGGTCCATCTCTTCATCACCAGCCTCCTGCAAGGCGATGATCGACTCGAACAGCTCCGACTGGATCATCGCCGTCAACGCTTCGCTGCGCGCGTCCAGGTCGTCGCCGGCCTGGGCGCGGATGATCTTCGCAGCCTCGGTACTGGCCCGGATCGCAGCGAGGCGCCGCTCCAGCTTCTGGCCGTAGCGATGCACCGCCGTGCGGCTGGGCAGCTCGCCCGACTCGGCCTGGCTGGGGAACTGCGCCTGCAGGTTGGCGATCAGCTCGTCCAGGGTCAGCCGCCCCTCGGCGAGCTTGCCCTCGATGTAGGCCCGGACGTTATCTGGCAGCCGCGAGATGGAAGACTTCCGCCCCATGGCAGTCACCAGTACTTCACGGGACGTGCGATGCCAGGCTCGCAGTCGATGGTGTACTCGGCGATGTCGGTGCCGTAGCGGGTCAGGTCAGCGAACCACTTGCCGGAAGGCTGCTTGTCGAGCTTCACCAGGTCGCGATCGCTCAGGTAGTCCAGCTCGCGGCGGATCTCCAGCGGGGTGGCGTCCGGATACTCGCTCTGAGCAACCGACAGGATCGGCATCTCGTAGCTGCCCACCGGCCGGGCGTTGTTCAGGGTTAGCAGGATCAGCCAGCGCAGGGACTCCCGGCGGATCTTGGCGATGTCAGTTTGCATGGTTGGCTCCCATCAGGCTGCGCAGCTGCGCGTTTTCGATTTTCACGGCCAGGCCGTCGAGCTTCGCCTCCAGCACGCTCTGGCCGCGGATGTAGTCCTCGCGGCGCACGTACTGAAGTGGCAAGTCGGCTTTCAGGCTCATCAGTTCGCGCTCGACGCGCTGCCATTGGTTGGTTTCTTCCCGGGCCGCTTGCTCGATGGCACCCAGCCGATAGGACAGTTGCTCGTGGTTCGCCAGGCGCGCCTGGTCCTGGCTGGCGAAGCGCGCGTCCAGGTGCTTCTGGATCTGGTTCAGCAGCAGCTTGCCGCCCCCGGCGCAGCCGCCGAGGAAGGCGAGCAGCAGGCTGATCAGCTGCCACAGCTCCAGTTCGATCTTCATCCCTTACTCCCCTTGATCGATGAGGGCATTGAGCTGCGCGAGATTGCGACGGGCCCAGGTGCCGTAGTCCTTGGCGAAGGCCAGGATGTCAGCCGGGCTGACGCCGCTTTCCAGTAGTTCGGCGTCAGAACCGGGGGCGGGCCAGGTCGCTGCTTGAGTGCCGGCCGCAGCGGTGCCCGCTCCTGCGGCGGGCAGGCCGGCACCGAGGGCGAGGTTGAAGTCGCGCAGCCAGCCGCGAGTGAACACGCAATGAGGAATGGCAACAGGCGCAGCTGCAGGAGCCGGCCGGTAGACGGTCGTGACATGGGGGATTCGCTCCTGGAGCTGTTTCTGGGCGTCGGCGAGCTGCTGCTGGGTTTCCAGCATCTTCTGCTCGGCCTGGTCTGCGCGGGTGACCTGTTGCTTGTACTGCACCAGGTTGTCCTGGGCGGCTTGGGCGCGCTCGTTGGCGTATTGCTCGCGGAGCTGGGCCAAAGCCGCGTCGCCATCGGCCTTTGCTTTCCTGAACCCGTTGTCGTAGGCCGCCTGGCTGTTGACGATCATGGCCAGTGCGAGGAGCCCGACGACCAGGATGGGCCAGCCGGCGCGAAGATAGCTAAGCACGGCCATGGTGGGCCCTCCGACGCTTGTACTGGCGCGCTTTGCGCTTGGCTTTGGCTACGCCGGACTTGCCGTGGCGCTCGCGCGGCACCGGCGAGCAATACAGTTCCTTGGCCGTGAGGAAGTTCGCGGAAGCGGCCACCATGGCGACCGACGTGAGTGCTTGCGCCATCAGGCAGCCGAGATAGAGGCGTGTCATTCGGCCACCTGCAGGCGCACGTTCACCTGAATGTTCTGGCTGAAGCCAGTCGCCAAGCCCTTGCCGAAGGTAAGCCCCAGGGCATAGAGCGCTACGGACAGCGCGACGATCCGCAGGGCGTCCTTCAGCATCGGCGCGCCGGCGTCCTTCAGCCACTCACGGAACCAGAACCAGCGACATTGGTCGCGATCACGAAACATTGCACGGACATCAGCAAACTTAATCTTGCTCACAGCACGTACCTCTCGGCGCATACGCCATCGCCCCATGTGGTGTAGAGGCGCTCGTAGCGCAGCAGGATCAGGCGGGGGTAGTCGCGGTTCTCGCGGAAGTTCGCGGCCGAGCGCCCCGCGTTGAAGCGCTCGACGGAATCGAACCAGGCCAGCTGATCGGCGCCGGATGCCGAGGCCAGTCTGCGGTCGCGATTCACCCACCCCTGGCCGCCGTTGTAGGCGGACAGGACGAATCCCCAGCGATGGCACTCGCTGGTGGCCTGGTTCTGGGCGTAGAGGTAACGGTCGTAGGCAACCAGGGCGCGCAGGGCCCAGCCCGGGTTCAACGGCTGGTTCGCGCCCAGGGCGGCCGGGTACAAGCCGGAAATCCACTCAGCGGTCCCGGGCATGAACTGCGAAAGGCCCAGGGCGCCGACGGGCGAACGAGCATCAGCGCGCCAGCGGCTTTCCTGGTGGATCTGCCCGGCGAAGGTAGCGATCGGCGCCGATAGGCCCCATTCAGCCTGGGCAGCCCGGACCAGTGTGCGGTGGTACTGCTCGGCCTGGGCCGGGATGCGATCTTGAGCGCAGGCCGGCGCACCATGCAGGAGGCTCCAGACCATCAAGAAGATGGCGACCAAGGCATACAACGGCAGGCGGGGCTCTTCGCAGCATACCCACCAGAGGAGTCGAAGGAACCTCATGATCACAGCCCCAGCGTCAGGCCAAGAATGCAGGCCATGACGATCAAGGCGCGACGAATCCAGGCGCCGATCTTCTCCGGGCCAGCAGGGCATTGATGCGGGCGAGCTTCGACGAGGAAGAGCGTGCGGTCGATCCAGTAGCCGGCGACGGCACCGAGAGTGACCAGGAGGAGTTTGTAGGCGACGACCTGGAGCTGTTCAGGCCGGATGGCCGCCAGGACGATGAGCAGGATCAGAGTGACCAGCGTCCAGCTGGTCATGCGCGGCGCGCGGCGCCGGGATTGCTGCGATGGCATGACGATGCTCCCGAAGGTGGCCATCCCTGGCCAGTGGTGGTCGTCCTGCTCCTGCAGGACGCCCGACCATCATCGTCACGCGCGCGCGTGGTCTCTTTTTCGGAGGCGAAAAATCATTCCAGTGCTTGGGCAATCAAGCTGCAGCAATCAACAAGAACTCGAGGTGAGTGATGTTTCAGTCAGAGCACAAGCCATTCCAAGATGCGCATAAGCTTGCAGCACAGCAACTGGAAGACATCCAGGCCGTCATGATTCCGCTACTGGAAAAGGGAGCGACATGCCGTGAATTAAGTACAGCAGTATTGCTGCTGGCAGAGTCTTGGCCGGCAGATTGTCCGGGACACTCATGTATGTCTTCCAAGGGGCAGTCTTACCCTCAAGGGTGAACCACGTGATGGCCTGGGTGTGGCGCTCCAGAAGGATACGCCGCACCTCCAGGCTCACTGCCTTCCAGCTTCCATGCTCTGCGTAGCGCTCGATTGCCCGATCAGCCTGGGGCTCCAAGTCAGCCTGGTAAGGCTGACTCTGAATACTTGCAACCTTCCCCTGAAACAGCTCGTTCAATGGCCACAAGGCCTCGACGATTGCATCTGCTGTTAGCTCTCTGGCCTTTCTGCGCTCCCAGCCAGGGCCGCAGTTCCGATTAATTATCTGGACCAGGAGTTGCTCATTCATTGGCCCATGATCTCGCGGTAGCGCCGTTGGTACTCGTCGTATGGCAGCTGCTGCCGGTTCAGAGCATCGAGCTGAGCCTCAACCGATCCCGATGACGGAGCTGCTGCAGGAGCCGGCGCATAAGCCTGTGGCGCGGCGTACTGCCGAGCGGGAGCCGCACTGGCATACGAGCAGCCCTGCTGCATCTTCGCTGCGCTGAGCTGCGCCATACGCTGGTTGGCGCTGTCCACTGCAGCATCCTTCTCCATCATGTTGCCGATGCCGAAGTCGCCCAGGAAGGACAGCACCGAACGGCCATCGAACTCGCTCTCCTCGCGAACATGGGCGAGAAAGCCTTGGACCTTGGCTTGCTCCAGATCGATCTCGCGGCAGCTCATCGTCTGCTGCTCGAACGAGGTCAGCTCAGGTTGGCGACCGTAGTTCTTGGTGGAGCAGCCTGCGACGGAGAAGCCTGCCAGCAGGAGAGCGGCGGCGATGCGAACGTCTTTGTTCATCGGATATTCCCTTGTTGTTGGCATGTAGGTGTTGGTGCGCAGCTAGACGACCTTCCCCAAGATCATCAGCACCAGGGCAATGGCGCCGCAGTGCACGGGATACTGAACAACCAAGGCCTTGGCTTCGGCGAGAAATACACCTCGCACAGAGGCAGATGACGCTGAAGCCGCAGTAGACGCCCGAGGCTCTGGCTCGACAGGAGTCGCAGGCGCAGCCTCTTCCAGGAACTTCAGCACCAGCTTTAGCTGGTCAGGGCTCAGATTGTTCAGGACGGTCTCGCCGAACTCGCGGGAGCAGAACCTGGACATGGCCGGATATACGTCTCGGTCGTTCGCAATCTGTAGAGCTTCCGCAACCAGGCGCTTAACGTGGTTCTGCTCCTTGCTTTCCGCCAGGTGCCCTTTGAGCTGAGCCTCGTAGGCATCAAGCGCCTGAGACGCCTCGACGAACTGGGTCTTCGATAGCTCCGTGACGCTGCTGACACCGAATCGCGTGTGGAGCACTTCCCGCCAAACGACCCGCGGATCAACGCCATAGATCCCAGCGATTTCCTCCACCCGGTCGTTCAGGCTCCTCCGCTGGGGCTGAGCGAGAGGCTCTTGCGACATGGTGCTGCCAATGTTCACCTGGGTGCCGAAATTGATGTTGCCGCTATTACGCTTCACCCTGATATCGGACGCCGGCATGTTCGGCGTTCCTTCGCTAGCACTTGGAAGATTGTCACGGACTCCGTGAAGCTTTTCGGCCAGCTTGGCCAGACCATCATCCCCGCTCTGCATGACTACTCCTTTCCTACGACTTCAGCGATTCACCACCAACTTCAAAATCCTTTCGACCTTGGGTTCATCCAAGGCGGGCTCGTCCAGCAGGACGTTGTAAACCTCCGCAGCAACAGCAACGAGCTGGGCGCTCGGCCAGCGCTTTCCGGCGCTGCGTGCGAACGTTTCGAGCATCTCCACAATGCGCGCCAGGCGTTCGGTATTGATATCACCAGCGACAGGCAAAGTTGCGTTTGAACGCAATTCTGCTCGACGCCCAGCGACCACGTAGAGCACGTCCACCCCGGCGTCCGCTACAGCAGCCAGATAGTTTGCATCCGGTACGCGCTCCCCAGACTCGTAAAGCCTCTGAGTCTTCCGAGTAACCCCCGCCAAAGCCCCAAAGTCCTCTTGAGTCATTGCCAGGCGAACGCGTTCCTCGAGCAGGCGCTCCCCAAGTGAAACCATTCGGTTTCATTTCCTCTTGCAATTGGAACCGAATGGTTCCATTATTGACCACACACCACAGCGAATTACCCCGTCTAGCCACGAAGGAAAACGCCATGAACCCTGCCATCCAACGCCTGCAGGATCTTCTCGATCAGGAACTGCAGAACGCTATTGCCTGCGATCGTCCCGTCGACTACCGCCAGGTCTTCCTGGGCCAGCTAGGCCAGGCAACCCTGAGCGACTCTGACTGGATCGCCCTTTCTCTTTCCTTGCTGCTCGCCATGAGCCGAGGCGTCGCCGCCAGCGACACCTCAAGCGCGCCGTCGACCAGCCTGAATCTTCGTATCGAGTTCGATCCGAACCTTCCTCTCCATTTCGTTGCCGGCATGGCCGGGGCCGTAACCAGCGGACTCGCCGCGCTCCACGAGAAGGGCTCCATCCGCCGGCTCGACATCACCAGCCAGCCACACGAACTCACCGAGGCGCTAATGGAAGCCATGCGCCATCACATCCAGTAACCGCAATTTACCACAAGAGCCCCGCCATGAAAGGCAACCGGAAATCTCCGAGCGCGGCACCACTGCCGTACCCGCAGACGCCCACCAGCGCCAACGAGTGGTTCATCCGCCACGGCGTCTGCAAAACCCACTGGGCTCGCGACATGGGTCTTGATCGCATGGTTGTTGTCGACCTGCTGCGCGGCCGACTGAAAGGCCTGCGTGGTCACGCTCACGAAGCCGCCGTCGCCCTCGGCCTGAAAGCCGACCCCAAAGCTGCCTGAGGCCCGCCGCTATGTCGCAGAACTCCATAGAACACATCGACCTCATTCCGCACCCGCTGGATGCCTGGCGCGTCGCGCTCGACGCACTGATCGCCTGCGCCCCGGGCGACGCCACCGCCATCGCCTGGCACCTGGCCGATGCCACCCGGCAATTGCCCGACAACAGTATCGCTGTGGAGCAGCTGCTGCCCGAGGCCACCCGCGCCAACGGCAAGCGCCTGCTGACAGCGTCGTAGGCTGCCGTTATCAGCCAGGACCTCCTGGAAGCCGCCCATCAACGCCGCGTAACACCTCAGCCAGCGCCATCAGGCTGCGCTGCCATTGCTCCTCTGGACGGGCAATGCACATCGCATCCAGGTCAGTGCACAGCTCGTCAATGTGCAACTGCTGCCCCTCGGCCAGGTAGCGCACCAGCACCACAAAGGCCGAACGACTGGCGGCAGTTTCGATCTCGTATTGCTCGCGCAGTGCAGCGATTTCTTGTCGCAGTTCGTGCTCGCTCATAGCCCGCTCCGTTGATGAAAGACGAGAACAGGTTGGCTGACCGATGAAACCGTTGCCAACAGACGAATCGGGAATTTGTTCGGACGCCGGCTTGGCGTCCCTTGGGAGTGCCTTCCAATGAGCCGTCGCAATTGGAAAACCTGGGTGCCACGTTCGCCAGCAGAGTCCATCCGCGGATGCGTGGACGCTGCCCGCGAGACTCGCAATCGCAGCGCTGACCACCTGTCCTTCGACTATTTGGCCCTGAACAACGGTTCGAGCCTCTACAAGTGGCAGGCCGATGGCCGTCTGCCGCTCTCTCTGGTGCTGCCCCTGGAGCATGCCTGCGGCCAGCCCCTGATCACCCGCTACCTGGCCGCCGCCCACGGCAAGCTACTGGTGGACATCCCTACTGGCCGCGATAGCTCGGCCGAGGACATGCAGCGCCTGCAGCAGGTACTGCACGAAGCCGCCGGCGCGCTGATGGCGTTCTACGGTGGCCGCCAGAGTGCCCATCAAACCCTGGAAGCGATCCGCGCTGGCTTGGAATCCCTGGCCTGGCATCACGGCAACGTGCAGCAGCACGACCACCCACAGCTTGACCTTGGAGAGCAGCCATGAGCCCCGAAACCCTCGCTCAATGCATGAGCGTACAGGAAGCCCTGGAGCCCTTCGGTGGTTACACGGAGGGGTGGAACGGCCCCACGCAGATCAAGTTCTCCAAACGCGTCATGGATCTGGGCAAGCCGCTGCGCGAAGTGACCGTCGGCGAGTTGCAAGACATCGCCGCGGCGGTCGCCGAGGAAATGAAGGACTACTTCTACCCGAGGGGCCGAGCATGACCCGACCCACTAGCAGCGCGGCACGTGTCCTGCGCGTGCTCAAGGCCCTGCGTGGCCACACCCTGCGCGGCCTCTCCAATACCGAGCTGGCCAAGGCGCTGGGCGAGAGCCCCGCCAACATCACTCGCTACATGGACTTGCTGATCGAAGAAGGTTTCGCCACGCGGTACGAAGACACCGGCCGCTTCGCCCCAGGCATCGCCTTCTTGCAGTACGCCATGGCGACTGCAGATGAACTCGACCGCGGCGCAGCCCGCATCCAAGAACTCAGGGCGCGGATCGGCGCCCACCACTAACCAAGGAGTCCAGATGAAACCTGCCGTATCCACCTCATGGAGGACTGTGTAATGGCCCGTCAACCCCGAACCATTGATGCGCCAGCCGAGCCGGAGCATCTCGACCAGGACGCGCTCCTGGAGCACCAGCACCAGGTCGCCCGTCTGACCAATGAACAAGACGCAACCGTTCGCGCCATTGCGGTTCAGCTGGGGTATCAGCTGCCTGCTGACTGCACCGACCCCGACCTGATTCAACGCGACATCGCGGCGAACATGCGCCGCAGTGTTGAGGCCTGCCTGGAGGTAGGGCGCGGTCTTGCTGTACTCAAGGCTGCATGCGGTCACGGGAATTTCGCTGACCGACTGGACTCGTTGGGGATCGACAAGTACGTAGCGAGCCGCTTCATCCAGTCGGCAGCGAAGTTCTCCACCCTCAGTAGCAGCACCGCGTTGACCAAAGCTATCGGCGGCCAGACCAAGCTGTTCGAGATGCTGGTCCTCGATGACGAGCAGCTGGAGGAGCTGGAGCTGACCGGGCAAACCGGCGAGCTGACCCTCGACGATATCTCCACCATGAGCGTGAAGGAGCTGCGCAAGGCATTGCGCGAGTCCCGTGACTCCCTGGAAGCCAAGGACCGCGTGCTGGCCGACAAGAGCTCCCGAATCACCAGCCTGGAAACCGCCCTGGCGAAGAAGCCCAAGGTCATCGTCGTCCAGCCCGAAGAGGAAGCCATTCAGCTTCGCCAGGAGGTCGTCGCCGAGGCTTATGAGGTCGAGGGGCGCCTGCAGGGCACCCTGCGCAAAGCATTCACCGACCTGGCCGAGCTGGGCGCTCGCACCGGCGAAGACCATCGTGCCTTCAAGGCCTCTCTGGTGCGCAACCTGGAGGTGACGCTGATGGCGATCCGCAGCGAGTTCCACCTGCCGGAGTTGCACCCCGACGATCTGCCGACCTGGCACAAGCTGCTGGGCCTCGACGAGATGGCCGAGGGCTGACCCATGAACCCCATCCATGCCCAGGAAATCCTGGCGGCGCACCAGCAGGCGCTGGAGGCCGGCGCCGGCGGCCGCACCGTGATCTACAGAGCGGCCGCCGAGCGCCTGGGCATGTCCCTCGCCACCCTCTATCGCAAACTGGAGTCCTTGACCATGAAGGACAAGCCCCGCAAGCGCCGCTCCGACGCAGGATCTACGGCGATTCCGCTGCGCGAACTGCAGCTGATCTCGGCGCTCCTGGTCGAGAGCATTCGTGCCAACAACAAGCAGCTCTCGTCGATCAAGCTGGCCGTGGCCCGCCTGCGCAGCAATGGGCTGATCCGCGCCGAGTCAGTCGTCAAGTCGACCGGCGAGCTGAAGCCCATGTCGGAGAGCGCCATCAGTCGCGCGCTCTATCAGAACAACCTGCACCCGTCGCAGCTCCTGGCTCCGGCGCCGGCCATCAGCTTGGCGAGCAAGCACCCGAACCACGTATGGCAGATTGACGCCTCGATCTCCACCCAGTTCTACCTGGACGACGACGGCGCGCGGACCATGAGCCATGCCGAGTACTACGACGGCAAGCCGGAGAACCTGAAGAAGATCGAGCGCAAGCGCCTCTGGCGCTACGTCATCACCGACCACACCAGCGGCACCATCTACGTGCAGTACGTCCTGGGCTCCGAATCGGCCGAGAACATCTGCCACGTGCTGATCTGCGCCATGCAGAAGCGCGGTGAACAGGACCCGTTCCACGGCGTGCCCTTCATGCTGATGACCGACCCCGGCGCGGCCATGAAGTCGGCGATGTTCCGCAACCTGTGCCAAGCCCTGGGCATCGAGCTGATCATCAACGAGGTCGGCAACGCCCGCGCCAAGGGCCAGGTCGAGCAGGCCCACAACATCGTTGAGAAGGAGTTCGAGAGCGGGCTGAAGCTGGAGAAAGCCGAGTCCCTGGAGCACATCAACACCCGTGTCGGCGAATGGATGCGCGCCTACAACGCGACCGAGATCCATAGCCGCCACCGCCGCACCCGCTATGGCGTGTGGATGCTGATCACTCCGCAGCAGCTGCGTATCGCGCCGCCGGCCGAGATCTGCCGCGAGATGGCCACCAGCGCGCCGCAGACCCGCGTCGTCAGTCCGCTGATGATCGTGTCTTTCAACAGTGCGGAATACAACGTCAGCAGCGTGCCGGGTGTGATGGTGGGCGAGAAGGTGCTGATGACCAGGAACCCATGGCGTGATGCCGAAAGCGCCCAGGTTATCCGCCATGACGATGACGGGCACCAGGTCCTGTATGTCGTCGAGCGCATCGGCGTTGATCAACACGGCTTCCGCGAGACCGCGGCCATGATCGGCGAGGAGCACAAGCGTCACGCCGAAACGCCAGCTCAGGTCGCCCGCAAGGTGCTCGAGCAGATCGCGACCGATACCGACACCCAGGACGAAGCGGAGAAGGCCCGGAAGGCGAAGGCCGTGCCGTTCGCCGGCGCCATCGATCCGCACAAGCATCTGACCGACACGGCGCTGCCGGCTTATCTGCCGAAGCGCGGCACTGAGGTGGAGACCACCGTGACGGTGGCCACCGTCGAGATCAAGCCCATGAGCCACCCTGCGGCCGCCAAGGCGCTGCGTGCGCGGATGGGATCTTCCTGGACCGCCGAGTCGATGGTCTGGCTCAAGTCCAACTACCCCGATGGCGTGCTCGAGGACCAGCTCGACGCCATCGTCCAGCAGCTGCAGGCCCCGGTTCGTCCCGGCCTGCGCATCGTGGGAGGGACTCACTGATGCAGCACCTGAAGGAAGTACTCAGCACCGTCAAAAAGAATCAGCGCGACCTGGCGCGCGCCGCAGAAGTCTCGCCGGCGACCATCGCCCAGATCATCAACCACGGCCATTGGCCGAAGTCCATCGACAAGGCGCGCCTGTTCGGGCGCATCGCGGACTTTCTTTACGAACACGGCGCGAACGATGGCGACATCGCTGCGCTGGAAGAAGAGATGGAGCCCCGGCGCGCCAACGCCGAGGCCCCTGCAACCCCGACCGAAGCCGTAAACGACCAAGTAAACGAGAACGACCAGGAGTGCGAACCGATGCTAATGGCAAAACAACCTCTGCTGCCAGAGACCAAGCGTGCTTTCCAGCTGTATGCCAATCCCTTCGACGACCTGCGCTCGGCCGACGACATGTATGTCACCCCCGACATGCTCTACGTCCGCGAGTCGATGTACCAAGTGGCGAAGAATGACGGCTTCCTCGCGGTGATCGGCGAGTCTGGCTCTGGCAAGTCGAGCCTACGCCAGGCCTTGACCGAGCGCCTGAAGAAGGAAGGCATGCCAGTCATCGTCATCCGTCCCTTTGTCCTGGGCTCGGAGGACAACGACGTGAAGGGCAAGACCCTGAAGTCGAGCCACATCGCGCAAGCCATCATGAAGCGCGTGGCCCCGCTGGAGAAGACGAAGTCCAGCCCGGAAGAACGATTCGGCCAGGTCTATGAGGCGCTGAAAGCCAGCTACGCATCGGGCCAACGCCACCTGCTCATCATCGAGGAGGCGCACAGCCTCTCGATTCCGACCCTGAAGCACCTGAAGCGCTACCGCGAGCTGGAAGACGGCTTCACCAAACTGATCAGCATCATCCTGATCGGCCAGCCGGAGCTGGCGATGAAGCTGTCGCCGCGCAATGCCGACGTGCGTGAGGTAGCCCAACGCATTGAAATCACCAAGCTGGAGCCGCTTCCGGTCAACCTGGTCGAGGCGCACCTCGTGCATCGCTTCAGCCGTGCCGAAAAGAACCTCAGCGATGTCATCGACAGCACTGGCGTGCAAGCGCTGATCGAGCGCTTGAGCACCAGCGGCCGAGACAAGACGAGCCAGCTATACCCGCTGGCCATTGCCAATCTGGTCACAGCCGCCATGAACTTCGCGGCGCAGATCGGTGAGCCGCTCGTCACCGGCGACGTTGTACGGGAGGTGGTCTGACATGAGCACCGTCCAGCACATTCAGCCCCAACAGCAGCCGGCCGCGCCGGCGCTGACCTACCTGACCCCGGAGTTCGCGAAACACCTGGGCGCCTTCAATGCCATGACACGTGCACTCCGCGAGGCAGGTATCGAGATCGAGGCCCTGGTGGAGAAGGACAACCGCATCTTCATCCGCGCAGAGGACTCCGGCCTGATCAAGACCAACTTCCTCTCGGAAGTTCGCGGCATGCGCTACCGCACCGAGGGCAAGTTGACCCACAACGTCGTGACTATCCGCGGCGTCGACGTGGCCTGGCTCACTCCGGTGAAGGAGCAGGACCAATGAACAGTGCTGCTCCTCGAGTACCGATCGCCCCGGTACATCTTGCCCAACTCAGCGATCAAGAGGTCCGGCTGCTCGCCGAAGAGGCGATGGTCAAGCTGTTCCGGCAGGACCAGAAGATCTACCAACTGCAGGTGAACCAGAACCGTCTCAACCAGATGCTGGTGAAGCTCCTGGACCTGTTCATCGCCGAGAACTACGCGAAGCTGCACGCCGAGCTGCGCTACCACGCCGAGAACCTGCAGGAACAGCGCGCTGCCAAGGCCGCCGCAAGGAAGGTGCACTGATGAACGCCCCGATCCTCAACATGCACCTGGCTGACCTGCTACGCCAGGCCCAGCCCTATGTGGGCCGGGCCCCCAGTGGTCCTGGCCAGGAACTCAGCACCAAGATCGTCGATGCCCTCGCTCTAATCGCCCCGGCGGAGCAGTACTCGGCCGCCGGCGCCGATGTGCTCGCGGAGCGTCGCCGCCAGATCCACGTCGAAGGCTTCTCCCTGGAGCATGACGACGAGCACCACAGGGGTGAGCTGGCGATCGCCGCAGCCTGCTACGCGGAAGAGGCTTTCTGCCAGATGCGGGATCCCGACCGCCTTCCGGAAATCAGCCAGATCGTGCCCGAACTCTGGCCCTGGGAGCCCACCTGGTGGAAGCCCAGCCTCGACGCGCGCAAGAACCTGGTGAAAGCCGGCGCGCTCACCCTGGCGGCGATCGGTGTGATCGACCGCGCCATCGAACGTGAACTACTGGAGCCGAGCCATGACTGAGAAACAACAAACCCCGTCCATCCATATCCCGGCCGGCTTTGTCATGAACGCTGCCGGCCACCTGGTGCCCGAGCACCAGGTGCGAGAACACGACAAGCTGCGCGATCAGGTTGCCTGCGACTTGGTTGACGAGGCTGTGATGCTCCATAACGCACTGGCGTCGTTCAAGGCTCGCGCCCTGGCCGACATCGCCGACCTGATCCGCATTTCCGGCGAGAAGTACGGTGTCACGCTCGGCGGTGAGAAGGGCAACGTCTCCATCTTCACCTACGACGGCCAGTACAAGATCGAGCGGAACTATGCCGATCGCGTCACCTTCACCGATGAGGTGCTTGCAGCCAAGGAACTGATCGACGTCTGTATCCGCAAATGGAGCGCTGACGCCAATCCACACCTTCGTGTCCTAGTAGACCGGGCCTTCAGCGCGGGGCGCAACGGACAGATCAAGACCAGCGACATCCTCGGCCTGCTGCGGCTGGAGATCGATGACAGCGACTGGAAGACCGCAATGGTTGCCTTGAAAGATGCCATCCAGGTGAACGGCAAGGCTGTCTACATCCGCGTCTACAAGCGCGTAGGCAGCACCGGACGCTACGAGCCCATCAACCTCAACATCGCGGTGGTGTGACATGACCGATACCACTGTCAGCGTTGACACCATCATGGAGCAGGCCCAGGTCTTCGCTAGTGCTTGGTCCCTGGTTGGCGGCCGGTTCGATCAGGGGGATGCCCTGGAGATCGCAGAGGAGGCCAAAGCCGAGCTGCGCGAGATGTTGGAGGATTTCTGCTCGAACACCGAGTTGAAGCGCGTGGCCGAGCTGCTGGTCACCTGGCACCAGAACAAGATGGGCAACATCGAGCAGGTGCTGGGCATGCCCAAGGACGCCGAGATCCACCTTGGCGAAGACGATCCCATCATCCTGACTGGCGAGAAGCTGAAGGGCTTCCGCTCGGGGCTGATGATCGCCAAGCATTGGTTCGGCGAGTTCCCTCTGCAGATCACTCGCAACGATCCGGTCGAGGAGGACTGACATGGCCGCGGTCCTCAGCCAGCTTGCCCAGGAGGCCCTTGACCGAGCGCATCGCCGGATGCGTCATCGTCAGGCATGCCGGAATCGCAAGGCCTGGTCTGACGATGAGGTAGAGCAGCTCCGTCGGCGGTATGCCGACGAGCCCACTGAAGTCATTGCCGCAGATCTCGGCCGCTCTGTTCGCATGGTCTATGGCAAGGCAAAGCAGCTCAGCCTCAGCAAGTCGGCGGCGTTCCTCGAAGGGCCGCTGTCGCGGCGCCTGGATGGCTCGCAGGGTGTTCAGTACCGCTTCGCCAAGGGGATCACCCCGTGGAACAAGGGCCGCAAGGGATCACCTTCGACGGGACGCATGGCTGAAACCCAGTTCAGGCCCGGCAATAAGCCGGGCAACTGGCTGCCCATCGGTAGTCACAGGGTCAGCAAGGACGGTTACCTGCAGCGCAAGGTTACCGATACCGGCTATCCCCCCAGGGACTGGATCGCGGCCCATACCCTGCTATGGGAAGAGCATTACGGCCCGGTACCAGAGGGCCATTGCCTGTGCTTCCGGGACGGCAACAAGCAGAACATCGTCCTGGACAACCTCGAACTCATCACCCGCGCCGAGCGTATGCGGCGCAACACCATTCATCGCTACCCGCCAGAGCTCAAAGACGCGATTCGCGCAGTCGGCCGGCTCAAACGCACCATTCGGGAGATCGAGCATGAAAAACAAAGTTGAAGACCTCCGTAACCACCTCTTCGCCACTCTCGAAGGGCTGTTGGATAGGGATGAGCCGCTGGATATCGAGAGAGCGAAGGCGGTCGCGCAGGTCGGATCTGTGATCATCGAATCGGCCAAGGTCGAGGTGAAGGCCATGGAGCTGCTCAATGCTGATCGCAGCAAGTTCCTGCAGATCGGCGAGGAGCCCAAGTAATGGCACTCGCGAAAGCACTGCTCAGCAAGATCCATATCGCCCGCCAGCAACTCGGCCTGGCCGAGGATGTATATCGCCAGAAGCTCCAGGGCATGTTCGGGAAGGCATCGGCGAAGGACCTCAGCCAGCGGCAGGCCGAGAAACTCCTGGACGAGTTCAAGCGCTTGGGCTGGAAGCCCCGGCCGTCGTCTAAGTCCGCCGGCAAGCCGCACAACTTCGCCTCTCCAGCGATGCCCTTGCTGATTACCAAGATCGAAGCGCAGCTCGCTGACATGAAGTTGCCCTGGGCCTACGCCGATGCGCTCGCACGGCAGATGTACAAAGTCCAGAAGGTTGCCTGGCTCCGTAAACCCGACCAGTTGACCGGCCTGATCGCGGCGCTGGATGTAGAGCAGGAGAAACGGCACTTGCTGGCCGAGGTGGATCGCCTATGCCAACGCCTCGGCATCGAGCATCCAGAACAGGCTGCTGGATTGGAACAGCTACCGAAGGGATGGCAGCGCCAGCGTCAGATTCTCAGGGCGCTGGTGGATGCTCTAAGCGCCGCGGTTGAAGCTCGGGAGATAAAGGAGGGGAAATGAAGATCCGCTCGCAGCAGATCCGCCGCCGCAACAACATGCTCGCCGAGCTGGCGGAACTGGTCGTCGGCTCGCTGAAGCGCCACGGCATTCCGGTGGATAAGGCGACCGCCGAAGCGGAAGAGCTGGCCTTCCAGCTTCACCGCCGGTGGGCCGGCATCACCTTTGCTTTCCCGGCGAAGGATGACCTGGCGCGGAAGCGGTTGGAGGCACATATCATAGAGCGCTACGACGGAACCAACGCGGACGAGTTGGTCCGCGAGTTCGGCATCACGGAGAGCTTCATCTATTCGGTGATGCGGAAGTACCAGCGGCAGAAGGTCGACAAGAACCAGCTGAAGATGGACCTGGGCGACCCGGCCGACTGAGCCGGGCGCCGTTTCACTCCTGGAAACTCTTTTTCATTCTCCCGTACCGATACATGCCACCCCATCCCTGCTAGTCCCGCAATTATCGCGCTCCGCCCCTCTGGAATATCTCACCCCCTCTCAGAAGGCGGTCCAGGCGAAGATGAAATAGCGCGCCACGCGCATGCCGCGCAGCCAGGCGAGGATGCCGGCGCTGAAGATCACCACGACGAAGGCCAGCGCCAGGTAGGTGGCCAGGCGTAGCGCGATGGCGTAGCTCGCCGAGAGCGCCAGCACCATCACCAGCGCGCCCACCGCCATCAGCAGCAGCAGGGTGCGGTCGATCCACGGGCTGTGTTCGCGGGTATGCAGGAAGCTGCGCGCGAACTGGCAGCCGAAGAGCGCGGCCGAACCGATCAGGAAGGGCGTCGCGGCGTTGGCCCACCAGGGGTTGTCCGGCCAGAAGTACTCGATGCCGGCGCCGTTCACCGATATCTGGTAGAGGCCGAACGAGGCGATATAGAGGATGTAGTAGAGGTAGCTGGTGTCGCGGACGCTGAGGAAGATGAACAGGTTGTAGATCATCATCACCAGCAGCACGCCGTAGATGATCCCCAGCACGTAGACGTTGCCCGGCAGGTTCTCCATGTAGGCCTTGGGCGACCAGAGCGTCAGCGGCGCCTGGATCGAGCCCTGGCTTTCCAGGCGCAGGTAGACGCGCATCGGCTTGCCCGGCTCGAGCTTCAGGTCGAACAGGTAGTTGGTCAGGCTGATCGGCCGGCTGGAGAACGGCAGGGTGTCGCCGGTGCGCTGCGCCAGGTGGTACTTGCCGTCGGCGCCGGGCAGGTAGAGGTCCAGGTGGTCCAGCGGCGGATAGGCCAGCTCGAGCAGCCAGTGCGCCGGATCGGTGGAGGCCAGGGGACGATAGTCCAGGTCCAGGCGCAGCCAGAACACTGACCGCGAGTAGCCGGCATTGAGCACGTCACGCTGGTGCTGGCGGAAGCTGCCGTCGAGCGCCGCCGAAGTGATGTCGTTGATGTCCGCGGTGCCGCGCACGTCCTCGAAGACATCGATGGCATGCCCCAGCGGCAAGCGATCGGTGTGCTCGTTGAAAGTCACCGCGCCCGCCAGCGGCGAGAGAATCAACAGGAATAGGATCAGCCAGTGCCGCATGTCGCCCCGCAGTGTCCCTTTCGGTCGCGCCGGGGAGCCCCATCTCCCGGTGTTGGCGCGCCTTGTGGACGTTATTTCGAATCGCCGAACTCTAGCACGCCAATATGAACGGCATGGAGTGGCGCGGCGGCGTCTGCAGCGGTTTAGTGGTAAGCTCCCGCGCCATGAAAACGCCCACCTCCCGTCCCGTAGTGCTCTGCCTGTCCGGCCACGACCCCAGTGGCGGTGCCGGCCTGCAGGCCGATATCGAAGCCCTGATCGCGCAAGGCTGCCACGCGGCGCCGACCGTCACCGCGCTGACCGTTCAGGATACCGTCGACGTTTCCGACTTCCGCGTGCTCGACCGCGAGTGGGTGCTGGCCCAGGCCCGCGCGGTGATCGCCGATCTGCCGGTGGCCGCCGTGAAACTCGGCATGCTCGGCTCGGTGGAGATGGTCGAGACCGTCCTCGAAATCATGCAGTCGCTGCCCGGCGTGCCGCTGGTCTGCGACCCGGTGCTGCGCGCCGGCGGCGGCGGCGCCCTGGGCAAGGACGAGGTCGGCTACGCAATCCGCGAGCGCCTGTTCCCGGTGGCCACCATCGCCACGCCGAACCTGCCCGAAGCGCGGATCCTCGCCGAACTGCCCAACGGCAGCGCCGACGAGTGCGCCGAGAAGCTGCTGCCGTTCATCCAGCACCTGCTGATCACCGGCGGCCACGGCGACGAGTCGCAAGTGCACAACCGCCTGTACTCCCGCGACGGCAGCCAGCACAGCTTCACCTGCCAGCGCCTGCCGGGCAGCTACCACGGCTCCGGCTGCACCCTGGCCAGCGCCCTCTCCGGCCGCCTGGCCCTGGGCGAGGAACTGTCCAGCGCCGTGCGCAGCGCGCTCGACTACACCTGGCGCACCCTGCGCGATGCCGAGGCCCCCGGCCACGGCCAGTACATCCCGCGCCGGCTGCCGCTGGACTTCTGCTCCTGATTCACCTGCCGAGGCACCCATGAAACTCCGCGGACTCTACGCCATCACCGACAGCAAGCTGCTCGCCGACGGCCGCCTGCTGCCCTACGTCGAGGCCGCCCTGCGCGGTGGCGCGCGCCTGCTGCAGTACCGCGACAAGACCACCGACGAGTCGCGCCGCCTGCGCGAGGCCGAAGCCCTACGCGAGCTCTGCGAACGCCACGGCGCCGAGCTGATCATCAACGACGATGCCGAACTGGCCGCGCGCCTGGGCGTCAGCGTGCACCTGGGGCAGACCGACGGCTCGCTGGCCGCCGCGCGCGCCCTGCTCGGCCGCAAGGCGATCATCGGCGCCACCTGCCACGGCAGCCTGGAGCTGGCCGCGCAAGCCGTCGCCGAGGGCGCCGACTACGTCGCCTTCGGACGCTTTTTCAATTCGCTGACCAAGCCCGGCGCCTCCGAAGCTACTCCGGAACTGCTGGAGCAGGCCTGCGCCCGCTTCCCCGGCGTGCCGCTGGTGGCCATCGGCGGCGTGACCCTGGACAACGCCCCCGAACTGATCAGCCGCGGCGCCGACCTGCTGTCGGTGATCAACGCCCTCTTCGCCGCCGACACCCCGGCCGAAGTGGAGCGCCGCGCGCGCGCCTTCAGCGCACTGTTCTAAGCCCATTCCCCGCGGCGGCCGCCACCCCGGCGGCGCCTGAATCCAGCATCCTAGAGAGGTCGCCATGTCTCGCTCCGAAACCCTCTTCGCCAACGCCCAGAAGCACATCCCCGGCGGCGTCAACTCGCCGGTCCGCGCCTTCAAGAGCGTCGGCGGCACTCCGCTGTTCTTCAAGCACGCGGAAGGCGCCTACGTGGTGGACGAAGACGACAAGCGCTACGTCGACTACGTCGGCTCCTGGGGCCCGATGATCCTCGGCCACAGCCATCCGGACGTGCTCGACGCCGTGCGCAAGCAACTGGATCACGGCCTGTCCTACGGCGCGCCGACCGCGCTGGAAGTGGAAATGGCCGACCTGGTCTGCTCGCTGGTGCCGTCGATGGACCTGGTGCGCATGGTCAGCTCCGGCACCGAGGCGACCATGAGCGCCATCCGCCTGGCCCGTGGCTACACCGGCCGAGACGCGATCATCAAGTTCGAGGGCTGCTACCACGGCCACTCCGACAGCCTGCTGGTGAAAGCCGGTTCCGGCCTGCTGACCCAGGGCGTACCGAGCTCGGCCGGGGTGCCGGCGGACTTCGCCAAACACACCCTGACCCTGCCGTTCAACGACCTGTCCGCCGTCGAGCGGAGCCTCGCCGAAGTGGGCCAGAGCGTGGCCTGCATCATCGTCGAGCCGGTAGCCGGCAACATGAACTGCGTGCCGCCGGCGCCGGGCTTCCTCGAAGGCCTGCGCCGCCTGTGCGACCAGCACGGCGTGGTGCTGATCTTCGACGAAGTGATGACCGGTTTCCGCGTCGCCCTCGGCGGTGCCCAGGCGTACTACGGCGTGACGCCGGACCTGTCGACCTTCGGCAAGATCGTCGGTGGCGGCATGCCGGTGGGCGCCTTCGGTGGCAAGCGCGAGATCATGGAGCGCATCGCCCCGCTCGGCCCGGTCTACCAGGCCGGCACCCTGTCCGGTAACCCGCTGGCCATGGCCGCCGGCCTGACCACCCTGAAGCTGATCAGCCGCCCGGGCTTCCACGACGAGCTGAGCGCCTACACCAGCCGCATGCTGCAAGGCCTGCAGGAGCGCGCCGATGCCGCCGGCGTACCGTTCGTCACCACCCAGGCCGGCGCCATGTTCGGCCTGTATTTCAGCGGCGCGGACGACATCGTCACCTTCGCCGACGTGATGGCCAGCGACGCCGCGCGCTTCAACCGCTTCTTCCACCTGATGCTGGAAGGCGGCGTGTACCTCGCGCCGAGCGCCTACGAAGCCGGTTTCACCTCGATCGCCCACGGCGAAACCGAGCTGAAACTGACCCTGGACGCCGCCGAGCGCGCCTTCGCCGCCCTCAAGTAAGCCCCTCCGGCCGCGGCGCTCGCCGCGGCCAACCCCTTCCCGAAATTGATCCCCACGTTATGCCGAGCGAAAAAAGTTCCGTCGCAAAGCAACGAATCCGCGAAAAACACCGTAAAGACTTTGTAAGGAAGCGCCCGCTTATTTCATAATGTGCGGGCCGGCACGTTTCCGCCGGCCGGGCCAAGCGCCCGCCCCGATTCTGGAGGCTGCTTCTCCCCATGTTCCGCTCCGGTCGCGCCCTGATGCTGGGCAGCCTGTTGCTCCTCTCGCCCCTGCTGGCGCAGGCGGGTGGCAACTCGCTGCTGGTTCCGGCGACTGGCCGCTGCACGCTCGACACCGTGCCCGAGCAACAGCAGCAGGCACTGGCCAGCTGCCAGCAGATCGCCAACGGCGGCGACGCCGAAGCGCAATTCGAACTGGGCGAGTACTACTACACCGGCGAACACACCCCGCGTGACTTCCAGGCTGCCCTGCGCTGGTACGAGAAAGCCTCGCTGCAAGGACAGGCCCAGGCCCAATGGCGGCTGGGGACCATGTTCTACCGTGGCGAAGGGGTCAAGGCGAACAACATCCAGGCTTATATCGTGCTGAAGATGGCCGCGGTCAACGGCGCCGAAGACGCCATGGACACCGCCGACCTGGTCGCCGAGCAGATGAGCAAGGACGAGCTGGACATCGCCTCCAAGGTGCTCGGGCAGATTTTCCGCAACTACCTGATCGAACTGCAGACCGCCGGCAACTCGCCGTTCTCGCCGCTGCCCTGACGGCATCCGGCGCCTGTAGGAGCGCAACTCTTGCGCGAATCGCGGACAAGGTCTGCTCCTACATTTCGCGATATCAGCTCTTGTCCGGCATCGGCACCGGGAACGGCATGACGTTGCCGCCACCCTTGGCTTCCATGATCTTCGCGGTACCCAGACGCTCGACCTCGTCGATGCGGATGATCGCGTGCATCGGCACGAAGCTGCGGATCACACCCTCGAACTGCGCCTTGAGCTTTTCCTCGCTGGGATCGACGACCACCTGGGTGCGCTCGCCGAAGACGAATTCCTCGATCTCCAGGAAGCCCCACAGCTCGCTTTGGAAGATCTGCTTGGCGTACATCTCGTACACCTGGCCCTGGTTGAGGAAGACGACCTTGTAGATCGGGTTCTCGCGCTTGTTCATGAACGGCAGATGACGGCTTTGCGAAAAAGGGCGCGCATCATAGCACGGCCGGCCGGCGCGCAGCCCTAGGAACCGGCCCTGCGCGCCTCTATAATCCGCGGTCCAATTCGATTTACCCGACGAACGCGCATGGCCAAGAAGCTTTTCATTCAGACCCACGGTTGCCAGATGAACGAGTACGACAGCTCGCGCATGGCCGACCTGCTGGGCGAACAGCACGCTCTGGAATTGACCGAGAAGGCCGAAGAAGCCGACGTCATCCTGCTCAATACCTGCTCGATCCGCGAAAAAGCCCAGGAGAAGGTCTTCTCCGAGCTGGGTGCCTGGCGCACCCTCAAGCAGCAGAAGCCGGAGCTGGTGATCGGCGTCGGCGGTTGCGTGGCCAGCCAGGAAGGCGCCGCCATCCGCGAACGCGCACCGTACGTCGACGTGGTCTTCGGCCCGCAGACCCTGCACCGCCTGCCGGAAATGATCGACGCCGCGCGCGCCACCCGCAAACCGCAGGTGGACGTGTCCTTCCCGGAAATCGAGAAGTTCGACCGCCTGCCCGAACCGCGCGTCGATGGCCCCAGCGCCTTCGTCTCGGTGATGGAAGGCTGCAGCAAGTACTGCAGCTTCTGCGTGGTGCCCTACACCCGCGGCGAGGAAGTCAGCCGGCCGTTCGACGACGTGCTCGCCGAGGTCATCCACCTCGCCGAGAACGGCGTCAAGGAAGTCACCCTGCTTGGGCAGAACGTCAACGGCTACCGCGGCGCCACCCACGACGGCCGCGTCGCCGACTTCGCCGAACTGATCCGCGTGGTCGCCGAGGTCGATGGCATCGAGCGCATCCGCTACACCACCTCGCACCCGCTGGAGTTCAGCGACGCGCTGATCGCCGCCCATGCCGAAGTGCCGCAGCTGGTGCCGTTCGTCCACCTGCCAGTGCAGTCCGGCTCGGACCGCGTACTGGCCGCGATGAAGCGCAACCACACGGCGCTCGAATACAAGTCGCGCATCCGCAAGCTCAAGGCCGCGGCGCCGGACATCTGCATCAGCTCGGACTTCATCGTCGGCTTCCCCGGCGAGACCGACAAGGACTTCGAGCAGACCATGAAGCTGGTCGAGGAAGTCGGCTTCGACTACTCCTTCGTCTTCATCTACAGCCCGCGCCCGGGCACCCCGGCCTCGGACCTCGCGGACGACACTCCGGAAGAAGTGAAGAAGCAGCGCCTGCTGATCCTCAACGCGCGCCTGCAACAACAGGGCTTCGAGATCAGCCGACGCATGGTCGGCACCGTGCAGCGCGTGCTGGTCACCGACTACTCCAAGCGCGACCCTGGCCAGCTGCAGGGCCGCACGGCGAACAACCGGGTGGTCAACTTCAGCTGCGACAACCCCCGCCTGATCGGCCAGTTCGCCGAGGTGGAAATCTACGAAGCGCTGCCCAACTCGCTGCGCGGCCGCCTCGTCGAGGCCGACCACCACTGATCCCATCCCGGCGTCCGATCTTTCCCACACGGGCCGCCGGGGTTATTCTTCGACCATCATTCCTGCCACTGGCGACATCGACAGCACCTTGAACGCCCCCCTGGATATTCACCGCTTCACCCTGGAACCCTTCGACGCACGCAGCTTCGCCAATCTCTGCGGGCAGTTCGACGAGCACCTGCACCAGATCGAGAAACGCCTGGACATCGAGATCCGCAACCGCGGCAACCAGTTCGAACTGGTCGGCGACGCGTCGCGCACCCAGGCTGCCGAAAACCTCCTGCAGCGCCTCTATCGCGAAGCGCAGAGCGGAACCGAGCTGAGCCCGAACATGGTTCACCTGTTCCTCCAGGAGTCCGGCCTGGAAGAACTCGCCAACCCGGTCGAAACCCCGAGCGTCACGCTGAAGACCCGCAAGGCGCACATCCGCCCGCGCGGCGCCAACCAGCAGCGCTACGTCAAGGCGATCCTCGACCACGACATCAACTTCGGCATCGGCCCGGCCGGCACCGGCAAGACTTACCTCGCGGTGGCCTGCGCGGTGGACGCCCTGGAGCGCGAGCAGATCCGCCGCATCCTGCTGGTGCGCCCGGCGGTCGAGGCCGGCGAGAAGCTCGGCTTCCTGCCCGGCGACCTGTCGCAGAAGATCGACCCGTACCTGCGCCCGCTCTACGACGCGCTCTACGAGATGCTCGGCTTCGAGACCGTGGCCAAGCTGATCGAACGCCAGGTGATCGAAGTCGCGCCGCTGGCCTACATGCGTGGCCGCACGCTGAACAACAGCTTCATCATCCTCGACGAAAGCCAGAACACCACCATCGAGCAGATGAAGATGTTCCTCACCCGGATCGGCTTCGGCTCCACCGCGGTGATCACCGGCGACATCACCCAGGTCGACCTGCCGCGCGGCACCCGCTCGGGTCTCAAGCACGTGATGGAAGTGCTGGCCGACGTACCGGGCATCAGCTTCACCCACTTCAAGCCCAAGGACGTCGTGCGCCACCCGCTGGTGCAACGCATCGTCGAGGCCTACGAACGCCACGAGAACCGCCAGCCGACCCGCCCCGAACGCGAACGCGCGCAGCGGGAAACCCGCGATGCTTGAACTGGACCTGCAGATCGCCAGCGAGGCCCCCGGCCTGCCTGACGAGGCGCAGCTGCGCCCGTGGTGCGAACTGGCGCTACGCCAGCGCAAGAACGATTCCGAGCTGACCATCCGCCTGGTCGACGAGCCGGAGGGGCGCGAGCTCAACCGCACCTGGCGGCACAAGGACTACGCCACTAACGTGCTGTCCTTCCCCGCCGACGTGCCGGACGAGTTGCTGGACATCCCGCTGCTCGGCGACCTGGTGATCTGCGTGCCGGTGGTCGAGCGCGAAGCCGCCGAACAGGGCAAGGAACCGGCAGCGCACTGGGCGCACCTGGTCATCCACGGGTGCCTGCACCTGCTGGGCTACGACCACATCGAAGACGACGAGGCCGAGGAAATGGAGGCTCTGGAGCGGCAATTGCTGGCCGAACTGGGCTATCCCGACCCCTATGCGGCAGACGAAGAATAAGAGCCAACGAGCAAAGGAAAGATGAGCGAAGACCGATCGAGCAACGGGCATAAGTCCTGGCTGGACAAGATTACCCAGGCTTTTGCCCATGAGCCGAGAAACCGCCAGGAGCTCCTCGAGCTGCTGCGCGACGCCCACGACAACAAGCTGCTGGACAGCGAGGCGCTGTCCATCGTCGAAGGCGCCATCCAGGTCGCCGACCTGCAAGTACGCGACATCATGGTGCCGCGCTCGCAGATGATCAGCATCAAGGCCGCCCACAGCCCGCGCGAGTTCCTCCCGGCGATCATCGAGGCGGCGCACTCGCGCTATCCGGTGGTTGGCGAGAGCCTCGACGACGTCATGGGCGTGCTGCTGGCCAAGGACCTGCTGCCGCTGATCCTCCACGACGACAACCACGCCTTCAACATCAAGGACCTGCTGCGCCCGGCCACCTTCGTGCCCGAGTCCAAGCGCCTGAACGTGCTGCTGCGCGAGTTCCGCGCCAACCACAACCACATGGCCATCGTCATCGACGAATACGGCGGCGTGGCGGGCCTGGTGACCATCGAGGACGTGCTGGAGCAGATCGTCGGCGACATCGAGGACGAGCACGACGTCGAGGAAGACAGCTACATCAAGCCGCTGCCCAGCGGCGACTTCATCGTCAAGGCGCTGACCCCGGTGGAAGCCTTCAACGACTTCTTCGGCTCGGAGTTCTCCGACGAGGAATTCGACACCGTCGGCGGCCTGGTGATGAGCGCCTTCGGGCATCTGCCCAAGCGCAACGAAACCACCGAGCTGGGCGGCTTCCGCTTCCGCGTCCTCAACGCCGACAGCCGCCGCCTGCACCTGCTGCGCCTGACGCCGCTGCGCGACTGACGCCAACACCCTGTAGGAGATTCTATGTCAATGACGGCTCCTGCTTTGGAGGCTGGTAGCTGGTCTGGGATTGCATCAGGGCAAAGGCAATTCGGGCCAATTTGCGGGCGAGGATAGTCAGGGCCTCGATCTTCTTCAGGCCGCGCGCCAGGTAGCTTTGGTAAAGGGCCTGCCAGCGCTGCGTGCGCGCTGCCGCCATGGCCGCGTTGTGGAGCAGCCGACGGATTTCAGGGTCCCCTTGCTTGGTCAGCTTTCGACGGCCGCTATAGCGGCCGGACTCCTTGAGCCGCACATCCAATCCGATAAAGGCGATGAAGGCATCGCTATTGCGAAAACGTCCCCGCAGAAATGCCAGGTTCAGGGCCGCTGCCGTCAGCGGTCCGATCCCTTCGATGGCCTGGCAGCGCTTGCTTTGCTCCATTAGGCCAGCCTCTCGCAGCGCCTGTTGAATCTCTTTCTCCAGGCGTGACTCCAGTGTGGCCATTTGCTTGAGAACAGGCTTCAGCGCCTTGGCCAGGGAGCGATCCTGGGAAAAGCTCTGGCGTAACGAGATGGCGCTACGGACCAGTGCGGCACGCCGATGCAGCAGTGTCTGCAGGCGGCAGTAGGCCTTGCTCGGTGGCTGCCAAGGCTCCAGTTGCGCTTGTTCGTGGGTCAGGTAACGGGCCAGCAACAGGGCATCGCTGCGATCATCCTTGTTTCGCCCGCCAATCCCCTTGCGGTAGTTGCTCAGGCGAAAGCCATTGATGACGTAGATCCGATGTCCCCGCGCATGCGCCAGGGTCGCAACATCCATGTGATAGGTGCTGGTCGCTTCGATCGCGATGGCGCAGCAGGGAGGAAGGGTTTTCAGCCAGGCCTTGATAGTGCGGACGTCATTGGCCAGTTCGAATACCTCGCCCGAGCGTGTATCGCAGAGGCTCAGCGACTCCTTGGCGACATCGATACCGATAACCGGAACTTGGCTTGTCATGGGGTTCTCCGACAGTGAAGATGGTCCAATCTGTCGGGAGCTCACATTGGCGCAGGCTTGCCGGTATTGTCGGTTTGAGCGGCTACTCAATCCGATGGATTCCTTATCGGCGCTTGTCGTGAGCGGGTGGGTGGGGGAAGTCTCCTACCGTCTGGCTTGCAGAAGCGGATCTTGTCCCTCCACACCCCGACAGGTTCCTACCCTAACGCCATACAAGCGGATCTCATCCGCGAATCGCGCCGGAATCTCCGGCCATCGCGGACAAGGTCCGCTCCTACGGGGAAGCCATCCGCAGCCCTGCAACAACCCGCCGCAGGCTACGTCGGGCATTTCGCCCGCCCTCCCCGTAGCCTGCCGTTCGTCTCTCCATTACTCTTGCGCATCGCAATCGCTTCCAAGGATCTCCGATGCGCTGGATCACCCGTCCCGGCTGGCCGGGCCACCTGCTGGCCCTCGCCGCCGGCGCCATCACTCCGCTGGCCCTGGCGCCCTATGGCATCTGGCCGCTGGCCCTGCTCTCGGTCGCCCTGTTCTACCTCGGGCTGCGCGGCGTCACCCCGCGCTCGGGGCTTTGGCGCGGCTGGTGGTACGGCTTCGGCGCCTTCCTCGCCGGCACCGGCTGGATCTACTACAGCATCCACGACTTCGGCGGCGCCTCGCCGGCCCTGGCCGGCTTCCTTGTTGGCGGCTTCAGCGCCGGCGTGGCCTTCTTCTTCGCCCTGCCCGCCTGGCTCTGGGTGCGCCTGCTGCGCCGCGACAACGCGCCGGTCAGCGACGCACTGGCCTTCGCCGCGCTGTGGCTGGGCCTGGAGCTGTTCCGCAGCTGGTTCCTGACTGGCTTCCCGTGGCTCTACACCGGCTACAGCCAGCTGCAGGGCCCACTGGCGGGGCTGGCGCCAGTCGGTGGCGTCTGGCTGATCTCCTTCAGCATCGCCCTGTGCGGCGCGCTGCTGGTGAACCTGCCGCAACTGACCTACCGCCCGGCGCGCATGGTCTTCGGCCTGGTCCTGCTGCTAGCCCCCTGGGCCGCCGGCATCGCCCTCAAGGGCCACGCCTGGACCACCCCGGCCGGCTCGCCGCTGCATGTCGCGGCGATCCAGGGCAACATCGCCCAGGACATGAAATGGGACCCGGCGCAGGTCAACGCGCAGCTGGCGCTGTATCGCGACCTCAGCGCCGAGCAGCATGACGTCGACCTCATCGTCCTGCCGGAAACCGCCGTCCCCGTGCTCAAGGACCTGGCCGGCAACTACCTGGCGATGCTCGACGACCTGGCCAAGCAGAAGCGCGCCGCGCTCATCACCGGCGTACCGGTGCGCCAGCGCGACGCCAACGGCGTGCACTACTACAACGGCATCACCGTGGTCGGCGACGGCAGCGGCGATTACCTCAAGCAGAAGCTGGTGCCCTTCGGCGAATACGTGCCGATGCAGGACCTGCTGCGCGGCCTGATCAGCTTCTTCGACCTGCCGATGTCCGACTTCGCCCGTGGCCCGGACGACCAGGCGCTGCTCAAGGCCAAGGGCTACGCCATCGCCCCCTTCATCTGCTACGAAGTGGTCTATCCGGAGTTCGCCGCGGGGCTCGCCGCACAGAGCCAACTGCTGCTGACCATCAGCAACGACGCCTGGTTCGGCACCTCGATCGGCCCGCTGCAGCACCTGCAGATGGCGCAGATGCGCGCCCTGGAAGCTGGCCGCTGGATGGTCCGCGGCACCAACAATGGCGTGACCGCGCTGATCGACCCGCAAGGTCGCATCGCGCAGGAAATTCCGCAGTTCCAGCAAGGCGTGCTGCACGGCGAAGTCACCCCGATGCAGGGCCTGACACCTTACCTGCATTGGCGCCTGTGGCCGCTGGGCACGCTGGCGGTGCTCTTCGCGATCTGGGCCGCAGTGCGTCGCCAAGCGGTTCCCGAGCAGCGCCGCCTGTTCAGCTGATCCTGCAAGCGCAGGGCGTCTAGCCGTTCGCGGTTAGACGCCGTTGCGCCGGGCTCAGCGATAGAACACCCAATACCCCAGCAAGCCCAGCGCCTCGTTGAGCAACTGATTGCTCTGCCAGAACGCCTTGGCCTCCGGCAGCAGTCCGGCGAAGGGCCTGGCGTTGTCCACACCGATGAAGCCGACTGGCGCCGGCAGCACCTCCAGGCCATTGCGCTCGAAGCTCCAGACCGCGCGCGGCATGTGCTGCGCCTGGGTCACCAGGACGATCCGCCGAATGCCTGCCTCGCGCAGGATAGGTGCGCTGAATTCGGCATTTTCCCAGGTCGTCCGGCTGCGCTCCTCGCGCCAGCGCACCTTCAGTCCGTAATCCTCGGCCAGGCTATCGGCCATGAGCTGCGCCTCGCTGGGCGGCGTGCCGTAATGCAAGCCGCCCGAGGTCAGCAGCGGCAGTCCGCTGGCCTTCGCCAGACGCGCGGCATACCGCAGCCGCTCGCGGGCCATCAGCCCCGGCTGGTCGCTGCCCCAGGATGGATCACCGCGCTCGCGCCCCGCCCCAATGATCACGATGGCATCGGCACGTTGCGCCAGCTGCGCCCATTCGCTCGGCGCCAGCGCCGGCTCGCGCTCGAGCAGCCGCGCGCCCCACTCCACCGTGAGCGGCAGACTGAGCAGCCAGAACCCGGCGAATCCAACGACGAAGCAGCCGACCGCCAGACGCGGGCGCCGGCGGCGCAGGAGAAAACCCAGCAACAACAGAAGCAGCAGGATGCCCGGAGGCATCAGGATCTGCTTGAGGAGGTAGCGCAACGGCATCGGCGGCTCCTTGATGGAGCGCCACAGCCTAGCGGAACGACCGGCGGATTCAACGCCCGCGGGCGCCGCGGAACAGCTGCGAACCGCAGGACGTGCAAGGCATTACGCCCTGGCTGCGGTTATAGACGACCGGCGTGCCACAGAGGGCGCAAAGCAACTGCAGGTGGCGATGGGTCAGCCGGGGCTTGGCGGGGGCGTTGAGCAGACGGGCAGTACGCGCGCTGCGCGGGGGAGTCTTTTCCAGCAGGGCCAGTTCTTCGGCGGCGGCGTGCCAGCCGCGCAGCCAGTGGACATCCTGTTCGAGATAGGCGCGGATCAGCTCCATTTCCGCACTGCTCAGACCGCGTAGCTCCAGCTCTTCGGGATGCTCGTCGCGCAGTCGTTCGGCGGTGTCGGCCTCATCGAGGGCCAGTTCTAGACGATGCAGCAACCGTTCATACAAACCGGAAGCGGGAACACTTGCACGATGCAGCTCAGCCATCAGTCACCTCAACCGGACGGAAACCTCCCGCCCTCAGGCCAAGCTTAGCGTTCCGACCCCTGCGGCACCGAGCGCGCGACAAACGGCGCGGGCTACCGGCTCGGGGAGGGGTCATGTATGCTACGGGGCTTTATGCAGCCCTTGCCAGCCGCCCTTTCGGCCCTGGCAAAAAAAGGAAGCGCCCACGCCGCTCCCCCAGCCGCAAACCTATTTCCGTACAGGTTCAATTCGCGCCATGCACGAGCAATACCAGCCCCTCGAAGTCGAAGCCCAGGCCCAGAAATACTGGAACGAACACCACTCCTTCCGCGTCGACGAAGCGGACGGCAAAGAGAAGTTCTATTGCCTGTCGATGTTCCCGTACCCGAGCGGCAAGCTGCACATGGGCCACGTGCGCAACTACACCATCGGCGACGTGATCAGCCGCTACCACCGCATGCAGGGCAAGAACGTGCTGCAGCCCATGGGCTGGGACGCCTTCGGCATGCCGGCGGAAAACGCCGCGATGAAGAACAACGTCGCACCGGCCGCCTGGACCTACGACAACATCGCCTACATGAAGTCCCAGCTGAACAGCCTGGGCCTGGCGATCGACTGGTCGCGCGAAGTCACCACCTGCAAGCCGGACTACTACCGCTGGGAGCAGTGGCTGTTCACCCGCCTGTTCGAGAAGGGCGTGATCTATCGCAAGAACGGCACCGTGAACTGGGACCCGGTGGACCAGACCGTACTGGCCAACGAGCAGGTCATCGACGGCCGTGGCTGGCGTTCGGGCGCGCTGATCGAGAAGCGCGAAATCCCGATGTACTACTTCAAGATCACTGCCTACGCCGAAGAGCTGCTGTCCAGCCTCGACGATCTGCCGGGCTGGCCGGAACAGGTCAAGACCATGCAGCGCAACTGGATCGGCAAGTCCCGCGGCATGGAGATCGCCTTCCCCTATGACCAGGCCTCCATCGGCGAGGCTGGCCAGATGAAGGTCTTCACCACCCGTCCGGACACCCTGATGGGCGCCACCTACGTCGCCGTCGCCGCCGAACACCACCTGGCCACCCTGGCCGCCCAGCGCGATCCGTCGCTGCAGGCGTTCATCGACGAGTGCAAGCGCGGCGGCGTCGCCGAGGCCGACCTCGCCACCCAGGAGAAGAAAGGCGTCGCCACTTCCCTGTTCGTCGAGCACCCGCTGACCGGCGCCAAGCTGCCGGTGTGGATCGCCAACTACGTCCTGATGACCTACGGCGAAGGCGCCGTGATGGCCGTTCCGGGCCACGACGAGCGCGACTTCGAGTTCGCCAACAAGTACCAGCTGCCGATCCGGCAGGTGATCGCCAAGGTCGAAGGTGACAACGACTTCGAACCGACCGCCTGGAAAGAGTGGTACGGCGTGAAGGACGAAAGCGTCCGCACCGTCAACTCCGGCAAGTACGACGGCCTCGGCTACCAGGCCGCGTTCGACGCCATCGGCGCCGACCTCGCCGCCAAGGGCCTGGGCCAGGCGCGCACCCAATTCCGCCTGCGCGACTGGGGCATCAGCCGCCAGCGCTACTGGGGCTGCCCGATCCCGATCATCCACTGCGCCAGCTGCGGCGACGTGCCGGTCCCGGCCGAGCAACTGCCGGTGGTCCTGCCGGAGAACGTGGTGCCGGACGGCGCCGGTTCGCCGCTGGCCAAGATGCCCGAGTTCTACGAGTGCAGCTGCCCGAAATGCGGCCAGCCGGCCAAGCGCGAAACCGACACCATGGACACCTTCGTGGAGTCGTCCTGGTACTTCGCCCGCTACGCCTGCCCGCAGTTCGAAGACGGCATGCTGGACAAGAAGGCCGCCAACTACTGGCTGCCGGTCGACCAGTACATCGGCGGCATCGAGCACGCCATCCTGCACCTGCTCTACGCGCGCTTCTTCCACAAGCTGATGCGCGACGAAGGCCTGATCGACTCCGACGAGCCGTTCAAGAACCTGCTGACCCAGGGCATGGTGGTCGCCGAGACCTACTACCGTACCCTGCCCAACGGCAGCAAGGACTGGTTCAACCCGGCCGACGTCGAGGTCGAGCGTGACGCCAAGGCCAAGGTCATTGGCGCGCGCCTGAAGACCGACGGCCTGCCGGTGGAAATCGGCGGCACCGAGAAGATGTCCAAGTCGAAGAACAACGGCGTGGACCCGCAGGCCATGATCGACGCCTACGGCGCCGACACCTGCCGCCTGTTCATGATGTTTGCCTCGCCGCCGGACATGAGCCTGGAATGGTCCGACTCCGGCGTCGAAGGCGCGAGCCGCTTCCTGCGCCGCGTCTGGCGCCTGGCCCAGGCGCACGTCAGCGCCGGCTTCGCCGCCGCGGTGGCACAGGACACCCTGACCGACGCGCAGAAGGAAATCCGCCGCGCCATCCACCTGGCCATCAAACAGGCCAGCCAGGACGTCGGCCAGAACCACAAGTTCAACACCGCCATCGCCGCCGTGATGACCCTGATGAACGTGCTGGAGAAGGTCGCGCAGGACGACGCCGGCAACCGCGCCCTGCTGCAGGAAGGCCTGGAAACCGTGACCCTGCTGCTCGCCCCGATCACCCCGCACATCTGCCACGTGCTCTGGCACGAACTGGGCAAGGAAGGCGCGGTGATCGACGCCAGCTGGCCGCAGGTCGACGAAGCGGCCCTGGTACAGGACACCCTGCAACTGGTGGTACAGGTCAACGGCAAGCTGCGCGGCCACATCGAAGTGCCGGCCGAAGCCAGCCGCGAAGACGTCGAGGCCTGCGCCCGCGCCAACGAGAACGTGCTGCGCTTCACCGACGGCCTGACCATTCGCAAGGTCATCGTGGTGCCCGGCAAGCTGGTCAACATCGTCGCCAACTGATGCATTGGCCCGTGGCGCCTTGCCACGGGCAACCCGGATCAACAGGAGTGAGGGAAGCTTGATGAAACGTATCCTGACCAGCATCGCGCTGATCGGCCTGACCACGCTGCTGGGCGCCTGCGGCTTCCACCTGCGCGGCCTGGGCGATACGAGCTTCGCGTTGAAGGAAATCGACCTGAGCGCGCGCAATGCCTACGGCGACACCGTCAAAGACCTGCAACGCCTGCTCGAAAACAGCGGCGTGAAAGTGACCAAGAGCGCGCCCTACCACCTGTTCCTCGCTCGCGAGGACGAGACCCAGCGCACCGCCAGCTACACCGGCTCCGCGCGTAGCGCCGAGTACGAGCTGACCAACACCGTCACCTACGAGATGCGCGGCGCCAACAACCTGCTGCTGCTCACCGACAAGGTGGAAGTGCAGAAGGTCTACCTGAACGACGAGAACAACCTGATCGGTTCCGCCCAGGAAGCCGACCAGCTGCGCAAGGAAATGCGCCGCGACCTGGTGCAGCAGCTGTCCCTGCGCCTGCAACTGCTGACTCCGGCACAGCTGGCTTCCCTGCAGCAGAAAGCCGAAGCCAAGGCCAAGGCCGAAGCCGACGCGCTCAAGGCCGCGGACGAGGCGGCCAAGCAGCAGCCGCAGCAATCGCCGATCCAACTGCCGCCCGCGCAGTAACGGATGAGGGGCCGGCCATGCCGGCCCCACTGCTTTCATGAAGCTCTCTCCCGCGCAACTCGCCAAGCACCTGCAGGGCAACCTGGCGCCCGTCTACGTGATCAGCGGCGACGAACCGCTGCTTTGCCAGGAAGCCTGCGACGCCATTCGTGCAGCCTGCCGCCAGCGCGATTTCAGCGAACGCCAGGTGTTCAACGCCGAGGCCAACTTCGACTGGGGCCTGCTGCTCGAAGCCGGCGCCAGCCTGTCGCTGTTCGCCGAGAAGCGCCTGCTGGAACTGCGCCTGCCGTCGGGTAAACCCGGCGACAAGGGCGCGGCCATCCTCCTCGAGTACCTGCAGCGGCCGCCGGAAGACACCGTGCTGCTGGTCAGCCTGCCCAAGCTCGACGGCTCGACGCAGAAGACCAAATGGGCCAAGGCGCTGATCGACGGCGAAGGCGCGCAGTTCATCCAGATCTGGCCGGTGGACGCGCAACAGCTGCCGCAATGGATTCGCCAGCGCCTGTCGCAAGCTGGCCTCGCTGCAAGCCAGGACGCCGTTGATCTGATCGCCGCCCGCGTGGAAGGCAACCTGTTGGCCGCGGCGCAGGAGATCGAGAAGCTAAAGCTGCTCGCCGAAGGCAACCAGCTCGATGCCGAAACCGTGCAGGCCGCCGTGGCCGACAGCGCGCGCTTCGACGTCTTCGGCCTGATCGACGCGACCCTCGGCGGCGAAGCCGCGCACAGCCTGCGCATGCTCGAAGGCTTGCGTGGCGAAGGCGTCGAACCGCCAGTCATCCTCTGGGCGCTGGCCCGGGAAATCCGCCAACTGGCCACCATCGCCCAGCAGTACGGCCAGGGCGTCCCCCTGGACAAGGCCTTCGCCCAATGCCGCCCGCCGGTCTGGGACAAGCGCCGCCCGTTGCTCACCCGAGCCCTGCAGCGCCACTCCGGCTCACGCTGGAATCAACTGCTGCAAGACGCCCAGCTGATCGACGCGCAGATCAAGGGCCAGGCACCGGGCGACGCCTGGAACGGCCTGGCGCGCCTGGTGCTGCTGGTCGCCGGGCAACGCCTGCCGCTGCCGCCGGGCTGAGCGGAGACGGCCCGACAAGCGGTGCATGGACATTCGCCAACGATCGGCCGATCATTCGCACGCCCGTGATGGACGGGCAGCCCCTGAGAGGTAGAACCGATGGCGAAGAAAGCCAAGCGGCCGAACAAGGCCAAATCCCTGATCGCACAACCGCTGTTCCGCAGCCGCCAGGAACAGCCACTGAAAGGCAAAGGCAGCTACCGCCGCCGAAGCACCCGTAACTGGGAGGCTTCTTCGCTTCTGGCGGCCTGAAATCGCCTCGCCCTCCCCACCCTTTCGGGAACCCCCGCCGCTCCGCCCCTGTCGAACCCCCTGAATCGCCACTCCCGCCACATGCCGTAACGGGACGCCCGACCCACGCTGCGGCAGTGCCGTGCTAAGGTGGTCGCTCCGCTCACCCGCTTCGAGGAGCGCAATGCGCAAGCCCGTTTCATCCGCTCGTCTGGTCCCGCTCAGCCTCGCCCTGCTCACCGCCTGCCTGCTCTCCGCCTGCGCCGACGCTCCCGCGGCCACTCCGCTGCAAGCCAGCATCAACGACCAGCAGACACAGCCTGATTTCCCGACGCCGACACAGAGCTTCGAGGATTGGCGCAACGGCTTCCGCAGCCTGGCCCTGTCCAAGGGCATCGATGCGCAGACCTTCGACCAGGCCTTCTCCGGCGTGGAGCCCGATCCTGCAGTAATAAGCGCCGATCGCAGCCAGCCGGAGTTCACCCGCCCGGTGTGGGAATACCTGGCCGGCGCCTTGACCGCAGCGCGCATCCGCAATGGACAGGGCAAGCTGGCGGAGAACGCCGAAGCCCTCCAGCGCATCGACCAGCGTTACGCGGTGGACGCCGATGCCGTGGTGGCGATCTGGGGCATGGAGAGCAACTTCGGCAGCACCATGGGCAGCCGCAACGTCATCCGCTCACTCGCCACCCTGGCCTACGAGGGCCGCCGACCGGACTTCGCCCAGGGCGAGCTGCTCGCCGCGCTGGGCATCCTCCAGCATGGCGATGTGCCAGCGCGCTACATGATCGGCTCCTGGGCCGGCGCCATGGGGCAGACCCAATTCATCCCCAGCACCTACAACCGTTACGCAGTGGACTTCGACGGCGACGGCCGACGCGACATATGGGGCTCGCCGACCGACGCCCTGGCCTCCACCGCCAACTACCTGCAGGCCTCCGGCTGGAAGCCCGGCCAGAGCTGGGGCTTCGAGGTCCACCTCACGCCGGGCTTCGACTACGCCCAGGCCGACATGAGCGTCCGCAAGCCGATCGCCGAATGGCTGAAGATGGGCGTGCAACCCGTGGGAGGCGTGCTGCCCAGCAGTCCGCAGGCCAGCGCTTCGCTGCTGCTGCCGGCGGGCTATCGCGGCCCGGCCTTCCTGGTGCTGGACAACTTCCGCGCCATCCTGCGCTACAACAACTCCACGTCCTACGCCCTGGCCGTCTCCCTGTTGGCCGACAGTTTCAAGGGTGGCGGGCGTATCGATGCCGCCTGGCCGGTGGCCGACCGACCGTTAAGCAGAAGCGAGCGCATCGCGCTGCAGGAAGGACTGGCAGCCCGTGGCTACCAACCGGGCAACCCCGACGGCATCATCGGTGCCGGAACGCGCCAGGCGATCCGCGCCTTCCAGCAGAGCGAAGGCCTGCCGGCCGACGGTTATCCGACCCCGGAACTGCTGGCGCGCCTGCGCAGCCAGTAACGACCGGCATGAAAAAGGCGCCCAAGGGCGCCTTTTTTCTGCCTGCAGACAGGGCGATCAGCGGATCTTGTCGCCGTGCGCCTGCTGGTCGGCGTGGTACGAGGAACGCACCAGCGGGCCGGAAGCGACATTCTTGAAGCCCATCTTCTCGCCCTCTTCGGCGAACCAGGCGAAGGTGTCCGGGTGGACGAAGCGCTGCACCGGCAGGTGGTTGCGCGAGGGCTGCAGGTACTGGCCGAGGGTCAGCATGTCGATGTCGTGCTCGCGCATGCGCTGCATGGTCTCGATGACTTCGTCGTCGGTCTCGCCCAGGCCGAGCATCAGGCCGGACTTGGTCGGCACGTGCGGAACCATTTGCTTGAACTTCTGCAGCAGGTCCAGCGACCACTCGAAATCCGAGCCCGGGCGCGAGGACTTGTACAGGCGCGGCACGGTTTCCATGTTGTGGTTGAACACGTCCGGCGGCTCTTTCGCGGTGATTTCCAGGGCGATGTCCATACGGCCGCGGTAGTCCGGCACCAGGGTTTCCAGCTGGATGCCGGGGGACAGCAGGCGGATTTCCCGCAGGCAGTCGGCGAAGTGCTGGGCGCCGCCGTCACGCAGGTCGTCGCGGTCCACCGAGGTGATCACCACGTACTTCAGGCGCAGGTCGGCGATGGCGATGGCGAGGTTCTTCGGCTCGTCCAAGTCCAGCGGCTTCGGCCGGCCGTGGCCGACGTCGCAGAACGGGCAACGGCGGGTGCAGATGTCGCCCATGATCATGAAGGTCGCGGTGCCGCCGGAGAAGCACTCGCCCAGGTTCGGGCAGGAGGCCTCTTCGCAGACGCTGTGCAGCTTGTGCTTGCGCAGCAGCTGCTTGATGCGGTCGACCTCGGGGGAAACCGGGATGCGCACGCGAATCCAGTCGGGCTTCTTCGGCAGCTCTTCGGTGGGAATGATCTTCACCGGAATGCGCGCGACCTTCTCGGCGCCGCGCAGCTTCACGCCGACCTCGACCTTGGCCGGCTTGCCTTTTTCCGGGGTCTCCACAACAGTGCTCATCTCAGTTCGATCCCGCCCGTTAGGGTCTTCTGTTCAGCGTAGCCAAGGCGCTCGGTGAGTTCGCCGCGCAGGCGCTCGCGCACCTCGGCCAGGGTGATGGGGCCAGCCAGCTCACTCAGCTGGGTCATGGCCATGCCTGCGTAGCCGCAGGGATTGATTCGACGGAAAGGCTCCAGGTCCATGTCGACATTCAGCGCCAGACCATGGAAGGAACGGCCGTTGCGGATGCGCAGGCCGAGCGAGGCGATTTTCGCGCCGTCGACATAGACGCCCGGGGCGTCGGGTTTGGACACAGCGTTCACGCCGAAACCGGCGAGCAGGCCGATCAAGCTCTGTTCGATGCGGCTGACCAGCTCACGCACGCCCAGGTGCGAACGGCGCACGTCGAGCATCAGGTAGGCGACTAGCTGGCCGGGACCGTGGTAGGTCACCTGGCCGCCACGATCGACCTGGACCACCGGAATGTCGCCGGGAAGCAGCACATGCTCGGCCTTGCCGGCCTGGCCTTGGGTGAAGACCCTCTCATGCTCGAGCAGCCAGACTTCGTCGGCCGTGTTCTCGTCGCGCTCGGCTGTGAAGCGCTGCATGGCGTGCCAGGTCGGCTCGTAGGGCAGCAGCCCGAGTTCGCGGAATCCGAGGACAGGAACCGCCTCGGCCATCACAGCACCATGTGCACGCGGCCGGTGGCGCGCAGGTCGGCATGGATGTTCTGCAGTTGGTCGATGCCGGTCGCGGTGATCAGCACCTGTACCGAGAGGAAACGACCGTTGCGGCTGTCGCGCATGACGAGGGTGGTTTCGTCGAGGTCGGGCGCATGGCGCTGGATGATCTCGATGACCAGGTCGGAGAAACCGTCGCCGGCGTCGCCGATCACCTTGATCGGGTAGCGCTCGCAGGGGAATTCGATCTTGGGTGCGGGAGGGGTTGCGGTATCGATGGTATCAGTCATGGCTGTCGCGGGCGGGTAGCCTGCCTCCGTGAGAATCCCCGGGTTGGGGGCTTCCGGATGGATAGGACCTGACGGCTGCCGAGACCGCGGCGGTGCGTCGGTCAGTCGCAGGCGCGCATTTTACCTGAGTAAAGGGCGCGCATGCGCGGGAATTGCCGGGCTTGTATACAAAAGTTCAAGCCCGGCAATCGGGGTCAGTTGAACAGACCGTAGAAGAACAGGCGGAGGCTGTCCCACAGGCGACGGATGAAACCGCCTTCCTCGACACCGTTCAGGGCTACCAGGTCGGAGGTACGCACCACCTTGTCGCCCATCTTCACTTCCACCTTGCCAATCACCTGACCCTGCTGGATCGGGGCCATCAGCTGCGGCTGCATGACCATGGTGGCTTGCAGTTGCTTGAGCTGGCCGCGCGGCACGGTCATGGTCAGGTCTTCGGCGAGGCCGGCCTTCACTTCATGCTCGGAGCCTTTCCAGACCAGGGCCTTGGTCAGCTCGGCGCCCTTCTTGTAGAAGGTCTGCGATTCGAAGAAGCGGAAGCCGTAGGTCAGCAGCTTCTGGGTCTCGGCGGCACGGGCCTGCTCGCTGTTGGTGCCGAACACCACGGCGATCATGCGCTGGCCGTCGCGTACGGCGGAAGCCACCAGGCAGTAGCCGGCTTCTTCGGTGTGGCCGGTCTTCAGGCCGTCGACGGTCTTGTCACGCCACAGCAGCAGGTTGCGGTTCGGCTGCTTGATGTTGTTCCAGAAGAATTCCTTCTGCGCGTAGATCGCGTAGTGGGTCGGCTCGCCGTAGATGATCGCGCGGGCCAGCAGCGCCATGTCGTGGGCCGACGAGTAGTGCTCGGGGTTCGGCAGGCCGGTGGCGTCCATGAAGTGGGAGTTGCTCATGCCCAGCTTCTGCGCAGTGTTGTTCATCATGTCGGCGAAGGCGTCTTCGCTGCCGGCGATATGCTCGGCCAGGGCGACCGAGGCGTCGTTGCCGGACTGGATGATGATGCCGTGCAGCAGGTCGCTGACAGACACCTGCGAACCGAGCTTGATGAACATCCGCGAGCCGCCGGTGCGCCAGGCGTGTTCGCTGACGGTGACCAGGTCGTCTTCCTTGATGCGGCCGCCCTCGATCTCCTTGGTGGCGATGTAGGCGGTCATCAGCTTGGTCAGGCTCGCCGGTGGCAGGCGCTCGTCGGCATTGTTCTCGACCAGGATCTGGCCACTGGCGCCGTCCATCAGCACCCAGGCCTTGGCTGCCAGCTGCGGTGCGGCGGGCACGACGGATTCAGCGGCCCAGCTGGCCACGGGGGCGCTGAGCAGCACGAGCATGGAAAGTCGTTTGGCGATGTTGAAGATATTCATCCGTCTCTCTGGGTTTCGCTAATGGTCAAACAATCCCTTGGGGGAATTCCTGGGGCGGCCTCTGGCGGGCCGCTCGGGCGCGCCGGTCAGTCCGGACGCACCAGTTTGGGTTGGCCGAGATTGGCCACGCGGATGCTGTCCTGCATCCGATTCGCTTCATCCGGCGTTCCGATCGGCCCCAGACGCACCCGGTGCAAGGTCTGTTTGTTGACCACGACCGAGCTGATAAAGACCTGGGCCCCAGTCAGGCCGCTGAGCTTCTCCCTGAGGAGCTCGGCAGCGTCCGGGTTGGCGAAGGCACCCACCTGGAGATACAGGCCATCGGCTGGTAATGAAGCGTTTTTTTTTGAGTCGATCTGCACCGGAGCCGGCGGCTCCGCATGCTGCGCCGGCGGCGGCGTGTAGACCTCGATCGGCTGCGCCATGGCCACGGCCTGAGGTTGCGCTGCAGCCGGTGCGGGCTGTACCGGAGCCATCTTCGGCTGCGCCAGGACCATGGGCACCGGACGGCCCTGAGCAGCCCACCAGCGTACCGGGTCGATGCCTTCGACCTTGACCCGGGCGGTGCCGACTTCGGCATAGCCGAGCTTCTTGGCGGCAGCGAAGGACAGGTCGATGACCCGGTCGGAGTAGAACGGACCGCGGTCGTTGACGCGGACGATCACGCTCTTGCCGTTGTCCAGGTTGGTCACCCGGACGTAGCTGGGCAGCGGCAGCGTCTTGTGCGCGGCGGTCATGCCGTACAGGTCGTACATCTCGCCGTTGGCGGTGGCCTGGCCATGGAACTTGGTGCCGTACCAGGATGCCGTGCCGGTGACGGCGTAGGTGCGCGCGTCGTTCAGCGGGTAGTAGGTCTTGCCCAGCACCGTGTAGGGGTTGTTCTTCAGCGGGCCGTTGTGCGGCATCGGCACCGCGTCGGGAATGCGCGAGACGTCGACGTCCCACCAGGGCGCGCCGTCGCGGTGCGGACGGTTGTAGTCCATCGGACCGGACATGCCGCCGGAGGTCTGCTGCGGCGGACGGCTGCTGGTGCAGCTGGCCAGCAGCACGACGCCCAGCCCGAAGCTGGCGGCGACCGACCAGAAACGCGGATTCCCCAATCGCTTGCTCAATGGACACCTCGCACGCGGACGATCTCGTCGGCCAGCTGGTGGACCGCCATGGCGTACATGGCGCTGCGGTTGTAACGGGTGATCACGTAGAAGTTCGGCAGGCCGACCCAGTATTCCGGGCCATTCTCGCCGTCGAAGCGGATGGCGGTGACCTTCAGGTCGTCCGGCAGCACGTCATGGGTGCGCCAGCCGGCAGCGCGCAGCTGACCAAGGTTCATCTGCGGGTCGAGGCCCGGAGTCACGGCGTCCTGGGCGCTGTCGACGCCGAGGTCGGCCTGCGACACCACCGGCTGCCCGGCTTGCCAGCCGTGCTGCTTGAAGTAGCTGGCGACGCTGCCGATGGCATCGGTCGGGTCGTTCCAGATGTTGATGTGGCCGTCGCCGTCGAAGTCCACGGCATAGGCGCGGAAGCTGCTCGGCATGAACTGCGGCAGGCCCATGGCGCCGGCGTAGGAGCCGTTCAGGCTGAGCGGATCGACCTGCTGCTCGCGGGCCAGCAGAAGGAACTGCTTGAGCTCCTTGCGGAAGAAGTCGGCGCGCGGCGGGTAGTCGAAGCCCAGGGTGGAGAGTGCGTCCATCACCCGGTAACGGCCGGTATTGCGGCCGAAGAAGGTTTCCACGCCGATGATCGCCACTATGTATTGCGCGGGAACGCCGTAGGTCTTCTCGGCGCGGGCCAGGGCCTCGGCATTCTGGTTCCAGAAGTCGGCGCCGGCCTTGATGCGTGCATCGGTAATGAAGATCGGCCGGTATTCCTTCCAGGCCTTGACCCGCTCGGCGGGCTTGGAGATGGCGTCGAGAATGGATTGCTTGCGCTCGACATCGTGGAACAGCGAAAGCAGCTGCTCGTCGGCGAAGCCGTAGTCGCGGGTCATCTCGTTGACGAACTCCGCAACCTGCGGCGAGCCGTCGTAGTCGCCCGCATGCGCAGCGCCGCCGAAGCCGATCGCCCCCGCGAGACCGACCCAATGGACACCCCTGGCTGCCCATTCGCGCAGTATCTGCATTCCTTTCTTCACTCTTGTCTCAACGCTTGAATTCAAACCTGGGCGATCCATTTCCGGTGGGTATGAATCGACATCAAAACCCCGAACCCTGACAGCAGCGTCACCAGCGAAGTTCCGCCGTAGCTGATGAAGGGAAGCGGCACCCCCACCACCGGCAGCAGACCGCTGACCATGCCGATGTTGACGAACACGTAGACGAAGAAGGTCATGGTGATGCTGCCGGCCAGCAGCTTGCCGTACAGCGTCTGTGCCTGCGCGGTAATCACCAGTCCGCGGTAGATCACCAGCAGGTAAAGGGTCAGCAGCAGGCACACCCCCACCAGGCCGAACTCTTCGCCGAGCACGGCAATGATAAAGTCCGTATGGCTTTCCGGCAAAAAATCCAGATGCGACTGAGTGCCCATCAGCCAACCCTTACCGAATACTCCGCCCGATCCGATGGCCGCTTTCGACTGGATGATGTTCCAGCCGGTACCCAACGGATCGCTCTCCGGGTCGAGGAAGGTCAGCACGCGCTGCTTCTGGTAGTCGTGCATGACGAAGAACCACATCGCCACCGCCACCGGCACCGCCGCAGTCACCGCGCCGAAGATCCAGCGCCACTGCAGGCCGCCGACGAACAGCACGAAGGCCCCCGAGGCGAGCACCAGCATCGCAGTACCCAGGTCCGGCTGCTTGAGGATCAGCACGAAGGGCACGCCGATCAGCGCCAGGCTGATCACCAGATGCTTGAGGTTGGGCGGCAGGTTGCGCTTGGACATGTACCAGGCGAGCGTCATCGGCATGAACAGCTTCATGAACTCCGCCGGCTGGAAGCGGATCACCCCGGGGATGTTGATCCAGCGCGTGGCGCCCATGGCGTTGTGGCCCATGACGTCCACCGCCACCAGCAGCAGTACGCCGAGCACGTAGCCCAGCGGCACCCAGCGCGCGAGGAAGCGCGGTTCGACCTGGGCGATGACGAACATCATCACCAGGCCCAGGCCGAAGGACGAGGCCTGCTTGATCAGCAGGTCCCAGCTCTTGCCGCTGGCCGAATAGAGGACGAACAGGCCCGCGGCGCCGAGGATCAGCAGCAGGAGCAGCAGCAGCCCGTCGATGTGCAGACGCTGCAGCAGGCTGGCCCGCCGCTTCATCACGTCCTCGTTGGACAGCGTGCGGTCGAAGTTGGGGTTCATGTTCATGCTCATGGCTTCTGCACCTGCGCCACCTGCGGCGCATACTCGGGCTTGAGCTTGCCGTTCTCGTCGAGCAGCCAGGCGTCCATCACCTGCTTGAGCACTGGAGCGGCGACGCCGGAGCCGGACTCGCCGTTCTCCACCATCACCGAGACGGCGATCTGCGGGTTGTCCGCCGGAGCGAAGCCGACGAACAGCGCGTGGTCGCGGGTCCGTTCGGAGAGCTTGGAGCGGTCGTATTTCTCGTTCTGCTTGATCGCCACCACCTGCGCGGTACCGGACTTGCCGGCGATGCGGTAGACCGAGGTGGCGCCGACCTTGTGCGCCGTGCCGCGGGCATTGTGCACCACCTGCTGCATGTCCGAATCGATCATTTCCCAGTTGCCCGGTTCGCGCAGGTCGATGTCCGGCATCGGTTCCGGGTCGGCTGGCGGCTGGCCTTCGATGGTCTTGGCCAGGTGCGGGCGGATCCACTTGCCGTGGTTGGCGATCAGCGCGGTCATCTGCGCGAGCTGCAGCGGCGTGGCCTGCATGTAGCCCTGGCCGATGCCGAGGATCAGGGTTTCCCCCGGGAACCAGACCTGCCGGCGGGTGATGCGCTTCCAGTCGCGCGAAGGCATCAGGCCAGGCGATTCGCCGTACATGTCCAGGGCCACGCGCTGGCCGAAGCCGAAGCGGCTCATGTAGTCGTGCAGCCTGTCGATGCCGAGCTTGTGGGCGAGGTCGTAGAAGTAGGTGTCGTTGGACCGCATGATCGCGGTTTCCAGGTTCACCCAGCCTTCGCCTGAATGGTTCCAGTTGCGGTACTTGTGGTCGTAGTTCGGCAACTGGTAGTAGCCCGGGTCGAAGATCCGCGAGCTCGGCGTCACAACGCCCGCGTCGAGGCCGGCGATGGCCACCGCCGGTTTCACCGTCGAGCCCGGCGGGTAGAGGCCGCGCAGCACGCGGTTGTACAGCGGACGGTCGATGGAATCGCGCAGCGCCGAGTAATCCTTGAAGCTGATGCCGGTGACGAACAGGTTGGGGTCGTAGCTCGGCTGGCTGACCATCGCCAGCACCTCACCGGTGGACGGCTGGATCGCCACGATGGCGCCGCGGCGCCCACCCAGGGCCTCCTCGGCCTTGGCCTGCAGCTTGCTGTCGATGCTCAGGACGATGTCCTTGCCCGGCACCGGGTCGGTGCGCTTGAGCACGCGCAGGACGCGGCCGCGGGCGTTGGTCTCGACCTCCTCGTAGCCCACGGTGCCGTGCAGCTGGGCCTCGTAGAACTTCTCCACGCCGGTCTTGCCGATGTGGTGGGTGCCGGCGTAGTTGACCGGGTCGAGGATCTTCAGCTCCGGTTCGTTGATCCGCCCGACGTAGCCGACCGAGTGGGCGAAGTGCTCGCCCAGCGGGTAGTGGCGGACGAACTGCGCGGTGACATCGATACCGGGCAGGCGGTACTGGTTCACCGCGATGCGGGCGATCTGCTCTTCCGACAGCTCGAACATGATCGGCACCGGCTCGAACGGCCGCCGGCCCTGCTTCATACGCTTCTCGAAGATCGCGCGGTCTTCCTCGGTCAGCCCGAGGATGTCCACCAGGAACTGCAGCTCCTGCTTCAGGTTCTCGGTGCGTTCGCGGGTCACCGTGAGGCTGAAGCTCGGCCGGTTGTCGGCGATCAGCACACCGTTGCGGTCGTAGATCAGGCCGCGGGTCGGCGGGATAGGCTGGACGTGGACGCGGTTGTTCTCCGACAGCGTCGAGTGATACTCGTACTGCGTGACCTGCAGGTGGTACATGCGCGCCACCAGCACCAGCGCCAGGATGAACACCGCCACCGCGCCGACGACGACCCGGCTGCGTACCAGGCGGGCGTCCTTTTCGTGGTCTTTGAGTTGAATCGGCTGCGGCATCGGGTACGACTACGGCTACTTGTGGTACGGGTGCCCGGACAGCACGGTCCAGGCCCTGTAGATCTGCTCACCCACGAGGATGCGCACCAGCGGATGCGGCAGCGTCAGCGGCGACAGCGACCAGCGTTGCTCGCTGCGCGCGCAGACCTCCGGCGCCAGCCCTTCCGGGCCGCCGACCATGAGGTTCACGGTGCGCGCGTCGAGGCGCCAGCGATCGAGCTCGGAAGCCAGCTGCGGCGTGCTCCAGGGCTTGCCCTCGACTTCCAGGGTGACGATCTTCTCCCCCGGCTGGACCTTGGCCAGCATGGCCTCGCCTTCCTGGCGGATCAGCCGCGCCACGTCGGCATTCTTGCCGCGGGTGTTCAGCGGGATCTCCACCAGTTCGAGGGACAGCTCGGCGGGCAGGCGTTTGACATACTCCTGCCACCCCTCCTCGACCCATCGCGGCATGCGCGAGCCGACTGCGATCAGACGCAGACGCAACGCCGAATCACTCGCCGCTGTGGTGGGCGCGGCTCTGTTCGGCGCCCTGCCACAGGCGCTCGAGGTCGTAGAACTGGCGGGTGGCCGGCTGCATGACGTGGACGACGACGTTGCCCAGGTCGATCAGCACCCACTCGCCGCCTTCCTGACCTTCGCTGCCGATCGGCTTGACGCCCTGCTCCTTGACCTTCTCCAGGACGTTGTCGGCGAGCGACTTGACCTGGCGGCTGGAGGAGCCGGTAGCGATGACCATGGTGTCGGTGATGCTGGTTTTGTCGCGCACGTCGATGGCCAGGATGTCCTGGGCCTTCATATCTTCAAGAGCGGCGATGGCCAGCTCGACCAGTTGTTCGGTTTGCATGAATGACTCTCTAGTTTGTCTGGGGCGCGCGATACAGCTCGTGCGCCTCGATGTAGTTCAACACCGCGTCGGGCACCAGGAAGCGCGGCGAGCGCCCCTGCGCCAGGAGGGCGCGGATCTGGGTGGCGGACACTGCAAGGGGCGTCTGCCAGATGAAAGTGACCTGCCCGGCCGCACCACTCAGGGCACTGGGGTCGGCCACGCTGCGAGCCGCCAGCAGGTCACGCAGGGCTTCGGGCGCCTCCATGTCGGCGTCCGGGCGCTGCAGCACGGCCAGGTGGCAGTGTTGCAGCAGTTCTTCCCAGCGGTACCAGGTCGGCAGGCCGCAGAAAGCGTCCCAACCCACCAGCAGCACCAGCTGCACGTCCTTGCCCAGCTCCGCGCGAAGCGACTCCAGGGTGTCGATGGTGTAGGACGGTTTGTCGCGCTGCAGCTCGCGGTCATCGACCCGCAGCGGCGCGACGCCGGCGGTGGCCAGTTCGACCATCGCCAGGCGCTGTTGTGCCGACACCTGCGGCGTTTCCCGATGCGGCGGGCGCGCTGCCGGCAGCAGACGCAGCTCGTCGAGGCCGAGCAGTTCGGCGGTCTCCAGCGCGCTGCGCAGGTGACCGATGTGCACCGGATCGAACGTACCGCCGAACAGGCCGATACGCCGCGGGGAAGCCTTGCTCATCAGGTGCGCACGTGCCCGTCGCCGAACACCACGTACTTCTCGCTGGTCAGGCCTTCCAGGCCGACCGGGCCGCGAGCGTGCAGCTTGTCGGTGGAGATGCCGATCTCCGCGCCCAGGCCGTACTCGAAGCCGTCGGCGAAGCGGGTCGAGGCGTTGACCATGACCGACGCCGAGTCCACTTCGGCGAGGAAGCGCCGGGCGTTGCTGAAGTTTTCGCTGACGATGGCGTCGGTGTGCTGCGAGCCGTAGGTGTTGATGTGCTCGATAGCGGCGTCCAGGTCATCGACGATGCGGATCGACAGGATCGGCGCGTTGTATTCGGTGCGCCAGTCTTCCTCGGTGGCTTCCAGCACGTCCGCGCCGAGCAGCGCGCGAGTCGCGGCATCGCCACGTAGCTCAACGCCCTTGTCGCGGTAGATGGAGGCCAGCGGCGGCAGTACGCGGGCGGCGATGGCCTGGTGCACCAGCAGGGTTTCCATGGTGTTGCACGGCGCGTAGCGCTGGGTCTTGGCGTTGTCGGCGATGCGGATGGCCTTGTCGAGGTCGGCCGACTCGTCGATGAATACATGGCAGATGCCGTCCAGGTGCTTGATCACCGGGACCTTGGCGTCACGGCTGATGCGCTCGATCAGGCTCTTGCCGCCGCGCGGGACGATGACGTCGACGAACTCGGGCATGGTGATCAGCGCGCCCACGGCGGCGCGGTCGGTGGTTTCCACCACTTGCACGGCAGCCGCCGGCAGGCCGGACTGGGACAGGCCGTGGCGGATGCACTTGGCGATCGCCTGGTTCGAATGGATGGCTTCGGAGCCGCCGCGCAGGATGGTCGCGTTGCCCGACTTCAGGCACAGGCTGGCGGCGTCGATGGTCACGTTCGGGCGCGACTCGTAGATGATCCCGACCACGCCCAGCGGCACGCGCATCTTGCCGATCTGGATGCCCGAAGGGACGAAGCGCATGTCGCGGATTTCGCCGATCGGATCAGGCAGCTTGGCGACCTGCCGCAGGCCTTCGATCATGTCGTCGATGCGCGCTGGGGTCAGCGCCAGGCGGTCCAGCATGGCTGGCTCCAGCCCGTTGGCGCGGCCGTTGGCCAGATCCAGTTCATTGGCCTGGGCCAGCTCGGCGCGGGCGGCATCCAGGGCATCGGCGGCGGCCAGCAGGGCGGCGTTCTTCTGCGCGGTGGAGGCGCGCGCGAGGACGCGGGAAGCGTCGCGTGCGGCGCGGCCCAGGCGGCTCATGTAATCGAGGACGGACTCGGTCATGGTTCTACGCGTCTTGCGTGAGGGAAATGCGCGATTATAGCGAGACGCCCCCCTCCCGCCCAGCCACAGCAGCCAACCGGTAGACAGCCCGTCACGCCGACCATCCGGTAACGCCAGCAGCCGCCGCCACGCCGGGCGCCGCCGCGAGACGGTGACACCCGCCCCTTCGCGCCCCCCGAAGGTTGGGTAAACAAAAAGCCCTCGTCTGTCTACCTTGGTCCTGCCGGCACCCGATGCCAGCCCTTCGCCACTAGCACGCCAGGGAATAACGATAAGAGGCGGCCCACCGCCGGAGATTCGCCATGCGCTATCGCACCGATTACAGCGCCCAGGCCCTCACTGCCCCTCCGGCGGTGCTCGAACTGGGACGCTGGCAACTGCATTACCAGGCCTTCGCCCTGCGCGCCGACGACGCGCGCCCGCCCGTCCTGCTGCTGGGCGGGGCGTTCCAGAGCTTTCGCTCGTTCGCCAGCGAGGTCAGCGAACTGCTCGCCGAGCACCCGGTGATCCTGCTCGACCTGCCCAGCCAGGGCGGCAACCTGCAGCTCGCCCCGGAGCTCAGTCTGGAAGACCTCGCCGACCTGATCGCCGCCTTCGCCGAGGAGCTGCAACTGCCACCGCTGATGCCGATCGGCCTGTCCTACGGCTCGGCGCTGGCTGCCCTGTTCGCCGCCCGTCATCCGCGGCGCTGCGCGCGCCTGCTGCTGGCCGGCATCACCGCCTTCGGCCGCCCCGGCGCCCGCGCCCTGCTGGAAGAGGCCCTCGCCCGCCTCGACCTGGGCCAGCACGAGCCCTTCGCCAACGGCGTGCTGACCGGCCTGGTCAACCCGCTGCGGCTGGCCGACACCGGCGTTTCCCCGGTCTTCCGCAAGGCCCTGCTGCGCCAGTTGCAGCGCCTCACTCCGGCAGAAGTCGAGCGCTACCGGCAGAACAGCCGCAGGCTGCTCGCCTTCGGCGGCTTCGAGCGCCATCCGCAGTGCCCGACCCTGGTGCTGGCCGGCGAATACGACCACTTCACCCAGCCCTGGGAACACGCCGAGTTCGCCCACGCCTGCGCCGACGCCGAATTCGCCCTGATCCACGATGCCGACCACCTGGCGCAGTTCGAGCGGCGCGGCGCCTGCGCCCGGCTCTACACGCCTTTCCTGGATGGCCGGGCACTACCGCCGAACGCTGCCGGCAGCACGCGCTTCCAGCGCCAGCAGTTGTTGCACCTGGAGCGCCGCTTCGAGCCGCGCCTGCCGCCGGCGCAGCCGCGCGCCCTGCTGCGCCACGCCGATGGCGGCGAATGGCCGTGCGAGTTGGCGGAGCTGGGGTACTTCGGCGGTCTGGTCCGCGCCGAACTGCCACGGGATATCCCCCAACGCGGCTGGCGCTTGGCAGCCAGCGGCATGGCCGAACTGGACGTATTGCCGCTGCGCCGCACGGCAGACGGCTTTGCCTTCATCTTCCCCCACGGCGAACCGCAGGCCAGCGCCACGCTCGCGGCAGTCGTGGTGCCGATGCAACAAGGCGCCCGCGCCGCGTAATGCGTTGGAGTAACGGTGTACAACCGCGAACGGTTGTACGCCCTACGTCCTCGCCTCGATCACCCGCACCAGGCTTGGCATACGCCCCTGCGCAAGGCCCAGCTCGGCACTGTGCTCCTGCGGGTTGAGCACATCCACGGCGGCAAATCCGCAGCGGCGGAAGGCTTCGGCGATCTCCGCCTCGCTGCGGTAATGCAGTGGATAACCGCCGCGGGTCAGCCGGCCGATCAGCCCGACGCCCCAGCGGATCTGCCGGTAGCGCGGGTGCTCGCGCAGGTCGGGGTAAAGCTCGGTGAGGTAGGTAGCTTGCGGGAAGTCGGCCAATACCCGTGCCAGGCGCGTCCAGAAATCCTCGATCAGCGGGCGCTGGAAGTAGTTCACCAGGCCCTCGGTGATAACCACCAAGGGGCGCTTGCGGTCGAGATTGGCAAAGAGTGCGGAGAGGCTCTGCGGCCCGTCCTCGGCAAGAATGTCCACGCTGCGCACGCGGTGGCGTTCGTCGAGCCAGCCTTGGCCGTCGAGCAACGCCGCCTTGCGCGCAGCCATTGGCGGCAGGTCGGCCTCAAGGTAATCGAGCTGCGGATAACGCTGGCGGAAGCGTCTTCCGCGAGGAGACAGGCCGCAGGCGATCTCGACTACCTGGGTCGCGCCGCGCTGTTCGATGGCCTGGCGCAGTTGTGCATCTATCAACAGATGGCGCTGCAGCAGGAAGTCCTCGATGTCGAGACCGAAGCCCAGGCGCGCGCCCCAGTTGATCGGCGTCACGCAGCCGTGCACCCAGCGCCCGAAGGCGGTGGCGAAGGCCGGCTCGGCGAGCTGGTGACGGAACCAGACATAACCGGTGTAGTGCGCACTGGGGGTGATGTGCGCGCTGTCGGCACGGACGCGTTCAGTCATGATTCAGTCTCTTGTTGTTATCATCCGCCAGCCTAAGAGCGCCCTGCGACCACGACAATCCCATGCCCGCCGATCCCATCCTTGGTTTGCCCTGGGCCGATGCCCGCCCGCTGCCCGACACTTTCTTCGACCGCGACGCCCAGACCGTAGCCCGCGAACTGCTCGGCAAGGTCATCCGTCACCGCCTCGGCGACCTCTGGCTGTCGGCACGGATCATCGAGACCGAGGCCTATTACCTGGCCGAGAAAGGCAGCCATGCCTCGCTCGGCTACACCGAGAAGCGCAAGGCGCTGTTCCTCGACGGCGGGCACATCTACATGTACTACGCGCGCGGCGGCGACTCGCTGAACTTCAGCGCCGGCGGCGCCGGCAATGCCGTGCTGATCAAGTCCGGCCATCCGTGGATGGACCGCGTCAGCGGCGACGAAGCCATCGCTCGCATGCGCCAGCTCAACCCCGCCGCCGACGGCAGCGAGCGCCCGCTGGGCAAGCTCTGCGCCGGCCAGACCCTGCTGTGCAAGGCCATGGGCCTGAAGGTGCCGGACTGGGACGCGCAGCGTTTCGATACCCAGCGGCTGTTCGTCGACGACCTCGGCGAAACGCCGGCTCAAGTCATCCAGGCCACCCGCCTGGGCATTCCCCACGGCCGCGACGAGCACCTGATGTACCGCTTCGTCGACGCCGCCTTCGCGCCCTTCTGCACACGAAACCCCTTGCGCCGCGGTCAGGTCGAAGGCCGTGACTACTATCTGCTGGACAGCTCGGAAGCCCATCGCCCATGAACCTGGAAGTCTTCAACCAGTGGATCGCCAGCCACCCGCAGTGGCTCGGTCTGACCGTTTTCCTCGTGGCCTTCCTCGAGTGCGCGGCCGTAGTCGGCCTGGTGCTGCCCGGCGTGGTGATGCTCTTCGCCCTGGCCGTGCTTGCCGGTGGCGGGGCGTTGGGGCTGGGCGAGACGCTGCTGCTGGCGTTCGCCGGCGGCATGCTTGGCGACCTGTCTTCGTACTGGCTGGGCCGGCGCTTCCACCAGGACATCCGCCGCCTGCCGTTGCTGCGCCATCACCCGGAATGGCTGGCCGGCGCCGAGGGCTTCGTCTCCCGCTATGGCGTCGCGAGCCTGCTGGTCGGACGCTTCATCGGCGCCTTGCGGCCATTCCTGCCGCTGGTCGCCGGCATGCTCGACATGCCCTTCGGACGCTTCCTGGCCGTATCGATCCTGGCCGCCGCCGGCTGGTCGGTGGCGTACCTGCTGCCCGGCTGGACCACCGGTGCGGCCCTGCGCCTGCCCCTGCCGGAAGGTTTCTGGCCGGAACTGGCGGTGATCGCCGGCGGCCTGGCGCTGCTAGGCGGCCCGCTGATCCACGCCAATCTCAAGGGCCATCGGCACACCACGCCGATCGCCGCCGGGCTCAGCCTCGCGCTGCTGCTGGCGCTGCTGATCGGCTGGCCGCACCTGGATGCCCTCGACCACGGCCTGATGACGCTGGTGCAGGAAGAGCGCCATCCGCTGCTCGACCAGGTGATGGTGGCAGTGACCCGCCTTGGCGACTTCCGCACCCAGCTCATCGTCGGCGTACTGCTCAGCGCCCTGCTGCTGGTCTTCCGCCAGTGGCGCCAGGCGTTTTTCGCTGGTGGAGCCCTGCTGGCAACGGCACTGGCCAACGGCGGGCTCAAGCACCTGTTCGCCCGCGCCCGCCCGGAGGTGATCGCCGATCCGTTGAGCGCCTTCAGCATGCCCAGCGGCCACGCTTCGGCGTCCTTCGCCTGCTTCCTCGTGCTCGGCGTGCTGGCCAGCCGCGAGAGCTCGCCGCGGGTGCGCCTGACCTGGCTATTGCTGGCGATGCTGCCGGCCACCTGGATCGCCGGGTCGCGCATCTACCTGGGCGCGCACTGGCCGAGCGACGTGATCGCCGGCGCGCTGCTGGCCGCTGGCGTCTGCGCCGCCGCGCTCGGCCTGGCGCAGTGGCATCAGCCGCTGCCGGCGCTGCCGAAGCGGGTCTGGTGGTGGATCGTGCCGGCGTTGCTGCTGGTGTTAGGCCTGTCCGTCGGCTGGGACCTGAACCTCGCCGTGGCGCGCTACCGACCGCTCTAACGCCAGGGGCGCTCGCGCTGCAACTCGGCGCATCGCTGCTGGATGAACTCGCGTAGCAGGGTCACCGGCCGACTCAGTTGCGCGCGGTGGGTGCAGAACAGGTTCAGCGGTGCCGGCTCGCCCTGGTAGTCCGCCAGCACCACCTCCAGGCGCCCGGCGCGTACGTCGGCCGCCACATCCAGCCAGGACTTGTAGACCAGCCCCCGCCCCGCCACCGCCCAGCGCCGCACCACGTCGGCGTCGTCGCAAATGCGGTCGCCGCTCACCGTTACCACCTGGCTGCGCTTGCCGTCGGCGAAGCTCCAGCGCTCGTGCGCGCGGCCGGCGAGCATGTACAGCAGGCAGTTGTGGCGCAACAGGTCGTCCGGCTGCTGCGGCCGCCCATGGCGCGCGAAGTAGGCCGGCGCGCCGCAGAGCACGCGACGGTTGTCGGCAGCCAGCGGCAACGCAACGAGGCTGGAGTCCGGCGGCTGGCCAAGGCGGATAGCCACGTCCACTGGCTGGCGGTAGAGATCGGCCTGGCGGTCGCTGATGAGCAGGCGCAGCTGTAGACGCGGATGCTGCGCCTGGAACTCGTCGAACCAAGGCAGCAACACGTTGCGCCCCAGATCGGAAGGCGCCGAAACCTGCAGTACTCCGGCGATCTCGCTGCGTCCACCGGCCAGCAGTTGGCGACCGTCCTCCAGGCTCTGCAACGAGGCGCGAGCGTGGGCCAGGAACAGCTCGCCCTCTGCGGTCAGCCGCAAGCTGCGTGTGGAGCGGGCGAACAGCCGCGTTTGCAGCGCCGCCTCCAGGCGCTTGAGCGCAGCACTGGCCACGGCCGGCGAGACGTCCAGCTCGCGGGCGGCGGCGGACAGACTGCCGCGCTCGGCCGTGCGAACGAATACCTGCAGGTCATCGAGACGCAGCATTTTCAAATTTCCTTTGAAAGAGACTTTCTTCCTACCCGGTTTTTCTTCGCCAAGAAAGAGTGGAGCATGCGCCCATCGTTCACCCCGCAAGGACCGAGCCCCATGAGCACTCCCTTGACCCTGATCGCCATCATCCGCGCCAAACCCGGACGCGCCGACGCCCTGCAGGCGCAGTTGGCCGAACTGCGCGTTCCCTCGCGCGCCGAAGCCGGCTGCATCCAGTACGACATGCACCGCGACCGCAAGGACCCGGACCTGATCTACATGGTCGAGCAATGGCGCGACGAGGCAGCCCTCGCCGAACACGAGGCCAGCGAGCACTTCCAGGCCTTCGTCAAGGCGACCCAGGCGGACCTGGCCGAACTCGACATCCGCCTGATGAACCGCATCGACTGAAGGAGCCCGCCATGAAAGCCATCGGCTACAGCCACAGCCGCCCTATCGACGCCGCCGACGCCCTGCTCGACATCCAGTTGCCGGAGCCCGTGCCGGGCCCGCGCGACCTGCTGGTGGAAGTCCGCGCCATTTCGGTCAACCCGGTGGACACCAAGGTGCGCCAGCGCGCCGAGCCGCCAGCCGGCGAGTACAAGGTGCTCGGCTGGGACGCCGCCGGCGTGGTCCGCGCGGTGGGTAGCGAAGTCAGCCTGTTCCGCCCTGGCGACAAGGTGTTCTACGCCGGCGACCTGACCCGCGCAGGCAGCAATGCCGAGCTGCAGGTGGTCGACGAGCGCATCGTCGGCGCCATGCCGCAGAGCCTCGACTTCGCCCAGGCCGCAGCCCTGCCGCTGACCAGCATCACCGCCTGGGAGCTGCTGTTCGAGCGTCTGCAGATCGCCGAGGGCGCAGCCAGCGCCGGGCAGAGCCTGCTGATCGTTGGCGCCGCCGGCGGCGTCGGCTCGATCCTCACCCAGCTGGCGCGCTGCCTGACCAGCGCAACCGTGATCGGCACCGCCTCGCGCGCGGATACCCAGGAATGGGTGCGCAACCTCGGCGCCCATCACGTGATCGATCACAGCAAGCCGCTGAGCGAGGAGCTCAAGCGCATCGGCATCGGTGAGGTCACGCACGTCGCCAGCCTGACCCACACCGACGCACACCTCGAACAGATCGTCGCCAGCCTGCGTCCCCAGGGCCGCCTCGCACTGATCGACGACCCGGCGAGCCTCAACGTCGGCCTGCTCAAGCAGAAGAGCCTGTCGCTGCACTGGGAGTTCATGTACACCCGCTCGATGTTCCAGACAGACGACATGATCGAGCAGCACAAGCTGCTGAACCGCGTCTCGAACCTCATCGACGAAGGCGTGCTGCGCACCACCCTGGGCGAGCATTTCGGCCGCATCGACGCCGCCAACCTGCGTCGTGCCCATGCGCTGCTGGAGAGCGGTACGGCCAAGGGCAAGATCGTGCTGGAAGGGTTCTGAGCCAACGGGGGTTCGCCGTAGGAGCGGGCCATGCCCGCGAATCGCGGCCGTGGGCCGCTCCTACAGGGGGTGTCCTGTGTAGGAGCGGATCTTATCCGCGAAGATCACGGCGCCGCCGGCTTCGCCCCGGCGAGCAGGCTGCAGAGCTTCTCGGTCGCCGCGAGCATCGCGTAGCTCGGCCGCTCCAGGTTGCGGTCGGGCAATACCCAGAGCTGCCCGAGGCGCGTGGCGCTGAGCTGCGGCATGTTGCGCCATTCGGCGAGCTGCTCGGCGTTGGGCGCCAGGATCACTTCCGGATCGCGCGCCAATACCGACTCCATTCCCACCTGCGGCGCCGGCAGCGTCAGGTCGGCAAACAGGTTGCGCGCGCCGCAGACTTCCAGCGCATCGCTGACCACCTGACGCCCGCCAAGGGTGTACAGCGGCTGGTTCCAGACCTGATAGAACAACCGCAGCGGTCGCGGCCGCGCATAGCGCTGGCGCAGGTCGGCGATGCGTCGGCGGAAGTCGTCGGCCAGTGCCTTGCCCTTTTGCTCCGCGCCCAGGCGCGCGGCCAGGTCTTCCAGTTGCTGTGGCACGTCGTCGAGCCGATGCGGCTCGGCGATGTAGAGGGGAATGCCGAACTCCCGCAGGCGCGCCAGCTGGGCTTCGGGAATGCTGCCGGGCCAGACCAGCAGCAGGTCCGGACGCAGGCTCAGCAGGCGCTCCATGTCGAGCTGGCCGTAGCGACCCACCGAGGGCAGCGCGGCCAACTGCGGTGGGCGGACGTCGCCATCGAGCACCGCGACCAGACGATCTTCCGCGCCCAATTCGAGCACGCTGTCAGTCATCGAAGGAGCGAGGCTGATCACTCTTTGCGCGGCCAGCGCCGGCAGACCCAGGAGCAACAGCAGGACAGCGGCGGCCCGGCGCATCAGACGATCAGGCGCGGGATGCGGTAGAGCCAGAAGATCAGCAGGCTGGTCAGGCCGAGGAGAATGAGCGCGACACCGGATAGGTCGGTGAAGCAGGCCAGCGCGCCAATCCAGGCCGGCAGGCTTGCACCGAGCACGCCGTTGCGCCAGGTGCGGGCCAATTCGCTCCAGCGCTCCGGCTCATCGTCGGCATCGCGGGCCTTGCCGGCGGCTATCAGCGCCAGCTTGTAGCGGCGGAACAGCGGCAGGGTGAAATACATCGAGACCAGTGCGGCGATGTAGAGCGGCGTGGCGAGGACGGCCAGTTCGTCGAACTCGCGACCCCAGGTCAGCAGCGCGAAGAGCGGGCCGAGCGCCAACAGCAGATGCAACCACCAGCGCCCGGCCAGGCGGCCGTGCTCGGCGGCGCGATTCACTGCGCCTCGATCTCCGCCTCGCCCTGGTGCAGCTCGCCGAGCATGTGCCCGAGCTTGCCGGCCTTGGTCGCCAGGTAGCGCTTGTTGTGCGGGTTGAGGCCCTTCTGCAGGGGGACGCGCTCGGCGACGGTGATGCCGTAGCCTTCCAGCGCCTTCACCTTGCGCGGGTTGTTGGTCATCAGCTTCAGCGAGCAGACGCCCAGGTGCTTCAGCATCGGCAGGCACATCGCGTAGTCGCGCTGGTCGGCGCCGAAGCCGAGCTTGAGGTTGGCTTCCACGGTGTCCGCACCTTCGTCCTGCAGGGCGTAGGCGCGGATCTTGTTCAGCAGGCCAATGCCACGACCTTCCTGGCGCAGGTAGAGCAGCACGCCACGGCCTTCGCGGGCGATGGCCGAGAGCGCGCCTTCCAGCTGGAAGCCGCAGTCGCAGCGCAGGCTGAACAGCGCGTCGCCGGTCAGGCATTCGGAATGCAGGCGGCCGAGTACCGGTTGACCGTCGTCGATCTCGCCCATGGTCAGGGCGACATGTTCCTTGCCGGTCTCCTCGTCGAGGAAGCCATGCATGTTGAACTCGCCGAAGGGAGTGGGCAGTTTGGAGACGGCGACGAACACGACGGACACCGGAAACTCCTGAAAGTCAGACAGTAGAAAGGAGCCGGCATTGTAACAGCAGTGCCGGCGCGCCGGTCATCGCGAATTCCGCAACATAAGAATCGACGCCATCGATGGAACGCGCGGCCGCGCGACCGGCGTCAATGCTTGGACTGGATGTACATCATGCCCTGGTCTTCCCGCCAACCGACGCGGTTGAGGTAGCTCATGCCGAGCAGGATCTCGGTAGGGAAGCCGCCTTCCAGCACGCTGGCGTCGACGCCGAGCACCTCGATGCCGCCGAGCTTCACGCTGTTCAGGGTGACGCGCCAGCCTTGCACCGTGCCGCTGGCCGTGGAGGCGACCATGGGTTTGCCGACGACGCGGTAATCGATGCCCAGGCGCCGCGCCTGTTCATCGTTCATCGCAATGGTGGTGGCGCCGGTGTCGATCAGGAATTGCGCGGTCTGACCGTTGATCGAGCCGGACACCCAGTAATGCCCGTCGGTGTTGCGAGCGATGCCCATTTCCTGCGCCGGGGCCGGCGCGGAATAGCCACTGGCGTTGTATTCGCGGCTGAGGTCGAAGGTCTGCTCGACGCCATTCACCCGCAGCACCGCCTTGTGACTGTCGGCGCTGATTACCTGCACGCCTTGCGGCCCCGTCTCGCCGACCTTGAGGAACTTGCGCTGGCCGTCGATGTTGACCACTGCCGCATTGGGGAACAGGCCGACGACCCGCACCTGCGGCGCGGCTTGCGCTACGGCGGCGAGAGAAAGGGTCAGGGCAAGCAACGCGCGCAGCATGATCGACTCCTAGTCGGCAGGAAGCGGTGGTGGATGCAAACATACACTGGCAACACGCCAGCGTCAGTGACGCGATCGGCTTGTCAGAACAGCCAGTGCACCCAGGCCCAGACCAGGCCCTGCATGGCCAGCCAGGCGAAGACGCCGGCGAGCAGGTCGTCGAGCATGATGCCGACTCCGCCGTGGACGTGGCGGTCGATCCAGCGGATCGGCCAGGGCTTGAGGATGTCGAAGAAGCGGAACGCCAGGAAGCCGACCAGCAGCCAGACCCAACCTTCCGGCACCAGCCAGAGGGTGATCCACATGCCGACCATCTCGTCCCAGACGATGCCTTCGTGGTCGTGCACGCGCAGGTCGTCGGCCACCTTGCCGCACAGCCAGAAGCCGAACAGCATGGTGATCCCGAGCATCAGCCAGTAGCCCCAGTCCGGCAGCATCTGCCACAGCGGAACGAACGGGATGGCGACCAGCGAACCCCAGGTGCCCGGTGCCTTGGGCAGGGTGCCGGAGCCGAAGCCGAAGGCCAGGAAGTGCCAGGGGTTGCGCCAGACCGAAGGCGGCACCGGCTGGGCCGGGGCCTGATGGGGATGCTCTGTCACTGTCACTCCGTGAAATGCAGGTAGCCGCCCTGTCGCGGCGTTATGTCGTGACCGCTGCGGTCCAGCACGCGCACACCGCTGCCCGCTTCCACCCGTCCGATCACCGCCAACGCTGGCCATTGCGCCTGCAAGGCGGGCAGTTCGGACGGCGGCAAGGTGAAGGCAATGACGTAGTCGTCGCCGGCGCCGAGCTTGGCCTGCAGCGCACGCTCCGCACCAAGCAGCGCTTCCAGCGGCTCGCTCACGGGCAGGCGCTCGGCCTCGATGACCAGGGCCACGCCGGATGCACGGGCGATATGCCCGCAGTCGGCGAGCAGGCCGTCGGAAACGTCCAGCGCCGCCGTGGCGCGGCCGCGCAGCGCCTGACCGAGGGCCAGCTGCGGTTGCGGCGACCAGTAGCGGGCGAGCAAGGGTTCGGCCACTTCGGGTTCGGCAGCCAGGCGGCCAAGCACCAGCTCCAGCGCACCGCCCGCCTCGCCCACCGGACCACCGACGCAGAGCAGGTCGCCGACTCGTGCGCCGGCGCGGGTCAACGCCTGGCCAGCTGGAACCTGGCCGAAAACGGTCAGGGTCATGCTCAGCGGGCCACGTGTGGTGTCGCCACCGACCAGCGCCAGCTTGCAATCCTCGGCCATGCGGTTGAGTCCGCGGGCGAAGGCTTCCAGCCAGTCCGGATCGGCTTCGGGCAGGGTCAGCGCGAGGGTGAACGCCAGGGGCGCGGCGCCCATCCCGGCCAGGTCGCTGGCGGAGACTGCCAGGGCACGCTGGCCGAGCAGGAAGGGATCGCAGAGTGCGGGGAAGTGCACGCCGGCCACCAGGGTGTCGGTGGATACCGCAAGCTGCTGGCCGGCGGCCGGCGTCAGCAAGGCGCAGTCGTCGCCGATGCCCAGCGCGACGCCTTCGCTCGCGGCCGCACAGGCGGCCGCGGCGAAGTAGCGGCGGATCAGCTCGAACTCACCCATGCCGGCGCGAACGAAGCCTCAGCGCTTCGCGCCGCGCAGCTCGGCCGCGCGCAGGCGCGGTGCCAGCTTGTCCAGCACGCCGTTGACGAACTTGTGGCCGTCGGTGGCGCCGAAGGTCTTGGCCAGCTCGATGCCTTCGTTGATCACCACTTTGTACGGCACGTCCAGGCGCACGCGCAGCTCGTAGGTGGCCAGGCGCAGGATCGCCAGCTCGACCGGGTCGACCTCGTCCAGCGCGCGATCCAGGCAGGGCGTGAACGCCTCGTCCAGCTCGCTCTTCAGGCGCGGCACGCCATGCAGGATCTCGTGGAAGTAGGCGCCGTCGACGTCGCTGAAATCGTTCTCGGTGCGGAAGCTCGCCTCGATCTCGTTCAGCGACTGACCGGCCATGTGCCAGGAGTACAGGGCCTGCACCGCGAGGCTGCGGGCCTTGCGGCGCATGGCGATCTTGTTCGGCTTGGCCGGTTTGGCCGGAGCACCGTTGTCGGTGTTGCTCACTTGGCCTCCAGCTGCGACAGCAGGCTCACCATTTCCAGGGCGGACAGCGCGGCTTCGGCGCCTTTGTTGCCGGCCTTGGTGCCGGAACGCTCGATGGCCTGTTCGATGGAGTCGACGGTCAGCACGCCGAAGGCGACCGGTACGTCGAACTGCAGGGAGACCTGGGCCAGGCCCTTGGTGCACTCACCGGCGACATACTCGAAATGCGGGGTGCCGCCACGGATGACCGCGCCGAGGGCGATGATGGCGTCGAACTCGCCGCGCTTGGCGACTTTCTGCGCTACCAGCGGGATCTCGAAGGCGCCCGGGGCACGGATGATGGTGATTTCGCTTTCAGCGACGCCGTGGCGAACCAGGGCATCGATGGCGCCGCTCACCAGGCTTTCGACGACGAAGCTGTTGAAGCGGCCGACCACCAGGGCGAAACGGCCTTTGGGGGCGATGAAGGTACCTTCGATGGTCTTCAGGGTCATGGACAGGTCTCGTTTGTCTAAAGAGCCGGGGCGCTCGGGGCACCCCGAAAGAAATGGGCTGAGGCACGGCCGCCGCGCGCGGGGCGCGGCGGCAGGCGGTCATTCAGCGGGCAGGTATTCTACAACTTCCAGGTCGAAACCGGATATCGCGTTGAAGCGCATCGGCGCCGACATCAGGCGCATCTTGCGCACGCCGAGGTCGCGCAGGATCTGCGAACCGGCCCCTACCGTACTGTAGGTGGTGGTCGGCTTGGGCGCCGCCGCCGGGTTGGCGATTTCGCGCACATGGGCCAGCAGGTCCTCGCCGCCGATCTGGTGACCGAGCAGCAGCACCACGCCACGGCCGGCTTCGGCCACCTTGGCCATGGCCGCGCGCAGGTTCCAGCGACCGGCCTGGTTGACCATCAGCAGGTCGCGCAGCGGGTCCATGTTGTGCACGCGCACCAGGGTCGCTTCTTCGGCGCAGATGCTGCCGAGGGTCAGCGCCAGGTGCACTTCGCCTTCCACGGAGTCGCGGTAGGTGATCAGCTTGAACTGGCCGAGCTCGGTGTCCAGCGGCTGTTCGGCCAGGCGCTCGACGGTGCGCTCGTGGATCAGCCGGTAGTGGATCAGCTCGGCGATGGTGCCGATCTTGATGCCGTGCTGCTTGGCGAATTCTTCCAGTTCCGGACGGCGGGCCATGGTGCCGTCGTCGTTCATGATCTCGCAGATCACCCCGGAAGCCTCGAAACCGGCCATGCGCGCCAGGTCGCAGGCAGCTTCGGTGTGGCCGGCGCGAGCCAGGGTGCCGCCGGGCTGGGCCATCAGCGGGAAGATGTGGCCGGGGCTGACGATATCGGCAGCCACGGCATTCTTGGCGGCGGCGGCCTGCACGGTGCGGGCGCGGTCGGCGGCGGAGATGCCGGTGGTCACGCCTTCGGCGGCCTCGATGGAAACGGTGAACTTGGTGCCGAAGCCGGAACCGTTGCGCTGCACCATCAGCGGCAGGCCGAGGCGCTCGCAACGCTCGCGGGTCATCGGCATGCAGATCAGGCCGCGGGCGTGCTTGGCCATGAAGTTGATGTCTTCGGTGCGGACGCACTCGGCGGCCATGATCAGGTCACCTTCGTTCTCGCGGTCCTCGTCATCCATGAGGATGACCATCTTGCCTTGGCGGATGTCTTCGACCAGTTCTTCGATGCTGTTGAGTGCCATCTGGGCAGCTCCTAATCAGTGCTTCATGAAGCCGTTTTCGGCCAGGAATGCTTCGGTGATGCCAGGGGCGCTGGGCTCGGCGGCCTTGTCGCCGAGCAGCAGGCGCTCGAGGTAGCGCGCCAGCAGGTCGACCTCGAGGTTGACCTCACGGCCCGGGCGGTAGTCGTCCATTATCGTCTCGACCAGGGTGTGCGGGACGATGGTCAGCTCGAACTCGGCGCCGTTCACGGCGTTGACCGTCAGGCTGGTGCCGTCGACGGTGATCGAGCCCTTGAGCGCGATGTACTTGGCCAGCTCACGCGGCGCGCGCACGGTGAACTGGATGGCGCGGGCGTTATCCTCGCGCTTGACGATCTCGCCGACGCCGTCGACGTGGCCGCTGACCAGGTGGCCGCCCAGGCGGGTGGTCGGGGTCAGGGCCTTCTCCAGGTTCACTTTGCTGCCGACCTTGAGCTGGTGGAAGGCGGTGCGCGCGAGGGTTTCGCGGCTGACGTCGGCCCAGAAGCCGTCGCCGGGCAGGTCCACGGCGGTGAGGCAGATGCCGTTGACCGCGATGCTGTCGCCGAGCTTGACGTCGCCGAGGTCCAGCTTGCCGGTCTGCACGTAGAGGCGCACGTCACCGCCCTTGGGGGTGATCGAGCGGATGGTGCCGATGGCTTCGATTATGCCGGTGAACATGGGGCCTCCTGGGCAGCGCTATGCGGCTGCGCGCCGGCACGGGCCAGCGGACGGAAAACGAAGGGGTGGTGCATGCAACTGAACTCCTGTTTTGGGAAAAACAGGGCAAATCGGATCGAAGGGACTTTTGCGGACGCGCGCAGGCACGCCGAGCGCAGGCTCATCCCGTTCTCTCTTCATCCGGACTGTTACCGTCGGCCCCGGAATCGCACCGGGTCTGCTGACCTTGCCGCTCCGCCGTGAAAGCCGGTCGTGGCAAGCGCTCGCGGGCTAGACGCATTGCGCGCCATTACCGCCGGTGGGGACTTGCACCCCGCCCTGAGAACGTCAATCGCGGCCGTTGCAAAGCCGGCCGCGTGTGGCGTTTTACCACAGGCGGCCGCAAGTCGGAAGATTCAGTTGGGTGAGTCTCCGCATTCGCGGGAAGGATGAGGAAATCGGATCGGAACGCTTCAGGCGGGACGCGCAGTGACCAGCCAGTCGTCGCCCACCGCCCGGATGTCGAGGATGCGCAGCTCGCGCGCCTCGGCCATCTTCTCCAGCGGCAGCTCCAGCAGCGGACGGGCGCTGGAACCGAGCAGCTTGGGCGCCACGAAGATCTGGTACTCGTCCACCAGCCCCTGGCGAGCGAAGGCGCCAGCCAGGCGCGGACCGGCTTCCACCAGCACCTCGTTGACACCGCGCCGGCCCAGTTCGGCGAGCAACTGCGGCAGATCGACATGGCCATCGCTACCCGGCACGACGAGCAGCTCGCGACCGTCGGCGGCGAAGCCCTCGCGCGCAGCGCAACTGGCGACCAGCACCGGCCCGGCCCGATAGAAAGGCGCATCCAGCGGCACCCGCAGGTGGCCATCGACCAGCACGCGCAGCGGCTGACGCGCGGCGGCCAGGGCAGTCTGCTCGGTGTCTAGGCCCAGCTCGTCGGGGCGCACGGTGAGGCGGGCGTCGTCCAGCAGCACGGTATCGGCGCCAGAGAGCACCACGCTGGAGCGCGCACGCAGGCGCTGCACCGCACGGCGCGCGGCCGGGCCAGTAATCCACTGGCTCTCGCCACTGGCCATGGCGGTGCGGCCATCCAGGCTCATCGCCAGCTTCACGCGGACGAACGGCAGGCCGCACTCCATGCGCTTGATGAAGCCGACGTTGAGCTCGCGGGCCTCGGCCTCCAGCACGCCGGAGGAAACCTCGATGCCGGCCTCGGCCAGACGCAGCAGGCCGCGTCCGGCGACTTGCGGGTTGGGGTCCTGCATGGCCGCCACGACGCGGGAAACGCCGGTTTTGACGAGGGCGTCGGCGCACGGCGGCGTACGGCCGAAGTGGCTGCAGGGTTCCAGGGTCACGTAGGCGGTGGCGCCGCGGGCTTGCTCGCCGGCCTGGCGCAGGGCGTGGACCTCGGCGTGCGGTTCGCCTGCGCGGACGTGCCAGCCTTCGCCGAGCACCTGGCCGTCCTTGACGATCACGCAGCCGACGCGCGGATTCGGATGGGTCGAATAGAGCCCCTTGCGCGCCAGTTCCAGCGCGCGCGCCATATGGGCCTGGTCGACGGCGCTCATTCCTTGGACGGCTCGCGCGCCAGGCGCTCGATCTCTTCGCGGAACTCGTTGAGGTCCTGGAAGCGCCGGTAGACCGAGGCGAAGCGGATGTAGGCGACTTCGTCGAGCTTCTGCAGCTCGGCCATCACCAACTCGCCGAGCACCCGCGACTTCACCTCGCGCTCACCGGTCGCGCGCAGCTTGTGCTTGATGTGGGCGATGGCTTCTTCCAGGCGATCGACGCCCACCGGACGCTTCTCCAGCGCGCGCTGCATGCCGGCGCGCAGCTTGTCCTCGTCGAACGGCTGGCGGCTGCCGTCCTGCTTGATCAGGCGCGGCATGACCAGCTCGGCGGTCTCGAAGGTGGTGAAGCGCTCGCCGCAGGCCAGGCATTCGCGGCGGCGGCGGACCTGATCGCCCTCGGCGACCAGGCGCGAGTCGATGACTTTGGTGTCATTGGCAGCGCAGAACGGACAATGCATGGCAGGAAAGGCCCTACAGAAAGATCGCCAATGGTAGCGCATCCGCTGCTGCCCATCGACCAGCCGAGCATTCCCGCAAGACAAGCCCCACACTTTAGGCTATACACGCCGCCCTGGAATCCGTCGCGAGGGACACCGCCCCATGCCACTCCGCCTCCTCTGCCTCTTCACCCTGGCACTGCTGGCCGCCTGCTCGAGCAAGCAACCCGCTCCCGAGCAGCCGTCCGCCATGTCGCAGGCCAAGGCCAGCGCGCCGCTGCCGGCCAACCAGCGCGAACTGTCCGGCACTATCACCAGTGCCCGTGGCTACCTGCCGGCCGGCGCGGAAGTGGAAGTGGCGCTGCTGCTGATGGACCAACGCGATCACCCGCAAGGTGCCCTCGCCAGCCTCGACCTGCTCGGCAACGGCGGCGCCCTGCCCTTCAGCCTGCGCTTCGATCCGAGCGCCTTCCCAGCCGGCGCACGCGTCGAGCTGCACGTGCGGGTCGCGCAGAACGGCCAGTTGGCCTGGCGCCTGCGCCCCATCCCGATCGCCGCTGCGCAATCGCAGGCCCTCGGCGAACTGCGCCTGGAGCAGGCACCGTGAATCCGCCGCGCGAGTTGCAGCAGGCCCTCGTCGAACTGCTCGGCGACGCGCGCCTGGTCGCCGAGCGCCTGCCCGGCACCGAGCTCTCGCTGTGGCTGATCGACGCCGACAACATGGATCGCCAGTTCAACCCCGAGGAAACCCGGCGCATCCTCGAAGAGCCGCCCTACTGGTGCTTCTGCTGGGCCAGCGGCCTGGCCATGGCACGCTGGCTGGCCGAGCACCCGGAGTGGGTCGCCGGCAAGCGCGTGCTGGACTTCGGCGCCGGCTCCGGCATCGCCGCCATCGCCGCGGTCAAGGCCGGCGCCCGCGAAGTGGTGGCCTGCGACCTCGACCCGCTGGCCCTGGCCGCCAGCCGCGCGAACGCCGAGCTCAATGGCGTGGAGCTGAGCTATTCCGACGATTTCTTCAAGGAAGCCGACGACTACGACCTGATCCTGGTCGCCGACGTGCTCTACGACCGCGCCAACCTGCCGCTGCTCGACGCCTTCCTCGGCCGCGGCCGCGAAGCCCTGGTGGCCGACTCGCGGGTCCGCGACTTCCAGCACCCGCTATACCGGCGCCTGGACATCCTCGACGCCTGCACCTGGCCGGACCTGGCCGAGCCCCACGAATTCCGCAAGGTCAGCCTGTACCACGCACGGCGCGAGAGATAAGGCCGTCCGGTCGTTCCCACAAAAAGCAATCCCACCTACGCACAGGCGCAGAGGCTGGTCGACCCGTGCTTGTTTCCCCACGCCGCGCCCCCACTTATAGTGGCACCCCGAATTCATCGCCCCTGCGCACGACGAGAGCCCCCATGAGCGATACCCCCTACATCTTCGACGTCAGCTCGGCCAACTTCGACCAGCTGGTGATCCAGAACTCCTTCCACAAGCCGGTGCTGGTCGACTTCTGGGCCGACTGGTGCGCCCCGTGCAAATCGCTGATGCCGCTGCTCGCGCAGATCACCGAGTCGTACCAGGGGGAACTGCTGCTGGCCAAGGTCAACTGCGATGTCGAGCAGGACATCGTGATGCGCTTCGGTATCCGCAGCCTGCCCACCGTGGTGCTGTTCAAGGACGGCCAGCCGCTCGACGGCTTCGCCGGTGCGCAGCCGGAATCGGCGATTCGCCAGATGCTCGAGCAACACGTGCAGCCGCCGGCCGCGCCCGCCGCCAATCCGCTGGAAGCGGCCCAGGCGGCTTTCGCCGAGAGCCGCTTCGCCGACGCCGAGGCCCAGCTCAAGGCCCTGCTGAGCGAAGACAACACCAACGCCGCCGCGCTGATCCTGTACGCCCGCTGCCTGGCCGAACGCGGCGAGCTTAGTGAAGCGGAAACCGTGCTTGGCGCGGTGAAGAGCGACGAGCACAAGCAGGCCCTGGCCGCCGCGAAGGCGCAGCTGACCTTCCTTCGCCAGGCCGCCGACCTGCCCGACGCCGCCGCCCTGAAGACCCGCCTCGCGGCCGACGCCAACGATGACGAAGCGGCCTACCAACTGGCCGTGCAGCAACTCGCCCGCCAGCAGTACGAAGCGGCGATGGACGGCCTGCTGCGCCTGTTCCAGCGCAACCGCGACTACGGCGACGGCCTGCCGCGCAAGACCCTGGTGCAGGTATTCGACCTGCTCGGCAACGACCACCCGCTGGTCACCACCTACCGCCGCAAGCTGGCCAACCTGCTGTACTGACCCGCACCAAACCATCGTTTGTAGGAGCGAGCTTGCTCGCGAACCAGCTCCACCGAGGAGTCGTTCGCGAGCAAGCTCGCTCCTACGAAGAGCCCTCCCGTCTCAGACCTCCACCCAGCTGAACACCTGCGTTCCGTCACACACCTCGATCTTCACATTCGGGCTGTGCCGCAGGCGCACCAGCAAGCCCTTGGCCGCGCCGGCGCTGCCGGCCAGGGCGCTCAGCTCGTCGAGCAGTTGCGGCCCTTCGCTGCTGCCGGCCTGGCGCAACAGGTCGCAGGCCGCCTGCCAGAGGCGGGCGGGCGCGCTGGATGGCGGCGGGTTATCCACAGGCGCTACAGGCTCGACTGCAATCGGCGCTTGCTGTAGCGCCACCCCCAGGCGCCGCCATTCCGCCTCGTCCAGCTCCAGCACCAGGTCCACCGGCCAGTCGCCGATGTGTCCGCGAATTCGCATGGGCATTTCCTCCAGAGTGGCGCGCATGCTCCCACGCCGAATCGCGAGCGCCAATTGGAATCCCTCTAGGCGCCGGCAACACTTTGTTATAACGTAACAACCCCTAAAACATCCCAACCGCTGGAGACCCCGATGCGCCCTCTGCTGCTTGCCCTGGCCCTGCTCCCTTTCGCCGCCGCCCAGGCCCATGACGAACACCAGCACAGCCTCGGCAAGCACGAGCACGGTGTGGCCCAGCTCAACGTCGCGCTGGACGGCAAGACCCTGGAGCTGGAAGTAGACAGCCCGGCGATGAACTTCGTCGGCTTCGAGCACCCGGCCAGCAGCGCCGCCGACCAGGCCACAGTGGCCGCCGCCCGCATCCAGCTGGGCAAGCCGCTGGAGCTGTTCGTGCCGCCGGTCGCGGCCAATTGCAGCGTCACCGAGGTCGAGCTGAGCAGCCCGCTGTTCGGCAATGCCAAGGCCGAAGACCACGATGACGATGGCGACGAGCACGAAGGCCACCAGCACGCCGACATCAACGCCCACTACACCCTGACCTGCGCCTCGCCCGAGGCCCTCGCCAGCCTCGACCTGGCGCCGCTGTTCAAGCGCTTCCCCGCCACCCAGAAGCTGGTGGTGCAGCTGATCGGCCCGAAAGGCCAGCAAGGCGCCGAGCTGACCCCGTCGAACAGCCTGCTGAGCTTCTGACCGGCCATGGATGACCTGCTCGAACTCCGCGACCTCGGCTTCGCCTGGCCCGGCCAGGCGGAGCTGCTGGACATCCCGCACTTCGCCCTGCGCCGCGGCGAGACGCTGTTCCTCAAGGGCCCGTCCGGCAGCGGCAAGACCACGCTGCTCGGCCTGCTCGGCGGCGTACAGAAGCCGCAACGCGGCAGCATCCGCCTGCTCGGCGAGGACCTCGCGCAGCTCTCCGCCGCGCGCCGCGATCACTTCCGCGTCGACCACACCGGCTACATCTTCCAGCAGTTCAACCTGCTGCCGTTCCTCTCGGTGCTGGAGAACGTCGAGCTGCCCTGCCACTTCTCGCGCAGTCGCGCGGCGCGCGCACAAGAGCGCCACGGCAGCGTCGCCGAAGCCTCGCGCGCACTGCTCGCGCACCTCGGCCTGGGCGATGCGGCGCTGCAGCAGCGACGCGCCGACAACCTGTCGATCGGCCAGCAGCAGCGGGTCGCCGCGGCGCGCGCGCTGATCGGCCAGCCGGAGCTGGTGATCGCCGACGAGCCAACCTCGGCGCTCGACGCCGACGCCCGCGAAGCCTTCCTCCAACTGCTGTTCGCCGAATGCCGCGACGCCGGCGCCAGCCTGCTGTTCGTCAGCCACGACCAGAGCCTGGCGCGGCTGTTCGACCGCAGCCTTTCGCTGGCCGACCTCAACCGCGCCGCCACCGCCCCCGGGATCTGAGCATGTACCTGTTCCGCCTGGCCCTGGCCAGCCTCGCCAACCGCCGTTTCACCGCCCTGCTCACGGTTTTCGCCATCGCCCTCTCGGCCTGCCTGCTGTTGGCCGTCGAGCGGGTGCGCAGCGAAGCCCGCGCCAGCTTCGCCAGCACCATCGCCGGCACCGACCTGATCGTCGGCGCGCGCTCGGGCTCCATCAACCTTCTGCTCTACTCGGTGTTCCGCATCGGCAACGCCACCAACAACATCCGCTGGGAAAGCTTCGAGACGGTGAAGGAAAGCCCGCTGGTGAAGTGGGCCATCCCGATCTCCCTGGGCGACTCACACCGCGGCTACCGGGTGATGGGCACCGACGCCAGCTACTTCGAGCACTACCACTACGGCCACGACCAGGCGCTGCAGCTCGCCGAAGGCCGGCCCTTCGGCCAGGACCTGTTCGACGTGGTGCTCGGCGCCGAAGTAGCCGAGGCGCTGCACTACAAGCTCGGCGACCACATCGTCCTCAGCCACGGCGTGAGCACCATCAGCCTGGTGCAGCACGCCGACAAGCCGTTCACCGTGGTCGGCATCCTCGCCCGCACCGGCACGCCGGTGGATCGCACGCTGCACATATCCCTCGCGGGGATGGAAGCGCTGCACGTCGACTGGAAGAACGGCGTGCCGGCGCGCGGCGACGGCCGCATCAGCGCCGACCAGGCGCGGGCGATGAACCTGCAACCAACCGCCATCACCGCCTTCCTGCTCGGCCTGAAGAGCAAGGTGGCGACCTTCGCCCTGCAGCGGCAGATCAACGAATACGACGGCGAACCGTTGCTGGCGATCCTCCCCGGCGTCGCCCTGCAGGAGCTCTGGGGCCTGATGGGCACGGCGGAGAAGGCACTGTTCGTGGTCTCGCTGTTCGTCGTGCTGACCGGGCTGATCGGCATGCTCACGGCGATCCTCACCAGCCTCAACGAACGCCGCCGCGAAATGGCCATCCTGCGCTCGGTAGGCGCGCGGCCCTGGCACGTGTTCAGCCTGCTGGTGGCCGAGGCCTTCGCCCTGGCGCTGGCCGGCGTCGCCCTCGGGCTCAGCCTGCTTTACGTGGGCATAGGCGCGGCACAGGGCTTCGTGCAGGCCAACTACGGCATCTACCTGCCGCTGGCGGCGCCCAGCGCCTATGAGTGGTCGCTGCTCGGCGGCATACTGCTGGCCGCCCTGCTGATGGGCTGCGTGCCGGCCTGGCGCGCGTACCGCCAGTCCCTGGCCGATGGCCTGTCGATCCGCCTGTGAGTGCCTGAACCTTGAAGAAAGTTTCTCTCGCCCTGGGTCTTTTTCTCGTCCTGCTCGCCAGCGGCTCGGCCTTGGCCGGCGAGCCGCGCACCCTGACCTGGCCGCAGCTGATCCCCGAGGGCGCTCCGCCGCCCCCGCCGCCGGTGCCGATGCACGACCTCTCCAAGCTGGCCGATACGCTCAACGCCGAGAGCGCGCCGGCGGCGAAGCAGCAGACACCGAACGCCCCCGTGGTGCAGGCGCTGGACGGCCAGCAGGTGAAGCTGCCCGGCTATGTGGTGCCGCTGGACGTGGCGGCCGACGGCGAGGTCCGCGAGTTCCTCCTGGTGCCCTACTACGGCGCCTGCATCCACGTGCCGCCGCCGCCGTCGAACCAGATCGTCTACGTGCACGACGCCAAGGGCGTGAAGATGGATGAGCTGTACCAGCCGTTCTGGGTCACCGGGAAAATCAGCGTGAAGGCCCTGGACAGCGACCTCGCGCAGGCCGGCTACCAGCTCAAGGCCGACGAGGTGGCGCCCTACGAATACGAGGGGCAGTGACTGCGACGGCTTGTCGCAGCTTGTCAAGGTCGGGCCTTTTGCCCGTATTGAGCTGCGTCAAGAAGCGCCACGGATCGCTGACTATCATGCGGAGCACCAACACTAATTCGAAACTCATGGAGCTCCGTCATGTTCAAGACCCCGCTCGCTGCAGCCCTGCTCGCCGCCACGGTCGCCGCCCCCTTCGCCGCCCAGGCGGCCGATGAATTCATGGGCCACCGCGCCGGTGACTTCATCATCCGTGGCGGCTTCGCCACCGTCGCTCCGAACGACGACAGCGGCAACGTCAAGCTCGACGGCAACAAGGTGAGCGGCACCAAGGCCACCGTGGACAGCGATACCCAGCTGGGCCTGACCTTCAGCTACCTGTTCACCGACCAACTGGGCGTCGAGCTTGTCGCCGCCACTCCGTTCAACCACCAGGTGGACGTCAAGGGCCTGAACCACGCCACCGGCCTGACCGGCCTGGACGGCAAGCTGGCCGACGTCAAGCAGCTGCCGCCGACCGTGCTGCTGCAGTACTACCCCATGGGCGGCCAGAACAACCCGTTCCAGCCCTACGCTGGCATCGGCGTCAACTACACCACCTTCTTCGACGAAAACCTGTCCAGCCAACGCGAGGACCAGGGCTTCAGCAACCTGAAGCTGCAGGACTCCTGGGGCCTGGCCGGCGAACTGGGCTTCGACTACATGCTGAACCCGCACGCGCTGGTGAACGTCTCGGTCTGGTACATGGACATCGACACCAAGGCCAGCGTCGACGGCCCGAGCGCCCTGGGCGTACAGAAGACCAAGGTCAACGTCGACGTCGACCCGTGGGTCTACATGGTCGGCTTCGGCTACAAGTTCTAAGCTGCAACTCCCGGGGACCCCAGCCCCAGCAGAAGGCGCCTTCGGGCGCCTTTTGTCTGTCCGAGGAAAAATCGTGTACCCGCTGCTGAAAGCCCTGCACATCACCTTCGCGCTGAGCAGTGCCGCACTTTTCTGCTGGCGCCTGGCCCTGAGCTGGCGCGGCCGGCGCACGCGCGGCTGGCAACGCTGGGCACCGCACCTGGTGGATACCTTGCTGCTGCTCAGCGCCCTGGCGCTGGTGCACCTGGCGATGCCCTGGCCGCTGCCACGCTGGCTGCAGGCCAAGCTGGGGCTGCTGCTGGGTTACATCGTGCTGGCCGGATTCGCCCTGCGCAGCACGCAGCGCCCGACCAAGACGCTGTTCAGCGTCCTGGCGCTGGGCGCACTGGGCGGGATTTTCTACCTGGCGCTGGCCAAGCCCTGGTGGTGATCAGCGGCCGAGCAGCCGCGCCAGTCCGACACCGATGGGCGTTGGCTGCGCGAGGCTGAAATGCGCCAGCAGGCGGCTGTTGTCGGCGCGCGAATGACGGATGTCGCCGGCACGTGCCTCGGTGTGGGTCACCGCCGGTAGTCCACCGACCAACTGGCCGATCTCGGCAAGCAATTGGTTCAGGCTGGTCACCTGGTTCAGCCCGACGTTCACCGCACCCTCGACGACCTGCTGCGCTTCCAGCGCCTGCACCAGCAATTGCACGAGATCGGCGACATAGATGAAGTCGCGGGTCTGCTCGCCGTCGCCGAAAACCGTGATCGGCTGCCCGGCCTGGGCGCGCTGGGTGAAGATGCTGATCACCCCGGAATAGGGCGAGGACGGGTCCTGGCGCGGGCCGTAGACGTTGAAGAAGCGGAAGATCGCCGGCTCCAGGCCATGTTGGCGGCGATAGAAGTCCAGGTAGTGCTCGCTGGCCAGCTTGTCCGCCGCATAAGGTGTCAGCGGCGACTTCGGCAGGTCCTCGGTGATCGCCGTGCCCTGGCCATTCTGCCCGTAGACTGCCGCGCTGGAAGCGAAGAGCACGCGTTTCACGCCCTCTTCGCGCATCGCTTCGCAGAGATTGAGGGTGCCGATGAAGTTGCTCTGGTGGGTCGCCACCGGATCGTCCACCGACGCCTGCACCGAGGCTACCGCCGCGAGGTGCACAACAGCTTGGCAGCCGCTCAGCGCATGGCGCACCACGGTGGCATCGGCGACGTCGCCGACCAGCAGTTCCACGCCCGCTGCCAGGTTCTCGCGCTTGCCGGCGGATAGGTTGTCCAGCACGCGCACGCGGTAGCCGCGCGCCAGCAGCGCGTCGGCCAGGTGCGAGCCGATGAAACCGGCGCCGCCGGTGATGAGGATGGGGGCGGCGGATGCCGGGGAGATGTCAGCCACGACGGTAGTAACGGTCCAGTAGGGTCGGCAGCGCGGCGCGCCAGGCGCGCGGCTTGATGCCGAAGGTGTGGAGGATCTTCTTGCAGGCGAGCACCGCGTGCTGCGGCTCCTCGCTGGCGTCGGCGCGCACGGCATGGGCCTGGGCGCTCGGGTCGCGCAAGTTCTGCCCGCTGAGAGCACGGGCCTCGGCGACGATCACCTGGCCCAGGGCCAGGGTGGTGGTGGCCTCCAGGCCGCCGTAGTGATAGGTGCCCCACAGCGGCGCCTGGCAGTCGAGCTGCTTGAGCACCGAGAGGATCACCCGAGCGGCGTCGTCCACCGGCGTCGGGTTGCCGCGGCGGTCGTCGGCGAGGAAGAACTCCTGGTCCAGCCGCGTGCGTTCGAGGAAACGCCCCAGGCTGCCTTCCAGGCTGTCATCGATCAGCCAGCCGAAGCGCAGCAGCACATGGCGCGGGCACGTTGCACGCACCCACTGCTCCATGCGCCACAAAGCCTGGCCGCGACGACCCAGCGGCATCGGCTCGTCCTTCTCGCTGTAGGCGGTGGCGCGGGCGCCATCGAACACGCGGTAGCTGGAGGGCTGCAGCAGCAGGATGTCGTGGTGCTGGCAAAGCTCGGCGAGGCGCTCGACCGCGCGTTCCTGGCCGGCCAGGCGCGCCTCGTCGACGGTCTCGGCCTGGAACCAGTCGAAGTAGTAGGCGAGGTTGATCACCGCGTCGGGGCGGGTCTCGTCCAGCAGCAGGGTCAGGCTGGAGGCGTCCCAGCCGGTCTCGGGCGGGCGGGGTGCGAGGAAGCCGATGTCCTCCTCGGCACCCAGGCGGATCAGCGCCTGTCCAAGGGCATTACCACCACCCAACAGCATCAGGCGCATGCGCATCTTCAGGGGGTCACTCGAATCGTGGGCCACGGCCGACGGCGCGACCGTCGGCAATATCCCCGGCATTTTTCCTGCCCTCCGGGACAGCGTCAAGCACAGCCGCCGCGCGGCGCGCGGGATTGAGCCCCGTCAGCGGCGGCGGAACAGCGGCCTGGGCTCGATCGCCGAGCGTCCGTAGAGCACGCTGAGGCCGGCCAGGCCCTTGATGGCGTCCTCCACGGGCTTGTCCTCGCGCACCGCGAAACTGTCGAATCCGCACTGGCGCATGTGCGCGAGCTGGTCGCGCAACACGTCGCCCACCGCGCGCAGCTCACCCTTCCAACCCAGGCGCTGGCGCAGCAGGTAGGCCAGGCTGTAGCCGCGACCGTCGCGGAAGCTGGGGAAGTCGATGGCGATCAGCGAAAGCTCGTCCAGCCGCTCGACGAGGCGCTGCGGATCATCTTCCGGCGTCAGCCACACACCCCGCGTCGCCCGCGAGGCCAGCCAGGCTTCCAGCGGCAGGATCAGGTCGCCTTCGGGCAGCACCTCCGGCACCTCGCGCAGCAACTCCCAGGAATCTTCCGGCGCCAGCTGTGCCACGCCCTCGTGCAAACGGATCAGGTTCTTCATGCCGGCACCTCCGCCTGCTGGTAGACCCGCGCCTTGAACGGTTCCAGGCCGACGCGCTCGACGGTCTCGACGAAGCTCTCGCCGGCGCCGCGTTGCTCGACGTAGGTGGCGACGATGCGCTCGATCACAGCCGGCACCTCGGCGGCGCTGAACGACGGGCCTATCACCTTGCCCAGCGCGGCGCGCTTGCCCTGGGCGCCGCCGAGGGTCACCTGGTACCACTCGCTGCCGTTCTTGTCGACGCCGAGGATGCCGATGTTGCCGATGTGGTGGTGGCCGCAGGCGTTCATGCAGCCGGAGATGTTCAGGCTCAGCTCGCCGAGGTCATGCAGGTAGTCGAGGTCCTCGAAGCGCTGCTGGATGCCCTGGGCGATGGGAATCGACTTGGCGTTGGCCAGCGCACAGTAGTCGCCGCCCGGGCAGGCGATTACATCGGTGAGCAGGCCCTGGTTAGGCGTTCCCAGCCCGACGGCGCAGGCTTCTTTCCACAGCGCGTGCAGGTCGGCCTTGCGCACGTCCGGCAGCACCAGGTTCTGTTCGTGGGCAACGCGGATCTCGCCGAAGCCGTAGCGCTCGCTCCAGTCGGCGACGCACTCCATTTGCTCGGCGGTGACGTCACCCGGCGGCGCGGCCACGCCCGGCTTGGTCGACAGCACCACGCTGGCGTAGCCCGGCACCTTGTGCGGGCGCACGTTGCGCGAGGCCCAGCGGGCGAAGTCGGCATCGCCGGCCAGGGCACTGCCGTAGGCCAGCTCGTCGCCGGCGGCGGCTTCGTAGCGCGGCGGATCGAAGGCCGCGACCACGCGCTGCAGTTCGGCCAGGGTCAGCTGCGCCTCGCCGTCGCGAATGTGCTCCCACTCCTCCTCCACCTCGCGGGCGAAGGCCTCGATGCCCAGCGCCTTGACCAGGATCTTGATCCGCGCCTTGTACTTGTTGTCGCGCCGGCCGTGGCGGTTGTACACGCGCAGGATGGCCTCGACGTAGGACAGCAGGTGCTGCCAGGGCAGGTCCTCGCGGATCATCTGCGAGAGGATCGGCGTACGCCCCAGGCCTCCGCCGACCATCACCCGCAGCAGCAGTTGCCCGGTCGCGTCGCGATAAACGTACAGGCCGATGTCGTGCATCATCACCGCCGCGCGGTCTTCCTCGGCGGCGCACAGGGCGATCTTGAACTTGCGCGGCAGGAACAGGAATTCCGGGTTCACCGTCGACCACTGGCGGAGGATTTCGGCCAGCGGACGCGGGTCGAGCAGCTCATCGGCGGCGACGCCGGCGAAGGCTTCGGTGGTGACGTTGCGCACGCAATTGCCGGAGGTCTGGATGGCGTGCATCTCGACCTCGGCCAGCTGTTCGAGGATGTCCGGCACCTGCTCCAGCTCGATCCAGTTGAACTGGATGTTCTGCCGCGTAGTGAAGTGCCCGTAGCCACGGTCGTACTCCCGGGCAATGCGCGCCAGCGCGCGCAGTTGGGCGCTGGCCAGGGTGCCGTAGGGAATCGCCACGCGCAGCATGTAGGCGTGCTTCTGCAGGTAGAGGCCATTCTGCAGGCGCAGCGGCAGGAACTCCTCCTCGCTCAGCTCGCCGGAGAGCCGGCGCGCCACCTGGTCGCGGAACTGCGCAACGCGCTCGCGCACCAGAGCGTGGTCGTAATCGTCGTATCGGTACATCGCCGGGGGCCCTCACAAGGCTGCTGCGGCAGCCTGCGTCGGACCACCGCTGATGGATGGCCGCACTATGGCCGGCGGCTGTACTGCAAAACAGCGGCAGATCGCACGCAAAAAAGCAGATCAGATGTTTCGCCAGGCACCACTGGGCCGCCCTGCGACCGCGTGCCGCGCCTACCAGCCAGGCCGCGCGCCGCGCCTGGTCCGGCGCATCTGATATGGCTTTTTCCGCAAGACCTGAATCTGTTTTGCTTTCAGGGTCGTTCCTATAGTCGCGGCGCATCCCCAGCCTGATGGGCCACGACAATGAGCGAAAGAATCCCCGCGAAGATCGTCGAGATCGCCGCCCCGCAACGCTTCACCCCGCCGCCCAAGCCGCTCTCGGCGGTTACCCCGACGGTCTACACCAAGCGCTTCACCGGGCGCTTCCGCGACCTGCGGCGGCTCGGCGGCGCGGCGCTTTTCCTGCTGTTCTTCGGCACCCTCTGGCTGAACTGGAACGGCCGCCAGGCGGTGCTCTGGGACCTGCCCGAGCGCAAGTTCTACATCTTCGGCGCGACCTTCTGGCCGCAGGACCTGATCCTGCTCTCGGCGCTGCTGATCATCGCCGCCTTCGGCCTGTTCTTCATCACGGTGCTGGCCGGGCGCATCTGGTGCGGCTACACCTGCCCGCAGAGCGTGTTCACCTGGGTCTTCATGTGGGCCGAACAGGTCACCGAAGGCGACCGCAACCAGCGCATGAAGCTGGACAAGGCGCCGCTGAGCGCCAACAAGGTCCTGCGCAAAGGAGCCAAGCACGGCATCTGGCTGCTGGTCAGCCTGGTCACGGCGATCACCTTCGTGGGCTACTTCACCCCGGTGCGCCCGCTGGTCAGCGACCTGTTCAGCTTCCAGCTCGACCTGGAAAGCAGCTTCTGGGTGGCCTTCTTCGCCGCCGCCACCTACGCCAACGCCGGCTGGCTGCGCGAGCAGGTGTGCATCCACATGTGCCCCTATTCGCGCTTCCAGAGCGTGATGTTCGACAAGGACACCCTGGTCATCTCCTACGACGCCGCCCGCGGCGAATCGCGCGGCGCGCGCAAGAAGGAGGCCGACCCGAAAGCCCTCGGCCTGGGCGACTGCATCGACTGCCAGCAGTGCGTGCAGGTCTGCCCCACCGGCATCGACATCCGCGACGGCCTGCAGATCGCCTGCATCGGCTGCGCCGCCTGCGTCGACGCCTGCGACACGGTGATGGACAAGATGGGCTACGCCCGCGGCCTGGTCGCCTACACCTCCGAACGCGCCCTCGAAGGCGGCCGCACGCACCTGCTGCGTCCGCGCCTGGTCGGCTATGCGGCGGTGCTGGTGGCGATGATCGGCGCCTTCGTCTGGGCGCTCGAAGCACGGCCGCTGATCAACCTGGACGTGGCCCGCGACCGTGGCCTGTTCCGCGAGAACGCCGCCGGCGAGATCGAGAACATCTACAACCTCAAGCTGATCAACAAGACCCAGCAGCCGCAGCGCTACCACCTGAGCCTCGCGGATGCCTCGGGCTATCGCCTGCAGGGCGTGCCGGAGCTGAGCCTCGCGCCCGGCGAGATTCGCGACTTCGCCGTCTCGGTGGCCAGCCTGGCGCAGAGCAGCGCCGGCGGATCGGTGCCGCTGCACTTCGAAGTCAGTGACGGCCATGAGCAGATCGACGCCGCCAGCACCTTCGTCTCGCCGAGGCGCTGAGCATGGCGCTCCGGCATGGCGACAACCTCGCGCAGCGCCTAGAGTGGGAGCCTTCGCCCCACGCCCAGGACAAGATGAAGCGCTACGAGAAATTCGCCGACGAAATCGCCGAGCTGATCCGCAGCGGCGTGCTCGCCCCCGGGCAGAAGGTGCCCTCGGTGCGCCACGCCAGCCGCACCTACGGGGTCAGCGCGTCCACCGTGTTCCAGGCCTACTACCTGCTGGAGGACCGCGGGCTGATCGTCGCCCGCGCGCGCTCCGGCTACTTCGTCCGCGAGCACGCGCGGCGCGACCTGGCGGAACCTGAGATCGCCCGCCACGAGGCGCAGACCACCGAGGTGGACGTCAGCGAGCTGGTGTTCTCGGTGCTCAGCTCGATCAAGGACCCGGACACCGTGCCCTTCGGCTCGGCCTTCCCGGCCCCGGAACTGTTCCCCCTGCCACGCCTGGCGCGCTCCATGGCCCAGGCGGTGCGCGACATGGACCCACGCGCCACGGTCGCCGACATGACGCCCGGCAGCCACGCCCTGCGCCGGCAGATCGCCCTGCGCTACATGGTCAATGGCACGCCGCTGCCGGTCGAGGAACTGGTGGTCAGCAACGGCGCGCTGGAAGCGCTGAACCTGTGCCTGCAGGTGGTCACCCGCCCCGGCGACCTGGTGGCAATCGAGGCGCCAGCCTTCTACGCCACCCTGCAGGTGCTCGAACGGCTGAAGCTCAAGGCCGTGGAAATCCCCGTGCACCCGCGCGAGGGCATCGACCTCGACGTGCTGGCCGACAGCCTGGAGCGCCTGCCGATCCGCGCCTGCTGGTTCATGAGCAACTTCCAGAACCCGCTCGGCGCCAGCATGAGCGAGGACAAGAAACGCGCCCTCGCCGGCCTGCTGGCAAAGCACCAGGTGCCGATGATCGAGGACGACGTCTACGCCGAGCTGTACTTCGCCCAGCAGGCGCCCAAGCCGGTGAAGGCCTACGACAGCGAAGGCCTGGTGATGCACTGCAGCAGCTTCTCCAAGAGCCTGGCGCCGGGCTACCGGGTCGGCTGGGTGGCCGGCGGGCGCTTCCACGAGCAGATCGCCCGGCTCAAGCTGATGACCAGCCTGTCGGCCTCGGTGCCGGCCCAGGCGGCCATCGCCGATTACCTGCAGCACGGCGGCTACGACCGCCACCTGCGCAAGCTGCGCCATTCCCTGGAAAGCCAGCAGCACGCGATGCTCGCCGCGGTGGCCCGGCACTTACCCGACGAAACCCGGGTGACCCGCCCCAGCGGCGGCTACTTCCTCTGGCTGGAACTGCCCGAGCGAATCGACGCGCTGCGCCTGTTCCAACTGGCCCTGGCCCAGGGCATCAGCATCGCCCCGGGGCCGATCTTCTCCGCCACCCGCGGCTTCCGCCACTGCCTGCGGCTGAACCACGGCCACCCGTGGACGACGCGCAGCGAAAAGGCCATGGAGACCCTGGGGCGGATCATCCAGTCGCTCTGAACTGCTCCGCTGTCCGGCGGCCGATCTGTACCTGTGCGACCGACCGCCGCAGCGTTAGGCTGGAAGCCTTCGATCACCCTGGAGGGAAGGACATGGAAGCCGAACCCCTGCACATCTTCCTCACCGTCCTGGCGGCGCTCGGCGTGCATCTGGGTGTGCGCTGGTACATCCGCCACGGGCTGGCCGAACGGCGCGACGACTGGGAGGCCTGAGGCCTGCACGCCCGAATTTATCCGCGCCCCCCAATGCACGGTGTTCACCTGTAGGAGCGGGCCATGCCCGCGATTTCGCGGCCATGGGCCGCTCCTACAGGTTGGCATTGGTGCGTGGGTCATCGCGGATGAGATCCGCTCCTACGGGATGACGCCAACCGCCCACCGCGCCTGGCCGCCCCTCGGCCGCCTGCCATACTTCCTCGCATGATCACCGCGACCTTCCGCTTCTACGAGGAGCTCAACGACTTCCTGCCGAGCCTGCGTCGGCGGCGGGCGTTCGATTGCGTGTGTGCGCAATCCGCGACGGTGAAGCACATGATCGAAGCGCTCGGCGTGCCGCATACGGAAGTCGAGCTGGTGCTACTCAACGGCGAGTCGGTGGGCTTCGACCGGCTGATCCTGGATGGCGACCGGGTGGCCGTTTACCCGAAGTTCGAACGCCTGGACATCAGCCCGCTGCTCAAGGTGCGCACGCGGCCGCTGCGGGTGCTGCGCTTCATCGCCGACGCGCACCTCGGCGGGCTCGCCGCGCTGTTGCGCATGAGCGGTTTCGACACCCTCTACGACAACGCTTTCGAGGACGGCGAGATCGCCGAGATCGGCGCCCACGACGGGCGTGTCGTGCTGACCCGCGACCGCGAGCTGCTCAAGCGGCGGATCATCAGCCACGGCTGCTACCTGCATGCGCGCAAGCCGGCGCCACAGCTGCGCGAACTCTTCGAGCGCCTGGACCTGGCGCGCAGCGCGCGGCCGTTCAGCCTGTGCCTGCGCTGCAACCATCCGCTGCACGAACTGCCGGCCGAGCTCGCCCGTACGCGGGTGCCGCCGAGCATCGCCGCGCGGCACAGCCGCTACCTCGCCTGCGACGCCTGCGACCGGGTGTTCTGGGAGGGCTCGCACTGGCGCAGCATGCAGGCGCTGCTGGCGCCCTTGCTGAAAAATCCGGAGCGCTAGGAAGGCCGATACAGGTGCTGATGCCCTGCGCTGTACAGCGACGACTCGGTGAAGCCCTCCGCCCCCAGCACATGCCCGACGAGGATCAGCGCGGTGCGCTTGAAGCCCTTGGCGCGGGCCTTGGGCAGGATATCGCCGAGGGTACCGGTGACCTGGTCCTGATCCGGCCAGCTGGCGCGGTGGATCACCGCGATCGGGCAGTCCGCTCCGTAGTGCGGCAGCAGCTCCTCGACGATCTTCTCCAACTGCCCCACACCCAGGTGGATGGCCATGCTCGCCCGGTGCCGCGCCAGGTCGCCCAACTGCTCGCCCTCGGGCATCTTCGTCTTGCTCGCATAGCGGGTGAGGATCAGCGTCTGCGAGATATCCGGCAGTGTCAGCTCGCAGCCCAGCAGCGCGGCGCAGGCAGCCGTCGCAGTGACGCCGGGGACGATCTCGTAGGGGATGCCGAGGCTGCGCAGGTGCTGGATCTGCTCGCCGATGGCGCCGTACAGCGAGGGGTCGCCGGAGTGCACGCGGGCCACGTCCTGGCCCTTGGCGTGGGCCTCGGCAAACAGCGCGATGATCTGCTCCAGGTGCAGCTCGGCGGTGTTCACCACCACCTCCGCGCTGTGCCCTTCCAGCACCGCTTCAGGCACCAGCGAGCCTGCATAGAGGATCACCGGACACGTGCGCACCAGGCGCTGGCCCTTGACCGTGATGAGCTCGGGATCGCCGGGACCGGCGCCGATGAAATAGACCGTCATGCTGGCTTCGCTTCGGATCGGGAAAGGTGCGCAGTCTACCCCAGCCCGACTGGCGCCATGGCCAGCGCGCAGGTGGCATTGGCACTGCGGCGCTTGGTCAGCACCAGGCGCGCCGGGCCCTCTGCCAGCGCCTCGGCCAGCGCCAGCGCAGAGGCTTCGGCCACACCGGGGCTGCCGGTGGCCTGGCGCGCCAGCGCCGAGGTCGAGCTGAGCTGGCTTTCGTAGGGCAACAGGCGCTCGGCGGGCAGCAGCTCCAGCGGCAAGCGCAACTGGCGCGCGAGTTCGCGCAAGCCGCCCTCCAGCGCCTTGGCCTCGCTGCTGGCCAAGGCTTTCAGCAGCGTCTCGTCGAGCCCGGCTTCGCGCAGGCAGGCCCGCAGCAGGGCGAGCAGTTCGTCGGCGCCGCAATCTTTGCGGCAGCCCAATCCGGCAACCAGGATCATGCGGGCCTCCTCGGGCGGGGAATCGCCGGGCAGCTCAGCACGGGCCCCGCGCGCCGTCAACGGCCGGGTGGCGATTGACCGACCCAGGCGGCCTGCGTAGCCTGTGCGCCTTCGAGGTTCTTCGGCCGCGCGCCGAAGCTAAGAGGGAACGTGGTCCAAGCCACGGCTGCCCCCGCAACTGTAAGCGATCGGAACTCCTTCGAATGCCACTGCCGCAAGGTGGGAAGGCGAAGGACGAGGCGAAAGCCGGATCGCGAGCCAGGAGACCTGCCTCGCACCAGCATTACGACAACCGGGCGGGGTGATCCGGGTGGCGGCTTCCGTTGCACGGCTGCTCCGTGCGCGCGCCTCTGCATCCCGTCCTCTGCGCAGAGGCGAACATGCAAACCCTGGCCAAGCTCCCCGTCACCATCGTCACCGGCTTCCTCGGCGCCGGCAAAACCACCCTGCTCCGGCACATGCTCGACAACGCAGAAGGCCGCCGCATCGCGGTGATCGTCAACGAGTTCGGCGAGCTCGGCATCGACGGCGAAATCCTCAAGCAATGCTCCATCGGCTGCACGGAAGAAGAAGCCGTCGGCCGCGTCTTCGAGCTGGCCAACGGCTGCCTGTGCTGCACCGTGCAGGAAGAGTTCTTCCCGGTGATGCGCGAGCTGGTGGCCCGCCGCGGCGACCTCGACCAGATCCTCATCGAGACCTCCGGCCTGGCCCTGCCCAAGCCGCTGGTGCAGGCCTTCCAGTGGCCGGAAATCCGCAACGCCTGCACCGTCGACGCAGTGATCACCGTGGTCGACAGCCCGGCCGTGGCCGCCGGCACCTTCGCCGCGCATCCCGAGCAAGTGGACGAGCAGCGCAAGCAGGACCCGAACCTCGACCACGAATCGCCGCTGCACGAACTGTTCGAAGACCAGCTCGCCAGCGCCGACCTGGTGGTTCTGAACAAGGCCGACCTGCTCGACGCCGACACCCTCGCCCAGGTGCGCGCGCACGTCGCCGAGGAGCTGCCGCCGGCGGTGAAGATCATCGAGGCCAGCGCCGGCCAGCTGCCGCTCTCGGTGCTGCTGGGACTGAACGCCGAGGCCGAGCTGCATATCGACAGCCGTCCGACCCACCACGATCACGAAGGGCACGAGGACCACGACCACGACGAGTTCGACTCCTTCCACGTCGACCTGCCGGAAGTCGAGGAGCGCGCGCTGCTGGAAGCCCTCGGCCAACTCGTCGAGCGCCACGGCATCCTGCGCATCAAGGGCTTCGCCGCCATCCCCGGCAAACCCATGCGCCTGCTGATCCAGGGCGTCGGCAAGCGCTTCGACAAGCACTTCGACCGCAAGTGGCTGAGCGACGAAACCCGCGCCACGCGCCTGGTGGTGATCGGCCAGGAGCTGGACCAGGCGGCCATCACCAACGAGCTGCGCACGGCGCTGGCGCAATAACGCTTTTGTAGGAGCGAGCTTGCTCGCGAACAACTCCGCAGCGGGGTTTGGTTCGCGAGCAAGCTCGCTCCTACGAAGAGCCACCACCGAGGCTGCTCCATGCACCTGCTGCGCACCCAACCCGGCGGCTTCGTCCCCGACGACGGCATCGCCCACCTGGCCCAGACGCCCGCCGAGCTGGTGATCCTCTGCAGCGGCGACTCGCACCTCGCGCTGCTCGCCGAGGCCGCCCGCGCGCTGCCGGAGGACTACCCGAGCCTGCGCCTGGCCAACCCCATGCAGTTGCAGAACCATGCCTCGGTGGACCTCTACGTCGACGAGGTGCTGCAGCACGCGAAGGTCATCCTGATCTCGGTGCATGGCGGCGTTGGCTACTGGCGCTACGGCATCGAACAGCTGGTGGCGCTGGCCGAGCGCGGCGCCACGCTCGTCCTCGTCCCCGGCGACGACAAGCCCGATCCCGAGCTGACCGCCCTCTGCACTGTCCCGCCGCCCGAGGCCGAACGCCTCTGGCAGTACCTGCGCCAAGGCGGCCTGGACAACGCCCAACAGTTCTTCGCCTGCCTGGCCGCGCAGTACCTGAAGCGCGACTACCCGTGGCGCGAGCCGCACACCTTGCCGCGTGTGGCGCTGCACCATCCACGACAACCCGCAGCCACCCTCGCCCACTGGCAAGCCGAGTGGAATGCGGACTGGCCCGTCGCCGCGCTGCTGTTCTATCGCACCCACCTGCAGGCGGCGAACACCGGCTTCATCGACAGCTTCTGCGAACGCCTGCGCGCCCAGCAGCTCAACCCGTTGCCGATCGCCGTCGCCAGCCTCAAGGAAGCCGCCTGCCTGGAGCAGGTCGAAGCGCTGCTGGACGAGGCCGGCGCCGAACTCATCATCAACACCACCGGCTTCGCCCAGTCGAACCCCGAGACGCCGCAGGCGCAGCCGTTCCGCCGCGACGTGCCGGTGCTGCAGGCCATCTGCTCGCTGGACAACATCGAGCAATGGCGCGCCAACCCGCAGGGTCTGGGCCCGCGCGACCTGGCGATGCACATTGCGCTGCCGGAGCTGGACGGCCGCCTCATCACCCGCCCGATCAGCTTCAAGGGCCTGGCCTGGCGTAGCGAGCGCAGCCAGAGCGACGTGGTCTGCTACCTGCCGCACCTGCCGGGTATGGACTTCGTCGCCGAGCTGGCGCGGCGCTGGATCACCCTCGGCCGCAAGCAAAACGCCGACAAGCGCGTGGCACTGATCCTGGCCAACTACCCGACCCGCGACGGCCGCATCGGCAACGGCGTCGGCCTCGACACCCCCGCCGCCGCGCTGAACATCCTGCGTGCGCTGGAAGACCAGGGCTATCCCCTCGCCGGCCTGCCGCAGGACGGCACCTCGCTTATCCACAGCCTGCTCGGCGGCGTGAGCAACGACCTCGACAGCCTCGACCTGCGCCCCTGCGCCCAGAGCCTGGCGCTCGCCGACTACCTCGCCTGCTTCGCCCGCCTGCCCGCAGCCAACCAGCAGGCCGTGCGCGAGCGCTGGGGCGAGCCCGAGCAGGACCCGATGTTCCGCGGCGGACGGATGATGGTCGCCGGCCTGCGCTTCGGCCTGGCCTTCGTCGGCATCCAGCCGGCGCGCGGCTACCAGCTCGACCCGGCGGCCATCTACCACGACCCGGCGCTGGTCCCGCCGCACAGCTACCTGGCCTTCTATTTCTGGCTGCGTGAAGTATTCGGCGTCGATGCGGTGATCCACGTCGGCAAGCACGGCAACCTCGAATGGCTGCCCGGCAAGGGCGTCGGCCTGTCCGAGGAATGCTGGCCCGACGCGATCCTCGGCCCGCTGCCGAACCTCTACCCGTTCATCGTCAACGACCCCGGCGAAGGCGCCCAGGCCAAGCGCCGCAGCCAGGCGGTGATCATCGACCACCTGATGCCGCCGCTGACCCGCGCGGAGAACTACGGCCCACTGCGCGACCTCGAACGCCTGGCCGACGAGTACTACGACGCCTCGCTGCTGGACCCGCGCCGCGCCATCCAGCTGCGCGGGGAAATCCTCGACGCGGTGCGCGCCGCCGCACTCGACCGCGAGCTCGGCCTGCAGCTGAACGACGACGAAGACAGCTGGCTGCCGCAGCTCGACGCCTACCTGTGCGACCTCAAGGAATCGCAGATCCGCGACGGCCTGCATGTGTTCGGCGAATCGCCGGTCGGCCAACTGCGCCGCGACACGCTGCTGTCGCTGGTGCGCATCCCGCGTGGCGATGGTCGCGGCGGCAACGCCAGCCTGCTGCGCGCGCTTGCCGAGGACCTGAAGCTCGGCCGCGATCCGCTGGACTGCAACTTCGCCGAGGCCTGGGAAGGCCCGCGCCCGGCGCTGCTGGTGGAAGTCAGCGACGAACCCTGGCGCAGCAACGGCGACACCCGCGAGCGCCTGGAACTGCTCGCCCTGCTGCTGATCGAGCACGAACTCGAGGCGCCCGGCGCAGCGAGTGCGCTGGTCCTGCGCCAGCTGCGCGAACAGGTGGCACCGCTACTCGATGCCTGCGGCGGCAACGAGATCGGCCAGTTGCTCGCCGCACTGGAAGGCCGTTTCGTCCCCGCCGGACCGAGTGGCGCACCCAGCCGCGGGCGCCTCGACGTGCTGCCCACCGGGCGCAACTTCTTCACCGTCGACGTGCGCAACCTGCCCACGCCGACCGCCTACCGCCTCGGCTTCCAGTCCGCCAGCCGACTGCTCGAAAGACACCTGCAGGACCACGGCGACCACCTGCGCCAGCTCGGCCTCTCGGTGTGGGGCACGGCGACCATGCGCAGCGGCGGCGACGACATCGCCCAGGCCCTGGCGCTGATGGGCGTGCGCCCGGTTTGGCAGGCCGGCAGCCAGCGCGTGGAAGACTTCGAGATCCTGCCGCTGAGCCTGCTCGACCGTCCGCGGGTGGACGTGACCCTGCGCGTCTCCGGCTTCTTCCGCGACGCCTTCGCCAACCTGATCCGCCTGTTCGACGCAGCGGTGCAGGCGGTGGCCGCGCTCGACGAGCCAGACGACATGAACCCGCTGGCCGCCCGCGTACGCGCCGAGAGCGTGCAGCTACAAGCGACCGGAGTGGATGAGGAAAGCGCCCGACGCCAGGCCGGCTGGCGCATCTTCGGCGCGCAACCCGGCGCCTACGGGGCCGGCGTGCAGGGCGTGATCGAGGAGCGCAACTGGGAAAGCCGCGCCGACCTCGCCGCGGCCTACCTCAACTGGGGCGGCTACGCGTACGGCGCAGGCGACGAAGGAACGCCAGCCCGCGAGGGTTTCGCGCGACGCCTGGAGGGCCTGCAGGCGGTGCTGCACAACCAGGACAACCGCGAGCACGACATTCTCGATTCCAACGACTACTACCAGTTCCAGGGCGGCATGCTGGCGGCGGCGGAAGTCATGCAGCAGCGCCGCGTCGCCAGCTACCACGGCGACCACAGCCAGCCGGACAACCCGCGCATCCGCACGCTGAAGGAAGAACTCGGCCGCGTCGTCCGCGCCCGCGCGGTGAACCCGAAATGGATCGCCGGGATGAAGCGCCACGGCTACAAGGGCGCCTTCGAGATGGCGGCAACGGTGGATTACCTGTTCGCCTTCGACGCCACCAGCGAACTGGTCGACGACCACCAGTACCAGTTGCTCGCCGATGCCTACGTGCTGGACCCGGACACCCGCGAATTCATCCGCCAGCACAACCCCGAAGCCCTGCGCGACATCGCCGAAAGGCTGGTCGAAGCGCAGCAGCGCGGATTGTGGGAGGAACCCGGCGAATACCGCGAGGCGCTGGAGAACATCCTGGTGGACAGCGAGGAGCAATAGCGCCGACCGGCTATTCGTAGGAGCGGATTCATCCGCGATCCGTATCATCGGATGCCATCGCGGACGGAGTCCGCTCGCCCCTGTAGGAGCGGCCCATGGCCGCGATTCGCGCGCATGGCGCGCTCCTACAATGTCGCATCGGTGCCAGTATTTTCGCGGATAAGATCCGCTCCTACGCGGCACGGATCGACCGTAGGGCGCACAACCGTTCGCGGATGTACACCATGACGCGACGCCCCTGCAGGAGCGGAGCTTGTCCGCGATTCGCGCGCATGGCGCGCTCCTACAAGGTTGCATCGGCGCCAGTATTTTCGCGGATAAGATCCGCTCCTACGGCACCGTTCAGCCGCCGGGTTCACCCCCGGCGCAGTCGCTCCGCCGCCTCCAGCAGCAGCGCCTCGGTACCGCTCCAGCCCAGGCAGCCGTCGGTGATCGAGACGCCGTAGCGCAGCTCGCCGGATAGCGGCTGGCAGCCGTCGAACAGGTGCCCTTCGAGCATCACCCCGCGCAGGGATGTGTCGCCGGCCAGGCGCTGGTCGAGCACGCTTTGCAGGACCGCCGGTTGGCGCAGCGGGTCCTTGCCGCTGTTGGCGTGGCTGCAGTCGACCATGATGCTCGGCGCGATGCCCAGCTTCTCCAGCCCTTCGCGGATCTTCCGCACGCTGTCCGCATCGTGGTTCGGCCCGCTGTGGCCGCCGCGCAGCACCAGGTGGGTGTCCGGATTGCCCTGGGTCTGCACCAGCGACGGACGGCCCTGCGGGTCGATGCCGAAGTGCTGGTGCGGGTGCGCCGCCGAGCGCATGGCGTCGGTGGCGATGCCGATGCTGCCGTCGGTGCCGTTCTTGAAGCCCACCGGCAGATCCAGCCCGCTGACCATCTCGCGGTGCACCTGCGACTCGCTGGTGCGCGCACCGATGGCGGCCCAGCCGAGCAGGTCGTCGAAGTAGCCGGCCACCAGCGGTTGCAGCAGTTCGGTGGCGATCGGCAGGCCGCGTTCGAGCATGCCCAGCATCAGTTTGCGCGACAGCGCCAAGCCGCCAGCCATGTCGCCGCTGCCATCCAGCTGCGGGTCGTACACCAGGCCCTTCCAGCCGACGGTGGTGCGCGGCTTCTCGACGTAGGCGCGCATCACCAGCAGCAGCTGGTCGCTCACCTGCGGCGCCAGCGCGGCCAGGCGGTCGGCGTATTCGAGGGCGGACTCGGGGTCATGGATGGAGCACGGGCCGACCACTACCAGCAGGCGCGGGTCGCGGCCAGCGAGGACGGCGCGGATGGCCTCGCGGCCTTCGCGGACCTGGTGGGCCAGGGCGGCAGGCAGCGGCAGGCGCTGGCGCAATTCGGCGGGGCTCGGCAGCGGCTGTTCGCGGCGGCGAGCGGAGGGCAGCGGCAGGTCGAGGACTTCGGCGGACTGCGGCAGGTCGTTGCGGATCAGGGCGGAAACGGAAGAGTTCATCGGTGGGCATCCTTGGCCGGCGCGGTCATCTGCCGCGCGCGGCGCTATCTGAGTGTTCGACTGAGTCGTTCGGGTGTGGCAGCGGCGCGGCTGCTAAATCGCCAGTCGGAGGTGCGGTAATAGCGGTAGGTGGTGTAAGCGGTCATGTTTCGATCCTGTGCTTGAAGTGTGTTGGCCTTGTGGGCCGGAAAAACAAAAACCCCGGGGGGCCGACCGGGGTTTCGTGAATCTGTCTGGTTGGCGACCCTGCTTGCTAGGGCGCCTGTGGGGTATCAGGCGCGCCTGTGGCTAAACCAATACCCATAAAAGAAATAACCGGCCGCAGCAGCCAGGACCTGCGCGCGAGCGACCACGGAGCCGATGGCACCGAGGCGAGCGAGGGACTGGATGGACAGGCTGGACGACATGGTTATCTCCACAAGTTGAGGGCCAACTTACTGCATCGCCGCAGGGCTTTCAATCACTCTTGTCTATCGGACCGATCCGCAACGGTCGCCCGACCCTTCCGCCTTCGCTACCATTCGCCCTCTCACGCCCGCCGCAGGTAAACCCGATGCAAGCGCACTTCCCCCTCGCCGCCGTGGTCGCCGCCGACGACCTGAAACTGGCGCTGTGCCTGGCCGCCATCGACCCGGCCATCGGCGGCGTGCTGATCGAGGGACCGCGCGGCATGGCCAAGTCGACCCTGGCCCGTGGCGTCGCCGACCTGCTCGATGGCGGGCGCTTCGTCACCCTACCGCTGGGTGCCAGCGAGGAACGCATCGTCGGCACCCTCGACCTCGATGCCGCACTGGGCGAAGGCCGCGCGCGCTTCTCGCCGGGTATCCTGGCCAACGCCGATGGCGGCGTGCTCTACGTCGACGAGGTGAACCTGCTGCCCGACCACCTGGTGGACCTGCTGCTGGACGTCGCCGCCAGCGGGGTCAACCACGTCGAGCGCGATGGCCTGTCGCACAGCCACCCGGCGCGCTTCGTGCTGATCGGCACCATGAACCCCGAGGAAGGCGAACTGCGCCCGCAACTGCTCGACCGCTTCGGCCTCAAGGTCGAATTGGACAGCACCCCGCAACCGGCCGAGCGCGCCGAGATCGTCCGCCGCCGCCTGGCCTTCGATGCCAATCCGCAGGCCTTCCTTGCACGCTGGCAAGCCGAGCAGGAGGCCCTGCGCCAGCGCTGCAGCGACGCGCGCCAGCGCCTGGCCTACATCCCGCTGGACGACGACGCATTGCAGGCGATTGCCGAGCGCTGCTATGCCGCCGGCGTCGACGGCCTGCGCGCCGATCTGGTCTGGCTGCGGGGCGCCCGCGCGCATGCCGCCTGGCGCGGCGCCGACCGCATCGAAGCGGTGGATATCGACGCGCTCGAACCCTTCGCCCTGGCCCACCGCCGCCGTCATTCGCCGCCCGCGCAGAGCCAGCCGCCATCCGCGCAAGCACCGAGCGCCAACGAACCGCAGCAAGGCAATCAGGGCGACGGCCAGTGGGGCGAACTGCCCGCCCGCGCCGTGCCGATGGGCGCCGCGCGCGAATTGCCGCGCTGGCCAAAAAAGCCCTGAGCATCCGCCCGCGCCCGGCCCCAGGCGCGGATGCCAACCCCAGACCCGGCCAGCTCGCCGGCGGCCGCAGCGGCGCCCGCCGCGACGGCGCGCAGCTGCGCATCGACTGGCCGGCGACGCTGCGCCACGGCCGGCCGCGCCAGCGCGACGATCTGCACTGGCACGCTCGCAGCGCGCGGCCCCAGGAACTCTGGCTGGTCCTGCTCGACGCCTCGGCCAGCACCCACCGCCACGGCGCGCTGAGCCAGGCCAAGGGCCTGCTGGCAAACGTCTTCGAGCAGGCCTACCGCAAGCGCGCACGCCTCGCCGTGCTGCACGCCGCAGGCAGCGAACCGCGCTGGCTGTGGCAAGGCCAGAAAGCCTCGCGAGAGCTGCGCGACTGGCTTCGCGAAGTGGGCGCCGGCGGCGGCACGCCGCTCCCCGAAGCACTCGCCCAGGCCAGTGACTGGCTGCAACGGCGCCAGCGCCACAAGCCTGGTGAAAACCAGCGTTTGCTGATCCTCACCGACGGCCGCCTGAGCGACAGCGCCCCCCTGTCGCCACTGCCCTGCCCGACGCTGCTGGTGGACATCGAAAGCGGCCCCGTGCGTCTCGGCCGTGCCCGCCTGCTGGCCAAAAAGCTGGGCGCCAAGTACCAGCCCATCGGCTCGCTGTGGCGCTGCGCTGATTCCCCGCCAGCGGGCCGCCGATCCCCCGGGCTCGGGGCAATATCCCCAGCCGCGTTCCCCCTCACTTCTTCCTCACTCTCTCCTGCAAGCCGCATGGCACTAGGCCAGCGGCGCGCCAGGCAATTTGTTGCAAATTGTGGCGCGAGCTTTGCGACGGCCCCTTCGCCAACACCAGAAACACCCGCGGCCGTTCCGTACACCGCGGATCGCTACGTCGACCCATCCGCTCGCGAAGCGAAGGAAGCCGAACATGAACTCACAACGCCCCAGGGTTCCCTCACGCCGTCTCAGGAACCTCTCCTGCACCCTGATCCTGGCTGCCGCGCCGGCGCTGCAGGCCTCCTCGCTGGACGACTTCGGCCAGCCGCCGGACAACGATGTCTCCTACTTCCGCGACGTCCCCAACGACGTCGACGCGGCCGCCGAACTGGCCAACACCCCGGATGCCAACCAGGGCGCCTTCGACCTGCCCAACGGCGTGGAGGGCGACCGCACTACGCCGCGCACCGAGAACGTCCTGCCGCCGCTGCAGCAGACCTCGTTCAACTACCCCACCAACGGCAAGCCGAGCCCCCTGTTCGGCGCCCAGCCGTTCACCCAGCAGATGCTGCTGTTCGAGGAATTCGGCCCGGTGAAACTGGACCCGACGACCCCGCCCGGCCCCCTGACCTTCCCGCTGCCGACCGTTGGCCCGGCTCCCGAGCAGGACCCGCTCAGCGTCGCCCGCAGCGGCCCGGCAAGCAGCGCACTGGACGCCTTCCTCAAGCAGCCGGGGCTGACGCCCTACCCCAGCCAGTTCGCCAACGTGCTCGACCGCAACCCCTGGAAGCGGCCGATCGAGGACTTCCTCAACCGCCAGCCGATCGGTTCGCCCGCCGAGGGCCGGCCACCGGGCAAGGGCTGGTCGCACCAGCGCTGGAACGAGTTCTACCCGCAGGCCGCGTACAAGACCGTGCAGGCCGGCGCACGCGCCAACGGCGGCGTGCGCGACGCCTGGCAGATGCACCACTACGCGGTCGGTGAGTTCGCGCCTGGCGGGCTCTACCACAACACCACGGGTACGCAGGGCTTCGACGGCACAACCAAGGGCATCCCGATCCGCATCCACCCGCTGATGCCGATCCAGGACCACAACTCGGTGTGGACCTTCGACGGCACCCTGCCGCCGAAGCTGCTCATGGTGCGCTACGGCCAGCCGCTGCTGATGCGCCACTACAACGCCCTGCCGATCGACCCGGCAGCCAACCGCGGCTTCGGCCTGCACACCATCAGCACCCATGAACACAACGGGCACACCCCGGCGGAAAGCGATGGCTACACCGCGGCGTTCTTCTTCCCCGGCCAGTACTACGACTACCGCTGGCCGATCCAGCTGGCCGGCTACGACAGCATCAACACCCGCGCCCAGGACCCGCGCGCAGCCTTCCCCTGCGCGCCGGGCGAAACCCTCTGGGTGAACGACGAACAACCCGGCCTGAAGACCTGCCAGAACGGCCGCATCAACATCCGCGGCGACTGGCGCGAAACCATGAGCACCCACTGGTTCCACGACCACATGCTCGATTTCACCGCGCAGAACGTCTACAAGGGCAACGCCGCGATGATGAACTACTACAGCGCCCTGGACCGCGGCAACGAGGCCATCGACGACGGCGTCAACCTGCGCCTGCCCAGCGGCTCGGCGCTGGCCTGGGGCAACCGCGACTACGACGTCAACCTGGTGATCGCCGACAAGGCCTGGGATCAGAGCGGCCAGCTGTGGTTCAACCCGTTCAACACCGACGGTTTCCTCGGCGACCAGGTGCTGACCAACTGGCAGTACAAGCCCTATCTCAATGTGCGCGCCCGCAACTACCGCTTCCGCATCCTCAACGGCTCGGTGTCGCGTTACCTGAAGCTCGCCCTGGTCCGCGAGATCAACGGCAAGGGCGGCGAGTTCCAGGGCCCTTCCGGCTCCAACCTGACCTACGCGCGGGTGCCGTTCCACATGGTCGCCAACGACGGCAACCTGATGGAGCATGCCGTGCCCTTCGACGGCAGCATGGACCTCAATGGCGACGGCGACCGCAGCGACAACAACGCGATCCTGCCGACCCAGGGCATCGCCGAGCGCTACGACATCCTCGTCAACTTCTCCCGCAACGGCATCAAGCCCGGCGACAAGCTCTACCTGGTCAACCTCAAGGAGCACGACACCGGCAAGGGCACCAAGCGCGACGTGCCGCTGGCCGAAGTGCTCTCGGAGAAGTACAAGGCGGTCATCAAGCAGGGCAGCAAGGGCCCGCAATGGGACAGAGGCGACCCCGGCGTCGGCCTGGTCATGCAGTTCATCGTCAAACCCTACAGCGGCCAGGACCTCAGCCTCGACCCGGTGGCCTACGAGCCAGCCAAGCCGGGCAAGGCCGCCGGCAAGAAGATGATTCCGCTGACCCTCGACCGCGACAACCCGACCGACAAGGCGAAGATCGCCCAGGCCCGCCATCGCACCTTCGTTTTCGGCCGCTCCGACGGCACCGACGAAGCGCCCTGGACCATCAAGACCGACGGCGGCCTGGGCATCAGCATGAACGCCCTGCGCGTCTCCGCCGCGCCACAGCTGGGCAATGGACCGACCGACGCCGGCTGGAGCGGCGACGGCACCCTGGAGGTGTGGAAGATCCAGAACGGCGGCAACGGCTGGAGCCACCCGGTGCACGTGCACTTCGAGGAAGGCATCGTCCTCAGCCGTGGCGGCAAGGCACCACCGGAATGGGAAAAGTGGGCGCGCAAGGACGTCTACCGCATCGGCGAGGACGCCGACAGCCAGCAGGAAGTGCAGATGGCCATCCACTTCCGCGAGTTCGCCGGCACCTACATGGAGCACTGCCACAACACCCAGCATGAGGACAATTCCATGCTGCTGCGCTGGGACGTCGAGTTCCCCGGGCAGTTCCAGCTGATGCCGACGCCGCTGCCGACCTGGGATGGCGTCGAATACGCCGGGTCCGTCGCCCTGCCGACCTTCCGTACCGGCGATGTCACCAGCAACAGCGGGTCGCAGCCGTGAAACGCGCGGCCCGGTGGCTGAAGCCCTGGCTACTGCTCCTGGCGGCCGCCTGCCACATGGCGGCCGCCGAGGGCGATGGCCCCTGGGGCCGCGACTACTTCCCCAACACCGAGCTGGTCGACCAGGACGGCCGGCACGTGCGCTTCTTCGACGACCTGATCGCCGGCAAGGTGGTGGCCATCAACTTCATCTTCACCGGCTGCTCGGCCACCTGCCCGGCGGAGACCGCGCGCCTGCGCCAGGTGCAGAAGCTGCTGGGCGACCGCGTCGGCAAGGACCTGTACTTCTACTCCATCAGCATCGACCCCGTGGCCGACACCCCGGAAGTGCTCAAGGCCTACGCCGAGCGCTTCCACGTCGGCCCCGGCTGGCGCTTCCTCACCGGCGACTTCGCCGCCATCACCGAACTGCGCCAGCGCCTGGGCCTGCTCGACGCGCGGATCGACCCGCAGAACAAGAGCCAGCACAGCCTCAGCCTGATCATCGGCAACCAGGCTACGGGGCAATGGATGAAGGTCTCGCCCTTCGAGAATCCGTACATCCTCGCCGACCGCCTGGGCAACGAGCTGCACAACTGGAAGCTGGCCAGCGCCAAGCCCAACAGCTACGCCGACGCGCCCCAGCTGCGCACGCCCTCGCACGGCGAGCAGCTGTTCCGCACCCGCTGCTCCGCCTGCCACTCCCTGGGCGCCGACGCCAACGCCCTGCGCCAGGCCATAGGCCCGGACCTCGCCGGCGTCACCCAGCGCCGCGAACGCGCCTGGCTGAGCCGCTGGCTGCGCGAGCCGGACCGCATGCTGGCCGAGCAGGACCCGATCGCCAGCGCGCTCTACCAGCAGTTCAACCAGGTGGCCATGCCCAACATGGGGCTGGGCGAAACGGACGTCGAAGCGCTGCTCACCTACCTCGACAACCCTTTGCCGCCGACTGCCCCTGCAAAGCCGGCACTGCAGCAGGCCAGCCAGTGAAAGCGCCGCGCCGCCCGACGACCGGTCGGCGCGATCGCCTTCCTGGCGTGTTCCGTAATCACTGGCCGCTCTTTCCGAGGGCCGTCAGTGGACCCAGAGCATGTGAGCCCCAGTTCGGGCCTCGTGCCCCAAAGCCAATGGAGAGACTCCCATGAAGTTGAAGAAAAGCCTGTTGGTCCTGGCCGTTGCTGGTGCACTGGTAGCGGCTCATTCCTGGCTGCCCGACAATCTTTCGCCGCTTTCCAGCGCCGAGGCGCGGGAAGGCGGTAGCGGCGGAGGCGGAGGCGGAGGCGGCCACGGTGGTGGCGGCAGCGGCGGCGGTGGTGGCGGCAGCGGCGGCGGTGGTGGCGGCCATGGCGGTGGCGGCAGCGGCGGCGGTGGTGGCGGCCATGGCGGTGGTGGCAGCGGCGGCGGCGGTGGCGGTCACGGCGGTGGTGGCAGCGGCGGCGGCAATGGCGGCGGCCACGGTGGAGGCAGCAGTGGCGGTGGAAGCGGTAGCGGCCATGGCGGCGGCAACAGCGGTCACGGCAGTGCCAACAGCGGCAGCAGCCACAGCGGCGACAGCGCCGGCAACAGCGGCCGTAGCGGTACCCATGCCGAGGCCGGGGACGACCATGGCAACCATGCCGAAGCCGGCGATGACCACGGCAACCACGCCGAAGCCGGTGACGACCATGGCAATCACGCCGAGGCCGGAGACGACCATGGCAATCACGCCGAGGCCGGAGACGATCACGGCAATCACGCCGAGGCCGGAGACGATCACGGCAATCACGCTGAGCCCGGCGACGACCGCGGCGCCAGCTAGTTAGCTAACCGAGCGGCGTATGACCCTTCGCGGTCATACGCCGCTCCCCAGGCTGCGGTTGAAGCGCTCGTTATCCGTTGACGAGAGGCCCCAACGCCTCCCACATCTCTTCGACGCCCTCGAACTGCCGGTCCACTGTCGGCAGTTCGGGACGCGCCAGTATCAGCACCGGAATCCCCCGCTCACGCGCCACCTGCAGCTTCGGCTCGGTGGCCTGGCTGCCGCTGTTCTTGCTGATCAGCACATCGGTCCCCAGGCGCTCGAACAGCTCGCGCTCGCCCTCCAGCGTGAAGGGCCCACGTGCGCCCAGCACTTCCGCGCGCTCCGCACCCGGCAGGGTTTGCAGGCAGCGCACCGTCCAGAACTGCTCGGCGGGAATCTCGTGCAGGTGCTCCAGCGGTTCGCGGCCCAGGGTGAACAGCGGACGGCGGAATGGCGCCGACGCCTCGATCAGCGCTGCCCAGTCGCGCACCTCGCGCCAGTCGTCGCCAGCACCAGCCTGCCAGCCCGGACGGCGCAGCGCCCAGCAGGGCACACCGGCCAGCTGCGCGGCGCGCGCGGCATTCGCGCTGATCTGCGCGGCGTAGGGATGGGTGGCATCGAGCAGCAGGTCATAGCCGTGTTCGACGATGAACTGCGCCAGCCCCTCGGCACCGCCGAAGCCGCCGACTCGCACCTGGCAGGCCAGGTCGTCCGGCACCTTGCCCAGTCCGGCGAGGCTGTACAGGTGTTGCGGGCCGAGGCGACGGGCAATGGACAGCGCCTCGCCTATGCCACCGAGCAGCAGGACGCGCTTGCCGCTCATGGCTTGCGCAGCGCCAGCAAGGTGATCGGCAGCGCCGCGCGCCAGGTGTCGAAGCTGCCCAGCGCTTGTGCCTGGGCCACTTGCAGACGGACCAGCTCGCCGCCATGGCGCTCGCGCCAGCTCACCAGCGTCGCTTCGCTCTGCAGGGTCACGGCGTTGGCCAGCAGGCGGCCGCCCGATTTCAGGTTGGCCCAGCAGCTTTCCAGCACGCCCGGCACGGTGACGCCGCCGCCGATGAAGATGGCGTCGGGCGCTTCCAGTCCGTCCAGCGCTTCGGGCGCGTGTCCGGCGACCAGTTGCAGGCCGGGAACGCCGAGAGCGTCGCGGTTATGCGCGATATGGCCCTGGCGCCCTGCATCGGCCTCGATAGCGATAGCGCGGCAACTGGGGTGCGCGCGCATCCACTCGATACCGATGGAGCCGCAACCGGCGCCGACGTCCCAGAGCAGTTCGCCCGGCTCCGGCGCCAGGCGCCCGAGGGTCACGGCGCGCACGTCGCGTTTGGTCAGTTGGCCGTCGTGGCGATAGGCGTCGTCCGGCAGGCCGGGCGTCAACGGCAGGCGCCGGGCATCGTCGCCGGCCATGCAGTCGATGGCGATGACATTGAGCGCAGCCGTCTCGTCGACCGCCCAATCGGCAGCCAAACCATCGATGCGCCGCTCGCGTTCGCCGCCCAGGTGCTCCAGCACACTCAGCCGGCTCGGCGCGAAACCGCGCTCACGCAGCAGCGCCGCAACCGCTGCCGGGCTGCGGCCGTCGTTGCTCAGCAGCAACAGGCGACGCCCCGCATGCAGGCGCGAATTGAGCGCCGCCAGCGGGCGACCGACCAGCGACAGCAGCTCGACCGCCTGCAGCGGCCAGCCCAGGCGCGCAGCGGCCAGGCTCACCGAGGACGGCGCCGGCAGCACCTGCATCTCCTCCACCGGCAACTGCCGCGCGAGGGTCGCGCCTATGCCGAAGAACATCGGGTCGCCGCTGGCCAGCACGCAGGTCGGCGTGCCGCGCCGCGCCAGCAGAGGCGCCAGGTCGAAGGGACTCGGCCAGGCCACGCGGCGGGCCTTCAGGCAGTGCGGCAAAAGGTCCAGCTGGCGCTCGCCGCCGAACACCACGCCGGCCGCCAGCAGCGCGCGGCGAGCGGCCTTGCCGAGGCCGGCATAGCCGTCCTCGCCGATGCCGACGATGGTCAGCCAGGCTGTCATGGAAACTCCTCGATCTCGCTGCCCACCGATCCGACGGGCAGGCTTTTCCAGCATTCGGACAAAGCGGGCATAATACGCGCTTCGTCGGTGCCCATCAGGGCCGAAGAGGGAACACGGGACCAACCGTGGCTGCCCCCGCAACTGTAAGCAGCGAGTCCGCGCGAATTGGCCACTGGGCAACCGGGAAGGCCGCGCTGGATGAGGACCTGCCAGCCAGGAGACCTGCCGACGAGACCAGTCGCACGTGCAGACATCGAGCGGGGTGTATCGGTGTTGTGAGGTCGCCCTCCGAGGCGATCCGCATGGTCACGGCGACCCAGCCCTGGTGACCCTGTGCAGCGCCCGTCCCCTGCCCCGTCCACTGCCATCCGCCCCTCGGCCTGCCCGGGGCTGCTGCGCATCGTCGCCTCGCGCGATGGCGGCATCTGCCGCATCAAGCTGCCCGGCGGGCGTCTCGACGCCGTCGCCGCGCGCGCCATAGCCGCTGCCGCCGAACGTCATGCCGATGGCGTGCTGGAAGCGACCAATCGAGCAAACCTGCAGATTCGTGGCGTGCATGCCGGCGCCGAAGCAGCGCTTTCCGCCGAGCTGCTCGACGCCGGGCTCGGCCCGCGCGTGGCCGCCGCCGATGACGTGCGCAACCTGCTGCTCAGCCCCGCCGCCGGCATCGATCCGGCCATGCAGCGGGACGTCACGCCGCTGGCCGACACCCTGCTCGCCCTGCTGCAAGACAATCCGCGCTTCCACACGCTGTCGGCCAAGTTCGCCATTCAACTGGACGGCGGCGAAGGCCTGGCGATGCTCGAACATCCCCACGATCTCTGGCTCTCGGCCATGGATGGCGGGCACTTCGCCTTCGGCCTGGCGGGTTGCCCGCCAATCCATGCAGACGATCAACCGGCCCTCGCCGCCGTTGCCACTGAGCAGGTGCCGGTGCTGGTCGAAGCGCTGCTGAATCTGTTCCTCGACCTGGCCGGCGAAGGCCAGGCGCGCATGCGCCAGCTCCTCGAAACGACACCGGCCGAACGCCTGCTGGAACAGCTCGACGTCCCGCTGCAACGCGATGCCTCTGTGGGTAACTGGCGGCGCCAGCCGGTGCAGCCCTTCGCCCAGCTCGGCGTTTGCCAGCAGCGCCAGCCAGGCTCGTGCAGCATCGGCGCCGGCTTCGTGCTCGGCCGCCTGGACAGCCGACTGCTGCGCGCGCTCGCCGACCTGTCGGAGTGCGAAGGCGACGGCACCTTGCGCCTCACCCCCTGGCAGGGCGTGCTGCTGCCGAACATTCCGAACGAGCGCGCCGATGCCGTGCTCGCCGCACTGGATGACCTGGGCCTGACCACTTCGGCCGAGCAGCCGCTGTCCCGGCTGATCGCCTGCAGCGGCTCGACCGGCTGCGCCCGTGGCCTGGCCGACACCAAGGGCGACGCCCTGCGCCTGGCCGAGCGCCTGCAGGAGCCGCTACCCGCTGGCGTGCACCTGTGCGGCTGCCCGCGCTCCTGCGCCGCCGCCCATGTCGCGCCCTTCACCCTGCTGGCCGTCGCCGACGGCCGCTACGACCTCTTCCGTCCCCCCCAACGCGTGGCCGGCTTCGGCCAGCCGCTGGCGCGCAACCTTTCCCTCGACGCCGCCGCCGACCGGCTGCGCGATCCCGGAGTGATTCCCGATGCTTGATTACATCCGCGATGGCCAGGCGATCTACCGCCAATCCTTCGCCACCATCCGTGCCGAGGCCGATCTCTCGGCCATCCCCGCCGACCTGGAAAAACTCGCCGTGCGGGTGATCCACGCCTGCGGCATGGTCGACGTGGTGCAGGAGCTGCGCTTCTCCCCCGGCGCCGGCACAGCCGGCCGCGAAGCCCTGGCGAAAGGCGCGCCGATCCTCTGCGATGCACGCATGGTCGCCGAAGGCATCACCCGCGCGCGCCTGCCGGCGGACAACCCGGTGATCTGCACGCTCAACGAATCCGACGTCCCGGCGCTGGCCCGCGAGCTGGGCAACACCCGCTCGGCGGTCGCCCTGGAGCACTGGCGCGAGCACCTGGAAGGCAGCGTGGTGGTGATCGGCAACGCGCCGACCGCCCTCTTCTACCTGCTGGAAATGCTCGATGCCGGCGCACCGAAACCCGCGCTGATCCTCGGCTTTCCGGTGGGCTTCGTCGGCGCCGCCGAATCCAAGGACCTGCTCGCCGCCGACAGCCGCGGCGTGCCCTACGTGATCGTCCGCGGCCGTCGCGGCGGCAGCGCCATGGCCGCCGCCGCGGTGAACGCCCTGGCCACGGAGGTGGAATGATGACTGGCCGCCTGCTCGGCCTCGGCGTCGGCCCCGGCGACCCCGAGCTGATCACCCTCAAGGCCCTGCGCCTGCTGCAATCCGCCCCCGTGGTCGCCTACTTCGTGGCCAAGGCCAAGCACCACGCGGGCCACGGCGGCAATGCCTTCGGCATCATCGAACAGCACCTGGGCGAGGCGCAGGAGCGTCTGCCGCTGGTGTACCCGGTGACCACCGAAAAGCTGGAGCCGCCGCTGACCTACGAAGGCGTGATCAGCGACTTCTACGACACCGCCGCCGAACAGGTCGCGCGCCATCTGGACGCCGGCCGCGACGTCGCGGTGATCTGCGAGGGCGATCCGTTCTTCTACGGCTCCTACATGTACCTGCACGACCGCCTGGCCGAGCGCTATCCGGCAGAAGTGGTGCCAGGCGTGTGCTCGATGCTGGGCAGCGCTGCGGTGCTCGGCGTGCCGCTGGTGTACCGCAACCAGAGCCTTTCGGTGCTCTCCGGCGTACTGCCGGAAGACGAGCTCAAGCAACGCCTCGCAACGGCAGACGCAGCGGTGGTGATGAAGCTTGGGCGCAACTTCGACAAGGTTCGCCGCGTGCTGCGCGAACTCGGCCGCGACGGCGGCGCCCATTACGTGGAGCGGGCGACCATGCGGGAACAACGCATCGTGCCGCTGGACGACGTCGACCCAATGGCCTCGCCGTACTTCTCCATGGTGGTGATCCCCGGCGAAAGGTGGCGCGGCTGATGAACGCCTCCCCCGCCATCATCATCCTCGGCGCCAGCGCCCTGGCCACCGCGAAACGCCTGCAGGCGCTTTATCCACAGGCGCGCATCCACGGCCTGCAGGGCCGCGTCGAAGGCGCCGACGAGCTTTACCAGGACTTCGGCGACACCCTGCGTGCGCTCTACCGCGGCAACACCCCGCTCATCGCCCTGTGCGCCGCCGGCATCGTCATCCGCAGCCTGGCGCCACTGCTGCAGGAGAAAGGCGCCGAGCCGCCGGTACTGGCCGTCGCCGAGGACGGCAGCGCCGTGGTGCCGCTGCTCGGTGGCCTGGCCGGGGTGAACCGCCTGGCGCGCGGGATCGCCGCCGCACTGGAAGTGGCTCCCGCCATCACCACCAGCGGCGAGCTGCGCTTCGGCACCTGCCTGCTGGAGCCGCCCGCCGGCTACGAACTGGCCGATATCGAACAGGGCAAGCGCTTCGTCGCCGACCTGCTCGGCGGCGAAAGCCTGCGCATCGAAGGTGAAGCGCCCTGGCTGGCCGAAGCGAAGTTGCCGCTGGCCGAGGATGCCCGGCGCAGTGTGCGGGTGACTTGCGAGGCACGCCCGGCGCAGCGGGACGAACTGCTGATCCATCCGCGCTGCGTGCTCGCTGAAATCGAAGCGCCCACCGGCAATCTGGAAACGCTTGTCCACAACGCCCTGGCCGCCGCGAATCTCGCCCCGGCCGCCCTCGCCGCCCTGCTCGCCCCGCGCGAGCACATGGCCGATGTGCGCCTCGGTGAGGTCGCCCGGGCGCTCGGTGTACCGCTGCGCTTCATCGCCGAAGACGTATTACCGCCCGTGCATTCGAGCCAGAACGGCATCCGCCTGCGCCTCGCCGATTCCCCAGAGCAGGCCGCTGTCATCGGTCGTCCGCGCGGTCGCCTCAGCGTGATCGGCCTCGGTCCCGGCGCCGCCGAGCACATGACCCCGGCCGTGCGCCGCGCGCTGGATGAAGCCGAAGACCTGCTCGGCTACGAGACCTACGTGAAGATGGCCGAGCCGCTGCGCCCGGAGCAGGTGCGCCATTGCACCGACAACCGCGAGGAAATGCAGCGCGCCCGCCACGCCTTCGAACTGGCGGCGAGCGGACGCAAGGTGGTGGTGATCTCGTCCGGCGACCCCGGCGTGTTCGCCATGGCCGCAGCGGTGATGGAAGCGCTGCATGAAAGCGACGATCCGGAATGGCACAACGTCGAGCTGGAGGTGCTGCCCGGCGTCTCCGCCGCGCTTGCCGCGGCTGCCAAGGCCGGAGCGCCGCTGGGGCATGACTTCTGCCTGATCTCGCTGTCGGACAACCTCAAGCCCTGGGACATCATCGAGAAGCGCCTGGCCCACGCCGGCCTCGCCGACCTGGCAATGGCCTTCTACAACCCGATCTCGAAGGCGCGCCCCTGGCAGCTCGGCCGCGCCCTGGAAATCGTCCGCGAACACCGTGCGCCAGAAACCCTGGTGGTGCTCGGCCGCGATATCGGCCGCCCGGCCGAGGCGCTGCGGGTGCTGACCCTCGGCGAGCTGCAGCCGGAGATGGTCGACATGCGCACCCTGGTGATCATCGGTTCGTCACTGACCCGGCGCTTCCCCCGCGCCGACGGCGGCGACTGGGTGTATACGCCGCGCTGGTATCGCTGATCTGCCTAGTGCGATTGGCAGCGGCGGATAAGGCTAGGCCTTGCGATTCGTAGGATGGGTTGAGCCGAAGGCGATACCCATGCTGCCCTGGAAGACGCCCAGGCCGGGCATCGTGTGCGCCGCACCAGTCGCCGCATGGGTTTCGCGCCTCAACCCATCCTACGGAGCTGGCATGCGCCTAGCAGCGCTCCTACAAACGGAAATGAAAAAGCCCGGCATCCCCAAGGGGAATGCCGGGCTTCTTTGAGACCGATCCGACGCTTAGAACGGAATGTCGTCGTCGAAGCTGTCGTAGTCCGGAGCCGGCTGCGGGGCCGGAGCCTGCTGCTGCGGGGCCGGGCGCGGAGCCTGTTGCGGACGCTGCTGCGGCTCACGCGGAGCGCGCGGGGCGTCGTCGCCACCGGCGCCCGGACGGCCGCCGAGCAGTTGCATGTTGCCGTTGATGTCTACCACGATCTCGGTGGTGTACTTGTCCTGGCCGTCCTGCCCCTGCCACTTGCGGGTACGCAGGCTGCCTTCGACGTAGATCTGCGAACCCTTGCGCACGTACTCGGCGACGATTTCCGCCAGGCGACCGAAGAACACCACGCGGTGCCATTCGGTGCGTTCCTGTTGCTGACCGGTCTGCTTGTCCTTCCAGCTCTCGCTGGTGGCCAGGGTGACGTTGGTCACCGCATTGCCGTTGGGCAGGTAGCGGGTTTCCGGGTCACCACCGACGTTGCCAACCAGAATGACTTTGTTAACCCCACGGGCCATGACGTTCTCCTGAAGGATCAGCACGCCACCGGCGCGGCTTGCGCCAGACGCTCGAGGGACATGCGATCGACTTGTTGGGTATCCACTTTGACATAGGCGGCGCCTTCCTCGGCGACCACCATCACATCTGCCACACCGGGCAGTGCCTTGAATCGCTGTGCCAGCTCTGCGTCGCGCAAGGCCTCCTCCGAGAGGGGCAGGCGGATGCTGGTCACGTAAGGCGGTTCGCGCATGGTAACAGCAATCGCCAACCAGAGGGCAGCCAGCACCGCGCAGCCGATGAACACCCCGTCAAGGCCACCGTGCTGGAACATCCAGCCGCCGAGAATGCCGCCCACGGCTGCGCCGAGGAACTGGCTGGTGGAGTACACGCCCATCGCCGTGCCTTTACCGCCGGCCGGCGACACCTTGCTCACCAGCGACGGCAGCGAGGCCTCCAGCAGGTTGAAGGCGGTGAAGTAGACGACGATGCCGAACACCAGCTCCCGGAGGCTGTAGCCGAACTCCCAGAAGTACAGCTCGCAGAGCAGCAGGGTCGCTACCGCGCCACTGAGCACGCGCTTCATCTGGCGCTTCTTCTCGGCATAGATGATGAACGGGACCATGCCGAAGAACCCCACCAGCAGCGCGGTCAGGTAGACCCACCAGTGCTCTTCCTTGGGCAGGCCGGCGCGCTCGACCAGCGCCAGCGGCAGGGCCACGAAGCTGGCCATGAGGATTGCGTGCAGGACCAGGATGCCGACGTCCAGGCGCAGCAGCTCGGGGTTCTTCAGGGTCGGCACCAGCGACTGCTTGGCCACGCTGGATTCACGGTGCTGCATGCGATGGTCGGGCGTCGGCACCACGAAGAGGATGATCAGCAGCCCCACCAGCGCCATGCCGGAGGTGAACCAGAACAGCCCGTGCAGGCCGAACAGGTGGGTCAGCACAGGACCGGCGACCATGGCAACGGCGAACGACAGGCCGATGCTCATGCCGATCATGGCCATGGCCTTGGTGCGGTGCTGTTCGCGGGTCAGGTCCGAAAGCATGGCCATGACCGCCGCGGAGATCGCCCCGGCGCCCTGCAGCACGCGGCCGGCGATGATGCCCCAGATGGAATCGGCGTTGGCCGCCAGCGCAGCGCCGGCGGCAAAAATCAGCAGCCCGACGACGATGATCGGCCGGCGGCCGATGCGGTCGGACAGGGTGCCCAGCGGAATCTGCAGGATCGCCTGGGTCAGGCCATAGGCGCCGATGGCCAGGCCGATCAGTGCCGGGGTCGAGCCGGCGAGGTCCTGACCATAGGTGGCCAGGACTGGCAGGACCATGAACATGCCGAGCATGCGAAACGCGAAGACCAGGGACAGGCCCATGGCGGCGCGGGTTTCGGTGCCGCTCATGCGCTCGGTGTGGGTGTCTTGCATAAGCCCCTCGTGGGAAGAATGGATGCGGGCGTTGCCTCATGCCCCGCGCTGGCGTGTCCATCCGCTCCCGGGATGGTCGGCTGGCGCCGACGCCGAAAAACAGCCGGGCATTCTAGCAGCCATGCCGGCCGAGGGCACCAGTCGGCGCTTTGCCGCAGCGGCCGGGGGAAACGTATACTCAGCGGTTTTCGCCCGCCATGCGAGGCCGCTGTGGACAAGATCCTCATCCGTGGGGCACGTACCCACAACCTGAAGAACATCGACCTGACCCTGCCGCGCGACAAGCTGATCGTGATCACCGGCCTGTCCGGCTCCGGCAAGTCTTCCCTGGCCTTCGACACCCTCTACGCCGAAGGTCAGCGCCGTTACGTGGAATCCCTGTCGGCCTATGCCCGGCAGTTCCTCTCAATGATGGAAAAGCCCGACGTCGACACTATCGAAGGTCTGTCGCCGGCCATCTCCATCGAGCAGAAGTCGACGTCGCACAACCCGCGCTCCACCGTGGGCACCATCACCGAGATCTACGACTACCTGCGCCTGCTGTATGCGCGCGTCGGCATCCCCCGCTGCCCGGACCACGACATCCCGCTGGAGGCGCAGACCGTCAGCCAGATGGTCGACCAGGTTCTGGCGCTGCCCGAAGGCCGCAAGCTGATGCTGCTGGCCCCGGTGATCCGCGAGCGCAAGGGCGAGCACCTGGCGGTGTTCGAGGAAATGCGCGCGCAAGGCTTCGTCCGCGCCCGGGTCAACGGCAAGCTCTACGAGCTCGACGAGCTGCCCAAGCTGGACAAGAAGCTGAAGCACTCCATCGACGTCGTGGTCGACCGCTTCAAGGTCCGTGGCGACCTGCAGCAGCGCCTGGCCGAGTCCTTCGAGACGGCGATCAATCTCGCCGATGGCATCGCCCTCGTGGCACCGATGGACGACGAAGAAGGCGAAGAGATCATCTTCTCCGCCCGCTTCGCCTGCCCTATCTGCGGCCACTCGATCAGCGAGCTCGAACCCAAGCTGTTCTCCTTCAACAACCCGGCCGGCGCCTGCCCGACCTGCGATGGACTGGGCGTGAAGCAGTTCTTCGACGCGCGCCGGGTGGTGAATGGCGAGCTGACCCTGGCCGAGGGCGCCATCCGCGGCTGGGACAGGCGCAACGTCTATTACTTCCAGATGCTCGGCTCGCTGGCCGCACACTTCGGATTCAGCCTGGAGGAACCCTTCCAGGACCTGCCACCGGAGCACCAGAAATTCATCCTCAATGGCTCCGGCCGCGAAAATGTCGAGTTCCGCTACCTCAACGACCGCGGCGACATCGTCAAGCGCGCGCACCCCTTCGAGGGCATCCTGCCGAACCTGGAACGCCGCTACCGCGAAACCGAGTCGGCCACCGTGCGCGAGGAGCTGGCCAAGTTCCTCAGCACCCAGCCCTGCCCGGACTGCCACGGCACCCGCCTGCGCCGCGAGGCGCGCCACGTATGGGTCGGCGACAAGACCCTGCCGGCGGTCACCTCGATGCCGGTGGGCGCTGCCTGTGACTACGCCGAGGGGCTGACCCTGACCGGTCGCCGCGGCGAGATCGCCGCGAAGATCCTCAAGGAAATCCGCGAGCGCCTGCAGTTCCTGGTCAACGTGGGCCTCGACTACCTGACCCTGGACCGCAGCGCCGACACCCTGTCAGGCGGCGAAGCCCAGCGCATCCGCCTGGCCAGCCAGATCGGCGCCGGCCTGGTGGGCGTCATGTACATCCTCGACGAACCCTCCATCGGCCTGCACCAGCGCGACAACGAGCGCCTGCTGGGCACCCTCACCCACCTGCGCAACCTCGGCAACACGGTGATCGTGGTGGAGCACGACGAGGACGCCATCCGCCTCGCCGACTACGTGGTCGACATCGGCCCCGGCGCCGGCGTGCACGGCGGGCAGATCGTCGCCGAGGGCACGCCGCAGGAGGTCATGGACCATCCGGACTCGGTCACCGGCAAGTACCTCTCCGGACGCCAGAAGATCGTGGTGCCGGCCGAGCGCACGCCGCGCAACAAGAAGCAGCTGCTCAAGCTCAAGGGCGCGCGCGGCAACAACCTGCAGAACGTCAACCTGGAAATCCCGGTCGGCCTGTTCACCTGCGTGACCGGCGTGTCCGGCTCGGGCAAGTCGACGCTGATCAACAACACCCTGTTCCCGATCACCGCCACCGCGCTGAACGGCGCCACCAGCCTGGAGGTCGCACCCTACGAAACCTTCGATGGGCTGCAGCACCTGGACAAGGTGGTGGATATCGACCAGAGCCCGATCGGCCGCACACCGCGCTCGAACCCGGCGACCTACACCGGCCTGTTCACCCCGATCCGCGAGCTGTTCGCCGGCGTGCCGGAAGCCCGTTCGCGCGGCTACGGCCCGGGGCGCTTCTCGTTCAACGTCAAGGGCGGCCGCTGCGAGGCCTGCCAGGGCGACGGCGTGATCAAGGTGGAGATGCACTTCCTGCCGGACATCTACGTGCCCTGCGACGTCTGCAAGGGCAAGCGCTACAACCGCGAGACCCTGGAGATCCGCTACAAGGGCAAGAGCATCACCGAGGTACTCGACATGACCATCGAGGACGCCCGCGAGTTCTTCGACGCCGTCCCGGCCATCGCCCGCAAGCTGCAGACGCTGATCGACGTGGGCCTGTCGTACATCAAGCTGGGGCAGAGCGCGACCACCCTCTCCGGCGGCGAGGCGCAGCGGGTCAAGCTGTCCCGCGAGCTGTCCAAGCGCGATACCGGCAAGACCCTGTACATCCTCGACGAGCCGACCACCGGCCTGCACTTCGCGGACATCCAGCAACTGCTCGACGTACTGCACCGCCTGCGCGACCACGGCAACACCGTGGTAGTGATCGAGCACAACCTGGACGTGATCAAGACCGCCGACTGGCTGGTCGACCTCGGCCCCGAGGGGGGCTCCAAGGGCGGCCAGATCATCGCGAGCGGCACACCGGAACAGGTGGCGGAGATGGAGCAGTCGCACACCGGCCGCTTCCTCAAACCGCTGCTGGAACGCGATCGCGCCTGACGGCCGAAAACGAAAAAAAGCCCCGCAAACCACGGGGCTTTTTCTTTCAGCACTGGAGCATCAGGCCAGGTCGAAACGGTCCAGGTTCATCACCTTGGTCCAGGCGGCGACGAAGTCCTCCACCAGCTTCTGCTTGCCGTCGGCACTGGCATACACCTCGGCGTAGGCGCGCAGCACCGAGTTGGAGCCGAACACCAGGTCGTTGCGGGTCCCGGTGTACTTTACCTTCCCGGTCTTGCGGTCCTTGCCCTCGAAGACTTCGCCAGAGCTGTCCACAGCCTTCCACTCGGTGCCCATGTCCAGCAGGTTGACGAAGAAGTCATTGCTTAGCACGCCGACCTTGTCGGTGAACACGCCGTGCTGGCTGCCGTCGTGGTTGGCTCCCAGCACCCGCAGGCCACCCACCAGCGCGGTCATCTCGGGCGCAGTCAGCGTAAGCAATTGCGCTTTGTCGATCAGCATGGCCTCGGTAGGAACACCGAGCTTGCCCTTGCTGTAGTTGCGGAAGCCATCGGCAACCGGCTCCAGCACGCCGAAGGAGTCGACGTCGGTCTGGTCTTGGCGAGCATCGACACGGCCCGCGCTGAACGGCACGTCCACACTTACGCCGGCAGCCTTGGCGGCCTGCTCGATACCCACGTTACCGGCCAGTACGATGACGTCGGCCAGCGACGCCTTGCCAGATGCTTTCTGGATATCCACCAGCTTGGGCAGCGCCTTGATGGCACGTTGGTTGACCGCCCAGTCCTTCTGCGGCGCCAGAGCCAGGCGCGCGCCGTTGGCGCCGCCGCGCTTGTCGCCACCGCGGAAGGTCGAAGCCGAGGCCCAGGCTACCGAAACCAGGTCGCCAACCGACAGCCCGGAGGCAGCGATCTTCGCCTTCAGATCAGCGATATCGGCAGCGCTCGGATTGTGCGTGGCCGCCGGCAGCGGGTCTTGCCAGAGCAGGTCTTCCTTCGGCACTTCCGGGCCGAGGTAGCGTGCTTTCGGGCCCAGGTCGCGGTGGATCAACTTGAACCAGGCGCGGGCGAAGGCGTCGGCGAAAGCCTGCGGATCGTCGAGGAAGCGCTTGGAGATCTTGCCGAACTCGGGATCGAAACGCAGGGTCAGGTCGGTGGTCAGCATGGTCGGCTTGTGGAATTTGCCAGGGACATGCGCATCCGGAATGATTTCCGGCGCGTCCTTGGCGATCCACTGCTTCGCACCTGCCGGCGAGGTGGTCAGTTCCCACTCGAACTTGAACAGGTTCTCGAAGAAGTTGTTGCTCCACAGCGCCGGGGTCTTGGTCCAGGTGACTTCGAGGCCGCTGGAAATGGTGTCCTTGCCGTGGCCGCTGCCGAAGTTGCTGATCCAGCCGAGACCTTGGGCTTCGATAGGCGCGCCTTCCGGCTCCGGCCCCTTGTGCGACTCGGGCGCGGCGCCGTGGGTCTTGCCGAAGGTGTGGCCACCGGCGATCAGGGCCACGGTTTCCTCGTCGTCCATGGCCATGCGGCCGAAGGTTTCGCGGATATCGCGGGCAGCGAGGATGTAGTCGCCACTGGCATTCGGGCCTTCGGGGTTCACGTAGATCAGGCCCATGTGGGTGGCACCGAAAGGCGGGGTCAGATCACGGGCGGCGTCGACGCGCTCGGGGTCCGCGCCCAGCCACTTGATCTCGGCGCCCCAGTTCACGTCCTGGTCCGGTTCCCACACGTCCTCGCGGCCAGCACCGAAACCGAAGGTACGGAAGCCCATGGACTCGAGCGCGACGTTACCGGCGAGCAAAAGAAGGTCGGCCCAGGAAATTTGCTGGCCGTACTTCTGCTTGATCGGCCAGAGCAGACGGCGAGTTTTGTCGATGTTGACGTTGTCCGGCCAGGAGTTGAGCGGAGCGAAGCGCTGCTGGCCGCGACCGCCGCCGCCACGGCCATCAGTGGTGCGATAGGTGCCGGCGGCGTGCCAGGCCATCCGGATCATTTGCGGACCGTAGTGGCCGAAGTCGGCGGGCCACCAGTCCTGGGAGTCGGTCATCAGCCGGACCAGGTCGGCCTTCAGGGCCTTGTAGTCGAGCTTCTTGAATTCTTCGGCGTAGTTGAATTTCTTGCCGAGCGGGTTGGACTTGTTCGAATGCTGGTTGAGCAGATCCACGCGAAGCTGGTTGGGCCACCAATCCCTGTTAGTGGTGCCGCCACCTGCGACATGATTGAACGGGCATTTTGCTTCATTCGACATTGCTCTCTCCTTTGTCCTCTGTGCTCATCGAGTCGGTCTGGACGACTACGGCCGACGGTTGGGTAAGACTAGACCCGCTCCAAAGAAGGGACCAATTTATGAAAAGCAACGCCACGATAGTTTTTATCTCTTAAAAACTGACATCCTGATAGGCAGCCGCCGGTGCGCTACAGACGCCTGAACGCGCTTCCCGACCCAACAAAAAGCCCCTGGTGCACGGCAGCACCAGGGGCTTCTTTTATGGCGATTCGGCTGTCAGATCTGCGACTGCAGGTAGTTCTCCAGCCCCATCTTGGCGATCAGACCGAGCTGCTGCTCGAGCCAGTAGGCGTGGTCTTCCTCGGTGTCGGCCAGCTGCGCCTTGAGAATCTCGCGGGAAACGAAATCGCGATGCTGCTCGCAAAGCGCGATGCCTTTGGCCAACGCGGCGCGCACCTGGCGCTCCAGCTTGAGATCGGCCTCGAGCATTTCCGGCACGGTGCGACCTGGATGAATTTCGTCCGGACGCATGCGGGGCGTGCCCTCGAGCAGCAGGATGCGACGGAGCAGCGCGTCGGCGTGCTGAGTTTCCTCTTCCATCTCATGGTTGAGGCGCTCGTAAAGCTTGCTGAAGCCCCAGTCCTCGTACATGCGCGAATGGATGAAATATTGGTCGCGCGCGGCCAGCTCGCCTGCTAGCAGCATGTTGAGATAGTCGATTACTTCCGCGTGGCCTTGCATCAGTCAGCTCCATGAATCCGATGAAGAAAATAAGGGGAGTCCGCCCTCCACGACCGCGATCCGGATCGGGTCGAGGATAGCCCCATTGCGAAAATGCTGACGAAATACGAGCCATTTCCAGGGACAACAAAAAACCGGGCACGAGGCCCGGTTTCTTGTAGAGCAGCAAGCAGGCTTATTCAGCCGCTTCGACCTGACCGGCAACCGGACGATCGATCAGCTCGACGTACGCCATGGGGGCGTTGTCGCCGGCGCGGAAGCCGCACTTCAGGATGCGCAGGTAGCCGCCCGGACGGTTGGCGTAGCGCTTGCCCAGGTCGTTGAACAGCTTGCCTACGGCTTCTTTCGAACGGGTACGGTCGAAAGCGAGACGACGGTTGGCAACGTTGTCGACCTTGGCCAGGGTGATCAGCGGCTCGGCAACGCGACGCAGTTCCTTGGCCTTGGGCAGGGTGGTTTTGATCAGTTCGTGTTCGAAGAGCGACACAGCCATGTTCTGGAACATAGCCTTGCGGTGCGCGCTGGTGCGGCTCAGGTGACGACCACTTTTACGATGGCGCATGGTTCAATTCCTTTCCAAACTTTACGTTCGGTAGCTACGACGATCAGGCAGTAGCCTTGTCGTCTTTCTTGAGACTTGCCGGCGGCCAGTTATCGAGGCGCATACCGAGGGACAGACCACGAGAGGCCAGGACGTCCTTGATTTCGGTCAGGGACTTCTTGCCCAGGTTCGGAGTTTTCAACAGCTCTACTTCGGTGCGCTGAATCAGGTCACCGATGTAGTAGATGTTCTCCGCCTTCAGGCAGTTGGCCGAACGGACGGTCAGCTCCAGGTCATCGACCGGACGCAGCAGGATCGGATCGATCTCGTCTTCCTGCTCTTCAACGACAGGCTCGCTGTCACCCTTGAGGTCCACGAACGCTGCCAGCTGCTGTTGCAGGATGGTAGCGGCGCGACGGATAGCCTCTTCAGGGTCCAGGGTGCCGTTGGTTTCCAGATCGAGGACCAGCTTGTCCAGGTTGGTACGCTGTTCGACACGGGCGTTCTCGACCACGTAGGCAACACGACGTACGGGGCTGAACGAGGAATCGAGCTGCAGACGGCCAATGCTACGGCTTTCGTCTTCATCGCTCGAACGAGCATCAGCCGGCTCGTAGCCACGGCCACGAGCGACTTTCAGCTTCATGTTCAGCGCACCGTTATCGGCCAGGTGGGCGATAACATGGTCACCGTTGACGATCTCGACATCATGATCCAGCTGAATATCGGCAGCGGTCACCACACCCGAGCCCTTTTTCGCCAGGGTCAGCGTCACTTCGTCACGGCCGTGCAGCTTGATGGCCAGACCTTTCAGGTTGAGCAGGATTTCAATGACATCTTCCTGCACACCTTCGATCGCGGAGTACTCGTGGAGTACGCCGTCGATCTCGGCCTCGACCACTGCACAGCCGGGCATGGAGGACAACAGGATGCGACGCAGCGCGTTGCCCAGGGTATGGCCGAAACCACGCTCGAGAGGCTCGAGAGTGATCTTGGCGCGGGTTTGGCTGACCACCTGCACATCGATGTGGCGGGGGGTCAGGAACTCATTTACCGAACTCTGCATGGATGCACCTATTTTCTAGCCCTTACTTGGAGTAGAGCTCGACAATCAGGTTTTCGTTGATGTCGGCGGACAGGTCGGCACGAGCCGGAACGCTCTTGAAGGTACCGGACTTCTTGTCGGTGTCCACTTCGACCCACTCAACGCGACCGCGCTGGGCGCACAGTTCGAGGGCTTGAGCGATACGCAGCTGGTTCTTCGACTTTTCGCGAATAGCAACGACGTCGCCGGCCTTAACCTGATAGGACGGGATGTTGACGGTCTGACCGTTCACGCTGATGGTCTTGTGGGACACCAGCTGACGGGATTCCGAACGGGTGGAACCGAAGCCCATACGGTAGACGACGTTGTCCAGACGGCATTCCAGCAGCTGCAGCAGGTTCTCACCGGTAGAACCTTTGCGGCGGGATGCTTCCTGGTAGTAACCACGGAACTGACGCTCCAGTACGCCGTAGATACGACGGACTTTTTGCTTCTCACGCAGCTGCAGACCGTAGTCGGACAGGCGACCACGGCGAGCGCCGTGCTGGCCAGGAACCTGTTCGGCCTTGCACTTGGAGTCGAGGGCGCGAGCGCCGCTCTTCAGGAACAGATCAGTGCCTTCACGGCGAGACAGTTTGCACTTGGGACCAATGTAACGAGCCATTTCTCACTGTCTCCTATTACACGCGACGCTTTTTCGGCGGGCGGCAGCCGTTATGCGGGATCGGGGTTACGTCGGTGATGCTGGCGATCTTGTAACCGCAGGCATTCAGCGCACGAACAGCCGATTCACGACCCGGACCCGGGCCCTTGACGTTTACGTCGAGGTTCTTCAGGCCGTATTCCAGAGCAGCCTGGCCGGCACGCTCGGCCGCTACCTGGGCAGCGAACGGGGTGCTCTTACGCGAGCCGCGGAAGCCCGAACCACCAGAGGTAGCCCAGGACAGAGCGTTGCCCTGACGGTCGGTGATGGTAACGATGGTGTTGTTGAAGGACGCGTGGATGTGAGCGATCCCGTCAACCACCGTCTTTTTGACTTTCTTACGAGGACGAGCAGCAGGTTTTGCCATGACTAAATTCCTAAGCGATTACTTGCGGATCGGCTTACGCGGGCCCTTACGGGTGCGCGCGTTGGTCTTGGTACGCTGACCGCGAACCGGCAGACCGCGACGATGACGCAGACCACGGTAGCAACCGAGGTCCATCAGACGCTTGATGTTCATGTTGATTTCGCGGCGCAGGTCACCCTCGGTGGTCAGTTTGCCCACTTCGGTACGCAGCTGATCAATCTGCTCTTCGCTCAGATCCTTGATCTTTGCCGACGGGCTGATGCCAGTCGCTACACAGATGCTCTGTGCAGTAGTGCGACCAACACCATAGATGTAGGTCAGCGAGATAACAGTGTGCTTGTTATCCGGAATGTTTACGCCTGCAATACGGGCCATTCAGAAAAACTCCAATTGACAGCTACCCGGCGCCCAGGAAGCCAAGAAAGGGCGCGGATATTAGCGCTGTAAAAACAAATAATCAACCCGGCAGCACACTAGCTGCCGGGCTATATCGCGTGGATCACACTCAGCCTTGGCGCTGCTTGTGACGCGGCTCCGCGCTGCAGATCACGCGAACAACACCTTCGCGGCGGATGATCTTGCAGTTACGGCACAGCTTCTTAACCGATGCACGAACTTTCATCAGTGACTCCTACTAACCTTACGGGCCGGTCAGCGCAGCATGCTGCTGCCGCCATAACCCTTCAGGTTGGCTTTCTTCATGAGGGATTCGTACTGGTGAGAAACGAGGTGCGATTGTACTTGGGCCATAAAGTCCATCACAACCACGACCACGATCAGCAACGAGGTCCCGCCGAGGTAGAACGGAACGTGAGCTGCCACCACCAGGAACTGGGGCAACAGGCACACCGCCGTCATGTACAGGGCACCGAACATGGTCAAACGGGTCAGAACGCCATCGATGTAGCGAGCCGACTGTTCGCCCGGACGAATACCCGGAATAAATGCACCGGACTTCTTGAGGTTTTCCGCCACGTCCTTCGGGTTGAACATCAGCGCTGTGTAGAAGAAGCAGAAGAAGACGATCCCTGCGCTAAACAGCAGAATGTTCAACGGCTGACCGGGGGCAATCGCTTGCGCGACGTCCTGCAGCCAACCCAGGCCCTCCGACTGACCGAACCAGGCGCCCAGGGACGCCGGGAACAGCAGAATGCTGCTGGCGAAGATGGCCGGGATTACGCCCGCCATGTTCACCTTCAACGGCAGATGGCTGGTTTGCGCGGCAAACACCTTGCGGCCTTGTTGGCGCTTGGCGTAATGCACGGCAATCCGGCGCTGGCCACGCTCGATGAACACAACGAACGCGATGATCGCAACGGCCAGCAGGCCTACGGCGATCAGGGCGAAGATGTTGATGTCACCTTGGCGAGCAGACTCGAAAGACTGCCCGATAGCGCGCGGCAGGCCGGCAACGATACCGGAGAAGATCAGCATGGAAATACCATTGCCGACGCCTCGCTCGGTGATCTGCTCGCCCAGCCACATCATGAACAGTGCACCCGCCACGAAGGTGGTGACCGACACGAAGTAGAAGCCGAAGTCATTGGAGAAGGCCACGCCCTGGCTGCCCAGACCAACGGACATGCCGATGGCCTGGACCAGCGCCAGAGCGACGGTCCCGTAGCGGGTGTACTGGCTAATCTTGCGACGCCCAGACTCACCCTCTTTCTTCAACTGCTCCAGCTGCGGGCTGATGGATGTCATGAGCTGCATGATGATCGATGCCGAGATGTACGGCATGATCCCCAGCGCAAAAATGCTCATGCGCTCCAGCGCGCCGCCGGAAAACATGTTGAAGAGGCTAAGAATGGTCCCCTCGTTCTGCCGGAACAGTGACGCCAAGCGGTCGGGGTTGATGCCCGGAACCGGGATGTGCGCACCTATCCGATAGACGATGATCGCCAGGAACAGGAAGCGCAGACGTGCCCAGAGCTCGGACAGACCACCACCGTTGCTCAGCGCAGAGAGAGCACCTTGCTTAGCCATTTAGTCCTCGATTTTGCCGCCAGCTGCTTCGATGGCCGCGCGCGCACCTTTGGTGGCGCCGATGCCTTTCAGGGTTACCGCACCAGCAACTTCGCCGGACAGCACGACTTTGACGCGCTGTACGTTACGGTTGATGACGTTGGCATCCTTCAGGGACTGCACGGTCACGACTCCGCCTTCGACCTTGGCCAGCTCGGAGGTACGAACCTCGGCGCGGTCCAGGGCTTTCAGGGACTTGAAGCCGAACTTCGGCAGACGACGGTGCAGAGGCTGCTGGCCGCCCTCGAAGCCCGGAGCGATGGTGCCGCCGGAACGGGAGGTCTGACCCTTGTGGCCGCGACCACCGGTCTTGCCCAGGCCGCTACCGATGCCACGACCCGGACGGTGCTTCTCGCGACGGGCACCCGGCGCGGAACGCAGATCGTTCAGTTGCATGATTAACCCTCAACCTTCAGAAGGTAGTAAGCCTTGTTGATCATGCCGCGGTTTTCAGGAGTGTCCTGAACTTCGACGGTGTGACCAATGCGACGCAGGCCCAGACCCTTGACGCAGGCTTTGTGATTGGCCAGACGACCGTTCACGCTCTTTACCAGAGTAACTTTTACGGTTGCCATGGTTAGAGAATCTCCTCGACGCTCTTGCCACGCTTGGCCGCTACCGACTCAGGGGACTGCATGTTCTTCAGGCCCTTGAAGGTGGCGTATACCACGTTGACCGGATTGGTCGAGCCGTAGCACTTGGCCAGAACGTTCTGCACACCAGCAACTTCCAGGACAGCACGCATGGCGCCGCCGGCGATGATGCCGGTACCTTCCGAAGCCGGCTGCATGTACACCTTGGAGGCGCCATGGGCGGACTTGGTCGGGTACTGCAGGGTGGTGCCGTTCAGATCGACCTGGATCATGTTGCGGCGAGCAGCTTCCATGGCTTTCTGGATGGCAGCCGGCACTTCACGCGCCTTGCCACGACCGAAGCCAACACGGCCCTTGCCATCGCCAACCACGGTCAGCGCGGTGAAGGCGAAGATACGGCCACCTTTTACGGTTTTGGCGACGCGGTTAACTTGAACCAGCTTCTCGATGTAGCCTTCGTCGCGCTTTTGATCGTTGTTTGCCATAACTTAGAACTCCAGACCGCCTTCGCGAGCGGCATCAGCCAGGGCCTTGATGCGGCCGTGGTACTTGAAGCCAGAACGGTCGAACGCCACCTGAGTGACGCCGGCAGCCTTGGCGCGTTCGGCGACCAGTTGACCAACTTTCTTGGCTGCGTCGACGTTGCCGGTGGCACCTTCGCGCAGTTCCTTGTCCAGGGTCGAGGCGCTGGCCAGGACCTTGCCGCCATCGGCCGCAATGACCTGGGCGTAGATGTGCTGGGAAGAGCGGTACACGCAGAGGCGTACAGCTTCCAGTTCGCGCATCTTCAGGCGTGCCTTGCGAGCGCGACGCAGACGGGTTTCTTTCTTGACGCTCATTTGCTATGCCCTACTTCTTCTTGGCTTCTTTACGAAGTACGACTTCGTCGGAGTAACGCACGCCCTTGCCTTTGTACGGCTCCGGCGGACGGAAGTCGCGAATCTCCGCGGCAACCTGACCGACCAGCTGCTTGTCGATGCCCTTGATCAGGATATCGGTCTGGCTGGGGGTTTCGGCTACGATGCCGGCGGGCAGTTCGTAATCAACCGGGTGGGAGAAGCCGAGGGCCAGGGACAGCACTTGGCCTTTGGCCTGCGCCTTGTAACCAACGCCGACCAGCTGGAGCTTGCGCTCGAAGCCCTGGCTAACGCCGATTACCATGTTGTTGACCAGAGCACGGGTGGTACCGGCCATGGCACGGGTCTGCTGATCGCCGTTACGGGCGGCGAAACGCAGCTCACCGTTGTCCTGGATGACTTCTACGGACGGGTGGACTTTCAGTTCCAGGGAACCTTTGGAGCCCTTGACCGAGAGTTCCTGACCAGCCAGCTTGATTTCAACGCCGGCGGGCAGTTTGACGGGGTTCTTAGCAACGCGAGACATGCTGATTCCCCTTAGAACACAGTGCAGAGCACTTCGCCACCAACACCAGCGGCACGGGCAGCGCGGTCAGTCATCACACCTTTGTTGGTGGAGACGATCGACACACCCAGACCGCCGCGTACTTTCGGCAGCTGATCTACGGACTTGTACTGGCGGAGGCCAGGACGGCTGATACGCTTCACTTCCTCGATGACAGGCTTGCCTTCGAAGTACTTCAGCTCGATCGACAGCAGAGGCTTGGCCTCAGTGCTGACTTGGAAATCCGCAATGTAGCCTTCGTCCTTGAGGACTTTGGCTACGGCTGCCTTCAGCTTGGAAGACGGCATGCTCACGACGGTCTTCTCAGCCATCTGGGCATTACGGATGCGAGTTAGCATGTCTGCTAACGGGTCCTGCATACTCATGGGCTTAATGCTCCTGATACAAAAGATAAGCCTTCAACTTCATCACCCCTCAAAACACCGGGCGACATAAACCCGGGCTCGGCGGAGCCGGGTATTCTAGAGATCGCTCAAAAACGAATCAAGCCCCACGAGGGGGCTTGATTTGCGAAGCGATCAACGGGGCTGTTGCCAACCCCGCTAACGACTTACCAGCTGGCTTTCACCAGGCCCGGTACGTCACCGCGCATCGCGGCTTCACGCAGCTTGTTACGGCTCAGGCCGAACTTGCGGTAGAAGCCGTGCGGACGACCAGTCAGACGGCAACGGTTACGCAGGCGGCTGGCGCTCGCGTCACGCGGTTGCTTCTGCAGGGCGACCTGAGCAGCCCAACGGTCTTCCGCACTGGTAGCCGGATTCGCGATGGTAGCTTTCAGCTCGGCACGCTTTTTGGCGTACTTGGCTACCGTGCGCTGACGCTTCAGCTCACGGTTCTTCATGCTCTCTTTAGCCATGGTCCTACTCCAATCAGTTGCGGAACGGGAAGTTGAAGGCGCGCAGCAGTGCACGACCTTCATCATCCGAACGAGCGGTGGTGGTCAGAGTGATATCCATGCCGCGCAGAGCATCGATTTTGTCGTAATCGATTTCCGGGAAGATGATCTGCTCTTTAACGCCCATGCTGTAGTTGCCACGACCATCGAAGGACTTGGCATTCAGGCCGCGGAAGTCACGTACGCGCGGCAGGGAGATGGAGAGCAGGCGATCCAGGAACTCGTACATGCGGTCGCCACGCAGGGTGACCTTCACGCCGATTGGCCAGCCTTCACGAATCTTGAAGCCAGCGATGGACTTACGAGCGTAAGTCACAACCGGTTTCTGGCCAGCGATCTTTTCCAGATCGGCTACGGCGCTCTCGATGACTTTCTTGTCGCCGACAGCTTCGCCCAGACCCATGTTCAGGGTGATTTTGGTGACGCGCGGAACTTCCATCACGTTCGCCAGCTGAAGCTCTTGCTTCAGCTTGGGCGCGATTTCCTTCCGATAAATTTCTTTCAATCGTGCCATGGTGATCTACCTAGCTCCCTCAAGCCTGAACCGGTTTCTGGGTCGACTTGAAGACACGAACTTTCTTACCGTCTTCTACCTTGAAGCCAACGCGGTCAGCCTTGCTGGTTTCCGGGTTGAAGATGGCGACGTTGGAGACGTGCAGAGGCGCCTCCTTCTCGACGATCCCGCCTTGCTGGTTGAGCATGGGGTTCGGCTTGGTGTGGCGCTTCACCAGGTTGATCCCACCAACGACCAGACGGTCGTCAGCGAGAACCTTCAGCACCTTGCCACGCTTGCCCTTGTCCTTGCCGGCAATGACGATGATTTCGTCGTCACGACGAATTTTTTGCATGACGGCTACTCCTTACAGCACTTCAGGGGCGAGCGAGACGATCTTCATGAACTTCTCGGTACGAAGTTCACGAGTCACTGGCCCGAAGATACGGGTGCCGATCGGCTCCTGCTTGTTGTTCAGCAGGACGGCGGCGTTGCCGTCGAAGCGAATGATCGAACCGTCGGTACGACGTACGCCGTGCTTGGTGCGAACGACCACGGCAGTCATTACCTGGCCTTTCTTCACTTTGCCGCGCGGAATCGCTTCCTTGACGGTGACCTTGATGATGTCGCCAATGCCGGCGTAGCGGCGGTGGGAACCGCCGAGCACCTTGATGCACATTACGCGACGCGCGCCGCTGTTATCAGCGACATCGAGCATGGATTGAGTCTGAATCATCTTCTATCTCCGACCCTTAGACTTCCACCGCGCGCTCGACGATATCAACCAGGGTCCAGGCCTTGGTTTTGGCCAGCGGACGAGTTTCGCGAATGGTGACCAGGTCACCAATGCGGCACTGATTGGTTTCGTCGTGGGCGTGCAGTTTGGTCGAACGCTTCACGTATTTGCCGTAGATCGGGTGCTTAACGCGGCGCTCGATCAGAACGGTGACGGTCTTGTCCATCTTGTCGCTGACGACGCGGCCAGTCAGCGTACGGACGGTTTTCTGAGCTTCAGCCATGATTACTTACCTGCTTGCTGGTTGAGCACAGTTTTAACGCGAGCGATGTCGCGCTTCACTTGCGAGAGCAGGTGAGACTGCCCCAACTGGCCAGTTGCTTTCTGCATGCGCAGATTGAACTGGTCGCGCAGCAGGCCGAGCAGTTGCTCGTTCAGCTGCTCAACGGATTTTTCACGAAGTTCATTCGCTTTCATCACATCACCGTCCGCTTAACAAAGGAGGTGGCGAGCGGCAGCTTTGCAGCAGCCAGGGCGAAGGCCTCGCGCGCCAGCTCTTCGGATACACCCTCGATCTCGTACAGGACCTTGCCCGGTTGAATCTGGGCTACCCAGTACTCGACGCCGCCCTTACCTTTACCCATACGTACTTCCAGGGGCTTTTTGGTAACAGGCTTGTCAGGGAATACGCGGATCCAGATCTTGCCGCCACGTTTTACGTGACGGGTCAGCGCACGACGTGCGGACTCGATCTGACGCGCGGTGAGACGGCCACGGCTGGTCGCTTTGAGGGCGAACTCACCGAAGCTGACTTTGCTACCGCGATGAGCCAGGCCACGGTTGTGACCGGTCATTTGCTTGCGGAACTTCGTACGCTTAGGTTGCAGCATTTGCGTACTCCTTACTTAGCAGCTTTTTTACGAGGAGCGGGCGCTACAGGCTTCAGCTCTTCCTGGCGGCCACCAATGACCTCGCCTTTGAAGATCCAAACCTTCACACCGATCACACCATAAGTGGTGTGCGCTTCGTAGGTTGCGTAGTCGATGTCGGCACGCAGGGTGTGCAGGGGCACACGACCTTCGCGATACCACTCGGTACGAGCGATTTCAGCGCCACCCAGACGACCACTCACCTGGATCTTGATGCCTTTGGCACCAATGCGCATGGCGTTCTGTACAGCGCGCTTCATGGCGCGACGGAACATAACGCGACGCTCCAGCTGCTGAGCTACGCTCTGCGCAACCAGCATGCCATCGAGTTCCGGCTTGCGGATTTCCTCGATGTTGATGTGCACGGGCACACCCATTTGCTTGGTCAGGTCCTGACGCAGCTTCTCAACATCTTCACCTTTCTTGCCGATCACGATGCCGGGACGAGCGGTGTGGATGGTGATACGTGCGGTTTGAGCCGGGCGATGGATATCGATACGGCTTACGGACGCGCTTTTTAGTTTGTCTTGGAGGTATTCACGGACCTTCAGGTCGGCGAACAGATAATCAGCGTAAGTGCGCTTATCTGCGTACCAAACGGAGGTGTGCTCCTTGACGATACCCAGGCGGATGCCATTGGGATGTACTTTCTGACCCATCTGATCGACTCCGTTACTTGTCCGCAACCTTGACAGTGATATGGCAAGACCGCTTGACGATGCGATCAGCACGGCCTTTAGCACGCGGCATGATGCGCTTGAGCGAACGACCTTCGTTTACGAAGACGGTGGAGACTTTGAGATCGTCCACATCGGCGCCTTCGTTGTGCTCGGCGTTGGCCACAGCCGACTCCAGCACTTTCTTCATGATCTCGGCGGCTTTCTTACTGCTGAAAGCCAGGAGGTTGAGCGCTTCGCCCACCTTCTTCCCGCGGATCTGGTCGGCGACCAAGCGGGCTTTCTGGGCGGAGATACGAGCGCCCGACAGCTTAGCGGCTACTTCCATCTTCCTTACCCCTTAACGCTTGGCTTTCTTGTCCGCAGCATGCCCACGATAAGTGCGGGTAGCAGCGAACTCGCCGAGTTTGTGACCGACCATGTCTTCGTTGACCAGAACCGGCACGTGTTGACGGCCGTTGTGGACAGCGATGGTCAGACCAACCATATGCGGCAGAATCATCGAACGACGCGACCAGGTCTTGATCGGTTTACGGTCGTTCTTTTCCACCGCCACTTCGATCTTCTTCAGCAGGTGAAGATCGATAAAAGGACCTTTTTTCAGAGAACGCGGCACTGTCGTATCCCTCTATTTACTTGCGGCGACGGACGATCATGTTATCGGTACGCTTGTTCGCGCGAGTCTTCTTACCTTTCGTCTGAAGACCCCACGGCGACACCGGATGACGACCAGCAGAGGTACGACCTTCACCACCACCATGCGGGTGGTCGACCGGGTTCATGGCAACACCACGAACGGTCGGGCGAACGCCACGCCAGCGCTTGGCACCAGCTTTACCCAGCGAACGCAGGCTGTGCTCGGAGTTCGAGACTTCACCCAGGGTCGCACGGCAGTCAGCCAGGACTTTGCGCATTTCACCGGAACGCAGACGCACGGTTACGTATGCACCTTCACGGGCAACCAGCTGAGCGGAAGCGCCAGCGGAGCGAGCGACCTGAGCGCCTTTGCCAGGCTTCAGTTCGATGCCGTGGATGGTGCTACCAACCGGGATGTTGCGCAGCGGCATGTTGTTGCCGGGCTTGATCGGCGCGCCGATACCGGAGATCAGCTGATCGCCAGCTACTACGCCTTTGGGGGCGATGATGTAGCGACGCTCGCCGTCCGCGTATTTCAGCAGAGCGATGTGAGCAGTACGGTTCGGATCGTATTCCACGCGCTCAACGATGGCAGGGATGCCATCCTTGTTGCGGCGGAAGTCGACCAGACGGTAGTGCTGCTTGTGACCACCACCGATATGACGGGTGGTGATACGACCGTTGTTGTTACGGCCGCCCGACTTGGATTTCTTTTCGAGCAGGGGAGCGAACGGAGCACCTTTGTGCAGGTCCTGGTTCACTACCTTGACTACGAAACGACGACCAGCGGAAGTCGGTTTGCATTTAACGATTGCCATGATGCACCCCTTTACTCAGCGCCAGCTGCGAAATCGAGATCCTGGCCCGGCTGGAGAGCGATGTACGCTTTTTTCCAGTCGTTACGCTTGCCCAGGCCGCGAACGGTACGCTTGGTCTTGCCCTGAACATTCAGGGTGGTGACGCGACGTACTTTCACGCCGAACAGGCTTTCTACGGCCTTCTTGATTTCCAGCTTGGTTGCATCAGTGGCAACCTTGAAAACGAATTGGCTGTTGCCGTCCGCGAGACCAGTGGCCTTCTCGGAGATATGCGGGCCCAGCAGCACTTTGAATACGCGTTCCTGGTTCATGCCAGCAGCTCCTCGAACTTCTTCACGGCAGACACGGTGACGAGCACCTTGTCGTAGGCGATCAGGCTGACCGGGTCGGAACCCTGAACGTCGCGTACGTCGACGTGCGCCAGGTTGCGCGCAGCCAGGTACAGGTTTTCATCGACGCCATCGGTAACGATCAGCACGTCTTTCAGGCCCAGGCCGTCCAGCTTGCTAACCAGACCTTTGGTTTTCGGTGCATCGACAGCGAAGTCGGCAACGATTACCAGGCGCTCCAGACGAACCAGCTCGGAGAGGATGGAGCGCATTGCGGCGCGGTACATCTTCTTGTTGAGCTTCTGGGAGTGATCCTGCGGTTTGGCGGCGAAAGTGGTGCCGCCCCCACGCCAGATGGGGCTACGGATGGTGCCAGCACGAGCACGACCAGTGCCCTTCTGACGCCACGGCTTCTTGCCACCACCGGAGACTTCGGAACGAGTCTTCTGAGCACGGGTACCCTGACGACCGCCAGCCATGTAGGCGACGACTGCCTGGTGAACCAGAGTCTCGTTGAATTCGCTACCAAAGGTACGCTCGGAGACTTCGATAGCCTGAGCGCCATTTACATTAAGTTGCATCTCAGCTTCCCCTCTTAACCGCGTGCCTTGGCTGCCGGACGCACGAGCACGTCACCGCCGGTAGCGCCAGGAACGGCACCTTTGACCAGCAGCAGATTGCGCTCTGCATCGACACGCACGACCTCGAGGGATTGAACGGTTACACGCTCAGCACCCATGTGGCCGGACATTTTCTTGCCCTTGAACACTCGACCAGGAGTCTGGCACTGGCCGATCGAACCCGGGACGCGGTGGGAAACGGAGTTACCGTGGGTATTGTCTTGACCACGGAAGTTCCAGCGCTTGATGGTACCGGCGTAGCCTTTACCTTTGGATTCGCCGGTAACGTCTACCAGCTGACCCGCTTGGAACAGATCGACGGAAATGGAATCGCCCGCCTTGAACTCCTCTTCGCCCAGACGGAATTCCCACACGCCGCGACCGGCGGCGACATTCGCCTTGGCAAAGTGACCGGCCTGAGCCTTGGTCACGCGAGAAGCACGACGCTCGCCAGCAGTTACCTGCACAGCGCGATAGCCATCAGTCTCTTCGTTTTTGAACTGGGTGACGCGATTCGGCTCGACCTCAATGACCGTGACCGGAATGGAGACACCATCTTCGGTGAAAATGCGGGTCATGCCGCACTTACGACCGACAACACCAATTGTCATCTTTAGAACCTCTTTAGTGTACGGGGCTTTCACCCGCTATGGCCGCCCATTTCAGAGCGTTACACGACCAATGCCGAAGGCATTAGCCGAGGCTGATCTGTACTTCGACGCCAGCAGCAAGGTCGAGCTTCATCAACGCGTCGACGGTTTTGTCGGTCGGCTGAACGATGTCGAGAACACGCTTGTGGGTACGAATTTCGTACTGGTCACGAGCGTCCTTGTTGACGTGCGGGGAAATCAGCACGGTGTAACGTTCCTTGCGGGTCGGCAGAGGAATCGGACCACGCACCTGAGCGCCAGTACGTTTCGCGGTTTCCACGATTTCCTGGGTAGATTGGTCGATCAGGCGATGGTCAAAAGCCTTCAACCGAATACGGATTTGTTGATTTTGCATTTGACCTCAGACTCCAAGTTGCCATTCCCAACGGACGGACTCCGCCCGTTAAAAGGAGGCGCAATTGTACGGATGCCCCCTGAGGGTGTCAATATTTGATCAACGAAACGAAAAAGGGGCCCCGAAGGGCCCCTTTTTCTCATGCGCTAGATCAACGATTACTCGAAGATCTTGGCAACCACGCCGGCGCCAACGGTACGACCGCCTTCGCGGATCGCGAAGCGCAGGCCATCTTCCATGGCGATCGGAGCGATCAGGGTGACAACCATTTTCACGTTGTCGCCCGGCATTACCATCTCAACGCCTTCCGGCAGTTCGCAGTTGCCGGTTACGTCGGTGGTACGGAAGTAGAACTGCGGACGGTAGCCCTTGAAGAACGGGGTGTGACGACCACCTTCCTCCTTGGACAGCACGTACACTTCGCACTCGAACTTGGTGTGCGGCTTGATGGTGCCCGGCTTGGCCAGAACCTGGCCACGCTCTACGTCTTCACGCTTGGTGCCGCGCAGCAGGGCGCCGATGTTCTCGCCAGCACGACCTTCGTCGAGCAGCTTACGGAACATTTCAACGCCGGTGCAGGTGGTCTTGGTGGTCGGACGGATACCGACGATTTCGATTTCCTCGCCCACTTTGACGATGCCGCGCTCAACACGACCGGTCACCACGGTGCCACGACCCGAGATCGAGAACACGTCTTCGATCGGCATCAGGAACGGCTGATCAACAGCACGAACCGGCTCAGGGATGTAGGCGTCCAGGGTTTCTACCAGCTTACGCACGGCGGAAACGCCCATCTCGTTGTCGTCCTGGCCGTTCAGGGCCATCAGAGCGGAACCGATAACGATCGGGGTGTCATCACCCGGGAAGTCGTAGGTGCTCAGCAGGTCGCGAACTTCCATCTCGACCAGTTCCAGCAGCTCGGCGTCGTCAACCATGTCGGCCTTGTTCAGGAACACGACGATGTAAGGAACGCCTACCTGACGGGACAGCAGGATGTGCTCACGGGTTTGCGGCATGGGGCCGTCAGCAGCCGAGCAGACCAGGATCGCGCCGTCCATCTGGGCAGCACCGGTGATCATGTTCTTCACGTAGTCGGCGTGGCCGGGGCAGTCAACGTGCGCGTAGTGACGAACAGCCGAGTCGTACTCTACGTGCGAGGTGTTGATGGTGATGCCGCGAGCTTTTTCTTCCGGAGCGTTGTCGATCTGGTCGAAAGCGCGAGCGGAACCGCCCCAGGTCTCGGAGCAGACTTTGGTCAGAGCAGCGGTCAGAGTGGTTTTACCGTGGTCAACGTGACCGATGGTGCCAACGTTGACGTGCGGTTTGTTACGTTCGAATTTTTCCTTGGCCACGACAGTAAACCTCTTACTTAAAGGGCTGAATCAAGCTTGTTTTTTAACCAGCGCTTCGACGATGTTCGACGGAGCTTCGGCGTATTTGGAGAATTCCATGGAGTAGCTCGCGCGACCCTGGGACATGGAACGTACGTCGGTAGCGTAGCCAAACATCTCGCCCAGCGGAACTTCGGCGCGAATGACTTTGCCGGAGACGGAGTCTTCCATGCCCTGGATCAGACCACGACGACGGTTCAGGTCACCCATCACGTCGCCCATGTAATCCTCAGGAGTCACTACCTCTACCTTCATGATCGGCTCAAGGACCTTGCCGCCACCCTTCTGGGCCAGCTGCTTGGTAGCCATGGAAGCTGCGATCTTGAACGCCATCTCGTTCGAGTCGACGTCGTGGTAGGAACCATCGAACACCGTTGCCTTCAGGCCGATGAGCGGATAGCCGGCAACAACGCCGTTTTTCATCTGCTCTTCGATACCCTTCTGGATCGCCGGGATGTATTCCTTCGGAACCACACCACCCACGACTTCGTTGGTGAACACCAGGCCTTCGGTGATGTTGCCCTTCTCGTCCACATCGGGAGTGGAGAAGCGAATCCAGCAGTGACCGAACTGGCCACGACCACCGGACTGGCGAACGAACTTGCCTTCGATCTCGACGTTGTCCTTCGAGATGGTTTCGCGGTACGAAACCTGCGGCTTGCCGATGTTGGCCTCTACGCCGAACTCGCGCTTCATGCGGTCGACGAGGATGTCCAGGTGCAGCTCACCCATACCGGAGATGATGGTCTGGCCGGTTTCTTCGTCGGTCTTCACGCGGAACGACGGGTCTTCCTGAGCCAGCTTGCCGAGGGCAATGCCCATCTTCTCCTGGTCAGCCTTGGTCTTCGGCTCAACAGCTACCGAGATTACCGGCTCCGGGAAGTCCATACGCTCGAGGATGATCGGCTTCTCGATGTCGCACAGGGTGTCACCAGTGGTGACGTCCTTCATGCCGATCAGAGCAGCGATGTCACCAGCGCGTACTTCTTTGATCTCGTCACGCTGGTTGGCGTGCATCTGCACCATACGACCAACGCGCTCTTTCTTGCCTTTCACGGAGTTGACGACCGATTGGCCGGACTCCAGAACGCCCGAGTAAACGCGAACGAAGGTCAGAGTACCTACGAACGGGTCGGTAGCGATCTTGAACGCCAGAGCGGAGAACGGAGCAGCGTCGTCAGCCGGACGCTCGTCGTGGATTTCGTTGTCATCAGTGCTGTCCGGATGGACGCCCTGAATCGCCGGAATCTCGGTCGGAGCAGGCAGGAAGTCAATGACGGCGTCGAGAACCAGGGGCACGCCCTTGTTCTTGAACGAGGAGCCGCAGACCGCCGGAACGATTTCGCAGGCGATGGTACGCTGACGCAGGCCGGCCTTGATCTCTTCGATCGACAGCTCACCTTCTTCCAGGTACTTGTTCATCAGCTCTTCGTTGGCCTCGGCAGCAGCCTCGACCATGTTGTTGCGCCACTCGTTCGCCAGGTCCAGCAGCTCAGCAGGAATTTCTTCCTCGCGGTAGCTGGTGCCCTTGTCGTCTTCGTTCCAGTAGACGGCTTTCATCTTCATCAGGTCGATCTGACCCTGGAAGTCGTCTTCTGCACCGATGGCCAGCTGAACAGGAACCGGGGTGTGACCCAGGCGGTTCTTGATCTGGCCGACAACGCGGAGGAAATCAGCGCCGGCGCGGTCCATCTTGTTCACATAAACGATACGCGGAACGCCGTACTTGTTGGCTTGACGCCATACGGTTTCGGACTGCGGCTCAACGCCGGAAGTGCCGCAGAACACAACGACAGCGCCGTCCAGTACGCGCAGGGAGCGCTCAACTTCAATGGTGAAGTCTACGTGGCCGGGGGTGTCGATGACGTTTACGCGGTACTTGTCGTACTGGCCGCGCGAACCTTCCCAGAAGGTCGTGATCGCAGCAGAGGTGATGGTGATACCACGCTCTTGCTCCTGCACCATCCAGTCGGTGGTAGCAGCGCCGTCGTGTACCTCACCCATCTTGTGGCTGAGACCTGTGTAGAACAGGATCCGCTCGGTAGTGGTGGTCTTGCCCGCGTCAACGTGGGCACAGATACCAATGTTCCGGTAGCGGTTAATTGCTGTAGTACGAGCCATAAAGCCCTCGCAAAAATTTGGAAGCCGCGATTAGAAGCGGTAGTGGGAGAAGGCCTTGTTGGCTTCAGCCATACGGTGCACGTCTTCACGCTTCTTGACGGCGGCGCCTTTGCCTTCAGCGGCATCGAGCAGTTCGCCAGCCAGGCGCAGGGCCATGGACTTCTCGCCACGCTTGCGGGCGTAGTCCACCAGCCAACGCATGGCGAGGGCATTACGACGGGACGGACGTACTTCGACCGGAACCTGGTAGGTAGCACCGCCTACACGGCGCGACTTCACTTCGACCAGCGGAGCGATGGCGTCGAGAGCTTTCTCGAAGAGTTCCAGGGGGTCACCTTTACTGCGCTCTTTGACCTTGTCCAGAGCACCGTAAACGATACGCTCGGCAACGGCTTTCTTGCCGCTTTCCATCACGTGGTTCATGAACTTCGCCAGAATCTGGCTTCCGTATTTCGGATCGGCCAGGATCTCACGTTTGGCCGCTACACGACGTCTTGGCATTGATAAGCCCTCAAACGGTCTTCAGGTTAGCCCGGGACTGTTACAGCCCGACCTTACTCTTATCGACTCAGCAAAAAGAAAAATGGATTACTTCGGACGCTTCGCGCCGTACTTCGAACGACCCTGCTTACGGTCTTTAACGCCGGAGGTATCCAGCGAACCGCGCACGGTGTGGTAACGCACACCCGGAAGGTCTTTTACACGACCGCCACGGATCAGCACTACGCTGTGCTCTTGCAGGTTGTGACCTTCACCACCGATGTACGAAGTCACTTCGTAGCCGTTGGTCAGACGTACACGGCAAACCTTACGGAGTGCAGAGTTCGGCTTTTTCGGCGTGGTGGTGTAAACGCGGGTGCAAACGCCGCGACGCTGCGGGCAGTTTTGCAGCGCAGGCACGTCGCTCTTGTCGACCATGCGCTTGCGCGGCTTACGCACCAGCTGGTTGATAGTTGCCATCTATAGCTCCACTGATTGTCTTACGACACTTAAACGAAATGGCAGAGCAAGCGCCCTGCCAATTTTCGGGGTACAAAATACTAAAGAGCTTCCAGCACCCCGTCAAGACAAAGCCCCGGCTGTCAAGACAGCCGGGGCTTTTATCAAGGCTTAGTTGCCACTCAGGTTGAGCGCTTCTGCCAGTGCTGCTTCGGCTTCGCTGGCGCTCACACGCTGCGGTTTGCCGAGTTCGCGCTGACGCTTGCGCTCGCTGTGATAGGCCAGGCCGGTACCAGCCGGGATCAGACGACCCACGACCACGTTTTCCTTCAGGCCGCGCAGGAAGTCGCGCTTGCCGGTGACCGCCGCCTCGGTGAGGACGCGAGTGGTCTCCTGGAAGGACGCCGCGGAGATGAACGACTCGGTCGACAGCGATGCCTTGGTGATACCCAGCAGCACGCGCTCGTACTTGGCCGGGAACTTGTCCACGGTGGCCAGCACTTCGTTCTCTTCCAGTACGTGTACCAGTTCGACCTGGTCGCCCTTGATGAAGGAAGAATCGCCCGACTCGGCCACTTCGACCTTGCGCAGCATCTGACGCAGGATGGTCTCGATGTGCTTGTCGTTGATCTTCACGCCCTGCAGGCGGTAAACGTCCTGGATCTCGTTGACGATGTACTTGGCCAGCGAGCTGACGCCCAGCAGACGCAAGATGTCGTGCGGGTTGCTCGGGCCGTCGGAGATCACTTCACCACGGCTTACCTGTTCACCTTCGAACACGTTCAGGTGACGCCACTTCGGAATCAGCTCCTCGTACGGATCGCTACCGTCGGTGGGAGTGATGACCAGGCGGCGCTTGCCCTTGGTTTCCTTGCCGAAGGAGATGGTGCCGCTGATTTCCGCCAGGATCGAAGGCTCTTTCGGACGACGAGCTTCGAACAGGTCGGCAACGCGTGGCAGACCACCGGTGATGTCGCGGGTCTTCGACGTTTCTTGCGGGATACGCGCGATAACGTCACCGACGCGCACCTTGGCGCCGTCGTTCAGGTTGACCAACGCGTTTGCCGGCAGGAAGTACTGCGCCGGTACGTCGGTACCCGGCAGCAGCAGGTCCTTGCCTGCAGCGTCGATCAGCTTCACGGCCGGACGGATGTCCTTGCCGGCAGCCGGACGGTCTTTCGGATCCATCACTTCAATGTTGGTCAGACCGGTCAGTTCGTCGGTCTGGCGCTTGACGGTGATGTTCTCTTCCATGCCGGCGAAGGCAACGGTACCGTCCATCTCGGTCACGATCGGGTGGGTGTGCGGGTCCCACTTGGCGACGATGGCGCCCGGATCGACCTTGTCACCTTCCTTCACCGAAATGACCGCACCGTACGGCAGCTTGTAGCGCTCGCGCTCGCGACCGAAGTCGTCGGCTACGGCCAGCTCGCCGGAACGGGAAACCGCCACCAGCGCGCCATCGGCACGCTCTACGTGCTTCAAGTTGTGCAGGCGGATGGTACCGCCGTTCTTGACCTGTACGTTGTCCACGGCGGAGGTCCGGCTGGCCGCACCACCGATGTGGAAGGTACGCATGGTCAGCTGGGTACCCGGCTCACCGATCGACTGTGCAGCGATAACGCCGACAGCTTCACCGATGTTCACCTGGTGACCACGGGCCAGATCGCGGCCGTAGCACTTGGAGCAGATGCCATGACGGGTTTCGCAGGTGATCGGCGAACGAACCAGAACTTCGTCGACGCTCATTTGCTCGAGGAAGTCGACCCACTTCTCGTCGATCAGGGTACCGGCCGGAACGATGACGTCATCGGTACCCGGCTTGAACACTTCACGTGCAACCACACGGCCGAGCACGCGCTCACCCAGCGGTTCAACCACGTCGCCGCCTTCGATGTGCGGGGACATCAGCAGGCCGTGTTCGGTGCCGCAATCGATCTCGGTCACTACCAGGTCCTGGGCCACGTCGACGAGACGACGAGTCAGGTAACCGGAGTTCGCGGTCTTCAGCGCGGTATCCGCCAGACCCTTACGAGCACCGTGAGTGGAGATGAAGTACTGGAGTACGTTCAGGCCTTCACGGAAGTTCGCAGTGATCGGGGTCTCGATGATGGAGCCGTCCGGCTTGGCCATCAGGCCACGCATACCGGCCAGCTGACGGATCTGGGCCGCGGAACCCCGCGCACCGGAGTCCGCCATCATGTACATGGAGTTGAAGGACTCCTGGTCGACTTCCTTGCCCTCGCGGTCGATGACCTTCTCTTTCGAGAGGTTGGCCATCATCGCCTTGGACACTTCGTCGTTGGCCTTCGACCACAGGTCGATCACCTTGTTGTACTTCTCGCCCTGGGTTACCAGGCCGGACGCGTACTGGCTCTCGATCTCCTTCACTTCTTCAGTGGCGGAGTTGATGATGCGCGCCTTCTCATCCGGGATGACGAAGTCGTTCACGCCGATCGACACACCGGAGATGGTCGAGTAGGCGAAGCCGGTGTACATCAACTGGTCGGCGAAGATGACGGTGTCCTTCAGACCTACCACGCGATAGCAGTGATTGATCAGCTTGGAGATCGCCTTTTTCTTCATCGACTGGTTGACCACGTCGAACGGCAGACCGGCCGGCACAACCTGGAACAGCAGCGCACGGCCGACAGTCGAGTCGACGATACGGGTGTTGGCGGTCAGGCTGCCGTCTTCGTTCTTGATCTTCTCGTTGATGCGCACTTTCACGCGGGCGTGCAGGGACACTTGGCCGCTGCGGTACGCGCGGTCAACTTCCTGCAGGTCAGCGAAGGCCATGCCCTCGCCTTTCGCGTTGATGGCTTCACGGGTCATGTAGTACAGACCCATTACCACGTCCTGCGACGGCACGATGATCGGCTCGCCGTTGGCGGGCGAGAGGATGTTGTTGGTCGACATCATCAGCGCGCGAGCTTCCAGCTGAGCCTCGAGGGTCAGCGGAACGTGCACGGCCATCTGGTCACCGTCGAAGTCGGCGTTGTACGCGGCGCAGACCAGCGGGTGCAGCTGGATGGCTTTACCTTCGATCAGGACCGGCTCGAACGCCTGGATGCCCAGACGGTGGAGGGTCGGCGCACGGTTCAGCAGCACGGGGTGTTCGCGGATGACTTCGGCGAGAACGTCCCATACCTCGGGCAGTTCGCGCTCGACCATCTTCTTGGCCGCCTTGATGGTGGTGGCCATGCCGCGGGCTTCGAGCTTGCCGAAGATGAACGGCTTGAACAGCTCGAGGGCCATCTTCTTCGGCAGACCGCACTGGTGCAGGCGCAGGGTCGGACCTACGGTAATTACCGAACGGCCGGAGTAGTCAACACGCTTACCGAGCAGGTTCTGACGGAAGCGACCTTGCTTACCCTTGATCATGTCGGCCAGGGACTTCAGCGGACGCTTGTTCGAGCCAGTGATGGCGCGACCGCGACGGCCGTTGTCCAGCAGGGCGTCGACAGCTTCCTGCAGCATGCGCTTTTCGTTGCGCACGATGATGTCCGGAGCAGCCAGGTCGAGCAGGCGCTTCAGACGGTTGTTACGGTTGATCACGCGACGGTACAGATCGTTCAGATCGGAAGTCGCGAAGCGGCCGCCATCCAGCGGAACCAGCGGACGCAGGTCCGGCGGCAGCACCGGAAGGACGGTCAGCACCATCCACTCCGGATGGTTGCCGGAGCCCTGGAAGGCTTCCATCAGCTTCAGGCGCTTGGACAGCTTCTTGATCTTGGTTTCCGAGTTGGTCTGCGGAATCTCTTCGCGCAGGCGGCCGATCTCGTGCTCCAGGTCGATCTGGTTGAGCAGTTCGCGAACGGCTTCGGCGCCCATGCGCGCGTCGAAGTCATCACCGAACTCTTCGAGGGCTTCGAAGTACTGCTCATCGTTCAGCAGCTGGCCCTTCTCCAGGGTGGTCATGCCCGGGTCGATAACGACGTAGCTCTCGAAATAGAGCACGCGCTCGATATCGCGCAGGGTCATGTCCAGCAGCAGACCGATACGGGACGGCAGGGACTTCAGGAACCAGATGTGGGCGACCGGCGAAGCCAGCTCGATGTGGCCCATGCGCTCACGGCGCACCTTGGCCAGGGCGACTTCAACGCCGCACTTCTCGCAGATCACACCACGGTGTTTCAGGCGCTTGTACTTACCGCACAGGCACTCGTAGTCCTTCACCGGGCCGAAGATCTTGGCGCAGAACAGGCCATCGCGCTCCGGCTTGAAGGTACGGTAGTTGATGGTCTCCGGCTTCTTAACTTCGCCGAAGGACCAGGAACGAATCATCTCGGGGGACGCCAGACCAATACGGATGGCATCGAACTCCTCGATTTGACCCTGGTTTTTCAACAGATTGAGCAAGTCTTTCAAGGCCTTTCCTCCTCACGGACCCGGTGCGACGGCCTCGGCCGCCGCACCGTTCTAGCGTCGCGTGTTATTCGGTTTCCAGTTCGATGTCGATGCCGAGCGAACGGATCTCTTTGATCAACACGTTGAAGGACTCGGGCATGCCGGCCTCCATGCGGTGATCGCCGTCCACGATGTTCTTGTACATCTTGGTCCGGCCGTTCACGTCGTCCGACTTCACGGTCAGCATTTCCTGCAGGGTGTAGGCGGCGCCGTAGGCTTCCAGTGCCCAGACCTCCATCTCCCCGAAGCGCTGGCCACCGAACTGCGCCTTACCACCCAGCGGCTGCTGGGTAACCAGGCTGTAGGAGCCGGTGGAACGTGCGTGCATCTTGTCATCGACCAGGTGGTTCAGTTTGAGCATGTACATGTAACCAACGGTGGTCTCACGCTCGAACTGATTGCCGGTGCGGCCATCGAACAGGCGCATCTGGCCGCTCTCCGGCAGATCGGCCAGCTTCAGCATGGCCTTGATCTCGCGTTCCTTGGCACCGTCGAAGACCGGGGTAGCCATGGGCACGCCGCCCTTGAGGTTGTTGGCCAGAGCGATGATCTCGTTATCGTTCAGCTCGTCCAGGTTCTCCTGGCGGCCACCGATCTCGTTGTAGATCTCGTTCATGAACTGGCGCAGTTCGGCGATCTTGCGCTGCTCTTCGAGCATGCGGTTGATCTTCTCGCCCAGCCCCTTGGCCGCGAGGCCCAGGTGGGTTTCGAGGATCTGACCGACGTTCATACGCGACGGTACGCCCAGCGGGTTGAGAACGATGTCCACCGGAGTGCCATTGGCATCGTGCGGCATGTCTTCGACCGGCATGATCACCGAGACCACACCCTTGTTACCGTGACGGCCGGCCATCTTGTCGCCCGGCTGGATGCGGCGCTTGATGGCGAGGTAGACCTTGACGATCTTCAGCACGCCCGGAGCCAGGTCGTCGCCCTGCTGGAGCTTGCGCTTCTTGTCCTCGAACTTGTCGTCGAGCATCTGACGGCGATCGCTGATGTAGGCCTGAGCCTTCTCCAGCTGCTCGTTCAGCGCGTCTTCAGCCATGCGCAGCTTGAACCACTGGCCGCGCTCGAGACCGTCGAGGTACTCGTGGGTGATCTCGGTGCCTTTCTTCAGCGCCGGGCCGCCATCGGCAATGGAGCCGACCAGGGCGGAACGCAGACGCTCGAAGGTGGCACCTTCGACGATGCGGAACTCTTCGTTGAGGTCCTTGCGGATCTCGTCCAGCTGCATCTTCTCGATGGACAGGGCACGGCTGTCGCGCTCGACGCCATCGCGAGTGAAGACCTGTACGTCGATCACGGTGCCCTTGGTGCCAGTCGGCACGCGCAGGGAAGTGTCCTTAACGTCGGACGCCTTCTCACCGAAGATCGCGCGCAGCAGCTTCTCTTCCGGAGTCAGCTGGGTCTCGCCTTTCGGGGTGACCTTACCGACCAGGATGTCGCCAGCCTGCACTTCGGCGCCAACATAGACGATACCTGCCTCGTCCAGCTTGTTCAGCGCAGCCTCACCCACGTTCGGGATGTCCGCGGTGATTTCTTCTGGGCCGAGCTTGGTGTCACGGGCAACGCAGGTCAGTTCCTGGATGTGGATCGTGGTGAAACGATCCTCCTGGACCACGCGCTCGGACAGGCAGATGGAGTCTTCGAAGTTGAAGCCGTTCCAGGGCATGAACGCAACGCGCATGTTCTGACCCAGGGCCAGTTCACCCATATCGGTGGACGGACCGTCGGCGAGGATGTCACCGCGAGCGATCACGTCACCCTTGCTCACCAGCGGACGCTGGTTGATGCAGGTGTTCTGGTTGGAGCGGGTGTACTTGGTCAGGTTGTAGATGTCGACACCGGCTTCGCCAGTCTCGACTTCGTCGTCCGCCACGCGCACCACGATACGGCTGGCGTCGACCGAGTCGATCACGCCGCCACGACGGGCAACCACGCAGACACCGGAGTCACGGGCGACGTTGCGCTCCATGCCGGTACCTACCAGCGGCTTGTCGGCGCGCAGGGTCGGTACAGCCTGACGCTGCATGTTCGAACCCATGAGTGCACGGTTGGCGTCGTCGTGCTCGAGGAACGGAATCAGCGAGGCAGCGACGGAAACGACCTGCTTCGGCGAAACGTCCATGAGGGTGACGTCTTCCGGCGCCTTCACGGTGAATTCGTTCAGGTGACGTACGGCTACCAGCTCGTCGACCAGACGGCCTTGCTCGTCCAGGGTCGCGGAGGCCTGGGCGATCACGTGATCGGCCTCTTCGATCGCGGAGAGGAAGACGATGTCGTCGCTGACCTGACCTTCCTTGACCACGCGGTACGGGCTTTCCAGGAAGCCGTACTTGTTGGTGCGGGCGTAGGTCGCCAGGGAGTTGATCAGACCGATGTTCGGACCTTCAGGGGTTTCGATCGGGCACACGCGGCCGTAGTGGGTCGGGTGTACGTCACGAACCTCGAAGCCCGCACGCTCGCGAGTCAGACCGCCCGGACCGAGTGCGGAGACGCGGCGCTTGTGGGTGATCTCGGAGAGCGGGTTGTTCTGGTCCATGAACTGCGACAGCTGGCTGGAACCGAAGAACTCCTTGATCGCGGCAGCCACCGGCTTGGCGTTGATCAGGTCCTGCGGCATCAGGCCTTCGCTTTCGGCCATCGACAGACGTTCCTTGACCGCGCGCTCTACGCGTACCAGGCCAACGCGGAACTGGTTCTCGGCCATCTCGCCGACGCAACGAACGCGACGGTTACCCAGGTGGTCGATGTCGTCGACGATGCCTTTGCCGTTACGGATAGCGACGAGGGTCTTCAGAACCTCGACGATGTCTTCCTTGCTCAGCACGCCCGGACCTTCGATCTCGGTGCGGCCGATACGGCGGTTGAACTTCATACGGCCGACGGCAGACAGGTCGTAACGCTCGGCGCTGAAGAACAGGTTGCCGAACAGGGTCTCTGCGGCTTCCTTGGTCGGCGGCTCGCCCGGACGCATCATGCGGTAGATCTCGACCAGTGCTTCCAGCTGGTTGCTGGTGGAGTCGATCTTCAGGGTGTCCGAGATGAACGGGCCGCAGTCGATGTCGTTGGTGTACAGGGTCTCCAGGCGCACGACCTGGGCCTTGGCGATCTTCGCCAGAACGTCGACGGACAGCTCGGTGTTGCACTCGGCGATGATCTCGCCGGTAGCCGGGTGCACGACAGCCTTGGCCACGGTACGGCCAATGAGGTAGTCGAAGGGCACTTCCAGCTCTTTGATGCCGGCCTTCTCGAGCTGATTGATGTGGCGCGCGGTGATACGGCGGCCCTGCTCGACGATGACCTTGCCGGAAGCGTCCTTGATATCGAACGCGGCGATTTCCCCACGCAGACGTTGCGGCACCAGCTCCAGATTGAGGGTCTCGCCCTTCACCTGGAACAGGTTGGTGTCATAGAAGGCGTTGAGCACTTCTTCAGTGCTGTAACCCAGCGCGCGCAGCAGGACAGACGCCGGCAGCTTGCGGCGACGGTCGATACGCACGAACACGCAGTCCTTCGGATCGAACTCGAAGTCCAGCCAGGAACCGCGGTAAGGAATAATGCGCGCGGAGTACAGCAGCTTGCCGGAGCTGTGGGTCTTGCCACGGTCGTGGTCGAAGAACACACCCGGGGAACGGTGCAGCTGGGAGACGATGACGCGCTCGGTACCGTTGATGATGAAGGTACCGTTCTCGGTCATCAGGGGGATTTCCCCCATGTAGACTTCCTGTTCCTTGATGTCCTTGATCGCTTTGCTCGACGATTCTTTGTCGAAAATGATCAGGCGCACTTTCACACGCAGCGGGACAGCGAATGTCACGCCGCGCAGCACGCACTCCTTGACGTCAAATGCCGGCTCGCCCAGGCGATAACCGACGTATTCCAGGGCAGCATTGCCGGAATAGCTGATAATCGGGAAAACGGACTTGAAGGCCGCATGCAGACCGATGTCACGGATCTGATCCTTGCTTGCACCTGCCTGCAGGAATTCGCGATAGGAATCCAGCTGGATGGCCAGCAAATACGGCACATCCATGACGTCCGGCAACTTGCTAAAGTCCTTGCGGATACGTTTTTTCTCAGTGTATGAGTAAGCCATCAGCGTTCCCCAGCTTGGTCACCTGCTTGTTTGGCTTCTCCCACGGGAGCAGCCGAAAAATCGTGCAAACCTGACGTTTGCGCCACCGCACGCGGTGGGACTTTCGCGTTAAGGGAGGGGGCCAATCGGCACCCTTCCCATAACGGAAAAAGGCCGGTGGCAAAAGCCACCAGCCATCAGCCTGTCGCTTAACGCTTGGGCTGTAGACGCAAGGCGCGAACTTACTTGAGTTCGACCTTGGCGCCAGCTTCTTCCAGAGCCTTCTTGGCAGCTTCGGCTTCTTCTTTCGAAGCGCCTTCCTTGACCACGCCCGGGGCGCCGTCAACGACAGCCTTGGCTTCTTTCAGGCCCAGGCCGGTCAGCTCGCGGACGACCTTGATCACGTTCACTTTCTTCTCGCCAGCTTCGGCCAGAACGATGGTGAACTCGGTTTGCTCTTCAACAGCAGCAGCGGCAACAGCCGGGCCAGCAGCAACAGCAGCGGCAGCGGTTACACCGAATTTCTCTTCCATTGCCTTGATCAGTTCCACCACTTGCATGACGGACATTTCGGCTACGGCGTTGATGATGTCTTCGTTGGTCAGAGCCATGACTCTAATTCCTGTATTGGGCGACGGCGCTCGCGCCATCTATTAAACAAAAAAGGTTGAAAGCGAACCGGATGCCTTAGGCAGCGGCTGCTTCTTTCTGGTCACGAATTGCCGCCAGAGTACGAGCCAGCTTGCTGGTAGCGCCTTGGATCACGCTCATCAGCTGTGCAACGGCTTCGTTGTAGGTCGGCAGGGTTGCCAGAACGTCGATCTGATTGGCTGCGAGGAATTGACCCTCGAACGCGGCCGCCTTGATCTCGAACTTGTCCTGACCCTTGGCGAACTCCTTGAAGATACGAGCGGCAGCGCCCGGATGTTCGTTGGAGAAAGCGATCAGGGTCGGGCCCTTGAACGTGTCGTTGAGCACTTCAAATTGAGTGCCTTCAACGGCGCGCTTGAGCAGGGTGTTACGCACGACTTTCACGTACACACCAGCTGCGCGGGCCTCTTTACGGAGTCCGGTCATTGCGCCGACAGTCACGCCACGGGCATCAGCCACGACAGCGGACAGACCGGCTTTGGCAGCCTCGTTGACTTCAGCGACGATGGCCTTCTTGTCTTCGAGTTTGATTGCCACGGGTTTACTCCTGGATGTTACCGATTCGTCCAGCCGGAGCCGGACGGCGTTTTGGTGTCTGATTCGGTAAACGAATCGGGAGCACCATCTGCGTAGGCTTGAGGTTTAAGGCTTGCGCCGCCTACGGTCTTGGATAGCCCCCGCCAGGCAGGGACCCCAATACCTGCGGGTGATGGGCCAGGCCCACCACCCGACTTTGTCTTATCAGCCTTCCAGAGAAGCCTGATCGATCTGCAGACCCGGGCCCATGGTGGTGCTCAGGGTCACGCGCTGAACGTACACGCCTTTCGAGGAGGCGGGCTTCAGGCGCTTCAGGTCAGCCAGCAGAGCTTCGACGTTCTGCTTCAGCTTGACCGGCTCGAAATCGATCTTGCCAACGGAGGCGTGGATGATGCCGTTCTTGTCGGTACGGAAACGAACCTGACCAGCCTTGGCGTTCTTGACGGCAGTGGCTACGTCCGGGGTAACGGTACCCACTTTCGGGTTCGGCATCAGACCGCGCGGGCCCAGCACCTGACCGAGTTGACCAACGACACGCATCGCGTCCGGGGAAGCGATGACCACGTCGTAGTTCAGGTCGCCTGCTTTCATCTCGGCAGCCAGTTCATCCATACCGACCTTGTCAGCGCCAGCAGCCAGAGCGGCTTCGGCACCCGGGCCCTGGGTGAACACAGCAACGCGGACAGACTTGCCAGTGCCGTTCGGCAGAACGGTGGCACCGCGAACGACCTGGTCGGATTTACGCGGGTCGACGCCAAGGTTGATGGCGATGTCCACGGATTCCTTGAACTTGATGGTCGACAGCTCGGCCAGCAGTTTGGCGGCATCTTCGAAGCCGTACTGTTTGCCAGCTTCGACTTTCTCGGCGATAGCCTTTTGACGCTTGGTCAGCTTAGCCATTACACACCCTCCACGTTGAGGCCCATGCTACGAGCGGAACCGGCGATGGTACGCACGGCCGCTTCCATGTCAGCTGCAGTCAGATCGGCCTGTTTAGCTTTGGCGATATCTTCCAGCTGAGCACGGGTAACGGTGCCTACTTTCTGGCTGTTCGGGCGGCTGGAACCGCTGGTGATGCCAGCAGCTTTCTTCAGCAGCACGGAGGCCGGGGTGCTCTTGGTTTCAAAGGTGAAGCTGCGGTCGCTGTAAACGGTGATGATCACAGGAGTCGGCAGACCAGGTTCCATGCCCTGGGTCTTGGCGTTGAACGCCTTGCAGAATTCCATGATGTTCACGCCGTGCTGACCCAAAGCGGGACCAACCGGCGGCGACGGGTTGGCTTGACCAGCCTTTACCTGCAGCTTGATGTAAGCCTGAATTTTCTTAGCCATTTGCTACTCCAGTTACGGGTTCTAACGCCCCGAAGGGCTCCCCGGTTGCTTTCGCGTTTATCCCAAGGACGACAAAACCCCGCAGCCTAGGGCTGCGGGGTGTGGGATGAATTTTGCCAGTCAGACTTTCTCGACTTGGCTGAACTCCAGCTCCACCGGAGTGGAGCGACCGAAAATGAGCACTGCGACCTGGATCCGGCTCTTTTCGTAGTTGACCTCTTCAACCACGCCATTGAAGTCCGCAAAGGGACCATCGATGACGCGAACGGTTTCGCCCGGTTCGAAGAGAGTCTTCGGCTTGGGCTTGTCGCCGCTATATCGGCGACGCGACGAAGGATGGCCTCAGCCTCCTTGTCAGTAATCGGAGCCGGCTTATCAGCAGTACCGCCGATGAAACCCATGACACGAGGAGTGTCCTTGACCAAGTGCCAAGTACCCTCGTTCATGTCCATCTGGACCAGCACGTAGCCAGGAAAGAACTTGCGCTCACTCTTGCGCTTCTGGCCACCACGCATTTCCACAACTTCTTCCGTGGGAACCAGAATCTCGCCGAAGCCATCTTCCATGCCGGCCAGTTTGACCCGCTCGATCAGCGAGCGCATGACATGCTTCTCGTAGCCCGAGTAGGCATGCACAACGTACCAACGCTTAGCCACGGAACACCCTTAACCTACAATCATGGAAACGAGCCAACCCAGCAGGGAATCGAGCCCCCACAACAGCAGCGCCATCAGCAGCACTACAGCGACCACGATCATGGTGGTCTGAGTGGTTTCTTGGCGAGTCGGCCATACGACCTTGCGAATCTCGGCACGTGCTTCTTTCGCCAGGGTAAAGAAGGCGCGACCCTTGACGGTCTGCAGAGCAACGAAGCCAGCAACACCCGCCAGAACCAGAATGCCGAGCACGCGATAGAAGAGCGGCTGCGCGGAGTAGTACTGATTGGCAACAACACCAATCACAACAACAACTGCAACCAAGAGCCACTTCACGACATCGAGCCGCGAGTCTTTGGCTTCTGCCTTCGCATTCATCTGCTAGGAATCCCGTTGAAGAAATGCCAGATCCATTTTTGAGAATCTGGCAGGCCAGGAGGGAATCGAACCCCCAACCTGCGGTTTTGGAGACCGCCGCTCTGCCAATTGAGCTACTGGCCTAGAACAAAGTCAGGCCGACCATTATGCCGGCCTGATAGGGAAAGATCAATCGATTATTCGAAGATCTTGGCAACCACGCCGGCGCCAACGGTACGACCGCCTTCGCGGATCGCGAAGCGCAGGCCATCTTCCATGGCGATCGGAGCGATCAGGGTGACAACCATTTTCACGTTGTCGCCCGGCATTACCATCTCAACGCCTTCCGGCAGTTCGCAGTTGCCGGTTACGTCGGTGGTACGGAAGTAGAACTGCGGACGGTAGCCCTTGAAGAACGGGGTGTGACGACCACCTTCCTCTTTGGACAGCACGTACACTTCGCACTCGAACTTGGTGTGCGGCTTGATGGTGCCCGGCTTGGCCAGAACCTGGCCACGCTCTACGTCTTCACGCTTGGTGCCGCGCAGCAGGGCGCCGATGTTCTCGCCAGCACGACCTTCGTCGAGCAGCTTACGGAACATTTCAACGCCGGTGCAGGTGGTCTTGGTGGTCGGACGGATACCGACGATTTCGATTTCCTCGCCCACTTTGACGATGCCGCGCTCAACACGACCGGTCACCACGGTACCACGACCCGAGATCGAGAACACGTCTTCGATCGGCATCAGGAACGGCTGATCAACAGCACGAACCGGCTCAGGGATGTAGGCGTCCAGGGTTTCTACCAGCTTACGCACGGCGGAAACGCCCATCTCGTTGTCGTCCTGGCCGTTCAGGGCCATCAGAGCGGAACCGATAACGATCGGGGTGTCATCACCCGGGAAGTCGTAGGTGCTCAGCAGGTCGCGAACTTCCATCTCGACCAGTTCCAGCAGCTCGGCGTCGTCAACCATGTCGGCCTTGTTCAGGAACACGACGATGTAAGGAACGCCTACCTGACGGGACAGCAGGATGTGCTCACGGGTTTGCGGCATGGGGCCGTCAGCAGCCGAGCAGACCAGGATCGCGCCGTCCATCTGGGCAGCACCGGTGATCATGTTCTTCACGTAGTCGGCGTGGCCGGGGCAGTCAACGTGCGCGTAGTGACGAACAGCCGAGTCGTACTCTACGTGCGAGGTGTTGATGGTGATGCCGCGAGCTTTTTCTTCCGGAGCGTTGTCGATCTGGTCGAAAGCGCGAGCGGAACCGCCCCAGGTCTCGGAGCAGACTTTGGTCAGAGCAGCGGTCAGAGTGGTTTTACCGTGGTCAACGTGACCGATGGTGCCAACGTTGACGTGCGGTTTGTTACGTTCAAACTTCTCTTTAGCCATTTTGACCATCTCCCACTAGGAATTGAGAAAGCCACATCACCGATAAAACAAAGGCAGATACTTTCATATCTGCCTTTGTGAAGTGGAGCTCATGAGCGGATTTGAACCGCTGACCTCACCCTTACCAAGGGTGTGCTCTACCAGCTGAGCTACATGAGCAAGACATCAGCAACAAACTTGGAGCGGGTAGCGGGAATCGAACCCGCATCATCAGCTTGGAAGGCTGAGGTTCTACCACTGAACTATACCCGCGGAGCTTGCGGCTCACGCTTGAAACTGGTGGAGGGGGAAGGATTCGAACCTTCGAAGTCTGAGACGTCAGATTTACAGTCTGATCCCTTTGGCCGCTCGGGAACCCCTCCGAGTGAGGCGGCATTCTACAGTCTGCCACCGCGCTGTCAAGAGTTTTTCTTTAAAAAACTTGAGCTTAGCTCCTTAACAGCGACTTCGAGAAAATCCCCTTTCGGGTCCCCCCTGCGAAGCGGGCGCCATTCTATCAAACTAATTTCCCGATGCAACACTTTTGCACGGCATTGTTTGCTGTTGCAGTTCAGGGAAGTCGGAGACCAGCTGATGGACCAGTCCATCATCGGCAAGACGACGGCTCTCGGGGGATATCTGGATCCAGATATCGTGCTGGTTGCGCGCCATTTCCCGGACTTGCGCCTCGTAGCCCACCCCCTTCAATCGCTCCACCACGGCACCAGCCGAATCCTGGCTTTGGAAGAAGCCAAGAGAGATCCCGTCAGTCAGATCACCCTCGGTAATGATGTAGCTGTCGATTTTGCGCGCTTGCAACTCGCGCAATTGAAGGAGGGAGGCCTGGCGCGATGCGAGGGGCGGCAGATACACCCAGTAATCCGCACCCACCCCGCTATCGACCTTCTGCCTGCTGGCCTGGATGTCCAGGCTGGTCAGGCGCTGCTCCAGAGCCTTGGCGCGACTTTCGTCATAGAACGGCCCGAAGTACAGGCATGCGCCCGCCTGCGGCGCGCCGACCTGCGCCTGCGGCGCTGACGGCCGCTTAGGCGCAGATTCAGGCGACTCGCTTAGCAGACGAATATTCTTCTGCTCGCTTCGATAAAGGGCGAGTGGCGCGATTTCTTTCGCGCGCAACGGTGTCTGCTGCTGGTGCCAGACGAAATAGAAGACGTTCAGCACCAGGAGGAACAGGAAAAACCAACGCATCTGAGGCACTACTCCAGCGGGCAGGCGAGCGCCAACCCGGCAAATACCAGATCGGAGAGAACCTGCGCTTGCGGCAACTCATCCTTGACCAACTCAGCATCCCCACCAGTCAGAAAGACAGCGCACTCGCCTCCCAACAAGTCCCGTGCAAGCAAGTACTGCTCACGAACGAAGCCACGCAACATCAGCAGGCAGCCACGTTCGACCGCCTCAGCAGTCTCCCGCCCGGGAGAAAGCTCCTGGGCTGCCACTTGAGCCGTTGCATCGTCATAGCGAATTCGTCGGGTATGAGTGCGCAGTTGGCTGCGCATCAGCGGCACGCCGGGACAGATATAGCCACCAAGGTGCTGCCCCGCGGCATCCACCAGATCGGATGTCACCGCCGTCCCCAGGTCGAGCACCAGGCAAGCCCCACCGGCGATGCGGTAACCTGCAACCAGAGCCAGCCAGCGATCAAGGCCAAGCCTCTGGTAGTCGCGATAGCCGTTGCGTACGCCAGCCAGCTCTTCCGCCGACTCTGCAACGCGAACGTCGATGGCAAAAGCCTGATTCAAGCTCGAGACCAGGGACTGGGTCTCCTGCTCACTGCGCACGCTGACCATCCGCCCGCGCGCCAATGCAAGACCGGCTTGCCCCTGCAGCTGCTCAAGCAGAGCAGCATCAGAATCAGCCACCCCCGCAGCCAAAGACTTCTGATCGCGCGCATCAATGACACGCCACTTGATCAGGCTATTGCCCCAGTCCAGTTCAAGAATCATCAGACAACCTCAGGCTCAACTCACCACCGCTGAAGCGGCTCTCGACACCGTCGACTTCCAGGCGCAACGCGCCCTGTTCATCAATCCCGAGGGCACGACCGACAATCTGCTTGGAAGCAGTGGACAGACAAACCTCACGCCCTTGCCAGAGATGGAAAGACTCCCACTCAGCCTGGCTGGCTGCGAAACCCTGCGCGCGATGCCGAGCCAGATGCCGTTCGAGCTCCCGGCTCAGCGCCGACAGCAGCAGATTGCGATCCACAACCATACCGGACGATGCCCGCAAGGATGTCCAGGGCTGATCAATTGCGTCGGCCGCACGCATGTTCACATTGATACCAATGCCTATGGCGACACTGCATAGATCAGCGGGATCACCCGTAAGCTCAAGCAGAATTCCGGCAAGCTTTCGCCCATCGAGCAGAATGTCGTTGGGCCACTTGAGCCCTACCCCACCGATACCGAGCGACTGAATAGCCCGCACGACGGCTAGACCGACAACCAGGCTCAAACCTTCGAGCTCTTTAGGCCCACCCCGCACCGAAATACCCAGCGTGCAATACAGATTGGCGCCGAAGGGGCTAACCCAGGCGCGACCTCGCCGACCTCGGCCAGCCGTTTGCCGCTCAGCAACTACAGCGAACGGCGTGGACGCCCCCGCATCCAGACGCCGCATCACCTCGGCATTGGTGGAGTCGACCGAGAACTGCACCTCTATCGGCCAGGGCGCTTGCACCTGCTGCGGGTCAATGGGGATTAACGGCTCAGCCAGGCGATAGCCGCGTCCGCGCACCGACTGCACAACCACGCCGTATTCGCGCTCCAGGTTCTGCAGCCGCTTCCAAACCGCGCTGCGACTGACCTGCAAGGCCGCCCCCAGCTCCTCGCCGGAATGGAACCTTCCATCGCCCAGCAATTTCAGCAATGTCTGCATGTCATGCCCCATTACAACCAGGCGCAAATAATATAGAGGCGCTACCGCCTTGCCTACGCACAAGACAGGGAGGTATTCGTGCCGTTCCGCCGCCGCATTCCAGCAATGCAAACACGAGCTCGCGCTTTGCGCTTCGACACTCGAAATTTTTCCGCGCGCAAAGCAAAACCCCCGACCAGCTTTCGCTGATCAGGGGCTTTGGGATAGGTGCTTGACGATGACCTACTCTCACATGGAGAAACTCCACACTACCATCGGCGATGCATCGTTTCACTTCTGAGTTCGGGATGGGATCAGGTGGTTCCAACGCTCTATGGTCGTCAAGCAATTCTTTCGGACGCTCGTGGCTTGCGCACACGCTCATCCCGATTCGGGTATGTGACAGGTATTTGCGGTTCTCACGAACTTTCGGTTCGTCGACTTCACCGTCTAACACACAAATTGTTTGGGTGTTATATGGTCAAGCCTCACGGGCAATTAGTATTGGTTAGCTCAACGCCTCACAGCGCTTACACACCCAACCTATCAACGTCGTAGTCTTCGACGGCCCTTTAGGGGAATCAAGTTCCCAGTGAGATCTCATCTTGAGGCTAGTTTCCCGCTTAGATGCTTTCAGCGGTTATCTATTCCGAACATAGCTACCCGGCAATGCCACTGGCGTGACAACCGGAACACCAGAGGTTCGTCCACTCCGGTCCTCTCGTACTAGGAGCAGCCCCTCTCAAATCTCAAACGTCCACGGCAGATAGGGACCGAACTGTCTCACGACGTTCTAAACCCAGCTCGCGTACCACTTTAAATGGCGAACAGCCATACCCTTGGGACCGGCTTCAGCCCCAGGATGTGATGAGCCGACATCGAGGTGCCAAACACCGCCGTCGATATGAACTCTTGGGCGGTATCAGCCTGTTATCCCCGGAGTACCTTTTATCCGTTGAGCGATGGCCCTTCCATACAGAACCACCGGATCACTAAGACCTACTTTCGTACCTGCTCGACGTGTCTGTCTCGCAGTCAAGCGCGCTTTTGCCTTTATACTCTACGACCGATTTCCGACCGGTCTGAGCGCACCTTCGTACTCCTCCGTTACTCTTTAGGAGGAGACCGCCCCAGTCAAACTGCCCACCATACACTGTCCTCGATCCGGATAACGGACCAGAGTTAGAACCTCAAGCATGCCAGGGTGGTATTTCAAGGATGGCTCCACGCGAACTGGCGTCCACGCTTCAAAGCCTCCCACCTATCCTACACAAGCAGGCTCAAAGTCCAGTGCAAAGCTACAGTAAAGGTTCACGGGGTCTTTCCGTCTAGCCGCGGATACACTGCATCTTCACAGCGATTTCAATTTCACTGAGTCTCGGGTGGAGACAGCGCCGCCATCGTTACGCCATTCGTGCAGGTCGGAACTTACCCGACAAGGAATTTCGCTACCTTAGGACCGTTATAGTTACGGCCGCCGTTTACCGGGGCTTCGATCAAGAGCTTCGCTTTCGCTAACCCCATCAATTAACCTTCCGGCACCGGGCAGGCGTCACACCCTATACGTCCACTTTCGTGTTTGCAGAGTGCTGTGTTTTTAATAAACAGTCGCAGCGGCCTGGTATCTTCGACCGGCATGGGCTTACGTAGTAAATACTTCACCCTCACCGGCGCACCTTCTCCCGAAGTTACGGTGCCATTTTGCCTAGTTCCTTCACCCGAGTTCTCTCAAGCGCCTTGGTATTCTCTACCCAACCACCTGTGTCGGTTTGGGGTACGGTTCCTAGTTACCTGAAGCTTAGAAGCTTTTCCTGGAAGCATGGCATCAACCACTTCACGTTCTAAAAGAACGCTCGTCATCAGCTCTCGGCATTAAGACCCCGGATTTACCTAAGATCTCTGCCTACCACCTTAAACTTGGACAACCAACGCCAAGCTGGCCTAGCCTTCTCCGTCCCTCCATCGCAGTAACTAGAAGTACAGGAATATTAACCTGTTTCCCATCGACTACGCTCTTCAGCCTCGCCTTAGGGACCGACTAACCCTGCGTCGATTAACGTTGCGCAGGAACCCTTGGTCTTTCGGCGTGGGAGTTTTTCACTCCCATTGTCGTTACTCATGTCAGCATTCGCACTTCTGATACCTCCAGCAAGCTTCTCAACTCACCTTCACAGGCTTACAGAACGCTCCTCTACCGCACATCTTGCGATGCACCCGTAGCTTCGGTGTATGGTTTGAGCCCCGTTACATCTTCCGCGCAGGCCGACTCGACTAGTGAGCTATTACGCTTTCTTTAAAGGGTGGCTGCTTCTAAGCCAACCTCCTAGCTGTCTAAGCCTTCCCACATCGTTTACCACTTAACCATAACTTTGGGACCTTAGCTGACGGTCTGGGTTGTTTCCCTTTTCACGACGGACGTTAGCACCCGCCGTGTGTCTCCCACGCTGACACTTCCAGGTATTCGGAGTTTGCATCGGTTTGGTAAGTCGGGATGACCCCCTAGCCGAAACAGTGCTCTACCCCCTGGAGTGATACGTGAGGCGCTACCTAAATAGCTTTCGAGGAGAACCAGCTATCTCCGAGCTTGATTAGCCTTTCACTCCGATCCACAAGTCATCCCCTACCTTTTCAACGGGAGTGGGTTCGGTCCTCCAGTCAGTGTTACCTAACCTTCAACCTGCTCATGGATAGATCGCCCGGTTTCGGGTCTATACCCAGCGACTAAACGCCCTATTAAGACTCGCTTTCGCTACGCCTTCCCTATTCGGTTAAGCTCGCCACTGAATATAAGTCGCTGACCCATTATACAAAAGGTACGCAGTCACCTAACAAAGTAGGCTCCCACTGCTTGTACGCATACGGTTTCAGGTTCTATTTCACTCCCCTCTCCGGGGTTCTTTTCGCCTTTCCCTCACGGTACTGGTTCACTATCGGTCAGTCAGTAGTATTTAGCCTTGGAGGATGGTCCCCCCATATTCAGACAAAGTTTCTCGTGCTCCGTCCTACTCGATTTCACTTCCAAGAACCTTTCACATACGGGGCTATCACCCACTATGGCCGCACTTTCCAGAGCGTTCTGTTAGATTCAAAGAAGCTTAAGGGCTAGTCCCCGTTCGCTCGCCACTACTAAGGGAATCTCGGTTGATTTCTTTTCCTCAGGGTACTTAGATGTTTCAGTTCCCCTGGTTCGCCTCTTACACCTATGTATTCAGTGCAAGATACCCAGCTTATGCTGGGTGGGTTCCCCCATTCAGAGATCTCCGGATCAAAGTCTGTTTGCCGACTCCCCGAAGCTTATCGCAGGCTACCACGTCTTTCATCGCCTCTGACTGCCAAGGCATCCACCGTATGCGCTTCTTCACTTGACCATATAACCCCAAGCAATCTGGTTATACGTCTCGAACGTGAAGACGACATTCGCCGAAAATTCGCGCTTGAACTCGCAAATTTTACCTTGACTTGAATAATCACCAGTGAAAGAGATTATTCAGTCTACTTCTATCACATACCCAAATTTTTAAAGAACGGTTCCGGTACAAAGACCAGACATCAATGTTCCATTACCCTGAACATTCATGTCTGAACTTTCGCGACGTGGATGGTGGAGCCAAGGAGGATCGAACTCCTGACCTCCTGCGTGCAAAGCAGGCGCTCTCCCAGCTGAGCTATGGCCCCCTCTTTTCCAACGATTGGTGGGTCTGGGCAGATTCGAACTGCCGACCTCACCCTTATCAGGGGTGCGCTCTAACCGACTGAGCTACAGACCCATATAGGGTTGCCTAACCGTCGCTTTACCAGTGAATCAAGCAATTCGTGTGGGAGCTTATGAGAAAGCCGGGATCTTCGATTAAGGAGGTGATCCAGCCGCAGGTTCCCCTACGGCTACCTTGTTACGACTTCACCCCAGTCATGAATCACTCCGTGGTAACCGTCCCCCTTGCGGTTAGACTAGCTACTTCTGGAGCAACCCACTCCCATGGTGTGACGGGCGGTGTGTACAAGGCCCGGGAACGTATTCACCGTGACATTCTGATTCACGATTACTAGCGATTCCGACTTCACGCAGTCGAGTTGCAGACTGCGATCCGGACTACGATCGGTTTTATGGGATTAGCTCCACCTCGCGGCTTGGCAACCCTCTGTACCGACCATTGTAGCACGTGTGTAGCCCTGGCCGTAAGGGCCATGATGACTTGACGTCATCCCCACCTTCCTCCGGTTTGTCACCGGCAGTCTCCTTAGAGTGCCCACCATAACGTGCTGGTAACTAAGGACAAGGGTTGCGCTCGTTACGGGACTTAACCCAACATCTCACGACACGAGCTGACGACAGCCATGCAGCACCTGTGTTCCGATTCCCGAAGGCACTCTCGCATCTCTGCAAGATTCCGGACATGTCAAGGCCAGGTAAGGTTCTTCGCGTTGCTTCGAATTAAACCACATGCTCCACCGCTTGTGCGGGCCCCCGTCAATTCATTTGAGTTTTAACCTTGCGGCCGTACTCCCCAGGCGGTCGACTTATCGCGTTAGCTGCGCCACTAAAATCTCAAGGATTCCAACGGCTAGTCGACATCGTTTACGGCGTGGACTACCAGGGTATCTAATCCTGTTTGCTCCCCACGCTTTCGCACCTCAGTGTCAGTATCAGTCCAGGTGGTCGCCTTCGCCACTGGTGTTCCTTCCTATATCTACGCATTTCACCGCTACACAGGAAATTCCACCACCCTCTACCGTACTCTAGTCAGGCAGTTATGGATGCAGTTCCCAGGTTGAGCCCGGGGATTTCACATCCATCTTACCAAACCACCTACGCGCGCTTTACGCCCAGTAATTCCGATTAACGCTTGCACCCTTCGTATTACCGCGGCTGCTGGCACGAAGTTAGCCGGTGCTTATTCTGTTGGTAACGTCAAAACAGCAAGGTATTAACTTACTGCCCTTCCTCCCAACTTAAAGTGCTTTACAATCCGAAGACCTTCTTCACACACGCGGCATGGCTGGATCAGGCTTTCGCCCATTGTCCAATATTCCCCACTGCTGCCTCCCGTAGGAGTCTGGACCGTGTCTCAGTTCCAGTGTGACTGATCATCCTCTCAGACCAGTTACGGATCGTCGCCTAGGTGAGCCATTACCTCACCTACTAGCTAATCCGACCTAGGCTCATCTGATAGCGTGAGGTCCGAAGATCCCCCACTTTCTCCCGTAGGACGTATGCGGTATTAGCGTTCCTTTCGAAACGTTGTCCCCCACTACCAGGCAGATTCCTAGGCATTACTCACCCGTCCGCCGCTGAATCAGAGAGCAAGCTCCCTTCATCCGCTCGACTTGCATGTGTTAGGCCTGCCGCCAGCGTTCAATCTGAGCCATGATCAAACTCTTCAGTTCAATACTGATTGGGTTTTGAGAAAACCCTAAACTTGGCTCAGCAATCGCAAAAAACTCTCGAATTCACGAGTGTTACTTGTGATGCTGATAATCTTGCGATCACCAGTCTTAACTCACAAGCACCCACACGAATTGCTTGATTCAACTTGTTAAAGAGCGTTTCGATCAAGTCTTTCGTCTCAACCGAGGCCGCGCATTCTACAGCAGCCTTTCTTACTGTCAAGCTGTTTTTCGAAAATCTCTTTTCTACTCAACCGCTTGCGCTTTCGAGTAGCAGCGCTTCTCGTCAGCGGGAGGCGCATATTACAGCGTTGAATTTCGCTGTCAAGCACCTCAGCGATCTTCTTTCAGCCAGCCCACCGAAGCGGACAAGAGAAAGCGGCAAGCGAGTCGCCTGCCGGACCACCACTCTCAGCTCTGATTATCTGTAAGTGCTTGATTTTCAAGCTCTTTCAGCACTTCGTCGCTGGGAGTGGTGCGCATTATAGGGACTTAAAAGTGCCCGTCAACGACTTTCTGACACTTTCTTTACTCAGCCGCCAGGGTGACCTTGGCGAAAGCCTTCTTACCAGCCTGGATAACGTGGGTAGCGCCCAGCTTGCATATATAGCTGCGGTCCACAACCTGACCATCCACACGCACCCCACCGGAGCCCAGCAAGTCACGAGCGACTGCCGAGTTCTTCACCAGGCCCGCACGGTTCAGCACAGCGCTGATGGGCAGATCTTCGCCAGCGGCCACTTCCACTTCCGGCAGATCTTCCGGCAGCTCGCCTTCCTTAAGGCGATTGCCAGCTGATTTGTGAGCATTGGCCGCGGCCTCTTCGCCATGGAAGCGTGCAACGATCTCTTCGGCCAACTTGATCTTGATATCCCGCGGGTTCGCACCTGCCTCGACATCCTTCTTGAAGGATTCGATCTCATCCATCGAGCGGAAGCTGAGCAGCTCGAAGTAACGCCACATCAGCGTATCCGGAATGGAAACGAGCTTGCTGTACATGACGCCCGGCGCTTCCTGAATACCGATGTAGTTACCCAGGGACTTGGACATCTTCTTCACCCCATCCAGACCCTCCAGCAGCGGCATGGTCAGGATGCACTGGGGTTCTTGCTCATAGGCGCGCTGCAGCTCGCGCCCCATCAGCAGGTTGAATTTCTGATCGGTACCACCCAGCTCGACGTCCGCACGTAGCGCCACCGAGTCATAGCCCTGCACCAGCGGATAAAGGAACTCGTGGATGGCGATCGACTGGTTGCTGGCATAGCGCTTGCTGAAGTCATCGCGCTCGAGCATGCGCGCCACGGTGTACTGGGAAGCCAGACGAATGAAGTCGGCCGGCGTCAGCTTGTCCATCCAGGTGGAGTTGAAGGCGACCTCGGTCTTGGCCGGGTCGAGGATCTTGAATACCTGGGTCTTGTAGGTTTCGGCGTTATCCAGCACCTGCTCGCGGGTCAGCGGCGGGCGCGTGACGCTCTTGCCGCTGGGGTCGCCGATCATGCCGGTGAAGTCACCGATGAGGAAGATGACGTGATGACCGAGCTCCTGGAACTGACGCAGCTTATTAATAAGCACTGTATGCCCAAGGTGGAGATCCGGCGCGGTCGGGTCGAAACCAGCCTTGATCCGCAGCGGCTGACCACGCTCGAGCTTGGCGACCAGCTCGGCCTCCACGAGAAGTTCATCCGCCCCACGCTTGATCAGCGCCAGCTGTTCTTCGACCGACTTCATCACAGTTCCCGTTCCGTTTTTCGGTATTCAAAAAAGGGAACCAACCATACAAGATCGGGCACTAAAAACAAGTTTTGCCCGGCGTACGGGGGCTTGACGTCAAAGCCTGGGCGACAGGCTTGATTCGAAGGAAATTTGGTTATATTTTAGGCAGTTATTTCACATTCCAAAAACACCACTCACGCCATGACGCAATCGAATCAGAAAGCGCCCTACTACCCGAAGAGCCATCTGCTGGCCGCAAGCGGTGTAGCAGCGCTCCTCAGCCTGGCTCTGCTGGTGTTCCCCTCGAGTGAAGTCGAGGCGAAGAAGACCACGCTCAATCTGGAGCTGGAGAACGGTGCCGATCGCATCGTTCAGGAAAAAGACGACCTGCGAAGCACGCCGGTCACCGAGAACACCGACTCGCCCTTCGCGCAGATCGAAGGCCAGTCCGATAAAGACAGCGCCGGAAAAGACGCGGAAAAAGAAGAAAACAAAGCACTCACCGCCACCAACGAACAGAAACCTGCCACTCCCGCCGAGCCGGCCTGGAAGGGCGTGACCGTGGGCAAAGGCGACACGCTGTCTACCGTTTTCGCCAAGGCAGGCCTGCCGGCTGGCGTCGTGCATGACGTCCTGGCGAGCAGCAAGGACGCCAAGCAGTTCACTCGCCTGGACGTCGGCCATGAAGTCGAGTTCCTGGTTTCGCACAAGGGTGAGCTGGAAGGTCTGCGCATCAAGCAGAGCGATCTGGAAACCATCAGCCTGAACAAGACCGCCAAGGGCTACGTCTTCAAGCGTGACCTGGTCAAACCGGATCTGCAGACCGCCTACGCGCACGGCCGCATCGACAGCTCGCTGTTCACGGCGGGCAAGGAAGCCGGGCTGTCGCACGACCTGATCATGGCCATGGCGAACATCTTCGGTTACGACATCGACTTCGCCCTCGACCTGCGCGAAGGCGACCAGTTCGACGTGATCTACGAAAGGAAAGTGGTCAACGGCCGCCAGGTGGACACCGGCAACATCCTCGCCGCTCGCTTCATCAACCGTGGCAAGGAATACACCGCCGTCCGCTTCACCAACAAGACCGGCAACACCAGCTACTACCGTGCCGATGGCACCAGCATGCGAAAAGCCTTCATTCGCACGCCGGTGGACTTCGCTCGGATCAGCTCGCGCTTCTCCATGGGGCGTCTGCACCCGATCCTGAACAAGATTCGTGCACACAAGGGTGTCGACTACGCCGCGCCCATCGGCACGCCGATCAAGGCGACTGGCGACGGCAAGGTGGTCGAAGCTGGCCGCAAGGGCGGGTACGGTAACGCGGTGGTCATCCAGCACGGCTCGACCTACCAGACTGTCTACGGCCATATGAGCCGCTTCGCCAACGGCATTCGCTCCGGCGTTCCGGTCAAGCAGGGGCAGATAATCGGCTACGTCGGCATGACCGGCCTGGCCACCGGCCCGCACCTGCACTACGAGTTCCACGTCAACGGCCAGTATATCGACCCGCTCAGCGCCAAGCTGCCCATGGCCGACCCGCTGGCAGGCCCCGAGCGCAAGCGCTTCATGGCGCAGACCCAGCCGCTCATGGCTCGCATGGAACAGGAGAAGTCCACTCTCCTGGCCATGAACAAGCAACAACAGCAGCAGCGCTAAGCCATGCCGCTGTATCTGGGAGTGATGTCCGGCACCAGCCTAGATGGTCTGGACATCGCCCTGGTCGAGCAGAGTGACCACACCACTCTGCTCGCTTCCCACTACATCCCCATGCCCGAAGGCCTACGCGCCGATCTCCTGGCTCTATGCGCCAGCGGTCCCAACGAGATTGCCCAGAGCGCCTGCGCAGAGAACGACTGGGTTCGCCTGGCCGCCCAGGGCATCAAGGAGCTGCTGACGAATCAGCAGCTCTCTCCCGCACAGATCCGCGCCATTGGCAGCCACGGGCAAACCGTGCGCCATGAGCCGCAGCGTGGATTCACGGTGCAGATCGACAACCCCGCCCTGCTGGCCGAACTGACCGGTATCGACGTGGTTGCCGACTTCCGCCGCCGCGACGTCGCCGCCGGCGGCCAGGGCGCCCCGCTGGTGCCCGCGTTCCACGCAGCCCTGTTCGGTGATCAGCGCCAGCGCGCGGTGCTCAATATCGGCGGGTTCAGCAATGTCTCCCTGCTCGCCCCCGGGCAACCTGTACGCGGTTTTGACTGCGGCCCCGGCAACGTGCTGCTGGATAGCTGGATCCATGACCAGCGCGGCGACGCCTATGACCGCGACGGAACCTGGGCGGCCAGCGGCAAGGTGAATGACGAGCTCCTGCGCCGCTTCCTGCGCGACGACTTCTTCGCCGCTCGCGGACCGAAGAGCACCGGCCGCGAGCGCTTCAACCTGCTCTGGCTGAAGGCCAAGCTGGCCGAAGGCCCTGCCCTGCCGGCCGAAGACGTACAGGCGACGCTACTCGAGCTGAGCGCCAGCAGCATCGCCGAATCGCTGTTGCATGCGCAGCCGGACTGCGAAGAAGTGCTGGTTTGCGGTGGCGGCGCCTTCAACCCCGAGCTGATGGCACGTCTGGCTGCACACCTTCCGCGGGCCCGCGTGGGCAGTACGGCCGATTACGGCGTACCGCCGGAGTGGATGGAGGCCATGGCGTTCGCCTGGCTGGCGCATCGATTCCTCGAACGCCTGCCCGGCAACTGCCCCGAGGTTACCGGGGCGTCCGGACCACGCATTCTCGGCGCGCTCTACCCCGCCTGAGGCAGAAACAAAAACGCCGCGCAGATCAGACTGTGTGAAAACCTAGCCGTCTGAGCACAAGCCAAAGACAATGCCCGTATCGATCGATACGGGCATTGTCGTTCATGGGCTATATCCGCGGTGAAGGCCGTGATCAGGGCAGCTTGTTTCCAGTGTCGCTGGATGAGTGGGTTCCCGAAGAACATCTGGTCCGCGTGATCGAGGCCTACGTGGCGCGGCTGGATCTGCAGCGGCTGGGCTTCAGCAAGGCGCAGGCGAGCAAGGTCGGACGCCCGGCCTATGATCCGGCCGACCTGCTCAAGCTGTACCTGTATGGCTACTTCCAGCGCATTCGTTCCTCGCGCCGACTGGAAGCCGAATGTCAGCGCAATGTCGAAGTGATGTGGCTGCTGGGCCGACTGGCGCCGGACTTCAAGACAATTGCCGACTTCCGCAAGGACAATGGCGCGGCGTTTCAGGCGAGCTGTCGTGCAGTTTTGCCGCCAGATCGGGTTGCTCGGTGGTCAGTTGGTGGCCATCGATGGCAGCAAATTCCAGGCGTGCGAGGATGCGGGCATCACGGCGTATGTACCGCCGAACCGTGGCGTTAACAATCATGGCAACGGCACGGCGCTGTTCGATCGCAGCGCCTTTACCTACGACGTGGATCATGACCGCTATCAGTGCCCGGCAGGCCAGTGGCTCCTGCTCAAACAGGTACGAGGCACAGAGAGGCTTTATGCGATCGCCGGCGACTGCCGCGCTTGCCCTTTGAAGGCGCGTTGCACGAATAGCCAGCGTCGCCATCTCAGCCGTCATGCCCATGAGTCAGCTTTCGAGCGCATGCAGCAAAGCCTAAAGGCCCGGCCGGAGATGATGGCCAAGCGCCGAGCGATCGTCGAACACCCCTTTGGCAACTTGAAACAGTGGATATTCGGCAACGGCCGCTTCCTGCTGCGGCAGTTAGCGGGCGCCAAGACGGAAATGGCCCTGGCCGTGCAGGCCTACAACCTCAAGCGCGCGATTCAGGTGCTCGGCGCCTGATCGAACTGATGGCCTGAGGCTCCCCAGAAACACCAACGCCCCGAATCGGTCGGGGCGTTGGTATGGCCTCGCTCTCAGCGTGTTCTCACACAGTCTGATTCGCGGGCCTTTTTATTTTCGCGTGACTCAGTCCGGGTCGGCGCCCAGCACCACGCCACGGCGCTCGGGGAAGAACAGGCGGCGCAGCTCGGTGCCCGGCTCATCGGCGCGCATGAAGGCCTCGCCTACCAGGAACGAGTAGACCTCGCTGACTTCCATCAGCTCGACATCGGCGCGGTTGAGGATGCCGCTCTCGGTCACCACCAGGCGATCGCGCGGGATTTCCGGCAGCAGGTCGAGGGTGGTGTCCAGGCTCACTTCGAAGGTGTGCAGGTTGCGGTTGTTGATGCCGATCAGGCGGGTGTCCAGGGTCTTGAGCGCGCGCTGCAGCTCCTCGCCGTCGTGCACCTCGACCAGTACGTCGAGATTCTGCTCCTTGGCCACCGCGGCCAGTTCGGCCATGCGCACGTCATCCAGCGCCGAGACGATCAGCAGGATGCAGTCGGCGCCGATGGCACGGGCCTCGACCACCTGGTAGGGGTCGATCATGAAGTCCTTGCGGATGACCGGCAGCGAACAGGCCGCACGCGCCTGCTGCAGGTAGGCGTCGGCGCCCTGGAAGAAATCGATATCGGTGAGCACCGACAGGCAGGTCGCCCCACCCTCTTCATAGCTGCGGGCAATCTCCGCTGGCTGGAAGTTCTCGCGCAGGACGCCCTTGCTCGGCGAAGCCTTCTTCACTTCGGCGATCACCGCCGGTTGCTTGCGTGCAGCCTGCGCCAGCAGGGCCGCGGCGAAACCGCGCGGGGCATCGGCGGCGCGCGCCTGCTGCTCCAGCTCGGCGAAGGAAACACGGGTGCGACGCTCGGCGACTTCCTCGGCCTTGCGGGCCAGAATCTTCTGCAGAACCGTAGGCACAGTCACTGTGCATTCTCCTCTCGGTAAACGGCGGTGAAGGCCGCCAGTTCGTCCATCTTTTCCCGGGCCAAGCCTGTGTGCAGGGCATCATGGGCCAGCTGCATGCCTTCGTGCAGCGAGGTCGCCAGGTCCGCCGCGTACAGCGCAGCGCCAGCATTGAGCACGATCAGCTCGGCGGCTTTCTGCCCGGCCTCGGTCTTGCGACGGCCAATGGCGTCGCGGATCAGCTCCAGCGATTGCTGCGGGCTGTCCACGGTCAGGCCGATCAGGGTCTGGCTGCGGATGCCGAAGTCTTCCGGCTTCACTTCGTACTCGCGCACTTCGCCGTCCTTGAGTTCGGCAACGTGCGTAGCGGCGGCCAGGCTGAACTCGTCCAGGCCGTCACGCGAATGCACCACCAGCACGTGCTTGCTGCCCAGGCGGTTGAGCACCTCGGCCAGCGGGCGGCACAGCGCCTGGTTGAACACACCGACCACCTGGTGCTTCACGCCGGCCGGGTTGGTCAGCGGGCCGAGCATGTTGAACAGGGTGCGCAGGCCCAGCTCACGGCGCGGGCCCGCGGCATAGCGCATGGCCTTGTGGTGGACCTGGGCGAACATGAAACCCACGCCGACGCTCTCGATGCAGCGCGCGACCTGTTCGGATTTCAGGTCCAGGTAGATGCCGGCAGCCTCCAGCAGATCGGCGCTGCCGCTCTTGCCGGATACCGCGCGGTTGCCATGCTTGGCCACCTTGCCTCCGGCAGCGGCGACCACGAAGGCCGATGCCGAGGAGACGTTGAAGATGTTCGCGCCGTCGCCACCGGTGCCGACCACGTCGACCACATTGTCCAGGCTCTTCAGCTTCACGCCGTCGGCGAGTTCGCGCATGACCGACACGGCACCGACGATCTCGTCGATGGTCTCGCTCTTCATGCGCATGCCCATGAGGAAGGCGCCGATCTGCGCGTCGGTGCAGCCACCCGTCATGATCTCGCGCATGACCGCCTGCATTTCCTCGGTGGTGAGGTCGAGCTGGTTGACGACCCGATCGAGGGCTTCCTTGATGTTCATGCGCGCACCCCGCCCTGCTGCTTGAGGAAGTTGGCCAGCATCTCGTGGCCCTGCTCGGAGAGTATGGATTCGGGGTGGAACTGCACGCCCTCGACGTTCAGGGTCTTGTGGCGCAGGCCCATGATTTCGTCGACCGAACCATCTTCGTGGGCGGTCCAGGCGGTGATTTCCAGGCAGTCCGGCAGGGTTTCGCGCTTGACCACCAGCGAGTGGTAGCGGGTCTGGGTCAGCGGATTGTTCAGGCCGGCGAAAACGCCCTGGTCAATGTGGTACACCAGGCTGGTCTTGCCATGCATGACCTGGCGCGCACGCACCACATCACCGCCGAAAGCCTGGCCGATGGACTGGTGGCCCAGGCAAACGCCCAGCAGCGGCAGCTTGCCGGAGAAGCGCTCGATCACCTCGAGGGACACACCGGCTTCGTTGGGCGTGCACGGACCGGGCGACAGGACGATGCGCTCGGGATTCAGCGCGGCGATCTCGTCGACGCTGAGCTCGTCATTGCGAATGACGTGGATATCGGCCTTCAGCTCGGCGAAGTACTGCACCAGGTTGTAGGTAAAGGAGTCGTAGTTGTCGATCATCAGCAGCATGTCTGCTCGAACCTCGTGATTGCACTGCTTTCGATTCGCGCCATCGGCGTGCCCGGTAAGGACCAGAGGGTAGCTGGTGCAGTCCGGCATTATGCCAGGGGACGGTGGAGACGCGGGAAAAGGACCGGCGCAAGGCCGGGAAAGAAGGAATCAGGCGCGCCAGCGCCAGCGGGCGAATGCCTTGAGGAGGGAGGTGATGATGCTGCGGAGGTGGATCACTGTTGCGGTCTCGTCTAGCGATTGGCGGAACATAGCCCACCGGGCACTCCAGGCGCAACTTCGCGCCATTGCGGCGCGACCGGCGAATCTCGGACGTATGCGGGGATTTGAAGGGTGAGCGGCAAGAGCAGGTCCGACTGCTCCCTGCCACAGCCGGAGATTGACGCCTTGCAGGCGACAGACCCGGCTGCATTGCACCTGCGAAGGACGGGGCCGCGAGAATCGAACCTTTCGTCATCTCGATCGGCGCGGACCCTCGCTGCTACTTCGCCGGCGATGAACACGCCAGCAACTCGGTCTTCCGCGCGCTATCCGAAGTCGTCCCGAACCAGAAAGCCATGACCACGCCCCAGGCGGTGGACAGGCTGCCGAGCATCAGCAGCAGCGCCTGCGAATCGGCGACATGCAGGACGCCCAGCATCATGCCGGCCAGGATGGCGAAGTAGCCGAAGGTCACGATGATCGACAGCGCGGCAGGCACCCAGGAGCGCTGGGCGATCTGCATGGCCCTGGCGTCCTTGCGGTCGCCCGAGGCCAGCGTTTCCAGATCGGTGACTTGCTTGAAACCGAGGGCCTGCATCTGCAGCGCGAAGGCTTGGTCGGCTTGCTTGACGGCCAGCAGTTGCTCGGGCGTTGCGCCAGAGAGGGCCTGCTTCACCGCTTCCGCCGTCTTGTCGGAAAGGCCCATGGCGCTGGCTGCAGCGTCGACTGCGAGTCCCCCGAGCGGACCGCCAAAGGCACTGCCGATCCAGGGAGCCAGGGTTTTCAGAACAGCCTGCCACTCCATCACTCCACTCCCATGACAAGGCGGCACAAACTTGCGCGAGCGCATATGTTGATGGCCTGACGGCGATCAGGCGCCCTTTGAAGCTGCGCGCTCAAGAGCAGCAAGGCGCCCCTCCATCAAGCACATACTCTCGGCCACGCCACGAAGGATGAACTGGTTGAGTTCGTCGTAGCGCAGGGAATAGCGATCCTCGGCACGACGGCCCGGTATAACTACCGCTCCTTGCTCATCCAGGACATCGGGGACTGCATCCACGCTGTCGTAGCAGACCGCGCCATAGGCGAACGGATCGAGCCCCTCAGCCTCGAAGCACGACATGATGAATTGCACAGTTTGGCCGCAGTGCCAGCGAGCCATTTCCTCGCCCTTCTTCTCGATGGCTTCTAACCACTTGAAGAAACCAATCTCGCCAACCAGACGTATCGCAACTTTCAACTCGGACGGCGAGAACATCCTCACCGGGGTCTTCTCGCGCTGATCGGACGTCTGAATGGTACCGTTTGCCGCATACACCGCAGACCATCGACCAAGCGCCCACCCACAAGCAACCGCGTTATCAGAGTTTGGTGCGAACAGGTTCAGCGAGACTCCCGGGAAGTTGCCAACAGCTATACCCACGCCGCTCGCCGTTTCCCGAAACTGCGCTGTACGATTCCCGCTCCCATCGACAACTCGAGTGATAAGTGCATACCCACCGCCACTAGAATTTCCTTGGATGTACGTATCACCCAGAAAGTTGACGTCACCGTTATTGCTGAAGCTATGAGTAATGGCTGACTCAGCTTGGTTCAGCACCTCCAGTCCGTTGCCGCTGTTCACCCGAAAGGCCCGACGCTGAGACGCCGATGCATTCTGCATACGCAGATAGCCTGCATATGTCGAATTTGTACTGATTGCCCTGAACGTACCATCCGTAGAGACCGCCGCTCGCAAGGCTCCGTTGAGATAGAACCCGATATCACCTGGAGTCCCGCTACCTACGACCGTATTGGAAATGCGAGTCTCGGCACCGACCTGCTGGAACTGGCCAATCGTGGAACTATCCGGATTGGACGAGCTATAGGCGTTGAGCCCGGAAGCCGAAGCAGTTCCGGTTGGAATAGTGCCGACTACGGTGTTGCTGTTCGCAGCCGAGCTCTGCAACAGCGTTCGCGAGGAGTGCGTCGCGTTGATGAAGTCACCGTAGATGCGGCCACCAGTTCCCCAGCTCGCTGTTGCAAGGGCGTTCAGGTTGGTGATGTCGGCGTTGCTGCCTGACGCCGCCTTCCCGTTCAGCTGGGCCTGCAATTTGCCCAGCGCCACCAGCACGCTGTCAGTAGCCGCGACAGCCGTGCTCACGGCGGGGGCGGTACTCAGTCCAGTCAGCACCGCCGAGCGCACTGCTGCCCCGAGGTCCTGCCAGGTCTTGTCGCCCCGCCAGAACTGAGCCGCCGTGCCAGAGGTGATGGGCGGCTCGGCGCCAGCGAGGGTGTCACCGCTTGGCAGTTCGGCGGGCGTGCCGCCGTTGCTGTAGAGGGGTCTGCGCTGGGCCATGTCGTTACGCCAGGATGATCGGTTGACCGAGTTCGACGTTCACCGAAGTGGCCGCCACCGCAACACCGACCTTCTGCTGAATGTTGCCCGTGGCAGTCGGCGGAGTGGCCACGCCTTTGCCGGGGGTAGATGCACTCAGCCAGACGTCGCCCGGAGTCATCCCGCTGACCTGGGTGTTGGTGCCCTCGAAGTACACGGTCGCTGCCGTACCGGAAGTCACCGCTGCCAGGACGAAGCCGTGCGCCTGCTTGGCAACGCCGCCCGAAGCATCGGCCTTGCGCACCGCAAAGGCCGAGGCGTTCGACCAGATGTTGACGTAGTCACCGGCGGCCAACGCTTCGCTTGCGGTAACCACGGCGGTATCGGCGCCCAGGCCGACCGGCATCATCGAAGTGTCGAGGCGGCCGCTGGCATCCAGCGCCGGGATATCCCCGGCGCTCGCGGCGCCCGCGGAGATCTGGGTGGCAGCGACCTCTTGCAGGTTGCCGTTGTTGTTCATGAGGAATTTGTCACCAGCCATCTTTTAAGCCTCCAGCGTGATCGCCACGCCCATGTCGAGAAAAACAGTCGTCGCATTCATGGCGAAGCCGACGACCAGGGAAAATGCCGCGTCCTGCGGCAGGGATTGGGTGAGCTGGCCGTCGTGCCCGAGAAATACCGGCCCGTCGTTCCACGACCAGCCCTCGAACGCCACCTCGCCGGAGCGCTGGATATCCACCGGATCACCGGCTTCTGCCGCCCCCAGCGTCATGCCTAGCGTGTTGCCGCGATTGGCCAACTGGCTGCAGTCGGCGTAAGTGACAGCGGTGCCATCGGTCGAGAAGACGAGACGGTGGCCACTCAGCGGAACGGCCGCGACCTTCTGCAGCGCACTTCCGCCGGCAGGTCCGGGAACGCCTTTCGGCCCGGGCGGCCCCTGCTCACCGACGGTAATCACCGTCAGCTCGGCGCCAGCGGAAACGGTCACCGCGCATTCGTTGATCTGCTCGAGCACGAGCGCGGGCGCGTCGCCTTCGACGGCCACCGCCCAGGGCTCGGTCTGCTCCACGTCGTTCATGCTCACCTCACTGCTCGACCGTTACCGGGCCGCGGAAGAACCGCGACACCGAGCCATCCGGGAAGGTGACGTCAAGGTGGTACCAGCCGGAGGTCCAGCTGATTGCCGTGGTGTCCTCGGCATCCAGTTCAACCACCAGGGTTCCTGGCGCGCCGGCACTGATGCCGTGGCCCGTGGCGAGGCTGAACAGTTCGTTGCCGCCGTCCTCGCGCTCGCGGATCACCAGGCGCGCCGTGGCGCCGCTGAGGTCCACCGGCGGCTGGTAGATCAGCTGCCCGCCGGCTGGCGAGAGGCCAATGCCGCTCAGGCTGTTGATCTCCAGCGTGTCCGCGTCGATCACCTCGGCACGGTGGGCGAGCTGGCGACCGGGTACGCGATTGAGCTCCGGGAATCCGGAAACCCCGGCGACCCAGACCAGCCAGTCGCCGAGCAATTGGTGCCCCGGCACGGTGAGGCGCAGGGGCGCGCTCGGGGCGATGGCTGAGATGTCGCGGTACTCACGACGAGGCTGCATGAAGCGCCGGGTGTCGCGGTAGGTCGCCCCACGGATCAGGTTCAACGGCATCAGGGCCGGTTGCATATCGGTTGACTCCTCGAGTGAAGGGCTGTGCCACGGGCGAGCACGGCTGCCGGCGTCACCTTTCGGTGGCCGGTTCGTGGTCGCGGATTGCGCAGCGGAAGATTCGTTGCCTAACGCGCCGGTGCCGGCGGGATCGCCAGCAGCTCTTGCGCTCTTTTCCACAATTTCAGGCGCTCCGCCTGGCCGGTCAGGCCGCCGTTGATGCGTCGGGTGATGTCCTCGAAACGCCCGCCGTCAGCCAGCTCATTGAGCCCGGCAGCGGACCACCACCAGGCTGCCGACTCGCAAGCCCAGCGCGGCTCCGCGAGCAGTTGCGGCGCGGCCTCGAACGGCTGGCCCAGGCCATCGCCGACGCGCCGGTAGTTGGCCCGGCCGGTGACCTGCAGCAGGCCGCGACCTCGGTATAGCCAGCCGTCTCCGGAAGCTTCGTCGCCGTTGCCGTTGCGCCCGGCGTACACCTGGTTGGCGATGGCTGGCGGCTGATACGCCAGTTGATTGGCCAGGGCCGTCGGCTTGCCGGCGGCGTTGCGAAAACGCCGCGGCCAGGTGTCGGCCAGGCCCTGGGCGCTGTAGGCGAGGCTTTCCACCCAGCGCGTCAGGCCGGCGCTTTCGTGGCCGACCTGGGCGAGGAAGGCGGCCTGGCGGATCGCCGTGTCCACTCCCCTTGCCTGCATTGCCGGCAGCAGCCAGGGCAGCAGTGGCGCCGCCTTGGGGAAGAGTTGAAGCAGTTGCTCCGCGGTAATGCTCATGCGTTCGCCTCCCTCATCGGCCGCTCGCCTGTTTCGGCTGGGTCGCGCCCGCCAGCGCCTTGCCATCGGCGCCGCCGTTGCAGGTGACGCTGGTGCGCCAGCCGCCGCCGTCGAACTGGTGCTCCACCGACTCGCAGAGGTAGTCGCCGTCCAGGCCGTTCTTGAAGGCGCTGAGCCGCAGCCTGCGCTCGGCGAACAGGTCGGCGCGTCCGGGCATCTGCAACTGCACGCTGGCGCTGGCGCGATTCAGCGCCGCGAGGCGGGATTTCGCGGCCTGCACGGCAGCGGCGCGATCGGCGTAGGGATGGCGCTCGGTGTAGATGGCCGTGACGTCCTCGGGCACCTTGGGGTTCTTCAGCTCGAATTGGCGCGTGCCCCCGCTGGCCAGGTCCGGATAGAGGGTGCGCACCGCCTTGTAGACGCTGCGGTCGTCGAAGCGGATGGAGAAGCTGCTGACATCCATCGGCATCAGCACCAAGGGCTCGATTGGCTGGCCGCTGGCGCTCTGCCCGGACTCGCGGGGCAGGACCAGCAGCTGGCCGTCGGCAACCTTGGCGGTGCAGTCGTACTGCTTGGCCAGGCGGGTGATGAAGTTGTAGTCCGACTCGATCATCTGCTCGGCACGGGCGATGGACACCTGTACCGGGCAATGCGCGCCCCAGCCGTTGCGCGCAGCCAGCTCGCTGACGATGTACGCCAGGCTCACGTTCTCCCAGGCGGCGCAGCGGCCGCTCTTGGCCTCGCCACGCATGTCGCTGGCGCGGCCGCTGAGGGTCAGTTTCCTGGGCGGCCCCGAGCAGGCGACAGTGTCGACCTTGTAGCGGCCCATGGGCGTCAGCTCCTGGCCCTGGTAGCCGAGGAGTACATCGAGCAGCGCGCCGCGCCGGGGCAGCTCGATCTCGCCGTCGCGGTCATCGAGGACCAACTCCAGGGTGTCGGACGTCTGGCCCGTCTTGTCGCTCAGCGTCAGGCTGAGCAGGCGCGCACTGAGCAGCTTGGTGATGTCGTTGCCGTCGGCGATCAGGCGAAAGGTCGGTTGCACGTTCGGGCCTCCGGAAAGAAAAGACCCCGCCGGAGCGGGGTCGGGGTCAATCCCACAGGCGAACCTGTGGACTGCTGGGCGCGGCGGGCAGCTCGGGTAGCGCGATGAGCAACCCGGCCGGCAACGGCTGCGGCTCGTCGGCCAGGCCGGGGTTGGCGTCCAGGGTCGCCTCCAGGGTGCCGAGCAGGTGGCCGTAATGTTGCTGGCAGAGGCTGTCCAGGCAGTCGCCGTCCGCGGTTCTACAGATCGTCGCCATAGCGGGTGAACTCCAAGGTGAATTCCTGGCTGCGCGGCGTGCCGTCGTTCAGCAGGCTGCTCTGGTTCTCGGTGATACGGGTGATGCACCAGTTGCCCAGCAACTGCTCCGAATTGCCGTTGCTGGTGCGCGACAGGCTTAACGGCACGCTGAGCGTCGCCATGTCGCGCAGCTTCTGAACCTGCCCGACGCCGGCGCCCAACAGGGGCGCGATGGTGCCACTCAGGGTCAGGGTTTCCGCGCCCTGTCCGGTGAACTGCAAGGCCGGGCTCAAGCCCAGGCGCGGCTGGGCAGCCCAGCTGTATTGGGTGTCGCGCACCAGCTTGTCGAAGGCCGCGGTGCTCAGGTTGAAGTAGAAAGCGCTGGCGGTGGGCGCGAGCGGACGCATCACCAGCAGGTGCGGGCTCGCCGTGATCGCCGCCGGCTCCGGGACGCTTGCACCCGCCAGCCAGGCACTGGGGATGATGTCGCCCATTGCCGGGCTGATCGCCCCGGCCAGCTTGTTGATCGCCTTGCCGACGAGCTGCGCCTGGTTCTTCAGCTTGTCGATGCGCTCGTCGAAGTCGTGCAGCTGGCGCTCGGCCTTGCTGAAGACGCCCACGACCTTATCCAGCTTGGCGTTGGCCTGGTCGATGCCGCGCATCACGCGCTGCAGTGCGCTCGATACGTCCGGTGGCAGGCCGAGCTGCTTTTCCAGCTCGGCGGTCGCCGCCTGCAATTCGCCGATGGCAGCGTCCACCGGCGAAACCTTCTTGCTCAGGTCCTGGTGCCTGCTCTCGATGGCCTCGCCGATGGATTTCAGCGCGGCCTGTAGTTGCTCCGTGTAAGCCATGTCGGCTCCTCTTGGTCAGTCGGCCTGCTCCCAGGTCCGAGCGCTACCCGGCGCGCCGGGAAGGCTCAGGCCAGGGGCAGGTCCCACAGGCTGTCGTTGCGCTGCCGGGCGCTGAAGTCGTCCAGCAGCCGGCGCAGTTGCGGCAGCAGTTGCTCGGCCAGCATGTGCGGCTCGAACAGGCCGCCGTCGACGTTCACGCTGATCTGCGGAGCGAAGTTCCAGTTCTGCACCGGTGGCGAGGTCGGTTGCGCAGTTGGTTGCGAGACGCCGGCTGGAGCGGAATCGCTGTGCTTGTCGATCCAGCCGCCGATCAGGCTGCCGCCCCAACTGCCGACCCGCTCGCCGAGCACGCCGCCAAGGGCGCCCCCGACCGCAGTGCCGAAACCGGGGGTGAGCAGCACCGAACCCACGGCTGCGCCCAGCGCCGTGCCGATCACGCCGCCCGCTGCTTCGCCGTAGCCTTTGCCTTTCTGCTGCGCATTGCCGTCGCTGGCGTAGGTCTGCGCCGCACCCAGCAGGGCGAGCCCGACGCCGAGCGGCCCCGTGCCATGCCGCAGCAGGCGACCGGCCCGAGCGAGTCGCGCGCCGTCGTTGCCAGCGGCATCCAGCACGGCCGGCATGGCGCCGCCAACGCTCCCCGCCGATGGCCCCGTACGCAGGGCGATCTCCGGAAGCAATGAGCCGACCTTGCCGTTCCGCCAACCGAGCACGCCGCCCCGAACCAGGTCGAACGCACCGCGGCCCAGACCGTAAAGCGCTTTGCCCCCCTTGTAGGCAGCAAAGGCTCCGACCAAACCCTCAACCACCCGCGGGTGCTCATCGACCACACCCTTGGCCTGGCGGAGAAGGTCCGTTCCGCTGTCGAGCGCTTTGCCGAACAGCGGGTCGTCGGTGAAAGCGCCACCGATGCTGCCGAGCAGCTCTTCGCTCGCCTGGCTAGCTGCATCGATCCGGGCAGCGATGGTCGCGTTGCGCAGCGCCAACACCTTGTCGACCGTTGCATCGGCTTGCGTTGTGCTCGTCAGAAATGCCTGGAACTGCTCTGTCGCGTCTTTGCCCCGTGCATGCGAGGCCAGACTTCCAGTAGTCGGATCGACCTTGAGCCAATCCGTCACCTTGGCTACAGCACCCGCTGGCGTCGCGCCCTGGCGGACCTGCAGCTCCAGCATGGCGCCCAAGCGCGCCAGCGCCTGCAGTCCCTCCCCCTTCTTCGGGCGGACCTTCTCCAGCAACTGCGGCAGTTGCCGGGCCAGGTCCGCCGCCTCGAATTCACCGTTCTTCCCGAGGTTGCTCAGCGCATCCAGGGCCTTGCCGATCTCCCCCGGAGTACCGAGCCCCGCCCGCACCTGCAGGCCACGCAGCAAGGTGGCGGTGTCGCCGATGTCGGCGCCCTGGCTACGGACGAACTTGGCGGCCAGCGGCAGCAGGTTCTGCGCATCGCCCGGCTGCATGCCACTGCCCATCAGCGCTTCCAGCAACGAGGCGCTGTCGCCGCGGCTCATGCCGCTCTGCCGGGCGCTCGCTTCGACGCCCTGGGAGAGTTGCCGCTCCTGGTCGGTCCCGGCGATACCGGCTCGAATGGCCAGACCACGGATGCGGTCCTGGTAGTTGGCGGCTATGCCGATCGGTACGGCCATCGCACCGGCAAACTTGCCCAGCTCGCCCACTCGCCTTCCGGCCTGCTCCAGCTGCTGCCAGCCGCGCGCCCGCAATTCACTGCCGCGAACGCTTTCGCCCAGGCGGTCATAGAGCTTGGACAGGTTGCGCACCTCCAGGCCCTGGCGCTTGAGCAGCGCAAGATTGCTCTCCAGGTTCCGCAGCGTAATGCTCGCACCGGCATCGCCGATGCGGTGCAGCTGCAGGTATTCCTGCTGCAGGCGGCGCGTCTCGCCGACGAATCCCTGCAAGTTGAAAGCGCGCTCGCTGTCACGCCGCAGCGCTTCCACACGGTCCTTGGCATCCGCCATGACCGCTCCGAAACTGGCGTCGAGCACCCCGCCGAGTACGACGGTGATCTTCTGTTGTTCGCTCATCGCTCATTCCTTCCGTAAAGGAGGAAACGGCGCCCCGCGGCGCCGCCTCCATGCCTCAGGCACCGTCCTCGCCGAGCCACCAGAGCAGGTCGCCCTGGTGCATGCCGTCGAGGTCGGCGGCGCCGAAACCCAGCTCGCGGGCCAGGCGCCGCGCCAGCTCACGCATCCGCGTCGGGCTCGTCGCCGTCTTCGCGCACCAGGCGAAAGTAGGCGTTCTGCAGCCGCTGGTAGTCGCTGAGCTTGAGGCCCTCCAGGTCCTGGGCGCTGACCTGCGCCAGCGAGGCGAACAGCTGCAGTTCGCGCTCCTCGGCATCGCCACCGACACGGGTGGCCAGGCGGATGTCGCGCACGGTCGGCGCGCGCAGGGTCAGGCTGTCGACGCTCACGCCGTTGCATTGCGCGGGGCGCGATAGACGCACGGTCGCGGCGTCGGCGCCGAGGCTGAGCCAGACCGGTTGTGCTTGAGTCATGGCGTGCTCCTCAGATGCCCAGGTGGCCGCGCATGGCCGCCAGCTGGTCGACGCCGTTGATCCGGCGAACCGCGTTCAGCGGATCGATCGCGAAGACCTCGCGGCCGTCGACTTCCAGCTTGTAGTAGCTGACCACCACGTTGAACTTGAACTCGGCCAGCTCGCCGATCTTCCAGTCGCCCGGGTCGACTTCCTGGAGCATGCCGTTGATGGTCGCGATCACCGGCACGGCTTCGCCCTTCTGGCCCTTGAAGGAGCCACGGAACACGCCCTTGAAGCCGTTCTGGTCGGCCAGGCCGAAGAAGTTCAGCGCCTCGCGGCGGGCACCGTTGGTGGAGAACTTCGCTTCCATCTTCTCCAGGCCCATGTCCAGGGCGATGGGCGCGTCCATGCCGCCGGCCTGGTAATCCTGGGTCTTGACGCTCAGTTTGGGCAGGGACAGCGAAGGCACGTCGCCGGCGAAACTGACGCCGTCGATGAACAGGTTGGTGTTGCTCAGGGTTTGCGGAATCATGGATTGCTCTCCTTAGGCGTCGAGGACTTCGGTCAGCCACTGGTCGGTGACTTCCACGCGGAAGTTGGGGTTTTCGGCAGGCGGGACGTCGGTGAAGCGAATGTTCCAGTACACCTTGCCCTGGGCCAGCTGGCTGCTGGTGTTGAGGTCGGGGTCGGCGTAGACCTCGAAGTCGATCAGCGCGCCCTGGTTCTTCAGGTCGCGCATGAAGGCGTTCAGGCCTTCGGTGACGTCCTTCACGTAGGTCTTGGTAATGCCGCGGTCCACCGCCCACTTGTGCCCGGCGAGGATGGCGTCCATCACCAGGTCGAGGGTCCGCACGCGGGTGACGAAGGCCCACTTGGCGTCGCTGGACAGGGTGCGGTTGCCCCACAGGCGGTAGCCGTCGTCGCGGATGATGGTGGCGATGTTGGCGTTGTTCAGCAGGTTGGCGCGGCAGGTCGCGTCACCGTCGAGGAACTCGATCGGCCGGCCGGTGCCGGTGATACCGGAGAACTCCTTGTTCGACGGCGAGGACCAGAAGCCGTACTCGGCGTCGGTCCAGGCGAACAGCCCGGCGGTGTAGGCGGAGGCCGGGGCGTCGGTGGTTTCGCTGAACTCGGTGTCCCAGTACTGCACGCCCGGATCGACCATGAAGATGCGCTTGCTGCCGAACTCGCCGGCGTAATCGACGGCGTCTTCGTCGGTGGTGTTGGGCCCGTCGACGATGGCGATGGCGCGTAGCTTCTCGGCCAGGCTATCCATGGCGGTAGCCACTGCCTGGGTGGACGAATGCCCGGGCGCCACCAGCAGGCGCGGCTGGGTGTTGAAGCGCGACTTGCCGTCGAGCAGTGCCTGCAGACCGGTGCGCTGCCCCGAAGCGGTGACGGTACCGATGACCGCGGATGCCTGCATTTCCGGGGTTTCGGCGAGCTTGACGCCGACCGCTACCACCACGGCAGCAGACTGGGTGTAGATCGCCACGCAGGACTTGTAGATCGCCGAGTCGACGCCGAAGGCCGCCGCGGCCTCGCGCAGACTGGTGATCAGCACCGGCACGTCAGCCTGCGCGCTGACCGACGCCCCCGGGGCGAAGGTATCCACCAGGCCGATGATCGAGGACGACGGCAGCGCGATGGTCCGCGCGCCGATGTCGACGTTGGTCACGGTAACGCCGTGAAAGAAGCTCATAGGGTTTTCTCCAGACATAAAAAAACCGCCGGAAGGCGGTTGGTTGTGGAACGTTTAAGGCGGTTTTAGACAATGACAGGACCAAACCACCGTAGCGGCCTTCACAGCATCGACGCTTTGGAGGTCAGCAGCGGCTGGCTAGGTAGGTGGGCACCACAGAAAGTTGCCCAAGTCAGCAACGAACTCACTCGAAGGAGGCTAGCTAGATACTTCCAATCACTTGGTACTCAATACGCAGCGGGCCACCAGACAGCGTTTTAAAGCAGATATCCAGGTAGGTGCCTGTGATGACACTGGGGGACGCCTGAACTCCCGAACCTATTGTTGCTTCCGTCTGGTACTCCGATACAACTACCGACCAGACAGAGGTCAGGGTTAACGGGAAGCTAACGCGCACGGTCCCTTTACCATCGCTATTTGCAGTTGGAATGGTCGAGCCAAATATCCGAACCAGACCATTGGGCGAACGCTCATATTTGACGGCCCCAGCCAGATCCAACATGACAGTCGCAGAGCGCCAAACATTATCGGTGGAGTATCGCGATGTGATCGCAGCTGCCAGCCCCGCCGGGGTCACTGCACGCTCGGCATCCACACCCGCAGCAGCCTCGGCTATCGTTGCCAGCTCAACTAGTCCTGAACGAACGTCAGTTGCCGTACACGCTGCAAGGCCGGCGGGAGTTACGGCTCGGGTAGTATCGCTCTTCGCCTGTACCTCAGCAGTAGTCGCCAGCTCAACCAGGCCGGTTCGAATCTCCGTGGCCGTGCGAGCGCTCAATCCGGCAGGAGTCACACTATGTGTAGCTTCTATACCGGCTTGTACCTCCGCAGTTGTCGCTAGTCGTACTACACCGAGGCTCGCCTCTGTTGCGACCCGAGTGCGGAAAGCAGAATCAACGTACTCGCGGGTGGCCAGCACCACGCTCGGGTCGATCTTCAGTTCCACCGAGGCGGTGTTGCTGACGATCAGCACCATGCGCACGGTCTGGGTGCGGCCGCTGCCTTCTGCCAGCTGCGGTTTGTACGACGGGGCGCAGTTGGCGTAGGCGATCAGCGCGCCGCTGTCGTCGTACAGGCCCATCTCGCGAATCCACCAGCCGCCGACATCCTCGGGGATGACCTGCTCGGCGATGATCTGCGCGGCGTTGGCCGGGTCGACGCTCAGCTGGTTCAGCGGTGCGCGGCGGACTTCGTTGACCAGCGCGGTGCGGCTGGCGTCCGGGGTCGGCACGGTGCCGCCGCCGTCGCCGACGGCGAGCTGGGTGATCTTCAGTGTGGTGCCGAGGGCGCTGGCGTTCGCCAGCTTGCTCGCACCTATGGTGGTGAGGAGTGCGTAGTAGGTCACGGCCATGGGTAGACGCTCAGTTGGTCGATGGTGTGTTCCCGGCCGGGCAGACCGAAGCTGCCGCGGGTTTCGATGACGTCCGGGAGGTACGGGTAGACGGTGACGATGTCGCCGTCGTATTGCCCCGAGCCGATGGTGATCCGGCCCTGGGTTTCCAGGCTGATGTCCAGCCCGATGAGGTGGCGGGTCAGCGGTTTCGCGTCGTCGATCAGGCGCTCCACTTCCTCGTACATCTCTTCGCTGATGCCGCTGTCGAGCACGCCGATGCGCAGGCGGAAGGTGCCCGGCTCGACTTCCCCGCCGACTTGCCACCATTCGATGACCTCGATCAGGTAGCCCAGCGGCTCGATCACCCGGCGCAGCGCAGCGATGGTTCCCTTGTGCTGGTGGATGCGGAACGCCGCGAGCACTGCCTTGCGCTTCACCGCCTCCGGCCAGGTCGGGTCCCAGCGGTCCACCGACCAGGCCCAGGCGAGGTAGGGCAGCAGCGCCAGCGGGCAGTGCTGCGGGTCCATCAGTTCACGCAGCGGCACCGGCAGATCGGCCGACTGCACGTCGGCCAGGGCGCGCTCCAGCGGCGTGGCGTTGCTCGGCAGCAGGCGGCTACTCATCGGAGCCACCGACGCTGACGTCGTAGCCGCTGCAGTACGCCGCCTGGGTGGCATCGAGCACCACGTCGGCGACCGGCTGCGCCAGCTCGACCCGCTGCACGCCCTCGACATGCAGCGCGGCGAACAGCGCCGAGCGGCGGATGTCGCGGCCGAGGCGGCGCTGGGTGGCGATGTAGGTCTGCAGCGAACTCTCCGCGGCCTGCTGGATCAGCTCGGCCTCCGGCCCCGGGTAGATGTAGAGCACCGCCTGCACCTGGTACTCGACGATGCTGGCCGACTGCACGGTGACGCGATCGCCGACCGGGCGCACGTCTTCGTCGGACAGCACAGCACGCACCGCATCCAGGATGTCCTCGCCGGCACTGCCATCCCCCTCACGGGCAAGCACACTGATCAGCGCCTCGCAGGGGGCCGGACTGGTCGCCGAAACGTCCGCGATGCGCCCGTCCGCCCCCAGCGCGAAGGCGATGTAGGCGTTGCGTGGCCCAGCCACCGAGAGCTGGTCGAAGGCCAGCTGGGTGCGGTTGCGCAGCGAGTCGTCGCTTTCCAGCACCGCTTCCTGCGGCGGCACAGCCGTGGGGTCGGCCGGCTGGATCACCAGCCTCGCCACGTTGTAGCCGGCGGCCAGTTGGTCGAGGTCGCTGCCGATCGCGTAGGCGAGCATCACCGAGCGCGCGGCATCGTTGATCCGGGCACGCAGCAGCAGCTCGCGATAGGCCGCCAGCTCGAGCAGCTTGAGCACCGGGTCGGACTCCAGCGCAGCGTTCCAGCCCTCGCCCATGGCGGCGCGGAAGGCGGCCAGCAGATCCTGGTACAGCGCTTCGAAATCGAGGCTTTCGACCACCTCGGGGGCCGGCAGCTGCGACAGGTCGATGACGCTCATGGCTGCACCTCCAGCTGTACGTCGTTGTTCTGGTAGATGCCGCGCAACAGCAGCGTCACGCTACCGCCGAGGACGGCCACCACCTTCACCGACTGCAGGCGAATGCGCGGTTCCCAGCGCCCGAGGGCATATGCCACCTCGGCCTGCACCGCGCTCTTCCAGCCCTCGGTAAGAGGCAGGTCGACCATGCGCCGCAGGCGGCTGCCGTACTCCGGGCGCATGCGCCGGCTGCCCAGCGGCGTGCTCAGGATGTCCTCGATGGACTGTTTCAGATGCGCCAGGCCGCTCAGCGGCTGGCCGGTGCGCCTGTCCATGCCGATCATGGCTGCGCCCTCCGCCGTGGCGGGCGTGCGCGAGTGCTTCTGCCCATGCTGTTCTCCAGAAACGAAGAGGCCCGCGCGCGGCGGGCCTGTGGATGAAAAGGATTCAGTGCGTGTGGTGGTTGCTGTTGCCGGTGGTGTCCATGATCGAGCCGGTGCTGCTGACGTTGCCCTGCACCGTCAGGTTGCCCTGGATGCTCACCGCGCCCTTCAGGCTGATCTGCCCGGCCTGCACGCTGACGGCGCTGTCGCTTACCGCCACCTTCGCCGAACCCACCTGCACGTTCACCGTGCCGCTGGGCAGGCTGATGCTGTAGCTGTGCGCCGCCCAGTCGTAGACCAGCGTGCCGCCATCGGCGAAGCGCCAGGTCTGCACGTGGTCGCGGTTGTCCGCCGGCTCGCCGGCATCGCCGAACAGCCCGGGGATGAAAGTCCCCATCGCCAGCACACCGGACGGGCTGAGCAATACGCCCTGCTCGCCGATGCTCGGTGCACGCCAGTGACGGGCCTGGCCGGCAGCCTGGTCGTGCCAGCGCACCCAGGCGCTGGTCCATTCGCCGGACTGCACCCGAACCCGCGCGGCGGCCAGGTCGACGGCCACCACCACGCAGGGCAGGACCAGCGCGGCCAACCGGCGATCCTGCTCGGCGCTCACATAGACCTGGCTCATTGCAGCTCCTCCGGCGCGAAGTAGTCGGGCTCGTGCCCCGAACCGGTCTGCGGGTCGATGCCGATCAGCAGTGAGCCGGGCGGCAGGTCTTCCCAGGGCCATTCGGGCTCGCCGAGCAGCAGCGGCTGGCGCCACTCGACGAGCCAGCAGCGGTACGCACTCAACGCCGGATCATCGCTCACCGGCTGCGCCTGGATGAAAGTCGGTGGCTGCACGTCGAGGCCCCAGGTCTGGCTGCGCAGCAACAGCGCCAGGCGCGCCACGCAGCGCAGTGCCAGGGCCTCTGCTGCAGCATCGTCGAGGGGCACCAGCAGCCGCGCCTGCAACGCGCAGATAACGGCCGTCTTGCCGGTGCCGGGGTCTCGATCGGGCTGCAGTTGCGCCAGGTCCAGCAACAATGCCGGCGGGGTCGGCGCTATGTCGCCGAGCGGCCCGCGCAGAATCTGCTCGATCTCCGTCAGCTGCGCGGCCAGGGTCTGCTCGACGGCCGCGAGCAGCGCGTCGAGCGTCATGGGTTGCTCGGACATGAAACCTCCAGTGGATGGGGTGAAGCGGCGTCTCAGTGGCGCTGCTGATCGTTGTGTTCGGGCACCTCGCAAACGCCGAGGCGCCGCGCCGCCCAGCGCTCGTAGAGGCCGACGGCGATTTCTGCCCCGGCCGCCGCGGTCAGGCTGCCGACCGCGGCGCTGAGCAGTAGCGAGGCGCCGCAGGACATCGCCAGCAGCATCACCGCGACGCCGCAGACGATGGAGGCGCCGGAGCGCAAGGCGAGCCGCCGCAGCAGCACCCAGCCGCCGAGGCCGGCCTTGTCCGCCCGCCACATCTCGCCGCTGACGCCACCGAGCGCGGCAAGCAGGATCAGCACCCACAGCGGCATCTCGGCCAGGGTCTGAGGTTCGTTGCCCATGGGCTCTCCTCGAATAGAAACGCCCGCGAGTGCGGGCGGAACCGGCGACTATCAGCCGACCGGGGATCACTGCCGGCGCCTGCGAAATGGCGGCGGTACAAACGACAGAGCCCGGCGCTAAGGCCGGGCTCTATGGGGGTTTCAGCGGTGCTCCCTGGGGACGCACCTTTACAAGAATGACTACTTTTTACCCCCCGATTCCCGGCCGAACAAGGCCTCGCCGGCGATACACCGCAATAGGGGGGTAATGCACCGGCAATACACCGGAGAGATGCGGCGACAGGTCAAAGCGTCTTGCTCAGCAGCACCGTGGTGAAGCCGCTGTGCCACTCCTCGTCCGGGTAGAAATCGATCTCGGCATAGCCGTGCTTGCCATAGAAGGTGCGCGCCTGGTGATTGAAGGTGTCGGTCTCCAGGCGCACGCAAGCGTGACCGGCAGCGGCGATGCACGACTCGGCGAAGCGCAGCAGCGCGCTGCCGGCACCGCTGCGCTGCCAGAGCGGGGAAACGTGGAGGGATTCGATGAAGTCGCCGCGCCAGTCCACCAGGCCGATCACCCGATCGGCGAGGCAGGCCAGGTGAAAATCGCCCAGGCGCTCGGCGACATAGGCGCCGCTGCGGCCGGCGCTTTCGAAGCGCTCACGGGCGGTCTCGGCGAGCTGGGGTTTCCAGGTGTTTTCGTAGGTTTCGCCGAGCACGCGCAGGATGGCCTCGGCGTCGGCCGGCGTAGCGCGGCGAATTTGCAGGAAGAGCGTATTGCTGGGCATGCCAGCGAGCATAGACCGGCCCGCGGAAAATACAGAGCCCGGCGCGGGGCCGGGCTCGTCATTAGAGTAAAAGACTCAGGCGACGCGGCGCATCAGCCGGGCCTGGATGGTCTGGTGCGCCACATGCAGGCGCAGGTAGAAGGTGTTGCGGCTGCAGCGGCAGTGACGGTACTTCTGCGCCGGCTCGCTGTCGCGGTTCAGGTAGTGCTCGGTGACCACCTCTTTCTGCTGTTCGGGCAGGCCATTGACGATCAGGTCGAGCTCGCCGACCCGGTCGAGCAGGACGCGGCTGCCACGGGTGCCGCGAATCATCTCGCCCTTGTTGGCCATCATCATCGCCAGCAGGTTGCCGCCGGCATAACCACCGCCGGCTACGCCGGGGTCGTGCATTTCTTCGGCCCAGAGCTTGAGCATTTCGTCGATCGGCTTGATCACGGGTCTCTCCTTCGCGCTTCAGCGGCGGCGTTCGAGTTCTTCCAGGGCCTGGCAATCCAGACAGCGGTCGCACCCGGGCACGGCCTGGCGGCGCGCTTCGGGGATGGGCTCGCCACAGACCTGGCAGTCCTCGGCGGCGGCAGGTATTGCGCTGTGACGGCGGGCCGCGATTAGCGCATCCAGGCGTTCCAGCATCAGGTCGTTGGCGTAGTCGGCGAGGTCAGCCATGGCGGGCCTCCCGGGTTTTCGAGGTTGGGTGTCGCATCTGGGTTTTCTCCTGGCGAAGACCCTCCCTTCGCGTGCCTTCGGGAGGCCGCGTTGCCAGGTCGTTCGCTATCTGCGTGGTGTTGCGGTTGTGTCGTTCGCGTCGCGGAGACGGCGCCCTCCCCCCCCCCCCCCCCCCCCGCCAGCCTGCGTGACCGCAGGCAACCCATGGCTTCCTTGCCATGTCAGCGAAGCGCGCCGCCGGGGCACTCCGCGCTTCTGTCGCTCCGCACCGTGCGGAGCCCTGGTCCGACAGCCGCCTCTGCGGCTCACCGGGTTGGCGAGAAAAAACTTACAACCAAAGCTATTATTTCGTCAACACCAAAGCTATTTACAGCCTACAACCCTGGGGGTAGAGTGCCGCCATGAACAGCACACCCAGCCCCTCCACGCTCGCCGAGCGCCTCAAGCAGGCCATGGCGGCGCGCAACCTGAAGCAGGAGACCCTCGCCGAGGCGGCGGGGGTTTCGCAGAACACCATTCACAAGCTGACCTCCGGCAAGGCGCAGAGCACCCGCAAGCTGATCGAGATCGCTGCCGCGCTGGGCGTTTCGCCGATCTGGCTGGGCACCGGCGAAGGCGCCCCCGCGCTGGCGCCCGATGCCTCGAAGGCACCGGCGGACGCCAGCCCGCTGCGCCTGGAGCCGCTGCTCCCGTGGGACAGCAGCACGCCGCTGGACGAGGACGAAGTGGAGTTGCCCTTGTACAAGGAAGTGGAAATGGCTGCCGGCGCCGGGCGTACGGCGGTGCGCCAGATCGAGGGGCGCAAGCTGCGTTTCTCCTACGCCACGCTGCGCGCCGCGGGGGTCGACCCGGCCGCGGCGATCTGTGCCCAGCTCACCGGCAACAGCATGGAGCCGCTGATCATGGATGGCTCCACCATCGGCATCGACACCGCCACCACGCACATCACCGACGGCGAGATCTATGCGCTGGAGCACGACGGCATGCTGCGGGTGAAGTTCCTCTACCGCCTGCCCGGCGGCGGTATCCGCCTGCGCAGCTTCAACCGCGACGAGTACCAGGACGAGGAGTACGGCCCGGAGGAAATCCACGCCAACCAGATCAGCATCATCGGCTGGGTGTTCTGGTGGTCCACCGTACGCCACCGGCGCGCGCCGACGCTGGTCCGCTGAAGTTCACCCGAACCCCGCCCAGGCGGGGTTTCTTCTGCCTGGCAGAAAGTTCGTCGGGAAGCGATTGCCAGGAAATACAACAAAAGCTATATTTCCTCCATCGATTCCCCCCCTTCGAGCAGGAGGACCTCCATGCTGCCATCGAGCCTCGACAACCCGCCGGCGCCTCGCCAGGAAACCGTGACCCTGGTCTACCAGATCTTCGGCGACGTGCTCGTGCCGCTGGAGCAGGTCCGCGAGCGCTGGTTCCGCAACCTCAACCGGGAGAACTTCGGCAAGGCCCTGGCCTGCGGGCGCATCGCCCTGCCGGTGACCACGCTGGACGACAGCCACAAGGCCATGCAGTTCGTCTCGGTGGACCACCTGGCCGCCTTCGTCGAACAGCGCGCCAGCCTGGCCGACGCTACCCTCGCCCGCCGCCGCGCCAGTTGGAATCCGGAAGCCGCGGCCCTGTAATAGCCCCCGCAGCAGAACAGGTTCGCGAGCCTGCCCGCTCCTACGAAGAACACAAACGAAAACGCCGTTTCCCCTCTCAGGGAAACGGCGTTTTGCATTGCCGCGAACGGGATCAGTCGTCGCCGTGCAACCGCGCGGTGTGCTCGGCCAGCGCCACGGCGCGGAACATCGCGCGGCGCTTGTTGATGGTTTCTTCCCACTCCGCTGCCGGTACCGAGTCGGCGACGATGCCGCCGCCCGCTTGCACGTGCAGCTCGCCGTTCTTGATCACCGCGGTGCGGATGGCGATGGCGGTGTCCATGTTGCCGTTCCACGCCAGGTAGCCGACGGCGCCGCCGTAGACGCCGCGCTTGACCGGTTCCAGCTCGTCGATGATTTCCATCGCGCGGATCTTCGGTGCGCCGGACAGGGTGCCGGCCGGGAGGATCGCGCGCAGGGCGTCCATGGCGCTGAGCTCGGGCTTGAGCTGGCCGTTGACGTTGGAAACGATGTGCATGACGTTCGAGTAGCGCTCGATGACCATCTGCTCGGTGACCTTCACCGAGCCAGTCTGCGAGACGCGGCCGACGTCGTTGCGGCCGAGGTCGATGAGCATCAGGTGCTCGGCGATTTCCTTGGCGTCGGAGAGCAGGTCGACTTCCAGCGCGTGGTCGGCTTCCTCGGTCGCGCCGCGCGGGCGGGTGCCGGCGATCGGGCGTACGGTGACCTCGCCGTCTTCCACACGCACCAGCACTTCCGGCGAGCTGCCCACCACGTGGAAATCGCCGAAGTTGAAGAAGTACATGTACGGCGTCGGATTGAAGCAACGCAGCGCGCGGTACAGGTCGATGGGCGCCGCCTTGAAGTCGATCGACATACGCTGCGACGGCACTACCTGCATGCAGTCGCCGGCGAGGATGTATTCCTTGACCGTTTCCACCGCGCGCTCGTAGTCCTCGCGGGTGAAGCTGGCGCGGAACTGCGGTTCGGGCGCGTTGACCGCGCTGAAGTCCAGGCCCTTGCGCGGGGTGATCGGCTGGCGCAGGTGCTCCAGCAGCTCTTCCAGGCGCGCCTCGGCCTTGTCGTAGGCGCCGTCTTCGGCCGGGTCGGCGAGGACGATGGCGTGCAGCTTGCCAGCCAGGTTGTCGAACACCACCACCGCGTCGGAAACCATCAGCAGGATGTCCGGGTTGTTCAGCGGGTCGGGGTTCGGGCACTTCGCCAGGCGCTGCTCGACGTAGCGCACGCAGTCGTAGCCGAAGTAGCCGACCAGGCCGCCGTTGAAGCGCGGCAGGCCCGGCAGGGTCGGAACGCGGTAGCGATCCTTGAATTCCTCGACGAAGGCCAGCGGGTCTTCGCTCTCGAAGTGTTCGGTTTCCACGCCGTCGACACTGATGCTCACGCTGTGGCCGTAGACGCGCAGCACGGTGCGGCACTGCAGGCCGATGATGGAGTAGCGCCCCCACTTCTCGCCGCCCTGGACGGATTCGAGCAGGTAGGTGTTCGGGCCGTCGGCGAGCTTGAGGTAGATCGACAGCGGGGTGTCGAAGTCGGCGAGGGTTTCGCAGGTCAGGGGGATGCGGTTGTAGCCTTCGGCGGCCAGCCGCTGGAATGCTTCACGGTTCATGATCGGCCTCGTGGAGAGAGGGAGGAAACGGGCTTGTGGCAAACACGCCGGGATGACCGGCCAGGCAGATGTCAGGCGCGCCAGCGCCAACGGGCCAGGGCCTTGATGACCTTCATCCAGAGTTTGCGGGGAGCCGAGTCCAGCACGATGCGATCTCGTTGAGCGGGGGTCGAAACAGAGTCCGGCAACACTATCGCTTTGCCCTGATCGAAGCAAGGCAGCAGTTGGCGCAGGTCGTCCACCACCAGGGTCGGCTGCTCTTCATCGATCGGACGGCCGTGGTTGTAGCCGTAGGTGAGGCCAACGCTACGTACGCCGGCGGCCTTCGCTGCCAGCACGTCATTGCGCGAGTCGCCGACGAACAAGGCGTCATCCGCGAGCACACCGGCAGCCTTCATCACGAACAGCAGCGCTGCCGGATCGGGCTTCTGCTGCGGCAGGGTGTCACCGCCGACGATCCAGCGGAAGAACTTGCCCAGGCCCATCTCGTCCAGCAGCGGAGCGACGAAACGCTCAGGCTTGTTGGTGATCAGCGCCAGCTCGACGTCGCGCTTCTTCAGCCACTTCAGGGTATCGACCACACCGGGATAGACCTCGGTGAGCGTGTGGCTGTCGGCATAGGCCTCCATGAACAGGGCCAGGGCGCGCTCGGTGTCTTCCTCGCTCACGCCATCGTGCTCGATGTCACCGGCCAGCGCGCGGCGCACCAGCACGCGGGCGCCGTTGCCGACCCAGTGGCGCACGGCCTCCAGGCCCGCAGCCGGACGGCCGAGCTGCAGCAGCATCTTGTCCACCGCAGCAGCCAGGTCCGGAACCGAGTCCACCAGGGTGCCGTCGAGGTCGAACATCACCAGACGCGGCAGCTTCCCGGCGAACAACGGTTGCGCAGCGCTCATCACTTGCCGGCCTGTGCCAGCTCGGCGCGCATGGTGCGGATGACTTCGGCGTAGTCCGGCGCATTGAAGATGGCCGAACCGGCGACGAAGGTGTCGGCACCCGCCGCGGCGATCTCGCGGATGTTCTTCACGTTGACGCCGCCATCTATCTCCAGGCGGATGTCACGGCCGGAGGCGTCGATCAGTGCGCGCGCTTCGCGCAGCTTGTCGAGGGTGCCGGGGATGAACTTCTGCCCGCCGAAGCCGGGGTTCACGCTCATCAGCAGGACCATGTCGATCTTGTCCATCACGTACTTGAGCGCGTCCAGCGAGGTGGCCGGGTTGAACACCAGGCCGGCCTTGCAGCCGCCGTCCTTGATCAGTTGCAGGGAGCGGTCGATGTGCTGCGAGGCTTCCGGGTGGAAGGTGATGTAGGTGGCGCCGGCTTCGATGAAGTCGCCGATGATGCGGTCCACCGGGGAGACCATCAGGTGCACGTCGATGGGCGCGGTCACGCCGTACTTGCGCAGCGCCGTGCAGACCATCGGGCCGATGGTGAGGTTCGGCACGTAATGGTTGTCCATCACGTCGAAGTGGACGATGTCGGCGCCGGCGGCGAGCACCTTGTCCACATCCTCGCCCAAGCGGGCGAAGTCGGCGGAGAGGATCGACGGGGCGATGGCGTAGGGTTGCATGGCGCACCTCTGTGGGCGGAATCACGGATGGCGCGCATTGTAGCCGCTGACAGCGGCGAGGTGGGATCGGCCCGATGGCCGAGTGCCAGGCAAAAAAAAGATCGCGGAACAGGCCCGCCGCCGAGGCGACGGACCTGCCGCGATCCACTGTGGATCAGGCAGTCGGTGCGGTACGCATCTTCTCGCTGCGGCCGCGCAGCCATTCCAGGGTCAGCAGCAGCAGGACGGAGAAGCCGATCAGCAGGGTCGCCGCGGCGGCGATGGTCGGGCTGAGGTTCTCGCGGATACCGCTGAACATCTGGCGCGGCAGGGTGGCCTGCTCGGGGCCGGCGAGGAACAGCGTCACCACTACTTCGTCGAACGAGGTGGCGAAGGCGAAGAGCGCACCCGAGATCACCCCGGGGGCGATCAGCGGCAGGGTCACCTTGAAGAAGGTCAGCACCGGCGGCGCGCCCAGGCTGGCGGCGGCGCGCACCAGGTTCTGGTTGAAGCCCTGCAGGGTCGCCGACACCGTGATGATCACGAAGGGCACGCCGAGCACGGCGTGCACGATGATCAGCGAGATGTAGCTGTTGCCCAGGCCGAAGGGCGCGAAGAACAGGTAGCTCGCCACACCGATGATCACCACCGGGACCACCATCGGCGAGATCACCAGGCTCATCACCAGGGCTTTGCCACGGAACTCGCCGCGGGTCAGGCCGATCGACGCCAGGGTGCCGAAGACCATAGCCAGCACGGTCGCGGCCGGGGCCACGATCATGCTGTTGGTCAGCGAACGCATCCACTCGGCGGAGTGGAAGAAGTCGGCGTACCAGCGCAGCGAGAAGCCCTGCAGCGGGTAGACCAGGAAGGTGCCGGAGTTGAACGACAACGGAATGATCACCAGCACCGGCAGCACCAGGAACAGCAGCACCAGGCCGCAGAGGATGCGCAGGGTGTAGAACCACACGCGCTCGACCGGGGACATGTAGGGACTCAGCATTTTCTTCTTCTCCTCAGCCCAGGCGCAGGCGGCTCGCGCCCACCAGCCAGCCGTAGATCACGTACAGCACCAGGGTGGCGAACAGCAGCAGGCCGCCCAGGGCCGTGGCCATGCCCCAGTTGATGGTGGTGTTGGTGTAGAAGGCGACGAAGTAGCTGACCATCTGGTCGTTCGGGCTGCCCAGCAGCGCCGGGGTGATGTAGTAGCCGATCGACAGGATGAACACCAGCAGGCAACCGGCGCCGACGCCGGCTACGGTCTGCGGGAAGTAGACCTTCCAGAAGGCGCCGAACGGATGGCTGCCCAGGGAGATGGCCGCACGCATGTAGCTCGGCGAGATGCTCTTCATCACGCTGAAGATCGGCAGGATCATGAACGGCAGCATGATGTGCACCATGGCGATGTACACGCCGGTGCGGTTGAACACGAGTTGCAACGGCTGGTCGATCAAGCCCAGCTTGAGCAGCGCGCCGTTGATCAGGCCGCCGGACTGCAGCAGCACGATCCACGCCGCTACGCGCACCAGGATGGACGTCCAGAACGGCAGCAGGACCAGGATCATCAGCAGGTTGCTCTTGCGCGTCGGCAAGTTGGCCAGCAGGTACGCCAGCGGATAGGCGAACAGCAGGCAGATCACGGTGATCACCGCGCCCATCCAGAAAGTGCGCGCGAAGATGTCCAGGTAGATGGACTGGTCGGGCGTGGCCTGGGCCAGTTCGCCGAGGTCGTCGATACGATGATCGAGCGCGGCGAGCAGGTAATAGGGGGTGATGCTGCTGGCGTTGCGGCGGATCACCTGCCAGTAGGCCGGGTCGCCCCAGCGCTCGTCGAGCGCTTCCATGGCGTCTTTATAAGAGGCCGGCGGCTGCTGGAACGGCAGGGCACGGGCGGTCTTGGCCATCAGGCTGCGGTAGCCGGCCAGCTCCATGTTCAGGCGCTTGGAGAGGTCACCGATGGTCTGGTTCTTGCGCGCAGCGACCAGGTCTTCGCTCAGCGCCTGGTACACCGGCTCAGGCGGCAGCGACTTGCCGTCCCATACGGTGATGGCGTTGACGGTCTTCGGCAGCGAGCCGACCACCTCGGGGTTGTTCACGCTCTTCATGAGCAGCGCGGCAATCGGCACCAGGAACACCAGCAGGAGGAACAGCAGCAGCGGCAGGATCAGCGCCTGGGATTTCAGACGGTTCATCCGCTCTGCACGCGCCAGGCGCTGCTTGAGGGTGGGGCCGGCGACCTCGTTCAAGGACACAGCGGTGGCCATAGCGAACTCCGGTAAAACGAGCCGCCCGCGAAGGCGGCTTAAGTGTGGTATTTCGGACGTTTCGGGACGAACGCCGCCGGACCGGGAGAGCCTCCCGGCCGCTGCGGACCGCAAACTGCGCGGTTCGTGGCGGCGTCGCCACAGGCGCCGCCGAGAGCCGGCGGCGCGGGGCCGACCTTACTTGGCGGCCCAGGCGTTGAAGCGCTGTTCCAGCTGCTCGCCGTAGTCAGCCCAGAAGCCGACGTTCATGCCCACCTGGCCTTCGATGTTGGCCGGGGTGGTCGGCATGTTGGTCAGAACGCCCTTGTCCAGCAGGTTCACGGTGTTCTTGTTCACCGGACCGTAGGCGATGTTCTCGGCGTAGATCTTCTGCTGCTCGGGCTTGACCGAGAAGGCGATGAACTTCAGCGCGTCGTCCTTCTTCTTGGCGCCTTTCGGGATGGCCCAGGCGTCGAAGTCGTAGATGCCGCCGTTCCACACGACCTTCAGGTTGCTTTCTTTCTGAACCGAGGCGATACGGCCGTTGTAGGCCGAGCTCATGACCACGTCACCGGAAGCGAGGTACTGCGGCGGCTGGGCGCCGGCTTCCCACCACTGGATGTTCGGCTTGATCTCGTCGAGTTTCTTGAACGCGCGATCCTGGCCTTCCTTGGTGGCGAGCACCTTGTAGACGTCTTTCGGCGCAACGCCGTCGGCCATCAGGGCGAATTCCAGGGTGTACTTGGCGCCCTTGCGCAGTGCGCGCTTGCCGGGGAATTTCTTCACGTCCCAGAAGTCGGCCCAGCCGGTCGGAGCGGTCTTCAGCTTGTCGGCGTTGTAGGCCAGCACGGTGGACCATACGAAGAAACCGACGCCGCAGTTGCTCACCGCGCCCGGAACGTAGTCTTCGGCCTTGCCGAGGATGGCCGGGTCGATTTCCTCGAACATGCCCTCGTCACAGCCACGGGCCAGCTCCGGCGATTCCACCTCGACCAGGTCCCAGGTCACGCTCTTGGTGTCGACCATGGCCTTCACCTTGGCCATCTCGCCGTTGTATTCGCCGGCGACGATCTTGTTGCCAGTGGCTTTCTCGAAGGGCTGGTAGAAGGCCTTGACCTGGGCGTCCTTGTTGGCGCCGCCGAAGGAGATCACGGTCAGATCGGTAGCGGCCATGCTCTGCGCGGCGGCAGCCAGGCCCAGACTCAGTGCGGCGAGCTGCAGACCGGCTTTCAACGGATGGGACGGGAACTTCGACATTATTCTTCTCTCCACAGTGTGCAGGTTTGTTTTTCTTCGACTCAGGCCGCCGGGAGCGGGTCGAGGGCACGCACGTGCTCCACGGCCCAGCCCAGCGGTACCACATCCCCGACCGCCAACGCGGAGTCCAGCTCGGCGATCGGCTGCTTGACGAAGAAGTCGGTGCGGCCGCAAACCTCGAGGCGGATGCGCACGTGGTCGCCAAGGTAGATGAACTCGGCCACGCGGCCGGAGAAACGGTTGGCGCAGTTCTCGCTGTGGCCATTCAGGCGGACCCGCTCCGGGCGGATCGACAGGCTCACCGGCTGGCCCGGCTCGCCGACGTTGACTGCCAGTGCCTCGACCTTCTCGCCCCGCGCCAGGCTGACCACGCAACGGTCGCCGTCGCGGCTCTGCAGTTGGCCGGCGATACGGTTGTTCTCACCGATGAAGTTGGCGACGAAGGAGTTGCGCGGGTGCTCGTAGAGTTCCGCCGGCGGCGCGATCTGCTGGATCTCGCCCTGGTGGAATACCGCCACGCGGTCGGACATGGTCAGCGCCTCGCCCTGGTCGTGGGTCACGTAGACCACGGTCACGCCCAGGCGCTGGTGGATGTGCTTGATCTCCATCTGCATGTGCTCGCGCAATTGCTTGTCGAGCGCACCCAGGGGTTCGTCCATCAGCACCAGCTGCGGCTCGAAGACCAGCGCACGGGCCAGGGCCACGCGCTGCTGCTGGCCGCCGGAAAGCTGCGCCGGATAACGGCCGCCGAAGGCGTCGAGTTGGACCATCGAGAGCGCGCGCTTAACGCGTTCGGCGACGTCGGTCTTGCTCATGCCGCGCACAGAGAGCGGGAACGCCAGGTTCTCGGCCACGGTCATGTGCGGGAACAGGGCATAGTTCTGGAACACCATGCCGATGTCGCGCTTGTGCGGGGGGACGTTGTTGATCGCGCGGCCGGCCAGGAGGATCTCGCCGGACGTGGGGGTTTCGAAACCGGCCAGCATCATCAGGCTGGTGGTCTTGCCGGAACCGGACGGCCCCAGCAGGGTCAGGAATTCGCCTTTGCGAATATCCACATTGAGGTCTTTGACGATGAGGGTTTCGCCATCGTAGCTCTTCTGTACGCCACGAAAGCTGACCAGCACATCGCTCGCCTGAGTCTCGGCCATAACCGCACCTTTGTATTTATGTAAGTAATGCCGTACAGCAAGACTAGAGAAGCCTGCAGCACGCGCAAATCGGGCGGGAAGAGAACTTGCTATAAGGGTAGAAGAGGATCGTCTGTAGGGCGATTCCTACAAAACCGGCGCGCTAGCAGCGCCGGAAAATCGGTGCCGCACGATTGCGACACCGACCGTTCCGAGAGCGACCTCAGCGCTTGGCCCAGGCCTCGAAACGCTTCTCCAGGGCGTCGCCGTGCTCGCTCCAGAAGGCCACGTTCATGCCCAGCGCATTGCTCATGTTCTTCGGCGCGGTGGGCAGATTGGCCGCCACCTGCGGGTCCAGCTGCTCCACCGCCTTGCGGTTGGCGGGGCCGTAGGCGATGTTCTGCGAGTACACCTTCTGTTGCGCCGGCTGGCTGGCGAAGGCGATGAAGCGCTCGGCATCGGCCTTCTTCCATACCCCGGAAGGCATCGCCCAGTAGTCGAAGTCGTAGATGCCGCCGCTCCAGACCATCCGGTAGCCCTTCTGCTCACCCTGCGCCGCAGCGATCCGGCCGTTGTAGGCCGAGCTCATGACCACGCTGCCGTCGGCCAAATCACGCACCGGGTCCTGGCCGGATTTCCACCAGCGGATGTAGGGCTTGAGCTCATCGAGCTTGTGGAAGGCGCGGTCGACACCGGCCGGCGTCGCCAGCACCTGATAGACCTCATTGGGCGCCACGCCATCGGCCATCAGGGCGAACTCCAGGCTGTACTTGGCGCCCCAGCGCAGGCCGCGTTTACCTGGGTACTTCTTCACATCCCAGAAGTCGGCCCAGCCCGAAGGCTGCCCCTGCACCTTGTCCTGGTTGTAGGCCAGCAGCGTGGTCCAGACGAAGATGCCGACGCCGCACGGCTGCACCGCTCCCGGCACGTAGTCCGCGGCATTGCCGACCAGCTTCGGATCGAGCTTCTCGAACAGGCCTTCCTGGCAGCCGCGCGCCAGCTCCGGCGCCTCCACCTCGACCACGTCCCAAGACACATGGCTGATCTGCACCATCTGCTTGAGCTTGTCGAGATCGCCGTTATAGGAGCCATGCACCACCGCCGTGCCGGTGCTGTCCTTGAACGGCTTGTAGAACGCCTTCTCCTGCGCGGCCATGTTGGCCCCGCCGAAGGAAATCACCGTCACGTACTCCGCCAGCGCCGGGGTGGCGACTGCGCCTAGCAGGCCGAATACCAGCCCCCGCTTTACCGCTCGCAACAACATCCTTTTCTCCTTGTTCTGATGAGGCAGCTCACTGCGCCGGCCATCATTCACTGTCGCCGGTGCGCGAGATAGACGGGCTTTGCAAAAAGCGGAAGGGACGCACATTCGGCGCGTCCGCGCGTCGCGGATCAAACCAGTTTGTGCTCGACGGCGTACTTCACCAGGTCTGCCACCGAGTGCGCGTTGAGTTTCTGCATCAGCCGCGCCTTGTGGGTGCTCACGGTCTTGTTGCTGACCGCCAGGTGCTGGGCGATCTCGTTCACGCCCTCGCCCTTCACCAGGCGCTCGAACACCGAGAACTCGCGCTCCGAGAGCAATGCGTGGGAAGGCCGCGAGTCGGTCAGGCCGACCTCGAAGACCATGCGGTCGGCCAGTGCCGGGTCGATGTAGCGACCGCCGCTGGCAACCTTGCGGATGGCGGTGAGCAGCAGTGCGGGGTCGCTGTCCTTGGTGGCGTAGCCGGCCGCGCCGATCTTCAGCGCGCGAGCCGCCATCTGCACTTCATCGTGCATCGACAGCATGAGAATGGCAGGCGGATTGGCCAGCGCGCGGATCCGCGGGATCGCCTCCAGGCCGTTCACCCCGGGCATGGAGATGTCCAGCAGGACCACCTCGCAAGGCACCTGGCGCAACGTCTCGATCAGTTGTTCGCCATTGGTGGCCTCGCCGACCACCTGCAGGTCCTTGGCCATGCCGATCAGTTGCTTGATGCCCTCGCGGACGATGGTGTGGTCTTCGGCCACCAGTACTCGGATCACTGCACTTCTCCCCGTAAAACGCTCTAACGCGCCGAGTATTTCTGTGAACACCTCAGGCGCTTTGCTCCACGACCTCGTCGGCCCCCAGCGGCACCCGCACACGCAGGTTGCTGCCCTCGCCCGGCTGGCTGTGGATTTCCAGGCTGCCGCCGAGCATGAGCACACGTTCGCGCATACCGACCAGGCCGAAGGAGCTGCCGCGCCAAGCCGCCTCCGTGTCGAAGCCGCGGCCATCGTCGCCGATGCTCAGGCACAACTCACCGTTCTCGACCGTCAGCTCAAGCTCCACAGTATGCGCCTGCGCGTGGCGCATGACATTGGTCAGCGCCTCCTGGAGGATGCGGAACAGCCCGATGGCCTTGGCGTCGGCCAGCCGCGGCGAATGCTCCGGCACCGTCACCAGGCAGGGGATGCCGGTGCGCGCCTCGAAACGCCGCGCCTGCCACTCCAGCGCCGAGCCGATGCCGGCATCGAGGATCGGCGGACGCAAAGCCGTTGCCACGTCGCGCACCAACTGGAACAGCTGGGCAATGAGCTTCTTCATGTTGCCCAGGCGGTCGTGCAATCCCGGATCCAGCTCGCCATAGGCGAGCTCGCACATCGACGTCTCCAGCTTGAGCACCGTCAGCACCTGGCCGAGCTCGTCGTGCACCTCGCGGGCGATGCGCGCCTTTTCTTCTTCGCGAACGCTCTCGAGGTGCGCGGAAAGCTCACGTAGCTGGGCGCGGGACTCGGCCAGCTCCAGCTCGATCTGCTTGTTCTCGGTGATGTCCCAGACCACGCCGTCCCAGGCGCGGCGGCCGTCCTCCAGGCGCCGCGCGGTGGCCTTGATATCGACCCAGCGCGGCTCGCCGCTGCGGGTGAGGATGCGCCCCTGCCAATGCCAGTTGGTGCCGTTGAAGACTGCCTGTTCCTGGCTGGCGAGATAGCCGCCGCGCTCATCCGGATGCACCAGGCCCATGATGCCCAGGCCGCTTTCGCGCAGGTAACCGGGGCTGTAGCCGAGCGAGGCTTCGCTACCACCACTGATGAAGCTGAGGTGCGCGAAGTCCGAGTCGTCGCCCGGTGCGCTCGGCTCCAGGCGGAACACCAGCCCCGGCACGTTGCCGGCGATGCCCTGCAGGCGCGCCTCGCTTTCTTCCAGGGCCGCGTGCGCGCGCCGCCGCTCGGTGGCGTCGCTGACGAAAACCAGCAGGTATTCCGAACCGCCGAAGCGCAGGAAACTCAGCGAGACTTCGGCCGGCAGCCAGCTACCGTCGGCGCGGCGCAGACCGGTCTCGAAGCTCAATGGTCCCTCGTCGCTGTTGCGCGCTCGGCGCCACAGGTTCAGCCAGTTGTCCATGTTCAGCGTCGGCTCGAAATCCGCCAGCGGGCGCTCGGCCAGCGCGCCGGCCGCCTCGCCGAGCATTTCCTCGGCCGCTCGGTTGGCGTAGCGGATATGGCTGTCCCAGTTGACCCAGAGGATGCCGACCGTGCTGCTGTCGATGGCAAACTGGGTCAGGCGCAGCGCTTCCTCCGCCGCCTGGCGCAGCTCGATGTCACGCCGCGCTGCGAGCAGTCGCTGCTCCAGGGCACCGCGCTGACGACGCAGCCAGGCCACAGTCGCCAGGGCCAGCACGAGCAGCAGCCCGAGCAGAATGCAAAGGTTCTTCCAGAAGCTCGGCGACTCGACCAGGCGCGGATACTGCGGCTGCAGCCAGCGCTGGTGGATCTGGTCGAGTTCCTTGGCCGGAACGGCGCGCAAGGCGGCATCGAGGATGGCGGCCAGCTCCGGCAAGTCGCGCCGCGTGGCCAGGCGCAGCAGCTGCGGATAGCCGATGTCAGCGACCACGCGGAAGCCGCCGAACTCGCCCTCGCGGCTCAGGCGCGCCAGGCTCGCTTCGTCGACCACCGCATAGCTGGCGGTCTGATCGAGCACCCGGCGCAGCGCCTCGCGGTCGCTTCCGGTCAGTTGCAGGCGCGCCCCGTAATAAGTGCCGTGCAGGTAGTCCGAAACCGGGCCGGGTCCCCGCAACGCCACCGGCTCGTCGCTACCGAGGTGCTCCAGCTCCACCGTGGCCGCTTCGGCCTGGAAGCCGACCAGCAGGCGCGGTACGCGCAGGTAGGGATCGGAGAACAGCCACTCGCGCAGCGTGTCGGGCGTTTGCGCAAGGCCCGGCGCCATATCGATCTCGCCAGCGCGGGCCGCGCGCTCCAGCAGGTTCTGATCGGAATAGACCTGCCATTGCAGGTTGACCCCGAGACTTCCGGCGATCCACTCCAGCAGTTCGACGTTAGCCCCTGAGAGCTGTTGCAGGCGACGGTCCTGCTGGGCATAGGGCGCTTCCAGCACGACGCCGACACGCAGCTGCGGATGCGCCTGCAGCCAGTCGCGCTGAGTTGCGTCCAGCCCCGCAGCCAACTGCGCCGCCTGCGCCTGCGCCCAGAGCGGAAGGAACAGAAGAAGCGCCACCAGGGCCTTGCGCAACAGAGGTCTCATGCCGACAGCACCACGTACCGAATTGAAAGCGCCGCTACCTTACCGCAGTGTGCTGGCCAGCTGCCAAGCCACGGCCTGACAAAGCGGGCACAACCGATTAGGCTGGCGCCTTTCGCGCCCGCACGCCAGCCGAACCTCCGGGAATAGCCCGATGCCACGCTCCTCGTCACCTACACGCCTCGCCCTCTGCATCGCCCTCTGCCTGCTGCCTGGCGCACCAGGCTGGGCGGAAGACAAGCCTGCCGCCGCTCCAGCCGAAACCGCCGCCCCGGCAGAACCCAAGCGACCGGCCGTGGAAGAGCGCAGCCAGGCCGAGGCCAGCGGCCTGATACAGCACCTGCCCGATCGCCAGCAACAGACCCTGCAGGCCGGCGACGAAAGCTTCCTCGCCCTCTGGCTGCCCGCCAATGCGCCCCAGGCCGAAGGTGTGGTGATCATCGTGCCCGGAGATGGCGAGAGCCCCGACTGGCCCAAGGCGGTCGGCCCTCTGCGGCACAAACTGCCCGACGCCGGCTGGCAGACCCTCAGCCTGAGCCTGCCCGACCGCATGGACAGCCTGGCGCAGACGCGCCCGGTGGACGCTGTCGCTAGCGACGACAAGGAAGCGGCCAAGGCCGATGCGCCGGCGCCCTCAGGCGACACGCCTTCCGCCAGCGAGGCCGCGCCCGCGCAGGACCCTGCCATCGAACGGCGCAAGGCCTATTCCGACCGGGTCATGGCGCGTATCCAGGCCGGCGTCGACTCCCCCCGGCAGGAAAAGCCGAAGAGCATCATCCTCCTCGGCCACGGCACGGGCGCCTACTGGGCCGCCCGCTACCTGGCCGAACGCGAACCGACCGACATCCGCAACCTGCTGCTGGTCGCAGCGCAAATGCCCAATGAATTCCGCCCGCCACTGGAAGACATGGTGCCGCGCCTGGCGCTGGCCACCGGCGACTTCTTCTACCGCGACCGCGATACGGACCGAAAAGCGGCGCAGCTGCGCCTGCAGGCGAGCAAACGCGAAACCGGCAAGACCTACGTACAGATCGGCATGAACGCCCTTCCCGGCGACCCCGTCAGCGAGCAGGACCAGCTCTATCGTCGGGTGCGCGGCTGGCTTTCAATGCACATCAAGCAGGCCGACAGCCCCTGAGGGCAATTCAACGGAAGCCGTGGCGCTCGCGGATCAGCGAGTAGGCTTCCTGGATCTCGCGGGTTTTCTCGGTGGCCGCGGCGATGCGTGCTTCGCCGGCGCCGACCAGCTTGTCCGGATGGTGCTGGCTGATCAGCCGGCGGTAGGCACGCTTGATCTCCGCCGGTTCGGCACCCTCCTCGACGCCGAGCAGGCGCAGGGCACGGGTGTAGCTCTCGGCGCGGGTCAGCGGTGCGCGGACTTTCTCCGCACCCGAAGCCAGCGCCAGCACGGTAGCCCGCGGCAACCCCAGCGTTTCACCCCAGCGCAGGATCAGCGCCTTCTCTGCAGCGGTCGGCACCCCGGCGGCCCAGGCCATGCGCCAGCAGGCCTGGAGCAGGCCATCTGCGGTCGGACGCTGGCCATGGCGTTGCTCCAGCCCCTCGTCGAGCAGCGGACCACCCTGCTTGCCGCGCCCGAAGGCATCTATGGCGCGCAAGCGTGCCGGCTCATCCAGACCGAGACGCAGCATCTCGGCCCGCGCCTGCTGGATATGCGCGTCCTGCACCCGCCCGCGAATCTTCGCCAGGCGGCCTAGAAGCATGAACAGCAGCTCGTCGTCCGGCACCCGCCCGCTTCCGCGAAGCTGCTCGAACAAGCCGCGCCAGGTGCGCTGGCGCATGCGCCGGTCGAGCACCTGGCCGAGCACCCCGCCGAGCATGGCGCCGGGAATGCTCGCCAGCGCCCAGCCGGCGAGGATGCCTATCAGGGTGCCAGGCCAGAACATTCAGCGCGCCGCCAACAAGCGCTCGACCTCGGCCAGGCGCTCATGGGTACCGACATCGACCCAGCGCCCCTCGTGCAGCTCACCGCTGACGCGCCCGGCCGCCATCGCCTCGCGCAGCAATGGGGCAAGCTTGAAGGCACCGTCCTGGCTGGCGGCGAACAGCGCCGGGTGCAGCACCGCGATACCGCTATAGGTGAAGCTCGGCTCGCCTTCGCGGTAATCGCTCACGCGCCCTTCGCGCAGGCAGAAATCGCCACGTCCGTTGTGCTCGGGATTGGCGACCAGCACCAGATGCGCGAGGTCACCGTCGGCCAGCGCGTTGTGCAGATGGGCGTAGTCGAAGTCGGTCCAGATGTCGCCATTGGCCACGGCGAAAGGCTCCGACCCCAGCAGCGGCAGCGCGCGGAAGATGCCGCCGCCGGTTTCGAGCGGCTCGCCCTCGGCCGAGTAGCGAATGCTCACGTCGAAGCGTGCGCCATCGCCGAGGTAATCCTCGATCTGCTGGCCGAGCCAGGCGTGATTGATCACCAACTCGTCGAAACCGGCACGGCGAAGGGACAACAGCTGGTGCTCGATCAACGGCAGGCCGCCGGCCTGCACTAGCGGCTTGGGCGTGTGCAGGGTCAGCGGACGCAGTCGCTCGCCCTTGCCGGCTGCGAGAATCATCACTTTCATGGGGCCACCGGCTGCGGCAGGTCGGCGAGCAGGGCGCGCAGGTCGGCCAGTTCGGGACGTCGCGCAATCACGCTTTCCAGGTAGCGGAAGAAGCGGGGCACGTCACCGAGGTAGCGCGGCTTGCCGTCGCGATGGCAGATGCGCGCGAAGATGCCGATCACCTTGAGGTGGCGCTGCGCGCCCATCAGGTCGCTGGCGCGGAAGAACTCGTCGAAGGTAGGCGGCAGGGGAATGCCTGCCGCCTGTGCCTTGCGCCAGTAACGGCTGAGTCCGTCGTGGATGCGCGGCTCCGGCCAGCTGAGGAAGGCGTCCTTGTACAGGCAGGTGACGTCGTAGGTAACCGGGCCGTACACCGCGTCCTGGAAGTCGAGCACGCCCGGGTTGGGCTCGCTGAGCATCAGGTTGCGTGGCATGTAATCACGGTGCACCAGCACGCGAGGCTGCTCCAGGGCACTGGCTACCAGCAGGTCGCAGGTGCGCTGCCAGCGCGCCAGTTGTTCGCCCTCGAGGACGACGCCCAGGTGCTTGCCCAGGTACCACTCGGGGAACAGCTGCAGCTCGCGGCGCAGCAGGGCCTCGTCGTAGGGCGGCAGGCGCTCTTCAACCGGCACCTGCTGGAAGGCAACCAGGGCGTCGAGGGCATCCTCGAACAGCTCCTCCGCGTTCTGCGCATTGAGCACATCGAGATAGGTCTGCCGGCCGAGATCGCTGAGCAGCAGGAAACCCTGCTCCAGGTCCTGGGCCAGGATGCGCGGCACATGCACGCCAGCTTCAGCGAGCAGGCCGGCGACTTTGACGAAGGGACGGCAGTCCTCTTGCGGTGGCGGCGCATCCATGACGATCAGCGTGCGGTCTCCGGCCTGCCAGCGGAAGTAGCGGCGGAAACTGGCATCGCTGCTTGCGGGAGTCAGCTCGGCGGGCGGAACCGCACCCCAGCCTTCGGCGGCGAACACAGCGGGCATACACGAGTCCAGCCAGCCATTCAATTGCTGGTAACGGGCATCATCTGACATCTTCAGGGGTTCTCCACGGCCCTAGCCGTTGCGCGGGTCATGCTTTATTATCCAGCATCTTTTTGAGCCCATCGAGAGGCGCGCAGCTCGATCGCGCTGCAGGCTCGCAGGAAGCCCGGATTAACAAGATGGCAGTTAACTTCCCCGTGTTCCGTAGAAAGTTTCCCTTACTGGTGACCGGTGGCCTGCTGGCTATACAGCCGCTCGCTTCCTCGACCGCTTCCGCGGCCGAACAATTCAGCTGCGCGCCCTCCGGCGGCAGCTGGGACTGCTCCAGCCAACAACCGGCCGCCGCCCTCCCGCCGCGCCCGCAGCACAGCGCCAACGCCGTGAGTGCAGGCGGCAGCGAAGCCGCCGAGCAAACCTCCGGCGAAGCCAAGGAGCAGCTGGTAACCGAAAGCTCGGGCCGCGCCCTCAAGTCGCGCAGCGCCGACTATAGCCACCTGGACTGGGTACCGCGGGAGAAGCTGACCGCCGCACAACTCGCGGAAGTCGGCCCGTACTGCAGCGGCGAATACGTCGAGCCGGTCCGTCCGGGCATGAACGACAAGACCCCGCGCGACGAAGCACCGACCTACGTTTCGGCCAAGGCCTCCCGCTACGAGCAGGAATCCCAGGTCGCGACGCTGGCCGGCAACGTCGTGCTGCGCCAGGGCAGCATGCAGGTCGAGGCCGACGAGGCCAACCTGCACCAGGCCGAGAACCGCGGCGAGCTGTCCGGCAACGTGCGCCTGCGCGACAACGGCGCGCTGATCGTCGGCGACCACGCCGACCTGCAACTGGACAACGGCGAGGCGAAGATCGACAACGCCGAGTACGTCATGCACCAGGCCCAGGTCCGTGGCAGCGCGCTCTACGCCAAGCGCCAGGAAGACGCCATCATCCAGCTCAAGGACGGTACCTACACCCGTTGCGAGCCGGGCAGCAACTCCTGGTACGTCAAGGGCAACAACATCAAGCTGAACCCGGCCACCGGCTTCGGCACCGCGACCAACGCGACCCTGCGGGTGAAGGACATTCCGGTGTTCTATACCCCCTACATCTATTTCCCGATCGACGACCGTCGCCAGTCCGGCTTCCTGCCGCCGACCCTGTCGAGCACCTCGGACACTGGCTTCACGCTGGTCACGCCGTACTACTTCAACCTGGCCCCGAACTACGACGCCACGTTGTATCCGCGCTACATGGCCAAGCGCGGCCTGATGATGGAAGGCGACTTCCGTTACCTGACCCACAGCAGCGAAGGCCAGTTCACAGCCGCCTACCTGAACGACAGCGACGACAGCCGCAGCAACCAGCCGCACTACACCGACCAACGTTGGCTGTACGGCTGGAAGAACACCAGCGGCCTGGATTCCCGTTGGCTGGCGCAGGTCGACTACACCCGCATCAGCGATCCGTACTACTTCCAGGACCTGGACACCTCGCTGGGCCTCGGTTCGCCGACCTACGTGAACCAGCAGGGCGCACTGACCTATCGCGGCGATGACTTCACCGCTCGCCTCAACGCTCAGGCGTACCAACTCGCCACCGTCACCGACGTGACCCCGTATGACCGCCTGCCGCAGCTGACCCTCGACGGCCACCTGCCGTACAACCCGGGCGGCCTGAACTTCACCTACGGCAGCGAACTGGTGCGCTTCGACCGCAACCTGGACGAGGACGTCTACTTCGATACCGATGGCAACGTCATCGGCCAGCGCCCGGACGTCAACATTTCCGGCCTGGCCCGCGCCACCGGCGACCGCATGCACCTCGAGCCGGGCGTGAGCCTGCCAGTGGCAAGCAGCTACGGCTTCGTCACCCCGACGCTGAAGGCGATGTACACCAAGTACAACCTGGACCTGGACAGCACCGGCCAGGCACAGCTGAAAGGTCTCGACCCGGCGCATCCGAACTATGCCGGCATCAGCTTCGACGACAGCCCGGATCGTTCGCTGGGCCTGGCCAAGCTCGACAGCGGTCTGTACTTCGACCGCGACACCAGCTTCGCTGGCACCAAGTTCCGCCAGACCCTGGAACCGCGCGCCATGTACCTGTACGTGCCGTACAAGAACCAGGACGACCTGCCGACCTTCGACACCGGCGAATTCACCTTCAGCTACGACTCGCTGTGGCGTGAGAACCGCTTCACCGGCAAGGACCGCATTGGCGATGCCAACCAGCTTTCCCTCGGCGCGACCTCGCGCTTCATCGAGGACAACGGCTTCGAGCGGGCGTCCATCAGCGCGGGCCAGATCTACTACTTCTCCGATCGTCGCGTGCAGCTCCCCGGCCTGACCGAGGACTACATCCGCAACTACAACCTGGCCAACCCGAACAACCAGATTTCCAATCCGGATGCGGACGCCTGGCGCTCGCCCTATGCACTGCAAGGCATCTATCGCTTCAACCACGATTGGCGCCTGAACTCCGACTACAACTGGAACCCGAACACTCACCACACCGACAACGGCAGCGTGATGTTCCACTACCAGCCGGAAGCGGAACCGCAGAAAGTGTTCAACGCGGGCTATCGCTATCGCGCGAACAGCAAGGTGTTCGACCCGAACCTGGGCCAGTTCACCTACAACAGCGACCAGTACAAGATCAACCAGCACGACTTCTCGGTCATCTGGCCGGTCGTTCCGCAGTGGAGCGCCATCGCGCGCTGGCAGTTCGACTACAACCAGAGCCGTACCCTCGAAGCACTCGGCGGCTTCGAGTACGACAGCTGCTGCTGGAAGCTGCGTCTGGTCAACCGCTATTGGCTGAAGTACGACGACAACGAGTTCATTACTGCGAACTCGAAAGCTGACCGCGGCATCTTCCTGCAAATCATCCTGAAAGGCCTTGGCGGCGTGGTCGGCAACCAAGTCGAAGGCTTCCTCGACCAAGGCATCCAAGGCTATCGTCAACGTGAAGACAACTCTATGTAACGCCCTGCGCCCGCTGATGCTGGGCGCGCTCCTCATCAGTTCCTTCGCCCGTGCAGACGTGACCCCCCTGGACCGCGTCGTGGCCATCGTCGACAACGACGTGGTCATGCAGAGCCAGTTGGACCAGCGTCTGCGCGAAGTGCGCCAGACCATCCAGAAGCGCGGCGCACCGCTGCCGCCGGAGCACGTGCTGACCCAGCAGGTGCTCGAGCGCCTGATCATCGAGGACATCCAGCTGCAGATCGGCGAGCGCTCCGGCATCCGCATCACCGACGAAGAGCTGAACCAGGCCATGGGCACCATCGCCCAGCGCAACCACATGACCCTGGATCAGTTCCAGGCGGCCCTGACCCGCGACGGCCTGTCCTATGACGACGCCCGCGAGCAGGTGCGCCGCGAGATGGTCATCAGCCGCGTGCGCCAGCGCCGCGTCGCCGAGCGCGTCCAGGTCAGCGAGCAGGAAGTGCAGAACTTCCTCGCCTCCGACCTTGGCAAGATCCAGCTCTCCGAAGAGTACCGCCTGGCCAACATCCTGATCCCGGTACCCGATGGCGCGTCCTCGCAGACGCTGCAGGCCGCCGGCAAGCAGGCCCAGGACATCTACCAGCAGCTCAAGCAGGGTGCCGACTTCAACCAGCTGGCAATTTCCCGCTCGGCTGGCGACAACGCCCTGGAAGGCGGCGAGATCGGCTGGCGCAAGGCCGCACAGCTGCCCTCGCCGTTCGACAGCATGATCAGCAGCATCGCTGTTGGCGACGTTACCGAGCCGGTACGCACGCCCGGCGGCTTCATCATCCTCAAGGTCGAGGAGAAGCGCGGCGGCAGCAAGATGGTGCGCGACGAAGTCCACGTTCGCCACATCCTGCTCAAGCCCAGCGAGATCCGCAGCGACGAAGAGACCCAGAAGCTGGCGCAGAAGCTCTACGACCGCATCAAGAGCGGCGAAGACTTCGGCACCCTGGCCAAGCAATTCTCGGAAGACCCGGGCTCGGCGCTGCACGGCGGCGATCTGAACTGGATCGACCCGGAGGCCCTGGTACCGGAATTCCGCGAAGTGATGAACAACACCCCGCAAGGCCAGCTGTCCAAGCCATTCCGCTCGCCGTTCGGCTGGCACGTGTTGGAAGTACTGGGCCGCCGCGCCACCGACAGCAGCGACAAGTTCCGCGAGCAGCAGGCCGCCCAGGTCCTGCGCAACCGCAAGTACGATGAGGAACTGCAGGCCTGGCTGCGCCAGATCCGCGACGAAGCCTACGTCGAGATCAAGCTGTAAGCCGCGCCTCGCGCGACAAGGAAACCCGGCCCAGGCCGGGTTTCTTTTTGTCCGCGCCCGGCTTCGTCGTAGAGTGAAGAACTCACGAATAATCCCGGCCGCATTCGAGCGGTCGACGCCCTGGGATACCCGCCATGCAAGACCCCAAGCTTTTCGCCCTGACCCCCGGTGAGCCAGCCGGTATCGGCCCGGACCTCTGCCTGCTGCTCTCCCGCGAAGCACAACCGCATCCGCTGGTGGCCATCGCCAACCGCCAGATGCTCGCCGACCGCGCGAAGCTGCTCGACCTGGACATCCAGCTGCTGGAAGTCGGCCCGGGACGTTGGCCGCAGCAACCGGCGCCAGCCGGCGCCCTATTCGTATGGGACACTCCGCTCGGCGCCGCAGTCGCAGCCGGTCGACTCGACCCGGCCAACGCCGCCTACGTCCTGGAGACCCTTACCCGCGCCGGCACCGGCTGCCTCAACGGCGACTTCGCCGGGATGATCACTGCCCCGGTGCACAAAGGCGTAATCAACGAAGGCGGCGTTGCGTTCTCCGGTCACACCGAATTCCTCGCCGAGCTGACCCACACCGAACAGGTCGTGATGATGCTCGCCACCCGCGACCTGCGCGTGGCGCTTGTGACCACCCACCTGCCGTTGCGCGATGTGGCCGACGCCATTACCGCGGAACGCCTGGAGCGCGTTACCCGCATCCTGCATGCCGACCTGCGCGACAAGTTCGGCCTGGCCAGCCCGCGCATCCTGGTCTGCGGCCTCAACCCCCACGCGGGCGAAGGCGGCCACCTCGGGCACGAGGAAATCGACGTCATCGAGCCCACCCTGGAGCGCCTGCGCGAAGAGGGTATGGACCTGATCGGCCCACTGCCGGCCGACACGCTCTTCACCCCCAAGCACCTGGAACACTGCGACGCCGTGCTCGCCATGTACCACGACCAGGGCCTGCCGGTGCTCAAGTACAAGGGTTTCGGCGCAGCGGTGAACGTCACCCTCGGCCTGCCGATCATCCGCACCTCGGTCGACCACGGCACCGCACTCGACCTCGCAGGCAGCGGCCGGATCGACGGCGGCAGCCTGCTGGTGGCCCTGGAAACCGCCTACCAGATGGCGGAAGCACGCAACGCCGGCTAGGTGCAACCGGCCGCCGTTCGGCCAGCGCTACGTGCTGGCCGCCCAGGGCTGGTAAACTTACGCCTTTTTCCGCATCCAGCTGCTGTCAGCTGCTCCCCTGGAGCCTCCATGTCCGAGCTTTTCCAACACCGCGCGCGCAAGCGCTTTGGCCAGAACTTCCTGCATGACGCCGGGGTGATCCACCGTATCCTGCGCGCCATCGCCGCCAAGGAAGGCCAGCACCTGCTGGAAATCGGCCCGGGCCAGGGGGCGTTGACCGAAGGCCTGGTGGACAGCGGCGCGCAACTGGACGTAATCGAGCTCGACCTCGACCTGATCCCGCAGCTGAAATGGAAATTCGGCCTGAAGCCGAACTTCCGCCTGCACCAGGGCGATGCGATGAAGTTCGACTTCTCCACCCTGCCTCAGGCCGGCGAGAAACTGCGCGTTGTGGGCAACCTGCCCTACAACATCTCCACGCCGCTGATCTTCCACCTGCTGGAACACGCCGGGATCATCCAGGACATGCACTTCATGCTGCAAAAGGAAGTGGTGGAACGCCTGGCCGCCGAACCCGGCAATGGCGACTGGGGTCGCCTGTCGATCATGGTGCAGTACTTCTGCAAGGTGGATTACCTGTTCACCGTCGGCCCGGGCGCCTTCAACCCGCCGCCCAAGGTCGAGTCGGCCATCGTGCGCCTGGCGCCCTATGCCGAGCCGCCCTACCCGGCCAAGGATCACCGCCTGCTCGAACGCATCGTCCGCGAAGCCTTCAACCAGCGCCGCAAGACCCTGCGCAACACGCTCAAAACCTTGCTCTCGGTGGAAGATATCGAAGCGGTAGGTGTCGACCCGACCCTGCGCCCCGAGCAACTGGACGTGTCCGACTTCGTCAAGCTGGCCAACCGCCTGGCCGAGCTGACCCCCGATTCCTGATCCACCTGCCCTAGGCGACGACCCCGAGCATGAGCGATCCCCGTTACCAGATCACCGTCAGCGTTACCACCCGCCACCTGCCCGAGCAGTCGCAGCCGGACCAGCAGCGCTACGTCTTCGCCTACACGGTGACCATCCACAACCACGGCGAACAGGCTGCCAAGCTGCTCAGCCGGCACTGGATCATCACCGACGGCGACGGCCATGTGCAGGAAGTGCGGGGTGCCGGCGTCGTAGGCGAGAAGCCGCTGATCGAGCCAGGCGCCAGCCATACCTACACCAGCGGCACGGTGCTCAACACCAAAGTTGGCAGCATGCACGGTAGTTACCAGATGGTCGCCACCGATGGCCACCAGTTCGACGCGGAAATCCCCGTATTCCGCCTTGCCGTGCCCGGGGCGCTGCACTGATGACCACCTACGCCGTCGGCGACGTCCAGGGCTGCCTGGAACCGCTGAAGTGCCTGCTCGATCAAGTCCACTTCGACCCCGCCACCGACCGCCTCTGGCTGGTCGGCGACCTGGTCAACCGCGGCCCGCAGTCCCTGGAGACCCTGCGTTTCCTCTACGCCATGCGCGGCTCGGTGATCAGCGTGCTCGGCAACCACGACCTGCACCTGCTGGCCGTGGCGCACAACGCAGAGCGCCTGAAGAAAGCCGACACCCTGCGCGAGATTCTCGAAGCGCCGGAGCGTGACGACCTGCTCGACTGGCTGCGACGCATGCCGCTGGTGCACCACGACGCCGAGCGCGACGTCACCCTGGTCCACGCCGGCATCCCGCCGCAGTGGAGCATCGAGAAGTCCCTGCTACGCGCCGCCGAGGTGGAAGAAGTGCTGCGCGACGACGATCGCCTGCCGCTGTTCCTCGAAGGCATGTACGGCAACGAACCCGCCAAGTGGGACAAGAAGCTGCACGGCATCGACCGCCTGCGGGTGATCACCAACTACTTCACGCGTATGCGCTTCTGCACACCCGACGGCAAGCTCGACCTGAAGAGCAAGGAAGGCCTGGGCACCGCGCCCGAGGGCTACGCCCCCTGGTTCAGCTATGCCGAGCGCAAGGCCCAAGGACGCAAGATCATCTTTGGCCACTGGGCGGCGTTGGAAGGCCAATGCGACATCCCCGGCCTCTACGCCCTGGACACCGGCTGCGTGTGGGGCGGTAGCATGACGCTGCTGAACGTCGACACTGGCGAACGCATCAACTGCAGCTGTGCCGCCAAGCCCAGCTGACTTTTCCCGAGGTAGAGAACATGAGCGAATTCAAGCGCATAGCCCCCGAACAGGCCCAACAGCTGCGTCAGTCCGGCGCCCAGGTGGTGGATATCCGCGATCCGCAGAGTTTCGCCATGGGCCACATCACCGGTTCGCAGCACATAGACAATTACTCGGTTGCCGACTTCATCCGCCAGGCCGACCTCGACGCGCCCCTGCTGGTGGTCTGCTACCACGGCAACTCCAGCCAGAGCGCTGCGGCCTACTTCGTCCAGCAAGGATTCACCGACGTTTACAGCGTCGACGGCGGCTTCGAACTGTGGCGCAGCGTCTATCCTGCGGATACGGCCAGGGAATCGGCTGACTGAAGCGTCAGATCCCGCGCTTCAAAATTTCTGTAACTTCTCGCCCGATTCCCCTTTACAGGCCGGATAACGAACTATCCTTTTCCTCAGGCCATCCATCAAAGGGGAGAGCCGGCCCACCGGCTTCCGGGATATCGGCAGTGACCATTTTGGGGCGGTTCAGGGCGTAAGCCAGGCACCGTTGGAGTTCTGGGGGGAATCTCGCCGGCTACGCTGGCAGCCCGACCGCACCCGCACACGACCGATCCCGCGCCGGCTCCATGCATCGAGCGAGGAGACGTCATGAGTATTTTCAGTCACTTCCAGGAACGCTTCGAAGCGACCCGCCAGGAGGAATACTCCCTGCAGGAGTACCTGGACATCTGCAAGCAGGACAAGACTGCCTACGCCACGGCCGCCGAACGCATACTGATGGCCATTGGCGATCCTGAGCTTCTGGACACATCCACCGACCCGCGCCTGTCGCGGATCTTCTCCAACAAGGTCATCCGCCGTTACCCGGCGTTCGCCGACTTCCACGGCATGGAAGAGTGCATCGACCAGATCGTTTCCTTCTTCCGCCATGCCGCTCAGGGCCTGGAAGAGAAGAAACAGATCCTCTACCTGCTGGGCCCGGTCGGCGGCGGTAAATCGTCCCTGGCCGAGAAGCTCAAGCAATTGATGGAGAAGGTGCCCTTCTACGCCATTAAGGGCTCGCCGGTGTTCGAATCGCCCCTGGGGCTGTTCAACCCGGACGAAGACGGCGCCATCCTCGAAGAGGACTACGGCATCCCGCGGCGCTACCTGCGTTCGATCATGTCGCCCTGGGCCACCAAGCGGCTGAACGAATTCGGCGGCGACATCAGCCAGTTCCGCGTGGTCAAGCTGTACCCCTCGATCCTCAACCAGATCGCCATCGCCAAGACCGAACCGGGCGACGAGAACAACCAGGACATCTCCGCCCTGGTCGGCAAGGTCGACATCCGCAAGCTCGAGGAATACCCACAGAACGACGCCGACGCCTACAGCTACTCGGGCGCACTGTGCCGGGCCAACCAGGGCCTGATGGAATTCGTCGAGATGTTCAAGGCGCCGATCAAGGTCCTGCACCCACTGCTGACTGCTACCCAGGAGGGCAACTACAACAGCACCGAAGGCCTGGGCGCGCTGCCCTATAGCGGCATCATCCTCGCCCACTCCAACGAATCGGAATGGCACAGCTTCCGCAACAACAAGAACAACGAGGCCTTCATCGACCGCATCTACATCGTCAAGGTCCCGTACTGCCTGCGCGTTGCCGACGAGATCAAGATCTACGACAAGCTGCTGATCAACAGCTCGCTGGCCCATGCGCACTGCGCACCGGACACCCTGAAGATGCTCTCGCAGTTCTCCGTGCTGTCGCGCCTGAAGGAGCCGGACAACTCCAACATCTACTCGAAGATGCGCGTCTACGACGGTGAGAACCTCAAGGACACCGATCCCAAGGCCAAGTCGATCCAGGAGTACCGCGACTCCGCCGGGGTCGACGAGGGCATGGCCGGGCTTTCCACCCGCTTCGCCTTCAAGATCCTCTCCAAGGTGTTCAACTTCGACCCTCACGAGATCGCCGCCAACCCGGTGCACCTGCTCTACGTGCTTGAACAGCAGATCGAGCAGGAGCAATTCCCGCCCGAGACCCGCGAGCGCTACCTGCGCTTCATCAAGGAATACCTGGCGCCGCGCTACGTCGAGTTCATCGGCAAGGAAATCCAGACCGCCTACCTCGAGTCCTACAGCGAGTACGGCCAGAACATCTTCGACCGCTACGTGCTGTACGCCGACTTCTGGATCCAGGACCAGGAATACCGCGACCCGGAAACCGGCGAGATCCTCAACCGTGCCGCGCTGAACGAGGAGCTGGAGAAAATCGAGAAGCCGGCCGGCATCAGCAATCCGAAGGACTTCCGCAACGAAATCGTGAACTTCGTGCTGCGCGCTCGTGCCGGCAACAACGGCAAGAACCCGAGCTGGCTGTCGTACGAGAAGCTGCGTGTGGTGATCGAGAAGAAAATGTTCTCCAACACCGAGGACCTGCTGCCGGTCATCAGCTTCAACGCCAAGGCCAGCAAGGAAGACCAGCAGAAGCACAACGACTTCGTGCGGCGCATGGTCGAGCGCGGCTATACCGAGAAGCAGGTGCGCCTGCTGTCGGAATGGTATCTGCGCGTTCGCAAGTCGCAGTAGTCTGCCATCGGCGCGGCGGATTCCGCCGCGCCGGTCGCCGTCGCATTCGGACCTCTGCGTGGCGGCCGCTCGCCGCCGCGCAGCAGGCCCTGAGGAGCATTCATGAGCTACGTCATCGACCGGCGTCTGAACGGCAAGAACAAGAGCACGGTGAACCGCCAGCGCTTCCTGCGGCGTTACCGTGATCACATCAAGAAGGCGGTCGAAGAGGCCGTCAGCCGCCGCTCCATCACCGACATGGAACACGGCGAACAGATCAGCATCCCCGGCCGCGACATCGACGAACCCGTGCTGCACCATGGCCGCGGCGGTCGGCAGACCGTCGTCCACCCCGGCAACAAGGAATTCACCACCGGCGAACACATCCAGCGCCCGCAAGGCGGCGGTGGCGGCCGCGGCTCCGGCAAGGCCAGCAACCAGGGCGAAGGGATGGACGACTTCGTCTTCCAGATCACCCAGGAAGAATTCCTCGACTTCATGTTCGAGGACCTGGAGCTGCCCAACCTGGTGAAGCGCCACCTGACCGGCAGCGACACCTTCAAGACCGTGCGGGCCGGCATCAGCAATGACGGCAACCCATCGCGCATCAACATCGTCCGCACGCTGCGCTCGGCGCACGCCCGGCGCATCGCCCTGACCGGCAGCACACGGAAGAAACTACGCCTCGCAGTAGCCGAGCTGGAACGCCTGAAACGCGATGAGCCAGACAACCTCGGCGACATCCAGGAACTGGAGATCGAGATCGCCCGGCTGCGTGCGCGCATCGACCGCGTGCCCTTCCTGGACACCTTCGACCTCAAGTACAACCTGCTGATCAAGCAGCCGAACCCCACCTCCAAGGCCGTGATGTTCTGCCTGATGGACGTTTCCGGCTCTATGACCCAGGCGACCAAGGACATCGCCAAGCGCTTCTTCATCCTTCTCTACCTGTTCCTCAAGCGGAACTACGAGAAGATCGAAGTGGTGTTCATCCGCCACCACACCAGCGCCCGCGAAGTGGATGAGGAAGAGTTCTTCTACTCCCGGGAAACCGGCGGCACCATCGTCTCCAGCGCGCTCAAGCTGATGCAGGAGATCATGGCCGAGCGCTACCCCACCAACGAGTGGAACATCTACGCCGCCCAGGCCTCGGACGGCGACAACTGGAACGACGACTCGCCGGTCTGCCGCGATATCCTGGCCAAGCAGATCATGCCGTTCGTGCAGTACTACACCTACGTCGAGATCACCCCGCGCGAGCACCAGGCGCTCTGGTTCGAATACGAGCGGGTACGCGAGGCCTTCGAAGAGAGCTTCGCGCAGCAGCAGATCGTCTCCGCCGCCGACATCTACCCGGTGTTCCGCGAGCTGTTCCAGAGGAGGCTAGTGGCATGAGCAAGCGCCAGCCGATCGCCACAGGGTCGGAGTGGACCTTCGACCTGATCCGCCAATACGACCGGGAAATCAGCCGTATCGCCGAGCGTTATGCGCTGGACACCTACCCGAACCAGATCGAAGTGATCACCGCCGAGCAGATGATGGATGCCTATGCATCCGTCGGCATGCCCATCGGCTACAACCACTGGTCCTATGGCAAGCACTTCCTCAGCACGGAAAAGAATTACAAGCGCGGCCAGATGGGCCTGGCCTACGAGATCGTCATCAACTCCGACCCCTGCATCGCGTACCTGATGGAAGAAAACACCCAGTGCATGCAGGCGCTGGTGATCGCCCACGCCTGCTACGGGCACAACAGCTTCTTCAAGGGTAACTACCTCTTCCGCACCTGGACCGATGCCAGTTCGATCATCGACTACCTGGTGTTCGCCAAGTCGTACATCAACCAGTGCGAAGAGCGTTACGGCATTGATGCCGTGGAAGACCTGCTCGACTCCTGCCACGCGCTGATGAACTACGGCGTGGACCGCTACAAACGTCCCTACCCGATCTCCGCCGAAGAGGAACGGCAGCGCCAGAAAGAGCGTGAAGAGCTGATCCAGCGCCAGGTGAACGACCTCTGGCGGACCATCCCGCGCAGCGGCGGCAAGGACAAGGAACACGAACTGGCGCGCTACCCGAGCGAACCGCAGGAGAACATCCTCTACTTCATCGAGAAGAACGCCCCGCTGCTGGAGCCGTGGCAGCGCGAAGTCGTGCGCATCGTGCGCAAGGTCGCGCAGTACTTCTATCCACAGCGCCAGACCCAGGTGATGAACGAAGGCTGGGCGACCTTCTGGCACTACACGCTGATCAACGACCTCTACGACGAGGGCCTGGTCACCGACGGCTTCATGATGGAGTTCCTCCAGTACCACACCAGCGTGGTCTACCAGCCCGGCTTCGACAGCCCCTACTACAGCGGCATCAACCCCTACGCCCTGGGCTTCGCCATGTACCGCGACATCCGCCGCATCTGCGAGGAGCCCACCGAGGAGGACAAGCGCTGGTTCCCGGACTACGCCGGCAGCGACTGGCTGGAGACCCTCAAGTTCGCCATGAAGAGCTTCAAGGACGAGAGCTTCGTCCTGCAGTTCCTCTCGCCCAAGGTGATCCGCGAGTTCAAGCTGTTCAGCATCCTCGACGACGACCAGAAGGACGACCTGCTGGTCGACGCCATCCACGACGACGACGGCTACCGCAAGATCCGCGAGACCCTGGCCGCCCAGTACAACCTCGGCAACCGCGAACCGAACGTGCAGATATGGAACGTCGACCGCCGCGGCGACCGCTCGCTGACCCTGCGCCACCAGCAGCACAATCGCCAGCCGCTGGCCGAGTCCACCGAAGACGTGCTCAAGCACCTGCACCGCCTTTGGGGCTTCGACATCCACCTGGAAACCCTCAACGGCGAACAGATCGTGCAGACCCACCACATGCCCCCAAAGGGTGAACGCGAGAGCGAGGAGGGCTACCCGCGTCTCGACCTGATCATCCCGCCCATTTGATCGGTTGACCCTCTCCGGAGCGCGACAGAGCATGGCGACTAGCCCAGTCGAGGTCGCCATGCGCCTGTTCGCCATCCTCCTGCTCTGCCTCGCCCTCGCCACCTGCACCACGCAGATTCCCCAGGCGCACGTCACCCAGCTGGCCGACGCGCGCCTGAACGGCCTGCACGCGTTCCAGCTGATGCCGCCGGAAAATGCCGTCGACGCCCTGCCCTACGCCAGCCGCTATCCGCTGCTCAATGCCTGGCTGCGCCAGGGCATGGAACAACGCGGCTACCGGGACTCTGCCCAACCGCAACTGCGCGTCTACTACTGGCTGGCCCTGCGCGACGCGCCGCTGGAGTTCAAGGTGGATGTGCCGCCACCGCAGAGCCTCGGCCCGTACCTCGCGATCCACCGCCTGCACGACGAAACCGGCACTCTGCGAGTGCGCCTGACCGACCTGCGGGACCAGGTGCTCTGGGAAGGCACGGTCAGCACCGGCCTGAGCCCGCAGCACGCCAGCAGCGAATTGCTGCGGCACGCCACCGAGGCACTGGTCGGCCAGGTGCCGAAAGCGGCACCCTGATTTCGGCTCTGCACAGGAGCGAGCTTGCTCGCGAACCTGCACCCGGCTTGAACCCGCCCCCGTGAAGACCCAAGCTATCCCCTTCACAGGAGACAGCTTCATGCAGATCTACAAGGTGGGCGGCGCCGTGCGCGACCGCCTGCTCGGCCAACCCACCAGCGACATCGACTGGGTCGTGGTCGGCGCCAGTGCCGAAGACATGCTGGAAAAAGGCTACCGCCCGGTCGGTGCCGACTTCCCGGTCTTCCTCCATCCCAAGAGCGGCGAGGAGTACGCCCTGGCGCGCACCGAACGCAAGAGCGGTCGCGGCTACGGCGGTTTCACCTTCTACGCCAGCCCGGATGTCACCCTGGAAGAGGACCTGATCCGCCGCGACCTGACCATCAACGCCATGGCCGAGGACGACCAGGGCCGGGTCATCGACCCCTACGGCGGGGAACGCGATCTCCAGGCCCGCCTGCTACGCCACGTCTCCCCGGCCTTCGTCGAAGACCCGCTGCGCGTCCTGCGGGTCGCCCGCTTCGCCGCGCGCTTTGCGCCGTTGGGCTTCCGCGTCGCGGATGAAACCCTGGAGCTGATGCGCGAGTTGTCCGACTCCGGCGAACTTGAAGCGCTGACGCCCGAGCGCACCTGGAAGGAAATCTCCCGCGCCCTCATGGAGACGCGTCCCGACGTATTCATCCAGGTGCTGCGCGACTGCAACGCCTTGAGCGTGCTGATGCCCGAAGTAGACGCCTTGTTCGGCGTACCACAACCGGCCGAGCACCACCCGGAAATCGACACCGGCGAACACTTGCTGGCCGTGCTGCGCCAGTGCGCCGAGCACAAGCAGCCACTGACCGTGCGCTGGGCCTGCCTGCTCCACGACCTGGGCAAGGCACGCACACGGCGCGAGGACTGGCCAAAGCACATCGCCCACGAACACCTTGGCCTGCCATTGATCGACGCGGTCAACGCACGCTTCAAGGTGCCGCGCGACTGCCAGGAGCTGGCGCGCCTGGTCGGCGAGTACCACACCCACGCGCACCGTGCGCTGGAGCTGCGTCCCAATACCCTGCTCGAGTTGCTGCAGGCCTTCGACGTCTATCGCCGGCCGCAGCGCTTCGAAGAGTTCATTGCCGCCAGCGAAATGGATGCGCGCGGCCGCCATGGCCTGGAGCAACGTGCTTATCCACAGGCGGATTACCTTCGCGGCGCAGCCCAGGCCGCACGCGAAGTAGCCGTGCAACCGCTGCTGGAGAAAGGATTCAAGGGGGCGGAACTGGGCGAGGCGCTCAAGCGCGAGCGCCTGAACGCGCTCAAGACCTACAAGGCAGCGCACACGCCGGACGAATAAGCGCGCTTGTAGGAGCGAGCATGCTCGCGAACCTCCGGCGCGCCGACGGTTCGCGAGCAGGAAGTCCGGAACCGGTTAGGCGGCCGGATGCGCCTGGATCAGCTCCGCCGGGGTCAGCTCCATGCCGCGCCACTGGAAGGGCACCGGCCACAGACTCTGGTCGATCTGCGCATCGGCCCAGAGGCTGGCGAAGTCGCGATCAACACCCGGATGGCGAACGTCAGGAGCCAGCAGCGCCAACGGCCAGAGCACGAAGGCGTTCTTCAGCACCTCGGCGCGCGGCAGCACCAGGCCGTCGAAGTCGCCATGCAAGTCGCCGTAGAGCAGCACGTCGATATCCAGCGGCAGGCCCTTGCGATCCGGCGCGTAGCGGCCGTTGTCGGCCTCGATGTGTTTCAACCGCAGGCTCAGTTCGGTGAGCGACAGCTCGGTTTCGCCGGTCACCACCAGATTGAAGAAGGGACCGCTACGGATACCTACCGGCTCGCTCTCGAAGACCGGCGAGCAGCGCAGGTTGTGGACAAAGCCGGTAAGCGCCTCGAGGCCTGCGTGCAAATGACGCTCGCGCTCGACGTTGCTCCCCATGCCGAGGAAAACGGTGGTCAGCGGCATCCGCGTTCGATCTCCACGCCAACGCCGGCAGCAGCGGCTACCGCCCCCGGCTTGGTCACCCGCAGGCGCAGCCAGCGAATGCCGAACTCGGCCATCAACAGCGCGGCCAGGCGTTCGGCGAAGGTTTCCACCAGCTGAAAGTGCGCGTCACGTGCGAACGCGCCGATGCGCTCGGACAGCACGGCATAGTCCAGCGCCTTGGCGATGTCGTCGTCGGCGGCCGCCGGCTGATTGTCCCAGCCCAGGTCCAGGTCCAGCCGCAGGCACTGGCGGATCCCCCGCTCCCAGTCGTAGACGCCGATCACGGTGTCGACTTCCAGGCCCTCGATAAAAACTTTGTCCACTTGCTGCACGCTCCAAGGCAGGCGCACGACAAGCGCACGCCGCCCCGCTAGAATCGGGGCAATCTCGTCCCCGGTGGAAACCATGGTCTGGCTTTTGGCGATCCTCGCCTACCTGCTTGGCTCGCTGTCCTTCGCGGTACTCCTCAGCCGCCTGTTCGGCAGCACCGACCCGCGCGCCAGCGGCTCGGGCAATCCCGGCGCCACCAACATGCTGCGCCTGGCCGGCAAGAAGGCCGCTATCCTCACGCTTCTCGGCGATCTGGCCAAGGGCCTGTTGCCGGTCCTGATCGGCCGCCTTTTCGATGTCGGCGCCATGCAGGAAGCCTGGATAGGCCTGGCGGCGGTACTCGGCCACCTTTACCCGCTGTACTTCAACTTCCGCGGCGGCAAGGGCGTCGCCACCGCCGCCGGCGTACTCCTGGCGCTCTACCCGCCGGCCGCGCTGCTCGCGGTCGTGGCCTGGCTCGTCACCTTCAAGCTCTCGCGCACCAGCTCGCTCGCCTCGCTGGTCGCCACCCCGCTGACCTTGCCGCTACTGGCCTGGCAGATGCCGGCGGTGCTGTTCCCGATGACCCTCCTGACCGGGCTCATCGTCTGGCGCCATCGCGGCAACCTCCGCGACCTGCTGGCAGGACGCGAACGGCACTTCTAGAAAGAAAGCTTCAAGCCGCGAGCCACAGCCTGCAAGAAGAATGTGGCAGCGCGCCGCTTGCAGCTTGCAGCCTGTCGTTTTCAGCTCACCGTGCTCAGACGGCCGGCAGGGATTCCATCGGCCAGCGGGCGCGCACATCGATCGAGGGGCCTTCCTGTTGGCCGGCGAGCAAGCGCTGGCAGCCAGCGTAGGCGATCATCGCACCGTTGTCCGTGCAGAAGCGCGGGCGCGCGTAGAACACCTGCCCCTTCAGCTCGCCGAGCATCTTCTGCAGGTGCTCGCGCAGCGCGCGGTTAGCGCTCACGCCGCCGGCGATCACCAGGTTCTTCAGGCCCGTCTGCTTGAGTGCACGACGGCACTTGATGGTCAGCGTCTCGACCACCGCCTGCTGGAAGGCCAGGGCGATGTCGCAGCGAGTCTGCTCGCCGTCGTCGCCCTCTTCCCGGCAACGCTGCCAGGTGTTCAGGGCGAAGGTCTTGAGACCGCTGAAACTGAAGTCCAGGCCGGGACGATCGGTCATCGGCCGCGGGAAGACGAAACGCCCCGGGGTGCCCTGTTCGGCCATGCGGGCGATCTCCGGGCCACCCGGATAAGCCAGGCCGAGCAGCTTGGCAGTCTTGTCGAAGGCTTCGCCGGCGGCGTCGTCCAGCGACTCGCCGAGCACCTGGTAGCGGCCGATGCCATCCACCCGAACCAGCTGGGTGTGGCCGCCGGAAACCAGCAGGGCGACGAACGGGAACTGCGGCGGCTGCTCCTCGAGCATAGGCGCCAGCAAGTGGCCCTCCATGTGATGCACGCCGACGGCCGGAACACCCCAGGCGAACGCCATGGCCTGGGCGCAGGAAGCGCCGACCAGCAGCGCGCCAACCAGGCCGGGACCGGCGGTATAGGCGATGGCATCGATCTCGTCCGGCTTGCAGCCGGCTTCGTCGAGCACCTGGCGGATCAGCGGCAGCATGCGCTTGACGTGATCGCGCGAGGCGAGCTCGGGAACCACGCCGCCGTAGACGCGATGCAGGTCGATCTGACTGAACAGCGCATCGGCCAGCAAGCCGCGTTCGCTGTCGTAGAGGGCGACGCCGGTTTCGTCGCAGGAGGTTTCCAACCCCAGCACACGCATGGGTTCGAGCCTTCAGTTCTGGGCAAATGAGAAGCCGCGCATGATAATCGCCGGCTGCGGACGCCGACCAGCGTTTTTCGATCGGAGGCTTTGCATTCCTCAGCCCGAACCGTTAATATCCGCAACCCTTGAAAACCGCCGTCTCCCGTGCCTACTGCCAGGAGCGTGCAAATCCCCGGTAATCATTGATAGGTACGACCTGGATGCCCGCCGTCAAAGTTAAAGAGAACGAACCCTTCGACGTAGCCCTGCGTCGTTTCAAGCGCTCCTGCGAAAAAGCAGGCGTACTGGCTGAAGTCCGTAGCCGCGAGTTCTACGAAAAGCCGACCGCTGAGCGCAAGCGCAAAGCCGCTGCCGCTGTTAAGCGTCATGCCAAGAAAGTGCAGCGCGAACAGCGCCGCCGCGAGCGTCTGTACTGAGTTTCACTACTCAGTCGCACGCGCTGCACATCGCCCGGCCCACTCGCCGGGCGAGTGCCTGACAAGCTACACCGCACTCCGATTCGCGCAGGCGAAGCTCGGAGTTTTTTGCTTTTCGCGCCACTGAAAACCAAGCCCCGCGCAGCCTCGCTGCACTATGCTTGGTCCACCCCGCGTATCGCGTGAGCCTATGGCCGGCCTGATCCCGCAATCCTTCATCGACGACCTGCTCAACCGCACCGACATCCTCGATGTGGTGAGTTCGCGCATCCAGCTGAAGAAGACCGGCAAGAACTACAGCGCCTGCTGCCCGTTCCACAAGGAAAAGAGCCCCTCCTTCACCGTCAGTCCGGACAAGCAGTTCTACTACTGCTTCGGCTGCGGCGCCGGCGGCAACGCGCTCGGCTTCATCATGGACCACGACAGCCTGGACTTTCCCCAGGCCGTCGAGGAACTGGCCAAACGCGCCGGCATGGACGTGCCGCGAGAAGACGGTCGTCGCGGCAAGCCGCGCCAGCCGACCGACTCGCCACTCTACCCGCTACTCGCCGCCGCCGCCGACTACTACCGCCAGGCACTGAAGAGCCATCCGGCGCGCAAGGCCGCGGTGGAATACCTAAAAGGCCGCGGCCTGACCGGCGAGATCGCCCGCGACTTCGGCCTGGGCTTCGCACCACCCGGCTGGGACAACCTGCTCAAGCATCTGGGTGGCGACAACCTGCAGCTCAAGGCCATGCTCGACGCCGGCCTGCTGGTGGAAAACCCCGACAGCGGCAAACGCTACGACCGCTTCCGCGACCGGGTAATTTTCCCCATTCGCGACAGCCGTGGGCGAGTGATCGCCTTCGGCGGCCGAGTCCTGGGCGACGACAAGCCGAAATACCTGAACTCCCCGGAAACCCCGGTCTTCCACAAAGGCCAGGAGCTCTACGGGCTGTTCGAGGCGCGCAAGAACAACCGCGACCTCGACGAGATCATGGTGGTCGAGGGCTACATGGACGTCATCGCCCTTGCCCAGCAAGGCATCCGCAATGCCGTGGCGACCCTTGGCACCGCAACCAGCGAAGAGCACATCAAGCGCCTCTTCCGACTGGTCCCGAACATCCTGTTCTGCTTCGACGGCGACCAGGCCGGCCGCAACGCCGCCTGGCGCGCCCTGGAATCGGCACTGTCGAACCTGCAGGACGGGCGCAAAGTACGCTTCCTGTTTCTCCCCGAAGGCGAGGACCCGGACAGCCTGGTACGCGCCGAAGGCCCCGACGCCTTCCGCGCCCGCCTGGCGCAGCAAGCCCAACCGCTGGCCGACTACTTCTTCCAGCAACTGATGCGCGAAGCCGACCCCAGCACGCTGGAAGGCAAGGCACACCTGGCCACCCTGGCCAGCCCGCTGCTGGAGAAGATCCCCGGCAACACCCTGCGCCTGCTGATGCGCCAACGCCTGGGCGAAATCACCGGCCTAAGCGGCGAAGCGCTCAACCAGTTGAGCGCACCGCGCAGCTCGGGCGGTAGCACCGCACCAAGTCATGCTGATAAGCACGCGCACGAATATGCCGATTACGACGTAGGACAATTCGCCGATCACGGCGACTCGCATTACCAGGACAGCGCCAGCTACTTCGAAGCGCCGAGCACTCCAAGTTTCTCGAAACAGGAGAAAAAGCCCTGGAAAGGCGAGCGCAAGTGGGAAGGTAAATGGGACGGCAAGAAAGGCGGCAAGCGCGGTGACTTCACCCCTCGCCAACCACGCACCGAGATAGGTGTCGAATCGCCAACCCTGACCGCCCTGCGGACTTTACTGCATCATCCGCAACTGGCGCAGAAAGTCGAAGATGCCAGCCATTTCGCCGGAGAAGACCAGACTTACTCGCAACTGCTGGTCGCCCTGCTCGAGGCCCTGCAGAAGAATCCGAAGCAGCGTTCGATGCAGTTGATCGCCCGCTGGCACGGCACCGAACAGGGCCGCCTGCTGCGCGCCCTGGCGGAGAAGGAATGGCTGATTTCCGCCGACAACCTTGAACAACAGTTTTTCGACACTATAACTAGGATGGCTGCCAGCCAACGCGAGCGCAGCCTTGAGCAACTGATCCGCAAGGATCGCGAAAGCGGACTCAGTTCAGAGGAAAAGGGGCGCCTCCTCGAACTCCTCACTCGCACCGCAATTCCCGTCGCCCCGACCTCATCTGGCGCTTGAGGTCATCTTTCAGCTATAATGGTCAGCTTGTTTTTTGCCCGCCAAGACCTTCAGTGGATAGGGTGTTATGTCCGGAAAAGCGCAACAGCAATCTCGTCTTAAAGAGTTGATCAGCCGTGGTCGTGAGCAGGGTTACCTGACTTACGCGGAGGTCAACGACCACCTGCCGGAGGATATTTCCGATCCGGAACAGGTAGAAGACATCATCCGCATGATCAATGACATGGGGATCAACGTATTCGAGACAGCCCCGGATGCGGATGCCCTGCTGCTGGCGGAAACCGATACCGACGAAGCCGCTGCCGAAGAGGCCGCTGCGGCCCTGGCTGCGGTAGAGAGCGATGTCGGCCGCACCACCGACCCGGTGCGCATGTACATGCGCGAAATGGGTACCGTGGAGCTGCTAACCCGCGAAGGCGAAATCGAAATCGCCAAACGCATCGAGGAAGGCATCCGCGAGGTGATGGGTGCCATCGCCCAGTTCCCTGGCGCGGTTGACAGCATTCTCGACGATTACAAACGGGTGGTCACCGAAGGCGGCCGCCTGTCCGACATCCTCAGCGGCTACATCGATCCGGACGACGGCTCGGTACCGGCCGAGGAAGTCGAACTCGACCTCAAGGACAGCAGTGCTGCTGCCAAGGAAGAAGAGGACGAGGAAGAGGAAAGCGAAAGCGACTCCGAGGAAGAAGAAGGCGATGGCGGTCCGGATCCGGAAGAAGCCGCGCGTCGCTTCGGCCTGGTCGCCGATCAGCTTGAGAAATTCAAGAAGGCCCTGAAGAAGCACGGCCGCGGCACCAAGCAAGTCGACGAAGAACTGCTCGCCCTGAGCGAGCTGTTCATGCCGATCAAGCTGGTACCCAAGCAGTTCGACGCCCTGGTGGCCCGTGTCCGCGATGCACTGGATCGCGTACGCCAGCAAGAACGCGCCATCATGCAACTGTGCGTGCGTGATGCGCGTATGCCGCGCGCCGACTTCCTGCGCCTGTTCCCGGGCAACGAAACCGACGAAGGCTGGGTCGACGCCGTACTCAAGGGCAAGCCCAAGTACGCCGAAGCCCTGGAGCGCCTGAAGGCCGACGTAGTTCGCAACCAGCAGAAAATGTCTGCCCTGGAAAGCGAAGTCGAGCTGAAGGTCAATGAGATCAAGGACGTCAACCGCGCCATGTCCATCGGCGAGGCCAAGGCCCGCCGTGCCAAGAAGGAAATGGTCGAGGCGAACCTGCGTCTGGTGATCTCGATTGCCAAGAAGTACACCAACCGCGGCCTGCAGTTCCTCGACCTGATCCAGGAAGGCAACATCGGCCTGATGAAGGCGGTGGACAAGTTCGAATACCGTCGCGGCTACAAGTTCTCGACCTACGCCACCTGGTGGATTCGCCAGGCGATCACTCGTTCGATCGCCGACCAGGCGCGCACCATCCGTATCCCGGTGCACATGATCGAGACGATCAACAAGCTCAACCGTATTTCCCGCCAGATGCTGCAGGAAATGGGTCGTGAACCGACCCCGGAAGAGCTGGGCGAACGCATGGACATGCCGGAAGACAAGATCCGCAAGGTCCTGAAGATCGCCAAGGAACCGATCTCCATGGAAACCCCGATCGGTGACGACGAAGATTCGCACCTGGGCGACTTCATCGAGGACTCCACCATGCAGTCCCCGATCGAAGTGGCGACCAGCGAGAGCCTCAAGGAAGCCACCCGCGAAGTCCTCGCCGGCCTCACCGCCCGGGAAGCCAAGGTCCTGCGCATGCGCTTCGGCATCGACATGAATACCGACCACACCCTCGAGGAAGTCGGTAAACAGTTCGATGTAACCCGCGAGCGTATCCGCCAGATCGAAGCCAAGGCGCTGCGCAAGCTGCGTCACCCGTCGCGAAGCGAGCATCTACGCTCCTTCCTCGACGAGTGAAGACGAACCCCCGGCCCGAAAGCCGGGGGTTTTTCTTTGGGGTTCCAGCAGGCACGGGGGCGCGACTACACTTCGCCAATACTCCCTTGACCGAGGCCCCGCTATGCCGCGTCTGCAGGCAGTCTTGTTGTGCTTTGCGTGCTGGGTCGCGCAGGCGGACGCCTTTACCCTCAGCGCCGATGAGCAGGCCTGGCTCAAGCAGCATCCGCAGCTACGCCTTGGCGTCGACGCCTCCTGGCCACCCTTCGAATTTCGCGACGACCAGGGCCGCTACCAGGGCCTGGCGGCCAGTTACGTCAAGATCCTCGGCGAGCGCCTGCAGATCCAGCTGATCCCCACCGAATCGCATAGCTGGGCCGAGGTGCTGGACAAGGCCCGGCACGACCAGGTCGACCTGCTGCCCGGCGTGATGTCCACGCCCGAACGCAGCGAATACCTCAGCTTCACCCGTCCTTATCTGGACTTCCCGATCGTCATCCTCAGCCGCAAGAACGGGCCCAGTCCGAGCAACCTGAAGCAGTTGTACGGACTCAAGGTCGGCGTGGTCGACCACTACGCCTCCCACGAACTGCTGATCGCCAATCACCCGGACCTCAATCTGCAGCCCTTGCCCAACGTCCCCGCCGCCCTGCAGGCGCTGGCCACCGGACAGGTCGACGCCTTCGTGGGCGACTTCGCCTCCAGCGTCTGGAGTCTGCGACAACTGAAGATCGAAGGCATTCTGGTGAGCGGCGAAACGCCTTACCGCTATCAGCTTGCCATGGCCGTACCGCATGACGAGGCGATCCTCAGCGGCATCCTCGACAAGGTGCTTGCCGACCTCAGCCGCGACGAGATCGAAGCCCTGCAAACGCCCTGGGTCGGCGGCCTGGTCGACAACCGCACCGACTGGGGCCAGATCCTCAAATTCGGCATACCGGCCCTGCTTCTCGGCATCGCCATCGTCACCATGCTGGTGGCCATGAACCGCCGCCTGCGCGGCGAAGTGGCGCGCCGGGAAAAGCTCGAACAGGCCCTGCGCGACAGCGAGCAGCACTACCGTGGCCTGGTCGAAAGCATGACCGCCATCGCCTGGGAAATGCGCCTGTCGGAGAACCGCTTCACCTACGTCTCGCCACACGCCCAGGCGCTGCTCGGCTATCCGTTGAGTGAATGGCTGAAGCCGGGCTTCTGGCAACGCACGTTGCACCCCGACGACGCAGAGCAGGCGATGAGCTACTGCCTCTCCGAGAGCCGCGCCGGGCGCAACCACAGCATGGACTACCGCATGCTCGCGGCCGACGGCCGAGTGGTGTGGATTCGCGACATCATCACCCTGATCCACCACGGCGAAGAACTCATCCTGCGCGGCCTGATGGTCGACATCACCGAAACCAAGCGCACCGAGCAGGCGCTGCGCCTGTCCGAACAGAAATTCGCCTCGGTCTTTCACCACTGCCCCGACATCATCGTCCTCGCCCGGCGCATCGACGGCCGCCTGCTGGCGGTGAACAGCACCTTCGAGCAACAGGTCGGCATTCCCGCCAGTGAAGCCCTCGGCAGCACCGCCACGAAACTGAACATCTGGGGCGAACCGGGCATGGGCCCGCGCATGCTCGCGCGCCTGCAGGGCGAGAACCTCAACAACATCGAGACCACCCTGCATCGCCGCGACGGTAGCCATTTCACCGCCCTGCTCTCGGCCCAGCAGATCGCCCTGGACGACACCCCCGCACTGGTCGTGGTGGTCCGCGACATCTCCCAGCTCAAGGCCACCCAGGAACAGCTGCGCACCTCCGAAGAGAAGTTCGCCAAGGCCTTCCACGCCTCGCCCGACGGCATGCTCATCACCCGAATCCGCGATGGCATGCTGCTGGAAGCCAACGAAGGCTTCACCCGCATCACCGGCTACAACCGCGACGAAGCCAACGACCGCTCGACCCTCGAACTGGGCCTCTGGGCCAATCCGGCGGACCGTCGGCGCCTGCTGCAACTACTGGTCGAGCGCTCGTCCGTGCAGGGCTTCACCGCGTTCATCCGCACCCGCGAGGGCGCCGCACGGCTCTGCGAGCTTTCAGCGCACCACATTGTCATCGGCGAAGACGACTGCCTGCTGACCATCGCCCGCGACATCACAGAACGCCAGCAGATGCAGGAAAAGCTCACCCTGGCCGCCACCGTGTTCGAAAGCACCGCCGAAGGCGTGATGATCACCGACGCGAGCCAGCGCATGATCGCGGTCAACCGCGCGTTCAGCGAAATCACCGGCTACGGCGAAGACGAAGTGCTCGGCCAGTCGCCCCGCCTGCTCGCTTCCGGCCAGCACGACAGCAGTTTCTACCTGGCCCTCTGGCACCACCTCAACGCCGAAGGGCATTGGCAGGGCGAGATCTGGAACCGGCGTAAGAGCGGCGAGCTTTACCCCGAATGGCTGACCATCAGCGCGGTCCGGGACGGCCAGGGCGAGATCAGCCACTACGTTGGCGTCTTCGCCGATATTTCCACGCTCAAGTACGCCCAGGCCCGCCTCGACTACCAGGCCCACCACGACCCGCTCACCGGCCTGCCCAACCGCCTGCTGTTCGAGGCCCGCCTGACCACGGCGCTCAAGGAGGCGCAGGAAGAACACCAGCAAGGCGCCGTGCTCTTCCTCGACCTGGACCGCTTCAAGCACATCAACGACAGCCTGGGCCACCCGGTCGGCGACCAGCTGCTCAAGTCCATCGCCCAACGCCTGCGCGAACAACTGCGCGACGTCGACACAGTGGCACGCCTGGGCGGCGACGAATTCATCATCCTGCTTCCCGGCCTGCACCAGCCGCGCGACGCGGAGCTGGTGGCGAACAAGCTCCTGCAGTGCTTCGGCAAACCGTACCAGGCCAACAACCAGGAGTTCTTCGTCAGCGCCAGCATCGGCATCAGCCTGTACCCCGGCGACGGCCGGGACGTCGCCACCCTGGTGAAGAATGCCGACGCCGCCATGTACCGGGCCAAGGCCCAGGGCCGCAACCGCACCGAGTTCTACACCCGCGAACTGACCTTCCAGGCCACCGAGCGCGTCGCCCTGGAAAACGAACTGCGCCGCGCCCTCGAAACCCTCCAGCTGCAGCTCTACTACCAGCCCAAGCAATCGCTGCTCGACGGCTCGCTGGTCGGCGCCGAAGCCCTGATCCGCTGGCACCACCCGCAGCTGGGCAGCATCCCGCCGGACCGCTTCATCCCCCTCGCCGAGGAAACCGGGCTGATCCTGCCGCTGGGCACCTGGGTGCTGGAAGAAGCCTGCCGGCAAATGAGCCGCTGGCAGCAAAGCCACGCCGCCTTCGGCCCGCTCTCGGTGAACCTCGCCGGCGCCCAGCTGCACCAGGTGGACCTGGTGGAACAGGTGCGCGAACTGCTGCAGCGCTTCAACCTGCACGCGCCCCGGCTGCAACTGGAGATCACCGAGAACTTCCTGATGCACCAGACCGAAGAAGCCCTGATCACCCTCCACGCCCTCAAGGGCCTGGGCGTGCAACTGGCGATCGACGACTTCGGCACCGGCTATTCCTCGCTCAGCTACCTCAAGCGACTGCCGCTGGACATCCTGAAGATCGACCAGTCCTTCATCCACGGCCTCCCCGAAGATGCCCAGGACGCGGCGATTACCCGAGCCATCATCGCCTTGGGCCGCAGCATGGGCCTGACGGTGATCGCCGAAGGCGTCGAGCGCGAGGAGCAGGAGCAATTCCTCGCCAGCGAAGGTTGCGACCACGTCCAGGGCTACGCCCTGAGCCCGCCCCTGCCCGCCGACCAATTCGCCGCAAGATTCCTGACTCCGCTGCATCCGATTGGCGCCCCGCAGACGACGCCGGTATAATCCGCCGGCCTTCTGGGGGCCTATAGCTCAGTCGGTTAGAGCAGAGGACTCATAATCCTTTGGTCCACGGTTCGAGTCCGTGTGGGCCCACCACCTTCCAGATACACGAAAGCCGCGCATTGCGCGGCTTTTGCGTTTCTAACCGTTCCTATTTTCTGGTAGCAGCAAGCAACTCCGCTCCAGAGTCATTCTTCAGCAGCTCATAGATCACCGTCAGGAACACATCGCGAGCAGACTCATCGCTGAGCAACTTGGTTGCCATGGCGGTGTGACTGCTCATGGCACTCGTAATGATCTGAATAGCCTTCAACGGGAAGTCAGCCTTCTTAGCCTGCTCCAGGTTGTTGTTCTTCACCTGAGCCATCACGACGCCATCCGTGCGCAAGTGTTCGGATACCTGCAGCGCCAGGCTCACCTGATCGGTATCGGTAATGTCCTTGCCGAACGCGTTGTTGAGCTTCTCAATCAGCTCCGCGAGATACTTCTTCTCGCGGTCGCGGGCATCGCGCAGGCCGCTGTCGGTGATGCCGTACAGGCCGGGCGTTTCCGCCAGGACTGCGACACCACTGAGGTTGTCGCCCTTCTTGAGCTTGTAGTGGCTGAGCTTGAGATCGCCCAGGTCAACCTGCTCGGGCGTGATGCCTTTCAGGCGCTTGCGCAGCAGGCGAGCGTAACTGGCAAAGGCTTCCAGGGTCGGGTCGCCAAACTCGACCAGTTGGGCGATGTACTCGTAGCTCCGCACGAACTTGGAGAGGCTCTCGCTGAAGATCATCAGCTCGTCGCGCGCCTTGCAGTATTCCGATCGTTGGGCGTCGGCGTACTCCATGTCCTTCTCGCTACCCTCGTCATGCGCCTTCTCCCAGGCCTTCTCCCAGAGGTCAATGGCATCGTTGAGGGTTTTCAGCTTGCCGTTGAAGCGGTCAGTAGCGGGTTGGGTCAGTGCGTAGAGCTTCTGGTGGGTGACGTTCAGGTCAACGATGGCATTACCGAAAGCCTCTACCTCGCCCTGCTCGTAGATGAACATGCCGTCCAGGCGCTGCTTGATGTCGTAGACGATGTTCGGGTCCTGGATATCCGCCATCTGTGCGTCGCGGTAGAAGGTCTTGAAGGCCGCCAGGATCTCCTTCGCCTCATTGGCGAAATCGATGACGAAGGTCTTGTCCTTGCCTGGGAAGGTTCGATTCAGCCGGGAGAGGGTCTGCACCGCCTCCACGCCGGAGATCTTCTTGTCCAGGTACATGGCCACCAGCTTGGGCTGGTCGAAACCGGTCTGGTACTTGTTGGCCACGATCATCACCCGGTAGTCCGGGGTGTCGAACACTTTGCGCATGTCGCGGCCGTTCAGGCCGGGGTTCAGGTTGGTTTCGCTGAACTGGTGGTCGGCCGGCAGACTGGCTTCCTCGACCTCCGCGTTCGGCACCTCGCCGGAAAACGCCACCATCGCCCGCACGTTGTCGTAGCCCTTGCGCTTGCAGAAATCCTCCAGCGCCAGGTGGTACTTCACCGCCGCCGCGCGAGAGCTGGTGACCACCATCGCCTTGGCCTGGCCGCCGAGCAGGTGCGCCACGTTCTTGCGGAAGTGCTCGACGATCAGCTCGACCTTCTGCCCCACGTTCACCGGGTTGAGCGAAAGCCACTTGGCCAGCTTGCGCCGTGCGCTCTTCTCATCGACGCGCTTGTCGTCCGCCAACTCGCTGCCGATCTTGAAGGCCGCCTGGTAGCTCGTGTAATTGAGCAGCACGTCGAGAATGAAGCCCTCCTCGATCGCCTGCTGCATGGTGTAGAGGTGGAACGGAGCCGGCGGGTTTTCCTGGCTCACCAGCAGGGCCGGATTACGCGGGCGACCGAACAAACTCAGCGTCGAATGCTTGGGCGTAGCGGTGAAGGCGAAGTAACTGGCATTACCCGGCCGGCTGCGCGAGTTCTGCCAAACAGACAGCCGCTCCTCCTTGGACAGCTTCTCCCACTCCTCCTCGCTCTGCCCGGTCAGCACATAGCGCAGGTCGTCGGCGGTGCTGCCACCGGTGGAGCTGTGCGCCTCGTCGATGATGATGGCAAAGCGGCGATCCCGCAGGCTCTGCTCGCCCAGGATGGCCTTCTGCGCATACGGGAAGGTCTGCAGGGTGCAGACGATGATCGGCACGCCTTCCAGCATCGCCTTGGCCAATTGCTGGCTCTTGGGCAGGCTCGACTGCTGCCGGTCGATGGCGCACACCACGCCAGCCTGGTGCTCGATCTGCTGGATGGCGTCCTGCAGCTGCTGGTCCAGCACCTGGCGGTCGGTCACCACGATCACGCTATGGAAGAACGGCTCGCCATTGGGCTGGCGCACGCGGATCAGCGAATGGGCTGTCCAGGCGATGGTGTTGGTCTTGCCGGAGCCGGCGCTGTGCTGGATCAGATAGGGTTGCCCGACACCCTCCAGGCGAACGGCATCGATCATCCGGGTCACGCCTTCCCACTGGTGGAAGCGCGGGAAGATCAGGCCTTCCTTGAAGTAGGTCTTGCCGTTCACATCCTGGGCTTCCTTGCGCTCCTGCAGCACGAAGCGGTGGAAGATGTGCAGCCAGTTGCCCTTCTGCAGCACGCGCTCCCAGAAGTAGCTCACCGGATAGGCGCCGTTGTCGCCCAGCGGGTTGCCGGCAGCACCATCGTTGCCCCGGTTGAACGGCAGGAAGAAGGTCGAATCGCCGGCCAGCTTGGTGGTCATGCGGATATCGCTGTCACTCATGGCGAAATGCACGACCGCGCCGCGCTTGAAGGTCAGCAGCGGCTCGGTGCCGCCGCTCTTGCGCTCGGGGCGGCGGTCCATGCGGCACTGCTGCATGGCAGCCTGCACCGACTGGGTGAAGTCCGTCTTCAACTCGACGGTCGCCACGGGAATGCCATTGATGAAGAAGGCCAGGTCGATCTCATCGGCCTTGTCGAGCGAGTAGCGCAGCTGCGGCACCACGCGCAGGCGGTTCGCCGCGTAGCGCTGGATCACCGTCTCGTTACGCTCGTCCTCGGGCATCGCCTGGCTCATGGCGAGCGTACCGCCGCCCGCCACGGCAAAGCCGTAGCGCAGCACATTCACCGTGCCACCCTCGGTCTTGTTCTCCAATTGCTTGACCAGGCGATCCAGCACCACCTGCGAGGTGCCGGCGCCATTCATCGCCTGCAGCTTGGCCATGGCCTGCGGTTGGCTGTCCTCCAGCCAGCCGAGCACATCCTCGGGGTACAGCGCCCGAGCGGCGTCGTAATCCGCAGACTTGCCGACGAGCCAACCGGCCGCGGCAAGCTGCTCGACGATGTGGCGTTCCAGTTCGCATTCGTGGTGGATGTGGCTCATGCGTTCCCTGCTTCCCTATCAAACTTTCAATTCAAGACAGCGCCCGGATTCGGGCCGCCGTACTGGTCAGTCATCCCGCGCGGCGCCCTGCTCTGTCAGCAAGGCTCGCTCGCGGTCCAGCTCGGCCCTCAGCTCTTCCTCGGTGGGCAGCACCAGTTTGTACTTGCTGGCGAACAGTTGCTCGCTGCCATTGAGCACCGAGTAACGCACGATCGACGCATCCTTCTGCGCGCAAAGGATGATGCCCACGGTCGGGTTGTCGTCCGGGCCGCGCTTGAGGTCGTCGTACATGCGCACGTACATGTCCATCTGGCCAATGTCCTGATGGGTCAGCTCGCCGCGCTTGAGATCGAAGATCACGAAGCACTTGAGCAAGTAGTTGTAGAAGACCAGGTCGACATAGAAGTCCTTGCTCTCGGTGCTGATACGCTGCTGCCGACCGACGAAGGCAAAGCCCTTGCCCAGCTCCAGCAGAAACCCCTGCAGCTGGTCGATCAGCGCCTGCTCCAGTTGGCTTTCCAGCAAGGCGCCGGCATTGGGCAACCCGAGAAACTCCAGCAGCACCGGGTCGCGCACAAATTCGCGCGGGCTCTTGCCTAGCGCCTGCAGGTTGCTGGCAGCTTCCTGCTCGACGGCCGCACGATCCTGGCTGGCCAGCAGGCGTTCGTAATACAGCGTGCCAATCTGCCGCTCCAGCGCGCGGGTGCTCCAGTTCTGCGTCACAGCCTCGTTCATGTACCACTGGCGGGCGCTGTCGCTGTCCACCTTGAGCAGGGTGCGGTAGTGGGTCCAGCTCAATTCGGTACGCAGTGCGTTCCAAATGGGGAAGGCCTGGTAGAAGGCACGCATATGCCGCAAGTTGCGCTCATCGAAGCCCTTGCCAAACTCGGCCCTGAGCCTTTCGGCGAGCGTTGGCAGCAGCTTCTTGCCATAGGCCGCACGCGCTTCACCGCCCTGCTCGACCTCGACGATGTGCCGGCCGATTTCCCAGCAGGTTTTTACCTGAATCACATCCACCGCCCGGACAGCCTGTTGCCGGGCCTGGCGGATCAGCTCGGCAAGGCTGCCCAGCAGGGGCTGCAGAGCGGTATCTGCTGAGATGGGGGTCATGCGTCCTCCGCCAGGGGGGTGACTGTGTTCAAGCGTTGATCCTGCCAGGCAGCGTACGTCTGGCCGGAGCCTTCCACCAGCCAAGTGGTGCGGCCGTTGGCTGACCGGCCACAAACCACCGCTGCTGCGGCACTGGGGCTGTTGAAGGCGTAGTCATTGCTGAACGACAAGTGTCCATTGCCATCGGGAACCAGCATGCCCTCAACCACCAGTTGCTTGAACATGCCTTGATAGCCGCCTTGGGCGCCTACCCACTCGGCCCGGGCCTTGGAGCCCTTGAGCACGAAGAATTCGCCGTCGACTTCCTCGGCCAGGGCGCGCGCCTTGCTCTTGGGGATATCCAGCACGAAGCGCGGCGACCGGCTGACCGGCTGTTCGGCCGGCGCCGTGGCGAGGCTGGAGGGCTTGGTCAGTTCGCGCAGGAAGTCGAAGCCCAGCACCGGCAGCACGGTGCGGATCTGCTCCAGGAAGTACGCCATGTCGGCCCGGTCGGACTCCGGCAGGCCGGCGTATTCGTGGGCGGTGCCGTTGGCCAGCAGGCAGCGGCCGGCGCCGGTGGCGATGTCGATCAGCTTGCTTTCCAGGTACTTCACGTGGGCCTTGGTGAGGTTCTGGTCCTTGCTGGTGACCAGGCACACGCGCTCCCAGAAGTCCTTGCCGCCCTGCTCTTCGGGGCGGTTGTGCTGCTTGAGGCGCTGGGCCACGTCGTCGGACTCACCCACATATACGCGGGTGCGCAGGCTGTCGTCCGGGTCGGGGCCGATCAGGAAGTACACGCCAGTGCGCGCGCACTCGGGGCGCTGCACCAGCTCGGCGAGTTTGCTGCGCGGGCCGGTCAGCACATGGCCGGTCCAGTTCATGATCTCGGCGGTGAGCAGGCCGTTGGGCGTGCCGTCGACGAGGAACAGGCGAATGCTGCGGCCCTGGCTCATGCGCTTTCCCTCAGGTCGATCTGGCCGGTGACCGCGGCGGTGATCAGGGCGGAGCGGCGTTCTTTGAGAAGCGCCACGCTGTCCGCTGCCCTTTGTTCAATTTTGCTAAGACGGACACTCTGAACCTCCAGCAATGCCAAGAGTTTTTCTTGCTCAGCAGTTGATGGAGGAAGCACCAATGGGAGGCTACCCAAGATCCCCTCGTTAAGGTTCGCCATTGTTGCGCCGACTGAGGCGAGATTTAGCCATTCGCGTGCATAGCGAGACTGCAGCACAGTGTGGAGATATCCAACGATTGCCTGGCCAGGGTTCGGACGCACGCGCAAAGAACCTGTGCCGCAGATCCAGCCATTTTGCTCGTCACAAATAACTGCAGCACGGCCAAGCTCGCCACGACGCGCGGTAACCAAATCTCCCGTACGCATTGCCCAGAAGCTAAGCCGTTCAGCAGTTTCGGCAGATACCGTGATATCGGGATCGGGACAGCAATGTTCATCCACGATGTGCGACGGATTGATCACTGGAACCCCGCCCGTCACATAGTCCTCATTCCCCAGTGCTGTGCCAAATGGCCCTGTGGAAATGCTGAGACAGATATCGCGAAATCGTTTAACCACCCAATGCTCCGGCACCTCCCCCAGCCACTCCACGCCGGAGTTTTTCATCTTCACGTTGGGGTCGAGCCCCTTGGTGACGGCATGGGTGATCAGCGCCTGGCGCTTTTCGCGCAGCAGTTCGATAAAGCGGGTTTTCTTTTCGATCAGCGCGTCGATGCGGGCTGTTTCGCGATCGAGGACCTTAAGGATTCGCTCTCGCTCTGCGCCCGGAGGAACCACTATCCAGCTATTGGCGAGGTATTCCTGCTCAATGCTCTCGACTGTCGCTCCTTGCTTGAGCCAGTCCTTAAGAAGTTCATCATTGAGCCCCTGAACCCAACGCATAAAGAAGCGCTCGGTCAGATAATTTGAGTCGAGACGAATTGCTTTCATGTCCTGATTAAGCGCCACAGGAACATCATTAATGGCAACCGGGATTGTGTGTTTGAGAATCCCCGAACGCACAACCATTAGCACGTGCCCCGCCGACACTAGCGAAGAGCTACTTCCCGCCAAACCCTTAGGGGTAATTGCTTCTTCAGCACCAGAAATCACTTCAGCCTTCATGTCCTTGGGCGACACCCAAGGGATATTCCCATTCCAGAAATCCGCGTTGTCACGACTGGGAGTACCACCTCCGCTAAATCTCGCCATGTGCTTGAGCCGACGAAGGCCCCAATGCTCCGGCACTCTCCCCAACCACTCCACCCCCGAATCCTTATAAGCCGGATAAGGCTTGTAATGGCTCATGCCGTCACCTCACCCAGCAGCGCGGCGATCTCGGCCTCCACGGCTTTCAGGTCGGCATCGATCTCGGCCAGCGCGCGTGGCGGCTGGTAGACGTAGAAGTAGCGGTTGAAGTTGATCTCGTAGCCGACGATGCCGACCTGGCCGTCCTTCGCGTCGGTCTTGCCGGTGTCGATCCAGGCATCCGGTACGTGGGGCAGGACTTCGCGGGCGAAGTAGGCGTCGATGGACTCGTTCAGCGGCACGTTTTCGAACTCGCGCAGGTCGGCGTCGGCCTGCGGGTTGCCCTTTTCGTCCAGCACCGGCTGGGCTTCCGGGTCGCGCTCGCCGAAGCAGGCCAGCGCGGCCTTTTGTGCGCCTTTGGAGAGTTTCTTGATGCCCGCCGCCTTGAGGAAGGCCGGCAGGTTGTCGAAGGCGCCCTGTACCTGGGCGAAGGCTTCGGCCTGGTCAGCGCCTTTGGTGTTCTGGTAGGCCGCGAGCTTTTCCGGGGTGACGGAGAAGCGCAGGCGCAGCGGGCGTTCGACGGTGATGCGGCGGTAGCCGAAGTCGGTAGTGGCGAAGACCTTGCTGGTCGGGCCTTCCTCGAACGCCTCGTGCAACTTGGCGATCTCGGTGATCTGTTCCTCGGAGAGGTACTTGCGCTTGCTGCCCAGGCTCTTGCGCATGGGCGCGTGCTGGGCGGTGGCGTCGATCAGTTGGACCTTGCCTTTGCGCAGCGCGTCCTTGTGGTTGGAGAGCACCCAGATGTAGGTGCCGATGCCGGTGTTGTAGAAGAGGTCAGTGGGCAGGGCGATGATCGCCTCCAGCCAGTCGTTCTCCAGAATCCAGCGGCGGATTTCCGATTCGCCCGAGCCGGCGCCGCCGTTGAACAGCGGCGAGCCGGACAGGACGATGCCGATGCGCGTGCCACCCAGTTCCACCGGCTTGCGCTTGGACAGCAGGTGCATGAGGAACAGCAGCGAACCGTCGCCCACGCGCGGCAGGCCGGGGCCGAAGCGGCCGGCGTAGCCTTGCTGGCTGTGCTCGTCCTGCACCTGCTTCTGCACCTTCTCCCACTTCACGCCGAACGGCGGGTTAGCCAGGCAGTAGTCGAAGTGTTCGCCGGGCAGTTGGTCGTTGGAGAGGGTGTTGCCGAGCTTGATGTTCTTGGTATCGAAGCCCTGGATCAGCTTGTCCGCCACGGAGATGGCGTAGGTTTCCGGGTTCAGTTCCTGGGCGTGCGGAATCAGGCGGGCATTGGGGTTCCATTCGCTCACCTGCTCGATGGCCGAGGACAGGAAGCCGCCAGTGCCGGCCGCGCAGTCATAAATAGTGCGCACCACGCCTTCGCCGTTGAGCGCTTGGTGATCCGGCGCAAACACCAGGGTGGTAGCCAGGCGCACCACGTCGCGCGGGGTGAAGAACTCCCCTGCGGTGTCGTTGGCGGATTCGGCGAACTTGCGGATCAGGTGTTCGAACACCAGGCCCATTTCGTGGTTGCTGATGACATTGGGGTGCAGGTCGATGGCGGCGAACTTCTGCGTCACCAGGTAGAGCAGGTTGGCTTTCTCCAGCTTCTCCAGCCAGCCGTCGAAGGCGAAGTGCTCGAACACCTGGCGGGCGTTGGCGGAGAACTTGGCGATGTAGTCCTGCAGGTTGGCACGGGTGCTGGTGGAGCCGACGCTGTCGAGGGCGTAGTCGGAGACGTTGTAGAACTTGGCGCCCGCTGTGGTCGGCAGAATCAGATCGAGGTCCACGCTGGTGGCCTTGAGCGCCTGGTATTGGGTGCGAACCTGCGCGCGGGTGGGTTCCAGCACGCATTCCAGGCGGCGCAGCACGGTGAAGGGCAGGATGATGCGGCCGTACTCGGACTGCTTGAAGTCGCCGCGCAGCGCGTCGGCCACGTTCCAGATGAAGTCGGCGAGGTTTTGCTGGTTCACGGGGTTGTTCCTTCCTCGGGCGCAGGAAGGCGGCGTAGGCGCTGCATCCCTGCGGGGTGTCTTGATCGATGGCGAACCTTAAACGCTTGGGCGCCTGCGGGCCAGTCGGCATGGGGTTTGTGTGCCCTGCTGGAGCTTGAGTGAGCCGAATAGCCGATTTATTCGGCTCACCGGATGAGCCAAATACTCATTCGGGCGAGATTGGGAAAAGTCCTACACTGCGACTGCGTTGCCGTCCTACAAACCCTCTGCGTAAGGTTTCGGCCGCCTCGGTTTTGCCGGGGTCAGGTGTGGAAACCTGTGATTTGACGGAACTACGCCATAGCAGAGCGTTTTAGGCACGGTGTGTCGGATTCGCCCTGGCAGTCTATGGCGGACCGTGCGAGGCGGGCTTCGGCCCGGCCGGTCTTTCGTTCCGTTGATCCCGGTTTTCCACCCTTGCACGGTCCGCCTCCCCTCCCGGTCTTACGGTGGCGGCTTCTTGAAAACAGCAAGGAGCTACAGCATGAGTTTCATCCCTTCCCCTTCTTCCGAATCCGTTCTCAAGCCCATGGCTTTCGTGCGTAACCACCGGCAACTGCGGGCGGTGCTGATCGATCGCCAGGCGTGGTTCGTCGCCGCGGATTTGGCGCGGCTGACCAACAGCACGCTCAACGAGCGGATCACCAACAAGCTGGACCGGGACCAGACGCGCAAGGTGGTGCTGCTCAATGGCAGCGGCCAGCCGGAGAAGGAGCTGCTGATCAGCGAGAGCGGGGTCTACATGCTGCTGGTGGTGCAGCTCTATCACCCGGAGAACCGCGAGCTGCGGCAATGGCTGACCAATGAGGTGGTGCCGGTGCTGCGCGATGCGGAGCTGGACGATCCGGCATTGCCGCGCCGGCGTCTCGGCGCGGTGCTTTGGCGCCACACGACCGTGTTGGAGTGGCAGGGCGAGCTGTGGGGACGCCTGACAGATGCGGTGGGGGTGATCGAGTCGGAGTTGTTCCGCAACGGCGCCTAACCGCCTTGCGGTTAGGCGCCCTACGGGGTGGGGCATGCTGCGGGGGCGGACGGATGCCGCATGGGTTTCGTGCCTCAACCCATCCTACGAAGCTCGCGAACCTGGCCCCGCTGCGGGGCTGGGTTCGCGAGCAAGCGCTAGGCGCCCCCTCGCTCCTACAGGGTGTGGCGCCTTAGAGGAACCAGCGGTACTCGCGGGCGCTGACTTCGTTCATGAAGTCCAGGTGGTCGTGGCGCTTGTTCTCGCAGTAGACGAAGACGAACTCGCTGCCCAGGCCGTCCTTCACCACCGGGTGGTTTTCCATCGCGGCCACCGCGCCGAGCATGTCGCGGGGGAATTCGATGCCGCTTTCGCGATCTTCGTTGAGCGACGGGATCGGCTCCTTGCCGGCTTCCAGGCCGTGTTCCATGCCGGTGAGGATGGCGGCCAGGACCAGGTAGGGGTTGGCGTCGGCGCCGGCGAGGCGGTGTTCGATGCGCAGGTTCTTGCCGTCGGATTCCGGGATGCGGATGCACGCGTCGCGGTCTTCGAAGCCCCAGCTGGCCTTGCTCGCGGCGTTCACGCGGGAGCCGTAGCGGCGGTAGGCGTTGTGGTTGGCGGCAAAGATCGGCATGCAGTGCGGCAGCAGTTCCAGGCAGCCGGCCACCGCGTGGCGCAGCGGGCGCTGGTTGTCGCCGTCGAGCAGGTTCTTGCCTTCGCGGTCGTACAGGCTGACGTGCACGTGCATGCCGCTGCCCGGCGCGTGCAGGTAGGGCTTGCTCATGAAGCTGGCGCGGTGGCCGTGCTTGAGCGCAACGCCGCGGGTGGCGCGGGTAAACAGCGCGGCCTGGTCGGCGGCGTGCAGGCCGTCTTCGCAGTGGGCGAAGTTGATCTCGAACTGGCCCGGGCCGATTTCGGCGGTGATGACGTTGGCGTCCACGCCTTGCTCGCGGGCGGCTTCGACCACTTCATGGAGCACGTCGGAGAAGCGCGACAGGCGCTCGATGTGCATGTTCGGTTGGTCGTCTTCGTCGTCGCACAGCGGGTCGCGCGGGTACTGCGGCAGGCCGTCCTTGAGCTTCTTGTCGAACAGGTAGAACTCCAGCTCGAACGCCACTACCGGGCGGATGCCCTTGCCTTCCAGGCGCTTCAGCACGCGGGCCAGCACTTCGCGCGGCTCGAACTCGATGGGCGCCTCGGTGCCGTCGGAGGTGATCAGCATCTGGCCCAGCGGCTGGTTCTCCCAGCGCACCGGCTTGAGGCTGCCGGGCACCAGGCGGCGCGGGGCGTCCGGATCGCCGTCGTTGAAGCAGTAGTCGCCGATCGGGTGCAGGCCGCCCTGCACGCCCAGCAGGACGCAGTTCTGCGGCAGCTTCAGCGGGCTGCCGGCGGCGACTTTCTCGAGCATGTCGACCGGGTAGCGCTTGCCGTAGAAGTGCCCGGGGATGTCCAGGCAGATCAGGTCGACGTAGCGGACCTCCGGGTACTGGGCGCGGAAGGCGCGAACTTCGCTGAGCAGATCGGGGAAGGTTTGGCGGTTCATCTTGTAGTTGCCTGTGTGTCAGGCGCGGCCGGAGCGTTCACCCGGCAGGCCGCGAGGGCCTGCGAGGGAATCAGGTGAAGATCCAGAGCACCCTCGTTGGTTTGTCGGTGAGATTGCCGTAGCGGAACTTGGCGTGCGGCGGCAGCTGGAAGCTGTCGTTTGGGTAAAGGGTGACGGTTTCGTCCTGGTACCAGAGGGTCAGTTCGCCTTCGAGGACGAAGCCGCCCTGCTCGGAGCTGTCGTTGAGGTGGTCTTCACCGCTGGTGGCGCCGGGCGCGAGGATGCTGTCGAGCATCGAGAAGCCGCCGGACATGCTCGGCGAAGCGAGGATGTCGGTGATGCCGCCGGCGTAGTAGAGCGTGCGGCGGTCGGCCGGGCGGGTGACCCAGGAGGTCGTGCGCGATGGGCCGCCGGCATAGAAATAGGTGGTCGGCACACCCAGTGCTTCGCTGATGGCGGTGAGGTCGGCCACGGTCGGGCGCGACAGGCCGCGCTCGACCTGGGAGAGGAAGCCGACCGAGCGACCGATCCGCTCGGCCAGCGCGCCAAGGGTCAGGCCCTTGTGCTTGCGCAGGTCGCGGATCAGGGTCGCGAGGTGTTCGTTTTCGTGTTCTTGCATAGGCGCATTCCGGCTCGGGTCAGAAGAAGTCCCGCAACCGATACCAGGCTTTTCCAATGGCTTCCAGTGGCGCGGCAAATCGCTGACCGCCGGGGAAGCCGGGATTGCTAAGGCGTTGATAGAGATCAAGTTCCTCTTCGCGACCGAGCATCGCCTGGCTGACCGCACGGGCCGCGGCCAGGCTGGGCAGTACGCCATGGCCGGAATAGCCCTGCAGCCAGAAGAGATTGCCGCGGCGACCGACGTCCGGCGTGCGGCGCATGCTGCAGTCGATGTGCCCGCCCCAGGCGTATTCCAGCTCCACGCCACGCAGCTGCGGGAACACCCGCTCGAGGTACGGCCGGGTGGCGGCGCGGATGTCGCTGGGCAGGCCGCCCAGGTAGGTGCAGCCGCCGCCGAACAGCAGGCGGTGGTCAGGGGTCAGGCGGAAGTAGTCGAGGACGAACTGGTTGTCGGTGACGCAGCAGTTCTTCGGCAGCAACGAGTGCGCGAGCTCGGCCCCCAGCGGCGCGGTGGCGACCTGGTAGGTGCCGACCGGCAGGATGCGCCCCGAGACGTCTTTATCCAGGCCGTCGATGTAGGCGTTGCAGGCCAGTACCAGGGCGGAGCAGCGCACGGTGCCGTGCTCGGTTTCGACGAGGTAGCCATTGCCCTGCTCGCTGTAACGCAGCGCGCGGGTTTGTTCGAAGATGCGCCCGCCGGCCCTCTCGATCGCATCGGCGAGGCCGTAGGCGAGTTTCAGCGGGTTGATGTGCGCGGAGTTCGGGTCGTACAGGCCGGCGAGGTAGCGGTCGCTGGCGACCCACTGCGGCAGCTCGGCGCGGGAGATCATCTGCAGGCCTTCGTAGCCCCAACGCTTGGCGGCCTCTTCCTGCCACGCTTCGAGCATGCCGACGCGGCGCGGCAGCACGGCGGTCCACAGGTGGCCGACGCGGTAGTCGCAGTCGAAGCCGTGGCGCTGCGGCAGGTCGCGCAGTTCGCGCGCGGCCCAGAGCATGCCTTGCCACAAGCGCAGGGCGCCTTCATGGCCGAGGTCGTCCTCGATCGGGCCGAGGTCGCTGGACCAGCCGGGCAATGCCTGGCCGCCGTTGCGCCCGGACGCCGCCCAGGCGATGCGGCTGGCTTCGATCACGCACACCTGGCGCCCGCCTTCGGCGAGCTGCAGCGCGGTGTGCAGGCCACTGAACCCGGCGCCGATCACCAGCACTTCGCACTCCAGCGCGTCCGTCAGTTGTGCGCGGGGCTGCAGCAACTCCGGATTGGCAGCGGCGTAGTAAGTGCCGACAGGCTGGTTCGAACGCAGGAACATGGCGACCTCGTGAAATTGTCGTATCTATTTTTCATGAAAAATATCACAACGAATTTCACGAAGCCAGCCCGAGATTTCATCTAGCCGTTGGCGGCGACCGCCGGCAGGTCCTGCGCGCGAGTTATCGCCATCAAGGACACGAGGCCATTCACCGCTTCTGCTGCTCCGGAACAGGTGAAAAGGCGGTCAGACGCGGATTACGAACGAGTATCGAAAAAGCCACGCATCAGCACGGACAGCTCTGTCAGCCGTGGATGACAGACGCCCATCTGTTGCTATGTTCTTAGGAGTGAAATCGGCCGCCGGACGCGGTTGCGGCTGGCGTATAGGGGACTATCGGATGAATCAGATGTTGAAGCCGCAACCGTATTGCAAGAACTGTCGACTGGCGCCGCCCACCCTCAGCGACGACAAGCTTCTCGAGCTGGAAGCGATCATCAAGCCCGGCCACTTGCTGCATAAGGGCGACCACCTGTTCCGCCAGGGCGACCCCTTCCACAACGTCTACCTGGTGCGCTCCGGTTCGCTGAAGACGGTGACCACCAACGAACAAGGCATCGAGAAGATCACCGGCTTCTATTACGCCAACGAGATCTTCGGCTTCTCCGGCATGGACGAGGGCAGCTACCCGGTGTCGGCCATCGCCCTGGAAAGCACGCTGTGCAGCGAGATTCCTTTCGACCAGCTGGAGCAGCTGTCGCAGCAGATTCCCGGGCTGTCGCACCAGCTGCTGCTGATGATGAGTCGGAAGATTCGCGAGGATCAGCAGATGAAGCTGCTGCTTTCGCGGCTCAATGCCGACTCGCGGATCGCCGCCTTCCTGCTGAACATTTCCGCGCACTTCCGCGAGCGCGGCTTCTCCGCCCTGCGCTTCCGCCTGAGCATGTCGCGCCACGAGATCGGCGATTACCTGGGGCTGGCGGTGGAAACCGTCTCGCGCAGCTTCACCCGCCTGCAGAAGAACGGCCTGGTGCAGGTAAACGGACGGGAGACGGAGATCGTCGACTTCACCGAGCTATGCGCGCTGGCGGGGGGGTGAGATCGAGTTGTAACGCCGCAGCCCCGCTGCGGGGCTGGTTCGCGAGCAAGCTCGCTCCTACAAAGAGCCAAGGCGCGTTGCGCACCCTCGGCAGATAAAAGCCGCCCCGGTGGACCAAAACGACGTCCGGGGGCGGGCGCGAGGCAGGTTGTGGAGAGCCGCTGCGTCTGACGACGGAGCGGCTCTCCTGCATTCGGGGCCCTGCAGGCGGGCCATCCGCTCTTCCACTTGATCACGGCCCTGGCAGCGCAGGTCGGCGCCTGCACTCTTCGACTTTGCCTATGGAAACGCCCGGAATGACGGCGTCTTCCACCTTTGTCTAGCCCGCTGTGGCGGCGGAGTGGCAATAGACTAGGCGCTCGGATAGGTCCCTATCCATTTCGATTTTCCAGTTTCGTTGATAAGCCCCGCTTATGGATTTTCGCCAACTCCGCTATTTCGTCGCGCTCTACGAGGAAGGTCACGTAGGGCGTGCAGCCGAACGCCTGGCGCTGTCCCAGCCGGCGCTTTCGCAGCAGATCCGCCAGCTCGAGCAGAACCTCGATGTGGCGTTGTTCCAGCGCAGCGGCAAACGTCTGCTGCCGACAGTCGCAGCACACACCCTCTACAACCACGCGGTGCCCCTGCTCGATGGCCTGGAGCGCGCTCACGATGCCTTGCGCGGCTTCCGCGGGCATTCCCCGCGCAGCCTGGCCATCGGCGTGTTGCAGACGGTGAATGCCAACCTGGTGCCGCATCTGGTGGAGCGTCTGCATACCGCGCAGCCGCACTTGCAGGTGCGCATGTACGAGCTGTCCGGGGTGGAAATCGAACGGCGGCTGATGGGCGGGCAGCTGGATATCGGCATCGGCTTCCTGCCGCCGCGCCAGCCGGCGCTGCACGGGGTGGAGCTGTATCCGGACGAGCTGCAGCTGGTGATCCCGACGGACCATCCGCTGCGGGAATTCAAGAAGGTCTCGCTGGCCCAGGCCGCGGAGCTGCCGATGCTGCTGCTCGGCGAAGAATTCCGCGCCCGGCAGATCTGGCAGGAGCAACTAGCCGCCATCGGCCGGCGCCCCAGGGTGCAGGCCGAGCTGAACCACATGACCGGCATCCTCGACAGCCTTCCACACAGCCAGTTCGCCACCGTGCTGCCGGGCCGCGCACGGCAGACCAACAGCAATCGCGATCTGCTCTGGAAGCCCTTGAGCGAGCCGCGCATTCCGCTGAGCGTGGGGCTGGTCTATCGCGATGCGCAGCGTCAGCACACGACCGTGGAGCTGCTGCGCTCGCTGCTGGAAGGGGCGGTGTAAGGCTTTTTGTAGGAGTGGATCTCATCCACGAACCGCGCCCGGAATTCCGGCTATCGCGGACAAGGTCCGCTCCTACGTTACTTCTGGGTCCCCGCGTTCGCGGCGGGGAAGACGATAAGAAGCAAGCCCCTTACCCCGTCACTCCCGCGAACGCGGGACGCGGCTCTATCGCGAACAGCGCTTGCGCTGGCCCGAAGGGGAATGGCCCAAAAAGTCATTTGCGCCCGTAGAAAACAGCCCGCAAAAATCGCAGGCAAAGAAAAACCCCGCCTTGCGGGCGGGGTTTTGCAGACCGATATCCTGACGTCCGTGCTGGCCACCATCCGTGGTGGAATCCCTTTCTTTCCGTTTTGTCGTTGGCGCTTCCTGCGCAATGTCCTGACTGGTTGTTAGATTACCCACCGAACCAAGCACTCGGTAGACGCCAAATGACACCGCGCCTTGTAAGCCTAGGCTTACAAGGCTGTTATTTCGCTGAAACGAAAAAGCCCCGCCGAGGCGGGGCATTCTCGTGCAGCGCTCGCTTAGAACTGCGCGGCGTCCAGCAGGTACAGCGATTCGCTGCCGGCTTTCACCGAGGCGCTCAGCGAGTGGATACGCGGCAGCAGGCGGGCGAAGTAGAAACGCGCGGTGCCCAGCTTGGTGGCGTAGAACTCGTCCTGGCCTTCCTTGCCCAGCGAGGCGCGGGCCATCAGCGCCCACATGTAGGCGTAGGCGGTGTAGCCGAAGACCTGCAGGTATTCGACCGACGCGGCGCCGATCTCGTTGGGGTTGCCCTTGGCGCGGTCCAGTACCCAGGCGGTCAGTTCTTCCAGGTTCTGCACGGCGGCGTTCAGCGGGCCGGTGAACTCGGCCAGCTCGGCAGCGGCCGAAGCGGTGAAGGCGCGGATCTCGTCGGTGAAGTGCTTGGCGAAGGCGCCACCGCTGCCGACGATCTTGCGGCCCATCAGGTCCAGCGCCTGGATGCCGTTGGTGCCTTCGTAGATCTGGGTGATGCGGCAATCGCGCACCAGTTGCTCCTGGCCCCACTCGCGGATGAAGCCGTGGCCGCCGAAGATCTGCTGGCCGTGGACGGTGGTTTCCAGGCCCATGTCGGTGAGGAAGGCCTTGGCCACCGGAGTCAGCAGGGCGACCAGCTCTTCGGCGCGCTTGCGCGTGGCCGGCTCTTCGCTGTACTTGGCGGTGTCCAGCTGCATGGCGACATAGCTGGAGAAGGCGCGACCGCCCTCGTTCAGCGCTTTCATGGTCAGCAGCATGCGGCGCACGTCCGGGTGGACGATGATCGGGTCGGCGGCTTTGTCCTGGGCTACCGGGCCGGTCGGCGCGCGGCTCTGGATACGCTCGCGGGCGTATTCCACGGCGCTCTGGTAGGAGCGCTCGCCGGTCGCCAGGCCCTGGATGCCAACGCCCAGGCGCTCGTAGTTCATCATGGTGAACATGGCCGCCAGGCCCTTGTTCGGCGCATCGACGATCCAGCCGGTGGCGCCGTCGAAGTTCATCACGCAGGTGGCGGACGCCTTGATGCCCATCTTGTGTTCGATGGAGCCGCAGGAAACGGCGTTGCGCTCACCGAGCGAGCCGTCGTCGTTGACCATCACCTTCGGCACCAGGAACAGCGAGATGCCCTTGGAGCCGGCCGGCGCGTCGGGCAGCTTGGCCAGCACCAGGTGGACGATGTTCTCGGTCAGGTCGTGCTCGCCGCCGGTAATGAATATCTTGGTGCCGCTGATCTTGTAGCTGCCGTCGGCCTGGGGCTCGGCCTTGGTGCGGATCATGCCCAGGTCGGTGCCGGCGTGGGGTTCGGTCAGGCACATGGAACCGGCCCAGGTGCCGGCGTACATGTTCGGCAGGTACTTGGCCTTGAGTGCTTCGCTGGCGTGGTTGAGCAGCGACAGGCAAGCGCCGGCGGTCAGCATCGGGTACAGGCCGAAGGACAGGTTGGCCGCGTTGACCATCTCCTCGACCTGCGCGCCGATCACCTTGGGCATGCCCATGCCGCCGAATTCCGGGTCGCCGCCCACGCCCACCCAGCCGCCTTCGGCGTAGGTGCGATAGGCCTCGGGGAAGCCGGCCGGGGTCTTCACGCCTTCGGCGCTCCAGCTGCAGCCTTCTTCGTCGCCGCTACGGTTCAGCGGGGCGATCACGCCCGCGGTGACCTTGCCGGCTTCTTCGAGGATGGCGTTGGCGGTTTCGACGTCTACCGTCTCGGCCAGGCCGGGCAGTTGTGCCCAGAGGTTGCCCACCTCGAAGACTTCGTTGAGGACGAACTGCATGTCGCGCAGGGGTGCTTTGTAGTCAGCCACGATCGGATTCCTCTAGCGAACAGCGGCTGAACGGGCAGCCAGCAAAAACGGGATGATTCGTACGCAATGGTGCGCTGCCGGAGTCTACTCCAACACCGCTTCAGGTTTGTAGCGCCATGATATGACCATTTATCTAATTCCAGTCACAAAATTGTGCACTGCAAAATGCAGGAACGAACAGGCCCCCGGTATCAGCGGGGGCCTGTCGGGAATGCGCTGACGCCTTAGAGCGCGAACTGCTCGGCAGACAGGCGCATAAGGCTTTCGCCACCGGCCTCCACAGCCGCCTTGTGCGCTGCGGCGCGCGGCAGCAGGCGGGCGAAGTAGAAGTCAGCAGTGGCCAGCTTGGCCTGGTAGAAATCCGCTTCGCCGTTGCCCGCCTCCAGCTTCTGCTGGGCGACGAGGGCCATGCGCAGCCAGAAGTAGCCGAGGGTGATGTAGCCGGAGAACATCAGGTAGTCCACGGCCGCGGCGCCGACTTCGTCGGGGTTCTTCATCGCCGCCATGCCGACTTTCTGGGTCAGCTCGCCCCACTGCTTGTTCAGCGCTGCGAGCTGCGCCACCTGGGCCTTCAGCTGCGGGTGTTCGGCGTGTTCCTGGCAGAGCTTGTGGACCAGCTTGGTGAAGCCCATCAGCAGCTTGCCCTGGCTGCCGAGCACCTTGCGGCCGAGCAGGTCGAGGGCCTGGATGCCATTGGTGCCTTCGTAGATCGGGGCGATGCGGCAGTCCCGAACCAGCTGCTCCATGCCCCACTCGCGGATGAAGCCGTGGCCGCCGAACACCTGCATGCCCAGGTTGGTGGCTTCCAGGCCGGTCTCGGTCATGAAGGCCTTGCAGATCGGGGTGAGGAAGGCCAGCAGGTTGGCCGCCTGCTCGCGTTCTTCGGCGCTTTCGGCGAGGTGCTCGACGTCCAGCAGCTGCGCGGTGAAGTAGGCCAGCGCGCGGTTGCCTTCGTTGAACGCCTTCATGGTCAGCAGCATGCGGCGCACGTCCGGGTGGACGATGATCGGGTCGGCCGGTTTGTCCGGCGCCTTCGGACCGGTCAGGGCGCGCATCTGCAGCCGGTCGCGGGCGTATTTCACGGCGCCCTGGTAGCTGGTCTCGCCGAGGCACAGGCCCTGCATCCCGGTGCCCAGGCGCGCGTGGTTCATCATGGTGAACATGCAGGCCAGGCCCTTGTTGGCCTCGCCGATCAGGTAGCCGGTGGCGCCGTCGAAGTTCATCACGCAGGTGGCCGAGGCCTTGATGCCCATCTTGTGCTCGATGGAGCCGCAGGAGACGGCATTGCGCGCACCGGCCTCGCCGGCGGCATCGAGGGTGAACTTCGGCACGATGAACAGCGAGATGCCCTTGGTGCCGGCCGGCGCGTCGGGCAGCTTGGCGAGCACCAGGTGGATGATGTTCTCGCTCATGTCGTGCTCGCCGGCGGAAATGAAGATCTTGGTGCCGCTGATCGCGTAGCTGCCGTCGGCATTGGGCACGGCGCGGGTCTTGATGATGCCGAGGTCGGTGCCGCAGTGCGGCTCGGTCAGGCACATGGTGCCGGTCCAGGTGCCGGCGGTCATGCGCGGCAGGTAGGCGTTCTTCTGCTCGGCGGTGCCGTGGGCGTGGATGGCGGCCATGGCGCCGCGGGTCAGGCCCGGGTACATGCCCCAGGAGCAGTTGGAGGCGCCGATCATCTCGCTGACCAGCAGGCCGAGCGACGGCGGCAGGCCCTGGCCACCGTATTCGGGGTCGGCGGACACGCCGTTCCAGCCACCTTCGACGTACTGCGCATAGGCTTCCTTGAAGCCCTTGGGCGTGGTCACCACGCCGTTGTCGAAGTGGCAGCCCTCTTCGTCGCCGGAGCGATTGAGCGGCGCCAGCACCTGCTCGCAGAACTTGGCGCCCTCTTCGAGGATCGCCGAAACCATGTCCGGACTGGCATCGGTCGCGCCCAGCGCCTGGTAGCCGCCGGCGAAATCGAAGACTTCGTCGATCAGGAAACGCACATCACGCAGGGGGGCCTTGTAATCGGGCATGGCAGTTCTCCAGTCGGTACCGCGCCAGAACGGCGCGCGAAAGGTCTGAACCTACTGTGCTCCGGAAACTACAGGCAATCACCCTGCATGCGATGAATGCGCGACCATAACCCGCCGCCGCATCAGGCCGTGCGCACCGCGCCGCGACGGCTCTTGCCGTGCACCGAGACGCGGTTGCGGCCGCCGCTCTTGGCCGCATAGAGCGCCTGGTCGGCAGACTTGACCACCTCCTCCGGGGTGCGCTGTTCGGCGTCGCGTTCGGCCACTCCGATGCTGATGGTCACGCTGATCGCCTGGCTGCTCTGCCCGCGCCGCTGGCTGCGGCCCTGGCGGTCGTCGCCGGGGCGCGAACCACGGTCGCGCAGTTGCATGGCGTAGCCCTCGATCATCTGGCGAATGTCTTCCAGGTGCGGCAGGCAGGCTTCCATCGACTTGCCCGGGAAGACCAGGGTGAATTCCTCGCCACCGTAGCGATACCCCTCCCCCCCCCCGCCGATCTTGCGCAGGCGGCTGGCGACCATGCGCAGCACCTGGTCGCCGACGTCGTGGCCATAGGTGTCGTTGCAGCGCTTGAAGTGGTCGACGTCGACCATCGCCAGCACGTACTGCTGGCCGAGGCGCTGGAAGCGCTCGTTGAGCGCGCGGCGTCCGGGCAAGCCGGTGAGTTCATCGCGGAAGGCCATCAGGTAGGCCTCGTGGGCCACCGCCGCGGTGAGGTTGAACATCACCAGGCTGCTCATCGCGTGCAGCGCGTAGGGCAACAGGAAGACCTTGGGCAGCATCCACAACAGGCCGAACAGACCGAGCAACTGCGCGGCATGCAACGGCCTTGGCTGGCGCAGATAGCTGGTCAGCAGTAAGCCGAAGGCCAGCAGGAACGCCAGGTACGACAGCTGCGCCAGGACCATCCAGTGGACCTGCAGGGACGGCCAGTAGACGCTGCTGACCAGGTCGAGCAAACCCTGGGGAAAGCTGCGCGACAGCCCGGTGGCCAGTGCGGCGACAGCCGCCAGCACGGCGCCGCGGGCGAACATGTCCTGCAGCAGGTGGGTACGCTCCTGCCAGATGCCATACAGCCCGTAGAGCAGCGGCAACAACAGGCAGACCAGGTGATAGACCTGCGGCGCATCGGCGCGCGGCGCTCCCGTATCGCGGTAGAAATCGACCTGCGTGTCGAGCAGGAAGTAGCCGATGTACACCACCGCCAGCATGAACAGCTGGCGCTGCCGTCCGTAGATCAGGCAGAGGGCGCCGCCGAGCAGCAGGAGCACGGTTGGCAGGACGTTGAACAAAGAGAAGAAGAACTCGTTCATCGCCGGCAAGGAGCCCGCAACCAGGCCTGCCGGCAGGAACAGCAAGGGCGCGAGAAAATGACTGGGCCGGTAACGGGCAAGTGCGAGCACGAAGGAATCCAGGAGTGGGCCGACGCCTCTTCGCGGGCGCGCGGCAAAGTGGCCCAATGATGGCATTTAATCGCTTGCACTGCTTGTCGGGGCGCACAAAAAAGCCCGCCGGAGGCGGGCTTTTGCACTGGGGAGAGGCCGGGTCGCCCCGGCCTAGCCATCAGTAACCGAGGGCGAAATCTTCCTCGGCCAGGTCCATCAGGTTGCTGGCGCCGGACAGCATGGAACCGACATGCGCGCGGGTACGCGGCAGGATGCGCTGGAAGTAGAAGCGCGCGGTCTTCAGCTTGGCCTCGTAGAAGGCGACTTCGCTGGTGCCGGCAGCCAGTTTCTCGGCAGCCAGGCGCGCCATGTCGGCCCAGAAGTAGGCCAGGCAGGCGTAGCCGGAGTACATCAGGTAGTCGACCGAAGCGGCACCGACTTCCTCGCGATCCTTCATGGCAGCCATGCCGACCTTCATGGTCAGCTCGCCCCACTCCTTGTTCAGCGCAGCCAGCGGTGCGACGAATTCCTTGACGGCTTCGTTGCCTTCGTTGGCCTGGCAGAACTTGTGCACGATCTTGGTGAAGCCCTTGAGCGCCTCGCCCTGGGTCATCAGGATCTTGCGGCCCAGCAGGTCCAGCGCCTGGACGCCGGTGGTGCCTTCGTACAGGCAGGAGATACGGCTGTCACGCACGTTCTGCTCCATGCCGTGCTCGGCGATGAAGCCGTGGCCACCGAAGATCTGCACGCCATGGTTGGCGGCTTCGAAACCGACTTCGGTCATGAACGCCTTGGCGATCGGCGTGAGGAAGGCCAGCATCGCATCGGCGGCTTTCTTCTGCTCTTCGTCCTGGCTGCGCTGCACGATGTCGACCTGCTTGGCAGCGAAGTACAGCATGGCGCGGTTGCCTTCGGCGAAGGCCTTCATGGTCAGCAGCATGCGGCGCACGTCCGGATGCACGATGATCGGGTCGGCGGCCTTTTCCGGGGCTTTCGGGCCAGTCAGCGAACGCATTTGCAGACGCTCGCGAGCGTAGGCGATGCCACCCTGGAAACCGATTTCGGCGTGGGCCAGGCCTTGCAGCGCGGTACCCAGGCGAGCGGTGTTCATGAAGGTGAACATGCAGTTCAGGCCCTTGTTCGGCGGGCCGATCAGGAAGCCGGTAGCGGCGTCGAAGTTCATCACGCAGGTAGCGTTGCCGTGGATGCCCATCTTGTGTTCGAGCGAGCCACAGGAAACGGCGTTGCGCTCACCTACGCCGCCTTCGGCGTTGGGCAGGAACTTCGGCACGATGAACAGCGAGATGCCCTTGGTGCCTTGCGGGGCGTCGGGCAGGCGGGCCAGCACGATGTGGACGATGTTGTCGGCCATGTCGTGTTCACCAGCGGAGATGAAGATCTTGGTGCCGGTGACCTTGTAGGTGCCGTCAGCCTGAGGCTCGGCCTTGGTGCGCAGCATGCCCAGGTCGGTGCCGCAATGCGGCTCGGTCAGGCACATGGTGCCGGTCCATTCGCCGGAAACCAGTTTGGTCAGGTAGGTCTGCTGCTGCTCGGGAGTGCCGTGGGCGTGCAGGGTGTTCATGGCACCGTGGGACAGGCCCGGGTACATGCCCCAGGACCAGTTGGCTTGGCCGACCATCTCGCTGATGGCCATGCCCAGGGACTCCGGCAGGCCCTGGCCGCCGTGCTCGACGTCGTGGGCCAGGCTCGGCCAGCCGCCTTCGACGAACTGCTTGTAGGCCTCTTTGAAGCCGGTCGGGGTCTTAACGCCTTCCGGGCTCCACTGGCAGCCTTCCAGGTCGCCGACGCGGTTCAGCGGAGCGATCACTTGTTCGCAGAACTTGGCACCCTCTTCGAGGATGGCATTCACCATGTCCGGCGTGGCGTCCTGGGCGCCCGGCAGGTTCTGGTAGTGCGCTTCGTAGCCCAGCAGCTCGTCGCGAACGAAACGGATATCACGCAAGGGGGCCTTGTAATCAGGCATAGCGGTAAACCTCTACGAAGGGTTCTGGTTAATGGGCGACCGCTCGTTCGGTCGCTGTGCGGGAGCGTTCCCGGCCGCCCAGTCGATGCGCGTCCGCGCCCCGACTCTCAAACAGGCGTTTGAAACATACGTTTACGCCAAAACCTTGTCAAGCGCGCAGACCGACCACCCGGTCACGCTCGCGAGCGCGCGTCAGAGCGCCGCCCGGCAAGGGTTTCTGAGAAACAAGTAAAGCGCAGGGCAAGGGCCTCGGTAAGCGAGTGGCCTACCGAAATGCAGAAATTACTGAAGGGAGATTCTGAAGGGCTACGAAACGTCAGACGCTGATGTCGATCAGCGTCCCGAGGGTCTGGTCAGCCACCTGCAGGGTGCGGCTGTTGGCCAGGGCGGCGTACTTGGCCTGTTGCATATCGACGAGCGGCGCGGTCAGGTCATCGCCGCTGGAAGCAGCCGGCTGCGCGGCGACCCGGGACGCAGCACGGTCGACCTGCTGCAGGCTTCTGTTCAGACCCTGCAGACCGGTGCTGAATGCGTTACCGGAGATTTCCATGCTGTTCACTCGTCGAAGGTGAGACCCGGCTGATATTCAAGCAGGATCTCCAATGATATTCAAAGGCCATCAGTCAGGCAGGTCGAGAATTCCCAGGTCGAGGTGGGAGGCCACGGCGAGCGAAGACGGTGCGGATAGGCGCGGCACGCGACCGATGCAGGGCGCCGGCAGGCGTTCGGCGAGGGTCGCGAGGTTTTCTTCCAGGCGCGAGGTGTGCGGGTCGACGATGTTGGCGACCCAGCCTGCCAGTTGCAGGCCATCGCGCAGGATCGCTTCGGCGCTGAGCACCGCATGGTTGATGCAGCCCAGGCGCACGCCGACCACCAGGATCACCGGCAGCCCGAGCGCGATGGCCAGGTCCGACAGGCTCTCTTCGCCCGCCAGCGGCACGCGCCAGCCACCTGCGCCTTCCACCACGGTGAATTCGGCACCTTTGGCCAGCACATGGCGCACCGGGCCGATCAGGGTTTCCGCGCTCAGCGCCACGCCGACTTCGCGTGCCGCCAGGTGCGGTGCGATGGCCGGCGCGAAGGCGAAGGGATTCACCTCTTCATAGCTCAGCGGCAGGGTGCATTCGTCCAGCAGCGCCAGCGCGTCGCTGTTGCGCAGGCCTTCGGGGCGGCGCTCGCAACCGGAGGCCACCGGCTTGGCCGCCGCCGTCGACAGCCCGGCCTGGCGGGCGGCCTGCAGCAGGCCGCAGGCGATGGTGGTCTTGCCGATTTCGGTGTCGGTGCCGGTGATGAAATACGCGTGGGACATGGAATTCCTCAAACAACAATCGCAAGAGCGAGCTAGCGCGCGCCTACGTAGATCAAGCGGGTTTGCGCAGGACGGCGTGAACCACCCTGTAGGTTGCCGGCAGGCCCTCGGGCTGACGGAATTGTTCGTAGGCGTCGATCAGCGCACGCACCCGGGCTCGACCAGTAAGGCCACCAGGGCGCCCCGGGTTGAGGTTGTGCGCGCCTAGCGCCTTGAGTTCGTGGGTCAGGCTGCGCAGGTCGGGGAAGTGCAGCACGCGGTCTTCGGTGAAGAGTTCGAGCACTTCCAATCCGCTGGCAGCGCACTGCGCCTGGTACCCGGCGAACTCGCGGAAGCGGTTCACATGGACGAAGCCGTCCACCGCCTGCCAACTGGCGCGCAGCTCGCCGAGGGTGCCGACGCACAGGCTGCTGAAGGCGAACACCCCGCCGCCGCGCAGGACCCGTCGCGCCTCGCCCAGCACCGCGCCCAGGTTGGCGCACCACTGGATGGCGAGGCTGGAGAACAGCAGGTCGCAGCAGCCTTCGCGCAGCGGCAGGCGCTCGGCGTCCCCGCCGACGAAGGCGCGCGCACCGCCGCGCTCGCGGGCGAAACGCAGCATGCCCTCGGCGATATCCACGGCCACCCCTTCGGCAGCCGCGAAGCGCTGCTCCAGGGCCCGGCTGAAGTAGCCGGTGCCGCAGCCCAGGTCGATCCAGCGCTGCGGCGCCAGGTCGGCCGGCACGCGTTCGAGCAGGCTGTCGCCTACTCCGCGCTGCAGTTCGGCGACCGCATCGTAGCTGGCGGCCGCGCGGGAGAAGGATGCAGCGACCTGGCGCTTGTCGGGCAGCACGCCATCGGCCGGTAACTCAGACATCGTCACCCTCGTGAATGAATTGCAGGATGGCCGCGGCCACCTCGTCCGGGCGCTCCAGCGGCAGCCCGTGGCTGGCGCCTTCGATGACGCTGACTTCCACGTCCGGCAGCCACTCCAGCAGCGCCTCGGCGGCGCGGGCCGGCACCAGCGCGTCGTTGCCGGCGAACAGGTGCAGTTGCGGGCCGGGATAGCGGCTCAGCGCGCCACGGGTGTCCAGGCTGCCGAGCAGTTGCAGGCCGGCGGACAGCGCCTCGACCTGCGGCGCCGGCATGGCCACCTGCAGCTGCCGCGCCAGGGTGCGGGCATCGCGGGCGCCCTGGCTGACCAGCAGGGTGAAGCGCTTGAGGGTCAGTTCGGGCTCCAGCAGGAAGGCTTCGAAGAAGTCCTCGAAGACGGTATTGGGCATGGCGTAAGCCCAGTCGTCACGCTGGCGGAAACTGGCGTTGGCGGCGCAGGTGATGAGCCCACGGCAGGACTCGCCGCGGCGCGCGGCCAGTTCGGCGGCGAGCATGCCGCCGAGAGACCAGCCGGCCAGCCAGGCGTCGCGCGGCACTTCGTCGTCGAGGCTGTCCAGCCAGGTCGCGGCGTCGCCATCCGCCGGCAGCGGCTCGATATGCACGGCCAGGTGCGGCGCCTGCTCGCGCAGCGCATCGCACAGCGGCTCCAGCGGCGCGCTGCCCAGGCCCCAGCCTGGCAGCAGGATCAGTTGGTCACGCATCGTCGCCCTCCTCCGCATCGATTTCCGCCAGCAGGCTGCTCGAAACCTGCCGCCAGCTCTGCTCCAGCGCTTCGAGCAGGCGGTCGACCTGCGCCTCGCTGTGGCTGGCGCTCAGGGTCACGCGCAGGCGGGCGCTGCCAGCCGGCACGGTCGGCGGACGGATGGCGCCGACCAGGATGCCGTGGTCGCGCAGCGCGGCTGACAGCGCGAGGGCCCTGGGGCGGGGCGCCTGCCGCCGATGAGGATCGGCTGGATCGGCGTGGCGCTGTCCATCAGGGTCAGGCCGATGGCTTCGGCGCCCCGGCGGAAGCGCTCGATCAGCACGCGCAGGTGCTCGCGGCGCCAGCTTTCGCTGCGCAGCAACTCCAGGCTCTTCAGCGTCGCGCAGGCCACCGCCGGCGGTTGGCTGGTGGTGTAGATGTACGGGCGGGCGAACTGGATCAGGGTCTCGATCAGCTCTTCGCTGCCGGCGACGAAAGCACCGGCCGTGCCGAAAGCCTTGCCCAGGGTGCCGACCAGCACGGGCACGTCTTCCTGGCTGAGGCCGAAGTGCTCGACGATGCCGCCGCCGTTTTCGCCCAGCGGGCCGAAGCCGTGGGCATCGTCGACCATCACCCAGGCGCCATGGCGTTTCGCCTCGGCACAGAGCGCGGGCAGGTCGGCGAGGTCGCCGTCCATGCTGAACACGCCGTCGGTGACCACCAGGGTGTTGCCCTCGGCCTTGCCGAGGCGCGACGCGAGGCTGGCCGCATCGTTGTGCAGGTACCGCGAGAAGCGCGCTCCACTCAGCAGGCCAGCGTCCAGCAGGGAGGCATGGTTGAGGCGGTCTTCCAGGACGGTGTCGCCCTTGCCGACCAGCGCCGTCACCGCGCCCAGGTTGGCCATGTAGCCGGTGGAGAACAGCAATGCGCGCGGTCGCCCGGTGAATTCGGCGAGCGCCAGCTCCAGTTCGTGGTGCGGGCCGCAATGGCCGTTGACCAGGTGCGAAGCGCCACCGCCCACGCCCCAGCGTTCGGCGCCGTCACGCAGCGCAGCGATCACTTCGGGATGATTGGCCAGGCCCAGGTAGTCGTTGGAACAGAAGGCCAGCATCGGCCGGCCGTCGAGGCGCACCAGCGGCCCCTGCGGCGATTCCAGCAGCGGGCGCTGGCGGTAGAGATCGTCCGCCTTGCGCTGGGCAAGACGGGCGGAGAGATCGAAGGACATGCGCAACCCCTTAGCTTCCGTCCGGAAGCCACTCTGTAGGAGCGAGCTTGCTCGCGAATCAGCCCCGCTGCAGGACCTTCGCGAGCAGGCTCGCTCCTACAAAGAAAAGCAGATCAAACCGAGGCGGCGTTGTAGAACAGCTGCGAGTCGCGTTGCTCAACCAGCGCCTGCTCGATGGCAGCCTGGTGCACTTCGTCGGCGTGCTCTTCACGCTCTTCGGGCTTGATGCCGAGGCGGGCGAACAGCTGCATGTCCTTCTCGGCCTGCGGGTTCTTGGTGGTCAGCAGTTTCTCGCCGTAGAAGATCGAGTTGGCGCCGGCCATGAAGGCCAGGGCCTGCATCTGCTCGTTCATCTGCTCGCGGCCGGCGGACAGGCGCACGTGGGATTTCGGCATCATGATCCGGGCCACGGCCAGGGTGCGGATGAAGTCGAACGGATCGACATCCTTCTCTTCGGCCAGCGGGGTGCCCTTGACCTTGACCAGCATGTTGATCGGTACGGATTCCGGGTGCTCCGGCAGGTTGGCCAGCTGGATCAGCAGGCCGGCGCGGTCGTCCACCGACTCGCCCATGCCGAGGATGCCGCCGGAGCAGATCTTCATCCCCGCCTCGCGCACGTAGGCCAGGGTCTGCAGGCGCTCGCTGTAGGTACGGGTGGTGATGATGTTGCCGTAGAACTCCGGCGAGGTGTCGAGGTTGTGGTTGTAGTAGTCCAGGCCGGCTTCGGCCAGCGCCTGGGTCTGTTCCTGGTCCAGGCGACCGAGGGTCATGCAGGTTTCCAGGCCGAGCTTCTTGACGCCTTTCACCATCTCCAGGACATAGGGCATGTCCTTGGCCGACGGGTGCTTCCAGGCCGCGCCCATGCAGAAGCGGGTGGAGCCGATGGCCTTGGCCTCGGCGGCCGCCTCCAGCACCTTCTGCACTTCCATCAGTTTTTCCTTGTCCAGGCCGGTGTTGTAGTGGCCGGACTGCGGGCAGTACTTGCAGTCTTCCGGGCAGGCGCCGGTCTTGATCGACAGCAGGGTCGAGACCTGCACGCGGTTCGGATCGAAGTGCGCCCGGTGCACCGTCTGCGCCTGGAACAGCAGGTCATTGAAGGGCTGCTCGAAGAGCGCGCGGACCTCGGCGAGAGTCCAGTCATGACGGGTGGCGACGGATGCGGTTGCACTCATGGGGAAAATCCTTGGACGCTGGAGGGCGCCTCGTTGTTCTCGGACAGCACGCGGGGCGCGCGACGGATCAGGCTTTCGAGGCATCATATGTAAGCCTTGGTCGCTGTCAACCAAGTTAAAGTCACAGGTCGACAAGTGATCAAATATTGATCACTTACTGATTGACCTGAAGGCAATCCGCCACCTCACCACCAGCATCGATCGGGAACCCCAGGCACCCATGGCAACAGAAGGCGTCTTCGACTGGCTCGGCCAGACTGTCGGCAAGATCATCCGCTTCCTCGTCGAATTCCTCTCCGGGTTCCTCGGCATGATCTGGGGCGCCATGGACGCGTTCCTCCACGGTATGGCCAAGGCCATCGGCATGGACGTCTCGATCTTCAGCTTCGTCCTACTCTTCGTCGGCCTGCTGCTTCTCTACAGTGGCGTCCGCGCCCTGCTGCGGCGCTCGATCTTCGGCGGGCTGATACTCACCTTCCTCGGGCTCATCGTGATGAGCTGGCTGATCCACTGAGTCTCCCGCCGCCTCCCACCCGCCAGGAGGCCGCGGATGCACTTCTCTCGACTCATCGGGCGCTTGCGCCCACGCTGGACCTTCCCGCGCCCGGACTGCCTGCTCTGCGGCGGCGTCGCACACGGCTCCGACCTGCCGCTGTGCGCGGGCTGCGAGGCGGACCTGCCCTGGCTTAGCGGGCGTTGCCCGCGCTGCGCGCTGCCGCTGCCGACCCAGGGTCTGGACTGCGGCGGCTGCCTGCGCCGACCACCGGCGTTCGCCCACACCGAGGCGCCCTGGCACTACGGGTTTCCCCTCGACAGCCTGATCCCCGCCTTCAAGCACCACGGCGATCGACCGATGGGCCGTCTGCTCGGCAGCCTGCTCGCGCGGCATCTGCAGCATTCCTACAGCGAGGGCCTGGCGGTTCCGGACCTGCTGCTGCCGGTGCCGTGTTGGTCCGCCCGCCGTCAGCGCCAGCGTGGGTTCAACCAGGCGCAACTGCTCGCCCGCTGGCTGGCCCGCGACCTGCGGCTGGCCTACGCCGATCCGCTGCGCCGGGTCCTGGACACCCCGCCACAGCAAGGCCTGGACGCAGCGGCCCGCAAGCGCAACCTGCGCCATGCTTTCACTGTGGATAACCCGGCCTCCCTGCGCGGTCGCCACCTGGCGCTGGTGGACGACGTGCTCACCACCGGCACTACCGCCGACACCCTTTCAGCCCTGCTGCTGCGGGCCGGGGCCCGGCGGGTCGACGTCTACTGCCTGGCGCGCACGCCCAAGCCGGGCTGACTCGACCGGCGCACACGCCCGGCGGATTCCGCTTGCCTTTTCCCGACGAGCGCACCAGCCTCGCCTGATTCCAACGCCAATAAAAACGATGTCCATGACCACCCTCAGCCTGCTGACCCAGCACGTCACCCGCCGCCCGCAACGCATCGCCCTGCTCGCCCAGATCGCCCTGCTCGGTTCCATCACCCAGGCCGCCAAGGCTGCCGGCATGAGCTACAAGACCGCCTGGGATGCGGTGGACGAGCTCAACAACCTGGCCGAGCGTCCGCTGGTGGAGCGCAGTGTCGGCGGCAAGGGCGGCGGCGGCGCGCGCCTGACCCCGGCCGGCGAACGCCTGCTGGCGCTCTACCAGCGCCTGGAGGTGCTGCGCGAGCGGATGCTCGAGTCAGTCGAGCAGGAAGAGGACCTGGAGCTGATCGGCCGCCTGATGATGCGCACCAGCGCGCGCAACCAGCTGCACGGGCGCGTCTGCGGCATCGAGGAGCAAGGCCTGAACGACCTGATCACCATCGAACTCCCTGGTGGCGCCCACATCCGCGCGAGGGTTACTCGCGAGAGCACCGAGAAGCTGGAGCTGGGCGACGGTCGGCCGGTGATCGCGCTGATGAAGGCCGGCTGGCTCTACGTCGACCTGCCGAAGATCGAATGTCCCCAAGGACTCAACGCGCTGGAGGGGCGTATCGAAGAAATCCGCGAGTCCGGCGACGGCCCCTGCGAAGTCCGCATCCAGCTGCCCAGCGGCCAGACGCTGTGTGCGCTGGTCGACCAGGAGCGCATCGACATCCTGCGCCTGGCCCCCGGCGACACCGTGCGCGCGCAGTTCTCCCCGGCCCAGGTGATCCTCGGCACCCCGCTCTGAAAAAAGCCTGCCGCATGTCAATGGAGGCCCGAGGGATCGGCGTTTCAATGCGCCAATCCCACTTGCCACCGGAGCCGCGCCATGCGCCTTCCCACCCTCCTCTGCCTGAGCCTGCTGGCCTTGCCTGGCCTGTCGCAGGCCACCCCTGACGTCCTGCGCGTCGCCAGCGCCCACCAACCCATGCCGCTGCTGGAACGCCTGGTGGACCAGTACCAGCTGGACACCGGCAACAAGGTGCTGCTCATCGAGGGCAATGACACCGAGTTGGGCGGGGAAATCGCCCAGGGTGCCGCCTTCGACATGTTCTTCCCGGATGACCAGGCAGCTGCCGCGCAACTGCACGCCAATGGGCGCGGAGAAGCCCCCGCCACCTACGCCTGTGACGCACAGGCGCGGCGATACCTGGTGCTGGTCGAAGGCCCCCGTCACGCATTGGCCGAGCGCTTCATCGTCTACCTGCGCCAGCATCCGGAGGCACTGCGCCAGGCCGGCTACGCGCTGCCCGGGGAAGGTAGCTGCATGCGCTGAGGCGAGAGGGTTCGGCAAGTGGCGGAGGGCCGCGTAGACTAGAGGGCCGCTCAACCTTCGGACGCCCGCCATGTCGCACCCCTTCTCCGCCCTCACCCCCGACCTGGTCCTCGATGCGGTGGAGAGCCTCGGTTACCTCAGCGATGCCCGCGTCCTGGCGCTGAACAGCTACGAGAACCGCGTCTACCAGGTCGGCATCGAAGGCGAGCAGCCGCTGATCGCCAAGTTCTACCGCCCCGGCCGCTGGAGCGACGAGGCCATCCGCGAGGAGCACGCCTTCAGCGCCGAGCTGGAAGAATGCGAGGTGCCGGTAGTGGCACCGCTGAACCGCGATGGCGAAACCCTCTTCGAATTCGCCGGTTTCCGCTTCGCCCTCTTCCCCCGCCGCGGCGGCCGCGCCCCGGAGCCGGGCAACCTCGACCAGCTCTACCGCCTCGGTCAGTTGCTCGGTCGCCTGCACGCGGTGGGTGCGACGCGCCCCTTCGCCCACCGCGAAAGCCTGACGGTGGATAACTTCGGCCATGAATCCCTGGCCACCCTGCTGAACGGCAACTTCGTGCCGAAGAGCCTTCTGCCAGCCTACGAATCGGTGGCGCGCGACCTGCTCAAGCGCCTCGACAGCCTGTTCGCCGAGAATCGCTACACGCCGATCCGCCTGCATGGCGACCTGCACCCGGGCAACCTGCTGTGCCGCGACGACGTCTATCACATGGTCGACCTCGACGATTGCCGCATGGGGCCGGCCGTGCAGGACCTGTGGATGATGCTGGCCGGCGAGCGCCATGAGCGCCTGGGGCAGCTTTCCGAGCTGATCGACGGCTACCAGGAATTCCACGACTTCGATGCCCGCGAGCTGCCGCTCATCGAAGGCCTGCGCGCCCTGCGCCTGATGCACTACAGCGCCTGGCTGGCGCGCCGCTGGGACGACCCGGCGTTCCCGCCGAGCTTCCCCTGGTTCGGCAGCGAGCGTTACTGGGGCGAGCAGGTGCTGGTGCTGCGCGAGCAACTGGCGGCGCTGGATGAGGAGCCGTTGCGGCTGTTTTGAACGCTTCACTGGGTTCCCGCGTTCGCGGGAATGACGAGGTTAGGCGTCACCCCCGCGAACGCGGGGACCTAGAAGTCCGTAAAACCTTCGTTACGCCCTTCTCCTCCGCCACCCCGCCGGCAAACCTGAACACACAGACAACTCCGGGCGCCGCACCTAAAATCCCCCGGCCTTTCTCTTTCTGCCTCAAGGACGTTCCATGGCCACCGCCAATCCCCGCCGGGGATACGCACTGGGTTTGACCGCCTACGTGATCTGGGGACTCTTCCCGATCTACTTCAAACTGCTCGAACGCATCCCGGCGCTGGAAATCATCACCCACCGCGCCATCTGGTCCGCCCTGTTCGGTGCAGCACTGCTGCTGGTGTGGAAGCATCCCGGTTGGTGGCGCGAGCTGCGCGAGAACCCACGACGCATCGCCGTGCTCGGCGCCAGCGGCCTGCTGATCGCCAGCAACTGGCTGGTCTATGTCTGGGCGGTGAACAACGGGCACATGCTCGAAGCGAGCCTGGGCTACTACATCAACCCGCTGATCAACGTGCTGCTGGGCATGCTGTTCCTGCGCGAACGCCTGCGCCCGTTGCAGTGGGTCGCAGTGGCCCTGGCCGCCCTCGGTGTAGCCCAGCAGGTCTGGCAATTGGGCAACCTGCCATGGGTTTCTCTGGTGCTGGCGCTGACCTTCGGCTTCTACGGCCTGATCCGCAAGCAGGCACCGGTCGCCGCGCTGCCCGGCCTGGTGGTGGAAACCTGGATGCTGCTGCCGCTGGCCCTCGGCTGGCTGCTGCTGTTCGCCGACGGCCCGAGCGTGCACGCGGACTTCTGGACCTCCTCGCAGGCACTCTGGCTGGTCGCTGCCGGCCCTATCACCCTGGTGCCGCTGGTGAGCTTCAACGCCGCCGCACGCCACCTGCCCTACGCGACCCTGGGCTTCCTGCAGTACCTGGCGCCGACCCTGGTGCTGCTGCAGGCCGTGCTGCTCTTCGACGAGCACCTGAGCCCGGCGCGCCTGGTCTCTTTCGGCTTCATCTGGCTGGCCTTGCTGGTCTACAGCGTGGATATCTTCTACCGCCTGCGCCGCGACTGATCATTTCTCGACCAACCCTCTGCAGACCCCGCGCAGCAAGGTCTGCAGAGGATTACCCGAAGCTTTTCCACAAGCTCTTCCAATGTCGACGGGGATAACCGCACCCTGGGCGACACGCCATACACAGCCCGCTACTCCATCACCGCAGCTGTTCAAATATCGCCCAACAAGCTACAGACGCCGCCACTCAAGGCGTCTAGCGTTTCACCCAGGGGTTTTCCACAGACGCATCCCCGGCTTTTGTGTATGGGCCGAAGCGCCCTGTCCGTTTTTTGATCAATCAACTACAAGCCACAAACAACGGCGCCTGCAGCCAACCATGCAAAAGTTGCCCACAGCTCGATCCACGGATTTTGTGGGAAGCGGTGGAGAAGCCGGCAAGGCAACTTCGACGAGATAGATTGAGCGGAATTCGATCAGTTGCGTAGAAGCCACGGCAGGCGGGGCATCACAGAGAGTATCCACAGGTCGCCAACAGAGGCGCCCACGGGAATTGTGCGCAAGGCGGGCTACCTGATGACCCGCCCTGTGCAAAACCATTCACAGCTTCAGATCAAGGACTGCAAGGGACTCCGCAATCCATTCAACAACTGCCAACAGACTTATCCACAGAAAGCCTCGGATTCGGGTGCTTCACTCGTCCTTGTGGATATTCAGTTCCACCATGAGGTCGTCCGCCAGTTCCTCGAGACGCGACTGCAGCAGGTCGAGGGAGAGGGTCAGCGGCACCGCCAACAGGGCATCGGCGTGGAACAGCGGCTCGCCGCTCATTGGTGCCGGCAGCACTTCGGTGTGCAGGCGTTCGAGGTTGACCCCGTGTTCGGCCAGCAGGCGGGTGATGTCGCGGACGATGCCCGGGCGGTCGTTGCCCACCAGGTCGAGGTGGATCGGCTTCCAGTTGCACGCCGGGTCGATGCCGCTGTCGGCCAGCATCACCCGGATGCCGTGGTCGGCCAGCTCCTGCAGGCCTTCCACCAGTTCGTCATACCCCTCGGCAGGGACCGCTACGCGCAGGATCCCGGCGAACTGTCCGGCCATCCGCGACATGCGGCTCTCCAGCCAGTTGCCGCCGTGCGCGGCGATGCACTGGGCGACCCGCTCGACCAGACCCGGCTGGTCCGCGGCGATGACCGTGAGAACAAGATGATTCATGGCAGTCTCCTCCAAGGGCACAAGAAAGCCGGGCTCAGCCCGCCAGGTCCAGCCAGTAGGTGTAGAACTTCTCGTCACGCTTGTAGCCGAGCCGCTCGTAGAGAGACTGGCCGGCGTGGTTGGTTTTCGCCGTTTCCAGCATCAGGCCGCAGGCCCCGGTGGCTTCGGCGTGGGCGCGGGCAGCGTTCATCAACGCCTCGCCATAGCCATCGCGGCGAGCAGCGGGCATGACGTAGAGGTCGCTGACCAGCCATGACGGGCGCAAGGCCAGGGAAGCAAACAGCGGATAGAGCTGCACGAATCCTACTGCCAGGCCATCGATGCTGCGGGCGAGGAAGACCGTCGACTCGCCCCGCTCGATGCGGGGCTTGAGGAAGGCGCGGATGTCGGCATCGGGGGCTGGGACCTCGTAGAAGTCGAGGTATCCGGAAAACAGCGGGACCAGCTCATCGAGATCGGCGGTGGTGGCAAGCGACACGGACATGCGGGGTTCTCCAGGGTGAGAGCGAAGTATAGGCACGCCGAAGATAGCCGGCTGCGACGGGCTGCCACAGATACCCGGAAGGGTTAAACGTGTACAGTTCTAAGATTTATCTGGAACACTCGATAAGAATTTTGCGAACATTATTGCTGCTACGTGACTGAGATGCGTTCTTTGGTCTAACCGCGACGCAAGCCCACTGATTTTTCCCACGGCATCATGTAGTATTCCGCGGCTCGGACTACAAGGCGTTTTGCCTGTGTCCAGAGCTGGTCCTGAGCAGAGTGAGGCAAGCAATGACTGAACGCGTTCAAGTCGGTGGCCTGCAGGTCGCCAAAGTCCTGTTCGACTTCGTGAACAACGAAGCCATTCCCGGAACCGGCATCGATGCCGGCAAGTTCTGGGCAGGTGTGGAAGCCGTGATCAACGATCTGGCCCCCAAGAACAAAGCCCTGCTCGCCAAGCGCGACGACCTCCAGGCGAAGATCGACGGCTGGCACCAGGCCCGCGCCGGTCAGCCGCACGATGCGGTCGCCTACAAGGCCTTCCTGCAGGAAATCGGTTACCTGCTGCCGGAAGCTGCTGACTTCCAGGCCAGCACCCAGAACGTCGACGAAGAAATCGCCCGCATGGCCGGCCCGCAGCTGGTAGTGCCGGTGATGAACGCGCGTTTCGCCCTGAACGCCTCCAACGCCCGCTGGGGTTCGCTGTACGACGCGCTGTACGGCACCGACGTGATCAGCGAAGAGAACGGCGCCGAGAAAGGCAAGGGCTACAACAAGGTCCGCGGCGACAAGGTGATCGCCTTCGCCCGCGCCTTCCTCGATGAGGCCGCGCCGCTGGAAGGCGCCTCCCACGTCGACGCCACCGCCTACACCGTGAAGAACGGTGCCCTGGTAGTGACCCTGAAGAACGGCAGCGAAACCGGCCTGAAGAACGCCGCGCAGTTCATCGCCTTCCAGGGCGACGCTGCCAAGCCGAAAGCCGTACTGCTCAAGCACAACGGCCTGCACTTCGAAATCCAGATCGACCCGACCAGCCCGATCGGCCAGACCGACGCCGCTGGCGTGAAAGACGTCCTGATGGAGTCCGCGCTGACCACCATCATGGACTGCGAAGACTCGGTCGCCGCCGTCGATGCCGACGACAAGGTCGTGGTCTACCGCAACTGGCTGGGCCTGATGAAGGGCGACCTGGCTGAGGAAGTCAGCAAGGGCGGCAGCACCTTCACCCGCACCATGAACCCCGACCGCGTCTACACCAAGGCCGACGGTTCCGAGCTGACCCTGCACGGCCGCTCCCTGCTGTTCGTGCGCAACGTCGGCCACCTGATGACCAACCCGGCGATCCTCGACGCCCAGGGCAACGAAGTGCCCGAAGGTATCCAGGACGGCCTGTTCACCAGCCTGATCGCCGTTCACAACCTGAATGGCAACACCAGCCGCAAGAACAGCCGCACCGGCAGCGTCTACATCGTGAAGCCGAAGATGCACGGCCCGGAAGAAGTGGCCTTCGCCGCCGAGATCTTCAGCCGCGTCGAAGACCTGCTCGGTCTGCCGCGCAACACCCTGAAGGTCGGCATCATGGACGAAGAGCGCCGCACCACCGTCAACCTGAAGGCCTGCATCAAGGCCGCCGCCGAGCGCGTGGTGTTCATCAACACCGGCTTCCTCGACCGCACCGGTGACGAGATCCACACCTCCATGGAAGCCGGCGCCATGGTGCGCAAGGGCGCCATGAAGACCGAGAAGTGGATCGGCGCGTACGAGAACAGCAACGTCGACATCGGCCTGGCTACCGGCCTGCAAGGCAAGGCGCAGATCGGCAAGGGCATGTGGGCCATGCCCGACCTGATGGCCGGCATGCTCGAGCAGAAGATCGCCCACCCGCTGGCCGGCGCCAACACCGCCTGGGTACCGTCGCCGACCGCCGCCACCCTGCACGCGCTGCACTACCACAAGGTCGACGTGTTCGCCCGCCAGGCCGAACTGGCCAAGCGCGCACCGGCCTCGATCGACGACATCCTGACCATCCCGCTGGCACCGAACACCAACTGGACCGCGGAAGAGATCAAGAACGAGATCGACAACAACGCCCAGGGCATCCTCGGCTATGTCGTGCGCTGGATCGACCAGGGCGTCGGTTGCTCCAAGGTGCCGGACATCAACGATGTCGGCCTGATGGAAGACCGCGCCACCCTGCGTATCTCCAGCCAGCTGCTGGCCAACTGGCTGCGCCACGGCGTGATCACCCAGGAGCAGGTCGTCGAGAGCCTCAAGCGCATGGCCAGCGTGGTCGACCGGCAGAACGCCAACGACCCGCTGTACCGCCCGATGGCGCCGAACTTCGACGACAACGTGGCCTTCCAGGCCGCGCTGGAGCTGGTAGTCGAGGGCACCAAGCAGCCCAATGGCTACACCGAGCCGGTGCTGCACCGTCGTCGTCGCGAATTCAAGGCCAAGAACGGCCTGTAATCCGCGCCAGCTGACACAGAAAACCGCCCCTCGGGGCGGTTTTTTCATTCAGGGGCTCGCAACGACCCCGGCGTTCGCGTCCTGGCGCACGGCGCGCTACAGTGCGCCTTCCAACGGCCACGCCCGGGAGCCCCCCAATGCAACACCGTTTGCGTCTTCTCCCCGCCCTGCTCGGCGTCCTGCTGAGCGCCACCGCCCACGCCGCCGATCCCCAATACTTCCCACTGAGCCGTGGCGTGACTCCCGCCGCCATCGCGCTGCTGGACGACGGCCGCCTGTGGTACGTCTCCGCGGGCACCGGCTCGCTGGGCCGGCTCGATCCGCAGAGCGGGCAGGACGAGCAGGTCAGCCTCGGCAAAGGCTCGCTGCCGCGCGCCGTGATAGCCGGCGCCGACGGCTCGGCCTGGGTCGCCGACAGCGGCCTCAACGCCATCGTCCGGGTCGATCCGGAGCGCCTGGGCACCGAAGTCATCCGCCTGCCGGACAACGCCCCCGACGCCGGCCTGGACAGCATCGTGCAGGACGACGACGACGAGATCTGGTTCACCGGCGAGAACGGCTACTTCGGCCGCCTCGACCCCGACAGCCGCCAGTTGCAGGTGTGGCAGGCGCCAGGCGGCAAAGGCCCGCATGGCCTGGCGGTGACGCCTGACGGGCAGGTCTGGTATGCCTCCAGCGACGACAACAGCATCAACCACATCGACACCCTGAGCGGCAGCGTCACCCGCTACCCGCTGCCCGTGGCGAACAGCGGCCCGCTGCAACTGGGCGCCGATTCCATCGGCCGGCTCTGGATCAGCCAGAGCGGCAACGGCCAGCTGAGCCGCTTCGATCCCAGCGACGGCAGCTGGCAGCACTGGCCGCTGCCCGGCGCCCAGGCGCAACCCTGCGCGATCTTCGTCGACAGCATGGACCGCGTCTGGCTGAGCGACATCGCCGGCAACGCCATCCTGCGCTTCGACCCGCAGAGCGCACGCTTCACTTCTTATCCCAGCGACCGCGCGGACGCCCGCGTGCGCCAGCTGACCGGCCGTCCCGGCGCGGTCTGGGGCGCCGAATCCGGCACCGACCGCCTGCTGGTCATCCGCGAATAACGAGGACACCCGATGAGCGCTTCACTGACCCTGTTCCACTCCCCCGCCTCGCCCTTCGTGCGCAAGGTCCTGGTGCTGCTGCACGAGACCGGCCAGCTCGACAAGGTGCAACTGCAGGCGGCCAGCCTGAGCCCCGTCAGCCCGGACGCGGCGGTCAACGCCTGCAACCCGGCGGGCAAGATTCCCGCACTGCGCCTGCCCGACGGCCAGGCGCTGTACGACAGCCGAGTGATCCTCGACTACCTCGACCAGCAACATGCAGGCGAGCCGCTGATCCCGCGCGAAGGCCCGGCCCGCTGGCGCCGCCTGACCCTCGCCGCGCTGGCCGACGCCATCCTCGACGCGGCGGTACTGAGCCGCTACGAAAGCGTCGCGCGCCCCGAGGACAAACGCTGGGATGGCTGGCTGGACGGCCAACGGCAGAAGATCGAGCGCAGCCTCGCCTACTTCGAGAACGAAGCCAGCGAGGAACTGCAGGGGCGTTTCGACATAGCAGCCATTGGCGTGGCGTGTGTCTTCGGTTACCTCGACTTCCGCTTCGCCGATTGGGACTGGCGCAGCCGCTACCCGAAACTCGCCGCCTGGTATGCCGATGCGGCGAAGCGTCCGTCCATGCAGTCCACCCAACCCGCATGACTCCGTTCGCGAGCAAGCTCGCTCCTACAGGACCGACCCGCTCTTCATAAGAGCGAGCTTGCTCGCGAACCTCCATCGCCCCCTCACAAACAGCCACGCAATCCTCTTTGCCAACCGCCGCCCAGCGCGGCGCTCCTCGCGCAAACCGCTCACCGCCGTGCTCCCAGGTAGTACAGCGGCAGCGCGATCAGCACGCCGAGTTGGGCGAAGCCGACACAGAGTTCCAGGAACGAGCGGACATGCGGATTGTGCGCCGCGTCATGGGCGCCGCTCAGGCCATCCCAGAACCCCGCCGGCGGCAGCTCCAGCGCCAGCCAGGCCAGCGGTTTGCCGGTGGCTGCCAACCAGGCGACCAGCTCGAAGTGGCCGACGAGCATCAGCAGCGGCAAGGCCATCACGGCGAGCAGCAGGCCGCAGAACAGGCAGAGGGTGAAGCGCATCGGTGCGGACATGGCGTTCTCCTTCAGCCCACGCGGCTCACTTCATCGAGGGAGAAGTGCGGCTCCTCCGGCTGCCGGCCGACGCCGTACCAGTCCAGGCGACGGGTCAGCGCCATGACGCCAGCCAGCACCGCGAAGAGCAGCAACGAGCCCATCAGCAGCGCGTAATCCTCAGCGCGCAGCAGGCCGTAGAGCGCCCCGTAGAGCAGCGCCAGCCCGAAGGCGAAGGCACAACCGCGCAGGACGCTATGCAGCACCGTGCTGAGGTAGAAGCCGATCAGGGCGACGCAGGCGCCGGCGGACGCCAGGTAAGCCAGTTCGAAGCCGATGTGCTCGGTTAGCGACAGCAGCAGCAGGTAGAACAGCGCCAGGGCCAGGCCGACCAATGCGTACTGCACCGGGTGCAGCGCCAGGCCCTTGAGCACCTCGAAAAGGAAGAAGCCGGCGAAGGTCAGGCCGATGAACAGCAGGGCGTACTTCAAGGCGCGATCGGCCTTGAGGTACTGGTCCACCGGGTCGATCAGGCTGACGCCGAAGCTACGCCCCTGGAACGCATTGCAGTTCTTCTCGCCCACGCAATCCTTCAGCGCATCTTCCATGCCGCTGGCGAAGAAGCTGGTACGCCAGTTCGCAGTGAAGCCCTTGGCATCGACGCTGCGCTCGGTCGGCAAGTATTCGCCGTCGAAGCTCGGGTGGGGCCAGTCGGCGCTCAGGTTGACCTGGCTTTCACGACCGACCGGAGCGATAGCCAGCCGCGAGCTGCCGAGCAGGTTGAGGTCGAAGCCGTAGTCGAAGCGCTGCTCGGTGCTACTGGGCGAGATCGGCAGGGCGACATGCAGGCCATCGCCGAGCAGGCGCTCGCCGCTGCCGGCGGCGAAGTCCAGCTGCCGGCCGCCGAACGCGAGCCTGGGCACATTCTGGATGCCGCGCACGTCGCTGATGCCTACCGCGAGGAAGGGCTGCTCGAAGCGATAGCTGTCCAGGTCCTCGCTGACGCCGTAGTTGGCCGGCACCAAGAAGCCCCCCTGGATGCGGCTTTGCGCATGGTACAGACGCGCCTCGTAGATGCCGCGATGACGCAACTCGGTGGTCAGGTTGCCGTCGACCACGAAGCGCTCCGGCAGGAAGTACAGCCGACCGCGCTTTTCCCGGCGCACCTGTACGTGGGTGTCGGTCTTCTCGTCGTGCTGCCACTCCAGCACGCTGCGCACATAGGGCACGACCAGCAGCGGACCGCTCAGGCGCTGTTCGTAAGCCGAGCTTCGGGCGATGTCCTGCAGCACGCCATCGCGGTAGGCCTGTCGCTCGCCGACCAGGCCGTCGATCATCAGCAGGGGAACGAGCAGCAGGAGCATGAGAACGGCGATGGCGCCGAGCTTGATGAGCAGGGGGCGATTCATGGGGCCTCTCCGGGCGGTTGTGGATACCGGAGAGTCTGCGTGGGCTCTGTGGGGCGTCTGTGGCGCTTCGGTGGAGACTTCGTGGGGATTGCGCGAAGCCGGCGGCTAGTGCGCCGGGAGCAGCAGTGAGGCTTCGACGCCGCCTTCGACGTTGCCAACGTGCAACGAACCGCCATGCAGCGCCGCGACCTCGGCAACGAAGTTGAGCCCGAGCCCGGTGCTCTTGCGTCCACTGCCTGGCCGCGGCAGCGAGTAGAAGCGCTCGGTCAGCCGCGGCAGGGCGAAGTCGGGGATCGCCTGGCCCTGGTTGAACAGCGTCAGGCGCCAGGACTTCCCTGCGCGTTCGGCGCCAAAGCGAAGCGTGCCGCCCGCCGGAGTGAAGTCGAGGGCGTTCTCCAGCAGGTTGCCGAGTGTCTGGCGCAGCAGGAAGGCCTCGCCATCGACCACGGCCTCCGGCGGCACGGCATTGTCCACCTGCAGGCTTTCCAGGCGCGCGAGGTTGCCTTGCAGCAACTCCGCGACCAGCTCGCGTAGCACCACCGGCTCATTCGCTTCGAGGCCCTGGCGCTGCTCCACCTGGGCCAGGTTCAGCAGCCGCTCGACCAGCTGCTGCAAGCGCCGGCTCTCGCTGGTGATGTTGCCGGCGAAGCGCAGACGCTGTTCGGTCGGCATCTCGCCTTCGAGCAATTCGGCGGCACCACGAATGGCAGCCAGCGGGCTCTTCAGCTCGTGGGTCAGGGTATGCACATAGCGCTCGACGTACGCCTTGCCTTCCAGTTGCACGCGCATGCGCTCCACCGCATCGGCCAGCTGAGCCATCTCGCCACCGCGGTAGTGCGGCAGCTCGGCACGCTGGCCTTCGCTGACCGCCTGCGCATAGCGAGTGAGGCGACGCAGCGCGCCGCTCAGCCACCAGGAAAGCAGTCCGCCCACCAGCAGGCCGAGGACGATCAGGCCGCCGCCGAGCCAGGCCAGGCGGCGCTGCGAGCGCTCGATGTAGGGTTGCAGGGTGCGGTTGGGCTTGGAGACCGAGACCACGCCGATGATCTTCTCGCCATCGCGGATCGGTGCCCCCACGTACATCACCGAGGAGTCCGGGTCATCCGCCGACTCACGGCTGGAGCGCGCGCCGTACTTGCCCTGCAGGGTCAGGTAGACGTCGTTCCAGCGCGAGTAATCCTGGCCCACCGCGCTGCCGGCGGAATCCAGCAGGACGATACCGCGCGCGTCGGTGACGTAGATGCGGTGGTTCACCGCGTTCTTGCGTACGCCCCAGATGTCCGCCTGCGGGCTGCGCGCGCCGTAGGCCTTGAGCAGCTCGGGCAGGTGGCTCTGGGCGAGCGAGCCGTTCTTCAGGTCGTCGCGGAGGATCTCGGCGAGCAGGTTGGCGGTATCCACCAGGGTTTCTTCGGTGGACTGGCGCACGCCGGGGCGGATCTCGTCCATCACCGTGCTGAGCACGAAGTAACCGGTCAGCCCGACGAACAGGAAGTACGCCAGGAAGATCCGCAGGCCGAGCGGCATCAGGCCTTCTCCGCCGCGTAGCTGTAGCCGAGGCCGCGATGGGTCTGGATCGGCTCGGCGTCCGCGGCCACCTGGCGCAGCTTGGCGCGCAGGCCCTTGATATGGGTGTCGATGTTGCGTTCGTAACCGGCCTGGGCCGAGACGCCGAGTGCCTCCAGCAGCTGTTCGCGGCTGAACACCCGGCCCGGTCGCGCCAGCAAGGTCTGCAGCAGGCGGAACTCGTGCAGCGTGAGGTTCAGCGGCTGGCCGCGGTAGTGGATCAGGAAGCGCTCCTCGTCCACCTGGAACAGCCCCGCCGGTACTGCGACCGGCTGCTCGCGGAGCGCGCCACGGCGCAGGATGGCCTTGACCCGCGCAGCGACCTCGCGCGGGCTGAACGGCTTGACCACGTAATCGTCGGCGCCGATCTCCAGCCCCACCACCCGGTCGATCTCGCCATCGCGTGCGGTGAGGAAGATCACCGGCACCTCGGAGAATCGGCGCAGCTGGCGGCAAGCCTCGAAGCCGCTGATGTCGGGCAGGCCGACGTCGAGAATGACCAGGTCGAAGCTCGTCTCGCGCAGACGCTGCAAGGCCTCGCCCGCCAGGCTCAGCCAGGTGGTGGCGAAGCCCTCGGACTGCAGCGCGTAGAGCAGCGTATCGGCGATGGAGGCTTCGTCTTCGACGATGAGGATGTGCGGCATGGCGTCCGTGCCTCGGTTTGAAAGCTTGCCATCAAGCCGCAAGCGCCGCGGCCCGTCAATCGGGCTTCAGCTCCCGGAGCAGTTCGGCTTGCCGGCGGCGAAGCGCTCGCCCGGGTCGACCGCGACGTGGAACTTGCGCAGGCCCTTGGCGCCCATCAGGAAGGGATAGGTGAAGTTACTGCGGTCGGTGAGGTTGACCTCGATCACCTGCTGGTCGCCACCCAGGCATACAGGCAGCAGGATGACCGGGCGTTCGCTGAGCGAGGGTTGCGCGTCCTCTTCGTCGTCGCCGGCGCGGTTCTTGATTTTCGAGATGCGCGCGAGCTTGTGCTCGAAGACCGCGTCGCCGCCTTCCTTGGTCGCCAGGCGGAAGCGCACCCAGTCCTCGCCGTCGCGCTGGAAGCGCTCGATGTCCTTGGCCGACAGCGACGAGGTGTAGGCGCCGGTGTCCATCTTCGCCTGCAGGGTGCGGTCGAGTTCGGGCAGGCCGACCCATTCGTAGCGGCCGTAGAGTTTTGGCTCGGCGGCCAGCACCAGGCCAGGCAGGGCGAGCAGGGAAATCAGGGCTAGTACGCGCTTCACGGGGATTCTCCAGAACGGAAGGCAGGGAGCATGGCGCATAGGACTACCATGCGCCCCGGGGGTTCGCCAGGGTGGCGGATCAGCCGTCGAACAGCGAGCCGCGCCGGCGATCGAGCCCGCTCCAGAGCGACTCCAGATTGCCGAAACCCCATTGCGCCGGCGACTCGCGGCCGACGATGCGCTCGCGGCCTTTGAGCTGCGCCAGGTCGAGCACTTCCTGGGGAATGGCGGCGCGCGTGCGCGCCGAATAGAACACCTTCACCGTCGGCGTCAGCAGCGATTCGACGTGCTGGTCCATGACGACCGCCAGGCGCTCGCTCTCCAAGCGCACCAGCGAGCCCACCGGGTAGATGCCCAGGCATTTGACGAAGGCGCGGAACACTTGCTCATCGAGGTGCGAGCCACACCACTGGTTCATTCGCCGGATCGATTCGGCGGGGTCCCAGCCAGCCTTGTAGGGGCGGTCCGAGGTGATGGCGTCGTAGATGTCGCAGATCGCCCCCATGCGCGCGAACAGGCTGATCTGCTCACCCGCCAGGCGATGCGGATACCCGCTGCCGTCGAGTTTCTCGTGGTGGTGCAGGCAGACGTCCAGCACCAGCGCGCCGACCTGGCGCCCCTGGATCAGGATGTCGACGCCCCGGCGTGGGTGCTCGCGCACGCTGGCGAACTCGTGTTCTTCCAGACGTCCCGGCTTGTTCAGCACCGCCAGGGGCACCTGCATCTTGCCGATGTCGTGCAGCAGGCCGGCCAGCCCTGCTTCGCGCACGAGCGAGTCGTCCATATCGAGTTGGCGGGCCAGGGCGATCATCAGCGCGCAGACGGCCACCGAGTGCATATAGGTGTATTCGTCGGCGTGCTTGAGCCGCGCCAGGCTGATCAGCGCGTTGGGATGGCGTAGTACCGACTCGGTGATTTCCGCCACCAGCTCCACCGCCTGCTCCGCATCTACCACCTTCCCCATGCGCGCATCGCTGAACATCGCCATGACCGCTTGCTTGGAGCGTGCGCACAGACGCCGCGCGGTGCGCAGTTCGTGCTCCAGGGAGCGCCGGGCGGGAATGGGCTGGGCCACGGGCTCGGCGGCCGGCTCCGGCGCCACATCAGTCTCAGGCTCGGCCTCGGGCACCAGGGCCGGGCGTGGCGAAAGCCCCCGGGACGGATCGATCAGCACTTCGCGGATGCCGCTTTCACGAAGGCGTCTCAGGTCGTCAGGGTCTTCCAGGAGGAAACGCTTGCGCCAGAAAGGGTGGTCCATCCAGGACCCGCAGAGCTCGTGAACGTACATCCCCAGGGTCACGGCTTCGACCGGCACGCGCAGGTAGATCGAATCGGGCATGGCAAAAAATCGCAGGGGGATTGCCTAGAGCATAGTGCGCCGGCACACCGGACGGGAAGCAGCGACTTGGGGAAGGAATGCGGCCTGCGTATCATGGCCGCGCCACCTCGAACAAGGAGTCGCACCGCCATGTTGGCCACGTTGAAGGGCATCCTCGCCAGCCTCCTGCTGCTGCTCAACACCCTGGTCCTGATCGGCCCGATGATGCTGATCGCGCTGCTCAAGCTGGTTCTGCCGGGCAAGCGCCTGAAGGATGCCTGCTCGGTCGCGGTGATGTGGATCGCCGAGACCTGGGCGGAAATCGACAAGGCGATCTTCGCCCTGATGACGCCGACGCACTGGGACATCCGCGGCGGCGATGCGCTGCGTGCCGACACCTCCTACCTGGTGGTGAGCAACCACCAGTCGTGGGTGGACATCCCGGCACTGGTCCAGGCGTTCAACCGCAAGACGCCCTACTTCAAGTTCTTCCTGAAGAAGGAGCTGATCTGGGTGCCCTTCCTCGGCCTCGCCTTCTGGGCCCTCGACTACCCCTTCATGAAGCGCTACAGCAAGGCCTTCCTGGAGAAGCATCCGGAGCTCAAGGGCAAGGACCTGGAGATCACCAAGGCCGCCTGCCAGAAGTTCAAGGGCCTGCCGGTCACCGTGGTGAACTACCTCGAAGGAACCCGCTTCACACCCGCCAAGCAGGCCCAGCAGCAATCGCCCTACCAGCACCTGCTCAAGCCCAAGGCTGGCGGCGTGGCCTTCGTCCTGGCCGCCCTGGGCGAGCAGCTGGACGCCATGCTCGACGTCACGCTGGTCTATCCGCAAGGCCGGACTCCGGGTTTCTGGGACCTGCTCAGCGGGCGAGTGCCCAAGGTGATCGTCGACATTCGCACCCATGAAATCGACCCTGCGCTCTGGCAGGGCGATTACGAGAACGACGCGGAATTCCGCCAGTACGTGCAGGTCTGGGTATCGCGCCTCTGGCAGGAAAAGGACGCCCGCATCGGCGAGCTGCGCGCCCAGCTCTGAATCAGGCGGCCTTGCCGCTCGGAGCCGCCAGCGGCGCCGGTGCGAGCGGGGTCTTGGGGATGCTCGGCAGGCTCCCCCAGATCTGCCCCAGGGTGCCCAGCAGCTGGCTGTTCAGGCCCTGCTGGACCATGTAGTCGAGCATCACGCCGGCGAACTGTCCGACCATGCCCTGGTTCATCCCCAACACGTTGAAGACCTGGTCGACGTCCTGCAGGTTCTGGATGCCGCCGAGCAGTTGCCCGGCGCCACCGATCAGGCCGGCAAGTCCGCCAAGTCCTCCCAACCCGCCATCGAGCGTTCCCGACGAGAGTTGCCCGAGCCCCGGAAGGCGCTGCTGCAGTTGCGCGCTGTCGGCCGGCTCCAGTCGGTTCATCGCCAGCCCAAGCAGCGCGCCGACGCCGCCGATGGCCTGCTCGTCGCTGATGTTCAGGCGTTGGCCGAGGGTTTCCACCAGGCCGTTGGCGGCATTGCGCGCTGCGGCACTGCCATCGGCGCTGCTGCTGTTGGCGCTGGGCGCTTCATCGAAGGTTTCGGCGACGACCGGCAAGGACGCGAGGCACAGGCAAGCGGTGAGGGCGAGAAGGGATCGGGCGATCATCGAAGGCTCCGCGACAGGGAAATCCGCCGCAAACGGGGCGGGTCGCAGCTTCGACTGAATGTCAGAAATTTCGTTCAGAGCGGCTCGTCGGCCAAACGAGGAAGCGCACAGGAGCGGATCTCATCCGCGATTCGCTTTTTCGCGAACCAGGCCCGCTCCTACGCAGAGGGGCTTGGTTCAGCCGCCAACGCCCCAGAGGCTGCCCAGGCTGCCCAGCAGGTTGCTGCTGACGCCCTGCTTGCCGAAATAGTCGAGCAGCACGCTGGCGAACTTGCCGGTCATGCTCTGATCCATGCCCATGGCGCCGAACGCCTTGTTCACGTCGCCCATGCTGCCGACGTTGCCCAGCAGGCTCTTCGAGGCGCCGCCGAGGTCGCCCAGGCCACCGAGGGCGCTGCTACCGGACAACTTGTCCAGCCCCGGCACCTGTTGCAGCAGCTGCGAATAATCGCCGCCGCTGAGTTTGTTCTTGGCCAGGCCCAGCAGCGCGCCGGTGCCGCCTACGGCCTGTTCCTGGTTGACGCCGAGCTGGCCAGTGAGCGCACCGAGCAGGCCGCTGGTCTGCGGCGTGGTGGCGACCTGGGAAGTACCGCCGCCCGCCATGCCGGAAACCGCGTTGGCCGCGTCACCGAGGTTGAAGGCGAAAGCCGAGGATGCGGACAGCAGGGCCACGGCGGCGAGGGTGGAACGGATTCGAACAGACATCGACATCTCCTTTGCATGGATGGCCGGCGCGCCAGGCGCGCCAAACACGGGTACGACCCAGGCGGCGGGACTTCGTTCCTCCCTGGCCGGCCGAGCGCATTAGCGCTCAGGTTAGCTGAACGCGGGAATACCAACGACGGCACCGATACCGGCCCTGAGCATCTTTCCCTATGCTTGGCGGATGCCGACGCAAGGATCGATCATGAGCGAGCCCTTCACCCTCACCCCGCGCATCGCCCGCATCCTTCCATGGCTGGTGGCCGTGGCCTTCTTCATGCAGGCACTGGACGCCACCATCCTCAACACCGCGCTGCCGAGCATGGCCCGTTCGCTGGACGAGGACCCGCTGCGCATGCAGGCGGTGGTCATCTCCTACCTGCTCACGGTGGCGCTGCTGATTCCCGCGTCGGGCTGGATAGCCGACCGCTTCGGCACGCGCCGGGTGTTTCTCTTCGCGGTCTTCCTGTTCAGCCTCGGCTCGCTGTTCTGCGCGCTCTCGCCGAGCCTCGGCGTGCTGGTCATCGCCCGCGTGGTGCAGGGCCTGGGCGGCGCACTGATGATGCCAGTGGGGCGCCTGGTGATCCTGCGCGTGTACCCGCGAACCGAACTGGTGCGGGTGCTCAGCTTCGTCACCATCCCCGGCCTGGTCGGTCCGCTGGCCGGCCCGACACTGGGCGGCTGGTTGGTCGAATACGCCAGCTGGCACTGGATCTTCCTCATCAACATCCCGGTCGGCCTGCTCGGCATGGCCTTCGCCATGCGCCTGATGCCGGACCTGCGCGGCGCCGGGCAGGCTCGATTCGACGTACCGGGCTTCCTGCTCTTCGGTGGCTCCATGCTGCTGATCACCATCGCCCTCGAAGGCCTTGGCGAACTGCACATGCCGCACGTACGCGTGGTGCTCCTGCTGATCGGCGGCCTGGTCCTGCTCGCCGCCTACTGGCTGCGCGCGCTGCGCATCGAGGCGCCGTTGTTCCCGCCGAGCCTGTTCCGCACGCGGACCTTCGCCGTGGGCGTGCTGGGCAACCTGTTCGCCCGCCTGGGCAGCGGCGCCCTGCCCTTCCTCACGCCGCTGCTGCTGCAGGTCGGCCTGGGCTTCAGCCCGGCCAAGGCGGGCATGAGCATGATCCCCCTGGCCGGCATGGCCATGGCGATCAAGCCGCTGGCCAAGGCGATCCTCGATTTCTTCGGCTATCGCCGCCTGCTGGTCGGCAATACCCTGCTGCTGGGTGCGTTGATTGCGAGCTTCGGCCTGATCGACCAGGACACACCCCATGTCTGGCTGCTGATCCACCTGGGCCTGCTCGGCGCGGTCAACTCGCTGCAGTTCACGGCGATGAACACCCTGACCCTGATCGACCTGCGCGACGACAACGCCAGCGCCGGCAACAGCCTGCTCTCGGTGGTCATGCAATTGTCGATCGGCCTTGGCGTGGCGTGCGCGGCGGCGCTGCTGGGCGGGTTCCAGGCCGATATCGAGATCAATGCCGGCGACGTGCTGGGGGCGTTCCACGCTACCTATCTGAGCGTGGGCGTGATGTCGATGCTGGCGGCGGCGATCTTCTTCCAGCTCTCCGGCGAGGACGGCCGTACGTCACAGGCGCCGCGGCGCCTGGAGCCCGACGACGGGCACTGACTCAGGGCTTGCAGGTGGGCGGGGTGGTGAGGGTCTTGGACGCATCCACCGCGCCAAGATGTTCGAGGGTGCGGCGGCCCAGCAGGACCTGGGCATCGTCGCCCTGGCGGTCGGAGAGGGCGAACTGCTCGTGGTACAGCTTCTCGCCCATGCAGATGTCCATCGACACCACCGGCCGGTGCTCGAATCCATCCGCCACGCGCACCTTGAGCTGACGCTCGACCGGGCGCTCGAAGGGGAAGCGCTGCTCCTGGCCGGTCGCCGGGTCGGTCACCACGATGTCGTACTGCACCCAGCGCTGGTCGTTCTTGCGAATCTTCACCACGTTGCGCGCGTCCATCACCGAGGTCTGCACGCCGGTGTCCAGGCGCGCCTTGAGCAGCACGTTCTCCGGCATCAGCTTGGCCTGCTCGACCCAGCCCCAGGTGGCCGGCTGGGCGGCGAACACAGGGGAACAGCAGAAAGCGAGCAGCAGGCCGGCGCGGCGCAGGTTCATCGCGGGAACTCCAGTGAGGGCGAATATCGCAGTACAGGCGGAAATGAATCTCGGGGCAACAAAAAACCCCGGATGTTTCCATCCGGGGTTCTTGGCTACGTCAGGTCAGCGCTTAGGCGATGACTTGTACGCGCTCAGCCTGCATGCCTTTCTGGCCTTGCACGACTTCGAAGCTGACTTTCTGGCCTTCGGCCAGGGTCTTGAAGCCGTGGCCTTCGATGGCGCGGAAGTGAACGAAGACGTCCGGGCCGCTCTCAGGGGTGATGAAGCCGTAGCCTTTGGTCTCGTTGAACCACTTGACGGTGCCGTTCTGACGATTCGACATTTTGTTCTCCTTGGAACATGGGTGTAGAAGTGCCACAAATGTGGCGAGGAACTGAGTTGCAAGGAGTTACAAGGAGTCGAGCAGGACGGGGTGGAATAACCGACCGCATCAGGTCACGATCGACGGCGACCCATGCAAACACAGTGCGGGCACTCTACGACAAAAAGCATCGGAAAGCGAATCTGTATAAAAATCCACTAGTTCGACCCATTTGCAATTCTGACGAATGGGCGTCAAGCCCAGTATTTACGGGGCTTTGAGGCGCATCTGCGACATCTTCGAAAGTGCAGGACTGCTACACTGCGCGGCCAAACGCCTGTCGGGTTTTTCTTACGTGACCTCCACCGCCTTCTCCAGCCTGCCGCTTTCCGCCGATCTCCTGGCCAATCTCGATGCCCTGGGCTATCGCGAGATGACGCCGATCCAGGCGGCCAGCCTGCCGATCATCCTCAAGGGGCGCGACCTGATCGCCCAGGCCAAGACCGGCAGCGGTAAGACCGCGGCCTTCGGCATCGGCCTGCTCAGCCCGCTCAACCCGCGCTACTTCGGTTGCCAGGCGCTGGTGCTGTGCCCGACCCGCGAGCTTGCCGACCAGGTGGCCAAGGAGATTCGTCGACTGGCCCGCGCCGCGGACAACATCAAGGTGCTGACGCTCTGCGGCGGCGTGCCCTTCGGCCCGCAGATCGGCTCGCTGGAGCACGGCGCGCATGTGGTGGTCGGCACGCCCGGACGCATCCAGGAGCACCTGCGCAAGGGCACCCTGAAGCTCGACGGCCTGAACACCCTGGTCCTCGATGAAGCGGACCGCATGCTCGACATGGGCTTCTACGACAGCATCGCCGACATCATCGGCCAGCTCCCGGCGCGCCGGCAGAGCCTGCTGTTCTCGGCCACCTACCCGGACGGGATCGAGCAGTTGGCGGCGAAGTTCCTCAACAAACCGGAACGCGTCGAGGTCGAGTCGCTGCACGATCACAGCCAGATCGAACAGCACTTCTTCGAGATCGACCCGCGCCAGCGACTGGATGCCACGGTGCGCCTGCTGCAGCACTTCCGCCCGCAATCGGCAGTCGCCTTCTGCCACACCCGCCAGCAATGCCAGGAACTGGCCGCGGCACTCGAAGCGCAGAAGATCTCCGCCCTGGCGCTGCACGGCGAGCTCGAACAGCGCGAGCGCGACCAGGTGCTGGCGATGTTCGCCAACCGCAGCTGCAGCGTGCTGGTAGCCACCGACGTCGCCGCCCGCGGCCTGGATATCGAGGCGCTGGAAGCGGTGATCAACGTCGAGCTGTCGCGCGACCCGCAGGTCCACGTGCATCGCATCGGCCGTAGCGGCCGCGCCGGCGAGAAAGGCCTGGCGCTGTCCCTGGTGGCGCCGGCCGAGGCCTCGCGCGCCCAGGCCATCGAGGAGTTGCAGGGCGCCCCGCTGAACTGGGAGCGCATCGACTTCCTGCGCGCCAATTCCGCACCGCTGCTGCCGCCCATGACCACCCTGAACATCGCCGGCGGCCGCAAGGACAAGCTGCGCCCCGGCGACATCCTCGGCGCCCTCACCGGCGACGCCGGGTTGCCCGGCAGCGCGGTGGGCAAGATCGCCATCTTCGACTTCCAGGCCTACGTCGCCGTGCAGCGCGACCAGGCGAAGGCGGCCCTGCAGCGCCTGCAGCAAGGCAAGATCAAGGGGCGTTCGTTCAAGGTGCGCATCCTCTGATCCCAGTCGTAGGAGAGAGCTTGCTCGCGAACCCAAGCCACGCGCCTGGAGGTTCGCCAGCAAGCTCGCTCCTACATAAGCCCCCATCGATAGCCGCGCCCCAGGCGATCCGCTAGTCTCACCCCCGAGACACCCGGACGTCCCTGACTCACATGCCCTCCTCCTCCCTGCTCGAAACCCTGCGGCGCCTTTGGGCGCTGGACAAGTTCGCCTACAGCCTGCGGGTGTTCATCGCCCTCGCCGGGGCCATGGGCGCTTGTTGGCTGCTCGGCCAGACCGCACTGGTCATCCCACTGTTCCTCGGCATCATCGCCAGCGCGCTGGCGGAAACCGACGATCATTGGCTGGGCCGCTTGCAGGCGCTGCTGGTGACTCTGGTCTGCTTCCTGATCGCCTCGCTGGCGGTGGAGCTGCTCTTCCCCTATCCCTGGCTGTTCGTCACGGGGCTGGCGCTGTCGGCCTTCGGCATGACCCTGCTGGGTGCGCTCGGCGAACGCTACGCAGCCATCGCTTCAGCCACGCTGATCCTGTCGATCTACACCATGATCGGCGTCGACCAGCGTGGTGGCGCGCCGGGTGACCTGTGGCGGGAGCCGCTGCTGCTGGTCGGTGGCGCCGCCTGGTACGGCCTGCTCTCGGTGCTGTGGAATGCGCTGTTCGCCAACCAGCCGGTGCAGCAGATGCTGGCGCGGCTGTACTTCGAGCTGGGCGAATACCTGAAGATCAAGTCGACCCTCTTCGAGCCGCTGCGCCAGCTCGATGTCGAAGGCCGCCGGCTGGCCCTGGCGCGACAGAACGGCAAGCTCGTGGTGGCGCTGAACCAGGCCAAGGAAACCATTCTCGCGCGCCTCAGCCACGGCCGTCCGGGGCCGAAGCTGAGCCGCTACCTGAAGCTCTATTTCATCGCCCAGGACGTCCACGAGCGCGCCAGCTCCTCGCACTATCCGTACAACCGCCTGGCCGAAGCCTTCTTCCACAGCGACGTGATGTTCCGTTGCCAGCGCCTGCTCAACCAGCAGGGCAAGGCGTGCCAGGCGCTGTCACGCGCCATCCGCCTGCGCCAGCCATTCGACTACAACGACAGCGAACTGGCCCTGGCCGATCTCCAGGCGTCGCTGGAATACCTGCGCCAACAGGGCAACCCCGCCTGGCGCACTCTGCTGCGCTCGCTCGCGGCGCTGGCCGGCAACCTGGCCAGCCTGGACCAGAAGCTCAGCGGCGCGAGCAACCCCGACGCCCTCGCCGAAGAACAGGACAGCACCCTGCTGGACCGCTCGCCGCGCTCGCTGCGCGACGCCTTCGAGCGCATTCGCCTGCAACTCACGCCGACCTCGCTGCTGTTCCGCCATGCCCTGCGCCTCGGGCTGACGCTGACCGCCGGCTACGCCGTGCTGCACCTGATCCACCCGACCCAGGGTTACTGGATCCTGCTGACCACGGTGTTCGTCTGCCAGCCCAACTACGGCGCCACGCGCATCCGCCTGGTGCAGCGGATCCTCGGCACCCTGATCGGCCTGGTGGCCGGCTGGGCACTGATCGACCTGTTCCCCGGCGCGCCGGTGCAGTCGCTGCTCGCCGTGGTTGCCGGGGTAGTCTTCTTCGCCACGCGTAGCACGCGCTACACCCTGGCCACCGCAGCCATCACGCTGATGGTGCTGCTGTGCTTCAACCAGGTCGGCAACGGCTACGGGCTGATCCTGCCGCGCCTGTTCGACACCCTGGTCGGCGCCTGCATCGCCGGCCTCGCGGTGTTCCTGGTGCTGCCCGACTGGCAGGGCCGGCGCCTGCACAGCCTGGTTGGCAACACCCTCGCCTGCAACGGCCGCTACCTGCGCGAAATTCTCCAGCAGTACGCCAACGGCAAGCGCGACGACCTCGCCTACCGCACGGCGCGGCGCAATGCCCACAACGCCGACGCGACGCTCTCCACGACCCTGTCGAACATGCTCATGGAGCCGGGGCATTTCCGGAAGGACGCGGAGATCGGCTTCCGCTTCCTGGTGCTCTCGCACACCCTGCTCAGCTACCTCTCGGCCCTCGGTGCGCACCGCGATCGGCTGCCCGAGTCGCCAGCCAACGAACTGATCAGCGAGGCCGCCGAACAGTTGGGCACCAGCCTGGAGATCATCGCCAGCAGCCTCGCCGAACGCCGCCCGGTGGCGATCCACAGCGATGCCGAGGAAGCCCTGGCCAAGCGCCTGGAACAGGTGCCGGACGAGCTGGAAGACCCGCAGCGGCTGGTGCAGACCCAGCTGGGGCTGATCTGCCGCGAACTGGCGCCGCTGCGCAGCCTGGCCGCGCATCTGCTGAAGAAGGAAATCGGCAGCGAGCAGGAAGACGCCGCCTGAGGATTGCTCAGGGCAGGTGGACGTTCATGAAGGCGTCGTAGCTGCCGTCGGCGCGCATCTTCGCCAGTTCGCGGTTGAAGTCTTCGACTATCTTCGCGTGGTCCGGGTTCTTGCGGCTGACCAGGATGTACAGCGGGTTCTCGCTCAGCGGCCGCGGGACGAACTCCAGCTTGTCGCGGATATCGCGCAGCTCATGGTCCAGCTGGTAGCTCGCGGTCAGCTCGTCTTCCAGGGTCAGTTCGACGCGGCCGGCGGCGACCATCATGGCGGCATTGGCGAAGTTGAGCACCGGCACCTTGCGCAGGCGCTTGTCGTCGTTGAAGGCCGGCGAATAGGCGTAGCCGCGGACCACGGCGAAACGGTAGGGATAGAGGTCGGCAAGGCGCTCGTAGGCGATGGGTGCGCCCTTGCGCTTGATCAGGCGCAGGTTGTTGACCAGGTAGGGCTGCGAGTAGTGGCCGTACTTCTCGCGCTCGGTGTTGTACCAGGCATCCACCAGCACGTCGTACTCGCCGTTCTGCACGCCATAGAGCGCGCGCGGCCAGGGCACTTCGCTGTATTCGATGGAGTAGCCGGCGCGGGTCAGCACGCTGCTGACCAGGTGCACCGCCAGCCCGCCGCCAGGCATCTTCGCATCGGTATAGGGCGGCCAGCGGTCGGAAACCAGGCGCAAAGGCTCATCGGCCATCGCCAACAAAGGCAGACACAGCACGAACCCCAGGACGCGCAGCAGCATACTTCTCCTCATGCCGGTACCCCCGCCACAACCGGGGCGAACACGGAACGCTCCGGGCGCACGCGGCCCCTGATGGACAGGGGGCATCGGAACAGGCGCTGTCTGGCGATCCCTAAAGCGTGTGATTGTAGGTGAGTTTGCTGCGCACTGGAGCCCATCTTCGGCAGTCGAGGTGTGAACGGGCGCGCGCTTCCGCCCCCCGCTCGGCCGCCGCCAGGCTCACTCGCCGCCGCGCCTGCTCCCCGGCTCCAGCAGCCCCTTGAGCAGTTCGATGGGCATCGGGAAGACGATGGTGGAGTTCTTGTCGCCGGCGATGCTGCCCAGGGTCTGCATATAGCGCAGCTGCATCGCGCCGGGCTGGCGGGAGAGCATCTCGGCGGCCTGCATCAGCTTCTCCGACGCTTGCAGCTCGCCTTCGGCGTGGATCACCTTGGCCCGCCGCTCGCGCTCAGCCTCGGCCTGCCGGGCAATGGCGCGGACCATCGACTCGTTGAGGTCGACGTGCTTGATCTCGACGTTGGCCACCTTGATGCCCCAGGCGTCGGTCTGCGCGTCCAGCACCTTCTGGATGTCCAGGTTCAGCCGCTCGCGCTCGGCCAGCATCTCGTCCAGTTCATGTTTGCCGAGCACCGCGCGCAGGGTGGTCTGCGCCAGTTGGCTGGTGGCGGCGAGGAAGTTCTCGACCTGGATGATCGCCTTCTGCGGATCGAGCACGCGGAAGTACACCACCGCGTTGACCTTCACCGAAACGTTGTCGCGGGAGATCACGTCCTGCGGCGGCACGTCGAGCACCACGGTGCGCAGGTCCACCCGGACCATCTGCTGCACCACCGGGATCAGCAGCACCAGCCCCGGACCCTTGACCTTCCAGAAGCGGCCGAGCTGGAACACGACCGCACGCTCGTATTCGCGCAGGATGCGCAGCGAGCTGAACGCCAGCATCAGCACCAGGAACAGCGCCACCAGCAGCCCATAGGGAATGCCCATCAGTCACCTCCGGTTTCGTCGTCGGCCGCCACATCCAGGCGCAGCCCGTCGCGCGCCAGTACCCGTACCCGCTGGCCCGCATGCAGGGCCTGCGTCGAGCGCACCTGCCACTGCTCGCCTTGCAGCTGCACCCAGCCGGCGTGCGCGTCGTCACCCGCCACCTCGCCGATGATCGCCCGGCTGCCGACCAGCCCCGCCGCGCCGCTGACCACCTGGCGCCGGCGGCTCTTCAGCGCCACGCCGAGGATGCCGAAGATGAACAGCGCACTGACCGTGGCCACGCCGACGATCAGTCCGAGCGGGATGCCGAAGCCTGGTGCATCGGTGTCGAGCAGGATCAGCCCGCCGATCACGAAGGCCACGACACCGCCGATACCCAGGCTGCCGTAGCTGGGCAGGAAGGCTTCGGCGGCCATGAAGGCCAGGCCGAGGAGGATCAGCGCCACTCCCGCGAAATTCACCGGCAGCAACTGCAAGGCATAGAGGCCGAGCAACAGGCAGATCCCGCCGAGTACGCCGGGCAGGGCCAGGCCAGGGTTGGCGAATTCGAAGATCAGCCCGTAGACGCCGATCATCATCAGGATCAGCGCCACGCTGGGATCGGTGATCACCGCCAGCAGGCGGGTGCGCCAGTCGGCGCTGCGTTCGACCCAGCCAACGCCGGCGCTGTGCAGCGTCACGCTTTGCCCGGCCAGTTGCACCTTGCGACCATCCACCGCCTGTAGCAGCGCGCCCAGGTCGTCCGCCTGCAGGTCGATGACCTTCTGTTTCAGCGCCTCGCCGGAAGACAGGCTGACCGCCTCGCGCACCGCCCGCTCGGCCCAGTCGGCATTGCGTCCGCGCAGTTGCGCCAGGCCACGGATGTACGCCGAGGCATCGTTGATCTGCTTGCGCTTGAGGGTGTCTTCCTCACTCGCCGCTTTCTTCTGCTTGTCGCCGGGTTCCTGCGGCGCACCAGGCATGCCGCCGATATTGATCGGCGTGGCCGCGCCCAGGTTGGTCCCCGGCGCCATGGCCGCAATGTGGCAGGCATAGAGGATGTAGGTGCCAGCACTTGCCGCTCGCGCACCGCCGGGGGCGACGTAGCCGATCACCGCGACCGGGCTGACCAGGATCGCCTTCACGATGTCGCGCATCGAGGTGTCCAGACCGCCCGGAGTGTCCATGCGCAGGATAACCGCCGGTGCGCCCTCATCCGCCGCTCGCTGCAGGCCGCGCACTACATAGTCGGAAGTCGCCGGGCCTATGGCGCCGTCCACCGTCAGCACCACTGCCGGCTGGGCCGCCAGGGTTCCGCCCGCCAGCAAGAGCAGCAGGAACAGAGCGCAATGGCGAATCAGCGTGGACATGGCACGCCTCCGCAGTCAGGCCGATGCGGCGTCGAACCCTCAGGAAACGCGGCGCCTTCCTAAAGCATAGTCCCCCGGACTCCCTCGCTTGCACGGGCGCAGAAACGAAAAACCCCGCCGAAGCGCGGGGTTTTTCGTCAGCAGGCCGGGATCAGCCCTTGAACACGTCTTCCACCGATTGCAGCGGATAGTGTTTCGGGTAGGGCAGAGTCGCCACGCCGGTCTCGATGGCGGCCTTGGCCACGGCATCGGAAACCACGGTGATCAGGCGCTTGTCCATCGGCTTCGGAATGATGTACTCGCGGCCGAACTCCAGCGAGGTCACGCCGTAGGCATCGCACACGTCCTTCGGTACCGGCTCCTTGGCCAGGTCACGCAGGGCCAGGGCGGCAGCGATCTTCATTTCTTCGTTGATGCGGGTGGCGCGCACGTCCAGGGCACCGCGGAAGATGAAGGGGAAGCCAAGCACGTTGTTCACCTGGTTCGGGTAGTCCGAACGACCGGTGGCCATGATCACGTCGCTGCGGGTGGAGTGGGCCAGCTCCGGCTTGATCTCCGGATCCGGGTTGGAGCAGGCGAAGACGATCGGGTTCGGCGCCATGCGCTTGAGATCGTCGGCGCTCAGCAGGTTGGCACCGGACAGGCCGACGAACACGTCGGCGCCTTCCAGGGCGTCAGCCAGGGTGCGCTTGTCGGTCTCGGTGGCGAACACCGCCTTGTACTGGTTCAGGTCGGTACGGCCGGCGTGGATCACGCCCTGGCGGTCGATCATGTAGATGTTCTCGACCTTGGCACCCATGCTCACCAGCAGCTTCATGCAGGAGATGGCGGCAGCGCCGGCGCCCAGGCAGACGATCTTCGCGGTCTCCAGGTTCTTGCCGGCGATTTCCAGGGCGTTGAGCATGCCGGCAGCGGTGACGATCGCGGTGCCGTGCTGGTCATCGTGGAAGACCGGGATGTCGCACTGCTCGATCAGCGCGCGCTCGATCTCGAAGCACTCCGGCGCCTTGATATCTTCCAGGTTGATGCCGCCGAAGGTGATGGAGATGCGCTTGACGGTATCGATGAAGGCCTGCGGGCTCTCGGCGTCGACTTCGATGTCGAACACGTCGACACCGGCGAAGCGCTTGAACAGCACGCCCTTGCCTTCCATGACCGGCTTGGAGGCCAGCGGGCCGAGGTTGCCCAGGCCGAGGATGGCGGTACCGTCGGAGATCACGGCGACCAGGTTGCCCTTGCCGGTGTACTTGTAGGCCAGTTCGGCGTCACGGGCGATCTCGCGCACAGGCTCGGCCACGCCCGGGCTGTAGGCCAGCGACAGGTCGCGGGCGGTGGAGGTCGGCTTGGTCAGCTCGACGCTCAGTTTTCCGGGGCGGGGTTGCGCGTGATATTCGAGGGCAGCGGTCTTGAGATCAGACATTTTGGGCACTTCCGCTTTATTGCTTGTTGGACAGACGGGCGACCGAGCATACGCGGGAAGATAGCGCCTGCCAAGATCGCTGCAGGCCCCTGGTGTCAATGCTCCTAACGTACGATCTTCAGCCAGTCGCCGGGTTTTGGCTGACCAGATGGATACAAATCGTTGAGCAATCGTATACGAGAAATCGCGTCAGATTCCGGCCCGTTTTCACCCTTTGCCAGCTGTTCCACGCTTTGTCCCGACGACACCTTCACCAGTTGCAGGCGACGCGCCTCGGCGAGCTTGCGTTCGTCGGCGCGCAGCGGGCGGAAACTGTTGATCACGCTGAGGAACTCGCTGTCGCGGGTTTCCAGCGAGCCGTTGCTCTTGATCACGCCGATGAACAGGTAGGCGGCCTTGTCCAGGTAGATCACCGCCACGCGCCGGGCCGGCGTGCCCGGCACCACGCCGGTGGCGCCCTGGATGCCGGCCTGCTTCAGTTCCTGCTCCTCGGCCAGGCGGCCGCCAGCGCCCTTGCGCAAATATTCCAGGGGGGTGAGCTGCCCTTCGCGCGGCACCAGTTTCATGCCGATGTAGGCCTGCTGGTCCTTGGGAAAGCCGATCAGTGCACTGGGCTGGTTGAGCATGCCCCAGCCTTGCGGGAAGGTCAGGGTGAAGCCCAGTTCGCCGTGGTAGAAGCTCTGCCCGTGGCGGATGCCAGCGTCGGCCGAGTCGCCGAAGGTCAGGCCGTTGATGGCCTGCAGGTAGCGGTCGCGGGCGACTTCCTGCTGCCCGGTGGCCAGCGCCTGGGCCGGGCCGAGGACTTCCTGCAGGCGCCGGTCGTTGTCCGGGTGGGTGTCGAACAGCCCGTGGTAGCCAACCGGTTGCACCGCATCGCCGTTGCGCTGCGCCACCTTGCGGGCGAAGTCTTCCTGGTTCTTCAGCACCCGCACCACCTGGATCATGGCCTTGGGATCGTAGCCGGCGCGGGCCAGGTACTTGGCGCCGAGGCCGTCGGCCTGCAGCTCCATGTCGCGGCCGTAGCCACGCACCACGGCGGTGCCGAGGACGTTGGTGAGGTCGCCCGCGGCGCTGACGCCGGTGCCGATCGCAACAGCCGCGCCGAGCACGTTCCAGGCGCTGGCCTGGCTCTGCTGGCGAACGCTGTGGCGGGCGGTGACGTGGCCGATCTCGTGACCCAGCACAGCGGCCAGCTCGGCCTCGGAATTGAGGTAGGCCATCAGCCCGCGATGGATATAGATGTAGCCGCCAGGCAGGGCGAAGGCGTTGATATCCGCCGAGTCGACGACAGTGAAGTGGTACTGCAGGTTGGGCCGGTCGCCGACCCGCGCGACGCGCTCGCCGACCTGCTGCACGTAGGCCTGGAGCTTCTCGTCGGGGTAACGCGGGTACTCCTTGGCGGCCTGCTGGCTGGCCTGGCGGCCGAGGGCCAGCTCGTCCTGCTCGCTCATGGTGACGAAGTCGGTTTCGCCGGTCGCCGGGTTGACCGCACAGCCCCCCAGCACGCCGCTCAGCGCGAACAGACAGGTCAGCAACAGCATCCTTGGCGAAATCATGGCATCAGCTCCAGCATGGCCGAGTCGGTGATGGGCAGCATCCAGCGTGCCTGCCCAGGTTTCACGCCGCCTTTCGCGGCTCGGTCGATCACCCAGCCGCGCGCTTCCAGCATGCGCCCGGGCAGGTTATCCAGTGTGCGCTTATCGAACGATTTCAGCAGGTCTGGCCCGATGCGCAACACCAGCGGGCCATCCAGTTCGATCCACAGTCCGCCGCGGTTGCGCTGCACCTCGGCAACTCGTCCGCGGATTACGGCGAAACCGCTCTCATGCAGTCCCTGCGCATCCTGCACCGGCGAACGCTTCCAGAGTCCCCGACCGGCCTCGCGGGCTTCGCGTTCGGCGGCTTTCTGGCAAGCGGTCAGCTCGGTGTTGGGCGCGATCGCCACCTGGTAGCCCAAACCCTCGACCAGCAGTTGCGCCTCGATGTTGTTGCCCTGGCGGTCGTAGAGATGAGCCAGGGTGCGACCGTAGCGATCCTTCGGCTGGCGGCCAGGTTGCAACGACAGCTCGCCATGGTTCTCCGCCACTAAAGCCTGCAGGCGCTGCCGCGCGGCTTCGGCGAAGGGTTCGGTCGTGCGGCCGTTGTGGGCCAGTTCGGGCGCGTTTACCCCGATCAGGCGCACATTGCGGCCATCGGCGAGCTTCAGGGTGTCGCCGTCGACCACCCTTGCGACCTGCACGTGCTCCGCCGATGTCGACGCCGGGCAAGCGGCCAGCACCGGCCCGCCCAGGCAAATCGCAAGCACAAAAAAAGCGCCCCGTAGGGGCGCCTTTTTCAGGATATCGGGAAAGGCCATCGGGGCTTTTCCGGAAATCGCTCTTACTTCTTGCCACCGAACATGGCGAAGCGCTGGTTGAAGCGGTCGATACGGCCGCCGGTATCAACGACTTTCTGCTTGCCGGTGTAGAACGGGTGGCACTCGGAGCACACGTCCAGGTGGATGCCTTTGCACAGGGTCGAACGGGTTTTGATCACGTTGCCGCAGCTGCAGGTGGCTTCGATTTCTTCGTACGCGGGATGGATTTCCGGTTTCATGATGTCTTCCTCTGGTTGGTGTGCCGCCACCCAGTCTCTGTCAGAAGCCGAGCCACGGTCGTCGAGGACCGCAGGCGGGATCTATTTACCGGGCACCGCACGCAAATTAAGGGCGTGGATCATACCAGAGCGTTTTTCCAACGCAAGTCGCGCCTTCGACCGACCGTCGCCACGCCCATGCTAAGATCGCCGCCTCCCGATGCCCCGGAAAGCCCCAGCGTGCCCCAAGCCAGCATCCTGCGCCTCGCCCTGCCCTCGCCGCTGCGCCGCCTGTTCGACTACCTGCCGCCGCGCGGGGTCGACGCGCAGCGCCTGCCATTGGGCGTACGCCTGCGCGTGCCCTTCGGCCGCCGCGAGATCGTCGGCGTGCTGGTGGAGCACGCGGAAACCTCCGAGGTGCCCGAGGGCAAACTGCGCCCGGCGCTGGAAGTGCTCGACCGCGAGCCACCGCTGCCGCCCCACCTGCTGGAGCTCTGCCGCTGGACCTCGCAGTACTACCAGCACAGCTTCGGCGACACCCTGTCCTGGGCGCTGCCGAACCTGCTGCGCCAGGGCGAGCCCGCCGAAGCGCGGGTGCAGCGCTTCTGGCTCGCCGCCCCCGGCGCCAAGCTCGACGACCCGCGGCTGACCCGCGCACCGCGCCAGCGCCAGGCCCTGCAGACGCTGCAACAGCACCCGCACGGCGTGCTGCACGAACTGCTCGGCCAGCTTGGTATCAATAAGGACAGCCTCGACCTGCTGGTGGAAAAAGGCCTCGCCAGCCAGGAAAGCCGCCACCACGCGCCCGTCGAACACCACGGCGGCTGGCTGGCGCAGGCCGAACTGCCGCTCAACGCCGAACAGCGCGCCGCCTGCGAAGCGGTGCGCGCCGGCTTCGGCAGCTTCCACAGCTACCTGCTGGCGGGGGTCACCGGTAGCGGCAAGACCGAGGTCTACCTGCAGCTGATCCGCGAGACCCTGGAGGCCGGCAAGCAGGCGCTGGTATTGATCCCGGAGATCAACCTCGGCCCGCAGACCCTGAGTCGCTTCGAGCGCCGCTTCAACGCCCGCATCGCCCTGCTGCACTCGGCGCTGACCGACCGCGAGCGGCTGGACGCCTGGCTGGCCGCCCGCGACGGCGACGCGGACATCGTCATCGGCACCCGTTCGGCGCTGTTCACCCCGCTGAAGAATCCAGGGCTGATCATCATCGACGAGGAGCACGACGCTTCCTATAAACAGCAGGAAGGCCTGCGCTACCACGCCCGCGACCTGGCCCTGGTGCGGGCGCGCATGGAGCGCACGCCCATCCTGCTCGGCTCGGCCACGCCCTCGCTGGAAAGCCTGCACAACGCCGCCAGCGGCCGCTACGGCTTGCTACGCCTGACCCAGCGCGCCGGCGGCGCGCAGGCGCCGAAGTTCCAGCGCCTGGACGTGAAGAGCCTGCCGCTGGACGCAGGCCTGTCGATGCCGCTGCAACGGGCCATCGGCGAAACCCTCGGCGCCGGCCAGCAGGTACTGGTCTACCTGAACCGCCGCGGCTTCGCCCCGACCCTGCTGTGCCACGACTGCGGCTGGATCAGCAAATGCCCGCGCTGCGATGCGCGCATGACCCTGCACCAGGGCTCCGGCGAGCTGCGCTGCCACCACTGCGACCACCGCGAGCGCCCCCCGCGCAAATGCCCGGACTGCGGCAAGCTCGACCTGCGCCCGGTCGGCGCCGGCACCGAGCGCGCCGAGGAGCGCCTGCGCATCCTCTTCCCGAACTACCCGGTGCTGCGCATCGACCGCGACAGCACCTCGCGCAAGCACGCCATGCGCGACCTCTTCGCGACCATCAATAAAGGCGAGCCGTGCATCCTCGTCGGCACGCAGATGCTCGCCAAGGGGCACCACTTCCCGCGGGTGACGCTGGTGGCGATCCTCGACGCCGACGGCGGGCTGTTCTCCGCCGACTTCCGCGCCAGCGAACGCATGGCCCAGCAGATCGTCCAGGTCGCCGGCCGCGCCGGCCGCGCCGAGGAGCCCGGACGCGTGCTGATCCAGACCCACCTGGCCGAGCATCCGCTGCTGGTGCAGCTCACCGAGCAGGGTTACTTCGCCTTCGCCGAACAGGCACTGTCCGAACGCCGCGCCGCCGGCCTGCCGCCCTTCTGCCACATGGCGCTGCTGCGCGCAGAGGCACACAAGCCGGGCCAGGCCGAGGGCTTCCTCGACGAAGCCTGCGCCGAAGCCGAACACCTGCAGGCGCAGCTGGGCAGCGACGTGGAGCTGCTAGGCCCGGTGCCGGCGCCCATGGAACGCCGCGCCGGCCGCTTCCGCGCGCAGTTGCTGCTGATGAGCACGGCCCGCGCGCCGCTGCATCGCCTGCTGACGCCCTGGCTGCAAGTGCTCGAAGGCATGCCGAGCGGGCGCCAGGTGCGCTGGTCGCTCGACGTCGACCCTATCGACCTCTTCTGATCGTCCAATTCCCGTCCGACCTGGCCGAGGTCAAGGCGAAGCCGGCGGCTTGCTTGTAGCTTTTCCTTCGGACACCGATAATGCGCGGTTCTGAGCCAGATATGCGGTCGCCGCCCCGAGTCGCGCGCGAGCACGGAGAAAATCATGAAAGACACCATCCGCCAGCTGATCCAGCACGCCCTCGCCAGCCTCGTCGAGGACGGCACCCTGCCGGCCGGCCTGACGCCCGACATCCAGGTCGAGACCACCAAGGACCGCAGCCACGGCGACTACGCCAGCAACATCGCGATGATGCTGGCCAAGCCCGCCGGCATGAAGCCGCGCGACCTGGCGACCCAGCTGGTCGCCGCCCTGCCGGCCAACCCGCAGGTGGCCAAGGTCGACATCGCCGGCCCCGGCTTCCTCAACTTCTTCCAGGACCAGGCATGGCTGGCCTCCAGCCTCGACGCCGCCTTGTCTGACGCGCACCTGGGCGTGCACAAGGCCGGCGCCACGCAGCGCGTAGTCGTCGACCTGTCCTCGCCGAACCTGGCCAAGGAAATGCACGTCGGCCACCTGCGCTCGACCATCATCGGCGACGCCGTAGCCCGCGTACTGGAGTTCCTCGGCGACACCGTGATCCGGCAGAACCACGTCGGCGACTGGGGCACCCAGTTCGGCATGCTGCTGGCTTACCTGGAAGAGCAGCCGGTCGACGCCCAGGCCGAGTTGCACGACCTGGAAGTCTTCTACCGCGCCGCCAAGAAGCGCTTCGACGAATCCGAAGCCTTCGCCAACCGCGCCCGCGAGCTGGTGGTCAAGCTGCAGGCCGGCGACCCCGAATGCCTGCGCCTGTGGACCCGCTTCAACGAGATTTCCCTGTCGCACTGCCAGAAGGTCTACGACCAGCTCGGCGTGAAGCTGACCATGGCCGACGTGATGGGCGAGAGCGCCTACAACGACGACCTGGCCAACGTGGTCGAGGCACTCAAGGCCAAGGGCCTGCTCACCGAGGACGACGGCGCCCTCTGCGTCTTCCTCGAAGAATTCAAGAACGCCGAAGGCAACCCGCTGCCGGTGATCGTGCAGAAGGCCGGAGGCGGCTACCTCTACGCCACCACCGACCTGGCCGCCATGCGCTACCGGCACAACAAGCTGCACGCCGACCGCGTGCTGTATTTCGTCGACCAGCGCCAGGCCCTGCACTTCCAGCAGGTCTTCGAAGTGGCCCGCCGCGCCGGCTTCGTCCCGGCCAGCATGGAACTGGAGCACATGGGCTTCGGCACCATGAACGGCGCGGACGGCAAGCCGTTCAAGACCCGCGACGGCGGCACCGTGAAGCTGATCGACCTGCTCAACGAGGCCGAAGAGCGCGCCTACACCCTGGTCAAGGCGAAGAACCCCGAACTGGCCGACGACGAGCTGCGCCAGATCGCCCATGCCGTGGGCATCGGCGCGGTGAAGTACGCCGACCTGTCCAAGCACCGCACCAGCGACTACAGCTTCAACTTCGAGCAGATGCTCAGCTTCGAAGGCAACACCGCGCCCTACCTGCTGTACGCCTACACCCGCGTGGCCAGCGTTTTCCGCAAGCTGGGCAAGGGCTACGACGAAGTCGCCGGCAAGATCGTCCTGGAAGCGCCGCAGGAGCAGGCCCTGGCCGCCCAGCTGGCGCAGTTCGGCGACCTGCTGAACAATGTCGCGCTCAAGGGCGTACCGCATATCCTCTGCGCCTATCTGTACGAACTGGCCGGTCTGTTCTCCAGCTTCTACGAGCACTGCCCGATCCTCGCCGCAGAAACCCCCGAGCAGCAGGAAAGCCGTCTGAAGCTGGCCGCCCTCACCGGCCGCACCCTCAAGCAGGGCCTGGAACTGCTGGGCCTGGAAACCCTCGAGCGCATGTAACTGCCCATGGCGAAGAAGAAACCCGCACCCAAGCGCGGCGCCAGCCGCTACCAGGCTCCGGCCAAGAAGAGCTCGATGCCCGGCTGGGTCTGGCTGGTCGCCGGCCTGGCCATCGGCGGCTTCATCATGTTCCTGATGAAGCTGGAACCGGGCCGCAACGAGGTGCGCCGGGAGAAACCCGAGCAGCAGAAGCCGGGCGTCGCACAGGGTGCCAAGCCTGGCACCCCGGCGCAGCCACCCTCGGCCATCGCGGTGAAGCCGAAGTACGACTTCTACACCCTGCTGCCGGGCTCGGAAGTGGTGGTGCCGCCGGAATCCGTCCCGGAGAAACCGCAGACGCCGCCGGCGAATCAGCAGACGCCGACCGTGGTCAGCACCCCGGAAGACGCCGCGAAGATCGACGCCAACCGAGCGCAGGCTGCGCTCAACGGGCAGACTCCGCCGCCGCCGGCAATCGTCCGCCCGGCCACGCCAACGACGAGCGCTGCGACTACCGCAACCACTCCGGGTGCAACCGCTACGCAGCAGCAGAAGCAGCAGCCGGCGAATACGGCAAAAGCCGCCGCCACGCCCGCGAGCAAGCCGATCGCCCCGCCGTCGGTCGCCGCCACCCAGTACTACCTGCAGGCCGGCTCGTTCCGTAAGCAGGCCGACGCCGACCGCGTGCGCGCCCAGGTCATCCTTCTTGGCCAGGCCGCTCGCGTGGAGTCCGGCGCGGTCAAGGACGAAACCTGGTACCGCGTGATGGTCGGCCCGTACAGCGACCGCGCGCAGGTGTCGGCGGCGCAGAAGCAGCTCTCCGCCAACGGCTTCAGCAACGTGCTGTTACAGCAGCGCCAGACCCGCTAAGGGCGCGGCCTGCAGCCATTCCTGGCAAAGACCGTCTGGCGCCCTGCCGGACGGTCGCCTGTCGGCCTGGGTTGAAGGCCGCATCCTTCATCCCCATATGACTCCGCATTCGGGCAAATCTGCCCCGCTGTGTGGAGAACTCCCCCTTGACCACTATCGTTTCTGTCCGCCGCAACGGCAAAGTCGTCATGGGCGGCGACGGCCAGGTTTCCCTTGGCAACACCGTCATGAAAGGCAATGCGAAGAAGGTCCGCCGCCTCTACCACGGCAACGTGCTGGCCGGCTTCGCTGGCGCCACCGCCGACGCCTTCACCCTCTTCGAGCGCTTCGAGCAGCAGCTTGAGAAGCACCAGGGCCACTTGGTCCGCGCGGCCGTCGAACTGGCCAAGGACTGGCGTACCGACCGCTCGCTGAGCCGCCTGGAAGCCATGCTGGCAGTCGCCAACAAGGACGCCTCGCTGATCATCACCGGCAACGGCGACGTGGTCGAACCCGAGCACGGCCTGATCGCCATGGGCTCCGGCGGCGGTTTCGCCCAGGCCGCAGCCATGGCCCTGCTGCAGAAGGCCGATGACAGCATGAGTGCCCGCGAGATCGCCGAGACCGCGCTGAACATCGCCGGCTCGATCTGCGTCTTCACCAACCAGAATCTCACCATCGAGGAGCTCGACAGCGCCGTCTGAGGCCCTGTCGCTCCGGAGAACCCGATCAAATGTCCATGACTCCCCGCGAGATCGTCCACGAACTCAATCGCCACATCATCGGCCAGGACGACGCCAAGCGCGCCGTTGCCATCGCCCTGCGCAACCGCTGGCGGCGCATGCAGCTGCCGGCGGAGCTGCGCGCCGAAGTGACGCCGAAGAACATCCTGATGATCGGCCCGACCGGCGTCGGCAAGACCGAGATCGCCCGCCGCCTGGCCAAGCTGGCCAACGCGCCCTTCCTGAAGGTCGAGGCGACCAAGTTCACCGAGGTCGGCTATGTCGGCCGTGACGTCGAGTCGATCATTCGCGACCTCGCCGATGCGGCGATCAAGATGCTCCGCGAGCAGGAAGTCCAGAAGGTGAAATACCGCGCCGAGGACGCTGCCGAGGAACGCATCCTCGACGCCCTGCTGCCGCCGGCACGCACCGGCTTCGGCGACGAGCCGGCGCCGCGCGAGGACTCCAACACCCGCCAGCTGTTCCGCAAGCGCCTTCGCGAAGGCCAGCTGGACGACAAGGAAATCGACATCGAAGTGGCCGACATCCCGGCCGGCGTGGAAATCATGGCGCCGCCCGGCATGGAGGAGATGACCAACCAGCTGCAGAGCCTGTTCTCCAACATGGGCAAGGGCAAGCAGAAGACACGCAAGCTGAAGGTCGCCGAGGCCATGAAGCTGATCCGCGACGAGGAAGCGCAGCGCCTGGTCAATGAAGAAGACCTCAAGGCCCGCGCCCTGGAAGCGGTCGAGCAGAACGGCATCGTCTTCATCGACGAGATCGACAAGATCGCCAAGCGCGGCAATGTCGGCGGCGCCGATGTTTCCCGCGAAGGCGTGCAGCGCGACCTGCTGCCGCTGATCGAGGGCTGCACCGTCAACACCAAGCTGGGCATGGTCAAGACCGACCACATCCTGTTCATCGCCTCGGGCGCCTTCCACCTGTCCAAGCCCAGCGACCTGGTGCCGGAACTGCAAGGCCGCCTGCCGATCCGCGTCGAGCTCAAGGCCCTGACTCCAGACGACTTCAAGCGCATCCTGCGCGAGCCACACGCGTCGCTCACCGAGCAGTACACCGCGCTGCTGAAGACCGAGGGGCTGGACATCGAGTTCGCCGACGACGGCGTGCAGCGCCTGGCGGAGATCGCCTGGCAGGTCAACGAGAAGACCGAGAACATCGGTGCTCGCCGCCTGCATACCCTGCTGGAGCGCCTGCTGGAAGAAGTCTCCTTCGACGCCGCCGACCTTGCCAGCGAGCACAGCGAAAAGCCGATCGTGATCGACGCCGCCTACGTCAACGGCCACCTCGGCGAGCTGGCGCAGGACGAAGATCTGTCGCGCTACATTCTGTAAAGCGGCTGCAGACTTCATGCCTGTAGGAGCGAGCTTGCTCGCGAACCAAACACGGCTTCGTGCCCACCCGGTTCGCGAGCAAGCTCGCTCCTACGAAGAGCCACCCGCCGCCCGTAGCCGGAGGTTTCCCCCATGCACATCCCAACCGCCATCCAGCTGCACAAGGCTTCGCGCACCCTGACCCTGAAGTACGGCGAAGAGTCCTACGACCTGCCCGCCGAATTCCTCCGCGTGCACTCGCCCTCGGCAGAAGTGCAGGGCCACGGCAACCCGATCCTGCAGTACGGCAAACTCAACGTCGCCCTGGTCGGATTGGAGCCGGCTGGCCAATACGCGCTCAAGCTGACTTTCGACGACGGCCACGACAGCGGGCTTTATTCCTGGGACTACCTCTACCAGCTGTGCACCCGCAAGGAGCAACTGTGGAACGAGTACCTGGAAGAGCTGCAAAAGGCCGGAAAATCCCGCGACCCGTCTGAATCGGTGGTTCGGCTTATGCTGTGACCCGGCCTTTCGTCCAGGCGAATATTCCTCCCCTCCCCGGCCCTGTACAGGGCACGTCATTTGCAACATTCTCCAAGCAGACTGGATTCCGATCAGGCCATTCCCGATCTACTGCGCATTCGGCTGTTTTCTAGGGCGTTCTTTCTAGATTTTCTCGGGAAAATACTGAAAGGCCTTGAGTGACAACCTCTTGCATGCAGCAGGAATTCGGGATAACCAAAACGATGCGCCTTGGGCGCAATCGAGGCCGGGCCCAGGAATGGGCCGACAGAGGTTGACCGACGTGAAGCGCGCTTCACGCCAACTGGTTCCGAGCAGTACCTGGCGACCGGCGCCAGGTGCATTCCTGACTGTTTGTCCTAGGACATTGGAGCGTCGTCGATGACCGACAAGAAGAACAACGATCTACCCCAGCAAGCCGCGGAAAACACCCTGAACCTGAACCCAGTGATAGGGATTCGCGGCAAGGATATTTTGAGCTCTGCCCGCATGGTGCTGATGCAAGCACTCAAGCAACCCTTCCATAGCGTCAAGCACGTCGGCCATTTCGGCCTGGAACTGAAGAACGTCCTGCTCGGGACCTCACAGCTGCGCCCGTCCGACGACGACCGCCGCTTCAACGATCCGGCCTGGAGCCAGAACCCGCTCTACCGCCGTTATCTGCAGACCTACCTGGCCTGGCGCAAGGAGCTGCACGAGTGGCTCGGCGGCAGCGACCTTACGCCGCAGGACATCAGCCGCGGGCAGTTCGTCATCAACCTGATGACCGAAGCCATGGCGCCAACCAACACCCTGAGCAACCCGGCAGCGGTCAAGCGCTTCTTCGAGACCGGCGGCAAGAGCCTGCTCGACGGCCTCAGCCACCTTGCCAAGGACCTGGTGAACAACGGCGGCATGCCCAGCCAGGTGAACATGGACGCCTTCGAGGTCGGCAAGAACCTCGCCACCACCGAAGGCGCCGTGGTGTTCCGCAACGACGTGCTGGAACTGATCCAGTACAAGCCGATCACCGAGAGCGTGCACGAACGCCCGCTGCTGGTGGTGCCGCCGCAGATCAACAAGTTCTACGTGTTCGACCTGTCGCCGGAGAAGAGCCTCGCGCGCTTCTGCCTGCGCAACCAGGTGCAGACCTTCATCGTCAGCTGGCGCAACCCGACCAAGGCACAGCGTGAGTGGGGCCTGACCACTTACATCGAGGCGCTGAAGGAAGCCATCGACGTGGTCCTCGCCATCACCGGCGCCAAGGACCTGAACATGCTCGGCGCCTGCTCCGGCGGCATCACCACCGTGACCCTGCTGGGCCACTACGCCGCGCTGGGCGAGGAGAAGGTCCACGCCTTCACCCAGATGGTCAGCGTGCTCGACTTCGAGCTCGACACCACCATCGCCCTGTTCGCCGACGAGAAGACCCTCGAGGCCGCCAAGCGCCGCTCCTACCAATCCGGCGTGCTGGAAGGCAAGGACATGGCCAAGGTGTTCGCCTGGATGCGGCCGAACGACCTGATCTGGAACTACTGGGTCAACAACTACCTGCTCGGCAACGAGCCGCCGGCCTTCGACATCCTGTTCTGGAACAACGACACCACGCGCCTGCCCGCCGCGCTGCACGGCGAGCTGGTGGAAATGTTCAAGAGCAACCCGCTCAGCCGCCCCGGCGCGCTGGAGGTCGCCGGCACCCCCATCGACCTCAAGCAGGTCAAATGCGACTTCTATTGCCTGGCCGGACTGACCGACCACATCACGCCCTGGGAAGCCTGCTATCGCTCCGCCCGCCTGCTTGGCGGCAAGTGCGAGTTCATCCTCTCCAACAGCGGGCACATCCAGAGCATCCTCAACCCACCGGGCAACCCCAAGGCTCGCTTCATGACCGGCCCCGAACTGTCCGTCGATCCCAAGACCTGGCAGGAGAACTCCAGCAAGCACGCCGACTCCTGGTGGCTGCACTGGCAGCAGTGGCTGGCTGAGCGCTCCGGCAAGTTGAAGAAGGCATCGGCGACGCTGGGCAACAAGGCCTATCCGGCCGGCGAGGCTTCCCCCGGAACCTACGTACACGAACGATGAAGACAGAGACGCTTCCCGACGCGCCGCTCCCCGAAGAGCCGGCCCAGCAACCGCAGGCAGAGCCCCTGCCCGCCACCCGCCGCGCGCCCCGTGCGCGCGCGGCCAAGGTGGTGGCCGAGGCCGTCGCGGCTGAACCCCAGGCGAAAAAGGAGATCGCGCCGCAACCCTTCGTGTTCCGCACCATCGAGCTGGATGGGCAGAGCATTCGCACGGCGGTGCGCCCCGGCAAGGGACACATGACGCCGCTGCTGATATTCAACGGCATTGGCGCCAACCTCGAGCTGGTGTTCCCCTTTGTGGCGGCGCTGGACTCGGACCTGGAGGTGATCGCCTTCGACGTGCCCGGGGTCGGTGGTTCGTCGACGCCGAGCACGCCTTACCGCTTCCCGGGCCTGGCCCGGTTGGCGGCGCGCATGCTCGACTACCTGGACTACGGCCAGGTGGCCGCGATCGGCGTGTCCTGGGGCGGCGCGCTGGCCCAGCAGTTCGCCCACGACTATCCCGAACGCTGCAAGAAACTGATCCTCGCCGCCACCGCGGCGGGGGCAGTGATGGTCCCGGGAAAACCAAAGGTTCTCTGGCGCATGGCCAGCCCGCGGCGCTACATCCAGCCGTCCTATGGCGCACACATTGCCCCGGACATCTACGGCGGGGCCTTCCGCCGCGATCCCAAGCTGGCCATGGCGTTCGCCGCCAAGGTGCGCTCCTCCGGCAAGCTCGGCTACTACTGGCAGCTGTTCGCCGGGCTCGGCTGGACCAGCGTGCACTGGCTGCACAAGATCCAGCAGCCGACCCTGGTGCTAGCCGGCGACGACGACCCGATCATTCCGCTGATCAACATGCGCCTGATCGCCTGGCGCATTCCCAACGCCGAACTGCACGTGATCGACGATGGCCACCTGTTCCTGGTGACCCGCGCCGAGACGGTCGCGCCCATCATCATGAAATTCCTCCACGAGGAACGGCAGCGCGCGATCATGCATCCGCGCCTGTTCGCACCCAAGGCCAGCTAACCATCGGCACCCTGTCGCGCCCGGCTTCCACCGCCGCGACAGGGAGGCATGCGCAGCATCATCGCCTCGTAATAGTGCACAGGCATGCTCCTGAGCCGGCACATGCTCGCCAGGCAGCCTATGCTTGCCTCCTTGCGCGCGTCAGGCACGGGCCTGCGGCAAAGCTGGTATGGGCCTTGCTGGGTCTGCACCGAGACGGTTCTTTCATCGATGGAGAGCTGCACATGCGAGAGACTTCTAGCGCCGGCCGCCTGCCGGCCCCCGCCGAGTTCATGAACGCGCAGAGCGCCATGGTCGGCCTGCGCGGCAAGGACATGCTGTCCACTCTGCGCTCCCTGGCGCTGCAGGGCGTGCGCAGACCGCTGTACAACGCCCGCCACCTGGCGGCGTTCGGCAAGCAGATGGGTCGCGTGCTGCTTGGGGATTCGCCGCTGCAGCCCAACCCGCAGGACGCCCGCTTCCAGGACCCGTCCTGGCGCCTCAACCCCTTCTACCGGCGCACCCTGCAGGCCTACCTGGCCTGGCAGCAGCAGTTGCTCGCCTGGATCGACGAAAGCGACATGGAATGCGACGACCGCACCCGCGCGCGCTTCGTGCTGTCGCTGTTCGCCGATGCCATGGCGCCCTCCAACAGCCTGATCAACCCCCAGGCGGTGAAGGAAATCTTCAATACCGGCGGCCAGAGCCTGCTCTCCGGCGGCCGCCATCTGCTCGCCGACCTGATGCACAACGGCGGCATGCCCAGCCAGGTCAACAAGCAGGCCTTCGAGGTCGGCCGGAACCTGGCGAACACGCCGGGCGCGGTGGTGTTCCGCAGCGAAGTGCTGGAGCTGATCCAGTACAAGCCCATGGGCGAGCACCTGTACGCCAAGCCGCTGCTGATAGTTCCGCCACAGATCAACAAGTACTACATCTTCGATCTCAGCGCGGAGAAGAGCTTCGTCCAGTACGCCCTGAAGAACAATCTGCAGGTATTCATGGTCAGTTGGCGCAACCCCGACGCGCGCCACCGCGAGTGGGGCCTGTCGACCTACGTGAAGGCCCTCGACGAAGCCATCGAGGTTTGCCGTTCGATCAGCGGCAGCCGCAGCGTCAACCTGATGGGCGCCTGCTCCGGCGGCCTCACCATCGCCGCGCTGCAAGGCCACCTGCAGGCGCGCCGGCAACTGCGCAAGATCAGCAGCGCCACCTACCTGGTGAGCCTGCTGGACAGCCAGGTAGAGACGCCGGCCGCGCTGTTCGCCGATGAGCAGACCCTGGAGACCAGCAAGCGCCGCTCGTACCAGCACGGCGTGCTCGAAGGCAAGGACATGGCCAAGGTGTTCGCCTGGATGCGGCCGAACGACCTGATCTGGAACTACTGGGTCAACAACTACCTGCTCGGCAAGCTGCCGCCGGCCTTCGACATCCTCTACTGGAACAACGACAACACCCGGCTGCCCGCCGCGCTGCACGGCGACTTCCTCGACTTCTTCAAGCACAACCCGCTGGCCCGCGCCGGCGCCATGGAAATCTGCGGCACGCCGATCGACCTGAAGAAAGTGGCTGTGGACAACTTCCACGTCGCCGGCATCACCGACCACATCACGCCCTGGGACGCGGTCTACCGCTCGGCCTTGCTGATGGGCGGCGACAGCCGCTTCGTGCTGTCCAACAGCGGGCACATCCAGAGCATCCTCAACCCGCCGGGCAACCCCAAGGCCTGCTACTTCGAGAATGGCAAGCTGCAGTCCGACCCGCGCGCCTGGTACTACGACACCCAGCGCCACGAGGGCAGCTGGTGGCCGATGTGGCTGCAGTGGATCCAGGAGCGCTCCGGCGAGCGCGGCGCGGTGAACTTCGAGCTGGGCAACGCCGAGCACCCGCCGATGGAGGCGGCGCCGGGCACTTACGTCCACGAGCGCTAGAACTCCTTCGAATCTGCAGGGGCTGATCTCATCCGCGAATCGTGCCGGGACCTCAGGCCATCGCGGACAAGGTCGGCTCCTGCAGGAAATCCCTCTCCTCGGGGGGCTGGCCGCCACCCAAAGGCGCGGTTATCGTCGGCGCTCCCGAGGCCAGAACAAGAACACGGATGAAGACCCGCGACAGAATCCTCGAGTGTGCCCGCCTGCTGTTCAACGAGCAGGGCGAACCCAACGTCTCCACCCTGGAGATCGCCACCGAACTGGGCATCAGCCCGGGCAACCTGTACTACCACTTCCACGGCAAGGAGCCCCTGGTCATGGCGCTCTTCGCCCATTTCGAGGAAGAGCTGCAGCCCCTGCTCGATCCGCCCGCCGAAGCGCGACTGGGCGCGGAAGACTATTGGCTGTTCCTGCACCTGATCGTCGAGCGCCTGGCGCACTACCGCTTCCTCTTCCAGGACCTCTCCAACCTCGCCGGGCGCCTGCCCAAGCTCGCGCGCGGCATGCGCAACTGGCTGAACGCACTCAAGCGCACGCTCGCGGCGCTGCTCGCCAAACTCAAGGCCGAGGGCGAGTTGATCAGCGACACCGCGTCACTGGGGCAACTGGTCGAGCAGATCACCCTGACCCTGCTGTTCTCGCTGGATTACCAACGCATCCTGGGCGGCGCCGGCGAAGTCCGCATGGTGGTCTACCAGGTAATGATGCTGGTGGCGCCGCACTTGCGCGGAGAGTCGCGCGTCGCTGCCGAGCACTTGGCGCTGCGCTACCTGCAGGCCTGACGAAGGCCCAAAGAAAACGCCCGGCGCTAGGCCGGGCGTTGGGTACCGCGAGACACTCAGGCCTGGGTCGACGACGGTGCCGGAGTGGCTGCCGGAGCAGCGGCGGCCGGGGCCGGAGTCGCAGCCGGAGCAGCAGCCGGGGCAGCGGCAGGAGCGGCAGCCGGCTTGGGTGCAGCAGCCTTCTTCACCGCCGGCTTCTTCGCCGCAGCAGGCTTGGCAGCCGGTTTCGCCGCAGCGGGCTTGGCAGCTGCAGGCTTCGCAGCGGCCGGTTTGGCAGCAGCCTTGGCAGCCGGTTTAGCGGCGGCGGGCTTCGCAGCAGCAGCTTTGGCGGCAGGCTTGGCTGCCGGTTTGGCCGCGGGCTTGGCAGCAGGTTTGGCGGCGGCCTTGGCGGCGGGTTTCGCGGCAGCGGTCTTGGCGGCAGGCTTGGCAGCGGCCGGTTTCGCAGCCGGCTTGGCGGCGGTCTTGGCAGCCGGTTTGACGCTGCTCACGCTGACGCCGGTGAGCTTCTCGATCTGCTTGGTCAGGCTTGCGACCTTGCTGTGAAGCTCCTTGACCTCATTGCGGCTCGGCACGCCCAGGCGCGAGATCGCGCTGTTCAGACGCTTGTCGAAAGCCTCTTCCAGCTCGCTCCACTTGCCCAGTGCCTTGTCCTTGACCTCGTCGACCTTGGACTTGGCGGAACGCGCAGTGGTCTTCACCACGCCGACGGACTTGTCGACCTCGCTCTTGGCGAGCTTCTCGGCCTTCTCGCCATCCTTGACCAGGGTCTCGAACAGCTTGCTGCCATCCTTGCTGACCTTCGAGTAGGCACCCAGACCAGCCAACCAGATTTGCCGGGAGTACTTCTCGACTTCGCCGACCCAACTGGACTCTTTTTTATCGGTAGTTTTCTTGCCAGCCATCCCGCTCTCCTCAATGAGTTTTCGCGACACGCTCGAGCACCGCGCTCAGCTCATCCAGCTTAGCAGAGAGCGCTTCCACGTCCTGCCGCGAAGGGATGCCGATGCGGTTCAGCGCGGTGGCGACGCGGCTGTCGAATGCCTTCTCGACTTTATCGAGCTGCACTTCAACCTTGCCCTTCACGCTGGATACGCTGCTCTTGACGCTGTCGTTGGCGGCTTCGACCTGTTCGGTGACCAGCTTGCGGCCCTTGGTCTCTACGCCTTCGCCGGACTTCACCAGCTCCTTGAAGTAGTCCACGCCTTCCTGACCCACGCGCGCATAGGCGCCCAGGCCGGCCAGCCAGATCTGGCGGGCGTAGTGTTTGACGTCGGTGATCACGGAGCTGTCTTTGACGGCTTTCTCGACTTTCTTCTTGCTGGCGACTTTGGCCATGGCGGGATCCTCACACTGTTATCGGGGTTCCGAAGAAGCCCGCTTCGCTGCGAGCTTGAGTGCAAGGTATCGGGGAAAATTAGAAAACACATACCAGCCGGCGAAAGCGGCTGCGGTGTTCATCGCAGGAGCGAACTTGCTCGCTCCTGCGAATGCGCCTCAGGCCAGGGCCTTGTCCAGCGCGCGCTCGATCTCGCCCTTGAGCATGCCGCCCATGGCCGACAGCAGCAGGCCCAGCTTGACCTCTACCGCCACGCGGTCGTCGCCGACCTCGATGCGGCCGTCCACGCCACTGCGCTTGAAGGTCAGGACGTCGCCCTGCCACTCGTAGCTCACACCGTGCTCGCGGGACAGCTTCTCGGCCAGCTTCTGGGCCTTCTCGCGGGCGGCCTCGCGGCCGAGGGAGTGGGAACGTTCGACGTGGATACGGGACATGAATGGCTCCGGAATTGACAGACGCGCCGATGATACGCGGCATGACCTTTCGCCGCACCCCGAGGCATGGGGGGCGTTTTGCCGTCTTCCTGTTAGAATGCCCGCCACTGACTTCCAGGGTAGAAACGCCATGAGCGAGCCGCGCAAGCCGGCAGGGGACCAGGGCCCCGCCGATCCCACCACGCACTTCGGCTACAAGACCGTGCGCGAGAGCGAGAAGGCCGGCAAGGTCGCCGAGGTCTTCCACTCGGTCGCCGCCAAGTACGACCTGATGAACGACCTGATGTCCGGTGGCGTCCACCGCCTGTGGAAACGCTTCACCATCGAGCTGTCCGGCGTGCGCGCCGGCAACCGCGTGCTCGACATCGCCGGCGGCACCGGTGACCTGACCCGCCAGTTCTCGCGCCTGGTCGGCCCGACCGGCGAAGTGGTGCTGGCCGACATCAACGCCTCGATGCTCAAGGTCGGCCGCGACAAGCTGCTCGACAGCGGCGTCGCCGGCAACGTCAACTTCGTCCAGGCCGATGCCGAGAAGCTGCCCTTCCCGGACAATTACTTCGACGTGGTGACCATCGCCTTCGGCCTGCGCAACGTCACCCACAAGGACGCTGCCATCCGCTCGATGCTGCGCGTGCTCAAGCCGGGCGGCCGCCTGCTGGTGCTGGAGTTCTCCAAGCCGACCAGCAGCCTGCTGTCCAAGGCCTACGACGCCTACTCCTTCACCCTGCTGCCGCTGATGGGCAAGCTGGTCACCAACGACGCCGAGAGCTACCGCTACCTGGCCGAGTCGATCCGCATGCACCCGGACCAGGAAACGCTGAAGTCGATGATGGTCGAGGCCGGTTTCGACCGCGTCACCTACCACAACATGACCGGCGGCGTGGTCGCCCTGCACCGCGGCATCAAGCCCTGAGATGGCGCTCCTGACCCAGGCGCTGCTGGCCAGCGCCGAAGCCGGCGTGAACCGCGTGCTACGCCTGGACGGCGTGGCTCTGCAGCGTCTCTCGCGGCTTGCCGGAAGGGTCCTCGAAGTGGACTGCCAGGCCCCGTTGCTGCGCCTGTTCATCCTGCCCGGCGGCGATGGCCTGCACTTCGCCGCGCAGCATGAAGCCGAGGTCGACTGCACCCTGCGGGCACCGGCCGGGCGCCTGCTGCAACTGGCGCTCGCCGCCGACAAGACCCGCGTGCTGCACAGCCCGGAAGTCGAGATGGGCGGCGACAGCGCGCTGTTGCTGGAGCTCGCCGACATCCTGCAGAGCCTGGAGCTGGACTGGGAGTACGAAGTCCAGCAATGGCTCGGCCCGCTGGCCACGCAGCTGCTCGGCAGCCGTCTGCGCGAAGGCGCGCGCTGGGCCGGCGACAGCCTGGAAAGCCTGCGCCTGAGCCTGGCCGACTACCTCGCCGAAGAAAGCCGCACCCTGGTCGGGCGCAACGAAGCCGAAGCGCGCTTCGCCGAGCTTGACCAGCTGAAGATCGCCCTCGACCGCCTCGATGCGCGCCTGGCGCGCCTGTCCAAGAAGCCGAACCCCGACGCATGAAGCTGCTCGCCTTCCGCCGCCTGCTGCGCATCCAGAGCGTGGTGATCCGTTACCGCCTCGACGACCTCATCCTCGAACTGCCGATGCTGCCCTGGTGGCTGCGCCTGCTCGGCGGCCTGCTGCCCTGGCGCTGGCTGCCGCGGCGCACCCTCGAGCTGAGCCGCGGCGAGCGCATTCGCCTGGCCCTTGAGGGCCTGGGACCGATCTTCATCAAGTTCGGCCAGATCCTCTCCACCCGCCGCGACCTGCTCCCCGACGACATCGCCAACGAGCTTGCGCGCCTGCAGGACAAGGTTCCGCCGTTCTCGCCGGAAGCCTCGGTGGCGTTGATCGAGGAACAGCTCGGGGCGAAGGTCGAACAGGTCTTCGCGCGCTTCGAGCGCGAACCGCTGGCCTCGGCCTCGGTGGCCCAGGTGCACGCCGCGCAGCTAAAGAGCGGCGAGGAAGTGGTGGTCAAGGTGATCCGCCCGAACCTCAAGCCGGTGATTCGCGCCGACATCGCCTGGCTGTTCATCCTCGCCCGTGTGGCCGAGCGCGTCTCCGCCGATGCCCGCCGCCTGCATCCCGTGGAAGTGGTCAGCGACTACGAAAAGACCATCTACGACGAGCTCGACCTGCTCCGCGAGGCGGCCAACGCCAGCCAGCTGCGGCGCAACTTCGAGGGCTCGCCGCTGCTCTACGTGCCGCAGGTCTATTGGGACTGGTGCCGCCCGAAAGTGCTGGTGATGGAACGCATCTACGGCATTCCGGTCACCGACCTCGAGACCCTGCGCGACCAGCGCACCGACTTCAAGGCGCTCGCCGAGCGCGGCGTGGAGATCTTCTTCACCCAGGTGTTCCGCGACAGCTTCTTCCACGCCGACATGCACCCGGGCAACATCTTCGTCAGCACCCGCGCGCCCTGGAGCCCGCAGTACATCGCGGTTGACTGCGGCATCGTCGGCAGCCTGACCGACGAGGACCAGGACTACCTCGCGCGCAACCTGATCGCCTTCTTCAAGCGCGACTACCGCAAGGTCGCCCAGCTGCACATCGACTCCGGCTGGGTGCCGGCGGAAACCAAGGTCAACGACTTCGAAGCGGCGATCCGCACCGTCTGCGAACCCATCTTCGAGAAGCCGCTCAAGGACATTTCCTTCGGCCAGGTGCTGCTGCGCCTGTTCCAGACCGCACGCCGCTTCAACATGGAAGTGCAGCCGCAACTGGTGCTGCTGCAGAAGACCCTGCTGAACATCGAAGGCCTCGGCCGCCAGCTCTATCCGGACCTGGACCTGTGGAGCACCGCGCAGCCCTTCCTCGAGCGCTGGATGCGCGACCGCGTCAGCCCCGGCCAACTGCTGCGCAACGCCCAGCAGCACATCGAGCAGCTGCCGCACCTGGCACAGATGACCCGCGATACCCTGGAGCGTCTGTCGCAACCAGCCGCCGAGCAACCGGTCACAAACGGTGCGACGCCAGCTGGCGCCTGGGTTGCGCGGCTGATCGGCGCAGTGCTGGTCGCCGGCGCCACCCAGACAGGCCTCGCCACCCATTCGCTGGAAGCCTGGCCGGCCTGGGCCATGCTGGCCGGTGGTCTGTATCTGATCCTGCGCCGATAGCCAGTCGTCGCCACTGCTGGCACACTTGGTCGTTGATGCAATTGCCGCGGGGCGCGCAGGCGCCCGCTGTACGGAAGCGAGAATGAAAGACTGGCTGGACGAAATTCACTGGAACGCCGACGGCCTGGTGCCGGCGATCGCCCAGGACCACAAGACGGGCCGCGTACTGATGATGGCCTGGATGAACCGCGAGTCCCTGGCCCTGACCGCCGCCGAAAACCGCGCCATCTACTGGTCGCGCTCGCGCGGAAAGCTGTGGCGCAAGGGCGAGGAATCCGGGCATGTGCAGAAGGTGCATGAACTGCGCCTGGACTGCGACGCCGACGTCATCATCCTCATGGTCGAGCAACTGGGCGGCATCGCCTGCCACACCGGCCGCGAGAGCTGCTTCTACCGCGTCTTCCAGGACGGCGACTGGCAAGTCGTCGACCCGGTCCTGAAAGATCCGCACGCCATCTACGACAAGCCCGGACACAGCCATGAGTGACAACACCCTCGCCCGCCTGGCCGAAGTGCTCGAATCGCGCAAGAACGCCGCGCCCGAGAGTTCCTACGTCGCCAGCCTGTACTACAAGGGCCTGAACAAGATTCTGGAGAAGGTCGGCGAAGAGTCGGTGGAAACCATTCTCGCCGCCAAGGACGCTGCCCAGAGCGGCGACTGCACCGACCTGATCTACGAAACCGCCGACCTCTGGTTCCACTCGCTGGTCATGCTCGCCGCCCTCGGCCAGCATCCCCAGGCAGTACTGGACGAGCTGGAACGTCGCTTCGGCCTCTCCGGCCACGACGAAAAAGCCGCCCGCCAGCCGTCGAACTGAACCGCATTCAACGAGGAGAACAATAAGCATGGGCATTTTCGACTGGAAACACTGGGTAGTGATCCTCATCGTCGTGGTCCTGGTCTTCGGCACCAAGCGCCTGAAGACCCTGGGCTCCGACGTCGGTGAAGCGGTCAAGGGCTTCCGCAAGGCAATGAACACCGAAGAGGACGAGAAGCCTCAGCAACCCAACCCGCCGCTGAACCAGCCGACCACCATCGACGCACAGGCGCACAAGGTCGAAGAGCCGGCCCGCAAGGACTGATCGATGTTCGGAATCAGCTTCAGCGAGTTGATGCTGGTTGGACTCGTCGCCCTGCTGGTGCTGGGCCCCGAGCGCCTGCCCGGCGCCGCGCGCACCGCGGGCCTCTGGGTCGGCCGGCTGAAGCGCAGCTTCAACGCCATCAAGCAGGAAGTGGAGCGCGAGCTGGGTGCCGACGAGATCCGTCGGCAACTGCATAACGAGCACATCCTGCAGATGGAGCGCGACGCCAAGAAACTGCTGGCGCCGCTGACCGGCGAGCAACCGGCCGAGCCCCAGGCTCCGGCTGCGCCCGCCACGCCCAGCGAGCCGCCGACCGTCGCCGCGCACAGCCGCCTGGCCAACCTGCCCGGGGTGAAGGTTGCCGAAGCGCCGGCCAGCACGGTCGAGCCGCCAGTCGCCGCCCCCCAGACGCCTCCCACGTCCGAGACGCCGCGTAACCCATGAGCGCCGAAAAACCCGAACAGCCCGAGAACGACCAGGAGATGCCCCTGGTCGCGCACCTGACCGAGCTGCGCACGCGCCTTCTGCGCTGCGTTGCGGTGATCTTCGTGATCTTCATCGGTCTGCTGTACTTCTCGCAGAAGATCTACACCCTGGCCTCCGCGCCGCTGCGCCGCTTCCTCCCGGAAGGCGCGACCATGATCGCCATCGACCCGGCGTCAGCCTTCCTCGCGCCGCTGAAGCTGACCATGATCGTGGCGCTGCTGCTGGCCATGCCCTTCATCCTCGCGCAGATCTGGGGCTTCATCGCGCCCGGCCTGTACAAGCACGAGAAGCGCATCGCCTTGCCGCTGCTGGCCTCCAGCGTGGTGCTGTTCTACGCCGGGATGGCCTTCGCCTACTTCCTGGTGTTCCCGCTGATGTTCCACTTCTTCCTCGGCGCGGCCCCGGAAGGGGTGACGCCGATGACGGACATCAACAGCTACCTCGACTTCCTCACCCTGCTGTTCGCCTTCGGCGTGGCCTTCGAGATTCCGGTCGCCACCGTGCTGCTGGTGTGGATCGGCGTGGTCGATGTCGCCTACCTGAAGAAGATCCGCCCCTACGTCATCATCGGCTGCTTCGTCGTCGGCATGATCCTCACCCCGCCGGACCCGATGTCGCAGACCCTGCTCGCGGTGCCCATGTGGATGCTGTTCGAGGCCGGCGTGCTGTTCAGCCGGCTGATCCGCAAGCGCAGCCGGGACGAGGAAGACGAAACCAGCGAGAACGGCGACCAGCCCCCGGCGACCCGTCCGTGAACCTGCTGCTGCTCGACGACGCCGACTTCGTCGCGGCGGACCGCGTTTTGCTGCGCGACCGCCGCCTCACCCACCTGCATGAAGTGCACCGCGCCGAAAGCGGCGACAGCCTGCGTGTCGGCCGCCTCGGCGGGCTGATGGGCGAAGGCCGCATTCTCAAGCTGGAGCGCGACGAAGCCGAACTCCAGGTGAGCTTCACCCAGGCGCCGCCGGCCAAGCTGCCGCTGACCCTGCTGCTCGCCCTGCCACGCCCGAAGATGCTCCGCCGCGTCCTGCAGACCGTCTCCGCCATGGGCGTGCCACGCCTGGTACTTCTGAACAGTTATCGGGTGGAAAAGAGCTTCTGGCAGACCCCCTTCCTTGAGCCGGACGCCATCCGCGAGCAACTGGTTCTTGGGCTCGAGCAAGCGCGCGACACCGTGCTGCCCGAGGTGATCATCGAGAAGCGCTTCAAGCCCTTCGTCGAAGACCGCCTGCCCGCCCTGGCCGAAGGCAGCCTCGGCCTGATCGGCCATCCCGGCCCCTGGCCGGCCTGCCCGCGCGCAGTCGAGCAGGCGGTGACCCTGGCCATCGGCCCGGAAGGCGGCTGGATTCCCTACGAGGTCGACAAGCTGCGCGAAGCGGGCCTCGCCCCGGTCCAGCTCGGTGAACGCATCCTGCGCGTGGAGACGGCGGTAACCGCCCTGCTCGCACGCCTCTTCTGACCCGACGACACGTTCAAGTCCCGACGCGAACCACTAGTCAGAAACTTCCTAAAGAAACTTCAGAATTACGTCGCCTCGCCGATAGGAAGGATGCCGGCCCCTGCCAGGCAACGCATCACGCGTTCCCGTCTCCATCCTCCTCTGGAGTTGCGCTTTCATGTCTCGCTGGTTCAGCAATCTCACGGTCAATCGGAAACTTGCCATCGGATTTGGCCTGGTCCTGCTGCTTACGCTGCTGATCGCCGTCACCGGCTGGCTCAACCTGAACAACCTGATTTCGCGTGGCGACAAGCTCGGCGAGATTTCCCACCTGCTGGGCATGACCAAGGACCTGCGCACCGCGCGCCTGAAATTCCAGGCCAGCCGCGCCCCGGCGGATGCCAAGCTGGTCGAGGATGCGATTGCGCAGCTGGATCGCCAGCAGCAATTGGTCGGCAGCCAGCTCAGCGACCCCATCGACCTCGACAAGGTCGCGCAACAGGCAAAGCTCACTGCCGAGTACCGCACCCTCTTCAAGGGCCTGCAGAAGTCCTTCGACGGCCGCGACAGCGCACGCAAGACGCTGATCCGCAAGGCAGCCGTGGTGACCCAGGGGCTGGAGCTGATCGAGCAGAGCCTGGTCGCCTCCACGTCGCCCGAAGCGATCAAGGAGCTGGCCGCTGTCTCCGCACTGGGCCGCGTGGTGATGGCCGCGCGCTTCCAGGTGCTGGCGTACACCTCCAGCGAGGACCCGGCCCAGGAACAGACCGCGGTGGATGCCCTTGAGCAGGCGACCAAGACCGTGCAGGAGCACATGCAGACCGCTCCGGCCGACCAGCACGACAACTTCCAGGCCGCGGTCAACGCCCTGCAGGACTATCACAAGGCCCTCGACCGCTACCGTGAAGAGGTCAACAACAGCCAGGCGATGCGTGACCGCATGCGTGACAGCGGCCTGCAGATCGAGAAGCTCAGCAGCGAGCTGAGCACCATCCAGACCGCCAAGCGCGATGCAGCCGCCGACCAGGCGAAGAGCCTGCTGGCGCTGGCCTCGGTGCTGGCAATGGTTCTGGGCACGCTGGCCGCCTGGATGATCACCCGGCAGATCGTCCTGCCGCTGCGCGAATCGCTCGCCGCCGCCGAGCGCATCGCCGATGGCGACCTCAGCCAGACGCTGAAGGTCGACCGCCGCGACGAACTGGGCCAGCTGCAAGCCAGCATGCAGCGCATGAGCAGCTCGTTGCGCGAGCTGATCAGCCATATCCATGACGGCGTGACGCAGATCGCCAGCGCCGCCGAAGAGCTGTCCGCCGTGACCGAACAGACCAGCGCCGGGGTCAACAACCAGAAAACCGAGACTGATCAGGTCGCCACCGCGATGAACGAGATGGCCGCCACCGTGCAGGAAGTCGCGCGCAACGCCGAAGAAGCCTCGGAAGCCGCCAGCGCTGCCGACCGCGAGGCTACTGCCGGTGCCGGTGCCGTCAGCGAGGCGGTGCAGCAGATGGATCGCCTGGCCAACGAAGTCGGCCGTTCCAACGAGGCGGTGCAACAGCTCAAGCGCGAGAGCGACAAGATCGGCAGCGTGCTCGACGTGATCAAGGCAGTCGCCGAACAGACCAACCTGCTGGCGCTCAACGCCGCCATCGAAGCGGCCCGTGCCGGCGAAGCAGGGCGCGGTTTCGCCGTGGTCGCCGATGAAGTGCGTGCCCTGGCGCAGCGCACCCAGCAATCCACCGCCGAGATCGAAGAACTGATCGCCGGCCTGCAGACCGGCACCCAGCAAGCAGCCCAGCGCATGGACAACAGCCGCTCGCTGACGGACAGCACCGTCGAGCTGACCCGCCGCGCCGGTGAGCGCCTGCAGGCGATCACCCGCACGGTGTCCGGCATCCAGGCAATGAACCAGCAGATCGCCGCAGCTTCCGAGCAGCAGAGCGCGGTGGCCGAAGAAATCAACCGCAGTGTGATGAGCGTGCGCGATATCTCCGAACAGACTGCCGCCGCCAGCGAAGAGACCGCCGCCTCCAGCATCGAGCTGGCGCGCCTGGGTACGGAGCTGCAGGGGCTGGTCGGCCGCTTCCGCATCTGACCCTGACGGCCCGCGCAATGCGGGCCGTTGCTTTTTCCCCGCCGAAAAAGCTGAAGTTCGTTATCCTCCTGCCGATACGCACAGACGCACGAAGATGCGTCTCGAAAAAACACTCCTCGCCTGTACAAGAAAAAACGCCATCACTCGATTCCCATGCCCACGGAAGCAGCGCTGCCGTGGGCGTGTCTGCCTGGAGTATTCGACATGTACGATTGGCTCGTCCTGCAGCTCGGCCGCCTGAGCGTCAGCCTCAAGCTCGCAGTGGGCTTCGGCATCTGCCTGCTGCTGACCCTGCTGGTGCTGGTCAGCGGCCTCAACGCCCTCGACGAACAGTCCGCGCACAGCGAGCGGCTCACCGCCAACAGCCACCTCGACAGCCAGACCCGCGAAGTCGAGCTCGCCCGCCTGCGCTACCAGCTCGAACCCGGTGCGACCGCCGCTGGCAACCTGCGTGAACGCCTTGGCGATCTGCGCACGCAAGTGCAGAAGCTGGCTCGCGACGGCATTGCCGAACGTGACTTCGAGACCCTGCAGGCAGCCGTCGACAGCTACGCCGCAGCGGTCGACCAACTGCTCAGCGCCGGCGCCAGCAGCGCCTCGCTCACCGCCGATCTCGACGCCCGCAGTACTGCGCTGGCTGCCGCCAGCCATACCGTCCACGAAGATGGCCTGCACCTGCGCGGCGACGTGGCCAGCCAGGCCAAGCAGCGCCTGGTGCTGATCACCCTGCTTGCCCTGTTCTTCGGCGCGCTCTCGGTGTGGGCGATCAACCGCCAGATCGTCCGCCCGCTGCACGAGGCCCTCGGCCTCGCCGAACACATCGCCCAGGGCGACCTGACGCGCGGCCTGGCCGGCGACCTGCACCTGCAGCGCAGCGATGAGCTGGGCCAGCTGCAACGCACCATGCTGCGCATGCGCGACAGCCTGGGCGAACTGCTGCGCCACCTCGGGAGTGGCGTCGGCCAACTGGCTACCTCCGCCGACGAACTCTCCGCAGTCACCGAACAGACCCGCGCCGGCGTCAACAGCCAGCGCATCGAGACCGAGCAGGTCGCCAGCGCCATCGAAGAAATGGCTGCCACCGTGCAGGAAGTCGCCCGCAACGCCGAGCAAGCCTCCGGCGCCGCACGCCAGGCCGACCGCCAGGCGCGTGACGGCGAGCAGGTGGTAGGCCAGGCGATCGAGCAGATCGACAACCTGGCTGCAGAAGTGGAGCGCTCCAGCGAAGCCATGGGCCGTCTGCGCGGCGACAGCGAGAAGATCGGCAGCGTCCTCGACGTGATCAAGTCGGTGGCCGAGCAGACCAACCTGCTGGCGCTCAACGCCGCCATCGAAGCCGCCCGCGCGGGCGAGGCCGGTCGCGGCTTCGCCGTGGTCGCCGACGAGGTACGGGCGCTGGCCCAGCGCACCCAGCAGTCCACCGCCGAGATCGAAGAGCTGATCGCCAGCCTGCAGACCGGTACCCAGCAGGCAGCGCAACGCATGGACGACAGCCGTCGCCTGACCGGCAACTCGGTGGAGCTGACCCGTCGCGCCGGCGATGCGTTGGCCGCCATCGCCCGCACGGTATCGGAGATCCAGGGCATGAACCTGCAGATCGCCTCGGCCGCCGAGCAGCAGAGCAGCGTTGCCGGCGAGATCAGCCGCAGCGTCGCCCAGGTCCGCGAGATCGCCGAGCAATCGGCCGCCGCCAGCGAGCAGACCGCCGTATCCAGCAACGAACTGGCACGCCTGGGCAACGATCTGCAGGGCCAGGTCGCGCGCTTCCGCCTGTAACCGGCAGCGCTTCATTGATAACCTTCCTCCGATGCCAAATTGGAGGAAGGTTATGAAGATCCTGCCCGTCGACATCGATGATCTGGTCCTCGTGCTCGACAGCAACGGCATGGAGTTCCATCTGGACCTCGAGACCGGCGAGATTCGCTTACGCCCGGAAGATGACCTCGATGAGGAGTTCGAGCAGTTGCTCGAGCGACAGCCCCAACGTTTCCTGTACATCGAGCCAGTCTCCTCCCGCGACGGTTTCCGGATCATGGAGGACTTCGTCCGGGAGAAAGTGGACGACCCTCGGGCCAGCGACAGCCTCGTGCGTGCGCTGGAAGACCGGAAGCCCTTCCGCAGCTTCAAGGACCGGCTTTTCGACTACCCCGAGATTCGCGAGTCCCCCCCCCCCCCCCCCCCCCCCCCCCTGCGGCAGCTGGCCCTGGAATGGCTCGCCGAGGAAGGCATCGGACTGCCCCAGTCGACGGACTGAATACTGCAATACAAACGCGCTGCTATTGCGGTAGGTTGGAAGCCTCGTCCATTGGGAGAGTGACCATGCGTCCGCTGACCATCGACCTCGACGAACTCGCCGTAGCCCTCGACACCAGCGACATCGAGCACTACCTGGACCTGGGCAGCGGCCAGGTGGTGCCGCTGATCGAGGACTCCCCCGACCCCGGCCTGCTGACCCTGCTCGAGGAAGACCCGGAGCGCCTGCTGCCGATCGAGCCGCTGAGCACCCGCGAATCCCTCGAACTGATGCGCGACTTCCTCCGCGAAGTCGACGAGCCCCACGCCTATCCCCTGCTCGCCGCCGCCCTGGAAGGCCGCAAGCCGTTCAAGGCTTTCAGGCATGTGCTGATGGGTTATCCGGAACTGCTCCAGGCCTGGTACGTCTACCAGGGCGAACGCCTGCGCGAATGCGCCCTCGACTGGCTGGCCGACCACCAGATCCGTCCGGCCGGGCAGAGCGCGATCCTCTAACCGCGATACGGCTCGCTCCTACAAGTGAATCCGTTCCACGCCAACAAAAACGCCGCCCCGAGGGGCGGCGTTTTCGTTGGCGCCAGCGTCAGCCCTTGGGCTGTTGCGCGGCTTGCTTCTGGGCGGTGCTGTCCTGCCAGCCGCCGCCGAGCGCCTTGTACAGGTTCACCTCGCTGGTGAGCTGGTTCAGGCGATCGGTGATCAACTGCTGCTGAGAGCTGAACAGGGACCGCTGGGCAACGAGCAGGGTCAGGTAGTTGTCCACTCCGGTGCGGTAGCGCTTTTCGGCCAGCGTGTAGTACCGGGCGTTGGCGTCGACCAGGGCGCGCTGGGCGGCCAACTGGTCGCCATAGGTGCCACGAGCGGCCAGGCCATCGGCGACTTCCGAGAAGGCGGTCTGGATGGCTTTTTCGTACTGCGCCACCTGGATGTTCTTCTGCACCTTGGCCAGGTCCAGGCTGGCCTGCAGGCTGCCGGCGTTGAAGATCGGCAGGCTGATGGACGGCTTGAACAGCCAGGTGCCGGAACCGCCGTCGAACAGACCGGACAGGTCCGGGCTCAGGCTACCCGCGTTGGCGGTCAGGCTGATGCTCGGGAAGAACGCCGCGCGCGCCGCGCCGATGTTGGCGTTGGCTGCCTTCAACTGGTGTTCCGCTTCGAGAATGTCCGGGCGGCGTTGCAGCAGGTCGGACGGCAGCCCGGCTGGAATCGGGGCCAGAATCGGTTGGTCCAGCGCCAGGCCCTGCGGCAGATCGGCGGGTACGCCGGTGCCGAGCAGCAGGGTCAGGGCGTTCTGGTCCTGGGCGACCAGGCGGGTGTACTGCGCCAGGGCTGCCCGGGCGCTTTCGACCGAAGTCTGCGCCTGGCTCAGGTCAAGCGCCGAGGCCACACCGACCTCGTTGCTGCGCTTGGTCAGCGCGTAGGTCTTCTCGTAGGTGGCCAGGGTGTCGCGGGTCAGCTTCAGCTGGTCCTGGTCGGAACGTAGCGTCAGGTAGGCGTTGGCGACGCTGGCCACCAGGGCGGTCTGGGTGCTGCGACGGGCTTCGTCGCTGGCCAGATACTGCTCCAGGGCCTGGTCACGCAGGCTGCGCAGGCGGCCGAACAGGTCGATCTCCCAGGCGGTGACGCCCAGGGTCGCGCCGTACTGGCTGCTGATCATCTCGTTGCCGGTGGACGACACCTTGGCCGGCAGGCGCTGGCGCGAACCGGCGACGTCGGCGCTGACCGCCGGGTACAGCTGGGCGCGCTGGATGCGGTACTGCGCCTGGAAGGCCTCGAGGTTCAGCGCGGCGACGCGCAGGTCGCGGTTGTTTTCCAGCGCCACGTCGATCAGACGACGCAGTTGCGGGTCGTTGAAGAAACTCTGCCAGTTCAGGTCCGCGGCGGGAGTGCCACCGACAACGCCCTGGGCGCCGGCATAAGCCGGGCCCTGGGGATAGGCCTGGGCTACCGGCGCCTCGGGGCGCTGGTAGTCCGGAATCAGCGAGCAGCCGGACAGTGCGGCAGCCGCCAGGGCCAGGGAGAGTAAGGACTTTCTCATATCAATGCCCCTTCTCGGCGGCCGCCTGTTCCTTGGACGTCTTGTCCTTGAACAGGGTGCTGACCACCACGTAGAACAACGGCACCCAGAAGATCGCCAGCACGGTCGCGGTGATCATCCCGCCGATCACGCCGGTACCGATGGCGTGCTGGCTACCGGAGCCGGCGCCGGAGGAAATCGCCAGCGGCACAACGCCGAGGACGAAGGCCAGCGAGGTCATGACGATCGGGCGCAGACGCATGCGGCAGGCCTCGATGGCCGCATCGACAATGTGCTTGCCTTCCCGCTCGTGCAGCTCCTTGGCGAACTCCACGATCAAGATGGCGTTCTTCGCCGAAAAGCCGATGGTGGTCAACAGACCGACCTTGAAGAACACGTCGTTGGAGAGCCCGCGCATCGAGGTGGCGAGCAACGCACCGATGATCCCCAACGGCACCACCAGCAGTACCGAGAACGGGATCGACCAGCTCTCGTAGAGCGCCGCCAGGCAGAGGAACACCACGATGGTCGAGAGCACGAACAACCCGGTGGTCTGCGAGCCCGCGAGGCGTTCCTCGAAGGACAGGCCGGTCCAGGAGTAACCCACACCCGCCGGCAGCTGGCTGACGATTTCCTCGACCGCCGCCATGGCATCACCGGTGCTGCGGCCCGGGGCCGGCTCACCGAGAATCTCCATGGCCGGTACGCCGTTGTAGCGCGCCAGCTTCGGCGATCCGTACACCCACTTGCCGGTGGCGAACGCGGTGAACGGCACCATGTCGCCACTGCTGTTGCGCACGTACCACTTGGCCAGGTCCTCGGGACTCATCCGCGCATTCGGTTCGCCCTGGGCATAGACCTTCTTCACCCGACCACGGTCGATGAAGTCGTTGACGTACTTCGAGCCCCAGGCAATGGACACGGTGCTGTTGATGTCCGCCAGGGACACACCGAGGGCGCTGGCCTTCTCGTCGTCGATCAGCAGCTCGTACTGCGGCTCGTCGTTCAGACCGTTGGGGCGCACGCGCTGCAGCACGGGGTTGTGCGCTGCAAGCTGGAGGAACTTGTTGCGCGCCTGCACCAGCGTGTCATGGCCTACCCCTGCCTGGTCCTGCAGGAAGATGTCGAAGCCCACGGCGTTACCCAGTTCCAGCACCGCCGGCGGGGCAAAGGCGAAGACCATCGCGTCCTTGATGGTGAAGAAGTAGTGCTGGGCGCGCTGGGCCACGGCGAACACGCTGTTCTGCTCGCCCAGGCGCTCTTCCCAGGGCCGCATCATGATGAACGCCATGCCCGAGCTCTGGCCGCGACCGGCGAAGTTGAAGCCGGTGACGGTGAACACCGAGTTGACCGCGGCGCTTTCCTTGTCGAGCAGGTACTCGCGCATCTGGTCGACGACCTTCTGCGTGCGCTCGGCAGTGGAGCCCGGCGGAGTCTGCACCTGGGCGAAGAGCACGCCCTGGTCCTCGTCCGGCAGGAACGAGGTGGGAATGCGGCTGAACAGCCAGCCCATACCGATCACGATCACCACGTACACCAGCAGGTAGGGTGCGCGGCGCTTGAGGATCGAGGTGACGCCACGCTCGTAGCGCGAGGTGGCGGCGATGAAGCTGCGGTTGAACCAGCCGAAGAAGCCGCGCTTGTGCTCGCCGTGGTCGCCCTTCTCGATGGGCTTGAGCATGGTCGCGCACAGCGCCGGGGTGAGGACCAGCGCCACCAGCACCGACAGGGCCATGGCCGAGACGATGGTAATGGAGAACTGCCGGTAGATCACACCGGTGGAGCCGCCGAAGAAGGCCATCGGCAGGAACACCGCGGAAAGCACCAGGGCGATACCCACCAGGGCGCCCTGGATCTGTCCCATGGAGCGGCGCGCCGCCTCGCGGGGTGGCAGGCCTTCCTCGGCCATCACCCGCTCGACGTTCTCCACCACCACGATGGCGTCGTCCACCAGCAAACCGATCGCCAGCACCATGCCGAACATGGTCAGGGTGTTGATCGAGAAGCCGAATGCCGCCAGGACACCAAAGGTACCCAGCAGCACCACGGGTACGGCGATGGTCGGGATCAGGGTGGCGCGGAAGTTCTGCAGGAACAGGTACATCACCAGGAACACCAGCAGAATCGCTTCGCCCAGGGTCTTGAGTACCTCGTGGATGGAGGCCGAGACCACCGGCGTGGTGTCGTACGGGTAGACGACCTTCATGCCTTCGGGGAAGAACGGCTTCAGGCGTTCTAGGGTGGCGCGGATCGCCTTGGCGGTGTCCAGCGCGTTGGCGCCGGTAGCCAGCTTGATCGCGATACCCGAGGCCGGCTTGCCGTTGAACTGCGCGTTGATGCTGTAGTCCTGGCCGCCCAGCTCGACCGTGGCGACATCCTTCAGGCGCACCTGCGAGCCGTCGGAGGCGACCTTCAGGAAGATGTTGCCGAACTGCTCGGCGGTCTGCAGGCGGGTCTTGCCGATGATGGTGGCGTTGAGCTGCTGCCCCTTGACCGCGGGCAGGCCGCCCAACTGGCCGGAGGATATCTGCACGTTCTGCGCCTGCACGGCGGTGACCACATCGCTGGGCATCAGCTGGAAGCTGTTGAGCTTGGCCGGGTCGAGCCAGATACGCATGGCGTACTGCGCGCCGAACACCTGGAAGTCGCCCACGCCGGGCGTACGCGACAGCGGGTCCTGGATGTTCGAGACGATGTAGTTCGACAGGTCTTCCCGGGTCATGCTGCCGTCTTCGGAGACGACGCCGACGACCATCAGGAAGTTCTTCACCGCCTTGGTCACGCGGATGCCCTGTTGCTGCACTTCCTGCGGCAACAGCGGCGTGGCCAGCTGCAGCTTGTTCTGCACCTGGACCTGCGCGATGTCCGGGCTGGTGCCCTGATCGAAGGTCACGGTGATGGTCATGCTGCCGTCGGAGTTGCTCTCCGAGGAGATGTAGCGCAGATGGTCGAGACCGTTCATCTGCTGCTCGATCACCTGCACCACGGTGTCCTGCACGGTTTCCGCGGAAGCGCCCGGGTAGCTCACCTGGATCGCGATCGCCGGCGGGGCGATGGCCGGGTACTGGTTCACCGGCAGTTTGAGGATCGACAACCCGCCCGCCAGCATGATCACCAGGGCGATCACCCAGGCGAAAATCGGCCGGTCAATGAAAAACTTCGACATTGCGAAACCCCTTGGTTAACCCTGGCTGCCCGAAGCGGCGGGCTTGCCGGCCTCTGGTGCGGGGGCGACGTTCTTCGCCGGCACCGGCTTGGCCTTGACGCCTGGTTGTACGTACTGCAGGCCTTCGGTGATCAGGCGATCGCCCGGCTTCAGGCCATCGGTGACCAGCCAGTAGGCGCCGACAGTGCGGTCGGCCTTCAGCTCGCGCAGCTCGACCTTGTCGTCGGCACCCAGCACCAGGGCGGTAGGCAGGCCACGCAGGCTGCGGGTCACGCCCTGTTGCGGGGCGAGAATCGCCTGGTCCTTCACCCCTTCCTGCAACTGCGCGTGGACGAACATGCCCGGCAGCAGATCATGCTTGGGGTTGGGGAACACGGCGCGCAGGGTCACCGAGCCGGTGCCCTGGTCGACCGAGACTTCGGAGAACTCCAGTTTGCCTTCCAGCGGGTATTCCGAGCCGTCCTCGAGGAACAGCTTGACCTTGGCGGCGTTGTCGCCGGCCTTCTGCAGGTTGCCGGCGGCCAACTCGCGGCGCAGGCGCAGCAGCGCGGTGGACGGCTGGGTGACGTCGACGAAGATCGGGTCGAGTTGCTGCACGGTGGCCATGGCGTTGCTCTGGCCGTTGGTCACAAGGGCGCCCTCGGTCACCGCCGAGCGACCGATGCGTCCGGAGATCGGCGACAGCACCTTGGTGTAGCGCAGGTTGATCTTGGCGCTCTCCACAGCAGCCTTGGCCTGCAGCGAAGCAGCAAGGGCGTCGGCGTACTGCTGCTTGCTGACCGCCTCGTCGGCGACCAGCAGCTTGTAGCGCTCGGCCTGTTGCTGCGTCGCCGCCAGGTTGGCCTGGGCGCTCTGGAAGGTGGCTTCGTAGGTGGAAGGATCGATCTGGTAGAGCTGCTGGCCTTCCTTGACGTCGCTGCCTTCCTTGAACAGGCGCTTGAGGATGATGCCGTTGACCTGCGGGCGAACCTCGGCGACGCGGTAGGCATTGGTGCGGCCCGGCAGCTCGGTGCTGAGGGAGACCGTCTGGGCCTGCAGGGTGACTATTCCCACTTCCGGAATCTGCGCCTGCTGCGGGGCTTCGCTCTTGCCGCAGCCCGACAGGGTCGCCAAGGCGACGAGCAAGGCCGAAACCAGAGCGCTCTTGGCTGGCGTTCTTTGCATATCGTGGTCCTCATGAGCATAAGCAGCCGACTCGACGCCTGGGCACCGGGCCGGAAAGGCTGGCAAAATACTTACATTCAAGCCTGTTTGTAAACGCCCGAAAGCCCGGAACGAAAAGGACTGAAACGTTTTAGCCATGGGCGCAAGCTTCAGCGGAATTCGTGCAGGGCAGGAAAAGGCTTGTACTAAAGTTGATAGCGTCAACTAAAATAAGAAAAATAACCGAGCCGATCAATCGGCTTTACATTCCGTTTACTCGATCTCTGCCATGACCCGCTCCCTGAATCCCGACCTGCCCCTGAGCCTGATGGCGCTTTTCGACCATATGCGCGCCAGCCTGCTGCAGGGCCTCAACGCCCAGGGCATCGACCTGGCGCCGCCGGACATTCGCCTGCTCGAACTGATCGGCGCGAGCGAAGGCCTCAATCTGCAGGACGTCGGCCGGCAGATGTGCCGCGACAAGGCACTGATCACCCGCAAGGTGCGGGAAATGGAGGAGCGTGGATTGGTCCGGCGCGAACGCAATCCGGACGACCAGCGCAGCTTCCAGCTGTTCCTCACGGACGCCGGCAAGGCGGTGGACAGCCTGACCCAGCGCATCCTCGCAGAAACCCATGAAAACCTCTTTGCGCCACTGAACGACGCCGAGCAGGCAACCCTCGCCACCCTGCTGCGCCGCTGCCTGGACTCGCTGCCTGGCGAAGACGGCGCCTCCTGAAACGAAAACGCCGGCATTCGCCGGCGCTCCCATCGCATTGCGCTTACTGGCGCACACCCTCGACCGACAAGGTCAGCTCGACTTCCTGGGAAGCCGGGCCGAGGTCGCGCTGGATGTTGAAATCCTTCAGCTTGAGCGTGGTGGTGCCGAGGAAACCGGCGCGGTAGCCACCCCACGGGTCGTCGCCCTGGCCGATCAGCTCGGCCTTCAGGGTGACCGGCTTGGTCACGCCGTTCAGGGTCAGGTTGCCGGCGATCTCGGCCTGCTTGCCTTCGACTTTCACCCCGGTGGACTCGAAGGTCGCGGTGGGGTTCTTGCCGACGTTGAGGAAGTCCGGGCTGCGCAGGTGCTTGTCGCGCTCGGCGTGGTTGGTGTTCACGCTGGAGGTGTTGATGGTCACCTTGACCTTGTCGGCGGCCGGGTTCTTCTCGTCGTAGGTGAAGGCACCGTCGAAGTCATCGAAGCGGCCGTAGACCCAGCTGTAGCCCAGGTGCTTGATACGGAACTCGATGAAGGCGTGCTGGCCTTCCTTGTCGATCTTGTAGTCGGCGGCCATGGCCTGGCCGGCGGCAAACAGCGCGGAACCCAGGGCCAGCGCGGCGATTGTCTTCTTCAGCATGGTGCATCTCCTTAGTGCAGCGAGGTTGGATCAATCCTTGGCGCGACCGAGCATGCGCACCAGGGTCGCATCACGGTCGAGGAAGTGGTGCTTCAGCGCCGCCAGGACGTGGAGCACGGCGAGGACCACCAGGGCCCAGGCCAGGTAGAGGTGGATGGCCCCGGCCACGTCAGCCTGCTCGTGCAGGCCGCTGATCGTTGCGGGGACGTCGAACCAGCCGAAGACGCTGATGGGTTTGCCTTCGGCGGTGGAGATCAGGTAGCCGGCGATCATCACCGCGAACAGCAGCAGGTAGATGGTCAGGTGGCCGAGCTTGGTGGCCTTGCGCACCAGCGGACTGTGATTGGCCGGGGCCGGCGGCGACGGACTGACGAAGCGCCAGAGCACCCGCAGCACCAGTGCGATCAGCAGCAGGATGCCGATGCTCTTGTGGATTTCCGGAGCCCGGTGATACCAGGCGTCGTAGTAGTCCAGTTCGCGCATCCACAGCCCCAGGGCGAACAGACCGAAGACAGCCAGAGCGCTGCCCCAGTGCAGGAAAAGACTGACCAGACCATAACGGGAGGGCGAGTTACGCCATTGCATCTAGAGGTTTCCTGACAAAGCCGGACCAGCAAGGCTAGCGGCAAATTCATCGAATGAAAGTGGAATTTCCTGCTTTGAAACATCGATTCACAAGATAGCTTTGCCACCTAACGACCGTTCCAAAGCCTCCACAGGATATTTCCTACAACACCTTCCCAGACGAACTTATTCGCCAACGTTGGCGCCACAACGAAAAAGGGCGCCTTTCGGCGCCCTCTTTCTATGCGGGGAAGTCTCCCACTGCGGTTCAGAACAGATCGGTGAACCAGGAGAACATGCCCTTCTTCTTGCCATCGGCAGCGACGGTGGTGGCCGGCGCCTCGGCAGCCTTGGCCGGTGCAGCGGCCTCGATGCTCACGCTCTTGCCGGCGGCCAGGTCGCGGACTTGCCCAGCGGCGCGCTTACCGCTGCGCAGGGCGCCTTCGATGGTGCCCGGATAGAGCGCATCGGTATGCTCGCCGGCGAATGCGACACGTGCCGACGGCTGCTCCCAGACGCGCCAGAAGCGGCTGATCTGGCCCGGACCGAAGGCCAGGTAGGAACCGCCGGTACCGACGTCGGTGCTGTAACGACGCAGCTCGTAGCCGTCGAAGGCACCGCGCATCTTCGGATAGAACTTGTTCATGCGGATCAGCACCTGGTCGACCATTTGACGGTCGCCAAAGGCCTGCATCACCCGCGCGTTGTCGCCGGACAGGTTGATCAGCACGTTGGCCGCGCCCTTGAGCGCCGGCTCGACCCAGATCATGCCCAGGCCCTGGTCGCTGTAGATCTCGCCGGAGAGACGGGTCTTGTCGTCCCAAACCGGGCGCTTGAACTTCATCAGGATCTGGTCGCGCCAGCCGTAGTTGGTGTCCCGCAGCGCGGACTGCTGCTTGGCATCCAGGGCCGGGGTCAGCTGGATCTGGCCGAGTGCGCGCAGCGGTACGGCGAGAACCACGTAGTCCGCCTTGTAGCTGGTGGCGCCCGCTTTGACGGTGACGCCGTCCTTGTCCTGCACGATGGCCGAGACGCGGGCGTTGGTCTTGATGTTCTTCAGCTGCTTGACGAAGGCCTGGGCCAGCACCTGGCTGCCGCCGGGCAGGCGCTCGGCGCGCAGGTCGCGATCGTCGACGCCGCGATAGACCCGGCCCTGCTGGGCGAGGTACAGCAGCGACAGACGCGACGGCTCGTCGTAGTGCGAACGGATGCGCTGGTTGACCAGCATGCGACCGGTGGGCGACAGGTTCAGCTTGTCCAGCCAGCGCGCGACGTTCATCTGGTCGAGCGCGAACAGGGTCTTGTTCGCCAGCGGGTTCAGCGGGTCTTCGACGGACGCCGACAGCTCGTCCAGCGACTTCTCATAACGCTTCAGGTCAGCCGCCACGGTCGGCAGCTTCTGCTGCAGGTCGGCATTGCTGTAGTAGATGCCGTCGATCAGGTAGCCCGGGGTACGCACGAAGTCCGGCGCCGGCACCGACTTCAGCTTGAAGGTATCCAGGTAGCTATTGAGCGTCGGCTGCACCTTGGCGCTGCCCAGCCACTCGCTGGTCGCCAGGCCCGAACGGCCGCCGATGCTCGGCTTGGCCTCGAGCAGGGTCACGTCCCAGCCCGAATGCTGCAGTTCGTAAGCGGCACTCAGCCCCGCCAGACCGCCACCCACGACGATCGCCGTCGGTTGTTTGTCCTTGCCCAGCGCCACCACGCTCAGCGCCGAAAGCGCCAGCAAACTGGCCGCGCGCAGCCATCCCATTTTCATCGTGCATCCCCCAGCATGTTGCAAAGGCGCGCAGCATACGCCAGCGCCCGAGGAGCGGCCAGAGGCCGCCATCTGCCGTGTGTCGCGGCGCCCGCCTTGTTCATCGAAGAGGCATTGCATAGGCTTGCCCGACTTCTAGAGGAGACAGCTCATGGGCCTCAACGCCGAGTGGATGCAGCGCGACCTGGCGGTGCTCTGGCACCCCTGCACGCAGATGAAAGATCACGAACGCCTGCCGGTCATCCCTATCCGCCGCGGCGAGGGAGTGTGGCTCGAGGACTTCGAGGGCAAGCGCTACCTGGATGCGGTCAGTTCCTGGTGGGTCAACGTGTTCGGCCACGCCAACCCGCGCATCAACCAGCGCATCAAGGACCAGGTCGACCAGCTGGAGCACGTGATCCTCGCCGGCTTCAGCCACCAGCCGGTGGTCGAGCTGTCCGAGCGCCTGGTGCGCCTGACGCCGGAAGGCCTGTCGCGCGTCTTCTACGCCGACAACGGCTCCTCGGGCATCGAGGTGGCGCTGAAGATGAGCTACCACTACTGGCAGAACATCGGCCAGCCGAGCAAGAAGCGCTTCGTCACCCTGACCAACAGCTACCACGGCGAAACCGTGGCGGCGATGTCGGTCGGCGACGTCGCGCTCTTCACCGAGACCTACAAGTCGCTGCTGCTCGACACCCTCAAGGTGCCCAGCCCGGACTGCTACTTCCGCGCCGAAGGCCAGAGCTGGGAAGACCACTCGCGGGTCATGTTCGAGCACATGGAGCGCACCCTGGAGCAGCATCACCATGAGGTGGCGGCAGTGATCGTCGAGCCGCTGATCCAGGGCGCCGGCGGCATGCGCATGTATCACCCGATCTACCTCAAGCTGCTGCGCGAAGCGTGCGATCGCTACGGCGTGCACCTGATCCACGACGAGATCGCCGTCGGCTTCGGCCGCACCGGCAGCATGTTCGCCTGCGAGCAGGCCGGCATCACCCCGGACTTCCTGGTGCTGTCCAAGGCGCTCACCGGCGGCTACCTGCCGATGGCCGCGGTGCTGACCACCGACAAGGTCTACCAGGCGTTCTACGACGACTACTCGACCCTGCGCGCCTTCCTTCATTCGCACACCTACACCGGCAATCCGCTGGCCTGTACGGCAGCCCTGGCGACCCTCGACATCTTCGAGCAGGACCGCGTCATCGAGGCCAACAAGGCCCTGGCCGCGCGCATGGCCTCCTCGACCGCGCACCTGGCCGACCACCCGCACGTCGCGGAAATCCGCCAGACCGGCATGGCCCTGGCCATCGAGATGGTCCAGGACAAGACCAGCCGCGCCGCCTACCCGTGGCAGGAGCGCCGTGGCCTGAAGGTCTACCAGCACGCCCTGGAGCGCGGCGCCATGCTGCGCCCGCTGGGCAACGTGGTGTACTTCCTGCCGCCGTACGTGATCACCCCGGAGGAAATCGACTTCCTCGCCGAAGTCGCCAGCGAAGGCATCGACATCGCCTGCCGCGACAGCGTCAGCGTGGCGGTGAGCGGCCTTTACCCTGATCACCGCGATCCGGGCTAGCGGGCACGGGTAGCTATAAGCGGCAAGCCGAAGGCTTTAGACTTGCCGCTTTCCACTTGCCGCTTGCAGCTGCCCTTATGCGCCTCTCCCGTTTCTTCATCGATGCTCCCCTCTCCCTCGGCCAGCACGAACTGCCCGAAGCCCAGGCCCACTACATCGGCCGCGTGCTGCGCCACGCCGTCGGCGATGCTGTGCAGTTGTTCGACGGCTCCGGCCAGGAATTCCTCGGCGAACTGATCGAAGTCGGCAAGAAGAGCGTGCGCGTGGAACTGCGCGAGGCCTTCGCCGGCCTCGCCGAATCGCCACTGCGGATCCACCTCGGCCAGGGCCTGTCGCGCGGCGAGCGCATGGACTGGGCAATCCAGAAGGCCACCGAGCTGGGCGCCTCGGAAATCACCCCGATCATCAGCGAGCGCTGCGAAGTGCGTCTGAAGGACGAACGCGCCGACAAGCGCACCGCGCATTGGCGGCAGATCGCGATCAGTGCCTGCGAGCAGTGCGGCCGCTCGGTGCTGCCGCAGATCAACGCCCCCATCACCCTGGCCGAATGGCTGCAGGGCGTCGAGGCGGAACTCAAGCTCGTCCTCCACCCAGTCGCCGAGCCGCTGGTAAGCCACGCGCCGCCGGCCAGCCTGGCCTTCCTCATCGGCCCCGAGGGCGGGCTGAGTGACACGGAAGTCGAGCAGGCACGCGCTGGCGGCTTCCTTGCGGCCCGTCTCGGCCCTCGCGTACTGCGCACGGAGACGGCTCCAGTGGTCGCGCTGAGCGTGGCGCAGCAGCTCTGGGGCGACTTCTGACCGGTCAGATCCCGCGCAGCGCCAATCCGGCCAGCCCCAGCAACAGCACGCCGCAACCGGCATAGCTGACCCTGTGCCAGAACAGCGAGGTGTTGCGCCGCAACCAGTCCACCAGGCCGGCGCACAGGAAGCACCAGATCAGCGACGAGAGCATGAAGCCGGCGAAGAACACCAGCGATTGCGCCTGGCTCGGCGCCCCCTCGACGATGCCCGCCAAGGCGCTGCCCAGCGCGCCCCAATAGACGATGTTCTTCGGGTTGGACAGGGAAATGGCTGCGCCGGAAGCGAAGGCATTGCCGTTGGCAGCCGTCGCTTCCGCCTCGCCCAACGGCGGGCGCCAGGCATCGCGCAGGCCCTGGATACCAAGCCACGCCAGGTAGGCGGCGCAAGCCAGGGTCAGCGGCACACGGACCTGGTCGTGGGCCAGCAGCAACGCCAGTCCGGTCAGCCCGACCAGCGCCCAGACCGCATCGCCGATCAGCGACCCCAGCTGCACCAGCAGTGCCGGACGGAAGCCGCCGGTAAGTCCGCGACGCAAGGTCTCGCTGAACACCGCGCCGGGCGAAACGTTGAAGGCGAATCCGAACAACAAGGCGGCGAGGAAGATGGCTAGCACGGCGAAAGACTCCAACGATCAGCGGAAGGCCGATTGTCGCCGGTGGTCGCAGGAAAAACTTGAACCGGATTGCTCAGCTGCGCAGCACGCGCTGATAACGCCCTGGACTGACACCATAGGCGGCGTGGAAGTGCCGGGTCAGATGGCTCTGGTCGGCAAAGCCCAGCGCGTGCGCGGCATGCCCGACGGAATGGCCGTCGCGAAGCAGCGCCAGCGCCCTCCGGGTGCGCAATTGCATGGCCCACTGCCGTGGGCTCATGCCCGTGTGCTGCTTGAAAGCACGCAGCAGGTGGAATTTGGAAACCTGCAGCTGAGCGGCCATCTCGTCCAGCCCGAGGGGTTCGCAGAGGTGTTCGGCCAGCAGCTCCTGGAGGCGCTCCACCGGCCGCCGACCCAGCGCGGAAACGCGCGGCAGATGGGTCCCAACGTCCTGCGCAAGCTCCCCCAGCACCAGGGTCAGGCGCTCCTCGCCCCGCTCGCCGACGAAACTGTCTGGAGCCAGCACCTGCTCCACCGCGCATGAAAGCTCGGCGGCCAGATGTGGGTGATGCAGCACCGGACGGTCGAAGGCGACACGCTGCAAACCCAGGCATTCGGCCAGCGTGGACTCGGGCAGGTAGAGGCTGACAAAGCGCCAGGGCTCGCCGTCTGCGGCACCGCCGCCCTGGATCTGCCCGGGGTTGTAGACCGTGATGTCGCCAGGGCCGGCCGCGAAAGTACGGCCATCCAGCCAGACCTGCTCTGCGCCGCGCAGGTTGGCACTGATGACGAATTCGTCGTGGCTGTGCTTGTCGAAACGGTGCCCGCTCAACTCGGCGCTGGCGACTTCGAAATCGCCCAGCCAGGCATGCCGCAGCGCCACACCGGCCTCAGAGCAATCCGAGGTCGGCGAGCTTCTGTTCTAGCGCGACCAGGTCGGGAATCCGCGCCACGTCGTCGCCGATCTTCACTGCCGCCAGCTCGAGCGGAGCCAACTCCAGGTCGGCGCGCGCCAGTTCCGGCCCGACCTTGCAGGAGCGCGGAATACCCTGGGCCAGCAAGGCCAGGAACTTCACATGGGGACGGCCACCCAGCGCGTTGAGCACTATCACACGGGCACCGTGGCCGATCTGCGCGTGGCCGTTCGACGCGGCCTCGAAGGACAGCAGCGGCAGGCGCAGGTCGCGCCAGGCCACCTGGCCGAGGTACCAGGCCGGAAGGCCCGGCTGGGCTTGCGGTGCACGGTAGGGAATCAGCTCGGCTACTGCCACGTTGGGCAGCAGCAGCGTGCGGTCGGCCAGAGGCACCAGCAGGCCGGTCAGGCTGGCCGGGGAATCGCCCACGGCCGGCGGATTGGCGACGGCGGCCGGCTCGGCTTCCTGGCGCACGGAAAGATCGTTCATGACTCCACTCCGGTGGCCGCACACTGCGCGGCCAGATGGTTGACCAGGGCCGCGGCGAGTTCGCGCGGTTCGGCCGAGAAGCTGCTGTAGCCCCCTTCGCGGAGGCTGTCGGGCATGCTCGAACAGGCACAGCTGTCGGCACGCTGGGTCCAGATCTCGGCGCCCTGGCGGCGTACGTAGGCGGCGGCGGCGCTGCCGTCGCTGCACATGCCGCTGAAGACTATCACCCCGCAGCGGCTACCGAAGCGCTGGGCCAGATTGAGCATCATCTGGTCGATGGACGGACTGTAGGGCTCTGGCCAAGCACGCTCACCCAGGCGCATGCGGCCATCGTCGGCGAAGCCCAGCTCCTGACGCACCGGCACCACCACCACCTCGCCACAGCGCAGCCAGTCGGCGTCGCGCGCCGGATTGACGTGCCATTGGCTGTGCCGGCCGACGGCTTGCGGCAGGTTCGCCTCGAAGGCCGGGTCGATGTGCTGCGCATAAAGGAACGCCAGTGGCAGACCTCCAGGCAGTGCGTCGAGGAAAGCCTTGACCGCAGCCGGACCACCCAGCGAGGCCGCCAGCAGCCAGACCTGCCGCGCCGGCTCGCCGGCCTGCAGCGGCGAAGCCGCGAGGTCTTCCGGCAGGGCGATGCGAGTGGGTCGTTGTGCCTCGGCGAGCAGCGCCTCCAGGCTCTGCGCGACGTTTGCACTGGGGTCGCCGACCAGGCGGCGCAGCTTGCCGACCAGGCGCCGTTCCCAGCGCGGATAGTGTTCCGAGTGCCGTTCCGGAGCGTGCCCCTCGCCGAACAGCACCGGCACGCTGGACTGCTCCAGCAGGCTGTCCACCAGAGGCGAGTCCTCCTGCTGGGCCAGGTCCACCAGCCACAGGTCGGTGTCGCACTCCGTCAGTTGCGCCTCGTCGACCCGTCCCGGATCGGCGTTGAGCACCACGCGATAGCCGTGGCCGATCAACGCCTGCTGCAGCACATGGCGCTGCAGCGAAGTGTCGGCCAGTACCGCGATCCTTGCGCCAGCCTGTTCAGACATGGGCTTTCACCAGTTCTTGGATGCTGTCGAGCAGCTCGGATTCCTGATAGGGCTTGCCCAGGTACTGGTTGACGCCAATGGCCAGGGCGCGCTCGCGGTGTTTCTCGCCGGTCCGCGAGGTGATCATGATGATCGGCAGGTCCTTCAGGCGCTCGTCGTGGCGCACCAGGGTCGCCACCTCGAAGCCGTCCATGCGCGGCATCTCGATGTCCAGCAGCATGATGTCGGGCTTGTGTTCCTGCAGCTGGGCGATGGCGTCCACCCCGTCCTTCGCGGTCAGCACGTTCATGCCGTTGCGCTCCAGCAGGCGGCTGGTGACCTTGCGCACGGTGACCGAGTCGTCCACCACCATGACCAGGGTCGGCCGCAGTTGCTCGCTGTCCGCCGGAGCGGACGGCAGCGCACGACGTGGCTGGGTATGCAGGGCCAGGGTTGCCAGGCGCGCGCGGATGGTTGCCAGGAGGTCGAGAATCACCACCACGCGCCCGTCACCGAGGATGGTCGCGCCGGAGATCCCGCTGACCCCGGCGAACTGCGCGCCCAGGCTCTTCACCACGATCTCGCGGGAGCCGGCGAGCGCATCGACCTGCACCGCCACCGCGTGCTCCGCGGAGCGCACCAGGATCACCGGCAGCGGCAGCGACTGGCCGACCAGCTTCGGCTGCTGCCCGTTGTTCAGCAGGTCGCCGAGGTATTTCAGCTCGTAGTCCTGTCCGGCGTACTCGAAACGTGGTGCATGGCCATCGACCGCGGCGCCTTCATAGAGCGCTTCCAGCTCGTACGGCGAAACGCGGACGATGCCTTCGATGGTGTTCAGCGGGACCGCGTAGAGGTCTTCGCCGGAGAGCACCATCAGCGCGCGGTTCACCGACACGGTGAACGGCAGGCGAATGGCGAAGCGCGTGCCCTGCCCGGCGTCCGAATGGATGTTCATCGAGCCGCCGAGTTGCTTGACCTCGGCGTTGACCACGTCCAGGCCGACACCGCGGCCGGAAATCTGCGTCAGCTTCTCGGCCGTGCTGAAGCCGGCTTCGAGAATGAACTGCAGCACTTCGAAATCGGACAGATCGGCGTCGGGCGCCATCAGGCCACGCTCGATGGCCTTGCGGCGCACCGCATCGAGGCGGATGCCACCGCCGTCGTCGGCGAGCGTCAGGAGGATGTCGCCACCCTCGCGGCCAAGGGTCAGGCGGATGCTGCCGACCTCGGGCTTGCCGGCGGCGCGACGGACGTCGGCCGATTCGATGCCGTGGTCGACGGCGTTACGCAGCATGTGCTCCAGGGGCGCGACTATGCGCTCCAGCACGGTGCGGTCCATTTCGCCGTCGGCGTTACCGACGATGAAGTCGACCTGCTTGCCCAGTTCGCCGGCAACTTGCCGGACGATACGCCGCAGACGCGGCACCAGGCGGTCGAAGGGCACCATGCGGGTACGCATCAGCCCTTCCTGCAGTTCGGTGTTCACCCGCGCCTGCTGCAGCAGCAGGGTCTCGGCATCGCGGTTCTTGGTCGCCAGGGTTTCCTTGAGGTCGAACAAGTCGGAAGCCGATTCGAAGAGGGCACGCGACAGCTGCTGCAGTTGCGAGTAGCGGTCCATCTCCAGGGGATCGAAGTCTTCGTAGCCGGCGCGCTCGGCGTCGGCCTGGTGGCGCGAGAGAATCTGCGCCTGGGTTTCGGTGTCGAGGCGGCGCAGCTGGTCGCGCACCCGCTCGATGGTCGCTTCCATTTCCGCCAGGGTCGAGCCGACATCGCTTACCTGCTGTTCGACGCGACCACGGAAGATCGAGGTCTCACCGGCCAGGTTGACCAGGCTCTCCAGCAGCGGCGCCGGCACCTTGACCAGCTCTTGCGGAGCGCGGCGTGCGGCGGCGGCTTGCGCTGCCTCCTGGGCACGCTGAACGAAGGGCAGGACCTTCGGTGCTTCGCTACGCACCGGCTCGGCAACGGCCATGAGCGCACCGCCGGGCAGCGACGGCGCGCGCACCATCGCCTCGATCGGTTCCGGCAGCTCAGGCTGCTCCAGCACTTCCTGCAGGCGCGGCGCAGCCTCGGCCTCGACGGCGGCATCGGCCTCGTCGATGCGCTGGCGCAGGGTATCGACCTCGCTCTGCAGCCCTTCGAAGCCCGACTGCACGTCCAGCAGCAGGCTGTCCGGCCAGGGCGCGCCCTGGCGCTGGGCATCGGTAAGGTGCTCTTCGAGATCATGGGCGAGGTCGCCGAGACTGACCTGCCCGGCCAGGCGCGCGCCACCCTTGAGGGTGTGCAGGATGCGCAGCAGTTCATCGAGCGCGCCGTGGTCGCCCTCGGCGTCCCAGCGGCCCAGTGCCTGCTCCATGCCTTCGAGGAGGTCATCCGCCTCTTCGAGGAAGATGTCCAGGATGTCCGCTGCCGGCTCGTCCAGCAACGGCAGGCGGTCCATCAGCGGCTGCAGGCTGACGCTGGAGGGAACGTTCAGTTGCTCGTCGGGATTGCTACGGAAGTGGTTGATGGCCTCGATCAGCGCAGTGCCGTCGGGCACGGCACGATGCGCCTGAACAGCTTCCAGCATTTCTGCCAGGCGGTCATGGCAGCTCTGTAGCAGGCCGAACAGCTGCGAACTGGCGCGCAGACGGCCGGCGCAAAGCGCTTCGTAGAGGTATTCCAGCTCATGGGCGAGATCGCCGATGGGGCGAATCTCGGCCATGCGCGCGCCACCCTTGAGGGTATGCAGGTCGCGCTGCAAGGCTTCGAGTTCGACGCTGTTGTCGACATTGGCCATCCAGCGCTGCAGCTCGCCGGCAGCGCTTTCGAGAATGTCGAAACCCTCTTCCAGGAAGATTTCCACCAGCTCCTGGTCATGCACCTCGAAGCTGCTCTCGACGGCGGCCGGTGGCGTGATGGCCTCGGCTTCGGCCCGAGGCCTCGAGCGCCTCGGGCTCGCTCTCCGCTTCGTCGAGGAAGGTCTGCAGATCGACTTCCTTGAGCGGCGCAGGCTCGACCTCGACAGCCGGCTCCGGCCACTCGACGACCTCCGCCGACAGTTCTTCCGCGACCTCGGGCAGCAGGGCCACTGCTTCGGCTTCGGCTTCGGCTTCGGCTTCGGAGGCAAGCTCGGGGGCGGCGGCGGACTCAGTCAAGTCCGCCGTCGGGTTGTTGCGGAAATTGCGAATGCTCTGGATCAGCGCCGCCGGATCGACCAGCACCTGGCCCGCCTGCAGCTGATCGAGCTGCACGGCCAGGCAGTCGTGGCAGGCGTGGAGCAGGTCGGCGAGACCGGCGGAAGCCTGGAATCGACGATCCAGCAGGCCTTCGTAAAGCGACTCCAGCTCGTGGGAAAGATCGCCGATCTCGCGGATGTCGGCCATGCGTGCGCCACCCTTGAGGGTGTGCAAGTCACGCTGCAGCGTCGACAAGGCCGCCAGGGTCTCCGGCGCCTGGCGCCATTGTTCGAGGGCCTGGCCGGCACTTTCGAGGATATCGACTGCCTCTTCGAGGAAGATCGCAACCATCTCGTCGTCGAGCACACGCGACGGAGCGCCCGCGACTTGCAGGTCGACCACGCCGGTCGCTTCGCTTTCCGGCTCGCGCGACTCGGGCGCTTCGGCTGGCCAGTGCAGGCCTTCGGGCAAGTCTTCCGGCGCCGTGGGACGCGGGTTGAGCAGCAGCTCTTCGTCCTCGGCGGGGAAATCTTCCGCGGTCAGGGCATCGAGATCGATGAACTCCTCTTCGACCTCCGGCAGCCCGGCCAGCGGCGATGCAGCTTCGGCTTCGGCTTCGGCTTCGGCTTCGGCTTCGGCTTCGGCAGCGGCTTCGGCTTCGGCTTCGGCTTCGGCTTCGGCTTCGGCTTCGGCTTCGGCTTCGGCTTCGGCTTCGGCTTCGGCTTCGGCTTCGGCTTCGGCTTCGGCTTCGGCTTCGGCTTCGGCTTCGGCTTCGGCTTCGGCTTCGGCTTCGGCTTCGGCTTCGGCTTCGGCTTCGGCTTCGGCTTCGGCTTCGGCTTCGGCTTCGGCTTCGGCTTCGGCTTCGGCTTCGGCTTCGGCTTCGGCTTCGGCTTCGGCTTCGGCTTCGGCTTCGGCTTCGGCTTCGGCTTCGGCTTCGGCTTCGGCTTCGGCTTCGGCTTCGGCTTCGGCTTCGGCTTCGGCTTCGGCTTCGGCTTCGGCTTCGGCTTCGGCTTCGGCTTCGGCTTCGGCTTCGGCTTCGGCTTCGGCTTCGGCTTCGGCTTCGGCTTCGGCAGGCTCGTCTTGCAACGGGTCGGCGTCCAGCAGACCGAGCAGCGCAGCCACTTCGCGCGGGCAGGGCGAAACCTGCAGGGCGGCCGCCACCTGGTCCATCATTCCGATCAGCGCTTCGTGCGCCTCCTCGGCGGCGGAGAAGAAGGCTTCACCTACTTTCAGGCGGCCCTGCTGCACAGCCTCGTAGACCGCCAGCAACGCCTCGCAGAGTTCGTTCATCTGCGGCAATTCAGCCTGCTGCGCACCGCGCCCCAAGGTCGCGAGTTCATCGCGCAGCGCGCCCAGTTCGAGGCGCTCCTCGGGGTGCTCGCGCCAGCGACGCAGCAGGTCTTCGGCGTCGAGCAGGATATCCATGCCCTCGGCGAGGAACACGCCGAGCATGTGTGGATCGGCCACTTCAGTCGCAGTATCGCCGCGACGTTGAGCCGCGACGGCGTCCAGGCGCTCCTGCTGGATCTGCGCGATACGGGCGAGCAGTTCGTCGCTGCCCTCGATCGGCGCCAACGGCTGGCGGGCGCTGAGTTGCTCGAGTCCGGCGCGAATCAGGCGCTCGGACTCCTTCAGCAGTTCGGCTTCGCGCAGGTCGATCTGCAGCAGGTTGGTCTTGAACTCCTTGACCAGCCGCTCCAGCGGCGTGGCGATATCGGCAATCGGCAGAATGCCGGCCATGTGCGCGCTGCCCTTGAGGGTATGCAGCGCGCGCTGCAGGTCGTCTGTGACGGCCTGCGGCAATTCGCGATCGCAGTCGGCGAGGAAGTGCACCAGGGTCTCCAGGTGCGCTTCGGCCTCGTTGCGGAAGATTTCCAGCAGTTGCGGATCGAGCGCCTCTTCACTGTCCTCGGCGTCCACATCCGCGCTTTCCGCGACGGTCTCGGCCTCTTCATCAGAGGGCTGCGGCTGCGGCGGCAGCGGCTGCCCCTTGGCCAGGGCGTGCGCGGTGGCGGCCAGCAGATCGACATCATCGCGCTGGCGCTGGGCGCTTGCGGCGTACTCTTCGACCAGCTCGGGCATCAGAGCAACCACATCGCCCACTACCTGCAGAACGGCCGGATGCGCGCTAATGCTACGGTCGAGCACGCGGTTGAGCAGGTTCTCGATCGACCAGGCCAATTCGCCGATGACCAGCGCGCGGACCATCCGTCCGCTGCCCTTGAGGGTGTGGAAGGCGCGGCGGATCTCGGTCAGCGCCTCGCGGTCGTCACCGTCGGCGTGCCAGCGCGGCAGGTATTCGTGGATGGTTTCCAGGACCTCGCCGGCTTCCTCGATGAAGACTTCGCGCAGGTCGTCATCCACTGGCTCCTCGTCGGCGGGCGGCGGCAACAGGCTCGGCGGCACCTCGCGGGCGGGCGGGTTGATCGCCTGGGTCGGCGCGGCCATCACTTCCGCGAGCGAAAGGGGCTTCTCGACGACTTCGGCCACCTCAAGGGCGGCGGGCGGCGACGGCAATTCGACCTCGGGGAGATCCAGGGCGGCCATGTCCAGGGCATCCCAGGCCTGCTCGGCGGCGCTTGGCTGCTCCTCGGAAACCAGCGTCTCGAGAGGGATTTCTTCTGCCCAGGATTCCAGCGTCGGCAGCTCGGCGGGTTGCGACTCCAGCGCCTCGAAGGTCACGGGCTCGTCAGCGCCGGACAGGGCTTGCTCAGCTGCCTCGTTGCCTGCTGCAGGCGCGAGTGCCTCCAACTCGATGTCCCAACTCAGTTCGGCACCGGCGCCAATTGCCGGCTCGCTCAAGGCTTCATCGGCCAAGGGCAGTTCGGCGCTGGCATCCAGCGCCGGCAGTTCATCGAGGGTCCAGCTCGACCCCAGGGTTTCGCCTGGCGCGCTGAAAGGTTCTTCGGAAATGCTCCAGGCTTCGTCGTCGACCGGCGCCGCGGGCGAGTCGAGCGACGGCAGTTCGTCCAGGCTCCAGGTCTGCTCGAGATCGTTCGGCGCGGCAACGGGGGCCGGCTCTGCCAGCTCCCAGCCGGGTTCGACAGCTTCCGTCGACTCGCCAAGCGTGGAGAAGTCGACGACCTCCGGCAGAGGCTCAACGGTCGGAATGGCCGACAGTTCCTCCGACAGCGCCCAGTCCGACTCACCGGCCGCTTCGACCGGGGCGTCCAGCGGGGCATCCAGGCTCAGGTCGACGCCGGCTTCGGCGGCCTCGACCGGCTTGCTTTCCGCCAGGGTCCAGTTGTCATCGGAAACCAGCAGCTCCGGCTCGCTCTCGGTGAACGACGCCCCGTTCGGGGCCTCTGCCTCAGCAGCAGTTTCGTTGGCCGCGGGCAGCTCCCAGGCGATGTCGATATCTGGAGCAGCGGCGAGCTCCTCCTCGACCACCGGCAGCTCGAAGATCGGTGCGTCCGCCAGCGGCTCAGCTTCGGGCAGCTCAGCCTCGACAGGCTCGAGCGGCGCTTCAAGGCCCTGCTCCAAGGCAGCTTCGGCAGCGCCCATGGCGGCCAATGACGCGATTTCGTCCAGCGCCTCTGGCTCGATGACCGGCGGCAGGTCGAGGATCGAGGGACGCGGTTGCGACGGATAACCGAGGGCGCCCAGGCTTTCCTCGGCGACATCGAGAATCAGCTCGCCCGAGCTGCTCTGGTCCTCGGACAGGCGCTCGAGGTAGTACTCGACCCCGGTGATGGCGTCGGCCAGGGTGTCCAGGCTCTGCCAATCAGGCACGGCCTTGCGCGCCAGCAACTGCTCCTGGATGTAGCTGTTGCACGACTCCAGCAGCTTGGCCGCGCGCGGTTGGCCGATCATCGCCATGCCGCCGCGGACTTGGGTCAGCAGCTCCGGCACGCGAGCCAGATGCTCGTGATTCCACTGCGAGGCGATGAACTCGATGATCGCGTCCTTGGCCAGCTCCAGGCCATTGCGCGCTTCCCGGATCACCACCTGGTGGATCTGCTCGACGTCGGTGGTCGGCAGACGGTTCTCTTCGCTGCCCTGCTCTTCGGCGGGGCCGGCCATGCCAGCCAGGGTCGCCTCGACATAGAGCAGCGCACCGGCGACATCCATCAGGGTCGCGTCGCTGGGCTCGCGCCGGCCAGCAGCCAGTGCATCGACCACATCGATCTGGTCGAGGATCACCTTGCGCGGCTGGCCGAAGCCGAGCACCGCAAGGGTGTCGGCGATCTGTTTGAGCGGAGTCACCAGGCCCTTGAGTTCAGCCGCTGCGGAACGGTCGCTGCGCACGAACAGGTCGAGGCTGTCCTTGATGCGAACGAGTTCCTCGCACAGGGCGCCGACCACCGAGCGCATGGCGTCGCGGTCGGGACCGGCCAGGCGCGCACGTTCCTCGTCGACCACTGCAGCACCCGGCAGGGCTTCGTCCAGGCGGTACTCGTCCTTGACCGCACGCACCTTGGGCGTCTGGTCCGATGCCTTGGCGACATAGAAAAGCAGGTTCTTCACCAGCTCGTCCGGCGCCGGCTGGTTCATGCCTTCGACGCCCTGCTCGACCAGGCGTTTAACCTCGCGGTCGACCTGGCGCAGCAGGTTGCGAACAGTAGTACCGTTGGCGACGCTGCCGTTGGCCAGCCCCTCGACGATGGCCGAGGCGATAGTCCACAGGCGACCGAGCGGCGCTTCAGCGCACAGCGTTTCGAGGCGAGCGAAGACGCGCGCCATGTAACCCAGGTTGGTGGCCAGATCCTGGTTGCGCATCACGCCAACCAGCGCGACCTGCAGCATCTGCCGCAGCTTGCGCAGCAGGGCTGGCAGCTCGGCGGTCTGCAGCCGGGCCAGCGCATCTACCGGCAGTACCGGCTTGCCGTGGGACAGGTCGGGGGCGAACAGACTGGTTTCCGAAAGCAGCTTTTCGCCCCGCGCGGCGCGAAGGTCGTTGAGCAGTGGCAGCACGACCATCGGCAGGTCGCGGCGCGCGCTCTGGATGCGATCGAGGTAGACCGGCAGTTGCAGGATGGCCTGCATCAGCACTTCCAGCGCCTCGCCCTGGCTGGGGGTGCGCTTGTCGATCAGGGCCTGGGTGAGCTGCTCCATTTCTTCGGCGAGCAAGGCTGCGCCGTAGAACTCCACCATCTGCAGAGTGCCACGCACCTGATGCACATAGGCCAGGCAGAAGCCCATGCGCGTCGGATCCTGCGGATTTTCGACATAGGACTCCAGAGCCTGCCGCGCTTGCTTGAGCGTTTCGGCAATCTCGCCTTTCACCCATTCGAGGGCGACATAATCGTGCCGATCACCCATAGCCACTCCACTCATGTGTCTGTGTCATCCCTTGCGGGTAAAGGCCAGAACGCGCTCATCGGCCACCGGTTCAAGCTCCGGGTGGCGCCAGTCGACCACTTCACCCGGGCCCACCACCAGCAATCCTCCCGGCGCCAGGCGCTCGGCCAGGCGGTTGAGGATTTCCCGGCGTCGCCAACGGCGGAAATAGATCAGCAGGTTCTGACAAAAGATCACGTCCAGGCCGGACATAGGCGCCTGCGCCAGTTCCAGCACGTTCAATCGCGTACAGCAGACCCGCTCGGTCAGTTCCGGCAGCACCCGGAAGCGGCCCTCGGACTCCTCGCGGAAGTAGCGCTGCGCCAGCTCCGCGTCGACATCTTGCAGCTTGCGTGCCGGGTACAAGGCTTCGCGCGCCTTGCCCAGCGCATTGAGACTGATATCGGTGCCGGTCACCCCGTAGAGCGCCGGCAGCTCCTGCTCACGCAGCACCTCGGCAACAGCCATCGCCAGCGAGTAGGGCTCCTCCCCGCTTGAGCAACCTACGCTCCATAGCGCGAGTGGCCGGTCCAGACCAACCAGGCGGCCGCGCAGGTACTCGACCAGAAGCTCGAAGGACGGCCGATGGCGAAAGAAGCGGGTCTCCTGGACGGTCAGGCGATCCAGCAGGTTCGACCATTCGACCGCACCGCGCGGGCCGTCAGTGACCTGGCGGTAATAGCTTGCGTAGTCGTTGATGCCCAGTTCGCGCATGCGCGCGCCCAGGCTGGTCTGCAGGAAGGCGCGGCGCTGCTCGTTGACCACGACGCCGGTCCGATCCTCCAGCAGAGCCTGCCAGTCGCGGAACTCCGCTGCCGACATGTCGGCCAACGGCTGCAACGACCAGACGCCCGGTGCCTGCATGTCGCGCCCCTCGCTCAAGGCTTTCGCGCGCGGCCCCTCTCAGGGCCGCGCACCTCCTGCTCAGGCCTGTTCCAGGTCCGGCAGCTTGAAGCCGGACACCGAGTTGCGCATCTCGCTGGCCATCTTCGCCAAGTTACCGATGCTGCGCGCAGTGGCGGTGGTACCGGCGGAGGTCTGCGAGGTGATCTCCTGGATCACGTTCATGGTGTTGGAAATGTGGCCGGCCGAAGAGGCCTGCTGACGGGCGGCGTTGGAGATGTTCTGGATCAGCGCCGCCAGGGTCTTGGATACCTTCTCGATCTCTTCCAGGGCCACACCGGCGTCCTGCGCCAGGCGAGCACCGCGGACCACTTCGGAGGTGGTCTGCTCCATCGAGATCACCGCTTCGTTGGTGTCGGTCTGAATGGTCTTTACCAGCGCTTCGATCTGCTTGGTCGCCGCGGAGGAACGTTCCGCGAGGCGCTGTACTTCGTCCGCTACCACCGCGAAGCCACGGCCCGCGTCGCCGGCCATGGACGCCTGGATCGCGGCGTTCAGGGCGAGGATGTTGGTCTGGTCGGCGATGTCGTTAATCAGGCTAACGATGTCACCGATCTCCTGGGACGATTCACCGAGGCGCTTGATCCGCTTCGAGGTGTCCTGGATCTGCTCACGGATGTTGTCCATGCCGGTGATGGTGTTGTGCACCACCTCGTTGCCCTTGTTGGCGATGGCTACCGAACGTTCCGCTACCGCGGAGGATTCGCTGGCGTTCGCCGATACCTGGTCAATGGACACCGCCATCTCGTTGATCGCCGCGGATGCGCCGGCGATTTCCTGCGCCTGGTGCTCGGAAGCCTCGGCCAGGTGCATCGCCGTAGCCTGGGTTTCCTGGGCGGCGGCGGCCACCTGCACGGCGGTCTGGTTGATGGTTTCCACCAGCTCGCGGAGCTGGTCGATGGAGTAGTTGATGGAGTCCGCGATGGCGCCGGTGAAGTCTTCGGTCACGGTCGCGGCCACGGTCAGGTCACCGTCCGCGAGGTCGGCAATTTCGTCGAGCAGACGCAGAATCGCCGCCTGGTTACGTTCGTTCTTTTCCGCGGTCTCGGACAGCCGGCGGTTGGTTTCACGCACCATCACCAGGCCAATGAGGATGATCGAACCCAACGCGATGATCGCCAGGGCGATGTTGGCGAACTGGTTCAGGTGACGGCCACCGGCCAGGTTCTCGAAGCCGTCGGCCAGCTTGGACGCCTTGTCCAGCAGGGTTTGCGAGCTGGTGAAGATGGTGTTCGCCGATTCACGCACCTGGAACAGCTCAGGCGAGGTCTCGAGGATTTCGTCCACCGAGCCGGAAACGAATTCGAACAGCTCGGAAATCTCGTTCAGGCGGTCCAGCGCCTCGGCGTTGGTCACCTTGGTGATGTTCATTGCCGCGTTGCCTTCCTTCATGCCTTTCAGCACGCGGCCGAAGAGGCTGGCGTCGCGACCGAAGCTGTCGGCGGCCTGCACCGAGTTCTCGTCGCCGGCGAGCACCTTGTTCACCGAGCCGAGGATACGTTCGGCGAGCAGCGATTGGCGCTGGGCTACCGCGACCTGCTCGGCCGGGGCGCCGTTCTCCAGGAGGATGTCCACGACTTCCTCGTAGGTGACCTGCAGCTGCGGGATGGTTTCGGCGAGGGTCGCTGCCACCTGGTGCAGGGACAGTACGGTCTGCTCGCTGGCGAGGATGGAGTCGGTGTTCTTGCGCAGCTGGTCCCAGTCCTTCTGCACGTCGGCCATCTGCGGCTGAACCATCGCCGGGCTCGGCGGCAGGCCGGTGGTTTCGTCACCCTTCTGCAGCACGTTCCAGCGTTTTTCGAAGTCGTTGCGTGCTTCTTTCAGCAGCTTGAACGCCTCGCTCTTGCCCGCCGCCGCTTCGGTGGCGTTCTTCGCGATACGCTGCGAGAGCACGCGCAGTTCGCCGGCGTGGCCGATGTACTGCTTGTCGTGGTTCGACTGCGTGTTGAGGTAGGCGAAGTTGGCGAACAGCAACACGATCGCGACGATCAGAACGATGAACAGCACCGCGATCAGTGAGCTGCTACGCGCGCCCGAAAAGAGATTGCCAGTCTTGATTTTCTTCATATGCGGCCCCCGCCTGGACCTACCACGCTTACGATTTCCATGTCTCGACTAAGGGCCGGAGTCCCGACCCAACCGGTTCCAACTAGCTTGCGACTTCGAGGAAGCCCGGGTGCTGTGCCAGCACGTGTGGGCTGAACACCAACCAGGGTTGCTCCCGATGGAAGACACCATGGATGAATGGCTGCAGCGCGGCCTCCAGAGGTGGCAGCTGTTCGCTGAATGTATCCACCGGGAAATGCTGCATACCGAATACTTCGTCGACGATCAGTCCGGCGAATACCTCGCCATGCTCGACCACCAGCACCCGACGCTGTTTGCGCAGGGCCGACAGTTCGGCACCGAGGAAGCCACACAGGTCCATGATCGGCAGCAGGCGGCCACGCACGTTGGCCACGCCCTTTACCCAGTCGCGCACGCCCGGCAGCAAGGTGTAGCGGGGTTCATGGAGAACCTCGGCGACCTCGCCCATGGGTGCGACAAACAGCCGGCCCGCCATGCGGAAGCCGATACCGTTCCAGCTCTGCACGACCTCGCGCTGCGCGGGCAGGCCCGCAGCCAGGAGGCGGCAACGCTGGTCGATTTCATAGAGGAGCTGGAAGGGAGTCTGGACTTCCGACATGCCGGCCCTGGCCTTTTTTCTAATAGTTATTAGCGCGCCGTCCGGCTTCAGCCGGCCAGCACTGCATTGATGGTCTTGAGCAGGGTGTCTTCGTCGACCGGCTTGGTCAGGTAGTCGCGCGCGCCCTGGCGCTTGCCCCAGACCTTGTCGGTTTCCTGATCCTTGGTGGTGACGATGATGACCGGGATGGCACTGGTTTCCGGGTCCTTGGACAGCTGCCGGGTGGCCTGGAAGCCGTTCAGCCCGGGCATGACGATGTCCATCAGGACCACGTCCGGCTTTTCCTGGCGAGCCAGGGCCACGCCGTCGGCGCCATTTTCCGCCTTGAGTACCTGATGCGAGTGCTTCTCCAGCATCGCGGTCAGCTTGTACATCTCGGTCGGCGAGTCATCAACAATCAGGATTCGAGCCATGGGGTTCCCCTAGGAAAAGGCATCACCGGCACAAAGGCCGGACATCAGGAAGCTTGCTCCACCGGGGTGAAGTCGGGCACATGGGTCTTGATGGCGCCGAGCAGCTCTTCCTTGCTGAAAGGCTTGGTGAGGTACTGGTCGGAGCCGACGATTCGACCCTTGGCCTTGTCGAACAGGCCGTCCTTGGAGGACAGCATGATCACCGGGGTGGATTTGAAGGCGCTGTTGTTCTTGATCAGGGCGCAGGTCTGATAGCCGTCGAGTCGCGGCATCATGATGTCGACAAAGATGATGTTGGGATGGGTATCGGCAATCTTCGCCAGAGCGTCGAAGCCGTCGATCGCCGTGATGACGTCACAGCCGACTTTCTTCAGCAAGGTTTCCGCGGTGCGACGAATCGTTTTGGAATCGTCGATCACCATTACCTTCAAACCATCGGAATGCTGTTCCATGTTCGCCCTTAGCATCTCGGTGAATCGTTACTGTCTTATATTCAGTGCGCTAACGCCCTGCCACCGTCGGGCTGCGACCCAATCGTCGGAGTCTTTTAGCACACTCTCCCCGTTCCATCCATAACACCCCGGAGGCACCGGCTTTTCCTTGACCGGGATCGCCTCCAGCGCCACTCTGAGCGTCCTTTTCAGCCCTTTTCGGCGCGGTTTCTCGCCGCACCCTGCCCCTTTCGGAGCCCCCCCATGAGCGTACGCGTGGGCATCGTGATGGACCCCATCGCGAGCATCAACTTCAAGAAGGACAGCTCCCTGGCGATGCTGCTGGCGGCCCAGGCACGAGGCTGGTCGCTCTTCTATATGGAACAACAGGATCTTTACCAGAAGGCGAACACTGCCCATGGGAAGGTTCGCGCCCTGAAAGTCTTCAACGATGCCGAGCACTGGTACGAGCTGGCCGAGGAGACCGACCTGCCGCTGTCCGAGCTGGACGTGATCCTGATGCGCAAGGATCCGCCCTTCAACAACGAGTTCATCTATTCCACATATCTGCTGGAGCAGGCCGAACGCGCCGGCACCCTGGTGGTGAACCGCCCGCAGAGCCTGCGCGACTGCAACGAGAAGTTCTTCGCCACCTTGTTCCCCCAATGCACGCCGCCGACCCTGGTCACCCGGCGCGGGGACATTCTGCGCGAGTTCGCCGCCGAACATCGTGACATCATTCTCAAACCCCTCGAAGGCATGGGCGGCACCATGATCTTCCGCCACCGCGAGGGCGACCCGAACCTGTCGGTGATCCTCGAGACCCTGACCCTGCATGGCCACCAGCAAATCATGGCGCAGCGCTATATCCCGGAGATCAAGGATGGCGACAAGCGCATCCTGATGATCGATGGCGAGCCGGTGGAATATTGCCTGGCGCGCATTCCGGCGCAGGGCGAGACGCGCGGCAACCTCGCCGCCGGTGGCCGCGGCGTGGCCCAGCCGTTGTCCGAGCGCGATCGCTGGATCGCCGAACAGGTCGGCCCGCAGCTGCGCGAACGCGGCCTGCTGTTCGTCGGCCTGGACGTGATCGGCGACTACCTCACCGAGATCAACGTCACCAGCCCGACCTGCATCCGCGAGATCGACAAGGCCTACGACACGCGCATCGGCGAGCGTCTGATGGACGCCATCGAGGGCAAGCTCAAGGCGCACGCTGCGCAGCCGCAAGTTTGACGCAGCCGACAACTTGACGCTTGCCGCTTGCAGGCGACGGCCGGGGAAAGCAGACTTCGCCCACCCCGGCCAGCTCGAACCGTAATGAACGCTGCAACCTCCCCCCAAGCCTTCGAATCCTCCGGCGTCCGCCCGGCGGACCGGCTGGGCTTCACCCTGTTCGTGGCCGCCGTGCTGCACGTCGCGCTAATCCTCGGCGTGGGCTTCTCCATGCCCAAGCCGAGCCTGCTGAGCAAGACCCTGGAAATCACCCTGGCCACCTTCAAGAGCGAGAAGAAGCCGGAGAAGGCCGATTACCTGGCACAGATGAACCAGCAGGGCAGCGGCACCCTGGACAAGAAAGCGGTGCCCAAGACCACAGAGAAGGCCCCCTTCCAGGACTCGGAGGCGAAGAAGGTCACCCTTCCGCAGACGCCGAAGCAGGTGCAAAAGGAAGAAGCACCCAAGACTGCCGTGACCACCAAGTCGCCGCGCCAGCAGAAAGTGCAGACCAAGCAGCAGACGCCCAAGGCCGAACCTGTTGCCGATCCTGTGCCGCAATTCGACTCCAGCGAGCTCTCGGCGCAGATTTCCAGCCTCGAGGCCGACCTCGCCAAGGATCGCCAGGCCTACGCCAAGCGTCCGCGCATCCAGCGCCTGACCGCCGCCTCGACCATGCGCGACAAGGGCGCCTGGTACAAGGAAGAGTGGCGCAAGAAGATCGAGCGCATCGGCAACCTCAATTACCCCGACGAGGCCCGTCGCCAGCGTGTCTATGGCAGCCTACGGCTGCTGGTTTCGATCAACCACGACGGTTCGCTGTACGAAGTGCAGGTGCTGGAGTCTTCCGGCCAGCCACTGCTCGACCAGGCCGCCCAACGCATCGTGCGCCTGGCCGCGCCCTTCGCGCCCTTCACCGGCGATCTGGCGGACATCGACCGCCTGGAAATCATCCGCACCTGGCGCTTCGAGCGCGGCGACCGCCTGTCGAGCCGGTAGGCCGTGCGCCTCCCTTGTTTTAGGGGCCCTGGTGCTTGCAGGGCCTTTCGCTTAGCCGGAAACTAGCCGGCATGAATACAGCGCCCACCTACCTCAAGCACCACTTCCTGATCGCCATGCCGCACATGGCCGATCCCAACTTTGCCCAGACCGTCACCTACCTGGTCGAGCACAACGAGCAGGGCGCCATGGGCCTGGTGATCAACCGCCCGAGCGGCCTCACGCTCAGCGACGTGCTCGAACAACTGCGCGCGGACGAACTGCCGCCGGCGCGCTGCCAGGGCATCACTATCTATAACGGCGGCCCGGTGCAGACCGATCGCGGCTTCGTCCTGCATCCAGCCGGCCAGCAGTTCCAGGCCACCCTGGAGCTGGGCGAGCTTAGCCTCTCCACCTCGCAGGACGTGCTGTTCGCCATCGCCGACGGCAGCGGTCCGCAGAAGAGCCTGATCACCCTCGGCTACGCCGGCTGGGAAGCCGGCCAGCTGGAAGCAGAGCTCGCCGACAATGCCTGGCTGACCTGCCCGGCCGATCCCTCGGTGCTCTTCGACGTCCCCCACGAGCAGCGCCTGGCCGCTGCCGCCGAGCGCCTGGGCATCAACCTCGCCCTGCTCACCGCGCAAGCCGGGCACGCCTGATGAGCGCGCCCCGCCTGCTTCTCGGTTTCGACTACGGCACCAAGCAAATCGGCGTGGCCGTCGGCCAGGCGATCACCGGCCAGGCCCGCGAGCTGTGCGTGCTCAAGGCACAGAACGGCGTGCCGGACTGGAACCGCGTCGAAGCGCTGATCAAGGAATGGCAACCAGACGCCATCGTCGTCGGCCTGCCGTTGAACATGGACGGCACGCCCAGCGAGATGAGCGAGCGCGCGGAGAAGTTCGCCCGCCGCCTAAACGGCCGCTACAACCTGCCGGTGCACACCCACGACGAGCGCCTGACCACCTACGCCGCCAAGGGCGAACGCCTGGCCCAGGGCCAGCGCGATGGTTATCGCGAACGCCCGGTGGACGCGCTGGCCGCTGCCCTGTTGCTCGAAGGCTGGCTGGCCGAACACGGCGCCGCTTGATCTGCGACAGCGCCGGATTCGCTGCAACCGCTAATCTAGAGCCTGTGCCCGCGCCGTCGGGCACACATGGAATCACCGGCGGCCTGCGGGCTGCCCCGAGCCCCAGGAGATGACATGACCCTGCCAAGCCCCGCCGAACTCCTGCCGCGCATGGCCACCGAGCTGCGCAACCACCTCGCCTCCCGCGGCATAGACTCGCCGCGCTTCGTGGGCATCCACACCGGCGGCATCTGGGTCGCCCAGGCGCTGCTCAAGGAACTGCACAGCGAGGAGATCCTCGGCATCCTCGACGTCTCCTTCTACCGCGACGACTTCACTCGCAGCGGCCTGCACCCGCAGGTGCGCCCGTCCGAGCTGCCGTTCGAGATCGACGGCCAGCACCTGGTCCTCGTGGACGACGTGCTGATGAGCGGCCGCACCATCCGTGCCGCGCTCAACGAGCTGTTCGACTACGGCCGTCCGGCAAGCGTGACGCTGGTCTGCCTGCTCGACCTGAATGCCCGTGAACTGCCGATTCGCCCCGATGTGGTGGGACAAACCCTGTCGCTGGCACCCAATGAACGGGTAAAATTGCGCGGTCCCGCACCACTCGCACTCGAGCGCACCCTCATCGGCGCGCTCTGAGCACGCGCGCACCCTTCTTCCGACCTTTCAGGGCCTGCCACATGCCGACAGACGCCAAGCGCCCGCTGCAGCTCAACGACCAGGGCCAGCTGCGCCATTTCCTCTCGCTCGACGGCCTGCCCCGCGAGCTGCTGACCGAGATCCTCGACACCGCCGACTCCTTCCTCGAAGTGGGTGCCCGCGCGGTCAAGAAAGTCCCGCTGCTGCGCGGCAAGACCGTGTGCAACGTGTTCTTCGAGAACTCCACGCGCACCCGCACCACCTTCGAACTGGCCGCCCAACGGCTTTCCGCCGACGTCATCACGCTGAACGTGTCGACCTCCTCGACCAGCAAGGGTGAGACCCTCACCGACACGCTGCGCAACCTCGAGGCCATGGCTGCCGACATGTTCGTCGTGCGCCACAGCGACTCAGGCGCTGCGCACTTCATCGCCGAGCACGTCAGCCCGAAAGTGGCCGTGATCAACGGCGGCGACGGCCGCCACGGCCACCCGACCCAGGGCATGCTCGACATGCTCACCATCCGCCGCCACAAAGGCAGCTTCGAGAACCTCTCGGTAGCCATCGTCGGCGACATCCTGCACTCGCGGGTGGCGCGCTCCGACATGCTGGCGCTGAAGACCCTGGGCTGCCCGGACATCCGCGTCATCGCCCCGCGCACCCTGCTGCCGGTGGGCCTTGAGCAGACCTACGGGGTCAAGGTGTTCACCAACGCCGACGAAGGCCTCAAGGACGTCGACGTGGTGATCATGCTGCGCCTGCAGCGCGAGCGCATGGCCGGCGGCCTGCTGCCCAGCGAAGGCGAGTTCTTCAAGCTCTACGGCCTGACCCAGAAGCGCCTGAAGCTGGCCAAGCCCGACGCCATCGTCATGCACCCGGGCCCGATCAACCGCGGCGTGGAAATCGAATCCGCCGTCGCCGATGGCGAGCAATCGGTGATCCTCAACCAGGTGACCTACGGGATCGCCATCCGCATGGCCGTGCTGTCCATGGCCATGAGCGGGCAGAACGCCCAACGCCAGCTGGAACAGGAGGACGCGCAATGACCGTCAGCATTCACGGCGCCCGCCTGATCGACCCGGCCAGCGGCCTGGACAAGGTCTGCGACATCCACATCGAAGCCGGCCGCATCATCGCTCTCGGCGACGCCCCGGCCGACTTCCATGCCGCCCAGGCGATCGACGCCGCCGGCCTGGTCGCCGCGCCCGGCCTGGTCGACCTCAACGTCGCCCTGTGCGAACCGGGCTACAGCCGCAAGGGCAATATCGACAGCGAAACCCGCGCCGCCGCGGCCGGTGGCGTCACCAGCCTGTGCTGCCCGCCGCAGACCAAGCCGGTGCTCGACACCACCGCCGTAGCCGAACTGATCCTCGACCGCGCTCGCGAGGCCGGCAATGCCAAGGTCTTCCCGATCGGCGCACTGACCCGCGGCCTGGCCGGCGAGCAGCTGTCCGAACTGGCGGCCCTGAGCGGCGCCGGCTGCGTCGCCTTCACCAACGGCCTGGCGCCGATGGCCAGCAACCGCGTGTTGCTGCGCTCCCTGGAGTACGCCGCGACCTTCGACCTGACGGTGATCTTCACCTCCCAGGACGCCGAACTGGCCGAAGGTGGCCTGGCCCACGACGGCCCCACCGCTGCCTTCCGCGGCCTGGCCGGCATTCCGGAAACCGCCGAAACCGTGGCCCTGGCGCGCAACCTGCTGCTGGTCGAGCAAAGCGGCGTGCGTGCGCACTTCAGCCAGCTCACCAGCGCCCGTGGCGTGGAACTGATCGCCCAGGCCCAAGCTCGCGGGCTGCCGGTGACCGCCGATGTCGCGCTGTACCAGCTGATCCTCACCGACGAGGCGCTCTCGGACTTCTCCAGCCTCTACCACGTGCAACCGCCGCTGCGTTCCCGCAAGGATCGCGACGCCCTGCGCGAAGCGGTGAAGAGCGGCGTGATCACCGCCATCGCCAGCCACCACCAGCCCCACGAGTTCGATGCCAAGAACGCCCCCTTCGCCGCCACTGAACCGGGCATCAGCAGCGTCGAACTGCTGCTGCCGCTGGCCATGACCCTGGTGCAGGACGACCTGCTCGACCTGCCGACGCTGCTCGCGCGCCTCTCCAGCGGCCCGGCGAACGCCCTGCGCCTGCCGGCCGGCCGAGTCGCCGTGGGCCAGGCCGCCGACCTCGTGCTGTTCGAGGCCGAAGGCCAGACCCTGGTTGGCGAAAGCTGGTACTCGCGCGGGCACAACTGCCCGTTCAGCGGCCACCTGCTGCCGGGTGCGGTGCGCTGCACCCTGGTGGATGGACACATCGTCCACGCGATCTGAGCCTCCCAGGCATCAAAAAGCCCGCCGACTGGCGGGCTTTTTCTTGGCACCTGCGTCGATTGTAGGAGCGCGCCGTGCGCGCGAATCTCGGACAAGGTCCGCTCCTACGAGGCGTCGACGTCAGATCGTGGCCAGCGCCTGCGCCAGATCGGCGCGCAGGTCCTCCACATCCTCCACCCCCACCGACAACCGCACCAGGCCATCGCCAATGCCCAGCTCCGCTCGGGTCGCCGGCGGGATAGTGGCGTGGGTCATGATCGCCGGGTGTTCGATCAGGCTCTCGACGCCCCCCAGGCTCTCGGCCAGGGCGAATATCTGCACGTTCTCCAGGAAACGCTTGGCGCCAGCCAGATCGGTGGCGAGGTCGATGGATATCACCCCGCCGAAGCCGTTCATCTGCCGCTTGGCCAGTTCGTGCTGTGGGTGCGACGGCAGCCCCGGGTAATGCACACGCTTCACCTGCGGCTGCCGCTCCAGCCACTGCGCCAGCTCCAGCGCATTGCTGCAGTGGCGATCCATGCGCAAGGCCAGCGTCTTAACGCCGCGCAGGGTGAGGAAGGCGTCGAAGGGGCCGGCGATGGCGCCCACGGCGTTCTGCAGGAAGCCCAGGCGCTCGGCCAGCTCCGGGTTGTCGCCGACCACGGCGATGCCGCCGATGACGTCCGAGTGGCCGTTCAGGTACTTGGTCGTCGAGTGCACCACCACATCGAACCCCAGCTCCAGCGGACGCTGGATACGCGGGCTGGCGAAGGTGTTGTCGGCCACGCAGAGGATGCCGCGGCTGCGGCACAGGCGGGCGATGGCCTCAAGGTCGGCCAGGCGCAGCAGCGGGTTGCTCGGGGTTTCGATCCACACCATGCGGGTTTCCGGCCGCAGGGCCGCCTCGATGGCCGACAGGTCGGTGAGATCGACGAAGCTGAAGTCATGCCCGGCGCTGCGCCGCCGCACGCGCTCGAACAGGCGGAAGGTGCCGCCATAAATGTCGTTGCCGGAAACGATGTGCGAGCCGGCGTCGAGCAGTTCCAGGGTGGCCGAGATGGCTGCCAGCCCTGAGGCGAAAGCAAACGCCTTGCTGCCGCCTTCCAAGTCCGCCACGCAGCGCTCCAGTGCCCAGCGCGTAGGGTTGTGCGAGCGGCCGTAGTCCAGGCCCTTGTGCACCCCGGGGCTGTCCTGCAGGTAGGTGGAGTTGGCGTAAATCGGCGGCATCAGCGCGCCGGTGGAGGGGTCGGGCGCCTGGCCGGCGTGGATGACCCGCGTGGCGAAACCGCGCGGCTGGTGCGAATCCTGGCTCATGCGAGCGTTCTCCTGAGGTGGTTGAGCAGATCGAATCGGGTAATCAGGCCGTGGAAGCCGCTGCTGTCGGCGATGATCGCGACCAGGCCGCGATCCAGTTCGGCCTGCAGTTCGGCGAGGCTGGCGTCCGGGGCCAGGGTTTCCAGGTGGGTGGTCATGGCGCTGGCCACCGGCTTGCGGAAGTGCGTGGCGTCGGCGTGCACGCCAAGCAGGATGTCGGACTCGTCGATGACCCCGGCCAGCTTGCCCTGCTCCAGCACCGGCAGCTGCGAGACATCGGCGAGGCGCATGCGCTGGAAGGCGGTCAGCAGGGTATCGCCGGGCCCGACGCTGACCACCCGGCCATCCTCGAAGCGCCGCGCGATCAGGTCGCGCAGGTCGCCGTAGTGCTTGCGCTGCAGCAGGCCCTGGTCGGTCATCCACTGGTCGTTGTAGACCTTGGACAGGTAGCGCGTACCGGTATCGCAGACGAAGCTGAGCACACGCTTGGGCTCTGTCTGCTCACGGCAATAGCGCAGCGCCGCGGCTAGCAAGGTGCCGGTTGAAGAGCCGCCAGGAATACCCTCGGCGCGCAGCAGCTCGCGGGCGTGGGCGAAGCTCTCCTCGTCGCTGATGGAGTAGGCGTGGCGCACGCTGGAGAGGTCGGCGATGGAGGGAACGAAATCCTCGCCGATTCCCTCCACCGCCCAGGAGCCGACTTCACCGAGGGTGCCGCTGCGCACGTACTCGGCCATCACCGAGCCCACCGGGTCGGCGAGGACGAACTCCAGTTTTGGCTGCACCCGCTGGAAAAAGCGCGTGAGTCCGGCGAGGGTACCGGCCGAGCCGACACCGACGACGATGGCGTCGAGGTCATGGCCTGTCTGCTGCCAGATTTCCGGAGCAGTGCTGGTTTCGTGGGCCAGGGGGTTGGCCGGGTTGTTGAATTGGTCGGCGAAGAAGGCGCCGGGGATTTCCGCAGCCAGGCGCGCCGCGACATCCTGGTAGTACTCGGGGTGGCCCTTGCCGACATCGGAGCGGGTGATGTGCACCTCGGCCCCCATGGCCTTGAGGTGCAGCACCTTCTCGCTGGACATCTTGTCCGGCACCACCAGCACCACCCGGTAGCCTTTGGCGCGGCCGACCAGCGCCAGGCCCAGGCCTGTGTTGCCGGCCGTGGCTTCGACGATGGTGCCGCCGGGTTTCAGGCGGCCATCGCGCTCGGCCGTCTCGATCATGGCCACGCCGATGCGGTCCTTGATGGAGCCGCCGGGGTTCTGGTTCTCGAGCTTGAGGAAGAGCGTGCAGGGGCCTGTATCGAAGCGGGTAACGCGAACCAGGGGTGTGTTGCCGATCAGGTCCAGTACAGCGGGGCGGGAATCGTTGCTCATGGCGCAGCTCCTTCTGGCGCCGTGGGGATTGCCCGCCGGCGCGGCCTTCTGGGTCTGTCCCCACCTTAGGCCGGGGGTGCTGCCCTCGCCAGGCTGGCACGACGAAAAAGCCCGCCGGGTGGCGGGCTTTCTGGCAGGGATTCCTTACAGGCGCTGCGGTCCGTTGCGTTCGGATATCTGGGCGTTGAGGGTCCAGAAGTCGTATAGCACGCCCAGCAGGAACAGGCCGCCGGTGAGCAGGTAGAGGATGCCGGTGAGCCACTTGCCCATGTACATGCGGTGCACGCCGAACACACCGAGGAAGGTCAGCAGGATCCAGGCCACGCTGTAGTCCAGTGCGCCGCTGCGATAACGCAGGTCGGCCTCGTCGTCCATCGACGGGATAAGGAAGAGGTCGATGATCCAGCCGATGAAGAACAGTCCGAGGGTGAAGAACCAGATGGTCCCGCTGATTGGCTTGCCATAGTAGAAGCGGTGCGAGCCGGTGAAGCCGAACAGCCAGAGCAGGTAGCCGATCAGCTTGCTGTGGGTATCGGGGGAATTGGACATGCGGCACTCCTGCGCGACGAAAGCGGAATGACGCGGACGCTGGGTACAGCATCCGCGGCAAGGAACGGGAGAAGGCGGCCCGTCGACGGGCGGCGGGGATCAGCGGAAGCGGCGGTTGGGGTCTTCGTCCATCTCCAGGGTCAGGCCCTGGGTCATGGTCGACAGGTGGTCGGCGTCGGTTTCCGACCCCAGCTTGATCATCAGGCGCAGGTCGTTCGCCGAGTCGGCGTAGGCCAGGGCGTCTTCGTAGGTAATCTCGCCCTGGGAGTACAGCTGGTACAGCGCCTGGTCGAAGGTCTGCATGCCCTGCTCGGTGGAGCGCTTCATCAGCGGCTTGAGCTCGTGCACCTCGCCCTTGCGGATCAGATCGGCGGCCAGCGGGGTGTTCAGCAGCACCTCGATCACCGCGCGGCGGCCCTTGCCGTCCGGCGTCGGGACCAGTTGTTGGGCGACGATCGCCTTGAGGTTGAGGGACAGGTCCATCCACACCTGCCCGTGCCGGTCGGCGGGGAAGAAGTGGATGATCCGCTCCAGCGCCTGGTTGGCGTTGTTGGCGTGCAGCGTCGCCAGGCACAGGTGGCCGGTTTCGGCGAAGGCCACGGCGTGGTCCATGGTCTCGCGCGAACGCACCTCGCCGATCATGATCACGTCCGGCGCCTGGCGCAGGGTGTTCTTCAACGCTACTTCGAAGGAGTCAGTGTCGAGGCCCACTTCGCGCTGGGTGACAATGCAGCCCTGGTGCTGGTGGATGTACTCGATCGGATCCTCGATGGAGATGATGTGCCCGGTGGAGTTCTTGTTGCGGTAGCCGATCATCGCCGCCAGCGAGGTGGACTTACCGGTACCGGTGGCGCCGACGAAGATCACCAGGCCACGCTTGGTCATGGCCAGCTTCTTGAGGATCTCCGGCAGCTTGAGGTCGTCGATGGTCGGGATGTTGGTCTCGATGCGACGCAGCACCATGCCCACCAGGTTGCGCTGGTAGAAGGCGCTGACGCGGAAACGGCCGATGCCGCGCGCGCTGATCGCGAAGTTGCACTCGTGGTTCTCGGCGAAGTCGCGGCGTTGCTGCTCGTTCATCACCGACAGCACGGTCTCGCGGGTCTGCTCCGGCGACAGTGGGTTCTTGGTGACCGGCAGGACCTTGCCGTTGACCTTCATCGACGGCGGCACGCCAGCAGTGACGAAAAGGTCGGAGGCGCCCTTCTCCACCATCAGGCGTAAAAGTTTCTCGAATTCCATGGTCGTACCCGTGTGGTTCACGCGCTCAGTGCGACTTCAACGGAGCGGCGGCGTGTGGCGCGCTCCCTGCGCCGGGCGCTAGGCCCGACGACTCAGAAGTTTTCCGGAATCTTGGCTTTTTCCTTGGCTGCATCGCGGGTCACCAGGCCCTTGGCGACCAGCCCCTTGAGGCACATGTCGAGGGTCTGCATGCCCAGCGCGCCGCCGGTCTGGATCGCCGAGTACATCTGCGCCACCTTGTCCTCGCGGATCAGGTTACGGATCGCCGGGGTGCCGATCATGATCTCGTGGGCCGCGACACGGCCGCCGCCGATCTTCTTCAGCAGGGTCTGCGAGATCACCGCCTGCAGCGATTCGGAGAGCATGGAACGGACCATGGACTTCTCCTCGGCGGGGAACACGTCGACGATACGGTCGATGGTCTTGGCCGCGGAGGTGGTGTGCAGGGTGCCGAATACCAGGTGGCCGGTTTCCGCGGCGGTCAGCGCCAGGCGGATGGTTTCCAGGTCGCGCATCTCGCCGACCAGGATGATGTCCGGGTCCTCACGCAGGGCCGAGCGCAGCGCCTCGTTGAAGCCGAGGGTGTCGCGGTGCACCTCGCGCTGGTTGACCAGGCATTTCTTCGATTCGTGGACGAATTCGATCGGGTCCTCGACGGTGAGGATGTGGCTGTACATGGTGTTGTTCAGGTAGTCGAGCATCGCTGCGAGCGAGGTCGACTTGCCCGAACCGGTCGGACCGGTGACCAGCACCAGGCCGCGCGGCACGTCGGCAATGCGCTTGAACACCTCGCCCATGCCCAGGTCTTCCATGCTCAGGACCTTAGAGGGAATGGTCCGGAACACCGCACCCGCGCCGCGGTTCTGGTTGAAGGCGTTGACCCGGAAACGCGCGACGCCAGGGACTTCGAAGGAGAAGTCGGTCTCGAGGAATTCCTCGAAATCCTTGCGCTGCTTGTCGTTCATGATGTCGTAGATCAGCGCGTGGACCTGCTTGTGCTCGAGGGGCGGCAGGTTGATCCGGCGAACATCGCCGTCGACGCGGATCATCGGCGGCAGGCCGGCCGAGAGGTGCAGGTCCGAAGCGCCTTGCTTGGCGCTGAAGGCGAGCAACTCGGTAATATCCATGGGACTCCCCAATCCAATGCAAGCAGGTAGAATGCCGCTGATCTTGCAGCAGCCGGGCCGTAGAGCGCAGGTAATGTCCACGATAGCAGAGAATATTGCAAAGGTTCGCGCACGCATCCGTGAGGCGGCGCAAGCTACGGGACGCGATCCCGAGGGCGTGAATCTGCTGGCGGTGAGCAAGACCAAACCGGCCGCGGACGTGCGCGAGGCATATGCCGCCGGGATGGCCGATTTCGGCGAAAACTACCTGCAGGAGGCGCTGGCGAAACAAGCCGAACTGGCTGACCTGCCGCTGACCTGGCACTTCATCGGCCCCATCCAGTCGAACAAGACCCGCCCCATCGCCGAGCACTTCCAGTGGGTGCATTCGGTCGATCGCCTGAAGGTCGCCGAGCGCCTCTCCGCTCAGCGTCCGGCGCACCTGCCGGCGCTCAACGTCTGCCTGCAGGTGAACGTCAGCGGCGAGGACAGCAAGTCCGGCTGCAGCGCCGCGGAACTGCCGGAGCTGGCCCGCGCCGTTGCTGCCCTGCCAAACCTGAAACTGCGCGGGCTGATGGCGATTCCCGAACCCACCGAGGACGTCGCCGCCCAGCGCGCGGCTTTTGCCCGCCTGCGCGAACTCATGACTACGCTGGATCTCGGCCTGGACACCCTGTCCATGGGCATGAGCCATGATCTCGAAGCCGCCATCGCCGAAGGTGCCACCTGGGTACGCATCGGCACCGCGCTGTTCGGCGCACGCGACTACGGCACCCACCCTTAGATAAAGGAAAGCATTCCATGAGCAATACCCGCATCGCTTTCATCGGCGCCGGCAACATGGCCGCCAGCCTGATCGGTGGACTGCGCGCCCAGGGCGTACCCGCCAAGCAGATCCGCGCCAGCGACCCGGGCGCCGACCAGCGCGCGAAGATCGCCGCGGAGCACGGCATCGAGGTCTTCGAGGACAACGCCAGCGCCATCGCCGGCGCCGACGTGGTCGTCCTGTCGGTCAAGCCGCAGGTCATGAAGCAGGTCTGCGAGCCCTTGGCCGCGCTGCTCGAACCGGGCCAGTTGATCGTTTCCATCGCCGCCGGCATCCCCTGCGCCAGCCTGTCGCGCTGGCTGGGCACCGAACTGCTGGTGCGCTGCATGCCCAACACCCCGGCCCTGCTCGGCGAAGGCGCCAGCGGCCTGTACGCCACCTCCCAGGTCAGCGCCGCGCAGCGCAAGCAGGCCGAGCAACTGCTGGGCGCCGTGGGCATCGCCCTGTGGCTGGACGAGGAGAAGCAGATCGACGCGGTCACCGCCGTTTCCGGCAGCGGCCCGGCGTACTTCTTCCTGTTGATGGAAGCCATGACTGCCGCCGGCGAGAAGCTCGGGCTGAGCCATGAAGTGGCTTCCCGCCTGACCCTGCAGACCGCCCTGGGCGCCGCGCGCATGGCGCTCGCCAGCGACGTCGACCCGGCCGAACTGCGCCGCCGCGTGACCTCGCCCAAGGGCACCACCGAGGCCGCCATCACTGCCTTCCAGGCGAATGGATTCGAAGCATTGGTCGAGCGCGCGCTGAACGCCGCCGACCACCGCTCGGCCGAGCTGGCCGAACAACTGGGGCAATGAGGAGCCTTCCATGACCGGACTTTCCACCGCCGCCATCTACGTCATCCAGACCCTCGGCAGTCTGTACCTGCTGATCGTCCTGCTGCGCTTCATCCTGCAGCTGGTGCGCGCCGACTTCTACAACCCGCTCAGCCAGTTCATCGTGCGCGCCACCAAGCCGCTGCTGAACCCGCTGCGCCGGGTGATTCCGGGCTTCGGCGGTATCGACCTGGCCTCCCTGGTGCTGGCCATCCTGGTGCAGCTGGTGCTGATGATCGTCACCCTGCTGCTGATGGGCTACGGCGTCGGCGGCTTCATCTTGCAACTGCTGGTGTGGTCGGTGATCGCGGTGACCTCGCTGTTCCTCAAGGTGTTCTTCTTCGCCCTGATCGTCAGCGTGATCCTCTCCTGGGTCGCCCCGGGCAGCTACAACCCCGGCGCGCAGCTGGTGAACCAGATCTGCGAACCGATGCTGGCTCCCTTCCGCAAGCTGCTGCCGAACCTCGGCGGGCTGGATCTCTCGCCGATCTTCGCGTTCATTGCGCTGAAACTGATCGACATGCTGGTGATCGGCAACCTGGCGGCCATGACCCGCATGCCGCAAATTCTGAGCCCCTTCATGTAAAAGGGAGCTGCTGCGCGTCGGCGATACAGCGTTGGAAACAGCCGGTGATTGCTCATTTACTGCATGTAAACTGCGCATCCCCGGCTGTTTCCGCCTCGTCTCGCTCTAGCTCGCGAGCTCCATGAGACAGGTAAGCAAATGAGCTTCTATCGCTGGGACGGCGAGGACCTGCTCCTCGACGTCCACCTGCAGCCCAAGGCGAGCCGCGACGAGTTCGCCGGGCTGCATGGCGAGCGCCTGAAGATCCGCCTCACCGCGCCCCCCGTCGAAGGCAAGGCCAATGCGCATCTCCTGGCCTTCCTCGGCAAGGCCTTTGGCGTTCCGAAGAGCACGGTCGTGCTCGAAAGTGGCGAGCTGAACCGCCAGAAGCGCGTGCGCATCCCGCGCCCGACGCAGCTTCCGGCGGAGCTGGGGATTACCGCTCGGTCACATTGACCGACCTTACATGCCGGAATGTGATGAAGGCCAATTGACGCCATACGACTTCGTCGCATAATCCCGCCATTCCCCCCTGCGCAGGATGCGCCAGCCATAGGAACCGCCTGGATGAGCATGGAACGTCTCACTCAGCAGATCGACGCATACGTCACCTGGAAGCGGGACCTGATCCGGGACATCACCCGTTATCGGACCTGGCTGGAGCGCTGCCGGCTGAATTCGCCGGACATCGAGAATCGCCTGGAGCGCGCGCTGCGCCTGCTGCGCTTGGACCACATCACCCTGGCCTTCGTGGGCGAGTACTCCCGCGGCAAGACCGAGCTGATCAACGCCCTGTTCTTCGCCGACTACGGCCAGCGTATGCTGCCGTCCCACGCCGGGCGCACCACCATGTGCCCGACCGAGCTGTTCTTCGACACGAACTCCGAACGCCCATACATCCGCCTGCTGCCCATCGAGACCCGTGTCGCCGACGCCAGCATCGCCCAGTTCAAGCGCGTGCCGCGGCACTGGGTGAACATCCCGCTGGACACCTCCGACCCGGCCAACATGGCCCAGGCCTTCGCCCAGGTGGCGCGGACCAAGGCGCTGCCGGTGGAACAGGCGATCCAGCTCGGCTTCCTGCCGGACATGCTGGAAAGCGCCGGGCGCCCCGGCATGGTGCTGGTTCCGGCGTGGCGTCACGCTTTGGTCAACTTCGACCACCCGCTTCTGCGCCAGGGCCTGCGCATCCTCGACACGCCGGGGCTGAACGCGCTGGGCAGCGAGCCCGAGCTGACCCTGTCTATGCTGCCCGCCGCGCAGTCGGTGATCTTCCTTCTGTCCGCCGACACCGGCGTCAGCGCTTCCGATATGGCCATCTGGCAGGACCATGTGCACCAGCTCGGCGAAGACGGGCAGTGCAACCTGTACGCCGTACTGAACAAGATCGACGTGCTCTGGGACGATCTCGCCGGTGACGCCTTCGTCAACAACGCCATCCAGCGCATCCGCGACATCACCGCCCGCCAGCTGGGTATCGACCGCGAGGACGTCCTGCCGCTGTCGGCCAAGCAGGCGCTGCTGGCCAAGGTGCGCAAGGACCGCGAACTGCTCGCCCGCAGCCAGCTCGAGGACCTCGAGACGCTGCTCTGCGAGCGCATAGTCGCGCAGAAGGAACGCCTGGTAGAGGACGCGGTGGTCAACCAGGTGCTGGCCCTGCTGAACAACAGCCAACACACCCTGCGCCACCGCCTGGAGCGGGTCCGCGACCAGCAGCAGATGCTCGCCGGCCAGCAGCAGGACAACGGCCAATTGCTGTTCGAGCTGACCGCGCGGACCAAGGACGACCACAGCCTGCACCATCGCCGCCTGCTCAACCTGAAGACCAACCAGCGCCTGCTGCGCCGCCAGGGTGAGCTGCTACGCCAGACGGTGAGCGCCGAACGCCTGGAGCAGCACCTGGCGCGGGCGCGCGCGAAACTCACCGGCAGCTGGACGACCCTGGGCATCAACCAGGCGATCCTGGCGTTCTTCCATGCCGTCGAGGGCGACCTGCACACCCTGGCCCACGAAGCCGGGCTGGCCAATCGCATGGTCGAAGCCATCTACCTGCGACACAACCAGGAAAACCCGCTTCACGGACTGGACGCGCCGCGCCTGAATGTCGAGCGCTACCTGGACGAACTGGCCCGCCTGCAGGCCAAGGCCGACCGTTTCCGCCTGCACCTGAAGACCCTGCTCACCGAACAGCGCGTGCTGACCCGGCGCTTCTTCGCCACCCTGGCCCAGGAAGTGATCCTCCTGCACCAGCGCCTGCGCGAAGACGTCGACCAGTGGGCCGGCGATGCGCTCATGCCGCTGATGCAGTACACCCTCGAGAACAAGCAGTTGCTGGAAACCCACATGCTGCGCCTCAAGGCCCTGGCCCAGGAAACCCAGCAGGCGCGGCAGCGCGCGCTGCTCATGGAGCGCTACCAGCAGGAGCTGGAAAAGCAGCTCGCCGAAGCCTCCGATATCCTCCGTCTGCTGCGCCGCCCTTCGCCCTTGCAGCGCCAGGCACGCGTGGTATCCCTGCCCGGCTCGCAACGCGCCTGAGCCGGCGGCTTGCCGCAGGGGGCGGTGCTCTTTAGACTGGCGCCCTCCTTTTTTTCGTGAGCTGGGTCGATGCCCACAGTCTTCCCCGAAGATTCCGTCGGTCTGGTTTCGCCCCAGACGCTGCACTTCAGCGAGCCACTGCTACTGGCCTGCGGCAAGACACTGCCCGAATACCAGCTGGTGATCGAGACCTACGGCGAACTGAACGCCACGGCGAGCAACGCCGTGCTGATCTGCCATGCGCTCTCCGGCCATCACCACGCCGCGGGCTACCACAGCACCGATGACCGCAAGCCGGGCTGGTGGGATAGCGCCATCGGCCCCGGCAAGCCCATCGACACCCGCAAGTTCTTCGTCGTCGCGCTGAACAACCTCGGCGGCTGCAACGGCTCCACCGGACCGACCAGCGTCAATCCGGAAACCGGCCGCGTCTACGGCGCCGACTTCCCGGTAGTCACGGTGGAAGACTGGGTCAACAGCCAGGCCCGCCTGGCCGATCGCCTGGGCATCCAGCAGTGGGCCGCGGTGGTAGGCGGTAGCCTGGGCGGCATGCAGGCACTGCAGTGGACCATCGCCTATCCGGAGCGCGTGCGGCACTGCCTGTGCATCGCCAGCGCGCCCAAGCTCTCGGCGCAGAACATCGCCTTCAACGAAGTGGCGCGCCAGGCGATCCTTTCCGACCCGGAGTTCCTCGGCGGCCACTTCCAGGAAAAAGGCGTGATCCCGCGCCGTGGCCTGGGCCTGGCACGCATGGTCGGGCACATCACCTACCTGTCCGACGACGCCATGGGCGAGAAATTCGGCCGCGACCTGAAGTCCGAGAAGCTCAACTACGACCTGCAGAGCGTCGAGTTCCAGGTCGAGAGCTACCTGCGCTATCAGGGCGAGGAGTTCTCCACCCGCTTCGACGCTAACACCTACCTGCTGATGACCAAGGCGCTGGACTACTTCGATCCGGCCTCGGCGCACGGCGGCGACCTGACCCGCACCCTCGCCGGGGTGAAGGCGGACTTCTGCCTGATGTCCTTCACCACCGACTGGCGCTTCTCGCCGGCGCGTTCGCGGGAAATCGTCGACGCCCTGATCGCGGCGAAGAAGAACGTCAGCTACCTGGAGATCGACGCCCCGCAAGGCCACGACGCCTTCCTCATGCCGATCCCCCGCTACCTGCAAGCCTTCAGCGGTTACATGAACCGCATCAGCGTATAAAAGGAACGCCATGCGCGCCGACCTGGAAATCATCCAAGACTGGATCCCCGCCGGCAGCCGGGTACTCGACCTCGGCTGCGGCGACGGCGAACTGCTGGCCTGGCTGGGCAAGCACAAGCAGGTCACCGGCTACGGCCTGGAGATCGACGGCGAAAACATCGCCAAGTGCATCGAACGCGGGGTCAACGTCATCGAGCAGGACCTCGACAAGGGCCTGGGCAGCTTCGCCAGCAACAGCTTCGACGTGGTCGTCATGACCCAGGCCCTGCAGGCCGTGCATTACCCCGACAAGATCCTCGAAGAGATGTTGCGGGTCGGCAAGACCTGCATCATCACCTTCCCCAACTTCGGCCACTGGAACTGCCGCTGGTACCTTCTGCGCAACGGCCGTATGCCGGTGTCGGAGTTCCTCCCGTACACCTGGTACAACACGCCGAACATCCACTTCTGCACCTTCAAGGACTTCGAGGCGCTGTGCCGCGAGAAGCGCCTGCGCGTATTGGATCGCCTGGCCGTGGACCGTGACCACCGTCATCGCTGGGTCTGCCGAGTTTGGCCTAATCTGTTGGGTGAGATCGGCATCTACCGGGTTAGCGGTCCAGGGGTGCCGGATGCCCGCATCGCCGTCTGAGGCGCTTGCGGGTTCTGAACCCAGGAGAAGAAAACCATGCGCCGCCTAGCCTCCCTGCTGTTCTGCCTGTTCCTCGCCATGCCGGCCTTTGCCGAGCAGGTCCAACGCCTGGGCGATATCCAGGTCCACTACAGCGTCTACAACTCGAGCTTCCTGCAACCGAAGATCGCCCAGGCGGTCGGCGTGGTCCGCAGCAAGAACCAGGGCGTGATCAACATCGTGCCGCTGGACGCCAACGGCAAGCCGGTCGATGCCATCGTCAGCGGCAGCGCCAAGAACCTGCTGAGCCAGGAAATCCCGCTGACCTTCAAACGCGTGGCCGAGGAAGGCGCCGTCTACCACCTGGCGCAATTCACCATCGACAGCCGTGACACCCTGACCTTCAGCATCACGGTCAAGGCCGGCAAAGAAGCGCCGCAAAGCTTCGAATTCACCCAGGAAGTCTTCCCAGACGAATGATCAAGCTCGACCAACTGGTGCTGGCCAGTCACAACGCCGGCAAACTCAAGGAACTCCAGGCCATGCTCGGCGCCCACGTGAAGGTGCGCTCGATCGGCGAGTTCAGCAGCGTGGAACCCGAGGAAACCGGCCTCTCCTTCGTCGAGAACGCCATCCTCAAGGCCCGCAATGCCGCGCGCATCTCCGGCCTGCCGGCGCTGGCCGACGACTCGGGCCTGGCGGTGGACTACCTCGGCGGCGCGCCGGGCATCTACTCGGCGCGCTATGCCGACGGCAAGGGTGACGCGGCGAACAATGCCAAGCTGCTCGACGCCCTCAAGGACGTCCCGGACGACCAGCGCGGCGCGCAGTTCGTCAGCGTGCTCGCCCTGGTGCGTCATGCCGACGACCCGCTGCCGATCCTCTGCGAAGGCCTCTGGCAAGGCAGCATCCTGCGCGAAGCGCGCGGCGAGCACGGCTTCGGCTACGACCCGCTGTTCTGGGTGCCGGAGAGCAACTGCTCCAGCGCCGAACTGCCGCCCGAACAGAAGAACAAGCTGAGCCACCGCGCCCGCGCCATGGCCCTGCTGAAGCAACGGTTGGGTCTATGAGCCAGGCAGGAAGCCACGGGCTCGACGCCGGGCCGGTGGTTTCCGGCTTCCGCCTGCCACCGCTGTCCGCGTACGTGCACATCCCCTGGTGCGTGCGCAAATGCCCGTACTGCGACTTCAACTCCCACGCCGCCGGCCCTGAGCTACCCGAAGATGCCTACGTCGAGGCACTGCTCGCCGACCTGAAGGCCGACGAGCGCCACGTGCACGGCCGCAAGCTGACTTCGATCTTCTTCGGCGGCGGCACCCCAAGCCTGTTCTCCGCCAGCGCCCTCGGCCACATCCTCGAGGGGCTGGAACGCCAGGTCGGGTTCGAGCACGACATCGAGATCACCCTCGAAGCCAACCCCGGAACCTTCGAGCAGGCCAAGTTCGCCGACTACCGCAGCCTCGGCATCAACCGCCTGTCCATCGGCGTGCAGAGCTTCCAGGCCGAGAAGCTCAAGGCCCTCGGCCGCATCCACGACGGCGACGAAGCCGTGCGTGCGGCAGACATGGCGCGCAAGGCCGGCTTCGACAACTTCAACCTCGACCTGATGCACGGCCTGCCGCAGCAAAGCGTGGCCGACGCCCTCGCCGACCTGGAACAAGCCATCGCCCTGAACCCGACGCACCTGTCCTGGTACCAGCTGACCATGGAGCCGAACACGGTGTTCTGGAGCCAGCCGCCGGAGCTGCCGGAGGACGACGCGCTCTGGGAAATCCAGGAAGCCGGCCAGGCACGCCTGGCCGAGGCCGGATTCGTCCAGTACGAGACCTCCGCCTACGCCCGCGACGGCAAGCGCGCCCGGCACAACCTGAATTACTGGACCTTCGGCGACTTCCTCGGCATAGGCGCCGGCGCCCACGCCAAGCTGAGCAGCCCGGAAGGCCGCATCCTGCGCACCTGGAAGACCCGCCTGCCAAAGGACTACCTGAACCCGGACAAGCCCTTCCAGGCCGGCGAGCGCCTACTGGAAGCGGACGACCTGCCCTTCGAGTTCATGATGAACGCCCTGCGCCTGGTCGAAGGCGTACCCAGCAGCCTCTACGAAGAACGCACCGGCCAGCCGCTGCAAAGCATCGCCGAAGCCTGCCGCGAAGCCCGCGCCAAGGGCCTGCTCGCCGACGACAACGAGCGCCTGCGCCCGACCGAACGCGGCCAGCTGTTCCTCAACGACCTGCTGCAGCACTTCCTGGCCTGAACCGTGTCCAGGCACGCCGGGGGACGTGTAAACTCCCCCGGCGATAGCCAATCCAAGGAGCCTGCATGGACTTCGCCCTCGAACTGATCGCCAGCGCCTCCCGCTGGAGCCGCAGCCATCTGTCCGACATCGCCCTGGCGATCATGGCCACCCTGCTGGTGCTGTTCGGGCCGGCGATCAATGCCTGGATCCAGCAGCGCATCGGCAGCCTCAACTTCGTCTTCCGCACCCTGCTGTTCGTGCTCATCTGCGCCGTCGGCTACGGCCTGGCGATGGTCTTCGTCACGCCCTGGCTCGCCCATGGCCTGAACTACTTCAACAACTACACCCTGGCGCCGGTGCTGCTGTTGCTGTTCTTCGTCATCGGCATGATCGCCGACCGCAGCTGACTGCTAGTGTTTCCCCAGTGCCCGTCACGGACCTGGGGAACGCCATGAAACCGATCAAGCACCTCTACCTGCACTTCATCGACGGCCAGCGCCTGGCGCTGCGCTTCCCGCAACAGGCCGAAGACCCCGTGGAAGTGGCGCGGGGCATTCGCAAGCAACTGGAATCGCCCTGCCTGAGCATCGAGGTGGACGGCGATCTGCTGCTGATCCCGCGCAGCAGCATCAAGTACCTGCAGATCACTCCGGCGCCGCTGAGCCTGCCGGACATCACCGTGGTCGGCGCCGAACTGATCGACTGAGCCCGAACGCCTCTCTGCGTCATCCCCGCGAACGCGGGGACCCAGCGGATTCGCATCGGCGTCACTGGATTCTCGCGTTCGCGGGAACGACGGGGATAAGTCAATCCGCGCAGGGCACGGTCGCTCGCGGTTGCACGCCGCCACACCGGAAGTCTCTTGTAGGAGCGAGCTTGCTCGCGAACCCGCCTGACGCAAAAGCGTTCGCGAGCGAGCTCCTACGAACAGCAGCGTCAGTTGCCGTCGCGGCGCAGCGCTTGCGGGGTGAAGTCGCGCGGGTTCAGGTTTGCTCGGAAGTCGTACATCGGCTCGTTGTTGTCCAGGCCGTCGACGAAGTACCGGTGCCCTTCGAAGTCGTACAGCGCTTCCACGGTGCTCGAGACCATGGGCACGTCGTAGTAGTTGACCGGGTGCACTTCCTGGGCGCGGATCAGCTTGCCCTGGGCGTCGTAGAGATCACTGGCGAGGATCTGCCAGCTGTCTTCGTCGAGGTAGAAGCGGCGCTTGGCGAAGGGATGGCTGTAACCGGTGCGCAGGCTCGCCTCGACCACCCAGACGCGGTGCGGCTCGTAGCGCAGCAGCTCGGGATTGAGGGTCTTCGCGCCCAGGATGCGCTCATACGGCAGGCCCTTCTGGTGCACCTGGTAGCTGTTGTACGGCACCAGCATTTCGCGCTTGCCGATCAGCTTCCACTCGTAGCGATCCGGCGCGCCGTTGTAGACGTCCACCGTATCCGCAGTCGCCAGGCCGTAGGTGTCCGGCTGAGCGCTCTCGTAGGCCAGGCTGGGCAGGCGGCGCACGCGGCGGTCGCCGCGGTTGAAGCGCCAGGCGCGGCGGGTGGCCAGGACCTGGTCGATGGTTTCCTGCACCAGCAGCGCCGAGCCGGCCAGCTTGGACGGCGCCACCACCGTGTACCTGTAGAAGAACAGGGTGTTGTTCAGGTCCTGCGGGCTCATGCCTTCGCGGCCGTAGACGAAGTAGGCGTCGCGTTCCATCTTCAGCAGGTTGTAGCTGCCGCTGGCGAGCACCGCGGCCTGGTTGGTCACCATGTGCAGCTGCTCACCGCGGTAGCGCGTGATGTGGTTCCAGATGACTTCCAGGCCATTCTGCGGAATGGGGAACGGCGTGCCGGCAGCGGCCCCCTGGATGCCATTGCCGTCGGCGATCAGCTCGGCATGTTCGGCATTGAAGCGCGTGGCGTCATAGATCCGCTGGGGCAGCGACGCGCTGCGACGACTGGGGAACACCCGCAGGTAGAAGTCCGGGTTCTCCTGCAGCAATGCCTGGGTGCCGGGCGTCAGCAGGTCGCGGTATTGCGCCAGGTTCTGCGCGTTGACGCGATACGCCTCCTTGTCGGCGGCGAAGGGATCGAGGTGGTGCATGCCAGGCGTGTAGCCCGCCGGCGGCGCGGTGATCCCGCCGGTCCAGGGCGGAATGCTGCCCGAGGCGTTTCCGGCCCTTTCCCCACCCAGCGGCGTCAGCTCCTGGCCCAGGCGCGCGGCCTGGGTTGCGTCGACCTTGGCCTGCGCGGCAGTGGCGCAGGCGGCAGCCAGCAGCAGTATGGCAACTTTGTTCAGCACAGCAGTCTCCTTTGCGGCGGGCGTCCGTCCCGTCGCTGTTATTGTCGTGGCGGCTCAAGGCCGCTGGTTTCGAGATTCAGCTTGCGAGGTGAGGTGGCCATCCTGGCCGCCGGGTGGTCCCGGTCTGGTCTTTCTTCCATGAAAAAGGCCTGCGCGGGCAGGCCTTTCGGGTCTTGCGGAAATCAGTCGACGCGCTGGAACTTCAGGTCCCACACGCCGTGCCCGAGGCGCTCGCCGCGGCGCTCGAACTTGGTCACCGGGCGCTCTTCCGGGCGCGGCACGTAGGTGTTGTCCGGCGACAGGTTGCGATAGCCGGGAGCTGCGTTCATCACTTCGAGCATGTGCTCGGCGTATTGCTCCCAGTCGGTGGCCATGTGCAGGACGCCGCCGATCTTCAGCTTGCTGCGCACCAGCTCCGCCCAGGCCGGCTGGACGATGCGGCGCTTGTGGTGGCGCGCCTTGTGCCACGGGTCGGGGAAGAACAGCAGCACGCGGTCGAGGCTGGCGTCGGCCACGCAATCGCGCAGCACTTCCAGGGCGTCGCAGCTGTAGACGCGGATGTTGGTCAGGTCCTGCGTCAGCATGCCGTTGAGCAGCGCGCCGACGCCAGGGCGATGCACCTCGACGCCGATGAAGTCCTGCTCCGGCGCAGCAGCGGCCATCTCCAGGGTGGCGTGGCCCATGCCGAAGCCGATCTCGAAGGTGCGCGGCGCCGAGCGGCCGAACACCTGGTCGAAGTCACGCAGGCCGTCGGCCAGTTCCAGGCCAAAACGCGGCCAGCCCTGGTCGAGGCCGCGTTGCTGGCCCTCGGTCATGCGTCCGGCGCGCATCACGAAGCTCTTGATGGTGCGCAGCGGGCGGTCAGTGGCCTGCTCGGCCTGGGGCTGTTGGCTATCGCTCATGTTCGGACCTTGGAAAAACGTCGGCAGTGAAAGTGAAGACGGGCCGGCTCGACGAGGCGAACCGGCCCGCTGCGGGCGCCAGGCCGGGATCAGCCGATCAGGCCGCTCATCGGCGAGGAGGCGCTGGCGTACAGTTTGCGCGGCATGCGCCCGGCCAGGTAGGCCAGGCGACCGGCGACGATGGCGTGCTTCATCGCCTCGGCCATCATCACCGGGTTCTGCGCGTGGGCAATGGCGGTGTTCATCAGCACGGCCTCGCAGCCCAGCTCCATGGCGATGGTCGCGTCGGAAGCGGTACCCACGCCGGCATCGACCAGCACCGGAACGGTCGCTTCTTCGAGGATGATGCGCAGGTTGTAGGGGTTGCAGATGCCCAGGCCGGAACCGATCAGGCCGGCCAGCGGCATCACCGCGATACAACCCATCTCGGCCAGTTGGCGGGCGATGATCGGGTCGTCGCTGGTGTACACCATGACGTCGAAGCCGTCCTTGACCAGCACTTCGGCGGCCTTGAGGGTTTCCACGACGTTGGGGAACAGGGTCTTCTGGTCGGCCAGCACTTCCAGCTTGACCAGGTTGTGGCCGTCCAGCAGTTCACGAGCCAGGCGGCAGGTACGCACCGCCTCGATGGCGTCGTAGCAGCCGGCCGTGTTCGGCAGGATGGTGTAGCGATCCGGCGGGATCACGTCGAGCAGGTTCGGCTCGTCGGGGTTCTGGCCGATGTTGGTGCGGCGCACCGCCACGGTGACGATCTCCGCGCCCGACGCCTCGATGGCGCGGCGGGTCTCGTCGAGATCCTTGTACTTGCCGGTGCCCACCAGCAGGCGCGACGCATAGGTGCGTCCAGCCAGGGTGAAGGGCTTGTCGACCGGCAGGGTGGAAGAGGCTTGGCTCATCGGATCGTTCCTCAGCAAAAGCGGGTGGGGCGGGGCCTGATTCTTCGGGGCGACGGCCTAGCCGCCGCCGATGGCATGCACCACTTCGACCTGGTCACCGTCCTTGAGGGCGGTGGCGGCGTGCTGGCTGCGCGGCACTATGTCCAGGTTGAGTTCGACCGCGACGCGGCGTCCGACCAGCTCCAGGCGTTCGAGCAGGTGGGCGACGTTCTGGCCGTCGGGCAGCTCGTAGGGTTCACCGTTCAACTGGATTCGCATGGCAGAGGACCGTCGCGGTTCGAGGGGGTCGGCATTCTAGCCCGATCGCCGGCATTGACCAAGGCGCCCGCTGTGCGCCCGGTACTAAATCTGACGTTCGGGTCAGGCCGTCAGTCGCCACGCGGCCAGGCCCAGGCACAGCCAACCGCCGAGGAAGCAGAGCCCACCGATCGGGGTGATTGCGCCCAGCACCGGCGTGGCCGTCAAGGTGAGCAGGTAGAGGCTGCCGGAGAAGACCAGGATCCCGGCGACGAACAGCCAGCCCGAAGCGGCGATCAGCCGGCCGCTGAGCTGGGTCGAGAGCAGTGCCACGCCGAACAGCGCCAGGGCGTGGAGCATCTGGTAGTGCACGCCGGTCTGGAAGATCGCCAGGTAGTCGGCGCTCAGGCGATTCTTCAGGCCGTGAGCGGCGAAGGCGCCGAGGCCCACTCCGGTGAAACCGAAGAAGGCAGCGAACAGCAGGAAAGTACGCAACATGAGCAAACTCCCAGGAAGGTCGAGCCCGTTATAATGACCGGCACTATTGCCCGGGCATAGATCAGGGTCTGTTAACGTATCGACGCGACCGCGACGGAGCCATCTTTTGCGCGGGGCAAGGCACGAGGAGAGTGGTTTGGTCATTCCAAATGAACGACGAGTAACGCAGCACCGCGCAAAAAATGGCCTGTCCCTTCGGGTTGCGCGGCAAATGGCGCCATGCGTCGTTGCGGGACTTGAAAAGGGGGGCGCCATTCCCTGCGTCCCGCGCCTAACCTGGCGCCATTTGTCGCAGCAACGCGGCTCGCGGCGAAACGTCAACAGACCCTGACATGCGCATCCTGCTCCGCCGCCTGTTCAAGTTCACCCTCTGGTTCGTCGCCGCCAGCGTCGTCGTGGTCGTTGTGCTGCGCTGGGTGCCGCCGCCGGGGAGCATGCTGATGCTCGAACGCAAGGTGCAGTCCTGGTTCAACGGCCAGCCCATCGATGTGCAGCACGACTGGCAGAGCTGGGACGATATCTCCGACAACCTGAAGATCGCGGTGATCGCCGGCGAGGACCAGAAGTTCGCCGAGCACCATGGCTTCGACATGCCCGCCATCGAGCAGGCACTGGCGCACAACGAGCGCGGCAAGAGCGTGCGCGGCGCCAGCACCATCAGCCAGCAGACGGCCAAGAACCTGTTCCTCTGGCCCGGCCGCAGCTGGCTGCGCAAGGGGCTGGAAGCCTGGTTCACCGTGCTGCTGGAAACCTTCTGGCCGAAGGAGCGAATCCTCGAGGTCTACCTCAACAGCGCGGAATGGGACAACGGCGTGTTCGGTGCCCAGGCCGCCGCACGTCATCACTTCGGTGTCGATGCGGGCAGGCTTTCCGCGCAGCAGGCCGCGCAGCTCGCCGCCGTTCTACCCAACCCACGCAAGTGGAGCGCCGCCCGCCCCAGCCCCTACGTGCGCCAGCGCGCGGCCTGGATCAACCGGCAGATGTGGCAGCTCGGCGGCCACGACTACCTGGAGCGCCTGCGCTGAGCCTCAGTGCGATAGGGCTTCGCGCGGGACGACCTGCAGCCACAGCAGCTCGCCATTGCGGTGCATCAGCGTGAGGCCGCGCTCAGGGTAGATCCACGCCTCGCCGTGGGGCGTCTGCAGGCGCAGACGTGGCGGCCCGAAGCTAGCTACCAACCGGCCGACGCTGAGAGGCCCCTGCGGCGCCAGTAGCACCGAGGCCACCGCCTGGCCCTGCAACTGATGCAGCATGTCTTCGCTCAACGGCTGGTCGCTGTTCGCCGCAGCATCGCCGGTCGCCTTGCGCAGGCTGGCGCGTTCGGCATCGCTGAGCGCAAGCTCGGCCTCCATGCGCCAGGCGCCGTCGGGGGTGTCGAGGGTCGCGCGGTAGTTCAGCCGGGGCCCGTCACTGTCGCCGCTCAGCCACAGCTCACCGGCCTGCCAGGTATTGAGCTGGCCGAGGGTGAGCTGGTCGTCGGCCTGGGGCGCGAAGACTTCGCGTTGCCAACCTTCCAGCCAGGCTGGCGGCGGCAGCGGTGCGTGCGAACGCGATACCCACAGGCCGGCAGCGAAAGCCAGTGCAGCGAAGGCCAGCAGGATCAAGCCATGGGCGGGACGTAGGCGGGGCATGCGCTCTCCGGGAAATGACGGGCAGAAAAAAGCCGCACCCCGAGGGGTGCGGCTTTCAGTCTAGCGGTGCAGCGGGCGGTCAGGCCTCGATGCGCCCCTTGAGCTTGTTCATCGCGTTCTTTTCCAGCTGACGGATGCGCTCGGCAGACACGTTGTACTTGGCCGCCAGGTCATGCAGGGTCGCCTTCTCCTCGGCCAGCCAACGCTGGTAGAGGATGTCGCGGCTGCGTTCGTCCAGGCCTTCCAGCGCTTCGTGCAGGCTGGCGGTGGAGCTGTCGCTCCAGTCCGCTTCCTCCAACTGGCGTGCCGGGTCGTAGCGATGGTCTTCCAGGTAGTGTGCCGGCGACTGGTAGGCGCTTTCGTCGTCGGCGTCGGCCGCCGGGTCGAAGGCCATGTCCTGTCCGCTCAGGCGACTTTCCATCTCGCGCACTTCCCGGGCTTCGACGCCCAGGCTCTCGGCCACGCGCTCGACTTCGTCATTGCTCAGCCAGGCCAGACGCTTCTTCTGGCTGCGCAGGTTGAAGAACAGCTTGCGCTGCGCCTTGGTGGTCGCGACTTTCACGATCCGCCAGTTGCGCAGGATGAACTCGTGGATTTCCGCCTTGATCCAATGCACGGCAAAGGACACCAGGCGAACACCCATTTCCGGGTTGAAACGCTTCACGGCCTTCATCAGGCCGACGTTGCCTTCCTGGATCAGATCGGCCTGGGCCAGGCCGTAGCCCGAATAACTCCGGGCGATGTGCACCACGAAACGCAGGTGAGCGAGCACCATTTGCCGTGCCGCCTCAAGGTCTTGCTGGTAGAAGAGGCGTTCGGCCAGCTCGCGCTCCTGCTCCGGCGACAACAGCGGGATGCTGTTCACAGAGTGCACGTAGGATTCCAGGTTTGCACCGGGAACCAGGGCATAAACAGGTTGCAGGGAATTGGTCATGCGAATCCTCCGATTCACGAAACTCGCGCAGTGTAGCACTGGGCGATCTGACTGCAAGCGGGTGTAAAAGTTCCTTTACACCCCACTGCCGCCACCAGGAATTCAGATAGTTTTCAGCGAGGAGCGAGCTCCCGCAGGTGCCGCGCGACAGCCAGCCAGGCGCCGATCCAGCCCAGCAGCACCGCACCAATGGTCAGCGAAAGACCATCGCCCAGCGGCACGCCGGCCAGCGCGAAATCGCTGCCATAGAGGCCGGCGAGATTGACCACCGAGGCGTTCAGCCAGTCCAGGCCGAACTCCAGCAGCGCCCAGGACAACACGCCCGCGCCCAGGCCGTAGAGCGCGCCCATATAAAGGAAGGGGCGACGTACATAGCCGTCGGTCCCGCCGACCAGCTTGATCACCTCGATCTCGTTGCGACGGTTCTCGATGTGCAGACGAATGGTATTGCCGATCACCAGCAGCAAGGTCAGCACCAGCAGCACGGTCAGGCCGAAGACGAAGCGGTCGCCGAGCTTGAGGATGGCCGACAGCCGCTCGACCCAGACCAGGTCCAGTTGAGCTTGTTGTACACCCGGCAGCTCGGACAGGCGTTGACGCAGGGCATCGAGCTGATTCTTGTCGATCTGCTTGGGCGTTACCGAGATCACCGCCGGCAGCGGGTTGTCCGGCAGCTCCTTGAGCGCCTCGCCCAGACCCGATTGCTCCTGCAGCTCCTTGAGCGCCTCGTCGCTGCTGATCAGTTGCGCCTCGATCACGTCGGGCATGCGCTCGATCTGTTCGCGCAGCTCCTGGCCCTGGTTCTCCGTGGCCTTGATGTCGAGGTACAGGGAAATCTGCGCCGCGCGCTGCCAGGAGCCGCCAAGGCGCTCGACGTTGCCCAGCAGCAGCGACAGGCCCATGGGCAGGCTCAGGGTGATGCCCATCACCAGGCAGGTGAAGAAGCTGCCGAAGGGATGGCTGATCATCCGCTTGAGGCTGTCCACCAGGCTCGCCCGGTGGCTTTCCGCGTAGGCGTTGAACAGCTGGCCCCAGTCGCTGGATTCCTTCTCCACGCGCTCGCGGCCCTTCTTCGCCTGGGTGCCCTCTTCCGGGCCGTGCGGCAGTTGTTCGCTGGCGCTCATCAGGCCTCCTCCTCGCGATCGGCGATGATCCGCCCGCGCTGCAGGGTGATCATGCGGTGGCGCATGCGCGCAATCAGCGCCAGGTCGTGGCTGGCGATCAGCACCGTGGTACCGAGACGGTTGATGTCCTCGAACACCCCCATGATCTCGGAAGCCAGGCGCGGGTCGAGGTTGCCGGTGGGTTCGTCGGCGAGCAGCAGGGCCGGGCGGTGCACCACCGCGCGGGCGATGCCGACGCGTTGTTGCTGGCCGGTGGAGAGGTCGGACGGCAAGTCCTGGGCCTTCTCCTTGAGGCTGACCCGGTCCAGCGCTGCTTCGACCCGACGGGCAATCTCCGCCTTGGGCAGGCCGAGGATCTGCATCGGCAGCGCCACGTTCTCGAACACCGTGCGGTCGTTGAGCAGTTGGTGGTTCTGGAAGACCACGCCGATCTGCCGGCGCAGGAAGGGAATCTGCGCGGTGGAGATGCGCGAGACGTCCTGCCCGCCGAGCAGCAGCTTGCCGGAGGTCGGCCGCTCCATCGCCAGGATCAGTCGCAGCAGCGTGCTCTTGCCGGCGCCGGAGTGGCCGGTGACGAAGAGAATCTCGCCGCGGTGTGCGCGGAACGAGATCTCGTGCAAGCCGACATGGCCATTGGCGTAGCGTTTGCCGACCTGCTCGAAGCGAATCATGCGATCTCCCGGGTCTCGAACAATGCTCGTACGAAGGCGTCGGCCTCGAAGGTGCGCAGATCGTCGATGCCTTCGCCGACGCCGATGTAGCGGATCGGCAGGCCGAACTGTTTGGCCAGGGCGAAGATCACCCCGCCCTTGGCGGTGCCGTCCAGTTTGGTCAGGGCCAGGCCGGTGAGGGCCACGGCGTTGTTGAACTGCTTGGCCTGGTTGATGGCGTTCTGCCCGGTGCCGGCGTCCAGCACCAGCAGGACCTCGTGGGGAGCCGTCTCGTCCAGCTTGCCGATCACCCGGCGCACTTTCTTCAGCTCTTCCATCAGGTTGTCTTTGGTGTGCAGACGGCCGGCGGTGTCGGCGATCAGCACGTCGATGCCACGGGCCTTGGCCGCCTGCACCGCGTCGAAGATCACCGAGGCCGAGTCCGCGCCGGTGTGCTGGGCGATCACCGCGATGTTGTTGCGCTCGCCCCACACTTGCAGCTGTTCCACCGCCGCGGCGCGGAAGGTGTCGCCGGCGGCGAGCATGACCTTCTTGCCTTCGAGCTGCAGCTTCTTCGCCAGCTTGCCGATGGTGGTGGTCTTGCCCACGCCGTTCACACCGACGACCAGGATCACGTAGGGCTGCTTGCCGGACTCGATGGCCAGCGGCTGCTCCACCGGACGCAGCAGGCCTGCCAGCTCTTCCTGCAGGGCCTTGTACAGCGCCTCGCTGTCGGCCAGTTCCTTGCGCGCCACGCGCTTGGTCAGGTTCTGCACGATGGTGGTTGTCGCCTCGACGCCGACGTCGGCGGTCAGCAGGCGAGTCTCGATCTCATCGAGTAGGTCGTCGTCGATGGCCTTCTTGCCGAGGAACAGGCTGGCCATGCCTTCGCCGATGCTGGCGCTGGTCTTCGACAGGCCCTGTTTCAGGCGGGCAAAGAAGCCGACCTTGGCCGGTTCCGCGGGAGCTGCCGGCTTCTCGGCAACGACGGGCGCTGCCTCGACGACCGGAGCCGGAGCCGGGACAGGCTCGACAACCGGAGCAACCGGAGCAGCGACTTCGGCGACTATCGGCGCGCTTGGCAAGGGAGCCGGCTCGACGATCGGTGCATGTGCAGCGGCAACCGGCTCGGGCTGTGCAATGGGCGCGGGGGCGATGGTCGGTTGCACTACCGGTTCGACCGGCTGCACTGGCGCTACCGACGGCCGCGCTTCGACCACAGGCGCGGACTGGACAGCAGGCGCTGGCTCGGTGGGGGCGGCGGGAATGTGTTCCTGCTGTGCGGGCTCAACCGGCGCGACGGGCGCTTGTTCCGGCTGCGCGGGAGCCGCCTCGGCGGACTCGGCAGGCGTTACGGATTCGGCCTCGTTGGGTTTCTTGCGAAACCAGCTGAACAGACCTTTCTTCTCCCCGCCCTGCGGGGCCTTCTTGTCGTCGTTGGAACCAAACATGAATGGCTTGCATCTCAAGGGAGCGGCACGGGACGTGGCCGCCCGGAAAACGGATGGGTATCCTAGCATCTCCTCGCCCGCCGGGGTTAGGCGGCTGCCGGACAGTCGCCCCCGGACCCTTCGGGCCATCAGACAGGATCTGTCGATCATGAAAAATCCCGCACGCCGCGCGCTCGGCCTGCTCTGCGGCGGCCTCTGCCTGCCCCTCTTCGCGCTGGCCGCCGAGCCGCAACCGACCCACGAGTACGTACTGGACAACGGACTGAAGCTGGTGGTTCGCGAAGACCATCGCGCCCCGGTGGTGGTCTCCCAGCTCTGGTACAAGGTCGGCTCCAGCTACGAGACGCCCGGCCTGACCGGCCTGTCCCACGCCCTCGAACACATGATGTTCAAGGGGAGCAGCAAGCTCGGCCCGGGCGAGGCCTCGCGCGTGCTGCGCGACCTCGGCGCCGAGGAGAACGCCTTCACCACCGACGACTACACCGCCTATTACCAGGTCCTGGCCAAGGATCGCCTGCCGGTCGCCTTCGAGCTGGAAGCCGACCGCATGGCACACCTGACGCTGCCGGCCGACCAGTTCAAGAGCGAGATCGAGGTCATCAAGGAAGAACGCCGCCTGCGCACCGAGGACAAGCCCAGCGCCCTCGCCTTCGAGCGTTTCCAGGCCGCCGCCTACCTGTCCAGCGGCTACCACACCCCGACCATCGGCTGGATGGCCGACCTGCAGCGCATGAACATCGACGACCTGCGCGCCTGGTACAAGGCCTGGTACGCCCCGAACAACGCCACCCTGGTGGTGGTCGGCGACGTCCAGCCCGAAGAGGTCAAGGCCCTCGCCCAGCGCTGGTTCGGCGATATCCCGCGACGCGCCCTGCCCTCGGCTCGCAAGCCGCTGGAGATCGCCGAACCCGGCGAGCGCCGCCTGACCCTGCATGTGCGCACGCAGTTGCCCAGCCTGATCATGGGCTTCAACGTGCCGTCCCTGGGCAGCAGCGAGAAGCCGCGCGAAGTCCACGCCCTGCGCCTGATCGCGGCCCTGCTCGACGGCGGCTATAGCGCGCGCCTGTCCGAGCGCCTGGAGCGTGGCTCGGAGCTGGTGGCCGGTTCCTCTGCCTCCTACGATGCCTTCGCTCGCGGCGACAGCCTGTTCATCCTCAGCGCCACGCCCAACGTGCAGAAGGGCAAGACCCTCGACGAGGTGGAAAAGGCGCTCTGGCAGCAGCTCGACGAACTCAAGACCACCCCGCCCAGCCAGGCGGAACTGGAGCGCGTGCGCGCCCAGATGATCGCCGGCCTGGTGTTCGAGCGCGATTCCATCGCCGCCCAGGCCAGCAGCATCGGCCAGTTGGAAAGCGTCGGCCTGCCCTGGCGCATGGCCGACGAGGACCTCGAGGCGATCCGTCAGGTCACCGCCGAAGACATCCGCAACGCCGCCCGCACCTACTTCACCCGCACCCGCCTGACCCAGGCCCAGGTGCTGCCGCAAGCCGAAAGCGACAAGGAGAACAGCGATGAGTGAACGAAACGGCCTGCGCTACGGCCTGCTCGGCCTGATCGTGCTGCTCCTGGTCGCCGGACTGGCGTTCTGCGTCAGCCGCACCGCCGGCGGCAACACCCCGGCCATCGCACCGCAACCCGCCAGCGCCGCACCGACCGGCCTGCAGTCGCTGGCCGAAGCGGCCGGCAAGCAGCCCGGCCACCGCAAGCTGGACATCCAGCGTTGGACCACCGCCGAGGGCGCTCGCGTGCTCTTCGTCGAGGCTCATGAACTGCCGATGTTCGACCTGCGCCTGATCTTCGCCGCCGGCAGCAGCCAGGACGGCGATGCTTCGGGCCTGGCCATGCTGACCAACGCCATGCTCAACGAAGGTGTGCCGGGCAAGGACACCAGCGCCATCGCCGCCGGCTTCGAGGACCTGGGCGCCGACTTCAGCAACGGCTCCTACCGCGACATGGCCCTGGCCGGCCTGCGCAGCCTCAGCGAGAAGGACAAGCGCGACGCCGCCCTGAAACTGTTCGACCAGGTGATTGGCCAGCCGACCTTCCCCGAAGAGGCGCTGACCCGCATCAAGAACCAGGTGCTCGCCGGCTTCGAATACCAGAAGCAGAACCCCGGCAAGCTGGCCGCCCTCGCGCTGTTCAAGCAGCTCTATGGCGACCACCCCTACGCACGCTCCAGCGACGGCGACGAGCACTCGGTGCCGAAGATCACCACCGCCCAGCTGCGCGCCTTCCACCAGAAGGCCTACGCCGCCGGCAACAGCGTGATCGCGCTGGTCGGCGACCTCAGCCGCGCCGAGGCCGAGGCCATCGCCGCCCAGGTATCGGCCTCGCTGCCCAAGGGTCCGGCACTGCCGCCGACGGTCGCGCCGCAAGTGCCCAAGGCGGGCGTCACCCACATCGAGTTCCCGTCCAAGCAGACCCACCTGCTGCTGGCCCAACTCGGCATCACCCGCAATGACCCAGACTACGCCGCGCTCTACCTGGGCAACCAGATCCTCGGCGGTGGCGGCTTCGGCACCCGTCTGATGGACCAGGTGCGCGAGAAGCGCGGGCTGACCTACGGCGTCTCTTCCGGCTTCACCGGCATGCAGGCGCGCGGGCCGTTCAGCATCGCCCTGCAGACCCGCGCCGAGCTCAGCGAAGGCACGCTCAAGCTGGTCCAGGACATCGTCCGCGATTACCTCAAGAGCGGCCCGACGCAGAAGGAACTGGACGACGCCAAGCGCGAGCTGGCCGGCAGCTTCCCGCTGTCCACCGCGAGCAACGGCGACATAGTCGCGCAGCTGGGCGCCATCGGCTTCTACGACCTGCCGTCCGACTACCTGGAAACCTTCCTCACCCAGGTCCAAGGGCTGAGCGTCGAGCAGGTCAAGGCGGCCATGCAGCGCCACCTCGACCCGGACGCCTTCGTCATCGTCACTGCCGGCCCGACAGTGCCGCAGAAGCCCCTGCCGCCCCCCACCGACAAACCGGCCGAACAGCCCCTCGGCGTACCGGAGCACTGATGAACAGAAGACCCAAGGCTCCCGCCCAAGCCAACGGCCGCCAGCACGGCGGCCAGGGCCAGCTGCGCATCATCGGCGGCGAATGGCGCAGCCGGCGCTTCGCCTTCCCCGAGGGGCCGGGCCTGCGCCCGACGCCGGACCGCGTGCGCGAAACCCTGTTCAACTGGCTGGCGGCCTACGTGCCGGGCGCCCGCGTGCTCGACCCCTTCGCCGGCAGCGGTGCGCTGTTCCTCGAAGCACTGTCGCGCGGCGCCGCCAGCGGCCTGGCCCTGGACCTGAACCGCGAAGCCGTGGCCGCCCTGCGCGGCCACCTGGCCACCCTCAAGTGCGACTTCGGCGACGTGCAGCTGCAGGACGCCCTCGCCTACCTGGCCAAGCCGGCCACGGCGCCGGTGGACCTGGTGTTCCTCGACCCACCGTTCCACCAGGACCTGCTGCAGAACGCCTGCCGCCTGCTCGAGGAAAACGGCTGGCTGGCGGACAACGCCTGGATCTACACCGAGAGCGAAAGCGTCCCGTCCAGCCTCGGCCTGCCCGGCAACTGGCGCCTGCACCGCGAGAAGCAGGCGGGCAACGTGCACTACGCCCTCTGGCAACGACAGAACCCCTGATCGGCGGCGATATCGGCAAGCCTTGCATAGACTTGCCGCATCCCTTCACGCCACATCGACCATGCAGACATCCAGCCTTCCCTTCGAACCGGCCTGGTGGCTCCCCGGCCCGCACCTGCAGACGCTGTACGGTTCCCTGCTGCGCAAGGGCCCCGCGCTGCAGCGTGAGCGCGAACGGCTGTGGCTGGAGGACGGCGATTTCATCGATCTCGACTGGCATGGCCCACACAATGCGCGCACGCCGCTGGTGCTGGCCGTCCACGGTCTCACTGGTTCGTCCGACTCGCACTACATACGCGGCCTGCAGCAAGCCGTGCAGGGGCTCGGCTGGACCAGCGTGGCGCTGAACTGGCGCGGCTGCTCGGGCGAGCCGAATCACCTGGCGCGCGGCTACCACTCGGGGGTCAGCGAGGACCTGGCGGCGGTCATCGAGCACCTGCGCGCCAAGCGGCCACTGGCACCGCTCTACGCCGTGGGTTACTCGCTGGGCGGCAACGTGCTGCTCAAGTACCTCGGCGAGCGCGGGGCGGACAGCCCATTGCGCGGTGCAGTCGCAGTGTCGGTGCCGTTCCGTCTGGACCGCTGCGCCGACCGCATCGGCATCGGCTTCTCGCGCGTCTACCAGGCGCACTTCATGCGCGAGCTGACGTCCTACGTCCGCACTAAACAGCGCGCATTCGCCGAGCGCGGTTCAGTGGAGAACCTGGCCGCGCTGGAACGCCTCGGCCCGCTCGACGGCATGCGCACCTTCTGGGACTTCGACGGCCGGGTCACCGCGCCGCTGCACGGCTTCGCCGACGCCCACGACTACTACCGGCGCGCATCGAGCCGCTACTACCTGGGCGGTATCCACACGCCGACGCTGATCATCCACTCCAGCGACGACCCCTTCATCGACGCCGGCAGCATCCCGGCGGTGGCGGAGCTGTCATCCAGCACCGAACTGCAACTGCTCGAACGCGGCGGCCACGTTGGCTTCATCGGCGGCACGCCAGCGCGCCCCGACTATTACCTGGAAAGACGCATCCCCGCCTGGCTGCTGGCGCTGCACGGCAGCGGCGGCTGACGATGCCTTGACCAATGTCAGGCCGGTTCGGCGGCATTGGGTCCAGGCTGGAACAAAAGGAGGCGAATCATGAGCGATGCCGTCTTCCACATCCTGCGCGATCCACTGCTGGACGAGGCCCAGTGCGCCGACCTGATCGCGCTCTACCGCGCCATCGGCTGGGGCCACCCGGCCAGCCTCGGCGAGCTGCGCGATCTCTTCGCACTATCCGACTACGTGCTCCTGGCGCAGGAAGGCGAACACGTGGTCGGCATGCTCCGCGCCGAGCAGGAGAACGCCCAGACCACCTGGCTCGCCGAGCTGGCCGTGTTGCCCGGGCGCCAGGCCCAAGGGATCGGCCGGACGCTGTTGCGGCGCTTCATCGACGACCACCCGCGCACCCGCCTGTACACGGACGCCACCGATGGGGTCGAGGGTTTCTTCCGCCGTCACGGCCTGGAATTGCGCAAGCCACTGGTGCCGGGGCCGCGTAAAACCTAGGTGGGAGTTACGTGCCGATATCGCTCAGCGGCACGTAGAGACGCTCGGCGAGCTGCTCGACGGCCGCCCGCGACGACTCGACGAGGTAGCCGCTCTCCAGCGCCAGCACCTGGTAGATGCCGCGCCGCAGCAGTTCCTCACTGAGATCGCCAGCGACTTCGCGAGTAGTGCACAGGTAGCGCACCCAGGAGGTAAGGACGATCCAGGCGTTGAGGGCCAGCGCCTCCAGCTGGATCTCGTCCATCTTCATGATCCCGGCATCGACGAAGCCGCGGTAGACCGCCTTGGCGTTTAGCAGTGCGCGACGGGCGAACGCGCGATAGGCCGCCGCCAGATCGGGGTCGCTTTCCAGCAGGTGTTCGAGATCGCGGTGCAGGAAGCGGTAACGCCACATCGCCGCCAGCAGCGCTTCGAAGTAGTGGGCCTTGTCCGCCACCGTCAGGGTTCGATCTTCCGGCACTTTCAGGAAGCTATCGACCAGCGCTTCGTATTCGGCGAACAGCTCCGCGATGATCATCTGCTTGTTGCGGAAGTGGTAGTACAGGTTGCCCGGCGACATGCCCAGGTGCGCGGCGATGTGGTTGGTGGTCACGCTGCGTTCGCCCTGGGCGTTGAACAGCGCCAGGCTCTCTTGGACGATGCGGTCGCGGGTCTTGATGCGGGGAGCCATGCGGTACTCGGGTTCACGGTTGCGGCGAGGGCAAAGGTACACGCTTTGCTACCCCGGATGCAGCCGGCGTAACACCCGGCGGCGGGCGCCAGCATTTGGATGGGTGGGCCGAAATGACGGGGCGCGGCATGCTATTTGACACTTTAGAGCAATTGCTCTAAAAATCCAGCGACAAGCACAACGCGAAGCGTCCGCCCCTGCGGAGCGCTTCCCCAGCCGGTCCGCCGAGGAGCCCGCCATGGTCGCCGACATCGCCTACCTGCAGCAGACGCAACAAGACATCGATCAACTGCAAGCCCTGCTCGAGCGCCAGCGCCAGGCCTACCGCAGCAACCCCATGCCCACCGCCGGGCAGCGCCAGCAATGGCTGAAGAGCCTGGCCGACCTGCTGGTCAACGAGCAGCAGGCGATCATCGACGCGGTCTCCCGCGACTTCAGCAACCGCTCGGCCGACGAAACCCTGCTCGCCGAAATCATGCCCGGCCTGCACGGCGTGCATTACGCCCGCAAGCGCGTGGCGCGCTGGATGAAACCGTCGCGCCGCAGCGTCGGCATGCAGTTCATGCCGGCTTCGGCCAAGGTGATCTCCCAGCCGCTCGGCGTGGTGGGCGTGATCGTGCCGTGGAACTACCCGATCTTCCTCGCCGTCGGCCCGCTGACTGCCGCGCTGGCCGCCGGCAACCGGGTGATGATCAAGATGAGCGAGTCCACCCCGGCCACCGCCCAGGTGTTCAAGGACCTGCTGGCGAAGATATTCCCCGAGGACCTGGTTGCCGTAGTCCAGGGTGAAGTCGATGTCGGCGTGGCCTTCTCCAAGCTGCCCTTCGACCACCTGCTGTTCACCGGCGCCACCAGCGTCGGCAAGCACGTGATGCGCGCCGCCGCGGAAAACCTCACCCCGGTCACCCTGGAGCTGGGCGGCAAGTCGCCGGCGCTGGTCTCCGACAGCGTGCCGATCAAGGACGCCGCCGAGCGCATCGCCTTCGGCAAGTCGCTCAACGCCGGCCAGACCTGCGTGGCGCCGGACTACGTGCTGGTGCCGCAGCAGCGCGTCGAGGAGTTCATCAGCGCCTACCGCGAAGTGGTGCAGGGCTTCTACCCCAGCGTGCAGAACAACCCGGACTACACGGCGATCATCAACGAGCGCCAGCTCTCGCGCCTGAAGGGCTACCTGAGCGATGCCGAAGCGCGCGGCGCCAAGATCGTCCCGGTGCTCCCCGAAGGCGATGGCCGCCGCCTGCCGCAGGCGCTGCTGCTGAACGTCGACGACGAGATGAAGGTGATGCAGGACGAGATCTTCGGCCCGCTGCTGCCGATCATCCCCTACAAGGGCCTGGACGAGGCGCTGGCCTACATCAACGAGCGTCCGCGCCCGCTGGCGCTGTACTACTTCGGCTACGACAAGCGCGAGCAGGAGCACGTGCTGGCGCACACCCACTCCGGTGGCGTGTGCCTGAACGACACCCTGCTGCACGTGGCCCAGGACGACATGCCGTTCGGCGGCGTCGGCCCCTCGGGCATGGGTCACTACCACGGCCACGAAGGTTTCCTGACCTTCTCCAAGGCCAAGGGCGTGTTCAGCAAGCCGCGCTTCAACGCCGCCAAGGTGATCTACCCACCCTACGGCAAGTCGCTGCAGAAGCTGGTCTACAAGCTGTTCATCCGCTGAGCCACAGCGCAAAACCAAGGTGAAACAACAAGAATGACAGACACCTCCCTGAGCGCGCCGGGACTCTCCCGGCGCGGCGTGCTCAAGATCGGCCTGCTCGGCGGGGCCTTCCTCGCCACGGCCGGCGTCACCGCCACCCTCAGCGGCTGCTCGGACAGCGCGCCGGCCGGCGGCATGAAGGCCCTGCGCGCTTCCGACCTGCCGTTCCTGCGCGCCCTGATCCCGGTGATGCTCACCGGCGCGGTGGCGGCCGAACACATGGCCGAGGCCGTGCAGGGCACTCTCGCCGGGCTCGACCACACCCTCGACCACCTGTCGCCGGAGATGCTCAAGCTCACCCGGCAGCTGTTCGACGTGCTCGCCCTGCCGGTCACCCGCGGCCCGCTCACCGGCGTCTGGGGCAGCTGGGAGAAGGCCAGCGCCGATGACTTGCGGCACTTCCTGCAGCGCTGGGAGAACAGCTCCCTCGGCCTGCTGAAGATGGGCCACGGCTCGCTGCTGCAGCTGGTGATGATGGCCTGGTACGGCCGCCCGGAATCCTGGGCGCATTGCGGTTACCCCGGCCCGCCGAAGATCTGATCGATCGCCCCGGCTACTACAACAAGAATTCCCGAGAGACCTACCGATGCCTGTACCCGATCTGTTCGCCGAAGGCCTGGCCCGCGGCTGGAAAGTCCATGACGGCTCGCGCCTGGAGCAGGACCTGACCCTGGAAGCCGACGTGGTCATCGTCGGCAGCGGCGCCGGCGGCGGCACCACCGCGGAAATCCTCAGCGCCGCCGGCTTCAAGGTGCTGATCGTCGAGGAAGGCCCGCTGAAGACCAGCTCCGACTTCAAACTGATGGAACCCGAGGCCTACTCCACCCTGTACCAGGAAGGCATCGGCCGGATGAGCAAGGATGGCGCCATCACCATCCTCCAGGGCCGCGCCGTGGGTGGCACCACCGTGGTCAACTGGACCTCCAGCTTCCGCACCCCCGACCCGACCCTGGAGCACTGGGCCAAGGAGCACGGCGTCAAGGGCCACAGCCCGGCCGAGATGGCGCCCTGGTTCGCCAAGATGGAAGAGCGCCTGGGCGTGGCACCCTGGATCATGCCGCCGAACTTCAACAACGACGTGATCCGCCGCGGCTGCGAGAAGCTCGGCTATCACTGGAAAGTCATCCCGCGCAACGTGCGCGGCTGCTGGAACCTCGGCTACTGCGGCCTGGGCTGCCCGACCAACGCCAAGCAATCGATGTTGGTGACCACCATCCCGGCGACCCTCGACAAGGGCGGCGAGCTGCTCTACCTCGCCCGCGCCAACCGCCTGCTGATCGACGGCGACAAGGTCAGCGGCCTGGAATGCGTGGCCATGGACGAGCGCTGCGTGGCGCCCACCGGCCGCAAGATCACCGTCAAGGCGCGCCACTATGTGTTGGCCGGCGGCGGCATCAACACCCCGGCGATCCTCATGCGCTCCAAGGCGCCGGACCCTAACGGCCGGGTCGGCAAGCGCACTTTCCTGCACGTGGTGAACTTCAGCGCCGCCCTGTTCGACGAAGTGGTCAACCCCTTCTACGGCGCGCCGCAGTCGATCTACTCCGACCACTTCCAGTGGAACGACGGCACCCGCGGGCACATGTCCTACAAGCTCGAAGTACCGCCGCTGCAGCCGGCGCTCGCGGCCACCCTGCTCGGCCGCTTCGGCATCGACAACGCCCTGCGCATGGAGCAACTGCCGCATACCAACATGATCCTCGCCCTGATGCGCGACGGCTTCCACCCGGACAGCGCCGAGGGCACGGTGAGCCTGCGCGGCGACGACACCCCGGTGCTCGACTACAGGATGACCGACTACACCTGGGACGGCATCCGCCGCGCCTTCCACACCATGGCCGAAGTCCAGTTCGCCGCCGGCGCCCGCGAAGTGCTGCCGCTGCACAACGACGCCGGCTATGCGAAGACCCTCGCCGAAGCGCGCACCATCATCGACGGCCTCAGCCTGGAGCTGTACCGCACCCGCCTGGGCAGCGCCCACGTGATGGGCGGCTGCGCCATGGGCGAGGACCCGAAGCAGGCGGTGTGCGACAGCCTCGGCCGTCACCACCAGCTGCAGAACCTGTCGATCCACGACGGCTCGCTGTTCCCCACCAGCATCGGGGCGAACCCGCAGCTTTCGGTCTATGGTTTGACCGCGCAACTGGCCAGCGGCCTCGTCCAGCGCCTGGGCAAGGCCTGAGCCCCACCCTTGGACGAAGGTCCGAGACGGCTGGCTCAATGGCTCTGCCCCGCGCCTTTGCGACCGATTGGTCGCATTCGCCGGGCCGGCACAGGTAGTGCGCGTCGAAACGCACTACCTGCTTTGCTTGGCCCTGCCGGCCCGCTGCGTTACCATCCAGCCCCGCCCACGCCCCCGCCTGACCCTTGAATCACCAGGACGCTGCGATGAATCGAGTGCTGTACCCGGGTACTTTCGACCCCATTACCAAAGGCCATGCCGACCTCGTCGAACGCGCCTCGCGACTGTTCGACCAGGTGATCATCGCCGTCGCCGCCAGTCCCAAGAAGAACCCGCTGTTCCCCCTGGAACAACGCGTCGAACTGGCCCGCCAGGTCACCTCGCACCTGCCCAACGTCGAAGTCGTCGGCTTCTCGACCCTGCTCGCGCACTTCGCCAAGGAGCAGAACGCGAACATCCTGCTGCGCGGCCTACGCGCAGTGTCGGACTTCGAGTACGAGTTCCAGCTGGCCAACATGAACCGCCAGCTCGCACCCGACCTGGAAAGCATGTTCCTCACCCCGTCGGAGAAGTACTCCTTCATCTCCTCGACGTTGGTGCGCGAGATTGCCGCGCTGGGTGGCGACATCACCAAGTTCGTGCACCCCGCGGTAGCCCAGGCCCTCGCCGAGCGCTTCAAGCGCTGAGACATCCGCCGCCAGGAATGGCGGCAATTGATCCGCCGGCGTGCACTGCGCACGCCAATGCGGCAAAATTGCAGCATTTCCCTTGCTGACAGCCATGCCTCCGGACATGGTCGGAGTTATTCGATGTCCCTGAAAATCACCGACGATTGCATCAACTGCGACGTCTGCGAACCCGAGTGCCCGAACGGCGCCATCTCCCAGGGCGAGGAGATCTATGTGATCGACCCGAACCTGTGCACCGAGTGCGTCGGCCACTACGACGAGCCGCAGTGCCAGCAGGTCTGCCCGGTCGACTGCATCCCCCTCGACGAGAGCCACGTCGAGAGCAAGGACGAGCTGATGCAGAAGTACCTCAAGCTCACCGGCAAGGCCTGATCCGCGCCCGTCGCGACAGGAGTTCCAGGGTTTACGACAACCGTCGCGCGGCGGGATTGTCTATCCTCCCATTTCGCTCCCGCGGTTTTTCCCGGACGCCAGTCCGGGGCTGCCTGACGATTCGTGAGATGCCATGTCCCTGTTGAACCGCAATCCGCATGTCCTTTCGCGCTTCTGCGCCCTGCTCCTCCTCGGCACCGCTGCCCTGCACGCCTCGGCGCAGCCGGTCGCCCAGGCCACCGTCGCCAGCGCCCATCCGGCGGCCACGGTCGCCGGCCTGGAAACCCTCGCTGGCGGCGGTAACGCCTTCGACGCCGCAGTCGCCATTGCCTCGGCCCTGGCCGTCGTCGAGCCTTACGGCTCCGGCCTGGGTGGCGGCGGCTTCTTCCTCCTGCGCCAGGCCGGCCCCAAGCCCACCTACCGCTTCATCGATGCCCGCGAGCGCGCGCCACTGGCCTCCAGCGCACAGATGTACATGCGCAACGGCAAGGTTCAGCCGGAGCTGTCGCTGAACGGCCCGCTGGCTGCCGCCATCCCCGGCTTGCCGGCAGCACTGGCGGAGATCACCAGCCGCTTCGGCCGCAAGCCGCTGGCCGACAACCTGGTGCCGGCGATCCGCCTGGCCACCGACGGCGTATCCATCGACCGCGTCTACATTGATCGTGCCGAAGGCCGCCTGGAAGCCATGCGCAAGGACCGCGAGACTTCCCGCGTCTTCCTGCAGCAGGGCAACCTGCCCGAGGAATGGGACCTGCTGCGCCAGCCGGACCTGGCGAAGACCCTGGAGCGCCTGGCGCGCTATGGCCGCAGCGGCTTCTACGAAGGCGAAACCGCCGACAGACTGGTGGAAGGCGTGCGCGCCGCCGGCGGTATCTGGAGCCTGGAAGACCTGCGCAGCTACCAGGTGGTCGAGCGCCAGCCGCTGCGCTATCCGCTGGCCGACGGCCGCGAACTCATCAGCGCGCCACCGCCCTCCGCCGGCGGCGTGGCCCTGGCGCAGAGCCTCGGCATGCTCGCCCAGCTGCCCTGGCAGAAGGCCGAGCCGACCCAGCGCGTGCACTATGTCGCCGAGGTCCTGCGCCGCGCCTATCACGACCGCAGCATGCTCGGCGACCCGGACCGCATCGCCAACCCGGTGCAACAACTGCTCGCCCCGGACTACCTGAAGCGCCTGGCCGCCGGCATCGACCCGAACCGCGCCACGCCCAGCGCCAGCCTGCCGCCCAAGCCGACCTGGCGCGAAGGCGACCACACCACGCACTTCGTAGTGATCGACGAACAGGGCAATGCGGTGGCCGCCACCCTCTCGGTGAACCTGCCGTTCGGCTCGGCCTTCACCCCACCCGGTACCGGCGTGGTGCTCAACGACGAGATGGACGACTTCGCCGCCGATATCGAAGGCAGCAACGCCTACGGCCTGGCCGGCAGTGCGGCGAATGCCATCGCCAGCGGCAAGCGCCCGCTGTCGAGCATGAGCCCGAGCTTCATCGAAAGCCCCAATGAGCTCGCCGCCTTCGGCACGCCCGGCGGCAGCCGCATCCCCAGCATGGTGCTGCTGGCCATGCTGCAGTACCTGGATGGCCGCGCGGTGCAGAACTGGGTGTCCGCGCCGCGCTATCACAACCAGTACCTGCCCGATGTGCTGGAGCACGAACCGCGCACCTTCACCGACGCGCAAAAGGCCGACCTCACCGCACGCGGCTACACGCTCAAGGATGTCGGGCGCAGCTACGGCAACCAGCAAGTGCTGCTGTGGAACAAGAAGAACGGCGACGTGGATGCCGCCAGCGACCCGCGCGGCATTGGCCTGGCCGCCGGGACCACGGTGCACTACTGAAGACGACAAAAGGCCCCCTGCGAATGCAGGGGGCCTCGGAAATTCGGGAGAGTGGCGCCGGCCGGGCGGTCGGCGCGCGCAGGGTCAGTCCTGCTTGTAGCCGCTTTCGGTGCAGCCCAGGCAGCGTACGAAGGTGGCTTTGCCCGGATCGATGACCAGGGCCTGGCCGGCTTCCTTGACGTTGCCGCCCAGGGCGGTGAACGGCAGGCTGACGATGAAGGCCGCGGTGCCGATCACGGTGGCGCCGAGCAGCAGCGGACGGGCGATGATCAGGTCGCCGAGCATGCTGTAGAACGGCGGCGTGTCCACGCTGTAGACGGGGTCACCGCTGGAGACGTTGCCCGCAGACATATCGGCGGCCTGCAGAGGCAGGGTCGACAGGCCGAGGGTCAGGGCCAGAACAGCGGCCAGGGCGCGAAACAGGTTCATGGCGTAAGTCCTTTTTATGCAGAGTTGGCAGGCAGACTGCCATTAACTATATCAGCGCCGCGCGGGTTGTCAGCGTGACGGCCTTCAACCGCCGAGGAATGCGTACTCAGGCTTTTTCGGAACGAAGGGCCGGTAGAACGCGAGCATGCGCTGCAGGTCGGCGGCTTCGTCGCCGGTCGGCCAGAAGGGTTCGCCGATGACGATACGTCGGTTGGCGTAATCCAGCGCCGCCAGCACCACCGGAACGCCGGCGCCGCGGGCGATATGGTAGAAGCCCATCTTCCAGCGCTCGACCTTCTTGCGCGTACCTTCCGGCGAGATGATCAAGATCAGCTCGCGACTGTCGTGGAACGCCTGCACGGCCTGCTCGACGGTGTTCTGCTTGAGGTGCCGCTGGATCGGGATGCCGCCCCAGCGCCGCAGCAGGTTGCCGAACGGCCGGCGGAACAGGGTGTGCTTGGCGAACCAGCGGGCATTCAGGCGCAGCACGAACTTCACCGCGAGGAAGGCCATGAAGTCCCAGTTGGACGTGTGGTGCGCGCCAATCACGACGAACTTGTCGAGCGCTGGCAGAGCGCCCTCGATACGCCAACCGGCGACTTTCAGCATGTTGCGGCCGAGCCACTCGGCAAAGGGATTGCGAGGCAGGTAGTTGCCGGACATCGATGAACCTTCTTGTAGTTATGGGGGGCGCAAACGGATGACCCCGCGGCCCCAGAAATAACGGAAAACGCGCCGCTCAGCGTTGGCAGCGCGGACAGTAGACGCTGGCGCGCTGGCCCAGGCGCACTTCGCGCAGGGTGCTGCCGCAGACCTTGCAGAACTCCCCGCCTCGGCCGTAGACGAACAGCTCCTGCTGGAAGTAACCGGGCTGGCCGTCGCCACCGATGAAGTCGCGCAGGGTGGTGCCGCCGCGCTCGATGGCGATCGCCAGGATGCGCTTGATCTCTTCGGCGAGCTTCAAGTAGCGCGCCCGAGAAATGGTCCCGGCTTCGCGGCGCGGGTCGATGCCGGCGGCGAACAGCGCCTCTGTGGCGTAGATATTGCCCACACCGACCACCACCGCGTTGTCCATGATGAACGGCTTGACCGCCATGCTCCGCCCGCGCGAGAGCTGGTACAGGCGCTCGCCTTCGAAGTCGTCGGTCAGCGGCTCCGGCCCGAGGTTGCGCAGCAGCTCGTGCTCCAGCGGATTCTGGCTCCAGAGCATGGCGCCGAAGCGCCGCGGGTCGGTGTAGCGCAGTGCCAGGCCCGATTCCAGCTCGATATCGACGTGCTCGTGCTTGGCCGGCGCCAGCCCGCACTCCACCAGGCGCAGGTTGCCGGACATGCCCAGGTGGCTGATCAGCGTGCCCGCCTCGGCCTGCAGCAACAGGTACTTGGCGCGCCGCTCGACCTTGAGGATGCGCTGCCCGGACAGGCGCACGTCGAGGTCTTCCGGAATCGGCCAGCGCAGGCGCCGGTCGCGGACGATCACGCGGGTGACGCGCTGGCCTTCCAGGTAGGGCGCGATGCCCCGGCGGGTGGTTTCGACTTCGGGTAATTCAGGCATGGGAAGTCAGGGCGCCGATGTCCGGTCTGCAGGTGATAAGGGATGTGTGATCAGTCCAGCGCGCGCGCCAGCTGGATCAGTTCATCGCGCCAGGCAGCGGTCTTCGGCAGGGCCAGGAAGGAGCCGTTGAGGTAATCCTCGCGCGCTTCGTAGGTAAATGCCTCGCCCTTGAGATCGAGCACCTCGCCGCCAGCGCCTTCCAGCACGCCCTGGGCCGCCGCGGTGTCCCACTGCGAGGTCGGCGCCAGGCGCGGATAGCAGTCCGCCGCACCCTCGGCGAGCAGGCAGAACTTCAGCGAGCTGCCGATATTGGCCAGCGACAGGTCGCCGAAACGCTCGCCCAGGCCGGCCAGCAGACGCTCCTGCGCCGGACTGGAGTGGCGCTTGCTGGCAACGACGGTGAAGGCTTCCTCGGGATTCTCGCGCACGCCAATCGCCTCGGGCTCGCCATCACGCTCGACGCGCCACGCGCCCAGCCCGGCGCCGCCGTAGTAGCAACGGCCGTTGGCCGGAATGCCGACCACGCCGAAGACCACCCGGCCGTTCTCGATGAGGGCGACGTTGACGGTGAACTCTTCACTGCCGGCGATGAATTCCTTGGTGCCGTCCAGCGGATCGACCAGCCACCAGCGCTGCCACTGGCCGCGCTCGGCCAGGGCGATGCCGCAGTCCTCTTCGGACAGCACCGGAATCTCCGGCGCCAGCGCGCGCAGGCCGGCGGCCAGCATCTGGTGCGCGGCCAGGTCGGCGGCAGTCACCGGCGAGGCGTCGGCCTTGCTCTCGACCGCCAGGTCGCTGCGCCAGAACGGCAGGATGGCGTCGCCGGCGCGGCGCACCAGTTCGATCACCGTGGGCAGGAAAGCGTGGCTCATGCCTGGAATTCTCCTCGTTCGATCAACAGGTCGCGCACCAGGTAGAGCGCGGCCAGGGCCCGTCCTTCGCTGAACTGGGCGTTCTTCGCCAGGCTCGACAGTTCGCGCAGGCTGATGCGGTCGACCCGCAGCGGCTCCGGCTCGTCGCCCGGCAGGCTTTCTTCATAGAGGTCGCGCGCCAGCACCACCTGGATGCGTTGGCTCATGTAGCCCGGCGACAGCGACAGCTCGGTGATGTACTCGAGGCGATGGGCGCCGTAGCCCGCTTCCTCCTTGAGTTCGCGGTTGGCCGCGGCCAGCACGTCCTCGCCCGGCTCCACCAGGCCCTTGGGCAGCGACAGCTGGTACTCGTCGACGCCAGCGCAGTATTCCTCCACCAGCACTGCGTTCTCGCCATCCAGCAGCGCCACTACCATCACCGCGCCATAACCCTGGCCTTTGCCCACCAGCCGCTCGTAGGTGCGCTCGACGCCATTGGCGAAACGAAGCTCCAGTTCTTCGACGGCGAACAGGCGGCTCTTGGCGACGATTTCGCGAGCGAGCACCGTGGGTTTCTGACGCATGGGACGACTCCTGGGCGGGACCGGGTCGGCTATGATACCCGCCTTTTCCTACTCTCCGTGTCGAAGCTGGCGCTATTGCCGCACCAGGCGACGCACTGCCACAGAGCCGCCCATGCCGAGTCTGAACTGGTCCGCGATCGACACCGTCCTGCTCGACATGGACGGCACCCTGCTCGACCTGCATTTCGACAACCATTTCTGGCTGGAACACCTGCCGCAGCGCTACGCGGAACACCATGGCGTCACTCGCGCGCAGGCCGATGCCGAGCTGCTGCCGCTGTTCCGCGACCATGCCGGCCAACTGAACTGGTACTGCCTGGATTTCTGGAGCCGCGAACTGAAACTGTCGATCCGCGACCTCAAGCGCGAGGTCGCGCACCTGATTGCCCTGCGCCCGGACGCCGACACCTTCCTCGCCGCCCTGCGCAACGCCGGCAAGCGCGTGGTGCTGATCACCAACGCGCACCGCGATTCACTGTCGCTGAAGATGGAGCGGATCGAGCTGGCGCCCTATTTCGAACGCCTGATCAGCTCCCACGACTACGGTTTCCCCAAGGAAGACCCGCAGTTCTGGCAGGCGCTGCACGCCGACCTCGGCTTCGACCCGGCGCGCGCCCTGTTCATCGACGACAGCCTGCCGATCCTGCGCAGCGCCCGCGCCTTTGGCATCGGCCATCTGCTCGCGGTGCGCGAGCCGGACAGCCGCCAGGGGCCCAAGGACACCGCCGAGTTCGCCGCGGTGGAGGACTACCGCGCACTGCTGGATGGATTGCACCCGTAGATTCAGCTTGAACCACCCCTCCCGCCGGGAAACCCCCATGGACATCAAGCAACTGAAATTCCTCTGCGCGCTCGACGAGACCCGCCACTTCGGCCAGGCCGCCGCGCGCTGCCACGTCACCCAGCCGACGCTGTCCATGCGCCTGCGCTCGCTGGAAGAGGAGCTGGGCCTGGAGCTGGTGCGCCGCGGGCAGCGTTTCGAGGGCTTCACCGAGGCCGGCGAGCGCGTGCTGGCCTGGGCGCGCAGCCTGCTTGCCGCCCATGACGGCCTGTATGCCGAGGCCGCAGCCTGCCGCGGCCAGTTGGTCGGCACCCTGCGCCTGGGCGTGGTGCCGCTGGCCGGCTTCGACCCCATGCAACTGATCGGCCTGTTCGCCGAGCGCCATCCGGAGCTGCGCTTCCAGCTGTTCGCCCTGAGCTCGGAGCAGATCCTCGAAGGCCTCGGCCGCAATCAGCTGGACCTCGGCCTGTCCTACCTCGAGCGCCTGGACAGCACGCACTTCGACAGCCTGGTGCTCGCCGACACGCGCATGGGCCTGCTGTACGACCAACGGCATTTCGCCATCGACGGCCACAGCCTGGGCTGGAAGGCCCTGGCCGAGCTGCCGCTGGGGCTGATGTCGAGCGGCATGCACTTCCGCCAGTCCATCGACCACGGTTTCCGCAGCCACGGACTGACGCCTCGCATCCGCCTGGAAACCGATGCCGTGCACCAGCTGCTGCAAGCCGTGGAGCGCGGCCTGTGCTGCGCCGTGATGCCCCTGGGCAGCGGCCTGGAAGGCCGCGACAGCCACCTGCGCCTGGTGCCGATCGAGGATGCGCGGACCCTGGCGCCGCTCGGGTTGATCCTGCGCCACTCCGAACCACGCTCGGCGCTGGCCGACGCCTGCTTCGAAGAGGCCCGGCGCCTGCTCGAATCCGACGAGCAGTGATAGAGCGCGTCTATCACAGTATCGGCACTACCGATTAGACGCCCTGCGTAGAGCGGCCTAGGCTGGCTCCACTACTAGAAAACAGGGCCCCGCCCATGCCTTGCCCGCCCCCCCGCCCGGCGTCACCCGACGACGGCCCCCCCGCCGTTGCCGACGGCGGCTACAGCTACGCCGAACTGTCCGATGCGAGCAGCCTTGGCAGCGCCGTGCTGGCCGAAGAGGCCGCCCTGGCGATTGCCTACAACGGCCTCAGCCAGGCGGTGATGATGGTCTCCCCGGCCGACCTCGAGGACTTCGTCCACGGCTTCAGCCTGAGCAGCGGACTGGTGGACTCCATCGACGACATCTATGACGTCCGCCTGAACCGCCTCGGCGACGCCATCAGCGCCGAAGTGCAGATCGCCAACCGCGCCTTCTGGGCCCTCAAGCGCCAGCGCCGGCAACTGGCCGGCACCAGCGGCTGCGGCCTGTGCGGGGTGGAAGCCCTGGAGCAGGCGCTGCCCACGCTGCGCGTCCTCGAGCCCGCCGCCCTGCCGCCGGCAGCGCACCTGCAGAACCTGCGCCAGCGCATCGACCAGGCACAGGACCTGGCCCGGCGCAGCGGCGCCCTGCACGCGGCGCTCTATGTCGATGGCTCTGGCGAGATTCGCCTGTGCCGCGAGGATATCGGCCGGCACAACGCCCTCGACAAGCTGATCGGCGCGATCAAGCGGCAACACCTCGACGGCCGCGACGGTTTCGTGGTCGTCACCAGCCGCTGCAGCCTGGAGCTTATCCACAAGGCCGTGCGCGCCGGCATCGCCACCCTGGTCAGCCTTTCCGCGCCCAGCGCGCTGACCGTGAACTGGGCGCGCAAGCACAACCTGAACCTGATCCACCTTCCCCACCACAGCGCACCGCGGGTCTACAGCCCCGCGCCGGACGCCCACGGACGACCCGACCGCCCATGAGCCTGCAACCGATCAACCCCCGTTACCAACCCTACAAGGGCGCCGCCGCCGGCTGGGGCGCGCTCATCTCCGTCACGCGCTTCTGGCTGGACAGCAAGCAGCCGTTCAAGAACCTGCGCGCCCTGCTCAAGACCAACCAGAACGGCGGCTTCGACTGCCCCGGTTGCGCCTGGGGCGACTCGCCCGAGGACGGCCGCGTCAAGTTCTGCGAGAACGGCGCCAAGGCGGTCAACTGGGAAGCCACCAAGCGCCGCGTCGACGCGGCCTTCTTCGCCCGCCACAGCGTCAGCGCCCTGCGCCAGCAAAGCGACTACTGGCTGGAGTACCAGGGCCGGCTGACCGAGCCGATGCGCTACGACCGCGCCCAGGACCGCTACGTGCCGGTGAGCTGGGACGACGCCTTCGCCCTCATCGGTCAGCACCTGCGCGCCCTGGAAAGCCCCGACCAGGCCGAGTTCTACACCTCCGGCCGGGCCAGCAACGAGGCGGCCTATCTCTACCAGCTGTTCGTCCGCGCCTACGGCACCAACAACTTCCCGGACTGCTCGAACATGTGCCACGAGGCCAGCGGCGTGGCCCTCGGGCGCAGCGTCGGGGTCGGCAAGGGCAGCGTGACCTTCGCCGACTTCGAACACGCCGACGCCATCTTCGTCTTCGGCCAGAACCCCGGCACCAACCATCCGCGCATGCTCGAACCGCTGCGCGAAGCGGTGCAGCGCGGCGCCCAGGTGGTGGCCTTCAACCCGCTGAAGGAGCGCGGCCTGGAGCGCTTCCAGCATCCGCAGCACGCCCTGGAGATGCTCTCCAACGGTTCGCGGCCGCTGAACACCGCGTTCTTCCGCCCGGCGTTGGGCGGCGACATGGCCGCCGTGCGCGGCATGGCCAAGTTCCTCCTGCAGTGGGAGCGCGAAGCCCAGGCCAAGGGCGAGCCGGCGGTGTTCGACCATGCCTTCATCGCTGAACACACCGACGGCGTCGACGCCTACCTGGCGGAAGTGGACGCCACCCCCTGGGAGCACATCGTCGAGCAGTCCGGCCTTAGCCTGGCCGAGATCGAAACAGCAGCCACCATGTACCGCCGCGCCGAGCGGGTCATCGCCTGCTGGGCCATGGGCCTCACCCAGCACCGCCACTCGGTGCCGACCATCCAGGAAGTGGTCAACCTGCAACTGCTGCGCGGCAACGTCGGCCGCCCCGGCGCCGGCCTCTGCCCGGTGCGCGGCCACAGCAACGTGCAGGGCGACCGCACCATGGGCATCAACGACCGGCCGCCGGTGGCGCTGCTCGATGCCCTGGAGAAACGCTTCGACTTCCGCGTGCCACGGCACAACGGGCACAACACCGTGGAAGCCATCAACGCGATGCTCGAAGGCCGCTCCAAGGTCTTCATCGGGCTGGGCGGCAACTTCGCCCAGGCCACCCCGGACAGCCCGCGCACCCACCAGGCGCTGGAGAGCTGCGCGCTGACCGTGCACATCAGCACCAAGCTCAACCGCAGCCACCTGACCTGCGGCACCGACGCGCTGATCCTGCCGTGCCTGGGCCGCACCGACATCGACCGCCAGGCCGGCGGCCCGCAGGCGGTCACGGTGGAAGACTCGTTCAGCATGATCCACGCCTCCTACGGCCAGCTGGAGCCGCTGTCGAAGCAGATGCGCTCGGAGCCGGCGATCGTCGCCGGCATCGCCAAGGCCACCCTGGGCGACCATCCGGTGGACTGGGACGCGCTGATCGCCAACTACGACCGTATCCGCGACCTGATCGCCGACACCATTCCCGGTTTCGCCGACTTCAATCGCCGCGTGGCCAACCCGGGCGGCTTCCACCTCGGCAACTCGGCTGGCGAACGGCGCTGGACTACCGCCACCGGCAAGGCCAATTTCGCCGCCAGCGTGCTGCCCGCCGACCTGCTGCCCGAACAGGTGCGCCAGACCGGCGAGAAGCCCGACCTGATCCTGCAGACGCTGCGCTCCCACGACCAGTACAACACCACCGTCTACGGCCTGGACGACCGCTATCGAGGCGTGCGCGGGCAGCGCGAGGTGGTCTTCGCCAATGAGGCGGACATCCGCCGCCTGGGCTTCGAGCCGGGGCAGAAGATCGACATGGTTTCGTTGTGGAGCGACGGCGTGGAGCGCCGGGTGAGCAACTTCACCCTGCTGGCGTTCGACGTCCCCGAGGGGCAGGCCGCCGCCTACTACCCGGAAACCAACCCACTGGTGCCGCTGGAAAGCCATGGCGAGGGCAGCTTCACGCCGACCTCGAAGTTCGTCGCGGTGCGCCTGGAAGCCGCGCGCGAGGACGCCAGCCGGATTCTCTGAGGGTCGTTGGGCGCAGCCGCGAAGTCCGCGGCGCCACCTTGTAGGAGCGAGCTTGCTCGCGAACCCAATCAACCGGATGACGACAGCACAACCCGCTCTGCCGATCAGTCCCCTCTCCCGCTTTCGGGGGAGGGTTAGGGAGGGGGAACGGAGTCAGGCCCAACGCCGGCGCATCGTCGAAGTCCGCAACCCTCTCCCCAGCCCTCTCCCTGAAGGGAGAGGGGGCAGTTCGGCGTGCGCGTAAAGTCCGGCGCCTCCCTGCAGGAACGCGCATGCGCATCCCGCACAACCCGGAAAACCGTTGCGAAGCTATGTAAGAAACATCTGAAGGGATAAAACGGGCAGGAACCGGGATCTGCGTGAGAAGCCATCATTTCAATGGCAAATTGTGAGTAAATCACGCGACATTCAAGACCTCGGAACAACACTCAGACAGGCTGAATTAGAAAAAGTTCTGACCTCAAATCAAATACTTGCATTTTTTGATGCAAGTCGCGTCATTCGTCGGCTGACGCTTGTAAGGCGTTTCTGACAACCCCAGCATCGCCGCCAACATCCACACAGTAGAGAACCTCTCTATGAAGTACTCCTCGATGCTCATGCTGTCTCTTGCGCTGGTCGGTGGTACCGCCTTCGCGGACGGCGACACCCGTGCAGGCGTCGGTGGCGCGCTGGGCGGGGTACTGGGCTCCGTCGTCGGCCAGGCCATGGGTGGTAGCACCGGTGCTGCCATCGGTGCTGGTGTCGGCGGCGCAGCCGGTGGCGCCGTTGGCGCCCATCGCGGCAACAAGACTGAAGCTGCCATCGGCGGCGGCCTGGGCGCGGCGGGCGGCCAGGTGATCGGCAACAAGGTCGGCGGCTCCACCGGCGGCCTGATCGGCTCGGCCCTGGGCGGCGGCGCCGGCGGTGCGCTGGGCAACCACTACGCCGACAGCAACCGCGATGACGACGACGATTACGATGGCCGTCGCGGCTACCGTCACGCGCGCTACTACGACGACGATCGCCACTGGCACGACCGTGGCCGTCACCGCGGCTGGTACAAGCACCACCACCGCCATCATCGCGACTGGGATTGATCCAGCTCAGGCAGGATTAATTCTCCAGCACCGAACAGCCGGGCACCCTTGCCCGGCTGTTTCATGTCCGGAACAATCGTTCTACCTCCCCTCCTAGCAAGGTTTGAACATGCGCAAGACTCTCTCGGTACTGACTCTCAGCCTGCTGGCCAGCGTTGCAATGGCCGATGACAACACCAACGCCGCAGTCGGCGGCGGCCTGGGCGGCGCCCTCGGCAACGTGGTTGGCGGAGCCCTGGGCGGCAGCACCGGCGCGGCCATCGGCGCCGGCGTCGGCGGTGCGGCCGGCGGCGCCATGAGCGCGAAGGACGGCAAGAAGACCGAGGCAGCCATCGGTGGCGGCCTGGGCGCGGCCGGCGGCTCGGTGATCGGCAACAAGGTCGGCGGCTCCACCGGCGCGGCCATCGGTGCCGGCCTGGGCGGTGCGGCAGGCGGCGCGCTGGGCAACTCGATGGCCGATGACAACGATCACGACCATTCGGGCGGCCACAAGCACAAACACAAGCACAAGAACAAACATCGCGACTGATCCCTCAGGCGCCATGTGAAGAAGCCCGCCAATCGGGGGGCTTCTTCGTTTCAGCACGGGATCGTCAGGCTTCTTCGGGCAGCTGGAAGGCATCGGGCTTGATGGAAATCATGCCCTCGCGGCGCTCGAACCACTTGTTCAGGCCCTCGATCTGCGCCGGCTTCAGGTACAGGTGGGTGCGCAGGTAATGACGCAGGCCACGGATGAAGCCACTGTCTTCCTCGCCAAGGAAACGCTCGATCCAGAAGTGACAGGCATACAGCGCCTGCAGGTTGGCGTAGCCATACTCCGGCCGTTCGCGCTCGACCTTGGCCATCAGGTTCTGCAGATAGGTCTGGTCGTTCTCCGACAGCCCGCGCGCCCGATAACGCTCGTAGACCTCCTGCAGCCTGCCGAAGCACATGCCCTTGTAAGCGGCGAGCTTCTCGGCGCGCAGCAGCAGGTAGCTGATCGCGCGTTGGCGCTGCGCTTCCTCGTCGGATACGCGCGGCGCACGCCGTTCGGCCGGCGCCTTGCGCTTCGTCCCCGGCGTGGGTGCGGCCTTGCCGCTGTCGGGCTCGAAGCTGGCGAGGGTGAGATCAGGGACTTTCTCGCCGGCGTTGCGCGCGTGCTTCTTCGCGCACACCGGGCCGGCGAAAACCTCCTTGCCCGCGTCGTCGACCAGCACCCGGCCGATCCCGGTGGTCAGGCGGTTCGGGCAGAAGGCGCACGCCTGGTCATCGGTGAAGTCGATGCGCAGCAGGCGGTAGGACGGCTGCGCCTCCATCAGGGCTGCTCGATCAGCAACGCCTGCATGGCTTCGCGCAGCGGCGGCGGAATCGCGACCGGGCGATTGCTCGCGCGCTCGACGAAGACATGCACGAAGCGCCCGGCGGCGCAGGCCAGCTCTTCGCCGGCGCGGAACACCGCCAGCTCGTACTGCACCGAACTGTTGCCCAGCTTGCCGACCCGCAGTCCCACCTCGATGCGCTCGGGGAAGGCCACCGGGGCGAAGTAGTCGCAGCTGGAACTGACCACGAAGCCGACCACCTCGCCATCGTGGATATCCAGCCCGCCGCTCTCGATCAGGTAGGTGTTCACCGCGGTGTCGAAGAAGCCGTAGTAGGTCACGTTGTTCACGTGGCCATAGACGTCGTTGTCGTGCCAGCGCGTGGTGATCGGCTGGAAGTGCCGGTAATCGCTGCGGCTGGGATGTTCCTGGCTCATCGGCTTCCTCAGTAGGCGGCGCGGTAGATGGCGAGGGCGTCGGCCTCGCTCACTTCGCGCGGGTTGTTGACCAGCAGGCGCTGCTGGAGCATGGCGTCGCGCGCCAGCGTCGGCAAGCGTTCCTCCGGCACCCCGGCATCACGCAGCCGCGACGGCAGGCCGCTGCGCGGGCTCAGCTCGGCCAGCTCGGCGATGAACTGCTCGGTGAGGTCGCCACCTGCTTGCAGGCGCGAGCCCAGCAGCAGCGGCGCCAGCTCGGCGTAAAGCGGCGCCGCCGACGCCGCGTTGAAGCGGATCACCTCCGGTAGCACCAGCGCATTGCTCAGGCCGTGGGGGATATGGAAGTGCCCGCCCAGCGGATAGGCCAGCGCATGCACGGCTGCCACCGGCGCGTTGGCGAACGCCTGCCCGGCCAGGCAGGCGCCCAGCAGCATGGCCTGGCGCGCCTCGCGGTTGGCGCCGTTGCGCACCACTTCGTCGAGATTGCCGGCGAGCAGGCGCAGCGCCTCGCGAGCCAGCAGGTCGGACAGCGGGTTCTTCTTCAGCTTGCTGGTGTAAGCCTCGATGGCGTGGACCATGGCGTCGATGCCAGTGGCGGCGGTTACCGACGGCGGCAGGCCGAGGGTCAGGTCGGCGTCGAGCACTGCCAGGTCGGGCAGCAAGTAGGGGCTGACCACTCCGGTCTTGGTAGTTTCGCCGGTGGTAACGATGGCGATGGGGGTGACCTCCGAACCGGTGCCGGCGGTGGTCGGCACCTGGATCAGCGGCAGCCGTGGGCCACGCGCATTGCCCACGCCGAACACCTCGCCGAGGCCCTGGATCGCCTGCGGATGGGCCAGCAGCGCGACCAGCTTGGCGACGTCCATGGAGCTGCCGCCGCCGAAGCCGACGACCAGTTGCGCTCCCATCGAACGCGCTTGCGCCACCGCTTGCAGGACCACGCTTTCAGGCGGATCGGCAAGCACCTGGTCGAAGACTTCGATGGCCACGCCGGCACTGGCGAAGCCCGGCAGCACGCCGTCGAGCATTCCCAGGCGGGTGATGCCCGGATCGCTGACCAGCAACACGCGACTGGCGCCGCGCTCGCGACAGAGTTCGCCCAGGCGGACGGCGGAACCACTTTCGCAGAGGATCTGCGCGGTGGTGGCGAAGCTGAAAGGCTGCATGACGGTCCCCGATCTTGTCGTTGTACTGCGGAAAATCCGTAGGCCGCAGCGCTGCGGCCAGCCGGGGGAGCATAGCAATGTGCTGCACCATGACGAAACCCTGTACCGCCAGGCGAAACGATTATTCACTGAGGGAATGAAATGCCTGCTCGAAAGCACAGGTCATCGGCGCGCGCTTACGAAGACCAGGCCAGCGCACAATCGGCCGCAGAAACGAAAAGGCCGGCATTGCGCCGGCCTTGTCACACAGGGAGCAGGTCAGACGGCGACCGCCGCCTTGATGTGCGGGTGGGACTCGTAGCCGATCAGCTCGAAGTCCTCGAAGCGGAAGTCGAACAGGTCCTTCACTTGCGGGTTGAGCTTCATGGTCGGCAGCGGCAGCGGCTGGCGGGTCAGTTGCAGGTCGGTCTGCTCGATGTGGTTGGCGTACAGGTGGCAGTCGCCGCCGGTCCAGATGAATTCGCCCGGCTGCAGGCCGGCCACTTGCGCGACCATCAGGGTCAGCAGCGCATAGCTGGCGATGTTGAAGGGCACGCCGAGGAAGATGTCGGCCGAACGCTGGTACAGCTGGCAGCTGAGCTTGCCGTCGGCGACGTAGAACTGGAACAGCGCGTGGCACGGCGGCAGGGCCATCTCGTCGATCAGCGCCGGGTTCCAGGCGGAGACGATCAGCCGGCGCGAGTCCGGGTTGTTCTTCAGCATCGTCATCAGGTTGGCGATCTGGTCGATGTGGCGGCCGTCCGGCGCCGGCCAGGAGCGCCACTGGTAGCCATAGACCGGGCCGAGGTCACCGTTCTCGTCAGCCCACTCGTCCCAGATCGAGACGCCGTTTTCCTTCAGGTAGGCGATGTTGGTCGAGCCTTTGAGGAACCACAGCAGCTCGTGAATGATCGATTTGAGGTGGCACTTCTTGGTGGTCACCAGGGGGAAGCCTTCGCTCAGGTCGAAGCGCATCTGGTGGCCGAACACGCTGTAGGTGCCGGTGCCGGTACGGTCGCTCTTGAAGGTGCCGTGTTCGCGCACGTGGCGCATGAGGTCGAGGTACTGTTTCATCGAAAGCCTGGTCGGTAGGGTCTGCGGCACCGCTTGGAAGGGGCCGGCGGCGGGTGGACCCGCCCTGCAGAATCTGGACAAACGGCAATACTAAGGGTCGCGGCCCGGCATCGCCAGCCCGGCCGACGGAGCGGACGGCAGCCTCCTTCGATGACCGACTGAAACCTTTCGGTTTCCGCTCTTGCAGTAATACTCCGAAGATATCCTCCGAAATCAGCCACAAAAAACTCAGAACCAAGCGGCAGCATTCATATAGAAACAAAGCCGCGCCTGATCACCGTTCGCCTGTTGAAAGAGAGGTCTGCATGTTCGACGAGAACCCGACGGCGCCCATGCCCGCGTTCCCGCTCTCGCGCCGCCGCCTGCTGGCGGTCGCCTGCACAGCCGCCGCCGCGGGCAGCCTGCTGCTCGGTCCGGCGGCCCCGGCCTGGGCCGCGTTGACGCCCCTGCATGACGCCGAACTGGCCGCCTTCATGAACATCTCGCGGCACCTGACCGGTCGCGCCAACCTCGACCCGCGCATCGGCCAGCGCCTGTTCGACGCCCTCTCCCAGCGCGACGCCGCGCTCAAGCAAAGCCTCGACGAACTGCAGGCGCACCTGGGCGTCTCCCCGCAGGGCTGGAGCGAGCGCCAGCAATGGCTGGCCCGGCAGATCCTCGGCGGCTGGTACCTGGGCGTGATCGGCGAGGATGACGACGCCACCCTGGTTACTTACGAGAACGCCCTGATGTTCAAGGCCGTGGACGATGTCCTGGTGCCGCGCAGCTATTGCGCAAACAAGCCCGGCTACTGGGCCGCGCAGCCCGTCGAGCGGGAGATCTGAGCATGGCCGACACGCAACGCGCCGATTATGTGGTGGTCGGTTCCGGCGTCGCCGGCGCCCTGGTCGCGCACCAGCTCGCCCTGGCCGGCAAGGACGTGCTGATCCTCGAGGCCGGCCCGCGCCTGTCGCGCTGGGAGATCGTCGAGCGCTTCCGCAACCAGCCGGACAAATCCGACAACCAGGCGCCCTACCCGTCCACAGCCCACGCGCCGCACCCCGAATACCACCCCGACAACCACTACCTGATCCAGAAGGGCGAGCATCCGTACGACGTGCAGTACATCCGCGCGGTCGGCGGTACCACCTGGCACTGGGCGGCTTCCGCCTGGCGCTTCCTGCCCAACGACCTGAAGCTGAATACGCTCTACGGCGTCGGCCGCGACTGGCCCATCGAGTACAGCGAGCTCGAACCCTGGTATCAGCGCGCCGAAGAGGAACTGGGTGTCTGGGGCCCCGGCGACGAGGAGCTCGGCTCGCCGCGCAGCCAGCCCTACCCGATGCCGCCGCTGCCGCTGTCGTGGAACGAGCAGCGCATCAAGACCCTGCTCAACGCCAACGGCTACCGCGTGGTCACCGAGCCGGTGGCGCGCAACAGCCGCCCCTACGACAACCGGCCGACCTGCTGCGGCAACAACAACTGCATGCCGATCTGCCCGATCGGCGCCATGTACAACGGCATCGTCCACGTCGACAAGGCCGAGGCAGCCGGCGCCCGGCTGATCGAGAACGCCGTGGTGTTCAATCTGGAGAAGGGCGACGACGGCAAGATAGTCGCGGCGCTGTACAAGGACCCGCAAGGCAACGAGACGCGCGTCGAGGGCGACACCTTCATCCTCGCCGCCAACGGCATCGAGACGCCCAAGCTGATGCTCATGTCCGAGGTCGGCAACAGCTCGGACATGGTCGGCCGCAACCTCATGGACCACCCCGGCACCGCCGTGCAGTTCTATGCCAGCGAGAAGCTCTGGCCGGGCCGCGGGCCGCAGGAGATGACCTCGATGGTCGGCTTCCGCGACGGCGCCTTCCGCAGCGAATACGCCTCGAAGAAGATCCACCTGTCCAACCTCTCGCGTACCGACGAGGTGGCCGCCGAACTGATCCGCAAGGGCCCGCTGCTGCTCGGCCGTGAACTGGACGCGCAGATCCGCGACCGCGCGGCGCGCTTCGTCCGCTTCGACAGCTTCCACGAAATCCTCCCGCACCCGGAAAACCGCATCGTGCCCAGCGCCAGCGAGCGCGACGCCCTGGGTATTCCCAAGCCGGAATTCACCTACGCGATGGACGATTACGTGCGCAAAAGCGCGGTGCACACCCGCGAGGTCTATACCCATGCGGCCAAGCTGCTCGGCGGCAGCGAGGTGAAATTCATCGACGATTTCGCCAACAACAACCACATCACCGGCACCACCCTGATGGGCGACGACCCGAAGGACTCGGTGGTGGACAAGGACTGCCGCAGCCACGACCACCCCAACCTGTTCGTCGCCAGCAGCGCGGTGATGCCCACCGTCGGCTCGGTGAACTGCACCCTGACCATCGCCGCGCTCGCCCTGCGCCTCGCCGAACACTTGAAGCAGGAGGCCAGCGCATGAAGCGATACGCCTTCCTCGCCCTGCTCGCCGCGCCCTTGTTCGCCCATGCTGCCAGTGCCTCGGACACCGCGCCGGCCGAGCTGCTCAAGCGCGGCGAGTACCTGGCCCGCGCCGGCGACTGCGCCGCCTGCCACACCGCGCCGGACGGCAAGCCCCCCGCGGGGGGCCTGCCGCTGGCCACGCCGCTGGGCAACGTCTATTCGAGCAACATCACCCCCGACCCGAAGACCGGTATCGGCAGCTACAGCTACGAAGACTTCGCCCGCGCCCTGCGCGAAGGCGTGGCCAAGGGCGGCATGCACCTCTACCCGGCGATGCCCTACACCGCCTACGCGCGAATCACCGACGACGACATGAAGGCGCTGTACGCCTACTTCCTCGAAGGCGGCGTGCAGGCGGTGGCCGAGCCCAATCGCGACAGCGAGATCGCCTGGCCGCTGGACATGCGCTGGCCGCTGGCGATCTGGAATGCACTGTTCCACGAGGACCACGTCTACCGGCCGAACACCGGCCAGAGCGACACCTGGAACCGCGGCGCCTACCTGGTCCAGGGCCTGGCGCACTGCGGCACCTGCCACACGCCGCGCGGCCTGGCCTTCCAGGAAAAGGCGCTGGACGAGAAGGGCCGCGACTTCCTCGCCGGCGCGACCCTGGGCGGCTGGTACGCCTTCAACATCACCCCCGACACCCACAGCGGCATTGGCGGCTGGAGCGACGCCGAACTGGTGCAGTACCTCAAGACCGGCCGCGTACCGGGCAAAGCCCAGGCCGCCGGCCCCATGGCCGAGGCGGTGCAGCACAGCTTCCAGTACCTGAGCGATGCCGACCTGCACGCCATGGCCACCTACCTGCGCAGCGTCAAGGCGGTCAACGACGACGAACGCAAGCCACGCTTCGCCTGGGGCGAGCCCGCCGCCGCGGTGGTCGAGCTGCGCGGCCAGGCGTTCGACCCGCAGACCCACGACGACGGCGCCCGGCTGTTCCTTGGCAACTGCGCCAGCTGCCATACCTGGAGCGGCGGCGGCACGCCCGACGGCTACTACCCGATGCTCAGCCACAACAGCACGGTCGGTGCCCTGCAGCCGGACAACCTGGTGCAGGTGGTGCTGGGCGGCGTGCAGCGCAAGGTCGGCGATGACGACGTGTTCATGCCCGGCTTCGCCGGCAGCCTCGACGATGAGCAGATCGCGACACTGGTGAACTACGTCACGCGGCAGTTCGGCAATCCCGCGGTCAAGGTCGACAGTGCGCGCGTAGCGGCGATCCGCCAGCCCTGAGGGATGCTGGGGCGGCGCCCGCCGCCCCACCCATTGAGCGGGTTTGACAACCCCCTGGCAGTCACTGAAGCTTCCGCCACCCTGATTCAAGCCTGCCAGAACAACGGATGTGTGCATGCCGAAGTCCGACAAGAACAAAGCCAGCCGTTCCACCGCAAAACCTTCGCCAGCACCTTCCAACCCACTGGCGCGGCGCCTGATCGCCGCCGCCATCGGCGTGCTGCTGATCGCCAGCGCGGGCCTCTGGTGGAAGATGGAGCACAGTGAACCGCAGCGCCTTTCGCCCGCCACCGCGCCGGCCGTGAAACCCGCTGCGCCCACTCCCGTTCCCACGGTTGCCGCCACACCGCCTGCCAGCTTCGTCGACGAGCAACAGTGCCAGGGCTGCCACCAGGCGCAGGTCAAGGACTGGCAGGGTTCTCATCACCAGAAGGCGATGCAGACCGCCAGCGAGTCCAACGTCCTCGGTGACTTCGCCGACGTGAAGTTCAAGGGCGAGACCGAGACCACCCGCTTCTTCCGCAAGGGCGAGGAATACTGGGTCAACACCCCCGGCAACGACGGCAAGCCGGCCGACTTCAAGGTCGCCTACACCTTCGGCGTCGCCCCGCTGCAGCAGTACCTGCTGGAATACCCCGGCGGCCGCCTGCAGGCCCTCGGCGTCGCCTGGGATACGCAGAAGCACCGCTGGTTCCAGCTCAACCCCGGCGAGCGCATCGACTTCAAGGACGAGCTGCACTGGACGCGTCCGGCGCAGAACGCCAACTTCATGTGCATCGAGTGCCACACCACCGACTTCAAGCGCAATTTCGACGCGCAGAAGGACAGCTTCGCCAGCCACTGGCAGAGCCTCGGCGTCGGCTGCCAGGCCTGCCACGGCCCGGCGTCGAAGCACCTGGAGTGGGCGACCAAGCCCGACAAGAGCGCGTCCAAGGGCTTCGACAAACCGCTTACCGCCAGCACCGCCGCCAGCGACCTGGTGGAAACCTGCGCGCGCTGCCACGCCCGCCGCGCGCCGCTGGGCGACGGCTTCCAGCACAATCGCCGGTTCATGGACGACTACCTGCCGAGCCTGCTGACCCGCGAGCTCTACCAGATCGACGGGAAGATCAAGGACGAGGTCTTCGAATGGGGCTCCTTCACCCAGAGCAAGATGTTCGCCAAGGGCGTGAAGTGCACCGACTGCCACAACCCGCACAGCGGCGAGGTGAAGATCGCCGGCAATGGCGTCTGCCTGCAGTGCCACAACGTCGCCGGCAAGCCAGTGCGCGAAGGCATCGATGGTGCCGGGCTGCAGGCGAAGAACTACGACTCGCCCGAACACCACCACCACAAGCCCGGCACCCCGGGCGCGCAGTGCACTTCCTGCCACATGCCGGGCAAGTACTACATGGTCAACCACTACCGGCATGACCACAGCTTCAGCATCCCCAACCCCGAGCACGCGCAGAAGATCGGCGCTCCCGACGCCTGCCTGGGCTGCCACCGCGACAGCGCCTCGGCGAAGATCGCCCAGCAGTTCGAGCTCTGGTACGGCAGCGCGGCGACGAAGAAACCGGCGCCTTCCAGCAACCCCGCGCCGCGCTATGACGACGGCCTCTGGCGCGCCCGCGAGGGCCAGCCCGGCGCCGCTCGCGGCCTGCACCTGTTGCTGGCGACACCGGACCTGCCGGCGATCCGCCGCGCCACCCTGCTCGCCGAACTGCCGGCCTATCCCAGCGCGCGTTCGGCGGCCCTGGCCAGCCAGGCACTGGGCAATGCCGACCCGCTGGTGCGCAACGCAGCCATCGAAGCGCTGGCCGCCCTGTCGCCGCCGCAGAACCTGCCGATCATGCTGACCCCGCTGCTGGACGACCCGGTGCGCGCGGTACGCCTGACCGCCGTCTGGCAGTTGCTGCAACTTCCGCCTGAGCTGCGCGCGAACCTGGGCGCTGCGTTCGACAAGGGTGTGAAGGAATACGAGGAAGCCCAGCTGAGCCTGGCCGAGCGCGCCGAGTCCAACCTCAACCGCGCCATGCTCTATCAGCTGCTGGGCCGCGACACCGACGTGGAGCCGGCGCTGCGCGCGGCGATCAAGCGTGATCCGAACTTCCTGCCGGCGACCGTCAGCCTCTACCAGTGGCTGGACGCCGCGCAGCGCAAGGACGAAGCCCGCCAGCTGCTCGATGCGGCGCTCAAGCAGCACCCGCGCTCGGGCCTGCTGCACCACGCCCTCGGCCTCTCGCTGGTGCGCCAGGGGCAGCGCGACGCAGCGCTCAAGGAGCTGCGCGAAGCGGCGCGACTGAGCCCGGACGACGCACAGTTCGGCTACATCCTGGCCATCGGCCTGCACGACAGTGGCCAGGCCGACGCCGCCTGCCACGAGCTGGAGCAACTGCTGCAGCGCAATCCGCAGAACCGCTCTGCGCGCCTCGCGCTGATCGGCTACCTGCGCGAAATGGGCCAGCTGGAGAAGGTGCAGATGCAGCTCGCCGAGCTGGAGCAGCAGAACCCGGACGACCCGGCGCTGAAGGGCGAGTGAGTCGGCCCACGGGCCGTCGGCGCGATCCGCCGAACGGCCCGGAACTCGCCGGCCGCCGAACACTCTGAGGGGCGCGAACGCACAACCCCTCGGAGTCTCCATGCGCATTTCCACGGCGGTATTCGCCACCGCCCTCTTCACCCTGCCCGCCACTGCCGCCCTCGCCGACGACGACGGCTTGCGCAGCCTGATCTCGACCGGCGCCACCACCGCTTCCAGCTACCTGACCAGCAACGGCGACCACAAGCTCGTAGGCCCGCTGGCCGACGACGCCGGCAGCTTCGTCGCCAGCGCAGGCGCCATCCGCGGCCCCTACCTCGAAGCCCAGCTGCAGCAGCTGCGCAGCGAGCATCCGGAACTGCAGCAACGCAGCGACATGGAGCTGGCCAGCGCGATCCTGGCCGACCAGGAGTGAAGCGTAGGATCGGTTGAGGTACGAAACCCATGCTGTCGTCGCCCGGTTCGGCACCGCGCTTGATCGAGGCCGGTTGCAGCATGGGTTTCTCGTCCCACGTGGCGGTTTGGCGTAGGCGTCACCCCGGTAGGAGCGGATCTTATCCGCGAATGTCCCCGCACCAATTCCAGCCTGTAGGAGCGCGCCATGCGCGCGATTCGCGGACAAGGTCCGCTCCTACAAAGGGGCCCGGCGCGACCGCCTGGAAGTTTTGCCGAACCCTCGGGAACCCTGCGCTTTCCAAAAGTCATGCGGACTTACCAGGAGTACATCCGATGCGCATGACCAAACTGACCGCCACTTGCACCCTCCTCTGCCTGCTGCCCCTCGGCTCGGCCATGGCCGACGACTTCTGGCGCGACGTCATCTCGTCCGGCGCGACCACTGCGTCGACCTACCTGACCTTCAAGAAGGGCGACAAGAAGCTACTGGTGGCTGCGCGCGAAGACGCCGGCAGCTACGTGGCCAGCGACGGCGCCATTCGCGGGCCATATCTGGAGGCGGCGCTGCAGCGCCTGCGCCAGGACCATCCGCAGTTGCAGCAACGCAGCGACATGGAGCTGGCCAACGCGATCCTGGCCGAGCCGGACGAACCATCGCGCTGACCCACAACCTGTAGGAGCGGACCTTGTCCGCGATGCGCGGGCAAAGCCCGTGCCTTGGCCTTCGCGGATGAGATCCGCTCCTACGCCGCTCACTCGCGGTAATCGTCCAGCGGCACGCAGGCGCAGAACAGGTTGCGGTCGCCGTAGACGTTGTCCACCCGGTTCACCGCCGGCCAGTACTTGAACAGGCGGGTGTGCTCGGTGGGCGTCACCGCCTGGGCCAACGTATAGGGGCGCTCCCAGGTTCCGGTCACGTCCGCGAGCGTGTGCGGTGCGCGTTTCAGCGGGTTGTCCTCGGCCGGCCATTCGCCGTTTTCCACTTTGCCGATCTCCGCGCGGATGCTCAGCATCGCCTCGATGAAGCGGTCCAGCTCGTGTTTCGACTCGCTCTCGGTCGGCTCGACCATCAGCGTGCCGGGCACCGGGAAGGACATGGTCGGGGCATGGAAGCCGTAGTCCATCAGGCGCTTGGCCACGTCCTCCTCGCTGATCCCGGTCTGCGCCTTGAGTGGGCGCAGGTCGAGGATGCATTCGTGCGCCACGCGGTCGTTGCGTCCCCTGTAGAGCACCGGGAAGGCGCCCTCCAGCCGGCTCGCCAGGTAGTTGGCGTTGAGGATGGCGACCTCGGTGGCGTCGGCCAGCTGCGGGCCCATCATGGCGATGTACATCCAGCTGATCGGCAGGATGCTCGCGCTGCCCCAGGGCGCCGCGCTGACCGCGTCGTTCAGCGGGTTCGGCCCCTCGATGCGGATCACCGGGTGGTTGGCGACGAAGGGCGCGAGGTGTTTCTTCACGCCGATCGGGCCCATGCCCGGCCCACCGCCGCCGTGGGGGATGCAGAAGGTCTTGTGCAGGTTCATGTGCGAGACGTCGGCGCCGATGTCCGCCGGACGCGCCAGGCCGACCTGGGCGTTGAGGTTGGCACCGTCCATGTAGACCTGTCCGCCATGGTTGTGGATAACCTCGCAGATCTCGCGGATGCCCTCCTCGTACACGCCGTGGGTCGAGGGGTAGGTGATCATCAGGCAGGACAACTGGGCGCCGGCTTCGGCGGCCTTGCGCTTGAGGTCGTCGAGATCGACGTTGCCCTCCTTGTCGCACTCGACGATCACCACGCGCATGCTCGCCATGATTGCCGAGGCCGGGTTGGTGCCGTGCGCCGAAGAGGGGATCAGGCAGATGTTGCGGTGGCCCTCGCCGTGGCTCTCGTGGAACTTGCGGATCGCCAGCAGCCCGGCGTACTCGCCCTGGGCACCGGAGTTGGGCTGCATGCAGATGGCATCGAAGCCGGTGATCGCGCGCAGCCAGGACTCCAGCTCGTCGATCAGCAGGCGATAGCCCTCGGCCTGCTCGCGCGGCACGAAGGGATGCAGGTTGGCGAACTCCGGCCAGGTGATGGGGATCATCTCGCTGGTGGCATTGAGCTTCATGGTGCAGGAGCCCAGCGGGATCATCGCCTGGTTCAGCGCCAGGTCCTTGCCCTCGAGCTGGCGCAGGTAGCGCAGCATCTCGGTCTCGCTGTGGTGGCGGTTGAACACCGGGTGCGCCAGGTAGCCCGAACGGCGCTGCAGCGCGGTGGGAATGCCCTCGGCGACGGCGCCGGCATCCAGCGCTGCCACGTCCAGGCCATGCCCGGCGCCGAGGAGGATGTCGAACAGGTCGGCGACAGTAGTCGCGTCGCAGGTTTCGTCCAGGCTCAGCCCCAGGCGCTGTTCGCCGACGACACGCAGGTTGTAGCGGGCCGCGCGGGCGCGCTCGAGGATCGCCGCCTGTTGCGCGCCGACCTCCAGGGTCAGGGTGTCGAAGAAGTGCGCGTTGACCCGCTTGATGCCCTTGGCCTGCAGGCCGGCCGCGAGGATCGCGGTGAGCCGGTGCACGCGCTGGGCGATGCGCCTGAGGCCCTGCGGACCGTGGTAGACGGCATACAGGCTGGCGATGTTGGCCAGCAGCACCTGCGAGGTGCAGACGTTGGAGTTGGCCTTCTCGCGGCGGATGTGCTGCTCGCGGGTCTGCAGCGCCATGCGCAGCGCAGTGTTGCCGCGAGCGTCCTTGGACACCCCGATGATCCGCCCCGGCATGGCGCGCTTGAACTCGTCACGGGTGGCGAAGAAAGCTGCGTGCGGCCCGCCGTAGCCCATGGGCACGCCGAACCGCTGGGCGCTGCCGAGCACCACGTCGGCACCCAGCTCACCCGGCGGCGTGAGCAGCAGCAGGCTGAGCAGGTCGGAAGCGACGCAGGCGATGGCCTGCCGGGCGTGCAGCGCATCTATCTGCGGGCGCAAGTCGCGGACTTCGCCGCGGCTGTCCGGGTACTGCAGCAGCGCGCCGAACACTTCGTGCTGGGCAAGCTTGTCCAGCTCATCCACCACCAGGTCGAAGCCGAAGGCCTCGGCACGGGTGCGCACCACGGAAATGGTCTGCGGATGGCAGTTGGCGTCGACGAAGAACAGGTTGCTCTTCGCCTTGGCCACGCGCTTGGCCAGGGCCATGGCCTCGGCGGCGGCGGTGGCCTCGTCGAGCAGCGAGGCGCTGGCGAGGTCCAGGCCGGTGAGGTCGATGGTCAGCTGCTGGAAGTTCAGCAGCGCCTCCAGGCGGCCCTGGGCGATTTCCGGTTGGTAGGGCGTGTAGGCGGTGTACCAGCCGGGATTCTCCAGCACGTTGCGCAGGATCACCGTGGGCGTGAGCGTGCCGTAGTAGCCGGTGCCGATCAGGCTGGTCCACAGCTGGTTCTGCTCGGCATAGCCGCGCAGCTTCGCCAGCGCGCCCCGTTCGTCGAGTGCGGCCGGCAGTTCCAGCGGGCGGTTCAGGCGGATCGCCGGCGGCACCGTCTGCACCACCAGCTCGTCGAGGCTGGCGACGCCCAGGGCATCGAGCATCGCCTGCTGTTCGGCGGCATCGGGGCCGAGGTGGCGGCTGAGGAAGGCATCGGGCTGCTGCAGCTGGGACAGCGAAGGGCTTTGCGACATGACCTGGACCTCGAACGGGAAAGCGCGACGGTCAGGACAGGATAGGCCAGCCCAAACGACAAGGCCCCGCCGAAGCGGGGCCTTGTGGACGAATCGCCGATCAGGCGTCCGCTTCGCTGGCGGCTGCGTAGCCGGCAGCGTCGAGCAGCTTGTCCAGCTCGGCCGGGTTGCTCGGCTTGAGCTTGAAGAACCAGGAGCCGTAGGGATCGTTGTTGACGTTTTCCGGGGTGTCGGCCAGCGCTTCGTTGATGGCGATGACTTCGCCGCCCACCGGGGCGTAGATGTCCGAGGCGGCCTTCACCGACTCCACCACACCGGCTTCCTGGCCGGCGGCCAGCTGCTTGCCAAGCTCCGGCAGTTCGACGAAGACCACGTCGCCCAGGGCTTCCTGGGCGTGGTCGGAGATGCCCACGGTGACGCTACCGTCGGCTTCCAGGCGCGCCCACTCGTGGCTGGCGGCATAACGCAGTTCGGCGGGAATGTTGCTCATGTTGTTTTCCTCGGGGACTGGGCAGCGGCGACCACCGGTCGCCTATGCAATTTAGATCAGGGCTTTGCCATGGCGCACGAAATTCGGCTGAACGACGCGCACCGGGTACCACTTGCCACGGATTTCCACCTCGGCGCGGTCGCCGGTGGCCGCCGGCAGGCGCGCCAGGGCGATGGACTTGCCGAGCGTCGGGGAGAAGCTGCCGCTGGTGATCTCGCCGTCGCCGATGCCGGCGACCCGCACCACCTGGTGGGCGCGCAGCACGCCGCGCTCCTCCAGCACCAGGCCGACCAGCTTGGGCTGGTTGCCGGCGGCGCGCAGGGCTTCCAGCGCGCGGCGGCCATAGAAGTCGCGGGACTGCGGCTCCCAGGCGATGGTCCAGCCCATGTTGGCCGACAGCGGCGAGACGCTCTCGTCCATGTCCTGGCCATACAGGTTCATGCCGGCTTCCAGGCGCAGCGTGTCGCGCGCACCGAGGCCGGCCGGGGCGATGCCGGCGCCGACCAGCTCGTTGAGGAAGCCTGGCGCTTCATCGGCCGGCAGCATGATTTCCAGGCCGTCTTCGCCGGTGTAACCGGTGCGGGCGATGAACCAGTCGCCGTCGGCCTTGCCCTGGAAGGGCTTGAGTTCGTGGATCAGGGTGGCGCGCGATGGGCTCACCAGGGCGGCGGTCTTGTCCCGCGCGCTGGGGCCCTGGACGGCCAGCATGGCCAGGTCCGAGCGCTCGTGCAGGGTCACCTCGAAACCTTCGGCGCGGGCCTGCAGCCAGGCCATGTCCTTGTCGCGGGTGGCGGCGTTGACCACCAGGCGATAGCCGAACACGCCCAGGTAGACGATGAGGTCGTCGACCACCCCACCCTGCTCGTTGAGCATGCCGCTGTACAGCGCCTTGCCGGGCGTCTGCAGGCGCTCGACGTCGTTGGCCAGCAGGTGCTGCAGGTATTCCTTGGCTTCTGGGCCGGAGACGTCCACCACGGTCATGTGGGAAACATCGAATACGCCGCAGTCGCGACGTACCTGGTGGTGCTCTTCGACCTGCGATCCATAATGCAGGGGCATGTCCCAGCCGCCGAAATCGACGATCTTGGCGCCTAGGGCGACATGCAGCTCGTAGAGCGGGGTGCGCTGTCCCATGGGTTGTCTCCTTCCGGGAATGGCGAATGCGGAGCGCGTGGGCGGCCCGCACGAAACGGGCGCATTGTAGCCGCTAGGCGGGGTGCTGGACACCGTGCCCGATGGCCGACTGAGGCGACGTTGCGGCCATCGCCGATCGACGAATCAGCAAGGCGACCGGCAGCAGACCGACCAGCACCAGGCTCACGGCCGGCAGCGCGGCGCGCGCCCACTCGCCCTCGCTGGTCATCTCGAAGACGCGCACCGCCAGGGTGTCCCAGCCGAAGGGGCGCATCAGCAGGGTGGCCGGCATTTCCTTGAGCGTATCGACGAATACCAGCAGCGCGGCGCTGAGCAAGCCCGGCGCCAGCAGCGGCAACTGGACGCGCCGGAACATTTCGAATCCACCGACGCCAAGGCTGCGCGATGCCTCGACCAGCGACGGCCGAATCCGCGCCAGGGTGCTTTCCAGCGGCCCCTGTGCCACGGCCAGGAAGCGGATCAGGTAAGCCAGCAGCAACGCACCGAGGCTACCCAGCAGCAGCGGCTTGCCGGCGCCGCCAAGCGCTAGCGAAAGCGGGATCACCCAGTGATTGTCCAGCCAGCTGAAGGCCAGCATGATCGCCACCGCCAGCACCGCGCCGGGCAAGGCATAACCGAGGTTGGCGATGCCCACCGCCGCGCGCACCGCCGGCACCGGCGCCTGGCGCCGGGCGAAGGCCAGCAGCAATCCGGCAGCCACCGTCAGCACAGCCGCGGCGGCACCCAGGCAGAGGCTGTGCAGTACGAGTTCGCGGTAGCGCTCGTCGAAGTCGAAGCGACCGCGCTGCCAACACCACACCAGCAACTGCATCAGCGGAACGACGAACGCACAGGCGAACACCAGCCCGCACCAGGCGCTGGCAGCGAACGCCCTGATCCCGCGCAGGTGATAAAGCGGCGCGCTCCGCGGCCGCTCGCTTGCCGTCACCGCACGGCCTCGCGAGCGTCGTTCGGCAAAGAGCGCGAGAAACACTCCGAGTAGCAACAGGCTCGCCAGCTGCGCGGCGCTCGACAGGCTGTAGAAGCCGTACCAGGTCTTGTAGATCGCCGTGGTGAAGGTGTCGTAGTTGAACACTGCCACGGCACCGAAATCGGCCATGGTTTCCATGATCGCCAGGGCCAGCCCGGCGCCAATGGCAGGTCGTGCCATCGGCAGGGCCACGCGCCAGAACGCTTGCCACGGCGACAGCCCGAGCACCCGCGCCGCTTCGCTGAGCCCACGCCCTTGAGCAAGGAAGGCGCCACGCGCCAGCAGGTAGACGTACGGATAGAAGACCAGCGTGAGGACCAGGATCACCCCACCCGTGGAGCGCACCCGCGGGAGCCGCAGGCCACTGCCGAAGACTTCACGCAGCAGGCTCTGCAGCGGGCCGGCGAAGTCCAGCAAACCGATGAAGACGAACGCCAACACATAGGCAGGGATGGCGAACGGCAGCATCAGCGCCCAGTCCAGCCAGCGTCTTCCGGGAAACTCGCAGAGCGTGGTGAGCCAGGCCAGGCTGGTGCCCAGGACGACGACGCCGATGCCGACGCCCAGCACCAGCAGCAGGCTGTTGCCGAGCAGACGCGGCAGCTGGGTGTCCCACAGGTGCGCCCAGATCTCGCCGTCGATGTCGCTCCAGCTCAGGGCCAATACGCTGAGCGGCAGGAGGACGAGGGCAGCGAGGGCGAAGGAGACGAGGCGCCAGCGAAGGAGCATGGCTATGCCGTTGCCCTTCGTAGGAGCGAGCTTGCTCGCGAACGCTTCGGCACGCGGCTCGGGTTCGCGAGCAAGCTCGCTCCTACTGGGAAAGCCAACCTCAATTCCACCCGGCGCGATCCATCAGCTTGATCGCCTCCGCCTGGCGCTTGCCGGCGATTTCCACCGGAATGCTGTCGGCCTTGAAGCTGCCCCAGGCCGCCACCTCTTCGGAAGGTGCGACCTTCGGGTTGGCCGGGAATTCCTGGTTGATCGAAGCGAACAGTGCCTGCGCCTCGGGACCGGTCATCCACTCCACCAGCGCCTTCGCCTGCTCGGGGTGTGGCGCGTGCTTGGTCAGGCCGATGCCCGACAGGTTCACGTGCACGCCGCGGTCGGCCTGGTTCGGCCAGAACAGCTTGATCGGCAGGTCCGGCTTCTGCTGGTGCAGACGCCCATAGTAGTAAGTGTTGACGATGCCGACGTCGCACTGCCCGGCGGCGATGGCCTGGAGCAGCGCGGTGTCGTCGGAGAATACGTCGGTGGCCAGGTTGCCGACCCAGCCCCTGAGGATTTCCTCGGTCTTCTGCTCGCCATGGGTTTCGATCAAGGTCGCGGTCAGCGACTGGTTGTAGACCTTCTTCGCCGTGCGCAGGCACAGGCGGCCTTCCCAGCGCTTGTCGGCGAGTGCTTCGTAGGTGGACAGCTCGTCCGGCTTCACCCGCTCGGTGGAGTAGACGATGGTCCGCGCGCGCAGCGACAGGCCGGTCCAGCTGTCGGTGCCGGAGCGGTACTGCGCGGGAATGTTGGCGTCCAGGGTCGGCGAGTCGAAGGGCTGCAGGATGCCCATCTTCTCCGCCTGCCAGAGGTTGCCGGCGTCCACCGTGAGCAGCAGGTCGGCCGGGGTATTCGCGCCCTCGGCCTTGATCCGCGCCATCAGCGGCGCCTCCTTGTCGGTGATGAACTTCACCTTCACCCCGCTCTTCGCCGTGTAGGCGTCGAACACCGGCTTGATCAGCTCGTCGATACGCGAGGAATAGACCACCACTTCATCGGCGGCCTGGGCGGCGGCTGGCAGGGCAAGAAGGGCGAGGGAAGCGAGAAGGCCTTGGCGAACCGACATAGGGCGAGTCCTTGGGCGGCGAAATAAGGGTCCCAAATGATAGGGAAACTCATTTACCGCCGGAGTGGACCTTTGTGTCGGGGTGTTGCGCCGCGCCGCGACCGAGGGTCGCAGCGCGTCAGACGCGAGCCAGCGCCGGCAGGTCGCCCGATAGCCCGAGCGCCTGGCGAACGAACAGGCCCTTTGCCTCGTGGTGGCGGTCGACCAGGCGCAACCCGGCGTTGCGCAGCCAGCGCACCCCCAGCGGGTCGGCCTGGAACAGGCGCTGGAAGCCTTCCATCGCGGCCATCATCGCCAGGTTGTGCGGCATGCGACGGCGCTCGAAGCGGCTCAGCACGCGCTCGTCGGCAATGCTCTCGCCACGCGCATGGGCATGCAGCAGCACTTCGGCGAGCACCGCGGCATCGAGGAAGCCGAGGTTCACGCCCTGCCCGGCCAACGGGTGGATGGTGTGCGCGGCGTCGCCGATCAGCGCGAGGCCCGGCTCCACATAGCGTTTGGCGTGACGCTGACGGAGCGGGATGCACAGGCGCGGATCGACATGCTCGACGTTGCCCAGGCGCTGCTCGAAGGCGCGGCCAAGTGCGACGCGGAAGCCCTCGTCATCGAGCGCCATCAGTTTTTCGGCCTCTTCCGGCGTGGTCGACCAGACGATCGAGCACCAGCGCGCATCGCCGTCGCGCGACAGCGGCAGGAAGGCAAGCGGGCCGTCGTCGGTGAAACGCTGCCAGGCGGTGGCCTGGTGCGGTTGTTCGCAACGTACGCTGGTGACGATGGCGTGATGCAGGTAATCCCACTCGCGGGTGGCGCAGCCGGCCAGGCGGCGCACGGCGGAGTTGGCGCCGTCGGCGGCGATCACCAGCGGCGTGCGGATCTGCCGGCCGTCGGCGAGGGTCAGCAACCAGTCGTCGCCGGAGTGGCGCAGCTGCTCCAGGCGCGCGTTGGGCAGCAGGCCGATGGTCGAGTCGTGCAGACGCTCCATCAGCGCGTCCTGCACCACGCGGTTCTCGACGATGTGGCCGAGCACGTCGGCATGCACGCTGGCGGCGCTGAAGTGCACCTGGCCGGTGCCGGAGCCGTCCCACACGTGCATGTCCCGATAGGCTTCGGCGCGCCGCGCGAGGATGCCGTCCCAGGCATGCAGGCGCTGCAGGATGCGTCGGCTGGCCTCGGACAGGGCGCTGACGCGCGGCTCGAAACGGGCGTTGCGGTCGTAGGGCTTCACGCTCAGCGGCGAGCCGTCCACCAGCAGGATCTCCAGGCCGCTGCCCTGCAATGCCAGGGCCAGCGCGCTGCCGACCATGCCTGCGCCTACGATCACCAGATCCGCGTGCATCTGCACTCCTTGTTCCTTGTCCATCAGCCGGCCTGACGCAGGCGCGGCTTGAGTCTGACGTAAAGGGTCTTCTGTACCCGCGCAACCAGCGTGCCCTCGCTGTCGCGCACCTCGGCGTGCAGGCGCGGCAGGCACTTGGCGCCGCCGGCGGTCTGCTCCCGGACTTCGTCCAGCAGGCTATGGTCGATGCGGAAATCGGCGTAGACCGGGCCCTTGCCGGGGGTGATGAATTCGATGTTGGCGGCCTTGTCCCAGACGATGTAATCGCGCCCCAGGTTCTCCATCAGCATGAGCATGAAGAAGGGGTCGGTCATGCTGTACAGGCTGCCGCCGAACTGGGTGCCGACGTAGTTACGGTTGAACCAGGACAGCACCATCTTCACCCGCACTTCGCGGAAGTCCGGGCTGATGTGGCGCACGCGCACGCCGGCGCCGATGTAGGGCGGGTAGAGGTTCAGGCCAATGCGCAGCAGGCGGGCGCGACGCGCCATCTTCGACGACATCCGCTCTCCCTAGACCGGCCGGGCGCCCAGGCCCATGGCCTGGCGGGCGAACCAGCGCTTGGCCGGCGGCAGCAGGTCGAGGCCGAGCAGGCCCAGGTTGCGTCCGGTGGCCAGCATCGGCTGGGCATTGGAGAACAGGCGGGTGACGCGATCGGAGAAGCCGACGGTCATTTGCTGGTCGAGGCGTTGGCCATCGAGGTAGCGCTGCAGCACGGCGAAATCGCCGGGCGCGGCGCTCTCGGTCAGCAGGCGGTCGGCCAGGGCCTGGGCATCGCGCAGCGACAGGTTGAAGCCCTGCCCGGCGATCGGGTGCAGGCTGTGCGCGGCATTGCCCAGCACCACCAGGTGCGGACGGACTTGCTCTTCCGCTTCGGTCAGCGCCAACGGATAGCAATAGCGCGCGCCGACCTGGCGGAAGCCGCCCAGGCGATAGCCGAAGGCGGCCTGCAATTCGTCGAGGAATTGCCGCTCCGGCACGTCGCGCAGACGCTCGGCATCGCGCGGGGCGCGAGTCCAGACCAGCGCGCAGCGGTTTTCCGGCAGCGGCAGCAGGGCCATGGGCCCGTGTTCGGTGAAGCGTTCGAAAGCCTGGCCCCGGTGTTCCTCGGTCGGGCTGACGTTGGCGATCAGCGCGACTTGCCCGTAGGGCTCGCGGCGCACGCCGATGCCCAGCTGCTCGCGCAGGCCGGAGCGGCCGCCATCGGCCAGCACGGCGAGGTCGCAGTCCAGCTGCGAGTCGTCGTCCAGGGTCAGCCGGTAGCCATCAGCCAGGGCGTCCATGCGCCGCACTTCGGCCGGGCAGCGCCAGCTCACCACTTCATGATCGAGCGCCTGCCACAGGCATTGGCCGAGCCAGGCGTTTTCCACCACGTAGCCGAGCGCCGGCACGCCCTCTTCCACCGCGGTCAGTCGCGCGGAGCCGAAGCGCCCGCGGTCGGACACGTGGATCTGCATGATCGGCGCGCTGCGCTGGGCGATGTGCTGCCACAGGCCCAGGCGCTCGTAGATCTGCCGGCTGCCGAACGACAGCGCCGAAGAGCGCGCGTCATAGCTGGGCTGGTAAGCGTCGCCGGGGGCGAAGGGCTCGATCAGCACGATGCGCCAGCCGCGTGCCCGGGCGCCGGCCTGCAGGGTCAGCGCCAGGCTGGCACCGACCAGGCCGCCACCGATGATCGCCAGGTTTGCGCGTTGCATCTCAGGCGGCCCGGGCCTTGGCCTCGGCCATCAGGGCCTCGATCTCGGCGACGGTCTTGGGCACGCCATTGGTGAGGACTTCGCAACCGGTCTTGGTCACCACCACGTCGTCTTCGATGCGCACGCCGATGCCGCGCCACTTCTTCGGCACGTCGGTGTTGTCCGGGGAAATGTAGATGCCCGGCTCGACGGTCATCGCCATGCCCGGCTCGAGCACGCGCCACTCGCCACCAACGCGGTACTCGCCGACGTCGTGCACGTCCATGCCCAGCCAGTGGCCGGCACGGTGCATGTAGAAGGCCTTGTAGGCTTCGCTGGCGATCAGCTCGTCGACGTCACCTGTGAGCAGGCCGAGCTTCACCAGGCCGGCGGTGATGACCCGCACGGTGGCCTCGTGGGCTTCGTTCCAGTGACGTCCCGGGGCGATGTAGTCGAAGGCCGCCATGTTGGCTTCCAGCACCAGCTCGTAGATCGCCTTCTGCTCGGGGCTGAAGGTGCCGTTGGCCGGGAAGGTGCGGGTGATGTCGCTGGCGTAGCAGTCGATCTCGCAGCCGGCATCGATCAGGATCAGGTCGCCGTCCTTGATCACCGCGTCGTTCTCCCGGTAGTGCAGGATGCAGGCGTTGCGGCCGGCGGCGACGATCGAGCCGTAGGCCGGCATCTTCGCGCCGCCCAGGCGGAAGGCGTATTCCAGCTCGGCTTCCAGGTGGAATTCGTGCAGCCCCGGACGGCAGGCCTGCATGGCGCGGATGTGCGCGCCACAGGAAACCTCGGCGGCATAGCGCATCACCTTCACTTCGCCTGCGCTCTTGTACAGGCGCAGGTCGTGAAGCAGGTGGTCGAGGGCGACGAACTCGTTCGGCGGCTGTGCGCCCTGGCGGGCCTTGGAGCGGATCACGTTGATCCAGTCCATCAGCCGGCGGTCGAATTCGGGGTTAGCACCCAGCGCGTAGTAGACGCGGTCGCGGCCTTCGATCAGGCCGGGGAGGATGTCGTCGATATCGCCAATGGGGAAGGCATCGTCGGCGCCGAAGTCGCGCGTCGCGCCGTCCTGGCCGGCACGCAAGCCGTCCCAGAGTTCACGCTCCGGATCGCGCTCGCGGCAGAACAGCACGTATTCACCGTGCTCGCGACCGGGAATCAGAACCATCACCGCTTCCGGCTCGGGGAAGCCGGTGAGGTACTGGAAGTCGCTGTCCTGGCGGTAGACGTGCTCGACGTCGCGGTTGCGGATGAACATCTGCGCCGCCGGCAGAATAGCGATGCTGTTGGGCTCCATCTGCGCCATCAGCGCCTTGCGCCGACGGGCGAATTCCGATTTGGCGATACGGATCATGCAGCTACCTCAGTGCAGGGAGGGTTTCTCGGTCGGCGCCGGCACCTTGCCGAATTCGGAGAACAGCAGCAGCGGGGCGACCCGCAGGTATTCCTGAACTTCCATATAGTCGCTTTCGCCGTCCTCGGAGTCTTCCAGCTGACCCTGGACCTGGGCGATGGCGGCGATGTCCTGCAGCACTTCGTCGGCTTCGTCGGACAGGCTCGGCTGGCGCAGCGCCAGGCCGAAGCCGGCGAGGAAGCCCTGGCACCACTGACCGACGGCCTGGGCGCGCTCGGCCAGCGGCGCGTCATCGTTGGGGAGCATCAGCACCACGGCCATCTCGCCGCTGCGGAAGTCCTGCTCGACCATGCCGAGCAGGCCGCCAAGCGCTGCCTGCAGGCGCTCGTTCGGTTCGCCGCCGAGCAGTTCGGCGGCGGCCAGCTGCCATTCGCCTTGGTCGAAACCGGCACCGGCGCAGACGCGGCCAAGCAGGTTGCCGTGCAGTTCGGCGGGGGAAATGGGCAGCGCGGCTTCGGCGAGCAGAGCGGTGAAAGCGGTATAGGCGGAAGTGGTTGTGGACATCGTGCGGGACCTGATATCGACGCTAGGCGCCATCGGGCGCTACGCATAGAATGAGAGCCGCTATCCTAGCACCGCCGGACGTGCGCAGACCATGCGGCGGCGCGTCGGACGGTCGTCGCGTTGACCCTGGCGGCGCGGCACCCTATATAGTTTCCGGTCATCCCTTGTCCAAGCGAGAGCCCATGGAAGACGCCGACCTGCACGCGCTGATCGCCAAATTCGACCTGCTGCTCCAGCGCCTGGAACAGCTCAAGGCGGAGAACCGGTTGCTGCGGGCGAACGAGAAGAACTGGCGCGAAGAGCGCGCTCATCTGATCGAGAAGAACGAATTGGCGCGCCACAAGGTCGAAGCGATGATTTTGCGCCTGAAAGCCCTGGAGCAGGACTCATGAGCCAGACGAACACCCTGAATGTGCAGATCCTCGACAAGGAATACTGCATCACGTGCCCCGCCGACGAACGCGTCAACCTGGAAAGCGCCGCGCGCTATCTGGACAGCAAGATGCGCGAGATTCGCTCAAGCGGAAAAGTCATCGGCGCCGATCGCGTCGCCGTGATGGCCGCCCTGAACATCACCCACGACCTGCTGCATCGGCAGGAGCGCCAGGACATCGACAACAGTTCGACACGCGAGCGTGTGCGCGAACTGCTCGACCGCGTCGACCGCGCCCTTACCACCGATCAAGCCGGGAGTGAAGACTGACCGGCGAAGAAACCCTGGGGTATACTGGCCACGCTCCCTGGTGTGTTGGCCAGTCGGTGATGTCCCTGAGCCGATAATCGCAACAACGGAGGTTGCCAGTTGGGCTGGTGTGCATGTCCGCACGACGGAAAGCCTTAAAGCCTACTGCAACCGCCACCTTGAACTTTCGGGTTCAAGGGCTAACCCGACAGCGGCATTTCCGGGGAGCTTTTCCTTCTCCATGATCCACGCCCACGATCTCTCCCGCGCCGCCCTGCGCCGCCTGCTACGCCAGGCCCGACGCGCACTCACTCCGCAACAGCAACGCCAGGCCGCCCGCGATCTGCAACGCCAGATGGCGCAGCATCCGCTGTTTCGCCGCGCCCGCCACATTGCGCTGTACCTGCCCGCCGACGGCGAGATCGATCCCCGTCCGCTGCTGAAGGCCGCACAGAAGCGCGGCAAGGCGACCTACCTGCCGGTGCTCAGCCGCTGGCCGCACACGCACATGACCTTCCAGCGCATCGGCAATGGCGAACGCTGGACGCGCAACCGCTTCGGAATCGCCGAACCACAACGCAACCGTCACCAGCAGCGCGCACCCTGGACACTGGACCTGGTGCTGTTGCCGCTGGTCGGATTCGATGAGGACGGTGGGCGCCTGGGCATGGGCAAGGGCTTCTACGACCGCACCCTGGCTTACCTGGGACAGCGCAGAATCTGGCGCAAACCGACACTTTTGGGCCTGGCGCATGAATGCCAGAAGGTGGACAGGCTGGACCTGGCCAGCTGGGATGTGCCCCTGCAGGGCATAGTCACAGACGCGGGCTGGTATGGTGCGCTCGCTGCGACGCCGCGATCCCTGCGACGCCACGCGGAGTGAATCAGGGCTGTTTGGTCACCTGGACCGGCACGTCGCCCTGACGGTCCCAAAGGCTTTGGGTGTAACCGGTGGTGACAACCCCCAGGCCGAACAGAATGACCAGCACCCACAGTAGATCAGGCTTACGCTTCATCGATTGCCTCCCCCTTCCAGGCAAACTGTCAACGATGGCCGGCGGTGGTTTTTGGTCCGTCCGGCGCGTGCCAAGCTGAAAATCGGCGGCATTCTCCGACAATGGGAAGCGTCCCGCAATTGCATGCCGGACCCGGTCGTCGGAGTCAGCCTCTTCCTACAAAAACGGCGAAAATGGAGCAAGGATCATGCCGTATTGGCTGATGAAATCGGAACCCGACGAACTGTCGATCCACGACCTGAAGCGCCTAGCAAAAGCGCGCTGGGATGGCGTGCGCAACTACCAGGCGCGCAACTTCGTACGCAGCATGCAGCCGGGCGACCAGTTCTTCTTCTACCATTCGAGCTGCCCGCAACCGGGCGTCGCCGGTATTGGTCAGATCGAGGGCGAGCCCTACCCCGATCCCACGGCGCTGGACCCGCAAAGCCCCTATCACGACGCCAAGGCCAGTGCCGAGAAAAACCCCTGGAGCGCGCGTGACGTGAGCTTCGTGGAAGCCTTCCGTGAAGTGCTGCCGCTCGGTGCGATCAAGGCCGCCGCCGGCCTGGAAGAGCTGGCGCTGGTGCAGCGAGGCAGCCGCCTGTCGGTGATGCCGGTCACCGACGAGCAGTGGAACATCATCCTCGGATTGGCCAAACGCTGAAGCGTTTTTCGTAGGAGCGAGCTTGCTCGCGAATGCCCCGCTGCGGAGGCCGTTCGCGAGCAAGCTCGCTCCTACAAGAGGCCGTGCCAGCCTGTGCGGTTCACGCCATCTGCCCGATGGTCCGGCGGAACCGCCACAGCGCCCCGCCGAAGAAGGCCGCGCCAATACCGACGATCGCCAGCAGCTGCGGCCAGACGATGGACAACCCGGCATCGCGGAACAGGATGGCCTGGGCCAGGCTGACGAAGTGCGTGGTCGGCGCCGCCAGCATGATGTTCTGCACAAGCTCCGGCATGCTCTCGCGCGGGGTGGTGCCGCCGGAGAGGATCTCCAGCGGAATCAGCGTGAGGATCACCAGCAGCCCCAACTGCGGCATCGAGCGCGCCAGGGTGCCGAAGAAAATGCCCATGGAAGTCGTGGCGAACAGATGCAACGCGGCGCCGAACAGGAACAGCGCCAGCGAGCCGCTCAACGGCACGCCGATCCAGCCTTGCACCACCAGCAGCAGCGAAAGGGCCGCCGCCCCAAGCACCACCGCGCCCATCGACCAGACCTTGGCCAGCATGATCTCGAACGCCGACAGCGGCATCACCAGCAGGTGCTCGACGGTGCCGTGCTCGCGCTCGCGAATCAGTGCCGCGCCGGTGAGGATGATCGACAGCATGGTGATCTGGTTGATCACCTCCATCACCGCGCCGAACCAAGCCTGGGTCAGGTTCGGGTTGTACTCCATGCGCACTGCCAGCTGCGCCGGCATGCTCGGGTCGGAACGGTAGCGGCTGACGAACTCGCTCACCTCGGTGGCGACGATGTTCTGGATGTAGCCCGCGCCGGAGAAGGCCTGGGCAGTCTGGGTCGCGTCGACGTTGACCTGGATCGCCGGCTGCCGCCCGGCCAGCACGTCGCGCTGGAAGTTCGGCGGGATGTCCAGGGTGAAGCTGTACAGCCCGGTGTCCATGCCGCGGTCCATGCGGCCGTGGTCGATCATTTCCGGCGTGCGGAAATACGGAGCCTGGAAGGCGTTGATGATGCGCGAGGAGAGCTGCGACTGGTCCTCGTCGACCACCGCGATGGGCGCGTTGTGCAGGGTCTCCGGAATGCCGGTGGCCGAGCTGTAGACGCCCAGGGTGAAGGCCCAGGCGATCAGCGCCAGCATCGCGTAGTCGCGGCTCAGGCTGCGGAATTCCTTGATGCCCAGGTTGAAGATGTTGAGCAGGCTGCGCATCGGCTCAGTCCTCCTGCTTCTTCAGCAGCCGCACGCTGAGCGGGGTCAGCACGGCGATCGCCAATAGCAGCGGCAGGTAGTAGGGCCAGAGGTCGGCGAAGCCCAGCGCCTTGGAGAAAGCCCCACGGCTGATGATCAGGAAGTGCGACGTCGGGTAGAGCTTGCCGAAGTAGGCCCCCGCCCCTTCCAGCGACGATACAGGATGGATCAGACCGGCGAATTGGATGGCCGGGACCATGGTGGCGATGGCGGTACCGAACACCGCGGCGATCTGGCTCTTCATGAAGGTCGACAGCAGCAGGCCGAGGCCGGTGCTGGCGATCACGTACAGCAGCGCGCCAAGGCTCAGAGCGAGGAAGCTGCCCTTGAGCGGCACCTGGAACAGCAGCAACGCCATCAGCAGCATCAGCGCGAAGTTGACCATGCCCATGCCGACGTAGGGCAGCTGCTTGCCGAGGAGGAACTCCAGGCGCGTCACCGGCGTCACGTAGAGATTGGTGATCGAGCCCAGCTCCTTCTCGCGCACCACGCCCAGCGCCGTGAGCATCGCCGGGATCATGATCAGCAGCAGCGGGATCACCGCCGGCACCATGGCCTTGAGGCTTTCCACGTCGGGGTTGTAGCGGTAGCGCACCTCGGTGCTGGCCGCCGCGCTGGCCTGGGGGTTGCCGCTTTGCCGGGCGAGGTCGGCGAGATAGGCGAGGTGCAGCCCCTGCACGTAGCCCTGCACGGTGGTCGCGCGCTGCGGCATGGCGCCGTCGATCCACACGCCGATGGCGGGATTGTCACCGCGCTTGAGGTCGCGGCCGAAGTTCGGCGGTATCTCCACGGCAAGGCTCAGTTCGCCGCTGCGCAGGCGTCGGCCCAGCTCGTCGGGACTCTGGATGGGCGCGTGTTCGACGAAGTAGCGCGAGCCTTCGATGTTCAGCGAATACGCCTGGCTGGTGGTGGTCTGGTCGCGGTCGAGCACGGCGTAGGACAGGTTCTCCACGTCCATATTGATGCCGTAGCCGATGATGAACATCAGCAGCGCCGTGCCCAGCAGGGCGAGCGTCAGGCGGATCGGGTCGCGGCGCAGCTCCATCGACTCGCGCCGCGCATAGCTGAACAGGCGCAGCAGGCTGAAGCGCTGGCGCTGCGGCTTGAGGCCTTCCGGCGCCGCAGTCGGCTCGGCCACCGGAGTGGCGACAGGCGCGGCACCTGCTGCCTCTTCCAAATAGGCGATGAAAGTCGCTTCCAGCGTCGGCAGGCCGCGCTTGGCCATCAGCCCTTGCGGCGTGTCGCTGTCGAGTACCTTGCCGGCGTGCATCAGCGAGATGCGGTCGCAGCGCTGCGCCTCGTTCATGAAGTGGGTGGAGATGAAGATGGTCACCCCGTCGCGCCGCGACAGCTCGACCATCAGCTGCCAGAAGCCGTCGCGGGCCACCGGGTCGACGCCCGAGGTGGGCTCGTCGAGGATGAGGATTTCCGGCTTGTGGATAACCGCCACGGCCAGCGACAGGCGCTGACGGATGCCCAGCGGCAGGCTGCCGGGCAGCTCGTCGCGGACCTTGCCGAGGTCGAAGCGCGCGAGCATTTCCTCCACGCGCGGGCCGATTTCCTCGCTCGGCAGGTGGAACAGCTTCGCGTGCAGCTCCAGGTTCTGCAGCACCGTCAGCTCGGCATACAGCGAGAAGGCCTGGGACATGTAGCCGACGCGCCGGCGCGTTTCCATGTCGTTGGCGTTCACCGGCTGGCCGAACAGCGCGCACGTCCCCTCGCTGGCCGGCAGGAGGCCGGTGAGCATCTTCATGGTGGTCGACTTGCCGCAGCCGTTGGAACCGAGGAAGCCGAAGATTTCCCCGCGCTCGATACGGAAGCTGACGCGGTCGACGGCGACGAAATCGCCGAAGCGGCAGGTCAGCCCCTCGGCCTCGATGGCGATCTGCGGGGCGCCTTGGCTTTGCTCGCGCGGCGGAATGACCAGCTGTTGGTGACCCGCGCGCTTGCGCGCAGGCAGCAGGGCGACGAAGGCCGCTTCCAGGCTCTGGGTTGCCGTGCGTTCGCGCAACTCGGCCGGTGTGCCGGAAGCCAACACCTTGCCGTCGTCCATCGCCACCAGCGTGTCGAAGCGCTCGGCCTCCTCCATGTAGGCGGTCGCCACCAGCACGCTCATGCCCTGGCGGCCGGCGCGGATGCGCCCGATCAGTTCCCAGAACTGGTTGCGCGACAGCGGATCGACGCCGGTGGTGGGCTCGTCGAGGATCAGCAGGTCGGGGTCGTGGATCAGCGCGCAGCACAGCCCGAGCTTCTGCTTCATGCCGCCGGAGAGCTTGCCCGCCGGCCGCTCGGCGAAGGGTGCGAGCCCGGTGCTCTGCAGCAGGTCGGCGATACGCCGTTCGCGCTCGGCCTTGTCGTGGCCGAACAGGCGGCCGAAGAAATCGACGTTCTCGAACACCGACAGCGTCGGGTAGAGGTTCTTGCCCAGGCCCTGCGGCATATAGGCAATGCGCGGGCAGACGCGGCGACGGTGGCGCGCATCGCGCATGTCACCGTCGAGCACATGGACTTCGCCCTCCTGAATCTTCCGCGCGCCGGCGACCAGCGCCAGCAGGCTGGACTTGCCGACGCCGTCCGGGCCGATAAGGCCGACCATGCGGTTGGCCGGGATTTCCAGGGTGACGTCGTCCAGCGCGGCGGTTCGGCCATAGCGCAGCGAGACCCCGTGCAGACGGGCGACCGGCTGCGGCGCGTTCATTGCGGAACCTTGATCTGCAGGTTGTCCGGCCACTGCGCATCAGGGTCGAGGCGCAAGTAGGCCATGCCCGGCACGCCGGTCTTCACGTAGGTGACGTACTTCGCCAACAGCGCCGGATCGAGGCGTGCCTTGACGCGAAACATCAGCTTCTCGCGCTCGCTGGCGGTCTCCACGGTCTTGGGCGTGAACTGCGCGACGCTGGCCACGTAGGAGACCTTCGCAGGGATCACGTATTGCGGCGCTGCATCTATCACCAGGCGCACCTCCTGGCCAAGTTGCACACGCCCAGCCTGGGGCGCGGCAAGGAAGAAGGTCATGTAGACGTCGGTGAGGTCGACCATGTTGAGCAGCTTGCCGCCCGCCGGCAGCACCTCGCCCGGCTGTGCCACCCGGTACTGCACCCGCCCGTCGCGCGGGGCGCGCAGCAGGCTGTCGTCGATGTCTGCCTGCAGGCGGGCGACGCTGGCGTTGGCCGCCTCGATGGCCGACTGCGCCTCGATCACCTGGGAACGTCCGGCCTCGATTGCCGCCTGCGCGGAGATGACCTGCGAGCGTGCTGCCGACAGCGCTGCCTGGGCGCTTTGCAGCACGGCGCGGTCGTCATCCAGTTGCTGCTGCGGCAGGGCATTTCGAGCCACCAGCCGCTCGGTACGGCTGAAGCGCTTCTGCGCAGCGGTGAGTTCGGCCTGGCGCTGAGCGACCACCGCCTCCGCGGTGCTTTTCTCGCTGTTGCGCTGGGCCACCAGGGATTCGGCGGTGAGCTTGGCGTTCTGCGCCTGGCGTACCTCGGCCTGGGCCTGGGCCAGTTGCGCCTGGAGCACCTGGGTGTCCATGCGCGCCACCAGGTCGCCGGTCTTCACGAAGTCGCCTTCGTCGACCTTGATCTCGGCGATGCGCCCGGGGAGCTTGGTCGCCACGTCGACCTCGGTCGCCTCGATGCGCCCGTTGCCGCTGGCGAAGCCGTCGCCGAGGCCTTTCGGCTTCAACATGTGCCAAGCCAATGCGGCCACCAAGGCAGCGGCCACAAGAACCGCGCCACGAACCAGCCAGCGTTTTGAATTTCCCTTCATCGCACCCTCTCTTGAACGGCCTTTCGACCAATCGTGTAGGGATCTTCCGAGAAGAGAGAGGCAATGGCCTTGATTCAGGTCAGACGCGACCCGAATCGCTGAAAATGACGACTATTTCCTGTGTCAGATCAGGGCTGGACGATCAGGTTGTTGAACAACAGGTCGTCCACCAGCGGCTTGCCTTCCTCCTCCTTGAGGACCGTCTGCACCTGCTTGAGCGCCTCTTGGCGCAGCTTTTCCTTGGCCTCGACGCTGCCGAGGGTTTCGTCGGTCTGCTGGGCGAACAGCATGATCAGCTGGTTGCGGATCAGCGGCTCGTGGTGCTCGACCTTGTCCGCCGTCTCCTTGCCCGCGACCTTCAGGGCGATGTCTGCCTTGAAGTACTTCAGCTTGGGACCGCTGCCGTAGTTGCCCACCAGGGCCGGAGTGAGGTCGACGAACAAGGGCTTGTTGGCGTCTTCCGGCTTGGCTTCCTCCTCCGCCATCACGGGGGCGAGGAACAGGACCAGCAACAGGGCGATCAGGGCTCTCAAGGCGACTTCTCCAGAAATGATGCCGGCAAGCATAGCCAGACTCGGCGCGCCGCCCAAGCCCAGCGGTTATGCAGCGGCATAAGCCGGGACCATACTGATTTGCCCCCCGCCTGCCCACTCCTACACTGCCCGCCTCACCCGCAAGGAGTCCGCCCCGATGAAAGCCGTGCTGTGCAAAGCCTTCGGCCCCGCCGAAACCCTGGTGCTGGAAGACATCGCCAGCCCCGAGCCGAAGAAGAACGAGGTCCTGCTCGACGTGCATGCAGCGGGGGTCAACTTCCCCGACACGCTGATCATCGAGGGCAAGTACCAGTTCAAGCCGCCCTTCCCCTCCGCCCGGGGCGGCGAAGCCGCGGGCGTGGTCGCCGCGGTTGGCGAGAAGGTCTCGCACCTGAAGGTCGGCGACCGGGTCATCGCCCTCACCGGCTGGGGCAGCTTCGCCGAGCAGGTCGCGGTGGGCGGCTACAACGTGCTGCCGATCCCGGCCGGCATGGACTTCACCACCGCCGCCGCCTTCGGCATGACCTATGGCACCTCGATGCACGCACTCAAGCAGCGCGCCAACCTGCAACCGGGCGAGACACTGCTGGTGCTCGGCGCCTCCGGCGGCGTTGGCCTGGCCGCGGTGGAGATCGGCAAGGCGATGGGTGCCAAGGTGATCGCCGCCGCGAGCAGCGACGCCAAGCTGGAAGTGGCCAAGGCCGCCGGTGCCGACGTGCTGATCAACTACAGCGAAGGCAGCCTGAAGGACAAGCTCAAGGAAATCACCGGTGGCCAGGGCGTGGACGTGATCTACGACCCGGTGGGCGGCGACTTCTTCGAGGAAGCCTTCCGCAGCATCGCCTGGAACGGCCGCCTGCTGGTGGTCGGTTTCGCCAGCGGCACCATCCCCTCGCTGCCGGCCAACCTGCCGCTGCTCAAGGGCGCCTCCCTGGTCGGCGTGTTCTGGGGCGCCTTCGCCCAGCGCCAACCGCAGGACAACGCGGCGAACTTCCAGCAGCTGTTCCAGTGGTACGGCGAGGGCAAGCTGAAGCCGCTGGTGTCGCAGACCTATCCGCTGGAGAAGGCGGCCGACGCCATCAACCACCTGGGCCAGCGCCGTGCTGTCGGCAAGGTTGTGGTGCAGGTGCGCTGAGCCCTTGCGCCCACTGTAGGAGCGGATCTCATCCGCGATTTCTCGCGGACAAGGTCCGCTTGTATGGCGTTAGGGTAGGAACCTGTCGGGGTGTGGAGGGACAAGATCCGCTTCTGCAAGCCAGACGGTAGGAGACTTCCCCCACCCACCCGCTCACGACAAGCGCCGATAAGGAATCCATCGGATTGAGTAGCCGCTCAAACCGACAATACCGGCAAGCCTGCGCCAATGTGAGCTCCCGACAGATTGGACCATCTTCACTGTCGGAGAACCCCATGACAAGCCAAGTTCCGGTTATCGGTATCGATGTCGCCAAGGAGTCGCTGAGCCTCTGCGATACACGCTCGGGCGAGGTATTCGAACTGGCCAATGACGTCCGCACTATCAAGGCCTGGCTGAAAACCCTTCCTCCCTGCTGCGCCATCGCGATCGAAGCGACCAGCACCTATCACATGGATGTTGCGACCCTGGCGCATGCGCGGGGACATCGGATCTACGTCATCAATGGCTTTCGCCTGAGCAACTACCGCAAGGGGATTGGCGGGCGAAACAAGGATGATCGCAGCGATGCCCTGTTGCTGGCCCGTTACCTGACCCACGAACAAGCGCAACTGGAGCCTTGGCAGCCACCGAGCAAGGCCTACTGCCGCCTGCAGACACTGCTGCATCGGCGTGCCGCACTGGTCCGTAGCGCCATCTCGTTACGCCAGAGCTTTTCCCAGGATCGCTCCCTGGCCAAGGCGCTGAAGCCTGTTCTCAAGCAAATGGCCACACTGGAGTCACGCCTGGAGAAAGAGATTCAACAGGCGCTGCGAGAGGCTGGCCTAATGGAGCAAAGCAAGCGCTGCCAGGCCATCGAAGGGATCGGACCGCTGACGGCAGCGGCCCTGAACCTGGCATTTCTGCGGGGACGTTTTCGCAATAGCGATGCCTTCATCGCCTTTATCGGATTGGATGTGCGGCTCAAGGAGTCCGGCCGCTATAGCGGCCGTCGAAAGCTGACCAAGCAAGGGGACCCTGAAATCCGTCGGCTGCTCCACAACGCGGCCATGGCGGCAGCGCGCACGCAGCGCTGGCAGGCCCTTTACCAAAGCTACCTGGCGCGCGGCCTGAAGAAGATCGAGGCCCTGACTATCCTCGCCCGCAAATTGGCCCGAATTGCCTTTGCCCTGATGCAATCCCAGACCAGCTACCAGCCTCCAAAGCAGGAGCCGTCATTGACATAGAATCTCCTACAGGAATGAAACAGCCCCGCCCAGGCGGGGCTGTTTCATGTTCGCAGGATACGGTTGAGCGAAGCGAAACCCATCCGACCCAGCCTCAGGTGTAAAGCTGCTTGAACTGCTCGCGCAGCTGGTTCTTCTGCACCTTGCCCATCACGTTGCGCGGCAGCGCGTCGACGATCATCACGCGCTTGGGTTGTTTGTAGCGCGCTAGCTTGCCGTCCAGGCCGGCGAAAATCGCAGCTTCACTCGGCGCCTCGCCAGGCTTGGCCACCACCACCGCCGTCACGCCTTCGCCGAAGTCGCGATGCGGCACGCCGATCACCGCCGACTCGGCGACGCCCGGCAGGGTGTCGATGATCTGCTCCAACTCCTTCGGGTACACGTTGTAGCCGCCGCTGATGATCATGTCCTTGCTGCGCCCGACGATCTGCACGTAGCCCTTGTCATCGATCAGGCCGATGTCGCCGGTCATGAAGTAGCCGTCCGCGCGCAGTTCCTCGGCGGTCTTTTCCGGCATGCGCCAGTAGCCGCGGAAGACGTTGGCGCCGCGCACTTCGATCATCCCCGGCTCGCCCTGCGGCAGCAGCGTCGGCTCTTTCGCGGTCGGGTCGGTGATGCGCAGTTCGACGCCCGGCAGCGGGAAGCCGACGGTGCCGGCGATGCGTTCGCCATTGAGCGGGTTGGAAGTGTTCATGCCGGTTTCGGTCATGCCGTAGCGTTCGAGGATTGCCACCCCGGTGCGCTCGCGGAACGCCTTGTGCGTCTCGGCGGTGAGCGGCGCCGAGCCGGAGACGAACAGGCGCATGTGCGCCACCGCTTCGCGGGTCAGGCCGTCCTGGTCGAGCAGGCGGGTGTAGAAGGTCGGCACGCCCATCAGCAAGTTCACTTGCAGCAGCAGGCGCAGCACTTCGGCGGCATCGAACTTCTCGACGAACAGCAGCGAACCGCCGGCCATCAGCAGGCTGTTGGTGGCCACGAACAGGCCGTGGATGTGGAAGATCGGCAGCGCGTGCAGCAGCCAGTCCTCGGCGGTGATCGCCCAGGCTTCGACCAGCGCGCGGGCGTTGGAGACCAGGTTGCCGTGGCTGATCATCGCGCCCTTGGAGCGCCCGGTGGTGCCGGAGGTGTAGAGGATCGCGGCGAGGTCGTCGGCCGTGCGCTCGACGTCGATGAAGCGCCCCGGCTTGCCCTGCACCTGCTGCATCAGGCTGCCGTCGCAGCGCTTGCCGAGGGTGGCCACACGGGCCACGCCGCAGCGTTCGGCGAGCGCCTTGGCCTCTTCTTCAAAGGCCGGTGCGCAGACGAACAGCGTGGGCTCGGCATCGCCGAGGAAGTAGGCCAGTTCGTCGGCGGTGTAGCCGCTGTTCAGCGGCAGGTAGACCGCGCCGGCACGCAGGGTGCCGAGGTAGAGCATGATCGCCTCGGGGCTCTTGTCGACCTGCACGGCGACGCGATCGCCCGGCCGCACACCGAGCTCGACCAGGGCGTGGGCGAACTGCGAGCTGCTGCGCAGCATCTCGGCATAGCTGTAGCCGCCGCCCTCGGGCGTGCGGATGAAGGCTTTGTTCAGGTCTTTCGGCAGGTGCTCGCCGATGGCGGCGAAAAGGCTCTGGTTCATGGCGGTTCCTAGCGGCGTGGCTTGGCCGGTGGGGCGAGATGTCGCTTGACCTCGTTGGCGGCGATCACCGAGCCCTGGTTGGCATAGGCTTCGTGGTTTTTCTCGATCTGACGCAGTTCGTAGCGGTAATTGACCATCAGCCCGGCGGCCTGGCGCAGGCCGCCGGCGGAGAGATCGCCGCGCCAGTTCAGGCGCTCCAGGCGCGCGCCGTTGCCCAGGTGGAAGCGCGCCACCGGGTCCAGCGGCCGCCCCTCGGCGTTCTTCGCGTTGAGGAAGTATTCGGCGGCCAGCGCCAGCAACGGCTGCTCCAGACGCGGGGGGGGTGGCGCATCGGGCTTGAGCGCCTTGAGGCATTCGGCGACCTGCGGCTCGGCGGCGCGGCTGTCCAGCCAACGGCGGAAGCCGGGCACCGGCGAGAGGGTGACGAACTGCTTGAGCCCCGGCACTTCACGAGCCAGCTCCTCGACAACTTGCTTGATCAGGAAGTTGCCGAAGGAGATGCCGCGCAGGCCGTCCTGGCAGTTGCTGATCGAATAGAACACGGCGGTGTCCGGCGCCTCGGCGGCCTCGCCCTGTTGCTCGAGGATTTCAGCGATGGCGCCAGGCATTTCGCGGGTCAGCGCCACCTCGACGAAGATCAGCGGCTCCTCCGGCAGCGCCGGGTGGAAGAAGCCGAAGCAGCGGCGATCAGCCGGTTGCAGGCGGCTGCGCAGGTCGTCCCAGTCCTTGATGGCGTGCACCGCTTCGTAGCGGATGATCTTTTCCAGAATCGCCGCCGGGGTCGACCAGTCGATGCGGCGCAGCACCAGGAAGCCACGGTTGAACCAGGACGCCAGCAGGTGCTGCAGGTCGTAGTCGACCGCTGCCAGTTCCGGACGGGCCTTGAGTTCACGCAGCAGCAGGTTGCGCATGGCGATCAGCTCGGCGGTGCCGCCGGGGGCCTGGTTGAGGCGGCGGAACAGTTCCTGGCGCGGCGGTTCGCAGGCCTCGAAGAGTGCGGTGACCTGCTCGGCGCCGGGGTTTTCCAGGTAGCGTTTGCAGGCCTCGGCCAATGCCTCGCGGGGCGGCGCGAAGTCGTTCAGCAGGTTGTCGAAGAAGGCTTTCTGCTGCGCCTCCGGGCAATCGCGATAGGCGCACAGCACCTGCCGCGCCAGCGCCACGCCGGATGCCTCGCCGTGCCCGGAAAGCAACCGGCGGCTGGCTTCCACCAGCGTCGCCGCGCTGATCGGCGTCGGCTCGCGCGACTCCAGCAACTGCCGGCCGCGCTCGCTGATGCTCTGCAAGAGTTCCTGGAAGAAGCTGACGTTCATGGGGCCTCCTTCGTCGACGCGCCCTACTGCGCCAACAGCGGCGGCGGGCAGCGCCGGTACCAGTTGCTGGCCTGCTCATAGGCGTGGGCGAGTTGCAGCACGGCCATGTCGGCCTGGTGCCGGCCGATGATCTGCAGGCCCATGGGCAAGCCCTGTTGATTGAAGCCGACCGGTACGTTGGCCACCGGACAACCGGACAAGGTGCCGGGGATCACCACCTCCATCCAGCGGTGGTAGGTGTCCATGGCGCGGCCGGCGATCTCCCGCGGCCAGTGCTGGGTCTTGTCGAAGGGGAAGACCTGGGCGCTGGGCAGCAGCAGGTAGTCGTAATGTTCGAACAGGCACTGGATGGCGCGGTACCAGTCGCTGCGCGCAACGGTCGCGCGGTACACGTCCATGCCCGACAGCAACAGGCCGTGCTCGACTTCCCAGCGCGCCTCTTCCTTGAGCAGCTCGCACTTGGCCGGGTCAGCGTAGAGGCCGCCCAGGGAACCGGCGACGAAGAAGTGCCGCAAGGTGCGCCAGCAGTCCCACAGGCGCTCGGCGGAATAGCCCAGGGCGCAGGGCTCGACGCTGCAGCCGATGGATTCGAAATCGGCGAACGAGCGCTCGCACAGTTCCAGCACACCGCGCTCCATCGGCAGATGGCCACCGAGGTCGCCCAGCCAACCCAGGCGGGCGCCGTTGAAGTCGCGCTCCAGCGAGCCAGTGAAGGCCGCGCCGGACTCGGAAATCGACAGCGGCGCACGCGCATCGCCGCCGGCCTGCACCGACAGCAGCAGGGCCAGGTCACGCACGCTGCGGGCCATGGGGCCTTCGTAGCCGAGCTGGTCGAAGAACAGGTCGGCGCTGTCATCGAAGGGCACGCGGCCCTGGGATGGACGGAAGCCGAAGATGTTGTTGAAGGCAGCCGGGTTGCGCAGCGAGCCCATCATGTCGCTGCCGTCGGCCACCGGCACGAGTTGCAGGGCCACCGCCGCTGCGGCACCACCGCTGCTGCCACCAGCCGTGCGGGTCGGGTCGTAGGCGCAGCCGGTAGCGCCGAAGATGGGGTTGTAGCTCTGCGAGCCGAGGCCGAATTCCGGGGTGTTGCTCTTGCCGATGAGAACGGCGCCGGCGGCGCGGATGCGCTCGACCATGATGCCGTCGCGTTCGGGCATGAAGTCGCTGAACAACGGGGAGCCGAGCGTGGTGCGGATGCCGCGGGTCAGCGAGAGGTCCTTGATGGCGTGCGGCAGGCCGTGCATCCAGCCACGGTACTCGCCGCGCGCCAGCTCCGCGTCACGGGCATCGGCCTCGGCCAGCAGCTGCTCGGCCGGTTGCAGGCTGATCAGGGCGTTGACCGCCGGGTTGAAGCGTTCGATGTGCGCGAGGTAATCGCTCATCACTTCGCGGCAGGACACCTGGCGCAGACGGATGCGTTGCGCCAGCTCATGGGCCTGGAGCTGGACGAGTTCGCTGAGGTTCGGGTTCTGGCTCATGGATCGGGCCTTCTTCATGTTTCCGGCAGTGCCCATTAGGCGATCGCGGCGCGAGCAGGCCCGCGCCACGGCGCACCGGGCGATGTACAGGTTATTCAGGATGGCCCCGCGAACGGGGCCCGGGTGGCACTCAGCGCATCAGGTTGGTCCACAGGCGGTCGGCCAGGCGGATGGCGCCTTCGCCGCAGGTCTTGCTGAAGACCACCTTGGTGCCCTCGGGGATGTGCAGTTCCGGCGCGTCCTTCAGGCTCGGGGCGAGGAAGGCGTCGGTGCCCTTGATCGGGCTCTGGTGCTTGAGGAAGTTCTGGGTCATCGCCGAGTTCTCCGGCTGACTCATGAAGGCGATGAACTGGCGCGCCGCTTCAGGATCCTTGGCGCCCTTGGGGATCACCATGTTATCCACCCAGGCCACCACGCCTTCCTTCGGATAGAGGTACTTCAGGCTCGGCTTCATCTCGCGGGCGCGCAGCGACGAGCCGCCCCAGAACAGCGACATCGAGGTCTCGCCGGAGGCCAGGTTCTCGCGCACCGAGCCGGCCTTGGAGCTGTAGGTCTTCACGAACGGCTTCTGCGCCTTGAGCAGGTTCAGCACCTGTTGCACCTGCTTGGGGTCCTCGCTGCACAGCGGGATGCCCAGGTAGAGGCTGGCGGAGTCCATCACCTCGTTCACCGAGTCGAGCATGTTGACCTTGCCCTGCAGCTCCTGGGGCGGCTCGAAGAGCACCTTGTAGCTGTCGGTCGGGCCCTTGTAGAGCGCGGTGTCCAGCACCACGCTGGTGGTGCCCCAGATGAAGGGCACCGAGTAGCCACCCTCCGGGTCCCAGCTCGGTTTCTGCAGGTTGTCGACGATGTTCGCGTAGTACGGCTGCTTCGCCGGATCGAAGCGCTCCAACAGGTTCTCGTGGACCAGGATGGGCACGAACTGGTGCGAGGGGATGGCCACGTCGTAGCCGCTGCCGCCCTGCTTCAGCTTGGCCAGCAGGGTTTCGTTGGAGTCGTAGGAATCCACCGTGACCTTGATGCCGGTCTGCTTCTCGAACTTCTCGATGATCTGCGGCGAGAAGTAGCCGCTCCAGCTGATGACGTTGACCTGCCCGGCGGCGTTGGCCGCCCCGGCTAGGCTCAGCGACAGGGTGGCGGCGATGACTGCGATCGACTTGCTCATTGTGACTCCTGGTGTTGGCGTGGCGCTCAGGCTTTGGATTTGCCGAGCAGGAAGGACAGGCTGACGAAGAACACGGAGACCCCGAGGATCAGCGTCGACACCGCGTTGACGTCCGGTGTGACGCCCATCCGCAGCAGGCCGAAGATGAAGATCGGCAAGGTGGTGGTGCCGGCCTGGGAGACCATCATCGAGATCACGAAGTTATCCAGCGAGACGATGAAGGCGAGCATCAGCCCGGAGAAGATGCCCGGCATCAGCAGCGGCAGGGTGACCTTGCGGAAGGTCCGCCAGGGCCCGGCGTACAGGTCCGAGGCGGCCTGCTCGAGCGACAGGTCCATGTCCTCGAGACGGGCACGGATCGGCAGGAAGGCGAAGGGGATGCAGAACACCGTGTGGGCGATGATCAGGTTGCCGTAGCCCAGGGACACGCCGAGGCTGGAGAACAGCGCCAGGGTGGCGACGCCGACCACGATTTCCGGCAGCACCAGCGGCAGCATGATGGTGCCCATCGACAGGCGCATGCCCTTGAACTTGGCCCCGCGCGAGGTGCCCAGCGCGGCCAGGGTGGCGATGGCGGTGGCGATCATGCTGGCGCACACGGCGATCAGCAGGCTGTTGCCGGCGGCCGCGCGCAGCGCCTGGTTGGCGAAGGCGGCGCGGTACCAGTCGAGGCTGAAACCGGTCCAGACAGTGGCCGACTGGTTGGCGTTGAACGAGTAGATCACCAGTACCACGATGGGCGCGTACAGGTAGAGGTAGAACAGGAAGCTGAACCCGCCAAAGCCGGGGAAGTCCTGTACGCCAAGACGGCGCTTGCGCAGCAGAGCGAGCATCACACACCTCCCCGGGCAACGCGCAGGCGTTCGGCGCGCATGGCGTAGAAGGTCAGGGCGAGCATCACCACCGCCATCAGCACCAGCGACAGGGCCGCGCCAAAGGGCCAGTTACGCGAGTCGCTGAACTGCCGGAAGATCAGGTTGCCGAGCATCATCTTGGTCCCACCGCCGAGCAGCTCGGGGGCGATCATCGCGCCCAGGCAGGGCACGAAGGTGAGGATGGCGCCGGCCAGGATGCCCGGCCGGGCGATCGGCAGGACCACCTTGCGCAGCGTGCGCAGGCGCCCGGCGTAGAGGTCCTGGGCGGCTTCGAGCAAGCGCATGTCCATCTTCTCCAGGGTCGAATAGATCGGCAGCACCACGAAGGGCGCGTAGGTGTAGACCAGCCCAAGCAGCACCGCGCCTTCGTTGTAGAGCAGCGGCAGCGGTTGCTGGATCAGGCCCAGGCCCATGAGGCCGTTGTTGATCACGCCGGTGCCGCGCAGCAGCAGGATCCAGGCGTAGGTGCGGATCAGCAGGTTTGCCCAGAACGGCACCGTGATCAGGAAGATCAGCAGGCCGCGGCGCTTGGCCGGCTGCATGGCCAGCCAGACCGCCACCGGGAAGCCGACCAGCAGGGTGATCAGCGTGGTCGCCGTGGCGATACCCAGCGAGCGCAGGGCGATGACCAGGTAGGAGTCGGCGAAGGCCAGGCTGTCGTCCATCTGCCGCTCGAACAGCAGCGAGACGTAGGCTTCGGTGCTGAACGCGTGGTTGACCCCGCCGTAGGGGTTGGCCTGCATCAGCGAGTAGGCGACCACGATGAGGATCGGCACCACCAGGAACAGGCCGATGGCGAGCAGCGCCGGCGAGACGCCGAGGATGTTGCCCAGCGCCCGGCGCCGCTCCAGGGCGTTGCCGGGGCGAGTGGTGAGGGATGTCATGGCGAGTTCCTCGGCTTTAGTCCAGCAGCACGCTGGCGCTGTCGCGGTCGAACTGCAGGCCGAGACGCTGGCCCGGAGCGAAACGCTGGCTCTGCCCGGCGCTGTTCGGCGCGCGCACCCGCAGGCGGGTGCCGTCGGCGAGGCTGACCTGGTACTGCAGGTCGGTGCCCAGGTAGATCTGCTCGACCAGGCTGCAGGGGGTCGCCTCGGGGCTGTCGGCATCCACCAGACGCAGGCGCTCCGGGCGGATCGACAGAGTCACCTCGGCCCCCGCGCGCAGGCCGTCTCGGCTCTGCGCGCGCAGCGCATGTCCGCCCGGGATGCGGAACAGTGCCTGGTCGTCGGCCAGCTCGGCGACCTGCGCCGGGAGGAAGTTGGTCTCGCCGATGAAGTCGGCGACGAAACGGTTGCGCGGCTGCTCATAGATGTCCGCCGGGCGACCGACCTGCTGTACCTCGCCATTGGCGAGCACGGCGATGCGGTCGGACATGGTCAGGGCTTCTTCCTGGTCGTGGGTGACGAAGATGAAGGTGATCCCGGTCTTGCCCTGGATAGTCTTCAGTTCCTCGCGCATGGCCTGGCGCAGCTTGAGGTCGAGCGCCGAGAGCGGCTCGTCGAGCAGCAGCACCTTCGGATGCGGCGCCAGCGCGCGGGCCAGGGCCACGCGTTGTTGCTGGCCGCCGGAGAGCTGGGTCGGCCGGCGTTCGGCAAAGCGCTCCATCTGCACCAGGGCGAGCATCTCGCGAACCCGCTCGGCGACCGCCGCCTTGCCCAGGCGCTGGCCCATCGGGTGCGATTCCAGGCCGAAGGCCAGGTTCTCGGCGATGGTCATGTGCGGGAACAGCGCGTAGTGCTGGAAGACGGTGTTCACCGGGCGGGCATAGGGCGGCCGGTCGGCGATGTTCTCGCCGTACAGGCGGATCTCGCCGGAGGTGGGGAACTCGAAGCCGGCGATCATCCGCAGCAAGGTGGTCTTGCCGCAGCCGGAAGGGCCGAGCAGGGTGAAGAATTCGTTGTCGCGGATATCCAGGTCGACGCTCTTCAGCGCTACCGGACCGCTGTCCGGGTCGCCGTAGACCTTGCGCACCGAGCGGATGGAGACGGCGGCCGTCTGCAGGTTGTGCAGGGCATTCATGGAAATACCTCCGGTTCCCTCCCCGTCGATGCCTGGGCATGGCGGGGCTTGTATTTGTTCTGGCAGGACTGGGGAAAACGCACTTCTGCAGCGGTTCGCCGTGAGCGGCGGATGTTGTGGTGAGGCTGCTGGGGGCGAGTGTGGCCAGATTGCGGTTGAGCAAAAAGCTCAATTTTCTTACAGTCGATGTTAAAAAAATTAACAACAAACTCGGACCCTTCCTAATGGCAACTCCGCGCCTTCCTCCGCTCAACGCCGTACGCGCCTTCGAGGCTGCCGCGCGCCTGGGCAGCTACGTCGCCGCTTCGCAGGCGCTGCACGTCACGCAGCCGGCCATCGGCCGCCACGTGCGCCTGCTGGAGGAGTGGCTGGGGGTGCAGCTGCTCGAACGCACGCCGCGCGGCGTGACCCTGACCCCGGCCGGGCAGCGCTACTACGCGAAGATATCCACAGCGCTGCAGCAGATCGCCGAGGCCAGCCTGGAACTGACCCCAGGCGGTTCGGCGCGCTGGCTGAAGATCCTGGTGGTGCCGGCCTTCGCCAAGCGCTGGCTGATGCCGCACCTGGAAGCCCTGCGCCAGCAACGCCCGGGGCTGAAAGTGGCGATCGAGCCGAACCCGACCTTCAGCGAAGTGGACGGCAAGAGCGCCGACCTGGGCATCGTCTACGGCATGCCCGGGCAATACCCACAAAGCCACGCCACCCTGCTCCACCCGCAGGTCTTTCCCGTGTGCTCGCCGGGCTACCTGGCGCAGCACGGCCCGCTGGGCGGCGCGCAGGAGTTGGTGAATCACGAGCTGATCCACGTCGACGACGGCGAATGGTGGAACGCCTGGTTCGCCGCCAATCACCTGGATATCCGCGTCACCTCGGATGTGCTCTACGTCAGCAACGACCACGCGCTGTCGATGGCCGAAGCCGGCGCCGGCATCGCCCTGGCCAACGAGGTGCTGGTGCGCAAGGAGCTGGAATCCGGCGCGCTGGTGCGGCCGCTGCCGAACCAGGTACGCCTGGAGAGCTATCAGCTGCTGATTCCGCCGGGGCCGAGCAGCGCCGACATCGAGTGGTTCAGTGCATGGCTGGCGGAGATCCTGGCGGCGGAGTTTCCGTCGGCTCTGCCGTAGGAGCGGATCTCATCCGCGATTCGCGGACAAGGCGTTCTGCCCGGCTCAGTCGCGTGGCGCGTAGGCGAAGACGTCGGCGCGCATCTGGTGCGCATCCATCCCGGCCGCCACCAACGCATCGAGCGTCGCGTAGACCATCGCCGGCGAACCGCTGGCGTAGACCGTGAGCGCGGCGAGATCGGCGAAGTCCTCGCAGACCGCCTCATGCAGCAGGCCGCGGCGACCGTCCCACTCCACCGGATCGCTGACCACCTTGTGCAGGTGCAGGTTGGGCAGGCTCTTCCATTCGTCCCAGTGCGGCAGCGCGTAGAAGTCCTCGGGCTGGCGCACACCCCAGTACAGGTGCACCGGATGGGCGAAGCCCTGGGCGCGGCAATGCTCGATCAGGCTGTGCATCTGCGCCATCCCGGTGCCGGCGGCGATCAGCACCAGCGGGCCGGCGGGCAGCTCGGCCAGGTGCGCATCGCCGAAGGGCAGTTGCACGCGGGCGATGCGCTCGCGCCGCAGCTGCTCGATCAGCTCGATGGCGCTGTTCTCGCGGGTCAGGATGTGCAGCTCCAGGTCGCGCCCCTCGTTCGGCGCAGAGGCCATGGAGAACGCGGAAGCGCCGCTCGGACGCTCGATCAGCATGTACTGCCCGGCGTGGTAGCGCGGCGGCTTACCGGCCGGTGCGCGCAGGCGCACACGCCAGACGTCGCCGCCCACCGCTTCGCACAGGGTCACCTGGCAGGCCAGCTTGCGCACCGGCAGCTCGCCCGGAGCGAGCACGCCATCCCAGTGCAGAACGCAGTCTTCCAGAGGTTCGGCCAGGCAGGTGAACAACTCGCCGTGGTCGCGCACCTCGCCATCCTGGCGCACGCTGCCTTCCACCAGCAGCGCGGCACAGATGTGGCAGTTGCCGTTACGGCAGCTTTGCGGGCAGTCGAACCCCAGGCGCCGCGCGGCATCGAGGATGCGCTCGCCGGGCTGGGCCTCGAAGCTGGCGCCGGAAGGTTGCAGGGTCACGCGCACGACACGGTCCCCATCAATCGATCCCCAGGCTGGCCCAGATCTCGTCGATCCGGCGCGTCACCGCCGCATCCTTCTCGATGACCCGGCCCCACTCGCGGCTGGTCTCGCCCGGCCACTTGTGGGTGGCGTCCAGGCCCATCTTCGAGCCCAGGCCGGAGATCGGCGAGGCGAAGTCGAGGTAGTCGATGGGAGTGTTGTCGATCATCACCGTGTCCCGTTTGGGGTCCATGCGCGTGGTGATCGCCCAGATCACGTCGTTCCAGTCCCGCGCATTGACGTCGTCGTCGGTGACTATGACGAACTTGGTGTACATGAACTGTCGCAGGAACGACCAGACACCCAGCATTACGCGCTTGGCGTGCCCCGGATACTGCTTCTTCATGGTCACCACCGCCATGCGGTACGAGCAACCTTCGGGCGGCAGGTAGAAGTCGGTGATCTCGGGGAACTGCTTCTGCAGGATCGGCACGAAGACTTCGTTCAGCGCCACGCCGAGGATCGCCGGCTCATCCGGCGGCCGCCCAGTGTAGGTGCTGTGGTAGATCGGTTTCTGCCGACGGGTGATGCGCTCGACGGTGAACACCGGGAAGCGATCGACCTCGTTGTAGTAGCCGGTGTGGTCGCCGTAGGGACCTTCGTCGGCCATCTCGCCGGGATGAATCACCCCTTCGAGGACGATCTCGGCGCTGGCCGGCACCTGCAGGTCATTGCCGATGCACTTCACCAGCTCGGTCTTGTGCCCGCGCAGCAGGCCGGCGAAGGCATATTCGGAGAGGCTGTCCGGCACCGGGGTGACGGCGCCGAGGATAGTCGCCGGATCGGCGCCCAGGGCCACGGCCACCGGGTAAGGCGTGTTCGGGTGCTTCTGGCACCACTCGCGGTAGTCCAGCGCGCCGCCGCGGTGGCTGAGCCAGCGCATGATCACCTTGTTGCGGCCGATCACCTGCTGGCGGTAGATACCGAGGTTCTGCCGCTCCTTGTTCGGGCCGCGGGTGACGGTCAGGCCCCAGGTGATCAGCGGTCCGACGTCGCCTGGCCAGCAGGTCTGCACCGGCAGCTTGGTCAGGTCGACGGCCTCGCCTTCCTCGATCACTTCCTGGCAGGGCCCGTCGCGCAGGACCTTGGGCGCCATGTTGATGACCTTCTTGAAGATCGGCAGCTTGGACCAGGCGTCCTTCAGCCCCTTGGGCGGCTCGGGCTCCTTGAGGAAAGCCAGCAGCTTGCCGATTTCGCGCAGCTCGCCGACATCCTCGGCGCCCATGCCCAGGGCGACCCGCTCGGGCGTGCCGAAGAGATTGCCGAGTACCGGCATGTCGAAGCCGGTGGGTTTCTCGAACAGCAGGGCCGGGCCCTTGGCGCGCAGGGTGCGGTCGCACACCTCGGTCATTTCCAGCACGGGGGAAACCGGCACCTGGATGCGCTTGAGCTGCCCACGCTGCTCGAGGGCGGCGATGAACTCGCGCAGATCGCGATACTGCATGGAGATCTCGATGATGAAGGCGAAGATGCGACAGTTTAGCCGTTAACAACGGCTCGCAGAAACACGAAGGCCGGGTTTCCCCGGCCTTCACGTCGAACAACGGCGCTTACTTGCTGCGCTTCATCGAGTCGAAGAACTCGTCGTTGGTCTTGGTCTGACGCAGCTTGTCGAGCAGGAACTCGACGGCGGCGATCTCGTCCATCGGGTGGAGGATCTTGCGCAGAATCCACATGCGCTGCAGCTCTTCCTCACCGGTGAGCAGCTCTTCGCGACGGGTGCCCGAACGGTTGATGTTGATGGCCGGGAAGACGCGCTTCTCGGAGATGCGGCGGTCGAGGATCAGCTCCGAGTTACCGGTGCCTTTGAACTCCTCGTAGATCACCTCGTCCATCTTCGAGCCGGTTTCGATCAGCGCGGTGGCGAGGATGGTCAGCGAACCGCCTTCCTCGATGTTGCGCGCGGCGCCGAAGAAGCGCTTGGGCTTCTCCAGGGCGTGGGCGTCGACACCACCGGTGAGCACCTTGCCGGAGCTCGGGATCACGGTGTTGTAGGCACGCGCCAGGCGGGTGATGGAGTCGAGCAGGATGATCACGTCCTTCTTGTGCTCGACCAGGCGCTTGGCCTTCTCGATCACCATCTCGGCGACCTGCACGTGGCGGGTCGGCGGTTCATCGAAGGTGGAGGCGACCACTTCGCCGCGCACGGTGCGCTGCATCTCGGTCACTTCTTCCGGGCGCTCGTCAATCAGCAGGACGATCAGGTGGCACTCGGGGTTGTTGCGCGTGATGTTGGACGCGATGTTCTGCAGCATGATGGTCTTACCGGCTTTCGGCGGTGCGACGATCAGGCCGCGCTGGCCCTTGCCGATCGGAGCGCAGAGGTCGATCACCCGGCCGGTGAGGTCCTCGGTGGAGCCGTTGCCGGCTTCCATGGTCAGGCGCTTGGTCGGGAACAGCGGGGTCAGGTTCTCGAAGAGAATCTTGTTCTTCGCGTTCTCCGGACGATCGAAGTTGATCGAATCGACCTTGAGCAGCGCGAAGTAACGCTCACCTTCCTTCGGCGGACGAATCTTGCCAACGATGGTGTCCCCGGTGCGCAGGTTGAACCGGCGGATCTGGCTGGGCGAGACGTAGATGTCGTCCGGGCCGGCCAGGTACGAGGAGTCGGCGGAGCGCAGGAAGCCGAAGCCATCCTGGAGAATCTCCAGCACGCCGTCACCGGAGATTTCCTCGCCACCTTTCGCGTGCTTCTTCAGCAGCGCGAAGATGATGTCCTGCTTGCGCGAACGAGCCATGTTTTCCAGGCCCATGGCATCGGACATTTCCAGCAGTTCGGCAATCGGCTTTTGCTTGAGTTCGGTCAGATTCATAAGAGGGAGGTGTTATTGAAAAGAAAGAATGAAGGAAACAAGCGTGAATGCTTGAAATGCCGTGCCGCAGAGTGACGACAGGATCGCATTGAAATTCGAATAGGAAGTGCGTCGGCGACGGCTTGAAGGGGCAACCTGATGCAGGGTGCGGGCCGAATGTAACACCGTGATTTAGGGGCGTCTAGGGGACGCCCATAAAAAAACCCCGCATTTCAGCGGGGTTTTTTCTTCAACTCGAACTTAGATGTTGCTGTCGAGGAAGGCAGCCAGTTGCGACTTGGACAGTGCACCGACCTTGGTCGCTTCGACGTTGCCGCCCTTGAACAGCATCAGGGTCGGAATGCCGCGCACGCCGTACTTCGGCGGGGTTTCCTGGTTCTCGTCGATGTTCAGCTTGCAGACCTTCAGTTTGCCCTGATAGTCCTTGGCGATCTCGTCGAGTACCGGCGCGATCATCTTGCAGGGACCGCACCATTCGGCCCAGTAGTCGACCAGTACGGCGCCTTCGGCCTTCAGCACATCCTGCTCGAAGCTGGCATCGGTAACGCTGACGATATGTTCGCTCATGAAATCTCTCCGTGGAGTCGGATGCGAAAAAGTGGGCCCATCATAGCCCGCCTCGATCCACACCGGAAGGCACAGGCGATTGAGTGTGCCTATCGCCCAGCCGGCCAAAGTCGATCGACCCGGCGCCTTTCGTTGGCACCCAAGCCCTATCGTGGCAGGATGTCGAGGTTAATTACCGGACCTTTTCAAGATGCCTCATACCCCCGCCAAGACCTTCCCGCTGATCGCCGCTCTCGACCTGGGCTCCAACAGCTTCCACATGGTCCTGGCCAAGGCCGATCATGGCGAGATCCGCATTCTCGAAAGGCTCGGCGAGAAGGTTCAGCTGGCCGCCGGCATCGATGAAGAACGCATGCTCAGCGAAGAAGCCATGCAACGCGGCTTCGACTGCCTGCGCCGCTTCGCCCAACTGATCAACGGCATGCCGCCGGGCTCGGTGCGCGTGGTCGGCACCAACGCCCTGCGCGAAGCACGCAACCGCACCGAATTCACCCGCCGCGCCGAAGAAATCCTCGGTCACCCGGTGGAAGTCATCTCCGGCCGCGAAGAAGCGCGCCTGATCTACCTCGGCGTGTCGCACACCCTGCCGGACAACCCGGGCCGCCGCCTGGTCGTCGATATCGGCGGCGGCAGCACCGAGTTCATCGTCGGCCAGCGCTTCGAATCGCTGCTGCGCGAAAGCCTGCAGATGGGCTGCGTCAGCTTCACCCGGCGCTACTTCAATGACGGCAAGATCACCCCTGCTCGCTACGCCCAGGCCTACACCGCCGCGCGCCTCGAGCTGATGGGCATCGAGAACAGCCTGCGCCGCCTTGGCTGGGACGAGGCCGTCGGCGCCTCCGGGACCATCCGCTCGGTGGGCCTGGCGATCCAGGCCGGCGGCCACGGCAATGGCGAGATCAATCCCGAAGGCCTGGCCTGGCTCAAGCGCAAGGTGCTCAAGCTGGGCGAGGTCGAGAAGCTCGAACTGGACGGCATCAAGCCCGACCGCCGGCCGATCTTCCCGGCGGGCCTGGCCATCGTCGAGGCGCTGTTCGACGCCCTCGAACTCAAGCAGATGACCCACTCCGAAGGCGCCCTGCGCGAAGGCGTGCTCTATGACCTGCTCGGCCGCCACCAGCACGAGGACGTCCGCGAGCGCACCATCGGCGCCCTGATGGAGCGCTATCACGTCGATGCCGACCAGGCCGCTCGGGTCGAAGCCAAGGCGCTGGCCGCACTGGATCAGGTCGCCGATGCCTGGCAATTGCAGGACGAAGGCCATCGCGAACTGCTGGTGTGGGGCGCGCGGGTCCACGAGCTGGGCCTGGACATCGCCCACTACCACTACCACAAGCACGGCGCCTACCTGATCGAGCACTCCGACCTTGCCGGCTTCTCCCGCGAGGACCAACTGGTGCTCGCGCTGCTGGTGCGCGGCCACCGCCGCAACATCCCGGCGGACAAGTTCAACGATCTGGGTGTCGAGGGCGACAAACTGATCCGCCTGTGCATCATCCTGCGCTTCGCCATCCTCTTCCATCACATCCGCGGCACCCAGACCATGCCCGAAGTGACCCTGCAGGCCGGCGCGCGCAGCCTGGAGCTGCGCTTCCCGGCCGGCTGGCTGGAAGCCAACCCGCTGACCCAGGCCGACTTCGAGCAGGAAGCCGGCTGGCTGCAGCGCGTGGGCTACCAGCTCAGCGTCAGCTGAGCCCGAAGCCCCGAGAGAAAGGCCCTGCCGCGCAAGCTGCAGGGCCTTTTTTCGTTCCGGCCCCGGAGCGGCGAGAGCGATCCGCGGCCAAGAAAAAGCCCCGGCGCGAGGCGGCGGGGCTTCTTCATTACGCGGCGATCAGCGCGCGCTGATCACCGGCGTGCACAGGCGCTCCAGCAGCATCGCCTGGGCGTTGCGCGGGTTCTGGTTGCCGGTCGGCGACAGGCGCTGGTAGCTGCCGTCGGACTGCAGTACCCAGGCCTGGGTGTTGTCGGCGAGATAGAGCTCCAGCTCCTTCTTCACGCGCATCACCAGCTTCTTGCCCTCCACCGGGAAGCAGGTCTCGACGCGCATGTCGAGGTTACGCTCCATCCAGTCGGCGCTGGAGAGGAAGAGCTTCTCGTCGCCGCCGTTGAGGAAGTAGTAGATGCGGCTGTGCTCGAGGAAACGACCGATGATGGAGCGCACCTGGATGTTGTGCGAGACGCCCGGAACGCCCGGACGCAGGCAGCACATGCCACGCACCACCAAGTCGATCTTCACGCCGGCCTGGCTGGCCTTGTACAGCGCGCGGATGACCTTCGGGTCGGTCAGCGAGTTGACCTTGGCCATGATGTGCGCCGGCTTGCCCTCGGCAGCCTGGGCGGCCTCGCGGTTGATCATCTCCAGCAGGTTCTTCTTCAGGGTGAAGGGCGCATGCAGGAGTTTCTTCATGCGCAGGGTCTTACCCATGCCGATCAACTGGTTGAACAGCTTGTGCAGGTCTTCGCACAGCGCCACGTCCGCAGTTAGCAGGCTGTAGTCGGTGTACAGACGGGCGTTGCCGGCGTGGTAGTTGCCGGTGCCCAGGTGTGCGTAGCGGCGCAGCTCGCCGTCCTCGCGACGGAGGATCAGCATCATCTTGGCGTGGGTCTTGAAGCCGACCACACCGTAGATCACCACTGCGCCGGCCTGCTGCAGACGGCTGGCCAGTTGCAGGTTGGACTCTTCGTCGAAACGCGCGCGCAGCTCGATCACCGCCGTGACCTCCTTGCCGTTTCGCGCCGCTTCCACCAACGCATCGACGATCTCGGAGTTGGCGCCGGAGCGATACAGCGTCTGCTTGATAGCCAGCACGCTCGGGTCCTTGGCGGCCTGCCGCAGCAGGTCGATCACCGGGGTGAAGGACTCGAAGGGGTGCATCAGCAGCACGTCCAGCTTGGCCAGCACGCCGAACATGTTCTCCTTCTTCTGCAGCAGCTTCGGAATGGTCGGAGTGAACGGCGCGTTCTGCAGCTCCGGGTGGCTGGCCAGGCCCGTGACGCTGAACAGGCGGGTCAGGTTGACCGGACCGCTGACCTTGTACAGCTCGCTTTCGGCCAGGCCGAACTGCTTGAGCAGGTAGTTCGACAGGTGCGTCGGGCAGGTATCGACCACTTCCAGGCGCACCGCATCGCCGTAGCGACGCGAGAAGAGTTCGCCGCGCAGCGCGCGGGCCAGGTCCTCGACATCTTCCGCGTCCACCGAGAGGTCGGCGTTACGGGTCAGGCGGAACTGGTAGCAGCCTTTCACCTTCATGCCGGCGAACAGGTCATCGGCATGGGCGTGGATCATCGAGGACAGGAAGACATAGTTGTCGCCCTCCCCGGCCACGTCTTCGGGCAGGCGGATGATCCGCGGCAGAGAGCGCGGCGCCGGAATGATCGCCAGGCCCGAGTCGCGGCCGAAGGCGTCCATCCCCTCGAGCTCGACCACGAAGTTCAGGCTCTTGTTCACCAGCAGCGGGAACGGGTGGGTCGGGTCGAGGCCGATGGGGGTGATGATCGGCGCGATCTCGTCGCGGAAGAAGCGACGGACCCAGGCCTTGATCTTCGGCGTCCAGTAGCGGCGGCGGATGAAGCGCACGCCGTGCTTGGACAGCTCCGGCAGGAGGATGTCGTTGAGGATGCTGTACTGGCGGGCGACCTGCTCGTGCACCTGCTCGCTGATGCGGGCCAGGGCCTGCTGCGGCAGCAGGCCGTCGGCGCCGGCCTGTTCGCGGGCGAAGGTGATCTGCTTCTTCAGGCCGGCGACGCGGATCTCGAAGAACTCGTCGAGGTTGCTGGAGAAGATCAGCAGGAACTTCAGGCGCTCGAGCAGCGGATAGGACTCGTCCAGCGCCTGTTCCAGCACGCGGATGTTGAACTGCAGCTGCGAGAGCTCGCGATGAATGTAGAGGGCACTGTCGTCGACGTTGATCGCCGGCGCGGCGGGCACCTCGACGGCGACCTCGGCGGACGTCTCGGGAACCACCGGGGTTTCGGTGACTGTGACTTCGGTTTCGATCAGGTCGGTAGCGGTTTGGCCTTCGGTATTCATCGCAAGTCTCTTTCGGGCGTCAGCCGCCCCTTTTCAGTTGTTCTGCTGCACGTTTGGCGAAGTAGGTGAGGATGCCATCGGCACCGGCACGCTTGAAAGCCAGAAGGGATTCGAGAATCACCGCCTCGCTCAGCCAGCCGTTCTGGATGGCCGCCATGTGCATCGCGTACTCGCCGCTGACCTGGTAGACGAAGGTCGGCGCGCGGAATTCGTCCTTGGCCCGGCGCACGATGTCCAGGTAGGGCATGCCCGGCTTGACCATCACCATGTCGGCGCCTTCGGCGAGGTCGGCGGCGATCTCGTGCAGGGCTTCGTCGCTGTTGCCCGGGTCCATCTGGTAGGTGGCCTTGTTGCTCTTGCCGAGGTTGGCGGCGGAGCCGACCGCGTCGCGGAACGGGCCATAGTAGGCGCTGGCGTACTTGGCCGAGTAGGCCATGATCCGGGTGTTGATGTGCCCGGTGGACTCCAGGGCCTCGCGGATCGCGCCGATGCGGCCGTCCATCATGTCCGAGGGGGCGACCACCTGGGCGCCAGCCTCGGCGTGGGACAACGCCTGCTTGACCAGCACATCGACCGACTCGTCGTTCAGCACGTAGCCGTTCTCGTCGAGGATGCCGTCCTGGCCGTGGGTGGTGAACGGGTCCAGGGCCACGTCGGTGATGATCCCCAACTCCGGGAAGCGCTCGCGCAGGGCGCGGGTGGCGCGCTGGGCGATGCCGTCCGGGTTGAATGCCTCGGCACCGTCGAGGGACTTCTTCTCCAGCGGAGTGACCGGGAACAGCGCCAGCGCCGGGATGCCCAGTTCGACCAGTTCCTCGGCTTCCTTCAGCAGCAGGTCGATGGACAGGCGCTCGACGCCCGGCATCGAGGCCACCGCTTCGCGCTGGTTCTTGCCGTCGAGGACGAACACCGGAAGGATCAGGTCGTCGACGCTCAGACGGTTCTCGCGCACCAGGCGACGGGAGAACTCGTCGCGGCGGTTGCGGCGCAGGCGGGTGAAGGGGAAGGCACGTTCGGCGGAAATGAAGCTCACGGCGTACTCCAGGGCCCGAGGGACGGGCACAGTGTGACAGTTATAGTCCCGGATTATGACCGATTGGTAACAGGGGGTAACAGCGACTCAAGGTCGCGGCATCTGGTCGCAGGGCCGTAGAACCGCAGGATACGACGAAAGTAGGCGGGCTGGGCCATGCAAGGGCCAGCAACCCGGCGGAGGACTGCTTCCCCCGCGCCCACAACCGCGTTAGGCTTCGCGTTCATTTCGCTGCGCTGCCTCGATGATGCTCCAACAATTCCTGCAGGACTTCGGCTACCTCGCTCTGTTCCTCGGCACTTTCTTCGAGGGCGAGACCATTCTGGTGCTGGCCGGTTTCCTCGCCTTCCGTGGCTACATGCAGCTCGAATACGTGATCGCCGTTGCCTTCCTCGGCAGCTACGCGGGCGACCAGCTGTGGTACTTCCTGGGCCGCCGCCATGGTCGCAAGCTGCTCGCGCGCAGGCCGCGCTGGCAGAAGCTCGGCGACCGCGCCCTGGAGCACGTGCGCCGGCGCCCCGACGTCTGGGTGCTGAGTTTCCGCTTCGTCTATGGCCTGCGTACCGTGATGCCGGTGGCCATCGGCCTGTCCGGCTATCCGCCGGCCCGCTACCTGCTGCTCAACGGCCTCGGCGCCATCGTCTGGGCCAGCGCCCTCGGCACGGCAGCGTACTACTTCGGCAGCGTCCTGGAAGGCGTGCTGGGCAACATCAAGAAGTATGAGCTGTTGGTGCTTGGCGGCCTGCTCGCAGTAGGCCTGCTGCTCTGGCTGCACCGCCGCTTCAAGAACAGCCGCAACGGCGCCTGATCAGGCGGCCTGCACCTGCCGCCCGTCCCGGCGGATCGCCCAGACACCCAGCAGACTGACCAGCGTGTAGCCTGCCAGCGCCCAGATCGCCTGGGCCGGCAGCGCCAGGTTCAGGCTGTGCGCTATCGCCCCCAGTAGCAGCGGATTCAGCGCCAGACGCAGTAGCTCCATGCCCAACGCCCAGGGCCGGCGCTCCAGCCAGCAGCCGATGGCGAACAGGCCGAAGAGCATCCAACCCCAGCCGAGCAGCAACGCAGTCAGATTCCAGCCCTCCCCCAACCCCAGCATCAGCGTGCCGCCGACGACATAGACGACGAACTGCAGCGCCGCGTACCACTGCCAGCTGCGCGGCAGCGCCACGTCGAACTTGCGGAAGCGCGCCAGGTCCGGCTTCTCCTGTGGATAACGCGCCGCCACGTCGGCAGGCCGCCAACCGGTGCGCATGAACCAGATGCGCAGCTTGTCCCACAGGCTCGACGCACGGCGCGCGTCCTTCCACAGCGAGGCGTAGACCTGCAGGTTCGCCCACAACGGGTTCCAGCTCGCCAGCGGCACGGTGACGCCGAACACCACTGGCTCCTCGTCCAGCTCCTCCTGGAAAGTGCCGAACAGGCGGTCCCAGACGATGAACACGCCGCCGTAGTTGCGATCCATGTAGATCGGGTTCTGCGCGTGATGCACGCGGTGGTTGGACGGGCTGATGAAGATCCACTCGAACCAGCCAAGCTTGGGGATATGCCGGGTGTGCACCCAGAACTGGTAGAGCAGGTTCATCGCCGCAACGCTGACGAACACCACCGGCGGCACGCCGACGACCGCCATCGGCAGGTAGAAGATCCAGCCGAAGAGGAAGCCAGTGCTGGTCTGCCGCAGCGCGGTGCTGAGGTTGTACTCCTCGCTCTGGTGATGCACCGAATGTGCAGCCCAGAGGATGCTGCGCTCGTGGCCCAGGCGGTGGTTCCAGTAGTAGCAGAAGTCGTAGAAGACGAACGCGAACACCCAGACCCAGGCGCTATGCACCGACAGCTCGAAGAGCGCCAGGTGCTGCCAGGCGAACAGGTAGGTGACAAGCCCCAGGCCCTTGGTCAGCAACCCGCTGGTGGTCGAGAGCACGCCGGCGCTGAGGCTGTTGAGCGCGTCGCTCAGGCGGTAGGTGGACAAGCCGCGCCAGCGGTCGGCGAGCAATTCCAGGCCAATCAGCAGGAAGAAGAAGGGTACTGCGTAGAGGACGTAGTTCATGGCGCGCCCGAATCGTTATGCTTATGGGCCGATCCTAATCCCCTGGCGCCACGGCACAACGTCCGCTGGTGACAACCCGGCCGGCATATCGCGACAGCGACTCGCCCACCCGGCACGCCCCGAAACAGGAGTAGCTCCATGCACAAGAAAGTTGCCGTCATCCTCTCCGGCTGCGGCGTCTACGACGGCGCCGAAATCCACGAGAGCGTCATCACCCTGCTGCGCCTGTCCCAGCGTGGCGCCGTGGTGCAGTGCTTCGCCCCGAACATCGTCCAGCACCACGTGCTCAACCACCTGACCGGCACGGAAATGCCCGAGAGCCGCAACGTGCTGGTGGAGTCCGCGCGTATCGCCCGTGGCGAGATCAAGGACATCCGCGAAGCGCGGGTAGAGGACTTCGACGCCCTGATCGTGCCCGGCGGCTTCGGCGCGGCGAAGAACCTCAGCAACTTCGCTTTCGCCGGCGACCAGTGCGAAGTGCAGCCCGATGTGCTGGCGCTGGCCAAAGCCTTCGCCGCCGCGCACAAGCCGGTCGGCCTGCTGTGCATTGCCCCGGCCATCGCCGAGCGCATCTACGGCCCGGGAGTCGAATGCACCATCGGCAATGACGCCGAAACCGCCGCCGCGCTGACCCGCATGGGCGCCAAGCACATCGACTGCGCAGTGGACGGCATCGTCGAAGACGTCCACCACAAGCTGGTGACCACCCCGGCCTACATGCTCGCGCAGTCCATCGCCGAAGCGGCCAGCGGCATCAACAAGCTGGTCGACCGCGTGCTGGAGCTGGCCTGACGACGCGACTGGATCCTAAGGTTCAGCCCTTGTTCAAGCGGGTGAGCAGCCGGTCCAGGGCATTGGCGAACGCCTGCTTGTCCTTTTCGCCATACGCCGCCTGACCGCCGCCGACCTGACCCTGCTCGCGCAGATCGGTGAACAGGTTACGCATGGCCAGGCGTTCGCCCATGTTCTTCGCGTCGAACTCGCGGCCGCGCGGGTCGAGCGCATCGACGCCCTTCTTCACCAGCCGGTCGGCCAGCGGCACGTCGCTGCAGATCACCAGGTCGCCCGGCTCGGCCTGCTCCACCAGGTAGTCGTCGGCGGCGTCCATACCGCTGGGCACCACAACCAGGCGCACGCATGCGAACGCCGGCTTGGCCACCGGTTGGCCGGCGACCATCACCACCTCCAGCTTGCGCTTCAAGGCGAACTTGGCCACCAGTTCCTTCGCCGCGCGCGGACAGGCGTCGGCATCGATCCAGATACGCATGAATTCGTTTCCCCAAAAATGACGACGGCCAGTATCGCACTGGCCGTCGGGTGTTAGCGGCGCTGCCGTCAGGACAGCACGGCCGCTTTGCGGCGCTCCGCCAGAAGACTTCGCCCGTAGAGCACGAAGACCGCCAGCAGGGCCAAACCCTGGGCCGACAGCGACCAGGCGTCGGCCTTGATGCCCAGCCAGTCGAAGTCGAAGAAAGGCACCGGACGGGTGCCGATCACCCCGGCTTCCTGCAACGCGACCACGCCATGGCCGGCGAACACCACCGACAGAGCGCAGAGCAGCGCGGCGTTGACCGTGAAGAACAGCCTCAGCGGCAGCTTCGCCGAGCCACGCAGGATCACCCAGGCCAGGCCGATGAGCAGCACCACGGCGGTGCCGGCGCCAGCGATCACGGCGTTGTGCCCGGCTGGACCGGCCTGCAGCCAGAGGGTTTCGTAGAACAGGATGACCTCGAACAGCTCGCGGTACACCGAGAAGAACGCCAGCACGGCAAAGCCGAAACGGCCGCCGCCGCCGACCAGGCTGCTGCGGATGTAGTCCTGCCAGGCGGCGGCGTGACGACGGTCGTGCATCCACACGCCGAGCCATAGCACCATCACGCAGGCGAACAGCGAGGTGAAGCCTTCCATCAGCTCGCGCTGCGCGCCGCCGATGTCGATCACGTAGGCGGCCACCGCCCAGGTGGCGAAGCCGGCGACAAAGGCCAGGCCCCAGCCGATGTGTACGCCGCGCGCCGCGCTCTCCTGACCGGTGTTGCGCAGGAAGGCAAGGATGGCGGCCAGCACCAGGATGGCCTCGACGCCTTCGCGCAGCAGGATCAGCAACGCCGAAACGAAGCTGATGGTGCCGCTCAGGGAGTCGCCACTGAGGGCCTTGGCGGCCTCGGCGAGCTTGCTCTTGGCGCGCTCCAGCTGTTGAGCCACCTGAGCCTCCGGCAGACCGTCACGCAGCGTCTGGCGGTAAGCCATGAGCTCTTTCTCGGTGGCCTTGCGCAGGGTCGCATCGACGTTGTCGAGGGAGCTCTCCACCAGTTCGAAACCTTCCAGGTAGGCAGCGACGGACAGGTCGTAGGCCTGGTCGTGATCGCCCTGTCGGTAGGTCGCGAAGCTCTTTTCCAGCGTTGCGGCGGTGTAGTCGATCATCTGTCCCGGGCCGCGCTGCTCCAGCGGCGGATGCGCGCGCAGCGCCCGGAAGCTTTGCGCAGCAGCTTCACCTTCATGCGCGACGATGTCTGCCGGCGTCTGCGTGGCCAGGTTAGCCAGGGGATAGGCATGCGCGGCATCTGGCTTGGCATCGGCGGCGCTCAGGCCGGCGACGTATGCGGCCAGGTCCCAGCGCTGGCGCTCGTCCAGTTCGTCGGCGAAGGCCGGCATGTCGGTTCCGGCGACGCCGAGGCCGATGACGGTACGCAGGTCATAGAGACTCAGCTGGTCAAGGCGCGCGCGCTCGGTGAGGTTGGCCGGCGGCGGCTGCAGGCCGATGCCCGCCGGGCCGTCGCCCTTGCCGAGGTCGCCGTGGCAGACCGAGCACTGCTGGGCAAAGATCGGTGCGCCACGGGCGGGATCGGGGGTGATCGCCGGGGTCTGCACGACCTGATAGGCATCCGCCACGCGGGCTTCCAGATGTCGCGCCAACTGTGCGACTTCAGCGCCCGGCCGACGCTGCTCGATGGCCTGGCGCAGGACGCCGACACCCTGCTCCAGCGCAGCGCGCTCGGGACGCGCCGGCAGGGCCAGCAGCAGCGTCTGCAGCTTGGCGGAAAACTCGAGCTGCTCCTTGTACTCGGTCGGATCGACCACCTGCCCGGCACTCACAGTGGGCGGATAGTCGGCGGCGAGGTAACTCAGCAAGTGCAAGGCCTGGGAGGGATCGGCAGGGGCATCGGCCACGGCCCCGAAACTCACGGCACACAGCGCTGGCAGCAGCCAGACGAGAATCCTTGGAAGGCGCATAGCGAAACGATATTGAGAATGGAAAGCGCCAATGTTACTCCGCCATCCCCTGCCCGCCTAGTTGGCGCCCGTCGAGTTACACGGGGGCGCGGCGAACGGTCGCGAGCAGTGCCGCGGCACCGAGGAACAGGCTGGCGAAAGTACGGTTCATCAGCCGCTGCTGGCGAGGCGAACGCAGCGCGCGCAGCACTCGCGCGGCCAATCCGGTGTAGCCGGCCATGACGATCAGGTCCACGCAGATCATGGTCGCGCCCATGATCACGTACTGCACTGCCATCGGCCGGTGCGGATCGACGAACTGCGGCAGTACCGCGAGCATGAAAACCACCGCCTTGGGGTTGCTGGCGTTGACCAGGAAACCGCGCAGCACCAGGCTCAGCGGCCGGCCGATGGGACGCTCGGCATCCGCCTGCATGACCTGTGGCGCGGCGGTCCACTGTTTCCAGGCGAGGTAGGCCAGGTAGACCACGCCGAACCACTTGATTACGGCGAAGGCCAGCGCCGAGGTCGCCAGCAGCGCGCCGACGCCGGCGGCGACGACGGCGATTTGCAGAGCGAGGCCGATCTGCAGGCCGAGGGCGTTCCAGTAGCCGCGCCAGAAGCCGTACTGCAGGCCACAGGACATCGAGGCGATGGCCCCGGCGCCAGGCGACAGGCTGATCACCCAGCAGGCGACGAAGAAGGCGGACCAGGTACTGAGCAGCATCACGAACCTCGATGCGCCGGCGCGGGCGCAATATCTTGTTACGGGCAGCCAGTGTGCCTCAGCGGCGGGTCCGCACACCACCCCGTAGGAGCGAGCTTGCTCGCCAATGGGGCTCGCAGCTCACTCCTACGAAAAGAAAAAGCCCGGCGCTGGGCCGGGCTTCTTCGTCAGGACGCGCCGATCAGCTCGGCAGGGCCTTGCGCAGCTTCACCGGCTCTTCGCCGCGCTTGCGCGCCAGGGCGCCGCGCAGGCGGATGTTCAATGCTTCCACGCCTAGCGAGAAGGCCATCGCGAAGTAGACGTAGCCTTTCGGCACGTGGACCTCGAAGGCTTCGGCCACCAGCACGGTGCCGACCACGATGAGGAAGGACAGCGCGAGCATCTTCAGCGACGGGTGGCGCTCGATGAATTCGCTGATGGTGCCCGCGGCGAGCATCATCACGCCGACCGAGATGACGATGGCGGCGATCATCACCGGCACGTTCTGCACCAGGCCCACGGCGGTGATCACCGAGTCCAGCGAGAAGATGATGTCGATGATCGCGATCTGCACGATCACTGCCATGAAGCCGCGGCTCTTGCCGGCGCTCTGCTCGCCTTCTTCCGCGCCTTCGAGGCTGTGGAAGATCTCCATGGTGCTCTTGAACAGCAGGAACAGACCGCCGAAGAACAGGATCAGGTCACGCCCGGAAATACCCTGGCCGAGCACCGTGAAGAGGTCGGCGGTGAGGCGCATCACCCAGGTGATCGACAGCAGCAACAGGATCCGCGTGCCCATCGCCAGGGCCAGGCCGAAGAAGCGCGCCTTCGGCTGCTGCGCCACCGGCAGGCGGCCGACCAGGATCGAGATGAAGATGATGTTGTCGATGCCAAGGACGATTTCCAGGGCTGTCAGGGTCAGAAAGGCGACCCAGATTTCGGGGCTAGTGAGCCATTCCATAGTGCGTGCTATCCGTTAGGGAAGGGGTTGTTGTCGTTATCGTCCGCTGCTCAGTCCAGGCCCTCGCCAACGGCGGATGGCCTTCTGGAAGAACAGGCTGTTGGGCACCTGCAGCAAGGCGCTGGTGCCATCCTCGAAGGTTTCCTCGAGGGTGGTGTAAAGCAGGTTGATGGCGGTGACGCGGCCTTTCACACCCGGCTTGTCGGCCGAATCTATGACCTCCACCAGATCGCCCAGGCGGAACGGCCCGACGGTGAAGATCAGCACCGCGCAGAACAGGTTGGAGAGCACGCTCCAGATGGCGAAGAACGCCACCGCGGCGACTGCGACGAAACCGGTCAGCGCGGTCCACAGCACCTCGGCGGACACGCCCAGGCGCTCCAGCACCATCATCAGCGCCGAGCCCATGATCAGCCAGCGCACCCCGCCGCGCAGCGGCAGCAGCAGCTCGTGCGGGATCGGGTAACTCTGCGCCAGGCGGTTCAGCCCGCGCGCCACCATGCGCTGCAGGCCCCAGGCGAGCAGCAGGATGAGGATGATCTGCAGGCCACGCAGCAGCGGCTCGCTCCAGGCGACGAGCAGCGGCAGGTCGTCCATTACTCGCTGGCCTCCAGCTGTGCCTGCAGGTTCTCCAGGGTTTCCAGAGCTTCAAGCCAGGCTTCCTCGACTTCGCTCTCGCGCGTCTTCAGGGTCGCCTGCTGGGCCAGCAGGTCACGCAGTTCGTCCTTGCGCGCAGCCTCGTAGAGAGCGCTATCGCCGAGTTTCTCTTCGAGCACGGCGAGCTTGTCGTGGATGCCGCCGAGCTCCTTCTCCAGCTTGTCCGCCTCGCGCTTGTGCGGCGCCAGCTGCTGGCGCAGTGCGGCTGCGGCCTGGCGCTGGGCGCGCTTGTCGGTCTTTTCGCCGGCAGGTGCAGCCGCAGTGCCGGCCGGAGCTTGGCGGGCGCGGAAGTCGACCAGCCAGCGGGCGTAGTCGTCGAGGTCACCATCGAAGCTCTGCACGCGACCGTCGGCCACCAGCAGGAATTCGTCGGTGGTGCTCTTGAGCAGGTGCCTATCGTGCGACACGACTACCACGGCGCCAGAGAATTCCTGCAGAGCCATGGTCAGCGCGAGGCGCATTTCCAGGTCGAGGTGGTTGGTCGGTTCGTCGAGCAGCAGCAGGTTGGGCTTCTGCCAGGCGATCAGCGCCAGGGCCAGGCGCGCCTTCTCGCCACCGGAGAAGTTCAGCACCGGCTCGTCGCAGCGCGGGCCGCGGAAGTCGAAGCCACCGAGGAAATCACGCAGCGTCTGCTCGCGTTCGCCCGGCGCAATGCGCTGCAGATGCAGCAGCGGGCTCGCCTTGGCATCCAGCGAATCGAGCTGGTGCTGGGCGAAGTAGCCGATGGCGAGGTTCTCGCCGCAACCCAGGTGGCCTGCGAGCAGCGACAGGTCGCCGGACAGGGTCTTGATCAGGGTCGACTTACCCGCGCCGTTGGGGCCGAGCAAGCCGATGCGCGCGCCGGGGGCGAGCTGCAGCTTGACCTTTTCCAGCACGGTCTTTTCGCCGTAGCCCAAGCGCGCTTCGGACAGGTCGAGCAGCGGGCTGGAGATCTTGTCCGACTCGCGGAAGACGAAGTCGAAGGGCGAATCGACGTGGGCCGGAGCCAGCTCTTCCAGGCGCTCCAGGGCCTTGATGCGGCTCTGTGCCTGGCGCGCCTTGGTGGCCTGGGCGCGGAAGCGGGCGATGTACTTTTCCATGTGCGCGCGCTGCGCCTGCTGCTTCTCGTACGCCTGCTGCTGTTGCGCCAGGCGTTCGGCGCGGGTGCGCTCGAAAGCCGAGTAGCCGCCGCGGTAGAGGGTCAGTTTGCGCTGTTCGAGGTGCGCCACGTTGTCGACCACGGCATCGAGGAAGTCGCGGTCGTGGGAGATCAGGATCAGCGTGCCCGGGTAGCCCTTGAGCCACTCCTCGAGCCAGAGGATGGCGTCGAGGTCGAGGTGGTTGGTGGGCTCGTCGAGCAGCAGCAGTTCGGACGGGCACATCAGCGCCTGCGCCAGGTTCAGCCGCATCCGCCAACCACCGGAGAAGTCGCCGACACGGCGCTCCATCTGCTCGGGGCTGAATCCCAGGCCGGCGAGCAGCTTGCGCGCACGGGCATCGGCGGTATAACCGTCGGCGTTGTCCAGCTCGGTATGCAGGCGCGCCACGGCGGTGCCATCGTGCGCCTGCTCGGCGACGGCCAGCTGTGCCTGGATTTCGCGCAGGCGCACGTCGCCGTCGAGGACGTAGTCGACGGCGAGACGCTCGAGGGTGTCCACTTCCTGGCGCATGTGCGCGATGCGCCAATCCGCCGGAATCTGGCAGTCGCCGGCGTCCTGGCCGAGCTGGCCACGCAGCAAGGCGAACAGGCTGGATTTTCCGGCACCATTGGCACCGATCAGGCCCACTTTCTGGCCTGCGTGCAGGGTGAGTTCGGCACCTTCCAGCAAGCGCTGGGGGCCACGCTGTAGCGTAAGATTTTGCAGTCGGATCATGGCGGCGGAGTGTATCAGCTTCGTCCATCAGTAGCTGTGGGAGCCTTATGACAGAAGATATCTGGTCGTTTGCCGTCAATCTTTACGCACGAGCGGGTGTGGACGCAGCTTGCCTCGAACTGCAGGAAGCCGGCGCAGACGTCTGCCTGCTGCTCGCCGGGGCCTGGTTCGGCGGTCGCGGACTGGCCTATTCCGAGCAACGCCTAGAACGCCTGGGCGAGGTCGCCACGGACTGGCAGCAAGGTGTGGTGAAACCCATGCGCGAGCTACGCCAGCAATGGCGCACCCAAGCGCAAACTGACTCGCATCTGTCGGAGTTGCGCGAAGCGCTGAAGGCCCTGGAGTTGCGCGCCGAACGGCTGCAACTGGAGCGCCTGGCGAAAGCCGGACGGGAGTGGGGCGAAGAGGGGCGAGGCGATCTGGAAAGCTGGTTGCGCGGCTGTGCTGGCGAGGCAGGAAAGCAACGCCGCGATGCGCTGGAACATTTGCGCATCGCAGCGGCGAGAGCAGCGACTTAGGAAGCGCTGCTCGGGGTGGCGGCCGGAGCGCTCGGCGCTACCGGAGCAGCGGCCGGTGCCGGAGCAGCAGCCGGAGCGGCAGGCTTAGCAGCAGCGGTCGGGGCCGGGGTCGCAGCGGGAGCGGTCGGTGCAACAGCCGGCTTCGCGGCGGGCTTGGCAGCAGCGGGTTTCGCGGCAGGCTTAGCGGCAGCAGGTTTCGCGGCCGGTTTAGCAGCAGCGGGTTTCGCGGCCGGTTTAGCAGCAGCGGGTTTTGCAGCCGGCTTGGCGGCGGGTTTCGCAGCAGCGGCTTTAGCGGCCGGTTTGGCGGCAGGTTTCGCAGCAGCGGCTTTAGCAGCCGGTTTGGCGGCGGGCTTCGCAGCAGCAGCTTTAGCGGCCGGTTTGGCGGCAGGTTTTGCAGCAGCAGCTTTAGCGGCCGGCTTGGCGGCGGGCTTCGCAGCAGCAGCTTTAGCAGCGGGTTTAGCGGCGGGCTTCGCAGCAGCAGCTTTAGCAGCCGGCTTGGCGGCAGGTTTCGCAGCGGCGGCTTTAGCGACCGGCTTGGCGGCAGGTTTCGCAGCAGCGGCTTTAGCAGCCGGCTTGGCGGCGAGCTTCGCAGAAGCGACTTTGGCGACCGGCTTGGCGGCGGGCTTCACAGCAGCGGCTTTAGCAGCCGGCTTGGCGGCGGGCTTCGCAGCAGCAGGTTTAGCAACCGGCTTGGCGGCAGGCTTCGCAGCGGCTCTGGCGACCGGCTTGGCGGCGGGAGTTTTTGCAGCCGGCTGGCGAGTCGACAGGGACTTGCCGACAGCTTCCTTCACCTTGGTTACGCCCTGGGCCAGCTTCAGGCTTTCCTGCACATCGCGCTTCAGGTTGGCGATATAGGTGCGGGTGTCGGCCTGGCGAGCCTTCAGGGTCTCCAGCACTTCTTCCAGTTCGTCGATGGCGGACTTGGCTTTGGCCTGCGCCTTGGCCTTGCCGGCCTTACCGGCTTCCTGCAGTTTGGTGCGCGCCTTGTGCAGTTTGTCCTGCGCCTTGGCGCGTTGCTTTTCCAGCTTGGCGTGGAGCTTTTCGGAATCCACGAGGGCTTGTTTGCAAGCGGACTCGAGGTGCTCGATCAGGCTGTGGGAAAGTTGCTGGAGCAGATGCAAAGGGGTAGTGACGGGTTTCTTGTTAGCCGACATGACGCGCCTCCTGGCGGACGTTAGTTGCGCCCATACTAGACCCGCGCACGGCCTCTCGCCAACGTCCTGATTGCGCTGCAGCCCGCGCCACACAACATCGCCAGCCTTTTTCGCCTGTCGCAGGAATCCACTTCGGCTTTCCGTGCTCGTCGAGCCTTTATGGATTGCGACGCCGACATGCGATGCCGAATCTACTCATGAAGGCTTTGGCGACACTGCCCAGATTGCTCGCAAGCCCTTTCGGGGAGCCGCGTTTCGTTGCGATTTCCTTCGAGGATTCAGGCAGTTGCGGCAGCGGTGCAGATACGACGAGGGCGCGAAACCTTGCGGATTCGCGCCCTCTATTTCGTTGCTGCGAGCTGCGGATCAAACCGCAGCGGCGCGCTGCTCGTGTGCGTTGTGCAGGACTTCGATCAGGCAGTCTTCCAGCTCGAAGCGCTCGTGCAGTTGCTGACGCAATTGTTTGAGCTCGCTGGTCAGGCAGGTGCCTTCGCGGCAATCGCCATTGTCGCAACGGTCATTGAAATTGAGGGCCGCCGCGGTGATGGCTTCGAGGCGTGGATAGATCTGCTTGGCGAGTTCCAGGCCGCGCGTGTCGCCGAAGGCCTGCGCCTCGCTCATGAGCTGTTCGTAGACTTCGAAATGACCGGCCGAGACATAGTCGAGCAGCAGTTGGCAGAAACCCTGCAGTTGCTCGCCATTCGACTTCGGCGCTTGCAGGCCACCTAGCGCGTCGAAGGCCTGGACCAGATCCTGACGGTCACGCAACCAGCGGTCGACCAACTGGTGCACACCACCCCAACGTTCCTGGGCATTACGGCAGCTTTCGAGCATGTTGTCCTCGCTTCCCTTGTCGCAGTCCCGGCCTGTCCGCCCGTGGGACACAGCTCTGTCGAATGCGGTTGTCCGCCGGAATGCAGTCCTGGAGCGGGCTGTTTCTCAGCGGAGCGGAAAACCAGATTATGCCCACGCAATGCGGCCTTCAAGACGCGACCGGCGGAAAAGTTCATACGAGCGTTTAATCGGCAAGCCGCGACAGCTCTGGCCCCGCGGCTTTCGACGAACTCTGGGGGCGACGATCAGCCGCGCCGCAGCAGTTGGAAGAGTGCTAACAGGGCGAAGCCGACGAAGGCCAGCAGGCTCCATTCCGGAATGCTCAGGCCGAGCAGGGTCCAGGTGACCTCGGCGCAATCGGCCGAACCGTGGAACATGGTCCAGATGATCTTCGCGTAGGGCATGGTTTCCATCATGTAGTCCAGCGGTGGCAGGCAGGACGGCAGCTGGTCCGGCGGCAGGGTCTGCAGCCAGATCTGCCGGCCGGCAGTGCCTGCGCCGCCCAGCGAGCAGAGCAGCACCAGGATGGAGTAGACGCGACGACCACGGCCGTGCAGCGCGGCGATCAGCGAAAAAAGCCCGGCGCCGGCGAAGAAGATTCGCTGGAGGATGCACAGCGGGCACGGCTCCAGGCCGATCATGTACTGGAGATAGAACCCGGTGCCGAGCATGGCGGCACAGGCGAGGAAGGCGAGGAAGAACAGGGAACGCGGGCTGGCCAGGTTCATGGCGGCTCCAGAAAGCGAGGCTTGTGCGGAAAGGCCGCTACGGTAGAGGAAAGTCCGCAGACCTTTCAAGGCAGCGGGCTAGACTGGGCGGGACAGTGATCGGGGATTTCCTACCATGCATCGTCCGCTGGTCTTGCTCGCCTCTCTCCTGCTCGCGCCCCTGGCCCACGCCGACGGCAAGGATGTACTAGCGCATCTTCGCGTGCCGCCCGGCTTTCGCATCGAACTGCTCAGCGACCAGATGCCCAATGCCCGCGAAATGGCCCTGGGCGAACGCGGCACCCTCTTCGTTGGCAGCAACCAGGCCGGCAATGTGTATGCGTTGCGACCGGGCGACAGCCGGCCAAAGGTGATCGCCAACGGGCTGCAACTGCCGGTCGGCGTGACCTTCCACAAGGGCGACCTGTACGTCTCGGCGGTCAGCCGAATCCTGGTCCTGCGCGACATCGAAGCGCACCTCGACGATCCGCCCACGCCGAAACCGCTCCCAGCCGAATTCCCCAGCGAAACGCACCACGGCTGGAAGTTCATCGCCTTCGGCCCCGACGGCAAGCTCTACGTGCCGGTAGGCGCACCCTGCAACATCTGCCGCCCGGATCCCGAGCACTACGCCAACCTGCAACGCATGAACGCAGACGGCAGCGAGCGCGAAGTGATCGCTTACGGCGTCCGCAACAGCGTTGGCTTCGACTGGGACGAACAGGGCACGCTGTGGTTCACCGACAACGGCCGCGACATGCTGGGGGACGACCGCCCCGACGACGAACTCAATCGCCTCGATACCAGCGGCGAGGACTTCGGCTACCCCGACTGCCATGCCGGCGACATTCCCGATCCGGAGTTGGCCCAACGCCCCTGCTCGGCCTTCACGCCGCCAGTGGTGAAACTCGGCGCGCACGTCGCGGCCCTGGGCATCCGCTTCTACAAGGGCCGGCAGTTCCCCGCCGATTACGCCGGCAGCCTTTTCATTGCCGAACATGGCTCCTGGAACCGCAGCAGCAAGGTCGGCTACCGGGTCATGCGCCTCGCCCTGGATGCCAGCGGCGCCCCCACCGACCAGCAGGTCTTCGTCGACGGCTGGCTGCAAGCGGACGGAACGGTCCTCGGGCGCCCCGCCGACGTGCAGGTGGCCGCGGACGGCTCGCTGTTGATCAGCGACGACATGGCCGGTGCGGTGTACCGGGTGAGCTACGTCGGAAAGCGCTGAAAGCAGAAACGAAAACGGCGCCCGAGGGCGCCGTTTTTCATGGTTTGCAGATCAGATCTGCACAAGCGTGCGCGTCGGCGACCCGAGCAGACCCAATCCTTCCTGGAACAGCTTGTTGCTGCGCTCCACCTCACCCAGGTGCGCCAAAAGGCGCGCCAGTTCGGCGCAGGCTTCCGGGCTGCGCTGGCGATTCAGGCTGGCTTCCAGGTACTCGCGGGCCTTGCCCCAGAGTTTGTCGGCCAGGCACAGCCGCCCAAGGCTCAGCAGCAGCACGGCGTCATCCGGGCGCTTCTTCAGCCAGGCCTCGGCGGTCTGCAGCTGGCGGCCCGGATCGGCGCCATGCGCCTGTCCGTAGAGGGCGACCAGGCGCTCGTCGTAGTTCTCCTTGAGGGATTGACGCAGCACCTTCTCCGCTTCCGCGGGCGCGCCCAGGCGCAACAGCTGCTGCGCGTAGGTAGCCAGCAGTGCCGGCTGCGCGCGCAGGTTGCCGGGCAGGCCATTCCAGACTTGCGTCAGCGGCTGCAGCGCAGTTTCGCCCTGGCCAACGCCCTGCTCCCCCGCCGCTTCCAGCGCGGCGACCCAGGTGCGGCGCTCCAGATCGGCAAGTTCGGCATTGGCCAGCACGCGCTCTTTGCGCAGTTCAGGCAGCAGCGCCAGCAGCGCGCTCCAGTCGTGCAGACTGACGTACAGCTGCTGCAGAAGGCGCAGCACCGTCGGGTGTTTCGGGTGCTCCTCGTGGAGCTTCACCAGCACGCCACGCGCCGGCTCGAAGGCGCCGCGATTGATCAGCAGTTGCGCACGGGTCAGGCCAACCGCCAGGGCTGCGCCCGGTTGACGTGCCTGGGCGCGGTCGAGCAGTTCGTCGCACTCGTCGAAACGTGCCAGTTCGTTGGCCGCGCGCGCCGCGCCGAGGTAGCTCGGCAGGCTGCGCTCGCCCAGCTCGGCAGCGCGACGTAGATGACGCAGAGCCTGTGCCCAATGGCCTTCGGCGAGGTCGCGCTGGCCATGCTCCTCGGCCATTTCGGCGCGACGGCTACGGTTGAAGCGCGACCAGGGATTGACCACACGCCCCGAAACGCCGAGCAACCGCAGCACCAGACGCACCGCCAGATAGAGGACCCAGAGCAGTACGAGCAGGGCAAGGAAGGTCCACAGACTCGATTCGTAGCGGAAGCTCTTGTAGGCGATCAGTACGTAGCCCGACTGCTCGGCGATGGCCAGCCCGACCAAGGTGGCGCCGAGCACCAGCGCCAGGACCAGCACATAGACCCGACTCATGGCTGGCTCTCCGCTTTGGGCGCTGCAGCCGGAGCGGTCTGCTGGTCGATGGCTGCTTCATCGCGGTGGACCAGGTAGGCCTGCAGGGCGGTGAGGGCCGGCGTCAGGTCCGGAGGCTGCACGCCGACCTGCTGCTGTGCCAGTTCGTCGATGCGCATGCCCAGGGCGCGGCTATCGGCAAGGTCGCTGTTGAAGAAGTCGTTGAGAATCTGGCGTGCCTGCTTGAGCGACTGCTGGTAGACCTCCTGCTTGCCGTTCAAGGCCGCCCACTGGGCCTGTTCCAGCGCCAGATTGAGGGCCAGACGCACACGGGTGAGCTGTTGCCCGGAGAGCAGCGGGCGGATGTCGTGACCGGCATTGAAATCGATGCGCACGTAGCGCGAGATGCGCTCCCACCACTGATCCAGCGTGTTGCTGCCGTCACCCCAGGCGGTGGTGGCGGCGTTGCTCGGACCTTCCTTGAAACTCGGTTCCAGCGGCTGCAGCTGAGCCGCCTGCTCCTGCAGCGCGCCCAGTTGCAGGAACAGACCGGTGCGGTCCGGCTCCGGCAGGCTGCGCAGGGTTTCCAGGCTCTTGGTCAGTTGAGCGCGAGCGGCGAAGGCGCCGGGATCGTTCTGCGCCCTCAGGATGTCGTCGGCGCCTTGCACCAGCTGGGTCGCACTGGCGATGTCCTGCAGCGCCGAGAGGCGCAGTGCGGCCAGGCGCAGCAGGTGCTCGGCTTCAGCCAGGCGCCACTGCTGGCGGCTTTGGCCGAGTACCTGCTTGAGCTGCTTCTCCAGCTGCTGCTGGTCGCCCTGCAGCTCGACCACCAGGCGCCGGCGCGCTTCGAGCTCGTCGGCGTTGGGCAGCGCGTCGAGGCGCTTCTCCAGTTGCTGGTCGTGCTGCAGCAGCGCCTGGGCCTGGCCACGCGATTCCTCGATCTGCGCCGAGCGGGCCTGGTCGCGAGCCTGCAGCTTCTGCACCTGCAGCAAGCCCCAACCGCCGGCGCCCAGGCCGGCCAGGCCGATCAGCAGCGCCAGCAGGGCCAGGCCGTTGCCGCCCTTGCCGGGGGTCGCCGGAGTCGGCTCGGAAACGGTGCTTTGCGGAGTCTCTTGGGGAGTGACGGTTTCGCTCACAGATCCATCCTTCGCTCGAAAATTATTCTTTGTTGGCGCTCCTGAGCGCCTCCAGCAGTGCCGCGGCGCTCGCCCCGCGACAGTCGATCACATGCTGTGCACCAGCCTGGCGCGCAGCCTCTGCCACGCGTGCGCTGGGCACGAACAACGGCAATCCGGCCAGCACCGGCCAATCCTCGGAAGCCAGCTCAATCAGATGTTCCAGCCCCTGACCGCTGCTCACCAGCAAGGCATTGAGCTGCTCGTCACGAACGCGGCGCAGCAGCTCGCCCGGCGCGTAGGCCGGCAGGGTGCGCCGGTAGAGTTCCAGATAATCCACCGTCACGCCTTGGCCGCGCAGGCGTTCGGCGAGAAATTCTCGGCCACCTTCGCCACGCATGATGAGCACTCGCGGATCGGGAACCTGCAAGGCCTGCTCCAGTTCTGGAAGGCTCAGAAGAGCCTCGCTGTCATCGCCCGAAATCGGGTAGCGCACGGACAGACCGTAGTCATCGAGGATAGCTGCAGTGGCAGCGCCCACGGCGAACCACGCCTGCCGGGCTGGCGGCTGTGGCCAGTAGCGGTCGAGGCGATCAAGGCCGAGGCGCGCGGCAGGTTTGCTGACAACCACCACCGCGCAGTAACGATCCAGGTCGAGCAGAAGGCTGCGCTGCTCGGGGGTTTCGTCCAGTGGTTCGATGGCCAACAGCGGCAAGCTGGCGCTGGCGACGCCGTGCTCGGCGAGGCTGGCGGCCAGCGCCGCGCATTCTTCCTGCGGGCGCGTCAGCAGCAGGCGCCAGCGGCTCACTGCGGGTCGGCCTCGCCATAGACGGCAGTGAGGATGGCCTGCGCACCTTGGTCCAGAAGGTCCTCGGCGACCTTCACGCCCAGCGCCTCGGCTTCGGCCAGCGGCGCACGCGCTTCGGCGCGCAGCAGTTGGGTGCCGTCAGGCTGGCCGACCAGGCCGCGCAGCCACAGGCTGCCGCCTTCGAGGATGGCGTAGCAGGCGATGGGCACCTGGCAGCCACCGTTGAGGCGTTTGTTCAGGGCGCGCTCGGCGGTCACTTGCAGTGCGGTATCGGCATGGTGCAAGGGCGCGAGCAGTGCGTGAATTTCGCTGTCGGCGGTACGGCATTCGATGCCCACGGCACCCTGGCCGCCTGCCGGCAGGCTGTCTTCGACGCTGATGCTGGAACGGATGCGCGCTTCGAAGCCGAGGCGGATCAGCCCTGCGGCGGCGAGGATGATGGCGTCGTATTCGCCGGCGTCGAGCTTGGCCAGGCGGGTGTTGACGTTGCCGCGCAGGAAGCGGATCTGCAGGTCCGGCCGGCTGGCCAGCAGCTGCGCCTGGCGACGCAGGCTGGAGGTGCCGACCACGCTGCCGGCGGGCAGCTCGGCGAGGCTGGCGTAGGTGTTGGAGACGAAGGCGTCGCGCGGGTCTTCGCGCTCGCAGATGCAGTACAGGCCGAGCCCCTGCGGGAAGTCCATCGGCACGTCCTTCATGGAGTGCACGGCGATGTCGGCCTCGTTCTCCAGCAGGGCGGTTTCCAGTTCCTTGACGAACAGACCCTTGCCGCCAATCTTCGCCAGCGGCGCGTCGAGCAGCTTGTCGCCGCGGCTGGTCATTGGCAGGAGGGTCACGCGCAGGCCGGGGTGGGCCTGTTCCAGACGGGACTTGACGTATTCGGCCTGCCACAGGGCCAGAGCGCTCTGGCGAGTGGCGATACGGATTTCGCGGGAGGACATGGGCAATTCCGGGCAAAGGACTGCCGAGGATGATAACAGGCTTCCAGCCCCTGACTTTCCCCCCTGCGACACCAAAGCGGGCGCCAACCGCGCCCGCTACGGCACACTCAGAGGTTATGCATCAGACGTCGCACCCCGGCGACGTGACGGCGGCTGACGGTCAGCGCGTCGCCATCGAGGCCCTTGAGGTACAACTGGAAGTGCCCCAGCGGCGTACGCTGCAGTCGCTCGATACGCTCGCGGGAAACCAGGGCGTTGCGGTGGATACGCACGAAGCGTTCGCCGAACTCGTCTTCCAGCGCCTTCAGCGGCTCGTCCAGCAGCACTTCGCCGCCGGCGTGGCGCAGGGTCACGTACTTGTGGTCGGCGATGAAGAAGATCACGTCTTCCAGCGGGATCAGCTCGATGCCCTTGCGGGTCCGCGCGCTGATATGGCTGCGCGGGCCGGGGCCACCAGCGGCGGGCGGCTTGGTCAGCGCGGCGAGCTGGATGCGATTGGGCCGCGAGGCCTTCTTCAAGGCCTCGGCGAGATCCTCGGTTCGCACCGGTTTCACCAGGTAGCCCACCGCGCTGACCTGGAAGGCTTCCAGGGCGAACTCGTCGTGGGCCGTACAGAAGATCACGGCGGGCGGTGCCTCGCGCTCGCAGAGCTTGGCGGCAACCTGGAGCCCGTCTAGACCGGGCATGCGGATATCCAGCAGGACGATATCCGGCTTCAGGCTGTCGATCAGCGCCAGCGCTTCTTCACCATTGCTGGCCGAAGGCTCCAGGACGCGATAGCCGTCCAGTTGCCCCACCAGTCGGGCCAGGCGCTCTCGCGCCAGGGGTTCGTCGTCGACGATAAGGACATTCATAAGCTCAGGCTTCCTGCATGAGACGCGCACATGGATAGCGTAGACAGGTGTAGTGCCGTCCGTCACGGCGTTCGACGCTCAGACTTGCTTTTGGCCCGAAAAGTGCCGCGAGGCGCGCTGCGATATTTTGCAGCGCCTGCTTGGTGCCTTTCGTGGGCAGCGTCTGCGTCGACTCGTCGTACGGGTTGCTCACGCACAACTGGAACACACCGTCACGGTAGTCCGCCTCAACCTTCACCAGGCCGCCTTCGATGCGCGGCTGGATACCATAAATCAACGAATTTTCCAGGAGCGGCTGCAGGGTCAGTTGCGGGATGGGCACCCCATCGGGCACGCCACTCACCTGCCAGTCCAGTTGCAGCCGGTCCCCCAGGCGATACTGCTCAATGGAAAGATAGCGCCTGGCCAACTCCAGTTCCTCCCCCCAGGAAATTAAAGTCCCCGGCTTGGACAGACTGGCGCGGAACAGGTCGGACAAATTGAGCACCGCCTGCTCAGCCTTGCCCGGGTCCAGTTCGATCAGGCTGGCGATGCTGTTCAGGCTGTTGAACAGGAAGTGCGGGCGGATGCGCGCCTGCAACGACTCGATGCGCGCGCGCAGCTCGGCCTGCTCCTGCCTGCGCCACTGGCTCTGCAGGTAGAAGTAGCGTAGCAACAGAGCCGACATGATGAGGGCGATCAACGCATGGCGCAGGTAGAGGTTGACCTCGCCCTTGATCGACAGCGGTCCTCCGAGGGAGTAGTAGTCGGCCACCGCCGTGCAGCCCAGGGTCAGCAGCACCACCAGCAGGCAGGCGGCCAGCCCCGACCCCCACGCCGGCCAGCGCGCCATCAGCGGCCGCAGCCGGCACAGCAACGCGGCGGAGAGCAGGACTATCCACTGCACGAACAGCGACGCCAGGGCCAGCCGCACCCAGTTGAAGCCGGGCGTCATGGGCTCGGCCAGCACCAGCACCAGCACCAGCAGCTCGGCCAACAGCACCAGGCTGAACAGCGCTTCGGGCTGACAGAGTTCGGGGATGAAGAAGTCGTCTTGGATTGCCGGCTTCGAGCCGGTCTTGGCATGTGTTGGCATCAGCGCAGTTTCCGCAAGCCTCTCAGCCAGGGCAAGCGAACCCGCTTCGCCAGGCAGTATCGAACGCCGAATTTGTCGACTGCGCCCCGCTCCCCGTGCAGCCGACTCCAGATATCGCGCGGCGTGCGTCGATGCGCGCGCCGGTTTTGCCCCTCAGCCTGCTATTATCGTCGGACTTTGCCCGTCATGCAGGTGCGTCGCGCATCTGCCCGTTTTCGCGAGAGAAATTCATGAGCGTAGAGAAGACCAACCAGTCCTGGGGCGGCCGCTTCAGCGAGCCCGTCGACGCCTTCGTCGCCCGCTTCACCGCCTCCGTCGATTTCGACAAGCGCCTCTACCGCCACGACATCATGGGCTCCATCGCCCACGCGACCATGCTGACCAAGGCCGGCGTGCTGACCGAAGCCGAACGCGACGCCATCGTCGACGGCCTGAAGCAGATCCAGTCCGAGATCGAGGCTGGCACCTTCGACTGGCGTGTCGACCTGGAAGACGTGCACATGAACATCGAGGCGCGCCTGACCGACCGCATCGGCGTCACCGGCAAGAAGCTGCACACCGGCCGTTCGCGCAACGACCAGGTGGCCACGGACATCCGCCTGTGGCTGCGCGACGAGATCGACCTGATCCTCGCCGAAGTCACCCGCCTGCAGCAGGGCCTGCTGGGCCTGGCCGAAGCCGAAGCGGACACCATCATGCCCGGCTTCACTCACCTGCAGACCGCACAACCGGTGACCTTCGGCCACCACCTGCTGGCCTGGTTCGAGATGCTCAGCCGCGACTATGAGCGCCTGGTCGACTGCCGCAAGCGCGTCAACCGCATGCCCCTTGGCAGCGCCGCGCTGGCCGGCACCACCTACCCGATCCAGCGGGAAATCACCTGCGAACTGCTCGGATTCGAAGCGATCTCCGGCAACTCGTTGGACGGCGTTTCCGACCGTGACTTCGCCATCGAATTCTGCGCCGCCGCGTCCCTGGCGATGATGCACCTGTCGCGCTTCTCCGAAGAGCTGGTGCTCTGGACCAGCGCGCAGTTCCAGTTCATCGACCTGCCCGACCGCTTCTGCACCGGCTCCTCGATCATGCCGCAGAAGAAGAACCCCGACGTGCCCGAGCTGGTTCGCGGCAAGTCCGGCCGCGTGTTCGGCCACCTCACCGGCCTGCTGACCCTGATGAAGGGCCAGCCGCTGGCGTACAACAAGGACAACCAGGAAGACAAGGAGCCGCTGTTCGACGCCGCCGACACCCTGCGCGACAGCCTGCGCGCCTTCGCCGACATGGTCCCGGCCATCAAGCCCAAGCGCGAGATCATGCGCGAGGCAGCCCGCCGCGGCTTCTCCACCGCAACCGACCTGGCCGACTACCTGGTGCGCAAGGGCCTGCCCTTCCGCGACTGCCACGAGATCGTCGGCCACGCGGTGAAATACGGCGTGGACAGCGGCAAGGACCTCGCCGAGATGAGCCTGGACGAGTTGCGCAAGTTCAGCGACCAGATCGGCGACGACGTCTTCGCCGTGCTGACCCTGGAAGGTTCGGTGAACGCCCGCGACCACATCGGTGGCACCGCGCCGGCCCAGGTTCGCGCAGCTGTGGCGCGCGGTAAGGCGCTGCTCGCTCAGCGCTGATACAGCGGCGCCGATAAAAACGGCCGCGCCCCCCTGGGCGCGGCCGTTTTCATTCCGCCGGCTCCTGGCCGGGTTCCGGCTCTGCTTCCGGCTCAGGCTCGGGCTCCGCCGCAGTGCAGAAGCCTTGCAGCAGCTTCAACTGCGCGGGTTCCAGGTTGAGCATGCGCAGCGCCTTCTCTTCCTTCAGCCGAGCCTTCTGGGATGCCGGCAAACGCGCTGCCTTGGCCGCCAGGTTGAGGATCAGCGCCTTGCGCGAGAACACCCCACTACTCATGCCGTAGGCCGCGGCGATCAGTCCGCGCAACTCCAGCGGCAAGCGCCAGCGGGTGCGCAAGGTCGAACCGAACGCCGCACCAAAGCCGCGCAGGCTTTCGCCGATCTGCTCGTCGCTCAGCTCACCGCCGCGTTGCAACCATTCCTCCAGGGTGCGCAGCACCGCGAGGTCGCCCAGGCAATGCAGCAGGCCGGCGGTGTAGCAGCGCGGCGCGTCGACATCCAGCGCCTCGGCCAGGGCCTGTGCGGCATCAGCCGTGCGCTGAGACAGACTCCAGAACAGCTCGGCGCGCTCGCTCAGGCGAGGTTCGGCAAGTTGCGCGACCTGCTTCAGGCTGAGCCCCAGCGCGAGGTTGCAGGCCTGCGCCAGACCGAGGCGGGACAACGCCTGACCGAGGGTCAGGCAAGACATGCCGACGTGCCGCGCGGCGCTGTTGGCGGCGGCTATCAGGCAACCGGTGACCTGCGGATCGCGACCGAACTCCTGTTCGAGCTTGTCCAGCGTCGTCTCTTCGCTGTTCAGGCAACGGCTCAGGGCGGCACCGACTTCAGCCAGCATGGGTGCGCCTTCGCCGGCATCACGGGCCGCGGAAAGAAAGGCCGCAAGGCTGCCGCTGACAGGCTGCGGCGCCGCGGTACTGACTTCCTGCCCAGGCTCGAGCAGGAGCGTGCGCAGGCGTTGGCGCAGGTCCTCGGCGTTGTATGGCTTGACCAGGTAGGCGGTCGGCGCCAGCGGCAGCACCGCGCGCACGCTGGCGGCATCGGCCTTGGCGCTGATCAGGATGAAATCGGGTGAGACGGAGCCCCGCTGCCGGCGGCGCAGAAAGCGCAGCAGGTCGATGCCATCGCTGCCGGGCAGCTCCTGCTCGGCCAGCACTAGGCCGTAAGTCCGCTGCGTGCAGTGCTCGATGGCTTGCTGGCCGTCCTCGCAGAAGTCGATGTGCGCATCGCCGCGCACGCTCAGCACCAGCTGGCCGAGCAACTCGCGGTTCCAGGGATCGGTTGCCGCGACCAGGACGCCCGGCCCGGCGTTGAGTGCTGTCATGGAGGTCCTCTCTCAAGTGCGCGCACCTTAACCGAGTGGCTATCCGCATACCATAGGCCCCGGTCAAGGAAGGCCGATGGAGCACAGGATAGCGGGCGACATGTCGCGCCGGGAGAAGACCAAAGGCGCACCTGCGCCGTGTCTAGTCCTGAAATAGGTTTACACCTCTCAGGCCATGCTCCAGACCTCAAAACGCCCGATGCACCGCATCGGGCGTTTTGTATTTCAGGGCCAGGTGAGGGCGCTCGCGGTTATAGATGTCGACGGCTTCACGCACCATGCGGCGCGCCTGCGCGAGGTCGGCGGGAGGATGCTCCAGCAACTCGTTCTTCAGGATGCCGTTGACGCGCTCAGCCAGCGCATTCTGGTAACAGTCGTAGCCGTCGGTCATCGAGCAGATTGCTCCGTGCTGCGCGTGCAGGCGTTGGTAAAGCCCCGAGCAGTACTGAATTCCTCGGTCGGAGTGATGCACCAGGGGTTCCTGCGTCGTGCGGCGCCGCAGGGCCTGGCTGTAGGCATGGGCCACCGACTCGGCGTGCAGGCTGTCGTGGACGTGATGGCCGACGATCTTGCGCGAATAGGCGTCGGTGACCAGGCTCAGGTACAGCGGGCCGCTCTGGCTGGGCAGATAGGTGATGTCGGCAACCCAGACGCGCTCCGGCGCATCGGGCAAGACCTGTTGCGGCCCTGGCTTGAGCAGATTGGGATGGCGATGGAACCGGTGAAAACTGTGGGTGGTCTTGTGGTACGCCCGCTTGGGTCGAACCAGCAGGCGGTGCTCGGCCAGCACCCGGAACAGGCGATCGCGCCCAACTCGCAACGCGGCTTCCGCTTGCTGCTGCAACAGATAATGCAGCTTGCGTGCTCCCAGGCGCGGCTGACGCATCCGTGCTGCAACAGATAATGCAGCTTGCGTGCTCCCAGGCGCGGCTGACGCATCCGCACCTGCCGCACGAACTGGGCGATCTGTCGATCCTGCTGGCTGCGCTGATCCGCCGCCCGGTTGCGCTGGTAGTACGCCTGGCGGCTGATGCCCATGAACTGGCAAGCCCTGCTAACACTCAGCGCTTGGACTTGCCTTTGCGTGAGGACTTGCCGGGACGCTTTTTTACGATCGAAACGCCGTAGTCATTCTCCAGCACATTCACCACGGCCTCGAAGAACTGCGCCTTCTGGCTCATCACCTCAAGCTGCTGCTCGAGTTCCTTGATGCGTTGTTCCGGGGTCAACGGCAATATCGGGGTATTCATATCCGGGCTCCGAGCCTTTCGAAGGGAGGCGCCCTGGTTCCAGTCCTGCCGGCCATGCTTGCGTAACCACACCAGCACCGTCGAGCGGCCCTGGATGCCATAGCGGGCCTGAGCCTCCTTGTAGCTCATTTCCCCTTTTTCGACCTGGTCGACCACCGCCAGTTTAAAAGCCAGCGTGTAATCACGCTGGCTGCGACGAACACCTTCTGCCATCGGGGCTCTCCTGAAATAAGGGCGAAGGTGTAAACCTTATTCAGGACGGGACACCGGAAAAAGAAAAGGCCCGCTTGCGCGGGCCTTCTCCTTGTTCTCGGAACCGAGCCTTATCAGGCCAGTTCGTCGAAGCACTCGGCCAGGATGGCCAGGCCTTTCTGCAGCTGAGCGTCCGGGATGGTTACCGGCATCAGGAAGCGAATGACGTTGTAGTAGGTGCCGCAGGAGAGCAGGATCAGGCCCTTCTCGCGAGCACGGACAACGATCTTGCTGACCAGCTCGGCAGCCGGCTTGTGCACGTCGCCGCCTTCGAACAGCTCGATGGCGACCATCGAACCCAGGCCGCGTACGTCACCGATCACCTTGTGCTTGGCCTGGATTTCGCGCAGACCGGCTTTCAGGGTTTCGCCGACAGCTTGCGAACGCTCCAGCAGTTTCTCTTCCTCGAACACCTTCAGCACGGCCAGGGCCGCGGCGCAGGCGATCGGGCTACCGGCGTAGGTGCCGCCCAGGCCGCCGGGAGCGATGGCGTCCATGATCTCGGCCTTGCCGCAGACGCCGGAGATCGGGAAGCCGCCGCCAACGGACTTGGCGAAGGTGGTCAGGTCCGGTACCACGCCCAGCTGCTCGGTGGCGAAGAAGGTGCCGGTACGGCCAGCGCCGGTCTGTACTTCGTCAGCGATCAGCAGGATGCCGTGCTGGTCGCACAGGGCGCGCAGACGCTGCATGAAGGGCTTGGAGTTGACGTAGAAGCCACCTTCGCCCTGAACCGGCTCGATGATGATGGCAGCGATGTCTTGCGGCTGGGCGTCGTTCTTGAAGATGCGCTCGATGCTGGCGATCGACTCGTCTTCGCTCACGCCGTGCAGCTCGCACGGAGCCAGGGCGCGGAAGATGCCGCCCGGCATCAGACCCATGCCAGCGGAGTACGGAACGACCTTGCCGGTCAGGCCCAGGGTCATCATGGTACGGCCGTGGTAGGCGCCGGTGAAGGCGATCACGCCAGCGCGGCCGGTGGCAGCGCGAGCGATCTTGACGGCGTTTTCAACGGCTTCGGAGCCGGAGGTGACCAGCAGGGTCTTCTTCGGGAAGTTGCCCGGAACGCGCTTGGCGATCTCTTCGGCCAGCTCGATGTAGGGCTCGTACGCCAGAACCTGGAAGCAGGTGTGCGACAGCTTGGTCAGTTGCTCCTGAACGGCCGCGACCACTTTCGGGTGCAGGTGGCCGGTGTTCAGTACGGCGATGCCGCCAGCGAAGTCGATGTATTCACGACCTTCGACGTCCCACACGGTGGAGTTCTCGGCGCGCTCGGCAACGACCGGGTGGATCTGGCCAACACCGCGCGGTACGGCGGCCTGACGGCGTTTCAGCAGGGATTCGTTGGTTTTGGTCATAGCTTCCTCAGTGGCCGCTCATCGGTCGGCCTGCTCAAAGGATGAAGACGGGGAGAAGCGTCACACGACAGCATACGATGATCGACTGTCGAGGCACTTGCGGCCCGCCGGATGGGTAGTCCGGTGCCACCACCGGAAAACGCCGACGCGAGGGTGGCTATCAGCTCTTGCCTGCCACCTTCGCGCCCACGGAAATCAGATACCGCCGAGGCAGAGGTACTTGACCTCGAGGTAGTCCTCGATGCCGTACTTCGAACCTTCGCGGCCCAGGCCCGAGGCCTTGATGCCGCCAAACGGCGCCACTTCGTTGGAGATCAGGCCGGTGTTGATACCCACCATGCCGTATTCCAGCGCTTCGGCGACGCGGAACACGCGACCCAGGTCGCGAGCGTAGAAGTACGAAGCCAGGCCGAACTCGGTGTCGTTGGACATGGCGATCACGTCGGCCTCGTCCTTGAAGCGGAACACCGGAGCCAGCGGGCCGAAGGTCTCGTCCTTCGACACCAGGGCGTTCTTCGGTACGTCGACCAGGATGGTCGGCTCGAAGAAGGTGCCGCCCAGGGCGTGTGGCTTGCCACCGGCAACGATCTTGGCGCCTTTGCCAACCGCGTCGGCGATGTGCTCTTCGACCTTGGCCACTGCCTTGGAATCGATCAGCGGACCGGTGGTCACGCCCTGCTCCAGGCCGTTGCCGATGTTCAGCTTGGCCACGGCGACCTTCAGCTTCTCGACGAAGGTGTCGTACACACCGTCCTGCACGTACAGGCGGTTGGCGCAGACGCAGGTCTGGCCGTTGTTGCGGTACTTGGAAATCAGCGCGCCTTCGACGGCGGCGTCCAGGTCGGCATCGTCGAACACGATGAACGGAGCGTTGCCGCCCAGCTCCAGGGACACCTTCTTGATGTCCTTGGCGCATTCGGCCATCAGCTGGCGACCGATTTCGGTCGAGCCGGTGAAGGTCAGCTTGCGCACGATCGGGTTGCCGGTCAGCTCGCCGCCGACTTCGCCGGCGCTGCCGGTGACCACGCTGAACACGCCTTTCGGAATGCCGGCGCGCTCGGCCAGTTCGGCCAGGGCCAGGGCGGAGTACGGGGTCTGCGAAGCGGGCTTGAGCACCATGGTGCAACCGGCGGCCAGGGCCGGGCCGGCTTTACGGGTGATCATCGCGGACGGGAAGTTCCACGGGGTGATCGCCGCGGTCACGCCGATCGGCTGCTTGATCACGATCAGGCGCTTGTCCGGCTGGTGACCCGGAATGGTGTCGCCGTATACGCGCTTGGCTTCTTCGGCGAACCACTCGAGGAAGGAAGCGGCGTAGGCGATCTCGCCCTTGGCTTCGGCCAGCGGCTTGCCCTGCTCGATGGTCATCAGGCGAGCCAGGTCGTCCTGGTTCTCGATCATCAGCTCGAACCAGCGGCGCAGCTTGTTGGCGCGCTCCTTGGCGGTCAGCGAACGCCAGGCCGGCAGGGCCTTCTCGGCGGCTTCGATGGCGCGGCGGGTTTCCGCGGCGCCCATCTTCGGCACGCTGCCGATGATCTCGTTGGTGGCCGGGTTGTTGACCTTGATGGTCTGGCCGCTGTCGGCATCGACCCAGGAACCATCGATGTAGGCCTGTTGGCGGAACAGCTTGGCATCATTGAGTTGCATGACCTGTCTCCTTTCGAGGAAAGCCTGTCGACGGCGGGTCTACCTCGAGTCCCCGCCTGTCTTGTTGTCTGGGATTGGAGAGGCATCCGCCCCTGCCGTTCAATCGCCCTGACCGAACTCCGCCGGCGCCACCGACGGCCTTCGCCACTTCAATGGGCGATCGCTGGATGAACGGCTCTTAGTTCATCCAGCACGCGGACACGCCAAACGCAGGCCGAGCCCATTGCCCGGTCTGCTCGAAAGCGCTCACGCGAAGATCCTTGGTTGAAACCGAGAAAACGCCGCTGCCACAACCTTCCGGTACGCTGATCGACGGAAGCCGCACAGGGACCTGCTGTCACTCGGGACAAGCGGTTGGCACATCGGAAGAATGTCATCTCGCAGGCACGTGGCCGGCTGCTGTGATGCCAATTCCCCGGTCTCCTGTCGTTGCGGTTTTCGGGCGTTTGAAATCTCAAACGAAATCCTAGGGCCCTCGACTGCAAAGGGCAAGAGCTCGTTCGAGAAAATCAACGAAAGTATCAGGTTGCAAAGCCTTTGCCGAGCGCCTTCACCGACCAACGGCGCATTTCGTTCGATATCATGAACGAACGTACTGCTATTGGACGCCCAGGCACGACATGAGTATGATTGCCGCCTGCCGCGCACCCCGCGGCATCTGCATCCGTAGCTCAGCTGGATAGAGTACTGCCCTCCGAAGGCAGGGGTCGTGGGTTCGAATCCCGCCGGATGCGCCATCTGCTCGCTCCCAGCCACGCTGGAAGCCCCAAGAAGCCCGCCTCGAGCGGGCTTTTTCGTATCACCGATAAAGCGCTGCCTGCTACTCAGCTGAAGAGAGCTGCCTGCCAATGCTGCTCACTGATGATCGCCAGCGGGCTGCCATTCTCCCGCAGCTCCACCGCTTTTTTGATCTTCGTCCCGTAGCTGCTATGCAGCCATTGCTCGTTGCCGATCTCGCCGACGACCAGGTAGTGAATCTTCTTGCTCACCCCTGGAGCTATCTGACCACCTCGCTCGACTACCATCGCCTCGCAGTCTTTTCGCGGGCCGTAGGCCATGACGCCGGTGAACAGGAACAGGCGCCCATTCCAAACCAGTTCGGGAGTGGGCTGGTCGAGCGGCAGGCTATTGGACGGGACGAAGACGTTGTCGCTAACCCTGGGCTTCGCGGCAGTCAGGCCGGCGAAGCCTCGGAGCGTCTGTAGCAACTCCGCCGACTCTTCGGCATCCAGCACACCATCCTCAAGCATGTCCGAAAGGCGGCGGTACAGAAGATTGATCACCGGATCTTCCAGATGCACAAGGTTGCTTGCGATCCAGTCCTGCAGGAATTCCGCCTCCTGCTGGTTGATATGGCCGTCCGCGGTAATACCTGCGGCAAGGCCGACCAAAGCATCGGCGGAGCGCCTGTCTATCCGATCTTCATGAAAGAAACGGCTCCCGGTGAATTCCCGATGCAGATCAACCATTGTCGTCCTCTCCCTCATCGCTTCCGCCGGGGCCAGCCAGTTTCGACAGGTCTGAGGTGAAGATCACCGTCATCCCTGTCTTCGAGCAGACGAGCGAGACCTCCTGAGAAAGATCGATAGAAAGATCCTCCCCGCGCAGTCCCTGCCATTCCGCCAGGTATTTATACGAGCCGGGCTTGTCCGACTTCTTAAGCAACTTAACGACGCCACCCTTCCATCCCAGAGGAGGAAGTTCGTCGGCGCGGCAGGCCTCGGCCAGTTGCGGCTCGGCAACAGCCCGCCGGCGGCCGGTTTCCCAGCAATGGATCAGGCCCTGATCCACGTCCGTCCAGGTGTTTTTCCAGTCCAGCCCCGAACGCAGCGGCTCCTCGATGGAGCGTTTGAAAGTGTGTTGCGTCATCCATGCCCCTCATATTCAACCCAGCGAATGCCGGCAGACTCTATTGCCCCATGATCTGCCGATAACGGCGTTGATATTCGTCATAGCTCAGGCCTGATTGCTGGTTGAGCTGCTGGAGTTGCTGCTGTTGCCACTGATCCTTGCTGAGAGAACCGTCGATGGGCGCGGAGGGCGTGCGGACCTGGCTCACTTTTGGGGCGTCGAGGTCGCCGACACACTGGTACTTGATCACCACCTGGCCGGCGACGCAGGTGCCGAAACCGTCGCGCTGATTGCAATTGGTGGTACTGCCGCCGAAAGCTTCAGCTTCGCGATAACCCCAAACCGCACACTTCTGCTGGGCGATGTTCTGGGCCTGATCCATGTTGACGACCGGCTGCTCGAACTGGGCGAAGTCATACGCCATGTCGACCGTACCGTCAGCGCGGCTGCCGCCGGTGGCGTAGAAGTTCTTTTTGACGGCGCAGCCGCCGGTGAGGGCAATCGCCAGCATGAGTGTGGCGATAGAGATTGGGCGCATTGCGACCTCCTTGTCTGAGTCAAGGCATTCTGCCACCACCCAAAGATCGGCGTCATCCGCTCAGAAATAAGCGGGCTGCCAGACACGAGCGCCGCCTAATTCAAGCGCCCTCCGGCTGGCCCCAGCGTCCCCGTTTCCGTACCATCCGCCCCCCGCATTTTTCTTCGCCCAACCGGATCTGGTACGCCATGAAACCCGCCCGCCTGCGCGCCGATGTCCTGGCCGGACTCACCACCTCCTTCGCCCTGGTGCCCGAGTGCATCGCCTTTGCCCTGGTCGCCCATCTCAATCCGCTGATGGGGCTTTATGGCGCCTTCTTCATCTGCACGCTGACCGCGCTTTTCGGTGGGCGGCCGGGGATGGTTTCCGGGGCGGCCGGATCAATGGCCGTGGTCATCGTTGCCCTGGTCGTGCAGCACGGCGTGCAGTACTTGCTGGCTACCGTCGTGCTCGGCGGACTGGTGATGATCGCCTTCGGGTTGCTGCGCCTGGGCAAGCTGGTGCGGATGGTGCCGCACCCGGTGATGCTGGGGTTCGTCAATGGGCTGGCGATCATCATCGCGTTGGCGCAGCTGGAGCACTTCAAGCGTGACGGGGCCTGGCTCAGCGGGATGCCGCTGTATCTGATGCTCGGCCTCGTGGCCCTGACCATGGCGGTCGTCTACCTGTTGCCGAAGCTGACCCGTGCGATACCGCCGGCGCTGGCAGCCATCCTCAGCGTCGGCCTGCTCACTCACTTCGGCGGGTTGCCGACGCGCACCCTCGGCGACATGGCGCACATCGCCGGCGGCCTGCCGAGCTTCGCGCTTCCGCAGGTGCCGTGGAACCTGGAAACCCTGCGCATCGTCGCCCCCTATGCGCTGCTGATGGCGCTGGTCGGCCTGCTGGAAACCCTGCTGACCCTCAACCTCACCGACGAGATCACCGAAAGCCGCGGCTTCCCGGACCGCGAGTGCGTGGCCCTCGGCGCCGCCAACCTGGTGTCCGGGGCGTTCGGCGGCATGGGCGGGTGCGCGATGATCGGGCAGACCGTCATCAACCTCAGCTCCGGCGGCCGTGGCCGGGTCTCCGGGATCGTCGCCGGGGTGATGATCCTGCTCTTCGTGCTGTTCCTCTCCCCGCTGATCGAGCGCATCCCGCTGGCCGCGCTGGTAGGGGTGATGTTCGTGGTGTCGCAGCAGACCTTCGCCTGGGGCTCGCTGCGCGTGTGGAACAAGGTGCCGGCGAGCGACGTGCTGGTGATCGCGGCGGTGACCATCATTACCGTCTTCACCGACCTGGCCGTCGCAGTGCTCTGCGGCATCGTCATCGCCGCGCTGGACTTCGCCTGGAAGCACGCCCGCGAGCTGTACGCCGACACGCACCTGGAAGCCGACGGCAGCAAGCTGTACCAGCTGCACGGCACGCTGTTCTTCGCCTCCAGCACGCCCTTCCTCAACCAGTTCGATCCTGCCGGCGACCCGGCAAAAGTGACGCTGGACTGCCGCCACCTGAGCTTCGTCGACTACTCGGCCATTGCCGCGCTGAAGACTCTACGCGAGCGCTATGCCAAGGCCGGCAAACAACTGCGTGTGGTGCATCTGTCCGAGCGCTGCAAGCAGCTGCTCAAGCGGGCCGGCGTGGAGCACAAGTGAGGCACGCGCGCCTTATACTCGCCGCTCTTCCCTCCCCCACCGAGGACTCCGGATGGACAAGCTGGCCGCCCTCAGGCTCTTCGTCGAAACGGTTAACGCCGGCGGCTTTTCCCCGGCCGCACGGCGCCTGGGCATCGCCACCTCCTCGGTCACGCGGGCGATGGATGCGCTGGAGCAGGAGCTGGGCGTCAGCCTGCTCAACCGCTCGACCCGCCAGGTCACCGTCACCGAGGCCGGCCAGGCCTATCACGCGCGGGCCCTGCACATCCTCGACACGCTGGCCGAGGCCGACGCGCTGGTCGCCGACCGCGGCGAGGAGGCGCGCGGACCGCTGCGCGTGAGCATGCCGGTGGAGTTCGGCCGGCACCTGATCCTGCCAAACCTGTCCGGCTTCCTCGCGCGCCATCCCGGCCTGGAGTTGACTCTGATCCTCAGCGATGAGGTCGTCGACCTTCTCAGCGCGCGGATCGACCTGTCGATCCGCCTGGGCGGCATGCTACGCAGCGATGACGTGGTGATGCGCGGCCTCGGCCAGTTCGAGCGCTGGCTGGTGGCGAGCCCCGCCTACCTGCAGGCCCACGGAACGCCGGAAACGCCAGCAGACCTGGCCAAGCACGATTGCCTGTGCCTGGACTTCGGCGATGCCCGCCAGTATTGGCGCTTCTGCCACGACGACGAGCAGTTGCAGGTCGCCGTTCGCGGTCGCCTGCGCAGCAATAACGCCGACGCCCTGCGCCAGGCCGCCATCGGCAGTAATGGCCTGGCCCTGCTCGGTGACTGGCTGGTGCGCGAGGACGTGGCCGCCGGGCGCCTGGTGCGAGTCCTGGCGGACTACCGGATCAACCCTAACCAGTCCAGCAGCGCCATCAGCGCGCTCTACCTGCCGGGGCAACGCTCATCGGCGCGTATCGGCGCCTTCATCGCCTTCGTCGAGGAGCGGCTGGCGGCGGTCTACTGAGAGCTTTCGAAGCGGCGCAAAATCCCTTTGCGCGGGCGACGGGTTCTCCCTCCCGGCGCCACGGCCCAGCATTGCGACACTCATTGCACGCATGCCTTCAGGAGGCTCTTCCATGCATCCCCTGTCCTCGCCGAGATCCCGCCCATGAACAGCGCCATGACCGCCGAACTGGCGCCCACCCATAGCCTGCCGCGCTCCTTGGTGCTGCTGTTCGCCTTCTGCTGCGGCGCCATAGTCGCCAACCTCTATTACGCGCAACCAATCATCGAGCTGATCGCTCCGGACGTGGGCCTCGCGCCGCGCCAGGCCAGCCTGATAGTCGCGCTCACACAGATCGGCTACGCCGCCGGCCTCCTGCTGCTGGTGCCGCTGGCCGACCTGCTGGAGAACCGTCGACTGATGCTGCTGACCACCGGCGCCGCTTTCGTCTGCCTGCTGCTGGCCGCCACCTGCCATGCGCCGGGCCCCTTCCTGCTGCTGTCGCTGCTGCTCGGGCTGAGCTCAGTGTCGGTGCAGATGTTGATCCCGCTGGCCGCGCACCTGGCGCCGGAAGCCTCGCGCGGCCGGGTGGTGGGCAACATCATGAGCGGCCTGCTGCTCGGCATCCTGCTGGCGCGGCCGCTGGCCAGCCTGGTGGCCGGGCACTTCGGCTGGCGCACGGTGTTCTTCGGCGCCGCGGTGCTGATGATCGGCATCGGCCTGACCATCGCCCTAACCATTCCGCGCCACGCGCCCAGCCATCGCACCAGCTATGGCCAACTGCTCGGTTCGCTATGGCACCTGCTGCGGCGCTTTCCGACATTGCGCCAGCGTGCGCTCTACCAGGGCCTGATGTTCGCCAGCTTCAGCCTGTTCTGGAGCGCCTCGCCGATCGAGCTGATGCGCCACGCCGGCCTGGACCAGACGCAGATTGCGCTTTTCGCCCTGGTCGGCGCGGTGGGCGCCATCGCAGCACCCATCGCCGGTCGCCTGGCCGACGCCGGGCACACCCGTCCGGCCACCCTTGCAGCGCTGCTGCTTGCTCCATTGGCACTGGCCGGGAGCCTGCTGGTGCCGGGACCGGGCTGGCTCGGCCTGGTGCTGGCGGCAATCCTGCTTGATTTCGCCGTGCAGCTGAACATGGTGCTGGGCCAGCGCACCATCTACACCCTGGAGCCGCTCAGCCGGGCACGCCTGAACGCCCTCTACATGACCAGCATTTTCGTCGGCGGCGCCATGGGCTCGGCCATCGCCAGTCCGCTCTACGAGCACTTCGGCTGGACTGGCGTGGCCCTGCTCGGCGCCGGCCTGCCGGGGCTGGCATTGCTGCTCTTCCTGTTCGCCAGCAAGCGCGGCTGAGCGCCCCGGAAGCCCCGAAGCCCGCCTGTTGGCGGGCTTTGTCGTTTTCGGGCACCGCCGCCACAGAGATTTCCTACACCATCCGTCGCCCAATCCCCGGCTCCGCCCCCTGCTGCCTCTTGCATATTCAATATTATGGTATACCATCAGACCAAATCGCACAGAAACGCAGAGGAGTGCTTCATGAGCTTCGAAATTCGCAAGATCGTCAGCTACGTCGAAGAGACCTTCATCGAAGGTGGCAAGGCGACCGACAAGCCCGTCTCGATGGCCGGTCTGGCCGTGGTGATCAAGAACCCCTGGGCCGGCCGCGGCTTCGTCGAGGACCTCAAGCCGGAGATCCGCGCCAACTGCTCCGACCTGGGCGCGCTGATGGTCGAGCGCCTGACCGCGCTGATCGGCGGTGCTGACAAGATCGAGGCCTACGGCAAGGCCGCCGTGGTCGGCGCCGACGGCGAAATCGAGCACGCTTCGGCGGTCATCCACACCCTGCGTTTCGGCAATCACTACCGCCAGGCGGTGAATGCCAAGAGCTACCTGAGCTTCACCAACAAGCGCGGCGGCCCGGGCACCTCGATCCAGATCCCGATGATGCACAAGGACGACGAGGGCCTGCGCTCGCACTACATCACCCTGGAGATGCAGATCGAGGACGCGCCGCGCGCCGACGAGATCGTCGTGGTCCTGGGCGCCGCCGACGGCGGCCGCCTGCATCCGCGCATCGGCAACCGCTACATCGACCTGGAAGAACTGGCCGCCGAGAAGGCCCAGTGATCCAGGGCCTAGGCAGGAGCGTTCCATGATTCGGCTCACCGCTGAACTGACACCGGCCGGCACCAGCTACCTGGAGACCGGCGAAGGCCACCCCGTGGTGCTGATCCACGGCGTGGGCCTGAACAAGGAAATGTGGGGCGGGCAGATCGTCGGCCTGGCCCCGCAGTACCGGGTCATTGCCTACGACATGCTCGGCCACGGCGCCAGCCCGCGCCCGCAGCCGGGCACCGGGCTGGTCGGCTACGCCGAGCAGTTGCGCGAACTGCTGGAACACCTGCAGGTACCCCAAGCGACGGTGATCGGCTTCTCGATGGGCGGCCTGGTCGCCCGCGCCTTCGCGCTGCATCACCCGGAGCAGCTGGAAGGCCTGGTGATCCTCAACAGCGTGTTCAACCGGAGCGCCGAGCAGCGCGCCGGGGTCATCGAGCGCACCCGCCAGGCCGCCGAACACGGCCCGGATGCCAACGCAGAGGCCGCCCTGTCGCGCTGGTTCAGCCGGGAGTACCAGGCGGCCAACCCGGCGCAGATCGCCGCGATCCGCCAGACCCTGGCGAGCAACGATCCGCAGGGCTACCTCACGACCTACGAGTTGTTCGCCACCCAGGACATGTATCGAGCAGAAGACCTGGGCAGCATTCGCGTACCGACCCTGGTCGCGACCGGCGAGCTGGACCCCGGCTCGACGCCGGAGATGGCCCGTCAACTCGCTGCCCGCATTCCGGGTGCGCAGGTCGCGGTGCTCGACGAGCAACGCCACATGATGCCAGTGGAGTCGCCGCGCCTGGTCAACCAGGTTCTGCTGGACTTCCTGCAGCAGGCCATGAGCCAACAGAATTCGATCAAGGGGATAGTCGCATGACACTCGCCCGCTTCCAGATGTGCATCGACGGCCAATGGGTCGATGCACTTTCCGGCAAGACCTTCGAAAGCCTCGACCCGTCCAGCGCCAAGCCCTGGGCCGAGCTGCCCGACGCCGCCGAAGAGGACGTCGAGCGCGCCGTGCAGGCCGCGCAGAAGGCCTTCGAGAACCCCGCCTGGCGCAAGCTCAGCGCCACCGCCCGCGGCAAGCTGCTACGCCGCCTGGGCGACCTGATCGCCGAGAACAAGGAACACCTGGCCCAGCTGGAAAGCCGCGACAACGGCAAGCTGATCCGTGAGACCCGCGGCCAGGTCGGCTATCTGCCGGAGTTCTTCCACTACACCGCGGGTCTGGCCGACAAGCTCGAAGGCGGCACCCTGCCGCTCGACAAGCCGGACCTGTTCGCCTACACGGTGCACGAGCCGCTGGGCGTGGTCGCCGGGATCATCCCCTGGAACAGCCCGCTGTACCTCACCGCGATCAAGCTGGCCCCGGCGCTGGCCGCCGGCAACACCATCGTGCTCAAGCCCTCCGAGCACGCCTCGGCGACCATCCTCGAACTGGCACGCCTGGCCCTCGAAGCCGGGATCCCGGCGGGAGTGGTCAACGTGGTCACCGGCTTCGGCCCCAGCACCGGCGCAGCACTGACCCGCCATCCACTGGTGCGCAAGATCGCCTTCACCGGCGGCGCCGCCACCGCGCGCCACGTGGTACGCAGCAGCGCGGAAAACTTCGCCAAGCTGTCCCTGGAACTGGGCGGCAAGTCGCCGAACATCATCTTCGCCGACGCTGACCTGGACAGCGCCATCAACGGTGCTGTCGCCGGAATCTACGCCGCCACCGGGCAGAGCTGCGTGGCCGGCTCGCGCCTGCTGGTGCAGGAAGAGATCTACGACGAATTCGTTTCCCGCCTGATCGAGCGCGCCAAGCGCATCCGCATCGGCAACCCGCAGGACGACGCCAGCGAGATGGGCCCCATGGCCACCGCGCAGCAACTCGCCGTGGTCGAAGGCCTGGTGGCCGCGGCCAACGCCGAGGGTGCACGCCTGCTGATGGGCGGCAAGCGTCCCGAGGGCAAGGGCGATGGCTGGTATTACGAGCCGACCCTGTTCGCCTGCGACAGCCACTCCATGCGCATCATGCAGGAAGAGGTCTTCGGCCCCGTCGCATCGGTCATCCCGTTCAAGGATGAAGCCGAAGCCCTGGCCCTGGCCAACGACTCGCAGTACGGCCTGGCCGCCGGCATCTGGACCCGCGACCTAGGCCGCGCCCATCGCCTGGCGCGCGACGTGCGCTCGGGAATCATCTGGGTCAACACCTACCGCGCGGTCTCGGCCATGGCGCCGATCGGCGGCTTCCACCAGAGCGGCTACGGCCGCGAGAGCGGCATCGACTCGGTGCTGGCCTACACCGAACTGAAGACGGTGTGGATCAACCTCTCGCAGGCGCCTATGCCCGACCCCTTCGTGATGCGTTGAGGAGAACCACCATGATCGAACCCGGAATCTACAAGGAAGTCATGGGCTCCTTCCCGTCGGGCGTCACCGTGGTCACCACGCTGGATGCCGATGGTGAGATCGTCGGTATCACCGCCAGCGCGTTCAGCGCGTTGTCGATCGACCCGGCGCTGGTGCTGTTCTGCCCGAACTACGCCTCCGACACCTACCCGATCCTGCGCGACAGCAAGCAGTTCGCCATCCATCTGCTGTGCGCCGACCAGCAGGCCGAGGCCTACGCTTTCGCCAAGAAGGGCAAGGACAAGGCCAAGGGCATCGACTGGCACTTGAGCGAGCTGGGCAACCCGCTGCTGGCCAAGGCCACGGCGATCATCGAGTGCGAGCTGTGGCGCGAGTACGACGGCGGCGACCACGCGATCATCGTCGGAGCGGTCAAGAACCTGATCCTGCCCGAGCAGGAGGTGGTGCCGATGATTTACCACCGCGGCAAGCTCGGTGCCTTGCCGCAGATCACCTGACAAAGGTTTCAAGGCCGCTCGCCACCTCCCTCGGCAGCGGCCTTTTTTTCATTGCCGCGCCCACGACGGTCTAAAGAGGACACTCCGATGAGCAACGAGAAATACGAGAAGGGCCTGGCGATCCGCACCCAGGTGCTGGGCGAGGCCTACGTGAACCGCTCGATCCAGAACGCCGACGATTTCAGCAAGCCCCTGCAGGAGCTAGTCACAGAGTACTGCTGGGGCCACGTCTGGGGCCGCGAGGGCTTATCGCTCAAGGAACGCAGCATGATAAACTTGGCGATGATTTCGGCCCTCAACCGGCCGCACGAACTGAAGCTGCACATCCGAGGCGCCCTGCGCAACGGCCTGAGCCGCGAGCAGATTCGCGAGATCCTGCTCCAGGTCGGCATCTACTGCGGTGTGCCGGCGGCAGTCGACAGCTTCCGCATCGCCCGCGAGGCCTTCGCCGAGGCCGAGGCCGAAGCCCAGAGCTGAACCGCGAACGATCCGGCCGACTCGCTTCATCCCTACGGACAGCCATAACCAGAGCGGACCACATGAAACGCTTGCCCCTCGACGATAGCTTCAAGGTCAACCGCAACCCCGTGACCCTGCGCGAGATTGTGCTGGACAAGCTGCGCGGCGCCATCCTCAACTTCCAATTGCTGCCGGGCGACCGCCTGGTCGAGCGCGACCTCTGCGACCGCCTGGGCGTCAGCCGTACCTCGGTACGCGAAGCGCTGCGCCATCTGGAGTCCGAGGGCCTGGTCGAATTCGCCGACGCCAAGGGTCCGCGCGTCGCCATCATCACCCTGGAAGACGCCTGCGACATCTACGAGCTGCGCTGCGTGCTCGAGGGCATGATCGTCCAGCTGTTCACCCTGAACGCCAAGGCCAAGGACATCCGCGCCCTGGAGCGCGCCCTCGACGAGAACCGCGAGGCGCTCGAAACCGGCGACCTGCAGCAGGTTCTGGATTCGGTGCAGGGCTTCTACGACGTACTGCTGGAAGGCTCGGGCAACCGCATCGCGGCCACCCAGCTGCGCCAGCTGCAGGCGCGCATCAGCTACCTGCGCGCCACCTCGGTATCCCAGGCCAACCGCCGCGGTGCAAGCAACCAGGAGATGGAAAAGATCGTCGCGGCGATCAAGAGCGGCGACCCGCTGGCAGCGCACCAAGCCTCGGTGGACCACGTGCGCGCGGCGGCAAAGGTGGCACTGGACTACTTGAAGTCCAAGCAGGAAGAGGGTGGCAAGGTCCGCGACATCGCCACCCCCATCGTCATCAAAGAGCCGCGCATAGGGCGCTGATGCCATGCCTGCGCCGCGCTTCTGCCCGCAATGCGGCGGCGACCGGATGGAACGTCGCCAGCCGCCCGGGGACACCCATGAGCGGCTGATGTGCGGCGGCTGCGGCTACATCCACTACGAGAACCCCAAGGTCATCGCCGGCTGCATCATCGAGCGCGATGGCCGTTATCTCCTGTGCCAGCGAGCCATCCCTCCGCGCCCCGGCACCTGGACCCTGCCCGCCGGTTTCATGGAAAGCGGCGAAACCACCGAGCAGGCGGCCCTGCGCGAAGTCTGGGAAGAAAGCGGCGTGCGCGCGGAGATCCTTTCGCCCTACTCCATCTTCAGCGTGCCGAGAATCAGCGAGGTGTACATCATCTTCCGCGCCCAGGTCCTGGAGATCGCCGACGAATTCGGCCCGGAGACCCTGGACCGGCGCTTCTTCGCCCCCGAGGAAATCCCCTGGGAGCAGATCTACTACCCGGCGATCCGGCAGATCCTCGAGCGCTACATCGAGGAGCGGCAGGCAGGGGTGTACGGCATCTACATGGGCAACGACGACTGCGGGAAGATCCACTTCATCCGCTGAGGGCCCGCCGGCCTGTGGCATGATCTCCTTCTCCGCGATTCGCGGACATGGCCCGCTCCTGCAGGTGGGGCCGTACACCGTTCGCGGTCATACGCCGCCGTCCAAGCGGAGATCGCTCGATCCCGCGCCCCTCACCTCAAGGCTCCACCCCCTCGACGATGATCACCTCGGCCTTCGCTGCGCCCTGCCGCTTGGCGCAGGCTTCCTGGTATTCCGCCGAGTGGTAGCAGGCCAGCGCCTGCTCGTAGGAATCGAACTCGATCACCACGCTGCGCTGCGGTGTCTCGCGCCCTTCCATCGCCTGGGAGCGGCCGCCGCGAGCGAGCATTCGGCCTCCGTACCGGGCGAACGCGGCAGGCGCGCGGCTCGTGTATTGGCTGTACTGATCAGGGTCGGTTACGTCCACATGGGCGATCCAGTAGGCCTTCATGGTTACCTCACGGCGATGGCTCATTTCGTCTGATGGTATACCATAAGTTCATTCCTGCCACCCGGAGCTCGACATGCCGTTCAACACCACCCAAGAAATCATCGAAGACTTCCGCCAGGGCCGCATGGTGCTGCTGGTGGATGACGAAGACCGCGAGAACGAGGGCGACCTACTGCTGGCCGCCGAGTTCTGCAACGCCGAAGCTATCAACTTCATGGCCCGCGAGGCGCGCGGACTGATCTGCCTGACGCTGACCGAGGAGCACTGCCTGCGCCTGGGCCTCGAACAGATGGTACCGAGCAATGGCAGCGCCTATTCCACGGCCTTCACGGTATCCATCGAAGCCGCGACCGGCGTGACCACCGGCATCTCCGCGGCCGACCGCGCGCGCACCGTGCAGGTGGCGGTAGCGCCGGGCGCCCGCGCCGAAGACCTGGTGCAGCCCGGTCACATCTTCCCGTTGCGCGCCCGCGAGGGCGGCGTGCTCACCCGCGCCGGGCATACCGAGGCCGGCTGCGACCTGGCACGCCTGGCCGGGCTGACACCGGCGTCGGTGATCGTCGAAGTGATGAACGACGACGGCAGCATGGCCCGCCGCCCCGAACTGGAAGCCTTCGCCCGGCAGCACGGGATCAAGATCGGCACCATCGCCGACCTCATCCACTACCGCCTGAGCACCGAGCACACCGTGCAGCGCATCGGCGAACGCGAGCTGCCAACCGTGCACGGCACCTTCCGCCTGGTCACCTTCGAGGACCGCATCGAAGGTGGCGTACACATGGCCATGGTGATGGGCGAGATCACCCACGACGAGCCGACGCTGGTGCGCGTCCACGTGATCGACCCGCTGCGCGACCTGGTCGGCGCCGAGTACGCCGGGCCGAAGAACTGGACCCTGTGGGCGGCGCTGCAACGCGTGGCCGAGGAAGGCCGCGGCGTGGTGATAGTCCTGGCCAACCACGAATCCTCGCAGGCCCTCCTGGAGCGCGTACCGCAGCTGACCCAGCCGAGCCGGCCGTTCACCCGATCGCAGTCGCGCATCTATTCGGAAGTCGGCACCGGCGCGCAAATCCTCCAGGACCTCGGAGTCGGCAAGCTGCGCCACCTGGGGCCGCCGCTGAAGTACGCCGGTCTTACGGGCTACGGCCTGGAAGTCGTGGAAAGCGTGCCTTTCGACGACTGGAAGCCAGCCAGCGAGGCATGACCATCGGTCGGCGCCCGCTGGCCGTCGTCCAAGCCCACCGCCTCCAGGCGCGCTGACAAATCCCAGGTAAATCAGTGAATTGACGCTCAGGCGCAGGAGCGTCAAGGCCACCGGAGGGGCCGCCATACGCAGTCATGCGCAGCCTTCGCCCGTCCGGAGGCTTGCAGAAAGTTTGGAATACCATAATATGGAACTCCGTAGGCCGAACACTGCCAGGGCATCCCTCGAGGACCGCCCCACCGACCGGCCAGGCCCCCGAGGCCATTGCTCCAGATGAGCGGGCACGAAAAGCCCGCCCTCCTACAAACACAAGAAAGAGGGCAAGTAGATGGTGTTCAAGAAACGTGCAGTGGCAGCGGTACTCGCTGCCTCCCTGGGTCTGGCCGGCGCCGCCAGCGCAGCCGACAGCATCAGCTTCGTCAGCTGGGGTGGCACTACCCAGGACGCCCAGAAGCAGGCCTGGGCCGAGCCCTTCAGCAAGGCCAGCGGCATTACCGTGGTGCAGGACGGCCCTACCGACTACGGCAAGCTCAAGGCCATGGTCGAGAGCGGCAACGTGCAGTGGGACGTGGTCGACGTCGAGGCTGACTTCGCCCTTCGCGCCGCCAGCGAGGGCCTGCTGGAACCACTGGACTTCAATACCGTCAAGCGCGACCGCATCGACCCGCGCTTCATCTCCGACCATGGCGTCGGCTCCTTCTACTTCTCCTTCGTCCTGGGCTTCAACCAGGGAAAAGTCGGCGGCAAGGCGCCGCAGGACTGGACCGCGCTGTTCGACACCAAGACGTATCCGGGCAAGCGCGCGCTGTACAAGTGGCCGAGCCCCGGCGTGCTCGAACTGGCCCTGCTGGCCGACGGCGTGCCCGCCGACAAGCTCTATCCGCTGGACCTCGACCGCGCCTTCAAGAAGCTCGACACCATCAAGAAGGACATCGTCTGGTGGGGCGGCGGCGCCCAATCCCAGCAACTGCTGGCCTCCGGCGAAGCGACCCTCGGCCAGTTCTGGAACGGCCGCGTCTACGCCCTGCAGCAGGACGGCGCCCCGGTCGGCGTGAGCTGGAAGCAGAACCTGGTCATGGCCGATTTCCTGGTCATTCCCAAGGGCTCGAAGAACAAGGACGCGGCCATGAAATTCCTGGCCGAAGCCAGCAGCGCCAAGGGCCAGGCCGACTTCGCCAACCTGACCGCCTATGCCCCGGTCAACCTCGACAGTGTCGGCCAGCTCAAGGGCGATCTCGCCCCCAACCTGCCGACGGCCTACGCTAAGGATCAGATCACCCTCGATTACGCGTACTGGGCCAAGAACGGCCCGGCCATCGCGGCACGGTGGAACGAATGGCTGGTCAAGTGAAGATGACGGCCGCTCCCCACGGCCGCCCTGCCACTCCCGTCGACGGCGCCTCGCGCGCCGCCGACGCGGTCGAAAAGAGGTCGTCGATGAAGCCGCAGCAGCACAGCGTTTCGCCTTGGCGCGGTTCGGCCAAGCTGCTGCCGGCCCTGCTGTTCCTCGGCCTGTTCTTCCTCGCCCCGCTGATCGGCCTGCTGCTGCGCGGCGTGCTCGAACCCACTCCGGGCTTTGAGAACTATGCCCAGCTGTTCGCCAACTCGGCCTATTCGCGGGTGCTGTTCAACACCTTCGCGGTTGGCGGCCTGGTCACCCTGATCAGTCTGCTGCTGGGCTTCCCGCTGGCCTGGGCGATCACCCTGGTGCCGCGCGGCTGGGGCCGCTGGCTGCTGAACATCGTGCTGCTGTCGATGTGGACCAGCCTGCTGGCGCGCACCTACTCCTGGCTGGTGTTGCTGCAGGCCTCAGGCGTCATCAACAAGGTGCTGATGGCCCTGGGCATCATCGACCAGCCGCTGGAACTGGTGCACAACCTTACCGGTGTGGTGATCGGCATGAGTTACATCATGATCCCGTTCATCGTCCTGCCACTGCAGGCGACCATGGCCGCCATAGACCCGATGGTGCTGCAAGCCGGCTCCATCTGCGGCGCCAGTCCGTGGACCAACTTCTTCCGGGTGTTCCTGCCGCTGTGCCGCTCAGGGCTGTTCTCCGGCGGCCTGATGGTCTTCGTCATGTCCCTGGGTTACTACGTCACCCCGGCGCTGCTCGGTGGCGCGCAGAACATGATGCTGCCGGAGTTCATCGTCCAGCAGGTGCAGTCCTTCCTGAACTGGGGCCTGGCCAGCGCCGCCGCGGCGTTGCTGATCCTGATCACCCTGGTGCTGTTCTACGTCTACCTGAAAGTGCAGCCGGAATCCCCGGTCGGCGCCAGCAACGCGAGGTAAGCCGCCATGCTGCTCTCCCCCAATGCCATGGGCCCGCGCCTGCGCGGCGGGCTCTACCTGGTCACAGCGGCCATCGCCCTGTTCCTGCTGCTGCCCATCGTGTTCATCGTGCTGCTGTCGTTTGGTTCCTCGCAGTGGCTGGTGTTCCCGCCACCGGGCTGGACCCTGAAGTGGTACACGCAGTTCTTCTCCAACCCCGAGTGGATGCAGGCAGCCCTGGCCAGCCTCAAGGTCGCGGTGCTGACCACGATCTGCGCGGTGGCCCTCGGCATGCCGACCGCCTTCGCCTTGGTGCGTGGCAAGTTCCCCGGCCGCGAACTGCTCTACGGGCTGTTCACCCTGCCGATGATCGTGCCGTTGGTGATCATCGCCGTGGCGGTGTATGCGCTGTTCCTCAAGCTCGGCTACACCGGCACGCTGTTCGCCTTCGTGGTCAGCCACGTGATAGTCGCCCTGCCCTTCACCATCATCTCGATCATCAACTCGCTGAAGCTGTTCGATCAGTCGATCGAGGACGCGGCGGTGATCTGCGGCGCCTCGCGCCTGCAGGCGGTGTTCAAGGTGACCTTCCCGGCGATCCGCCCGGGCCTGGTCGCCGGCGGCCTGTTCGCCTTCCTCGTCTCCTGGGACGAGGTGGTGCTCAGCGTGATGATGGCCAGCCCGACCCTGCAGACCCTGCCGGTGAAGATGTGGACCACCCTGCGCCAGGACCTGACCCCGGTGATCGCCGTCGCCTCGACGCTGCTGATCGGCCTGTCCGTCCTGGTTATGCTCGCCGCCGCCGTGCTGCGCCGGCGCAATGAAGTCAGCGCCTGAGCGCGAGGAGAACAACAATGAGTGCCGTCATCCAAGAATCCGCACAGCCCCGCACCCTGGTCAGCCTGCGCAACCTGAACAAGCACTACGGCGACTTCGCCGCGGTGGACGACATCAACCTGGAGATCCAGGACGGCGAGTTCCTCACCTTCCTCGGCTCCAGCGGCTCGGGCAAGAGCACCACGCTGTCGATGCTGGCCGGCTTCGAGACGCCCAGCAGCGGCGAGATCCTGGTCGAAGGCAAGTCGCTGGTGAACGTGCCGCCGCACAAGCGCGACATCGGCATGGTGTTCCAGCGCTACTCGCTGTTCCCGCACCTGTCGGTGCGCGACAACATCGGTTTCCCGCTGGACATCCGCAAGCTGAAGGGCGACGACCGCGAGCGTCGTGTCGACGCCATGCTCAAGCTGGTGCAGCTGGAGAAGTTCGCCCATCGTCGCCCGGCGCAGCTTTCCGGTGGCCAGCAGCAGCGCGTAGCGATCGCCCGCGCGCTGGTCTACGAACCGCGCATCCTGCTGATGGACGAACCGCTCGGCGCGCTGGACAAGAAACTGCGCGAAGACCTGCAGGACGAGCTGCGTCACCTGCACCGTCGCCTGGGCATCACCATCGTCTACGTGACCCACGACCAGGAAGAAGCCATGCGCCTGTCGCAGCGCATCGCGATCTTCAGCCACGGCAAGATCGTCGGCCTGGGCAGCGGCTACGACCTCTACCAGAACCCGCCAAACACCTTCGTCGCGTCCTTCCTCGGCAACTCCAACTTCCTCCGCGTGCAGGCCCAGGGCAACGCCGCGGCGCGCTTCGAGAACGGCGTGCTGGGCATCCGCCCGACCGCCAACCTGCGCGAAGGCCAGGAGCTGGTGCTGATGGTCCGCCCGGAAAAAGCCCTTGCCCTGACCGCCGAACAGGCCGCCGCGCAGCCGCTGGCCGCCGGCTGGAACGAGATAGGCGCGACAGTGCAGGAAGTGGTGTTCCTCGGCGAAAGCCAGACCTGCAGCGTGGTTACCGCCGGCGGCACGCCGATGACCCTCAAGGCGCTGTCCGGCACCCAGCCGCTGCACCCGGGGAGCCCGGTGCGCGTGCGTTGGGCCGCGGCCGATGCCTGCGTCTACAGCGAGTGGAACGAGAGCGACCTGATCAAGGGCGCGCACTGATTCCCTGATGTCCCTTGCGCCCCCGGCCGCTGTGGCGGCCGGGGGCTTTTTTTCGCCTGCAGAAAAGAGCGGGGCGCGCCAGACATAGGGCGTGCAACGCTGCGCGCTATACGCCGCTTGACCGTGAAGGCCGGCATTCTCGAGGTAGAACCGGGCGCCGTGAATCCGCAAGGCGCAGCCACGGCTCGGCGATACGCAAGGTGAAGCGGCGTATAACCGCGAACGGTTGTACGCCCTACCCCGAAGGCAGGATTGGCGTAGGGCGTATAGCGCTCCGCGTTATACGCCGATCGACCATGGCAAACGGCCCACTCGGGATCAAACGGGCACCTCGAATCCGCAACGCACAGCCACGGCACGGCGATACGCAAGGCTAAACGGCGTAGAACCGCGAACGGTTGTACGCCCTGCTTTTCGCCAGGCAAAAAAAGCCCCGTCAGAGCTGCTGCACAGGACGGGGCGGAGAGGTGGAACGGTAGAAACTTATTCGGCCAAGCCCAGCACGCCCTGTACTCCTTCGCTCGACTGGCCGCGGGTCGCCAGGCAGTAATACAGCGGGCAGGTCACCAGCAGGCCGGCGAGCCAGGACAGGTCCACGCCCGACAGGTAGTTGGCGTACGGGCCGACGTAGAGCGCGGTGTTGGCGAACGGCAGCTGCACCAGGATGCCAATGAAGTAGGCGGTGATCGCGTGCGGGTTGACCCGGCCGTAGATGCCGCCGTCGGCACGGAAGATCGAGGCGATGTCGTAGCGGCCGCGCTTGATCAGGTAGAAGTCGATCAGGTTGATCGAGGCCCAGGGCACCAGGACCAGCAGCAGGGTCAGGATCAGCCCGATGAACTGCGAGATGAAGTTCGCCGAGGCGCTCAGCGCCACCAGGCAACTGCCACCGAGCACCACGGAAGACAGCACCACGCGCAGTCGCACGCTGGGCGTCCAGGTGCTGGCGAAGGTCTGGATCGAGGTGACGATGGAGAGCACCGCGCCATACAGGTTCAGGGCGTTGTGGCTGATGATGTTGAGCAGGAACAGCACCATCAGCGCCGGGCCGAATACGCCGGTGGCCTGTTTCACGGCGGCCATCGCCTCGGTGCCTTCCGGGGTCGCCAGCACCGCCACCGCTCCGAAGCTGAACGAGAGGCTGGTGCCCAGCACCGCGCCGAAGAAGGTGGCGAAGAACGGCTTTGCGATGCCGATGCTGGCAGGCAGGTAGCGCGAGTAGTCCGAGGTGTAGGGAGAGAAGCTGATCTGCCAGATGATGCCCAGGCACAGGGTGGCGAGGAAGCCGGAGAGGTTGAAGCCACCCCGCGTGAAGAAGTCCGCCGGCAGCTCATGGCCGAAGATGTAGGCGAAGCCGGCCAGCAACGCGCCGCCCATCACCCAGGTACCGATGCGGTTGAGGGTGTGGATGAAGCGGTAGCCGATCACGCCGATGGCGGTCGCACCCAGCGCACCGAGCAGGATGCCCGCGGGCAGCGGTATCGAGGGGGCGATACCGTGGATCGACTCGCCCGCCAGGACGATGTTGGAAATGAAGAAGCCGACGTAGATGAGCGCGGTGAAGAACACGATCAGCAGCGCGCCGTAGCGGCCGAACTGGCCCCGGCTCTGGACCATCTGCGGGATGCCCAGTTGTGGCCCCTGGGCCGAGGCCAGCGCAATGCCGACGCCACCCAGCACATGGCCGAGGACGATGGCCAGCAGGCCCCAGAGCAGGTCCAGGTGGTAGACCTGGACGACCATGGCGCCGGTCACCACCGGCAGGGGAGCGATATTGGTGCTGAACCACAGGGTGAACAGGTCACGCGCGCGACCATGGCGTTCGGCTGGCGGCACGTAGTCGACGGTGTGGTTCTCGATGAGCGGGGTGGACGGGGACTGGGACATCTTCGGACTCGCAGCGGATCATCGGCGCGGCCACGGATCGCCACGGCGCGTGCGCAGGCACGGCCAAGGGCAGACCACGACGGGCGCGGACAGTCAGGAAACGGGTGACAGGGTTCAGGCCGCGAAGGGCCGGGCGGCGGAGCTTGGGTCCACGCGCGGAGATAACCTGGGAGAGTCGTACCAGACCCGGATACGGGCACAGCGGAAGTGCGTATTGGACAGCATCGTTTTGCCTTGCTTCTTGTCTTTGTTCGAAAGCCACACGGAAAAGCCGTGTCGCAGCGCAGTCCCCTAGGGTGGCAGGCGCCGCAAACTGAAGACCATATTATGGTATTCCAAACTTCAGGCAAGCGTTTTCCGCGCAACGGACCGGCCATACAACGGCCCCTCAAGCCCCTGTCGAGCACCCGAAATCACCCTGAAAGTCAGACCGCATGCGGCCTCTCCCATATGGCACAGGCAGCGGAGAGATCCGACTAACGGCATCCCGGGGGCTTGAACTTTCAGTATTACGGTATACCATCAGACGAAAGAACCTCGTCCAACCCGCCACCCAGCTGGCAGCAGGTACCCGCAATGATCGACGCCAACGTCTACAAGCAAGTCATGGGCTCCTTCCCCTCCGGCGTGACTGTGATCACCACCCTGGACGAGGAAGGCCACCTGGTGGGCCTGACCGCCAGCGCCTTCAGCTCGCTGTCGATGGACCCGGCGCTGGTGCTGTTCTGCCCGAACTACAGCTCCGACTCCTACCCGGTGCTGATCCGCCGCAAGCAGTTCGCCATCCACCTGCTCTCCGCCGAGCAGCAGCGCGAAGCCTACAGCTTCGCCAAGAAGGGCAAGGACAAGGCCGAAGGCATCGAATGGCAGTTGAGCGAGCTGGGCAACCCCGTCCTGGATGGCGCGACCGCCGTGATCGAATGCGAGCTGTGGCGCGAATACGAAGGCGGTGACCACGCGATCATGGTCGGCGCGGTGAAGAACCTGATCGTCCCCGAGCAGCGCGTGCAGCCGATGGTCTACTGCCGCGGCAAGATGGGTGCGCTGCCGGCGATGGCCTGAACCGCCAACGCCCCCGCAAGAATCCGAAAAGGCGCTGCCGTCGATGACGCAGCGCCTTTTTTGCGTTTGGGCTTACTTGTAGGAGCGGACCTTGTCCGCGATTCGCGCGCATGGCGCGCTCCTACAGGGGGGTGTTGGTGCGGGGATTTTCGCGGATGAGATCCGCTCCTACAGGATGACGCCGCACCTTCCGGCCACGCCGATCAGCCCCCTCTCCCGCTCGCGGGAGAAGGTTAGGGAGAGGGAGCTGGATCAATCACCAGCACAATCGTTCAGGAGCAAGCCCGTCTCTGGTTCCCCGCGTTCGCGGGAATGACGTGATGAAGAGCGGTGCGCGGAGGTTCCACGTAGGGCGAATAACCACGAAGTGGTTATCCGCCGCCACTCAAATCCCCTCAAGTCCTGAACCGCGAAACCAGCCGATTCAACTCATCCGACAGACCGTTCAACACCTGCGCATCCCCGCGCGTGGCGTCGGCCAGGCCGGCGACTTCCTGGGCGTCGCGGTGGATCTGGCTGATGTGGCGGTTGATCTCCTCGGCCACCTGGTGCTGCTCTTCCGCCGCCGTGGCGATCTGCGCATTCATGTCGCGGATCACGTCCACCGATTCGCGGATGGCGCCGAAGCAGGCGCGGGCCTCGCGGATCGAGCCGACCGTGCGCTGCGAGGCTTCCAGGCTGGCTTGCATCTGCTTGCCGGTGTCGTGGGTGCGGCGCGCCAGGTTGCCCAGCAGCGCATCGATCTCGCCAGTCGATTCGGCGGTACGCCGCGCCAGCGCCCTCACCTCGTCGGCCACCACCGCGAAGCCGCGGCCCTGGTCGCCGGCACGGGCGGCTTCGATGGCGGCGTTGAGCGCCAGCAGGTTGGTCTGTTCGGCGATCGAGCGAATGGTGCCAAGGATCGACTGGATGTCGTTGCTGTCCTGCTCCAACTGACGCATGGCGTCGGCCGAGTGGGCGATCTCGTCGCTCAGGCGGCCGACGCTGTCCACCGCCGCGTCGATCTGCTGCTGGCCGTCGTGGGCCTGGCGCTGGCCGCTCTCGGCGGAGTCCGCGGCCTGGCTGCAGGAGCGGGCCACCTCGTTGGCGGTCATGACCATCTCGTTGAATGCCGTGGACACCATGTCCACCGCCTCGCGCTGGCGTGCGGCGGTATCGGCCAGGGCCTGGGAGGTTTCGCGGGAGCTGCCGGAACTCTGGTGGATGCTCGCCGCGGCCTGGCCGATGTTCTGCACCAGGCGGCGGATCGCGTCGAGGAACTGGTTGAACCAGCCGGCGAGCTGCGCCGTCTCGTCGCGCCCACGCACGGCGAGGCGACCGGTCAGGTCGCCGTCGCCCTGGGCGATGCCCTCCAGGCCCTCGGCCACCGCGCGCACCGGGCGCACCACCAGGCCGGCGAAGAGCGCGCCGACGCCGGCGAACGCCAGGGCGATGATCGCCGCGATCAGCGCCACGCCCCAGGTCAGGCGGGTCGCCGCGCTCATCACCTCGCTTTCCTTGATCACACCGACGAAGCGCCAGCCCAGCGCCTCCGACGGCCAGACGTTGGCCAGGTAGCGCTCGCCGTCGATGGTGACTTCCACCAGGCCCTTCTCGGCGCGTGCCAGCTGCGCGTAGTTCGCGCCCAGCTCGCCGAGTTTCTGGAAGTTGTGCTCCGGCTGGTTGGGGTCGACGAGAATGGTGCCGTCGCCTTCCATCAGCATCAGGTAGCCGCTGCTGCCCAGTTTGATGCCCTTGACGATGTCGGTCAGGCGCTTGAGCGAGACATCGATGTTGACCACCCCTCCCTGCTCGCCCAGGCGGTTGCCGAAGGTGCGCACCGTGCTCACCAGCGCCACCTTGTCCGCCGCCCAGTAGTAGGCGTGGGTGCGCTGGGTCTTGCCCGGCTGGGCCATGGCCGCCTGGTACCAGGGACGGGTGCGCGGGTCGTAGCTGGCGAGCTGGTCGTCGCCGGGCCAGAAGGCGTAGCCGCCGTCGCGGGTACCGACGGAAACGTAGGCATAGTCCGGGTGGCTGTGGGCCAGACCGGCAAACAGGTCGAAGACTTGGCGGTCCAGCGGGCCAGCCGGGTGCTGCGGCGCGTCGGCGCCGATGAACTGCTTGAGGCTGCCGTCGATGGCCTGCATCTGCGGGTGGCTGGCCAGGTACTCGACATTCTGGGTGATGCCATCGAAGAACAGCTGCATGGCGTTCTCCACCTGGCGGATCTCGCGGCCACTGCCGTCGATGAAGCTTTGCCGCGCCTCGCTGCGCAGGTTGAGGATCACCAGTACGGCGACGAGGATCACCGGCAGGCTGGCGATGGCGGAAAAGGCGAGGATCAGTTTCTTTTTGAGATTCATCCTTTCTTCCTTGGCTGCACGCTGGGCAGAAACGCCTTGCAGATATTCCGTATTATGGTATACCAATAATCCATGGAAACCCAGCACCGTGATGGCAGCCCGCCATGACCGTGCCGATCCCCGAATTCCGTGGCGCGCCCCTCCGCGCCTCCCCATCCGCCGGGCCGCAAGCCCGGATACAAGAAAGGTTCGAGGTAAGCGATATGAAATTTTCCCTGTTCGTGCACATGGAGCGCTACGACGAGCAACCCAGCCATCGCCAGCTGTTCGAAGAACTCACCGAACTGACCCTGATGGCCGAGGCCGGTGGCTTCAGCACCGTGTGGATCGGCGAACACCACGCCATGGAATACACCATCTCGCCGAGCCCGATGCCGCTGCTGGCTTACCTCGCCGCGCGCACGGAGACCATCCGCCTGGGCGCCGGCACCATCATCGCGCCCTTCTGGCACCCCATCCGCGTCGCCGGCGAATGCGCCCTGCTCGACGTGATCAGCAACGGCCGCATGGAAGTGGGCCTGGCGCGCGGTGCCTACCAGTACGAATTCGACCGCATGGCCAACGGCATGCCGGCCACCGACGGCGGCAAGTACCTGCGCGAGATGGTCCCCGTGGTCAAGGCGCTGTGGCAGGGCGACGTCGCCCATGACGGCGAGATCTGGAAATTCCCCACCTCGACCTCCTCGCCGCGCCCGCTGCAGAAGCCGACCCCGCCGATGTGGATCGCCGCCCGCGACCCGGACTCGCACAACTTCGCGGTGGCCAACGGCTGCAACGTGATGGTCACCCCGCTGATGAAGGGCGACGAGGAAGTGGTCGACCTGAAGAACAAGTTCGAAGCCGCCCTGGCCAACAACCCCGGCGTGCCGCGCCCGCAACTGATGGTCCTGCGCCACACCCACGTGCATACCGTGGACGATCCGGACGGCTGGAAGGTCGGCGCCGCCGCCATCTCGCGCTTCTACCGCACCTTCGACGCCTGGTTCGGCAACAAGCAGACCCCGGTCAACGGCCTGCTGCCGCCCAGCCCGGAAGAGAAGTTCAAGGATCGTCCGGAGTTCGAGCTGGAAAACATCCGCAAGAACACCATGATCGGCACCCCCGAGGAAATCATCGCGCGCATCCGCCACTACCAGGAGCTGGGCGTCGACGAGTTCAGCTTCTGGGCGGACAACAGCCTGCCGTACGCCGAGAAGAAGAAGTCCCTGGAACTCTTCATCAAGCACGTGGTGCCGGCCTTCCGCTGAGTGCCGACTGTGCCGAATGCACTGAAAAGAGCCCGCCTTGCGCGGGCTTTTTCATAGGCCCCGCGGCCAGACCGTCCCTCAACGCCGGTTCCCTTATTGCCCAGGATATCCGCCTACGTGATGCATCACTCGGCCTCTGGGCCGAAGCCCATGACACGCCCGCCCCCTGGTGCTGGCCGACGCCGTACTGGCGGAATTTGGCCTCGACTTGCAGATCGGGGCCCGGGCGGTCTCGCTGGCTGAAATCGCCCGACCGGTGGGTAGCGCGCTGAGGGGGGTCATGACCCGCGGCGAAAATCGGCGATGACCGGACAGCGAGAACGCCTGGCGCCGACTAGTCTTAAGCACCTGCCCCACACATCTCCAGCCGTGAGTGGATATCCCTCTTACAAGAAAAAAGGAGTTCACCGTGCGCACCCTATTCGTCGTGCTCCTGGCGGCCGGACTTGCCGGCTGCGCGGCAGAGGTCAAGAAGGACGACGGCATGTCGCCGATCAGGACCTACGCCGATACCCAGAACCATCTGCTCGTGAGCTTCCAAGGCGATCCGTCGATCACCGCCCGTCCGAACTGGCCGCGCCTGACCGGCGCCTGGCGGCGCGCCCTGCAGCAGGCCGCCAGCGACGCGGACTACCAACTGAGCGAACAGGTCGGTTCGCTGCCCAGCGGCGCCCAGGCCGCCACTTTGCTGGTCGTCGAAGTGCAGCGCCTGCAGCAGGCCGGCCCGGCTGGCGGCGACCTGGGCGATGCGGTGATGCGTGTCGACGTGCGCTTCGCCGATGGCCCCAGCGGTCGTCTGCTCGGCTCGCGCCGCTATGAAAGCGAATCCGACGAGCCGGAATCGGTGCAGGGCCAGATCAAGACCATCTCCGCGGAAATCATCAACGAACTCACCAGCGCCCAGCGCATCGCCAAGCGCGAGCCCCTGCCCGCGCCGCCAGCCACCAGCCCCGAGCAGGAGCCGGCCAAGGCCAAGCCGGCACCGGGACCCGGGCAGTCACTGGCCGGAAGCGAGCACCTGGGCAAGCCCGTGGCGGTCAATGACGGGCGCGAGCAGCAATTGCAGAAACTGCAGCGCAGCAACCTGCCGTTCGACCAGTACCAGACGGAGTACCGCCGGCTCACCGGTCAGTAGCCGGGGGCCGGCTCAGTCGTCGTGCCAGTGGGCGTCGGAGTCGTCCTCGTCCCAGTCGTCGAGCGCCGCGTCTTCCTCGCCTTCCTCCTCGACCGTTTCCTCAAGATCGTCCAGCAGGCCGGTGGCGTCGTCCTCACCGGTCTCGGGCAGGTCGTGGAATTCGTGGTCCAGCAGGTGGTCATGTTCCGGTTCGGGGAGGTCGATGTCGTCGTCGTTCATGGGGGCAGCCTCGATCGGCGAGGGATTGTTGCGGGGCGCACATGCTAAGGCGTTGCGGTCGCGTCGGGAACTGCGCGGGTCGCTCGCCGGGCAAGCCGCGGGCGCGCGAGCTATACACTCAAGTGTGACGCATGAGGTTTCGCTATCGAAGCGATGGATTGCGCGGTGTTGCCCGCCGTCCGTCGCCTGACGATCCTGTTGCCTACCCAGCGCCCAGCGCCCCCAGCCAGCCACCGAGGGACACCCTGAATGAAGACCGTTGCGCAGATCCTCCACACCAAACAGGAACAGCAAGTACACACCATCGGCTCGCAGGAGATGGTGCTCGACGCCCTCCGGGTGATGGCGGCGAAGAACGTCGGTGCCCTGCCGGTGGTGGACAACGGGGTGGTGGTGGGTGTGATCAGCGAGCGCGACTATGCGCGCAAGATGGTCCTGCAGGGCCGTTCCTCGGTCGGCACGCCGGTGAAGACCATCATGAGTTCGCCGGTGGTCACGGTGGACTCGCAGCAGAACGTCGACACCTGCATGCAACTGATGACCGACCGCCACCTGCGCCACCTGCCGGTGGTGGAGAACGGCAAGCTGATCGGCCTGCTGTCGATCGGCGACCTGGTCAAGGAAGCCATCGCCGAACAGGCCGCGCTCATCCAGCAGCTGGAGCAATACATTCGCGGCGAATGACGATCACCGCCTCCCGAAAGCCCCGGCCACGCCGGGGCTTTTTTCATCCCGCCGCCCCGTCCCAGCGCCAGGCCGCTGCCAGTCGCTCGCGCAGGTAGTCGACGAACACCCGCACCCGCGGTGCCAGGTGTCCGGCATGCGGATAGAGCGCATGCAGCGGTGCCTCGGGCGCGCGGTAGTGAGGCAGGATGCGCTGCAGCTGCCCGGCGGCCAGGGCGTCGCCGACATCCCAGATCGACTTCAGCGCTATGCCCATGCCGGCTAGCGCCCAAGCCTGCACCGCGCCACCATCGTTGCTCACCAGCGCCCCGCGCACCTTCACCGCGACACGCTCGCCGTCCGGCCCGCTGAAGCGCCATTCGCCGCGCGGCTGGTCGCTGTTGAGCAGGCAGCGGTGCTCGGCCAGCTGCGCCGGGTGCTGCGGCTCGCCGCATTCACGCAGGTAGGCCGGCGCAGCGCAGAGCACGCGGTAGTTGTCCGCCAGCGGGCGGGCGATCAGCGAGGAATCGGCCAGGCTGCCGACGCGGACCGCCAGGTCGAGGCCGTCGTCAAGCAGGTCGGCCAGCGAGTCGCCCAGCTCCAGCTGGATATCCAGCTGCGGATGCAGGCGCTGGAAGTCGCCGGCGATGGGCGCGATCCAGCGTCGTCCCAGGTCTACGGGCGCGCCCAGGCGTAAAAGGCCGCTCACCGTCTCGCGACGCTGGCCGAGCAGCGCTTGCGCGGCTTCCAGCTCGGCGAGGATGCGCACCACGCTGGCATGGAATAGCGCGCCCTCCTCGGTCAGCGTCTGGCGCCGGGTGGTGCGCTGCAGCAGGCGTACGCCCAGCCCCGCCTCCAGCTGCGCAAGACGCTTGCTGACCACGGCCAGGGAGAGGTCCAGCTCGCGCGCCGCGGCGGAGAGGCTGCCGCTGCGGACGATACGGTCGAATGCGACCAGGGCGGGCAGGTTATCGATCATCGAATCCTTCGCTTTTCAGAAAGAATGCATCTTCCCGAATAGCGTATTTCCCCACGAATCGGCAACCAACAATAGGCGCGTCCCCACCGCAGCCCTTGAGGAGCCGCCATGAACCGCCTGCGTTCCACCCTCGCCAGCCTCGCCCTGCTCACCGGCATCGCCGCCCAGGCGCACGCCGAACCCGCCCTGCTCGAACCTGCCCAGGTGATTGCCGACGCCTCGCTGCCGGCCGCCCAGCGCGACGCGCAGATCCTCGCCGCACGCCGCTACGCCAGCTTCTGGAACAGCGGCGACCCGGCGCTGGCGCGCGCCGCCCTGGCCGCCGACTTCACCGACCGCACCCTTCCCGCCGGCCGCGTGCAGGGTATCGAAGGGCCGCTGCAGGCCTCGAAGACGATGAAGACCGCCATTCCCGACCTCGACTGCCACATCGAGCAACTGCTGGTCGCCGGCGACCGCGTGGTCGTCCACCTGCGGTTCCGCGGCCACTTCAGCGGGCGCTTCCAGCAGGTCCAGGGAAAAGGCCAGACGGTGGAGTTCATCGCCACCGACATCTACCGGGTGGTCGACGGGCGCATCGCCGACAACTGGCACATCGAGGACAACCTGACCCTGCTGCGCCAACTCGGCGTGCTCGGCGGCTGAGGAGCATGACCATGGACCAGCCTTCCAGCGGCGGCGTCGGACGCCGCACCTTCCTCGGCGGCGTCGGCGTGCTCGCTGCCGGCGCCGCCGTCGCCCAGACCGCCTCGGCAACCACCCCGGCCGTGCAGCCAAAACCCGGCAAGGGCGGCTTCTGGCCCGACGGCGTCCGCCTAGTGATCTCCATCTCCATGCAGTTCGAGGCGGGCGGCCAGCCGCTAAAGGGCACCGACAGCCCCTTCCCGAGGGTCGACTTCCCGGCCAGCGTGCCGGCCGATGCGGCGGCCAACAGCTGGTTCGCCTACGGCTACCGCGAAGGCATCCCACGGCTACTCGACCTGTGGGACAAGCATGGCGTGAAGGTCACCTCGCACATGATCGGCGAGGCGGTGCGGAAGCACCCCGAGCTGGCCCGCGAGATCGTCCGTCGCGGCCACGAGGCGGCGGGCCACGGGCCGCGCTGGAGCTCGCAGTACGCCATGCCGCGCGACGAGGAACGGGCCTTCCTGATCGCCGCGCGCGACATGGTCGAGGCGGTCACCGGCCAGCGCCCGCAGGGCTACAACTGCAACTGGCTGCGCCGCGGTCCCAACACGCTGTCGCTGCTGCAGGAGCTGGGCTACCTCTACCACATCGACGACTTGAGCCGGGACGAGCCCTTCGTCGAGCCGGTCAACGGCAAGGACTTCGTGGTGGTGCCCTACACCCTGCGCAACAACGACATCCTGCTCGTCGAAGGGCGCAACTACTCGCCGCAGCAGTTCCTCGCACAGATCCGCGGCGAGTTCGACCAGCTCTACGAGGAGGCCGGCAGCCGGCGGCGCATGATGTCCCTCAGCGCCCACGACCGCATCAGCGGCACGCCGCAGATGGCGCGGGTGTGGGACGAATTCCTGACCTACGCGCGGCAACATCCGAGCGTGGCCTTCCTGCGCAAGGACGAGATCGCCCGCTTCACCCTCGCCAGCCCGGCGAGCCTGCGCGAAAGCGAGGTCATCTGAATGCCACGCAGGCGGCGCTCGCCAGGAGTGCCGCCTGCGGAACGGGCGCCGTGCCATGGCAGCCGGCGGAGCGCGGCATTAGAATTCGATGCACATCCGCATCCGAGCAAGCAGACCGGCCCATGGAAAACCGCACCGCACGCCTTACCGTGCTGATCGACCCGCAGAAGAAGAAGGCCTTCGAGGAACTCTGCGCCAGCCAGGACCTGACGCCCTCGCAGGTGGTCCGCCAGCTGATCCGCGACTATCTGGAAAGCCATGGCGTGAGCTACGCCAGCCAGCCGAAGGGCGGGAACGCGGAAAAGGACTGAGCCGGGCGCGTTACCGCGCATGGCCCCTGTAGGAGCGGATTCATCCGCGAAGATCCCCGCGCCAATACCCACCTGTAGGAACGCGCCATGCGCGCGAATCGCGGCCATGGGCCGCTCCTACAAGGGGACACCGTGCAAGGCCGTTCGCGGATGAGATCCGCGCCTACGGGGCGCCCGCTTCTTCACGCTGCTCGCAGGCCGCCAACGCCAGGGCAAAGGTGGCGTGATAGTTCTGCCGCCCCACCGCCTCGATGATCCCCGCGCGCACCAGCTTGTGCCTGACCCGCGCGCTCGCCTCGCAGAGCTTCACCGTGACCCCGCGCTTGCGCAGCTGCTGGATCACTTCCTCCAGGGTCTGCATGCCGGTGATGTCCATGAAGGGCACATGGCGCAGGCGGATCACCAGCAGGCGCGGGTCGCTGTGGGTCTGCTGGAGGGCGCGCTCGAAGGTTTCGGCGGCGCCGAAGAACAGCGGGCCTTCGATGCTGTATACCAGCACGCCCGGCGGCAGCGCGTTGGGCAACTCGCCCTGCAGTTCGGCGTCGCCTTGCTGCGACACTTCCACCGCCGAGGCCATGCGCCGCATGAACAGCAGCATGGCCAGGATCACGCCGATGTTCACCGCGATCACCAGGTCGCTGAACACCGTCAGGCCGAAGGTGATCAGCAGGATGGCCACGTCGGGCCGGGGAGCACGGCGGACCATGCGCACGAAGTGGCGGGCCTCGCTCATGTTCCAGGCCACCACGAAGAGGATCGCCGCCAGCGCGCACAGGGGAATGCCCGAGGCCAGCGGGGCGAGGAACAGCACGATCAGCACCAGGGTCGCCGAATGGGCCACGCCGGCCAGCGGGCTGCTGCCGCCGTTGCGGATGTTGGTGGCGGTGCGGGCGATGGCACCGGTAGCGGCGAAGCCGCCGAACAGCGGCGCCAGCAGGTTGGCGATGCCCTGGCCGATGAGTTCCTGGTTGGAGTCGTGGCGCGTGCCGGCCATGCCATCGGCGACCACCGCCGAAAGCAGCGACTCGATGGCGCCAAGCATGGCGATGGCGAAGGCCGGGCCGATCAGCTCCAGCACGCGCGGCAACGTGATCTCCGGCAGGCTCGGGGTTGGCAGGCCGCGCGGGATGCCACCGAAGGCGCTGCCGATGGTGGCCACGCCGTCGAACTGGAACAGCGTCTGCAGCAGGCTCACCAGGACCATCGCCAGCAGCGGCCCGGGCACTCGCGAGAGGTAGGGCAGGCGCGGGCCGTAGAGCACCGTCGCCAGCCCCAGCAGGGCCAGCAGGGTGGTCGCCAGGTGCAGCTGCGGCAGCACCTGCAGCAGGTGCCAGAGCTTCTGGTGGAAATGCTCGCCGCCCACCGCCGGCAGGCCGAAGAAGTCCTTCCACTGGCCGACCCAGATGATCACCCCGATGCCGGCGGTGAAGCCGACGATGACCGGGTCGGGGATGAACTTGATGACGCTGCCCAGGCGGCTGACGCCCAGCAGCAGGAGGATCGCCCCGGCCATCAACGTGGCCAGCTGCAGACCGTCCACGCCGTAGCGCGCGGTGATGCCGGCGAGGATGACGATGAAGGCGCCGGTCGGCCCGGCGATCTGCACTCGGCTGCCGCCGCAAAGCGACACGACCAGGCCCGCGACTATCGCGGTGTACAGGCCCTGCTCGGGCTTCACGCCGGAAGCGATGGCGAAGGCCATGGCCAGCGGCAGCGCGACCACCCCGACTATCACTCCCGCCAGCAGGTTGCGCGGCCAGTGCCGCCCTTGCAGCAGGCCGGCCTGCCAGGCTTCGCGTATGGCGATCATGCTCCGCTCCTTCGTCGAAGAATGCACATCACATTAACATCACATGTTAATCAAAGTTTACTCGTTTTCCGCCAGCAAACCCCTTCGTCGCCCATCGACTGACGGGCTGGCGAACAGCCGCTACCTTCGTTGCAATACGCTGCGCATTCGCCAACAGTGCTGCAGATTTGCATACACCCTGGCCAGCCGCCCCCCACAGCAGCGGGCCCGCGCGCCTGGCACGCAACCTGCCTGGATGCCAGGATGGCCGTCGCCCCACCGCGTCGACCGCCGCTATCCCGTATGGAGAAACATAGATGGACCCGCTACGCCTGTTGTCCGATCGCGGCCTGCTGCTGGCCGACAGCATCGCTTCGGACGGACGTTTCCTCGAGGTGTCCGCCGAGCAGAGCGACCAGCTCGGCTACCCGCCGGGCAGCCTGCCCGGCCAGGGCATCGAGCAGGTCTACACCGCCGAGTCGGTGCGCACCCTGCAGCAGCTGTTCGCCAATCCGCCAGCCGACGAGCGCGTGCAGGACCTGGAGCTGACCCTGATCCGCCACAGCGGCGGCCTGCTGCCGGTGCTGGCCAGCGGCGTGCTGCAGTGGCGCGACGGCCAGCCCGCCCGCCTGCACCTGGTGAAGATGCCGCTGGGCGGCATCAGCCGGCGCCTGGGCGAGTTGCAGAACGCCAACGAAGTGATGAGCCAGATGCTCTACAGCGCCAAGGTCGCCTACTGGTGCATCGAGTTCGACGAGCCTGTGGATATCCGCCAGACGCCCGACGAGATCGTCCGCCAGGTGTTCGAGAACCGCTCCTACTGGCGCATGTGCAACCGCGCCATGGCGGCGATCTACGAGATGCCCGCCGACGTCGACTTCAGCCAGCAGCCGGTGCGCCTCTACTGGCCGCGCAGCCCGGCCAACGAGGAGTTCGTGCGGCGTCTGATCGAAGCCGAGTTCCACGTCGACGGCGCGCTCTCGGTGGACCGCCGCCACGACGGCTCGCCGGCCTACGTGGAGAACGACGTGCGCGCCAGCATCCATAACGGCAGCTTGCTGCGCATGTGGGGCAGCCTGCGCGACGTCAGCCAGGAACTGCGCATGCAGCACGACGCCGAGCAGCGCATCGAGTCCCTGCGCCGGGTGTTCGACGCCGTGCCCGACGCGGTCCTGGTGATCGACGAAGACGCCCAGCCGCAATGGCGCAACGCCGCCTTCGAGCAGGTCTTCGGCATCACCCGCGCCGCCGGCGTGGCCGCCACCCTCGACCGCCTGCCGCTGCCCGAACGCACCTGGCAGCGCCTCGACCTGCCCGACCAGTACGGCAGCTACCGCACCTTCGACAGCCACTGCTCGCGCATCCTGATCCGCGAACACCAGGCCTGGCGCGTGATAGTGCTGCGCCCCGACGGCGTCGAACGCCGGCCGGCGGAACTGCATCCATGAACGGCGAGGGCTTCTTCGCGCCCATGCGCATGGGCATGCGCTCGTCGGTCAACGTCAGCGCCGAGATGCTCGCCGCGCTGCTGGAGACCCCGGCGCTGCACGCCCTGCTCGACGGCTTCGGCGAGGCCCTGATCGTCTGCGACGGCGACTCGCGGGTGCGCTTCCTCAACCTGGCAGCCGAGCGTATAAACCGTGTCGCCCGCCAGGACGTGCTGGGCCTGGCCGACAGCGACTTCTTCCAGCGCTCGGCGCTGCAGTTCGACGACTTCCTGCAGGCCGTGCGGCGCGGCGGCAAGAGCGCGCTGACCCGCTCGCGCGACGGCCGGCTGTTCCTGACCCGCGTGCAGAGCGTGCCGGTCGGCGCCTACGAGAAGCCCTACACCCTGCTGATCCAGCACGAATACGAAGCCCGCGAGAGCGCCAGCCGCGCCAGCGCGCCAAGCCTGCCGGACACCCCGGCGAGCCTGGGCGATCCGCAGGACAGCGCGCTGCATATGTCGCCGCTGCTCTCCAGCATCGCCGACATGGGCGTGCGCGCCTTCCGCCGCCGCGCGCGCCTGCTGCTGCTCGGCGAGCCCGGCGTGGGCAAGACCGCCATCGCCCGGCACATCCACCGCGCCGCCGGCTGGGGCGACCGGCCCTTCATCGACGTGAACTGCGCGAGCATTCCGGAAAGCCTGTTCGAGTCGGAGGTCTTCGGTTACGAGCGTGGCGCCTTCACCGGCGCGCTGCAGCAGGGCAAGCGCGGCTACATCGAAAGCGCCTCCGGCGGCACGCTGTTCCTCGACGAGATCGGCGAAATCCCGCTGCAGGTGCAGGCCAAGCTGCTCAAGTTCCTCGACGACGGCACCATCCAGCCGGTCGGCTCGCCGCTGTCGAAGAAGGTCCAGGTGCAGGTCATCGCCGCCACCAACAAGGATCTCAGGGCGCTGGTCGCCGCCGGGCTGTTCCGCGCCGACCTCTACTACCGCCTGGCCGTGCTGCCGGTGGACATCCCGCCGCTGCGCGCCCACCGCGACGACCTGCCGGTGCTCATGGACATTCTCCTGGCGCGCATCAACCGCGACCGCCAGCCACCGCTACGGCTATCCACAGCCTGCCGCCAGCGCCTGCTGGGCTACGACTTCCCCGGCAACATCCGCGAGCTGGTGAACATCTTCGAACGCCTGGCGGTGCTGGCGGACGATGTGGCAGACGATCACCACCTACCGCCGGAACTGCTCGGCATGACGCTGCCGGCCAGCGACGACGAGCCCTTGCCCATCGCCATGGGCAGCGACGAGCCGCTCAAGGCGCAGGTGCAGCACTTCGAACGCCAGGTGATCCTCCACGCCGTGCGCCTGTGCGGCAGCAAGCGCAAGGCCGCGCAGCACCTGGGTATCGACGTCGGCACGCTGATTCGGAAGTTGCAGCGGGATTGAGGCTCGGCGCGAGCGCAATGCTCGGCGCCATCCTGCAGGAGCGGATTCATCCGCGAAATTCCCCGCTCCAAAGCTTCCCTGTAGGAGCGCGCCATGCGCGCGATCGCGGCCATGGGCCGCTCCTACAAGGGAACACTGTGCCGCGCTATTCGCGGACAAGGTCCGCTCCTACAACGGCGTATCCGCACACATTGAACGCTGCAGTTTTGCCTACGACCGTTGTCATTTCTGCTTACACCCTTGGTCGCAGATGAATCAATAAATCCTTTAATTTCAATTACTTAAAATATTGGCACAGCCTGTGCTCTACCTCCTTCGACCCGTGACCGTGCACGGGTCCTCGAATCGCGCCTGGCTTTCCCGACCGAGGAGCCCGGCAGTTCTGGAGGCACAACAAAAATGCTCATCACAGGTATCAAGAGCCGGCCGGTATACGACCGTCTCGAGCCGCTTGCCGGCGGCACCCACCACATCGTCGCCGGCCAGGGCAGCGGCGGCAGCGCCATGCTTCGGCTGCTCGCGCAGATGCCGCGTACCGCGCCGATCCGCGTGCTGTATTCCACCGAGACCTTCTCCGGGCAGAACCACCTGGCCGCGCTGCGCGACCTCGGCGACGTCGAGCTGCAGGTCTATCCGAGCAACCGCTCTCTGGTCGAGGACCTGCACGCCCTGCTCGGCGAGTCGCGCATGGGCACCCGCCTGTACCTGGCGGGTTCGGAAAGCTTCATCGGCACCGCCATGCAGGCCGCCACCGCGATCAACCTGAACAAGGACGAAGTGCTGCGCGAGCACTGCGGCTCGTTCGTGCGTCGCGTCTGGTGCGTGCACTGCGACGGCTACACCGAGAACGTCACCCAGCGCGTGTTCACCTGCCCGCACTGCGCGCGGACGCTGGTGGTGCGCGACCACTACTCCCGCCGCCTCGCCGCCTTCCAGGCGGTCAAGGCCGACGCCGAAGTCCCCGGCGAACTGCCGGCAGCCGAGGAGCTCGACACATGAGCCAGTCCACCGGAACCCTCAACGTCCGCGTCGCCCGCATCGAGCAGGTCACCCCGGAGATCAAGCGTTTCACCCTGGTGTCCACCGATGGCGCGCACCTCACGCCCTTCTCCGGCGGCAGCAACGTCGTGGTGCTGATGCCCCATGCAACCGGCACCTACCGCAACGCCTACTCGCTGATGAGCTCGCCCTACGACGCCAGCGCCTACCAGATCGCCGTGCGTCGCGTGGAAGAGGGCCGTGGCGGCTCGAAGCACATGCATGACGTGGTGAAGGAAGGCGACGAGCTGGAAATCCTCCGCCCGGTGAACCTGTTCCCGCTGAGCAAGCACGCGCGCCTGCACCTGTTCATCGCCGGCGGCGTAGGCATCACCCCGGTGTGCTCGCAGCTGGCCGAGCTGCGCCTGCGCGGCACGCCCTTCGAAGTGCACCTGGCGGTGCGCGGCGACGCCCATGCGACCCTGGGCGAAGAGCTGGTCCGCGAGTACGGCGATGCCGTGCGCCTGTACCGCGATGACCGCGGCGAGCGCCTGGACATCAGCGCCGTGCTGGCCGACCGCCCGCTGGGCAGCGACGTCTACGTCTGCGGCCCCGAGGGCATGATCCAGGGCACCCTCGACGCGGCCCGCGCCCACGGCTGGACCGACAGCCACATCCACTACGAACGCTTCCTCGAACAAGGCAGCGTCGGCGAGGCGTTCAGCGTCACCCTGGCGCGCAGCGGCGCGACCATCGACGTGTCGCCCGACCAGAGCCTGCTGGAAGCCGCCGAGGCCGCCGGCCACGAGATCCCCTACCTGTGCCGCGGCGGTGCCTGCGGCATGTGCGAGACCCGCGTCCTCGAACTGGACGGCGAGATCCTGCACACCGACGACTGGCTGTCCGACGAGGACAAGGCCGCCAACACCAAGATCATGCCCTGCGTGTCGCGTGCCAAGTGCTCGCGGCTGGTCATCGACTGCTGAGCCGGAGAACGCCCATGAGCATCCAATTCCGCCCCGACGAAACCTACCGCGACGACTACACCTACGCGAACAGCCCCGAGTGCATCGCCCGCGCGCCCTGGCCCTTCCCGGACGACGAGTACATGTACTCGATGAACCTGGAGCCGCACGTCTCGGTCGGCGATGGCGCCTTCCGCGCGGTGTTCGACATCGACGAGCACTACATCAGCGAGTGCCGCGACCGTGCGATCACCCTGGAGAAGGACCCGGGCATGCACTACGTCTCCGCGCCGCACATGATGGAGGCGCAGTGGGACCTGCTCGAACTGATCATGGAGTCCTACGCCAAGGACTATCCGGAGTACTTCTCGCTGGAGAAGGACGGTACGCGCTGGCACTGGACCAACAAGCTGCTGAACATCGACGACACCTTCACCTTCGGCGATCCGTCCACCCTGCCCTACGAGCCGATGGAGTACGTCACCCGCCAGGCCCAGGGCGACTGGGTGCTGCAGGAAGAGCGTGACGGCACCCTGTACTGGGGCGCCGGCATCGCCACCCAGCGTGCCGACTACTCGCTGCGCTTCAACCTCGGCATGGCCTGGCACGAGTTCCACGGCCCGGTGCCGCTGGTGAAGGAAACCGGCATGCTCGACCGCGCGCTGAAGTTCCTCCTGCGCCTGCGCAACGGCCACCCGGTGCGCCGCCTGAACTGGTCGCTGACCGTCAACCCGCGCCTGGACGTGTCCGCCGAGAGCCTGCCGGAGTGGGCCCCGGACCGCACCACCGTGACCGCCGAGAACGCCGGCAAGCTGGTCTACCTGCGCATCGAGCTGCAGCCGCTGCACCGCCTGCCGCGCAGCAACGCCATCGTCTTCCCGATCCGCACCTACCTGCTGAACCTGGAAGACATCGCCACCAACCCGGCCTGGGCCAAGCGCATGCACCGCGTGCTCAAGTCGCTGAACCAGGAACTGGTCGACTACAAGGGCTTCACCCGCTACCGCGACGCGGCGGTGGAGTGGCTCTCGAAATACGACGACGGCAAGTAACCGACAACGACAACCCGAAAAGGGACAAACCGGCGAGGCCGTGAGACTCGCCGGTCGCTTCAGCTCTGCCCATTACCCCCTGAGAGGAAACAACGATGAGTGGGTCCCCTGCCAAGCGTGCCGCTGGCGTAACCGATTCCGATGCCGAGCAGCTCGCTGCCCTCGGCTACAGCTCCAACTTCGAACGCAGCATGAGCCTGTGGGAGAACTTCTCCCTCGGCTTCACCTACCTGTCGCCCGTCGTGGGCGTCTACACCCTGTTCGGCCTGTGCCTGGCCGCGGGCGGTCCGCCGATGTTCTGGACCTACCTGCTGATCGGCCTGGGCCAGATGCTGGTGTGCCTGGTGTTCTGCGAAGTGGTCTCGCAGTTCCCGATTTCCGGGGGCGTCTATCCCTGGGCGCGTCGCCTGGTCGGCAAGCGCTGGGCGTGGATGGTCGGCTGGGTCTATGCCTGGGCGCTGTGCACTTCCATCGCCGGCATCGCCGTGGGCGCCGCGCCGTACATGGCGGTCATGCTCGGCTTCGAGATGCACGGCAACGCCGCCATCGGCATCGCCCTGGGCCTGATCGCGCTGTCCACCGTGCTCAACCTCAGCGGCACCAAGCTGCTCGCCCGCGTGGCCATGTTCGGCTTCCTCTGCGAGCTGGTCGGCGCCCTGCTGGTCGGTGGCTACCTGCTGATCTTCGAGCGCCACCAGCCGTTCTCGGTGCTGTTCAACACCTTCGACATCAAGATCGACGGCTCCTACTGGCCGGCTTTCCTCGCCGCTTCCCTGGCGGGCCTGTTCCAGTACTACGGCTTCGAAGCCTGCGGCGACGTCGCCGAGGAAACCCCGAACCCCGGCAAGATGATCCCGAAAACCATGCGCATGACCATCTACATCGGTGGTGCCGCGGCGATGTTCGCCTGCCTCGCGCTGATCCTCTCGGTGCCGGACATCCAGCGGGTGATCCACGGCGAGGACACCGACCCGGTGACCACCATCCTGGCCAACGCCTTCGGCCCGGTCGGCTCGCGCCTGGTGATGGCCGTCGTCATGGTTTCCTTCGTGTCCTGCGTGCTCAGCCTGCAAGCCGCCGCCAGCCGCCTGCTGTTCGCCTATGCGCGTGACGAGATGATCGTCGGCAGCAAGCAGCTCTCGCGCCTCAACGCCAACCACGTGCCGGCCGTCGCGCTGGTCGTCGCCGGCGTGATGCCCGCCGCCATCGTCTGCCTGGGCCTGTTCATGGCCGACGCGGTAGCCACCATCGTCGGCTTCGCCGCCATCGGCATCTACGTGTCCTTCCAGCTGATCGTGATCGCCGCGCTGATAGCCCGCGCCAAGGGCTGGTCGCCCAGCGGCCAGTTCAGCCTGGGCAAGTGGGGCGTGCCGGTGAACGTCGCCGCGCTGGTCTACGGTGTCGCCGCGATCGTCAACATGGTCTGGCCGCGCACCCCGGACGCGCCCTGGTACATGAACTACTCGATGATCCTCACCACCGCCGTGGTGCTGGGCGCCGGGCTGCTCTACATGCTGCTGGCCAAGCCCTACGACAAGGGCACCGCGCCGGCTGGCGACGCCCACCGGATTTCCGGCCGCCAACGATCCGGGCGCGCTACGGGCGCGCTTTCCGAACCCGCTTGATCGCAACCCTGACGCAATTCGGGCCATACGCCTGAGGGGCTGCGTCAGGCGGCGGCGCGAGAACCCTCCCGCGCCGCTGCCAAGTGGTTTGCGAACGGGCCTGCCATCCCCGATTGGCAGGCCCGTTTTTTATTCCAGGTTAAATGCCGCACCTGTAGGCGCGAGGGGGGACGCCCAGTCCCTGCTCGCGAACCGCCCAGCAAAGGAGTCGCCGGGAAGTCCGTTCGCGAGCAAGCTCGCTCCTGCGAAAAAACGTCCGCCACGCCACTCAGGCGATCACTTCACCAGGCGCGCATCCAGGCTGTTCTGCGCAAGGCGCTTGGCCTGGGCTTCGGTCATGCCCAGGTGCTCGCGCATGGCCTGGAAATTCTCGTTGACGTAGCCGCCGAAGTAGGCCGGATCGTCCGAGTTGACCGTCACCTTCACCCCGCGCTCGAGCATCTGCAGGATGTTGTGGTCGCGCATGTGGTCGAACACGCGGAGCTTGATGTTGGACAGCGGGCAGACGGTCAGCGGGATCTGCTCGTCGATGATGCGCTGCATCAGGCGCTCGTCCTCGATGGCGCGCACGCCGTGGTCGATGCGCTCGATCTTGAGCAGGTCCAGGGCCTCCCAGATGTATTCCGGCGGACCCTCCTCGCCAGCGTGGGCGACGGTCAGGAAGCCCTCGGCGCGGGCGCGATCGAACACACGCTGGAACTTGCTCGGTGGGTGGCCGACTTCGGAGCTGTCGAGGCCGACGGCGACGAAGGCGTCGCGGAAGGGCATGGCCTGCTCCAGGGTCTTGAAGGCTTCTTCCTCGGACAGGTGGCGGAGAAAGCTGAGGATCAGGCCGTAACCGATGCCCAGCTGCTTCTCGCCGTCCTTGAGCGCGCCCTGAATGCCGCGCAGCACTACTTCGAAGGGAATGCCGCGGTCGGTGTGGGTCTGCGGGTCGAAGAAGGGCTCGACGTGGATGACGTTCTGTTCCTTGCACTTCTGCAGGTACGCCCAGGTCAGGTCGTAGAAGTCCTGCTCGGTGCGCAGCACGTCGGCGCCGGCGTAGTAGAGGTCGAGGAACTCCTGCAGGTTGTTGAAGGCGTAGGCCTTGCGCAGGGTCTCGACGTCGCCCCAGGGCAACGCCACCTTGTTGCGCTCGGCCAGGGCGAACAGCAGTTCGGGCTCCAGGGTGCCTTCCAGGTGCAGGTGCAGTTCGGCCTTGGGCAGGGCATTGAGCCAATCGGACATGGTGCGATCTCGTTATCAGGCAATCGTAGGAATTATCGCACGTCCGGACCTCTCCCGTAGGAGCGGCCCATGGCCGCGAATCGCGCGCATGGCGCGCTCCTACATTTCAGCCCTCCGGTAGGCGTAGGTCGCGGCGAAGCGCGAGGTCAGCCACTCGCCGCAGGTAGTCGGCGGGTACTTCGGCGGGTTGTCCGCGTCGAAGCAGCCGGGCAGGCACTCGATGGGCGTATCCATGTGCGGCTCGGCGAAGAACGGCATCGAGTAGCGATCCACGCCCTCGGGACTGATGACCCGGTGCGGCGTGGAGCGATACCGGTCGTTGCTCCAGCGCGCCATCATGTCGCCGATGTTGACCACGAAGCTGCCCTCGATAGGCGGCGCGTCTATCCACTGGCCCTGGCGGTTCTGCACCTGCAGGCCGCCGGCATCGTCCTGGTACAGCAGGGTCACGCAGCCGTAGTCGGTGTGCGCGCCGGCGCCGGGCTGGTCGGCACTCTGCCGCGCAGCAGCCGGTGGGTAATGGATCATGCGGAACACGCTGACCGGCTGGACGAAGCGGCGGTCGAAGAAGTCGCGCTCGATGCCCAGGGCGATGGCCAGCGCGCGCAACACGGTCTTGGCCAGCTCCTGCATGTCGGCGTAGTGCGCCTCCAGCAGCGCCTCCCAGCCGGGCATGTCCGGGTGGCGATTGGGCCCGTAGAAGGACTTGCCGGCGAGCACGTCGGGGTGCGTGGCCGGCAGGTTCAGGGCCATGTCGAAGGTTTCCTTGAAGTCGCTGGGCAGCTCGGGATCGAGCTGCTCCGTGGCGATGGCGCCGTAGCCGCGGTGGTTGCGGCTCTGGGTGATGTCGATCTTCAGCTTCTCGGCCGCCGGCTGGGCGAAGAAGGTCTTCGCCGCCTGCAGCAGGTCGGCGAAGCGCTTCGCCGCGATCGGGTGGCCGGTGATGTAGAAGAAACCCCACTCGCGGCAGGCGCTGTCGATCTGCCGGGCCACGGCGGGCCAGGCGGACTGGTCGCGGCCGTAGAGCGGGGCGATGTCGATGATGGGTAGGCGGTCCATGGGTCGGTCTCGTGCAAAACCTGCTTTTCTCGTAGGAGCGGATCTCATCCGCGAATCGCGCCGGATTCTCCGGCTATCGCGGACGAGGTCCGCTCCTACAGGGGGAAGGTGCAGCGGTTACTTCGGCAGCTCGGCCTTGATGCCCTGCACGTAGTAGTCCATCGCCGCGAGGTCGGCGTTGCTGGCCACGGCGCCGGCGGGGATGCGCTCCTTGCCGCTCTGGTCCTTGATCGGGCCGGTGAACGGGTGGAAGGCGCCGCTCTTGATGTCCGCAATCAGCTTGCTCGCCTCGCCTTGCACGTCGGCCGGCAGCACGTCCTTGTTCAGCGGCAGGACGATGGTGTCCTCGGCCAGGCCGCCCCAGAAGTCCTGCGGCTTCCAGGTGCCGTCCATGACCGCCTGGGTGGTCTTGATGTAGTGCGGGCCCCAGTCGTTGACGATGGAGGTGAGCACTGTCTTCGGCCCGAAGTGCTGCATGTCCGAGGCGTAGCCCACGGCGTAGACGCCACGGCGCTCGGCAGCCTGGATCGGCGCCGGGCTGTCGGTGTGCTGGAAGACCACATCGACGTCCTGGTCGATCAGCGCGTTGGCCGCGTCGGCTTCCTTGCCCGGGTCGAACCAGGTGCTCACCCACATCACCTTCAGCTCGGCCTGCGGGTCGTACTTGTCCAGCGCGAGCTGAATGGCGTTGATGTCGCGGATCACCTCGGGGATCGGGAAGGAGGCGATGTAGCCGATCTTGTGGGTCTTGGTCATCTTCGCCGCCAGGTAGCCGCCGACGTAGCGGCCCTCATAGGAGCGCGACAGGTAGGTGCCGAGGTTCTTGTCCTGCTTGTAGCCGGTGGCGTGCTCGAAGACCACCTTGGGGAACTGCTTGGCGACCTTGGCGGTGGGGTTCATGAAGCCGAAGGAGGTGGAGAAGATCAGGTCGTAGTGGTCCTTGGCCAGGTTGCGGATGACCCGCTCGGCGTCGGCGCCCTCGGCAACGTTCTCGACGAAGGTGGTCTGCACCTTGTCGCCGAAGTGCTCGGCCAGCTCGCGGCGTCCCATCTCGTGCTGGTAGGTCCAGCCGTGGTCGCCGACCGGGCCGACGTAGACGAAGCCGACTTTCAGCGGTTCGGCCACCGCCGCGCCAACGCCGGCGCCAAGGCCCATGGCCAGAACCAGGCCACGCAGCAGGGTGTTCAGGGTCTTGTTCTTCATGATGCGGGGACGCTCCTGTCGATGCAGTGTCGGGAACGGAGGACGGGCTGCCCTCCGGGCGAAGCGCCCGATGCAATAACCTGACCAGGTGGACAAGTGCCGCGCCGCAGGCGCCCGGCGCGCTTTTCAAAGGCCTCGCACGGCTTGGGTTGGTGCAACCGTGCCACCTGCTGGTGCGCGGTGGGCAAGGCCCCGGGCTTTGCCTAAGATGGGCGCCTTGTCCACCGGAACGGATATCCCCCGGCATGTTGCGCCTGCTCAAAGACGAAAAATTCCTCCTCCTCGCCGCGCTCCTCGCGCTGGTGGTCTACCCCCTGGAACACAGCCTGCTGGAAGGCGGCAAGACGCTCGCCGGGGTGGTCGCGGTGGTCCTGCTGGCCTCGATCGTCAGCGTCTCGCTGCGCGTCGCGCACCACGCCGAGATCCTCGCCGAGAAGGTCGGCGAGCCTTACGGCACCATGATCCTGACCCTCGCCGCAGTGCTGGTGGAGGTGGTCATCCTGGCGATCATGATGGGCCACAACCATTCGCCGACCCTGGCCCGCGACACCATCTACGCGGCGGTGATGCTGGACATGAACGGCATCCTCGGCCTGGCCGCGCTGCTCGGCGGCCTGAAGTACGGCGAGCAGTCGTACAACGACGACTCGGGCAAGACCTACGTGACCATGATCCTCACCGCAGTGGGTGTCTCCATGGTGGTACCCGAGCTGATCCCGGCGGCGCAGTGGAAGCTCTACTCGTTCTTCACCATCGGCTGCATGGTGATGCTCTACGCGCTCTTCCTGCGCATGCAGACCGGCCAGCACAGCTACTTCTTCAGCTACAACTACGCCGCCCACGGCGAGGGGCACGACGGCCACGAGGCGCACGGCAGCGTGCGCCAGTCGATGGGCCTGCTGGTGGTCGGCGTGGTGTTGATCGGCGCGCTCGCCGAGGTGATGTCGAAAGCCCTGGACGTCAGCCTGGAAGGCAGCGGCGTACCGCCGATCGTGCCGGCGCTGCTGGTGGCGGCGATCTCCGCCAGCCCGGAGATCCTCACCGCGCTGCGCGCCGCGCTGGCCAACCGCATGCAGCCGGTGGTCAACATCGCCCTGGGCGCCTCGCTGTCCACGGTGATCCTCACGGTGCCAGTGATCGAGGCGCTGGCGCTGTTCCGCGACCAGCCGATCCAGATGGCCATGACCCCGCTGCAGACCGGCATGATGTTCATCACCCTGATCGTCGCCGGGCTCAACCTGCACGACGGCAAGACCAACGCCATCGAGGGCATGACCCACTTCGTGCTCTTCGCGACCTTCCTGATGCTCTCGCTCATGGGATTGTGAACATGCTGAAGATCTACCTGGCCGGCCCCGACGTGTTCCGCCCCGACGCCGCCGAGTACGGCCCGCGGCTCAAGGCGCTGTGCGCCGAGTACGGCTTCGAGGGGTTGTTTCCGCTCGACGTGCAGGTGCCGGAGGAAATCACCGACCCGCACCAGCAGGCGATCTGGATCTACCGCGCCAACCTCAAGCTGCTCGACGCGGCCGACTGCGTGCTGGCCAACCTGGCGTCGTTCCGCGGCAGCGAGCCGGACAGCGGCACCTGCTTCGAGGTCGGCTACGCCGCCGCGCTGGGCAAGCCGCTGTACGGCTACATGCCCGACGCCAGCAGCTACCCCGAGCGCATGCGCCGCAAGTACCCGGAATGGCTCGGCACGGAACCCGACCGCGACCGCGACGGCAACGTGCTGGAAGCCTTCGGCCTGCCGCTGAACCTGATGCTGGCGGTGCCCACCCAGATAGTCGCCGGCGGCCCGCGCGAGGCGCTGGAGCTGTTGAGCCAGGACCTCAAGCCGGCGGAGTGAGGCCGGTAAAACGAAAAACGCGCCCGAAGGCGCGTTTTTCGTTTCAGGGGGCACTGACTCAGCGCAGCCCCTGGAGGTTGAAGCGGATGGTCCGAGTGGCCTGGCGCGCGGTGATCTGCCCGCCGCTCACCCGCGGCTCGAAGCGCCAGCGGCCCATGGCCTGGCGCACGGCGTCGTCGAAAACGCGCGGCGGCGAGGATTCCAGCACCTGGATGTCCTCGATGCGGCCATCGCTGGTCACGGTGAACAGCACTTTCACGTAGCCCTGGATGCTCCGGCGCTTGGCCATCGGCGGGTAGACCGGCGAATCCATGCGCAGCGGCTTGATGTCGCTGTCGTCGAGGCTGCCGGTGGGCAGGCCGGCCGGGCCCGAGGTGCCGGTCGGCGCGGCTTGGGCACCGGGCGTGCTCTCGCCGACCACAGGCGCAGCAGGCTTGGGCGCCGGCGCGGGCGGTGCCGGCTGGGCGGGCGCTTCCTGCACCGGTTCGGGCGCAGGCTTGGGTTTCGGCTTGGGCTTGGGCGACTTCTTCGGCACCGCCTTCTCCGGCGGCTTGGGCGCGGGCTTCGGCGGCTCCGGCTTGGGCGGCTCGACCACCGGTGGCGGCGGCTCCGGCTGTACCTGCTGCGGCTCGGGTGCGGCAGCCGGCGGTTGTTGTTCCTGCTTGGCCGGTAACTGCACGACGCTGACCTGCATGCTCGGCACCTCGCCGCGGCCAAGCTTCAGCTCGGCAGGCGACGGCGCCAGCCAGACCAGGCCGGCGACAATGCCCAGGTGCAAGGCGACGGCCATGCCGGAGGAGCGCCACCAGCGACCGTTCTGCGAGACCTCTTCGTTTTCCTCGACACCCTCCACGGGCGCCGCATAGGGAATCAGCACTTCTTCGGCGAGGTCGACCTCTTCGTCGCGTCGGGCCCCCGAGCAGTCCACCAGGTGCAGGTTGACTTCACCGCTGCGCTGCGCGCTGACGCATGGCAACGCGAGCCCCTCGTCCACGGCGGTGGACGACGGGTGATCGTCGAAGGACGCAGCTATAGCGGCGCCCGCCAACGAGCGTGAAGGGGATGGCGACATGGGGAGTGCCTGCGAAATGACTGTGATCTGATAATTATTATCATTCAGTATTTTCTGTAGGGCAACCTTGCACCTACTCCGGCGTCTGTAGGCAGGCCAGTAATCCCGCCTCCAGCGCGTCAGGATCGGCGTCGGTAGCGAAGATCAGCTCGACGCGGTTGTCCTTGCGCCAGGCGCTGGGCTGCCAGGCTTCGTCACCGCTCACCCGATTGCAGGACAGCCAGCCCTCCGCGCAATGCAGCACCGCCTTGGCCCGCACCAGATCGCCCAGCGACGCGAGCCAGTTATCCACAGCGTCGCGATGGAAACGACAATCGCGATGCAGCCGCCAGCCCACGGCGGATCTGCCGTCCTCGACATGAACCTGCCGAATGGGCGTCTCTCGGGTCAGCAGGACCGGTATTTCGTTCATTGCCGCCGGTAGCTCCGCGGCAATCGCCGCATCAACAGCACGGCTCGGCAACGCCTGCAGCGGCACGTGGCCTTGCTCCGTCCAGCGCACCGCCACTTCCGGCAGACCGGCACGGATGCGCGCCTTGGTCGCATCGTCCAGTCCTTCGCTCTTGTTCAGCACCAGCAGTTCGGCATCGGCCAGCGCCTCGCGCTGGGCTTCGGGCAGCGCTTGCCCCGCCGCCAGCGCTTGCGCGTCGAGCACCAGCAGCAACGGCTGCGGCGCCAGCACGCCGCGCCAGGGCGCCTCGCCCAGTTGCCGCAGCAGGGTGCGAGGGTGGCCCAGCCCCGAAGGTTCGATGAACAGCCGTTGCGGCCGAGCCTTGCGCAGCAGGCGCGCCAAGCCGACCTGGAAGGGCGCACCGTTGACGCAGCAGAGGCAGCCGCCGGCCACTTCGCCGAGGGCCACGCCGTCGGCATCGGTGGAGAGCAGCGCGGCGTCCAGGCCGACCTGGCCGAATTCGTTGACCAGCACCGCCCAGCGTTCACCCTCCGGGCGCTGGCGCAGCAGGTCGCGGATCAGGCTGGTCTTGCCGGCGCCAAGTGGGCCGCCGATCACATGTGTAGGAATCTGTTCGAGCATCTGCCTATGGTGCGGCCTGACGGCGGCGGGGAAAAGCGCTAGAGTCGCCGCTTCGCAAATCGGACCCCCGCCCCATGCGTCTGCCGGCCTTCCTCCTGCTGTCCAGCCTCTCCATCCTGCCCGCCCTGGCCCACGCCGAAGCCTGCGTGGTGCACAGCCGTGGCGACCGCCTCGATGTGAAGGTCTGCCAGCAGAACCGCAGCATCCCGGCGAAGCTGTTCCATGAGGGCTTCTGCCAGCCGCAGCTGAAGGACCAGAAGGTCGAGGTCACCTATGCCGATAGTTGCCCGAGCGGCGCGTTCGGCGTGTGCAGCAATGCCCAGGTGGCGAATTCGCCCTATCGCCAGGACATCCACTACTACGGCGTGGCCAGCGACGCGCGCTTCCTCCAGCCGTTCTGCGAAAGCCAGAGCAACGGCCAGTGGCAGTCTGGAAAATGACCGTCACGTCACTGTCATCCTGAACTGCTCTACTGCTCGCGGGTACCTCACACCCACTGGCACCCCACGCCAGCAAAGATCTTGGGGAGGGGCCCCCCAGCCACTGGCGGCCCATTTTTTTTGTCCTTCAGGCTTCCACCGTCCAGGCTTCGAACGGATCGGCCAGGCGCACCCAGGCGCGCGGCCCGGCGGCAAACTCCGCATCGTCCAGCAGACAGGCATCGAGTTCGGCATGCAGGCGCGCGAAGTCGATGCCCTGGCCGATGAACACCAGTTCCTGCCGGCAATCCCCCGTATCCGCCTGCCAGTGCCGCAGCACCTGTTGCAGCGCCTGCGTGTCCTCCGGCCAGCGCGACTGCGGGACGAAACGCCACCAGCGCCCAGCCAAGCCATGGCGCATCAGCCCACCGGCCTGCGACCAACTGCCCGCCTCGCGGTAACGGCTGGCGAGCCAGAAGAAGCCCTTGGATCGCAGCAGCCGGCCGTTGTCCCAGGTGCGCGCGAGGAAGTCGTGGAAGCGCTGCGGATGGAACGGCCGGCGCGCGCGGTAGGCGCTGGAGGCGATGCCGTACTCCTCGGTTTCCGGGACGTGCTCGCCGCGCAGCTCCTTGAGCCAACCCGGCGCCTGGGCCGCACGCTCGAAATCGAAGCGCCTGGTGTCGAGGATCCATTCCAGCGGCACCTGGCCCATCAGCATCGGCTGGATGTCCGCCTCGGGGTTGAGCCGGCGCAGGATCGCCAGCAGCTCCTCGCGTTCATCGGTGGAGATCAGGTCGATCTTGCTGACCAGGATGACGTCGGCGAACTCCACCTGCTCGATCAGCAGGTCGGCGATCGAACGTTGATCCTCTTCGCCCAGGCTTTCGCCATGGCTGGCCAGGCTGTCGGCGTCCTGGTAGTCGCGCAGGAAGTTCAAGCCATCGACCACCGTGACCATGGTGTCGAGCCGCGCCAGGTCGGACAGGCTGCGGCCCTGCTCGTCGCGGAAGGTGAAGGTCTCGGCCACCGGAAGCGGCTCGGAGATGCCGGTGGACTCGATCAGCAGGTAGTCGAAGCGGCCTTCGCCAGCCAGGCGCGCCACCTCTTCCAGCAGGTCCTCGCGCAGGGTGCAGCAGATGCAGCCGTTGCTCATCTCTACTAGTTTCTCTTCGGCGCGGTTGAGGCTGACGTCGCGCTGTACCTCGGCGCCGTCGATGTTGATTTCGCTCATGTCGTTGACGATCACCGCCACGCGGCGATTCTCGCGGTTCTTCAGCACCTGGTTGAGCAGGGTGCTCTTGCCGGCGCCGAGGAAGCCGGACAGGACGGTGACGGGGAGGCGTTGCTTTACGGTCGGTTCTTTCATGGGGAGGCACGGATCAGGTTCACGACGAAGCACGATGTTATAATATAACATCTCACTTCGAACAATCCGCTTCCCCGCCAACGGCCGCCGTGCCATAGATAGCGACCCGTCCGCAGAGCCCACCGATGAAAGCCACCCTCCTCGCCTGCTGCCTGCTACTGGCCGCGCCCCTGGCACACGCCGAAGGCACCGCGCCGCTGCCCTTCCCCGGCATGGCGACGGCCGCCTGCGCCTGGCTGGCCAACGTGCTGGCGTGCATGGAAAGGGACGGCAGCCACTACAGCGTCGCCACTCTTGGCCACGACACCTACCTGCGCGGCTTCGATGCGGGCAGCGGCCTGGACTGGGCGCAGACCGGCACGCGCTACGGCAAGATCACCTTCTTCAGCGGCGTCTCCAGCGACGGCCAGGTGTGGATCGGCTCCAGCCGCGGCATCGGCTGGACAAACATCAGCCGCTTCAGCAGTTCCAGCGGCGGCCAGGCGAAGCTCAGCTGCGGCCGGGTCAGCGGCTGCAGCCAGCAGGTGCGCTAGCCCGCGAACGCTTTACGCCAATCCCGCCAGCAGGCTGCCTTGCGGCGGGCGCTGGCGGAAATAGCGGTGCAGGCCATCGAAGATCGCCTCGGCCAGTTGCTGCTGGTGCCGCGCGTCGTGCAACCGTCGGCAGTCCGCGTCGTTGGAGATGAAGCCGGTCTCGACCAGGATCGACGGGATATCCGGCGACTTGAGCACGGCGAAGCCGGCCTGGTCGACGCGCTCCTGGTGCAGTCGGGTGATGTCGCCGAGACTGCGCAGCACGCTGTGGCCGAGGTCCAGGCTGGAGGCGATGGTGGCGTTGATCGACATGTCGAGGATCACCCCGGCCAGCACCGGGTCCTTGCCCTTGAGCGGCAGGTTGCTGGACCCGCCGATCAGGTCGGCGCCGTTCTCGCGCTCGGCCATGAAGCGCGCCAGGGTCGAGGTGGCGCCGTGTTCGGAGAGGGCGAACACCGAAGCGCCGGAAGCCGTGCGCCGGGGCGCGGCGTCGGCATGCACCGAGACGAACATGTCGGCATTGCAGCGCCGCGCCACTTCCACGCGCTGGCGCAGCGGGATGAACACGTCGACGTTGCGCACCAGCCGCGCCTTGAAGCCGGGCTGACGCTCAATCCGCCTGGCCAGGTTCTGTGCGATCAGCAGCGCCACGTCCTTCTCCCTTTCGCCGCGCGAGCCGAGCGCACCCGGGTCCTTGCCGCCGTGGCCGGCATCGACCACCACCACGATGTCGCGGCCCTTGCCGGCAGCTCTCGTCGAGCTGACCGGTGCTTCGACCAGGCGCCTCTGCACACGCAGGTCGAGCACCAGGCGCAAGCCGTCGGCCGAATGGAAGGCACGGGCGTCGAGCAGGCGGGCGCCCGCGAAGGCGTCCAGGGCGGGTAGCCAGGCGGCGCTGGCGAGCAGGCTCTGCAGCAGGCGGCGTCGATTCATGGTGGAGGTGGTTGCAGGAAGGATCGGGAAGCAATACGTTATATTATAACATTCACTATCGCCAGCCATTCCCATGACCGCCTTCCTCCCGGATATCGCCACCCAGGCCGCGCCCGCCCAGCTCGCGCTCGACTGGGTTGGCATGCAGGGCATCGCCCTGCCCCTTCGTCTGTACGGCGAACGCCTGAGCGCGCTCGCCGACGCCGGCGTCAGCCTCGACGACAGCAACGCGCGCGGCATCCATATGTCGCGCCTGTACCTGGCGCTGGCCCGCCTGGCGCAGGACGAGCTGACGCCCTCGCTGCTGCGCCAGGTCCTCGACGACTTCCTCGCCAGCCACACCGGCCTGTCGCACCGCGCCAGCCTGCGCCTGGGCTTCGACCTGCTGCTCGAACGCGCGGCGCTGGTCAGCCGGTTGCACGGCTGGAAGACCTATCCCTGCGAAGTCCACGCGCAGCTCGACGACCAGGGCCTGCGGCTGGAACTGCAGTTGCGCCTGCCCTACTCCTCCACCTGCCCGTGCTCGGCGGCCCTGGCGCGTCAGCTGATCCAGCAGCGCTTCGCCGCCGACTTCGCCGAACGCACGCCGAGCCGCGAGGCCGTGCACGCGTGGCTCGGCAGCAGCGCCGGGATAGTCGCCACGCCGCACAGCCAGCGCAGCTTCGCCGAGCTGCGGATCGAACTGCGCGACGACCTCGAACAGCTGCCCCTGAAGGCACTGATCGACCTCGCCGAAGCCAGCCTTGGCACTGCCGTGCAGACCGCCGTGAAGCGCGCCGACGAACAGGCCTTCGCCCTCGCCAACGGGCAGAACCCGATGTTCTGCGAAGACGCCGCACGGCGCCTGCACCTGGCCCTCGCCGGGCACGCGGACGTGCGCGCCTTCTCGCTGCAGGTGGTGCACGCCGAAAGTCTCCACGCCCATGACGCCGTGGCCCGCAGCCAGTGGCGCCGGGAGGTCGCATGATCCATTGCCAGTCCCTGCAGTGGGGGCCGCCGCGCCTGCCGCTGACACCGCCGTTGAACCTCGACCTCGCCCCCGGCAGCCTGACCGCCGTGATCGGCGCCAACGGCTGCGGCAAGAGCAGCCTGCTGAAGGTCCTCGCCGGGCTGCAGAAGCCCCTGGCCGGGCGCGTGCGCGTCGAGCTGCGCACCCGCGAGATCGGCTACCTGGTGCAGCAGCAGGCGCTCGACCGGCAGTTTCCGATCAGCCTCGGCGAACTGGTCGGTGCCGGCTTCTGGAACAGCCGCCTGCCCACTGCCGCGCGCCGCGAAAAACTCCGCGAAGCCCTCGCCGAATGGCACCTCGAAGGCCTGGAACAGCGCCCGCTGGCGGCGCTTTCCGGCGGCCAGCTGCAGCGCGCCCTGCTCGCTCGCCTGAGCCTGATGGACTGCCCCCTGCTGCTGCTCGACGAGCCCGACGCCTGCCTCGACGAAGCCGGGCAGGCGCTGCTCTGGCAACGCATCGCCGCCTGGCAGGAGGAAGGCCGCACGCTGCTGCTGGTCTGCCACGACCTGGCGCGGGTGCGCGAGCACGTGCCTGACTGCCTGCGCATCGCCGCCGAGGGCTGCCGCCACGGCAGCAGCCAAAAGTTGATCGCCCGGCGCGACCTGGCCTGGGTGGCGTGATGATCCTGCACGCGCTCTGGCAGCCCTTCTGCGAATTCGCCTTCATGCGTCGCGCCCTGTTCGGCGGCATGGCCCTGGCCCTGAGCGCTGCGCCGCTCGGCTTGTTCCTCATCCTGCGGCGCATGAGCCTGATCGGCGACGCCATCGCCCACGGCATCCTCCCCGGCGCCGCCATCGGCTTCTGGCTGGCCGGACTGTCGCTGCCGGCGCTGACGTTCGGCGGCCTCGGCGCCGGCCTCGCGGTGGCCGGGCTGGCCGCCTGGGTGACGCGCCACACCGGGCTGCGCGAGGACGCCAGCCTGGCCGCCGTCTACCCCATCTCGCTGGCCAGCGGCGTGCTCCTGCTGGGCCTCGCCGGCAAGCGCCTGAACCTGCTGGAAGTGCTGTTCGGTTCGGCCCTGGCGGTGGACCGCACGACCCTGATGGGCATGCTCGCCGTCGCCACGCTCAGCCTGCTGCTGCTCGCGGTCATCTACCGCAGCCTGCTGCTGGACAGCCTCGACCCGCTGTTCCTGCGCAGCGTCAGCCGCCTTGGACCATTCGCCCACGGCCTGTTCCTCGGCCTGGTGGTGCTCAACCTGGTCATCGGCTTCCAGGCCCTGGGCGCGCTGATGATGGTCGGCCTGATGATGCTGCCGGCCGCCGCCGCGCGCTTCTGGAGCCGCCGCCTGCCGCTGCTGCTGGCGCTCGCCGCCGGCTTCGGCGCGCTCTCGGTGTGGCTCGGCCTGGCGGCGTCCTACGCCTGGTCGCTGCCCAGCGGGCCGGCCATCGTCCTCTGCGCCGGCCTGTTCTACCTGTTCTCGGTGTTCCTCGGCCCGGTGCACGGCCTGTTGCGCCGCGGCCTGCTGCCCATTCCGCAATGACATCCCTATCGAGGAGTTTCCCCATGCGTGCCCTGCTGCTCCTGTTCGCCTTCTGCCTGCCCCTGTCGCTGTCCGCCGCCGAGAAACTCAAGGTGGTGACCAGCTTCAGCATCCTCGCCGACATGACCCGCGCGGTCGGCGGCGAGCACATCCAGCTGAGCAACCTGGTCGGTCCCGATAGCGATGCGCACACCTACGAGACCACGCCGGACGACGCCCGTGCGGTACGCCAGGCGAGCCTGATCGTGGAGAACGGCCTGGGTTTCGAGCCCTGGCTCGACCGCCTGGTGAAGAGCACCGAGACCCGCGCGACGGTGATCCAGGCCAGCCACGGCGTGATCCCGCGCAGCCTGGAGGAGGACGGCCAGACCATCCCCGACCCGCACGCCTGGAACAACCTGGCCAACGCCGATATCTATGTCGGCAACATCGCCAAGGCCCTGGCCCAGGTCGACCCGGCCAACGCCGCCGATTACCAGCGCAACGCCGCGGCCTACTTGAAGCAGGCCCACGAACTGCTCGCCTATGCCAAAGGCAAGCTCGGCAACCTGCCGGCCGACCGCCGCAGCCTGGTGACTTCGCATGACGCCTTCGGCTACCTCGGCCAGGCCTACGGCCTGACGCTGCTGGCGCCACAGGGCCTGTCTACCGAGCGCGAGGCCTCGGCCAGCGACGTTGCTGCGCTGGTGCGGCAGATCCGCGAGCAACACATCCGCGCGGTCTTCGTCGAGAACATCAAGGACCCGCGGCTGATGCAGCAGATCGCCGAGGAAAGCGGCGCGGCCATCGGCGGCACGCTGCACTCCGACGCCCTCGCCAGCGACGGCCCGGCCAGCACCTACCTGGGGCTGTACCGCGACAACGTCGACACCCTCTACCGGGCGCTGGCCGGCAAGCCCTAGAGCACCAGGCTCAGGCGCAGGCGGTCGCGGCAGGGAATGCCGTTCTCGACGATGGGCTCGGGGTAGTTGAGCGTGAAGTAATCGGGCTCCACCGCGCAGATGCGAAAGCCCATGCGCTGGTAGAGCCCGAGCTGCGCCAGGCTGGAGTTGCCGGTGGCGATGTCCAGGCGCAGCGCACCGGCGGCGCGCGCGGCATCGATGGCCGCCGCCAGCAGGCGCTTGCCCAACCCTTGGCCCTGCCACGCCTCATCGACCGCAAGGTTGGTGATTTCCAGCACGCCCCAGCTCACCGGCGTCAGCGCCAGCACGCCGCGCACCGCATCGCCCTCGCACAGCGCCAGCAGGCGCGAGTTCGCCAGGTAGCGCTCGACCTGCTCGCGGCTGGGATCGGCGAGCAACAGGAGCGCCCAGGGCGCCTGGTCGAGGGGCAGTTCACGAAGTTCGAGGGCGGACACGCAAGGCTCCTGGCAACGCACGAAATGGCTGGCTAGAGTGGGCCATTCTGACAGACCCTAGTGAAGGAAGGTCACGTTGGGCATCTGGAAGCAACTGCATCGCCATGAAAAGGAATGGGCCATCGAGACGCTGCTGGTGCTGATCGGCACCGCCGTCGTCGCCCTGCTGTTCGCTGCCTTCCTGCTCATCATCGGGATCACTCGGCTGGTGGATGCGCTGCGCACCCAGGACTCACCCTACCCCGGCATGAGCGACGCCCAGTTCAGCCGCTGCGTGGATATCTCCGAAAAGACCCTGCAAGCCCGCCTCATGGTCGAGCGCCTGGGAGCGAACCCGCCGCCGGGTACGGCCACCGACGCCGCACTGAATCGAGTCGAAGGCCTGGCAGCCAACTACGCGCAGAACTGCTCGGCCAAACGCTGGCAGGCGGCCTTCGATGCCGCGCGGGCCGAGGGCGTGCCGCCGGCATTGCGCGCGGAAGACTGGATAGAAATCGCCCGGCGTTGAGCGGGGGGCATTTCCCTTCGTAGGAGCGAGCTTGCTCGCGAACTGATCCGGCACAAGACCATTCGCGAGCTAGCTCGCTCCTACAAAAGCAGGTTCAGACGTAGATATCGCCGCGGCTCCAGGGCACCTCGTGGCTGCCGTCCGCATGGGGCTTGCTGGCGAGAATCTGGTGCAGGTTCACCCAGCCCTTCTGGAAGCCATAGGCGCAACCGGCAAGGTAAAGGCGCCAGATGCGCAGCGCCGTCTCCGGCACCAGGCTCGCGGCCTCGGCCAGTTTCGCCTCCAGGTTGGCGCTCCAGAACTCCAGGGTGCGCGCGTAATGCAGGCGCAGGCCCTCGACGTCGACTACCTCCAGCCCGGCCTCGCTCATCCGCGCCACCGCCAGCGACAGGTGCGGCAGTTCGCCGTGGGGGAAGACGTAGCGGCCAATGAAGTCGCCGGCGCCGCGGCCCACTGGACGCCCGTCGACGTGCTGCGAAGTGATGCCGTGGTTCATCACCAGCCCGCCCGGGCGCACGGCGTCGTACAGGTGCTGGAAGTAGATGCCCAGGTTGGCGTGGCCGACATGCTCGAACATGCCCACGCTGACCACTTTGTCGTAGCGGCCGTCGCGCGGCAGGTCGCGGTAGTCGCGCAGCTCCAGGTGAACCTTGTCTTCCAGACCTTCGGCCTTGACCCGTTCGCGGCCGAGCTTGAGCTGCTCCTCGCTGAGGGTGATGCCGTGCACCTGCGCGCCGAACTCGCGGGCCGCCAGACGTGCCAGGCCGCCCCAGCCGCAACCGACGTCGAGCAGCCTCTCGCCCGGCTTGAGCCGAAGCTTGCGACAGAGGTGGCGCAGCTTGGCGAGCTGGGCCGTGGCGAGGTCCTCGTGGCCGGTCTCGAAATAGGCGCAGGAGTAGACCATCTCCGGGTCCAGCCAGAGCTGGTAGAAGTCGTTGGACAGGTCGTAGTGATAGTGGATCGCTTCGGCGTCGGTAGCCTTGTCGTGGCTTTCGTGGACATAGTCGGTCGAGCCCTCGTCGCCACCCAGCGCCTCGCTGAGGGCATAGCCCATGGCGATCACTTCACTGATCGGCCCTTCGATGTCCATGCGTTTCTCGACGTAAGCGCGCCCGAGCACGTCGAGGCTCGGCTGGGCGATCTCGCTGAGCAGCGTCGGGTCGCGCACGATCAACGTCACCCGTGGCTCCGGGCCGAGGTCGAAGGCCTGGCTCTCGCCGATGCGGATACGCAGAGGCAATTGCAACGACAGCAACTCAGAGGGCAGATTGGCTTTCATGCAATCCTCCTGGCACATATAGAAAACTATAGATCGGAACCGCATAGCCTTCGTCTAGGGGCGTTCCGGGCAGTTTTCCATCGAGGTGGGCGGCAGGTGCGAACGAAGCGCTGGAAAAGCGTAGCAGGTGATTTTCATGCGTCTTTTGCCAACGTCGAAACAGAGCCTTGTCGAAATCGCAAAAGTCCGACGCACCTGGCGTAGCCACATTTCGTTAGACTGCCCAATCCCCGTGCTGTCCCATCGTTTTCGCCTCGTCGCCCAGGGGGCCTCCTTGAATACCCTCAGCCAGCCGCGTCCGCCGGTGCGCACCATTCTCGTCGGGCTGATGCTGGCGATCTTCCTCGGCGCCCTCGACCAGACCATAGTCGCGGTCTCGCTGCCGGCTATCTCCGCCGGTTTCGGCGACTTCGACCTGCTTGCCTGGGTGATCTCCGGCTACATGGTCGCGATGACCGTCTCCATGCCCATCTACGGCAAGCTCGGCGACCTCTACGGCCGCCGCCGGCTGATGCTCTTCGCCATCGCCTTGTTCACCATCGCCTCGCTGCTCTGCGGCCTGGCGCAGAGCATGGAACAGCTGGTGCTGGCGCGGGTGCTGCAGGGTATTGGCGCCGGCGGGCTGATGTCGGTCAGCCAGGCGATCATCGGCGACATAGTCCCGCCGCGCGAACGCGGTCGCTACCAGGGCTACTTCAGCAGCATGTACGCGGTGGCTAGCATCGCTGGCCCGGTGCTGGGCGGGCTGCTAACCGAGTACCTGTCCTGGCGCTGGGTGTTCCTGATCAATCTGCCGGTGGGCCTGGTCGCCCTCAAGGTGTCGCGACGCACCCTCGTCGGCCTGCCGGTGCCGGGCCATCGGCCGCGCATCGACTACCTCGGCACCACGCTGATGATCGCCGGGCTCGGCAGCCTGCTGCTGGCAATCACCCAGGTCGGCCAGGGCGCGGACTGGCGCGATCCGCAGATGCTCGGGCTGTTCGCCGGGGCGCTGGTCCTGTTGGTGCTGTTCATTCTGCATGAGCGGCGCTTCAGCGAGCCGCTGGTGCCCATGCACCTGTTCGCCATCCGCGCGGCCACCCTGAGCTGGCTGGTCGGCTTCTTCGCCAGCTTCCAGGTCATTTCGCTCTCGGTGCTGGTGCCGCTGCGCTTCCATTCGGTAACCGGCGCCGGCGCCGACAGCGCCGCGCTGCACCTCCTGCCGCTGGCCATGGGTGTGCCGATCGGTGCCTATTGCTGCGGTCGCCTGACCGCCGTGATCGGCCGCTACAAGCCACAGATCCTTGCCGGCGCCCTGCTGCTGCCCTGCGCCGTCGCAGGGATGGCGCTGACGTCGCCGGGTGCGGCGCTGCCTTCCGCGGTGCTCATGCTGCTCTTCGGCATCGCCGCCGGTACTCAATTCCCAACGGCCCTGGTCGCCGCGCAGAGCGCGGTGGAGCAGCGCTACCTCGGGGTAGCCACCAGCAACGTCACGCTGTTCCGCTCACTCGGCGGCGCGGTGGGCGTCGCCCTGATGTCGGCGATTCTGCTGGCCATGCTGCAGCCCCTGGCAACAGGCGAAGGCCTGGGCCACGGCGTCGCGGTCAACGAGTTGCTGAGCAGCCTCGGCGGCCCTGGCCATGAGGACCGCCGGCAAGCGCTGGGCGCGGTGTTCCGCCAGCTGTTCCTGGTCAACGCCGGCGTCGGCCTGCTGGCCCTATTCATCGCCCTCGGCCTGCCGAACAGCAAGCTGCGCGGCAAGGCCGATTGAGCGCGGTCAGTCCTCGTCGTTGAGGTAGCTGACCTTGCGCAGGTCCGGCAGCAGCAGGCAGACCACCAGCGCCACGCCGCACAGCACCGAGACGTAGAGGTAGAAGTACTCCTCCACGCCCATGCTCTTCAGCCACAGCGCCACGTATTCCGCCGAGCCGCCGAAGATCGCGTTGCCCACTGCATAGGAAAGGCCGACGCCCAGCGCGCGGATCTGCGGCGGGAACAGCTCGGCCTTGATCAGCCCGCTGATCGAGGTGTAGAGGCTGACGATGGCCAGCGCCAGGATGATCAGGCCGAAGGCCGCCACCGGGCTGTGCACGGTCTTCAGCGCGCTGAGGATCGGCCAGGTGCAGAGCATGCCCAGGACGCTGAACCAGAGCATCGAGGTCTTGCGCCCGATGCGGTCGGAGAGCGAGCCGAACACCGGCTGCAGGCACATGTAGACGAACAGCGCGAAGGTCATCACGCCGCTGGCGGTCTTGGCGTCCATCCCGGCGGTGTTGACCAGGTATTTCTGCATGTAGGTGGTGAAGGTGTAGAAGATCAGCGAGCCGCCGGCGGTGAAGCCGAGCACGGTGAAGAAGGCGCGCTTGTGGTGGGTGAACAGCTCGGTGAGCGTGCCGGATTCCTTGCGATGGAGGTTCTCGTCCTTGGCCGTCTCGCTCAGCGAACGGCGCAGGTAGAAGGCGATGACCGCGGTAATCGCACCGGCCACGAAGGGAATCCGCCAGCCCCAGGCGCGCAGCTCGTCGTTGCTCAGCAGCTGCTGCAGGATCACCACCACCAGCACCGCCAGCAATTGGCCGCCGATCAGGGTGACGTACTGGAAAGAGGCGAAGAAACCGCGCTGGCCCTTGAGCGCGACCTCGCTCATGTAGGTCGCGCTGGTGCCGTATTCGCCGCCCACCGAGAGCCCCTGGAACAACCGCGCCAGCAACAGGCCGGCCGGCGCCAGCACGCCAATGCTCTCGTAGGTGGGCATCACTGCGATGGCCAGGGAGCCGCCGCACATCATCAGCACCGAAATCATCATCGCCGTCTTGCGCCCCGCGCGGTCGGCGATGCGGCCGAACATCCAGCCGCCGATCGGGCGCATCAGGAAGCCCGCGGCGAATACCCCGGCGGTGTTCAGCAACTGCACCGTGGGGTTGTCCGAGGGGAAGAAGGCGTGGGCGAAGTACAGGGCAGTGAAGGCGTAGACGTAGAAGTCGAACCACTCCACCAGGTTGCCCGAGGAGGCACCGACGATGGCGAAGATCCGCCGGGAGCGTTCCTCGGCTGAGTAGTGAACAGTGTTCATACGAGCTCTCTTGTAGGTAAGGACATTATCGGAGCGGGCTCGACGGACCTCCCTGTGACCGCCGGGATCGGGTCGGCGGCGCTCTGGCGCAAGGCAAAAACGCCGACACATTCGGTAACGAGTATAGTCGGGTGCCGATAGCCAGCTAACGAAAGCCCCTCGAAATTCGCCGATCCGGGGTATTCAAAGGGCGAATATCGAACATCCATTCGATTTTTCCGATTGACCGCCGGGAGGGTGCCTTCTATCGTTTCGCCACCCTGCCGTGCCTGCTGGGACTCCATGTCAGGTACCCCTCGGTGGGCCGCAGGGTTCTCGTCCTTGTCCACAAGACCGGGACGTTACCTTCCCCATGTAGGGCGGCTCCTGCCGCGCAGCCTCGGTGCCCCGTCCACACCCCCGGACGCGCAGGCACCGGGGGGATGACGATCCCCTCCTCCGCCTCTCCCCTTCGCTCCAGCATCCAGCCCGACTCTTCGCCTGTCCGCCGGTTCCCCAGCTGACGGAATTGTCATTCGTCGCTCATCTTCGGGTTATCCCGCCGTCATCAGGATGGACTCCGCCCGCGCGGCGCCAGCCGTTCGCGGACGCAAAACGACAACGCGGCGCGCACGCGCGCAGCCGCCCACTCCTGGAGCGATCGATGACACAGCGGAACATTCCCCTGGCCCTCACCCTGCTCGCCGCCGGCCTCACCAGCCCGCTGGCAGGCGCAGAGGAAAAGCCCGAGGGCTTCCTCGAAGGCAGCAGCCTGGAAATCCTCAACCGCAACTTCTACTTCAACCGCGACGACCGCAAAGGCCAGTCCAGCCCCAAGGGCAACGGCTACTCCGAAGCCTGGGCACAGGGCCTGATCGGCCGCTTCCAGTCCGGCTTCACCCAGGGCACCGTCGGCTTCGGCGTCGATGCCTTCGCCACGCTCGGCTTCCAGCTGGACAGCGGCGACGGGCGCAACGGCGGACAGGGCTCCTTCGGCGTATTGCCGGTAGACGACCAGGGCCGCACCGAGAGCGAATATGCCAAGGCCGGCGGCGCCGCCAAGGTGCGCCTGTTCGACACCGTGATCAAAGCCGGCGACGTCTTCCCGGCAACCCCGGTGGCGCACTACGGTGACTCACGCCTGCTGCCCGAAACCTTCCGCGGCGTGACCCTGAACAACACCAGCATCGACGGCCTCGGCCTGCAGGCCGGACGCCTGCACTCGATGAGCCAACCGGCCGAGCGCCGGATACGCGGCGGTTTCGCCACCACCTATGCAGGCCCGGTGGACGCCGCATCCCTCGACTACCTGGGCGGCGACTACGCATTGACCGACACCTTCAGCGTCAGCCTCTACGGCAGCCGCCTGCAAGACACCTGGAAGCAGTACTACGCCGGCACCTCGATGGAATATCCGCTGGCCGACGACCTCACCTTGTTCGGCGCACTGAACTACTACAAGTCGGTGGACGACGGCGGCCGCGAGCTGCTCGGCGAGTTCAACACCAACATCTGGAGCGGCAAGCTCGGCGTACGCTTCGGCGCCCACAGCCTCGCCCTGAGCCACCAGCGCAACAACGGCAACAACGACTTCGACTACCTGCGTCACTCCGACAGCATCTATCTGGACAACTCGATCCAGTACAGCGACTTCAACGCCCCAAAAGAGCGCTCCTGGATGCTTCGCTACGATATCGACATGAGCGCCTACGGCGTCCCGGGCCTGAGCTTCATGACCCGCTACGGCAAGGGCACCGATGCCGACTACAGCCATGCCAACGCCACCTACATGCGCCGCGACGAAAACGGCAACCCGTTGACCGACCAGAAGCGCTGGGAGCGCAACATCGAGGCGAAATACGTGGTGCAGAGCGGCCAGTTCAAGGACCTGTCATTCCGCATCCGCCAGGCCACCACCCGCGCCAGCGCCTTCGAATCGGACCTGGACGAAACGCGCGTGATAGTCGAATACCCGCTGCAAGTGCTCTGAAATCCAGGCAACGAAAAGGCCCCTGCGGGGGCCTTTTTCATGCGAGCGCGAAACGCCTATCAGAATCGTCATTTACGCCTCAGCTTCCTGTTAGGCCCACCGGGTTTCAATGTGCAGGTCAGCCATTCATCCGTGAACTGACGGCCCTCTCGGAAGCGACCACGCTCCTTTGGTAAGAGACGGCCCCTGAGGCGCCCACCCCGCGGGCGCCTTTTTTTTGCCTGCGTTTAGGCGTCCTCGGCGCGGCGGTGCGCCCAGCGATACAGCGCCGGCAGCACCAGCAGGGTCAGCGCGGTGGACGAGAGGATGCCGCCGATCACGACGGTCGCCAGCGGACGTTGCACTTCGGCACCCGTGCCGGTGGCCAGGGCCATGGGCACGAAGCCCAGGGACGCCACCAGCGCGGTCATCAGCACCGGCCGTAGGCGGGTCAGCGCGCCCTCGCGGATCGCCGCGTCCAGGCCGAGCCCCTCCTCACGCAGATTGCGGATGAAGGCCAGCATCACCAGGCCGTTGAGCACCGCCACCCCGGACAGGGCGATGAAGCCGACACCCGCCGAGATCGACAGCGGAATGTCGCGCAACCACAGCGCCGCCACCCCGCCGGTGAGGGCGAAGGGAATCCCGGTGAACACCAGCAGGCCGTCGCGGACGTTGCCAAACATCATGAACAGCAGCACGAAGACCAGCAGCAGCGCCACCGGCACCACGATCTGCAGGCGCTTGGCCGCCGACTGCAACTGCTCGAACTGGCCGCCCCAGGTGGTCCAGTAGCCGGCCGGCACCTGCACCTCGGCATCCAGACGCTGCTGCGCCTCGGCGACGAAGGAACCGATGTCGCGGCCACGCACGTTCGCGCTGACCACCACCAGGCGCTTGCCGTCTTCCCGGCTGACCTGGTTCGGCCCCTGCACCATCCGCACCTGCGCCACCTCGCCGAGGGGAATGAAGCCGATGCGCCCATCCGCGCCGGCCGGAACCGGCAGCAGCAGGCGCGCCAGGCCATCGACATCGCTGCGCAACGCATCCGGCAGGCGCACCAGCAGATCGAAGCGCCGGTCGCCCTCGAACAGCGTGCCGGCCTGGCGCCCTCCGACGGCCACGGCGATGAAATCCTGCACGTCGCCGACATTCAGGCCGAAGCGCGCAGCGCGTTCGCGGTCGATATCCAGGGTCAGCACCGGCAGGCCGCCGGTCTGCTCGACCTTCACCTCGGACGCACCGGGGACCTTGCGCAACGCGGCGGCGATCTTCCCGGCAGTCGCCTCCAGCACGCCCATGTCGTCACCGGAAACCTTCACCGCCACGTCGCTGCGCACACCGGAGATCAGCTCGTTGAAACGCAGCTGGATCGGCTGCGACAGCTCGTAGTTGCTGCCCGGCACTTCGGCGGCGGCCTGCTGGATCTCGGCGATCAGTTGCTCGCGCGGCTTCTTCGGGTCCGGCCACTGCGCGTTGGGTTTGAGCATCAGATAGCCGTCGGAAATGTTCGGCGGCATGGGGTCGGAAGCGATCTCGGCGGTGCCGGTGCGGGCGAAGACGCGCTCGACCTCCGGCACCCGTTCGAGGATGCGCCGTTCCAGGCTTTGCTGCAGTTCCAGCGACTGCGTCAGGCTGGTGCCCGGCACGCGCAGGGCCTGCAGGGCGAAATCGCCCTCGCTGAGGCTGGGCACGAACTCGCTGCCCAGGCGCGACGCCAGCAGGCCGGCGCCCAGCACCAGTACGACAGCTGCGGCGAAGACGCCGGCGCGCCGGCCCATCACCCAGCCCAGCACCGGCTCGTAGGCTTCGCGTGCGCGGCGCATCAGAGCGTTCTCTTCCTCTTGCACGCGGCCGCTGACGAAGATGGCGATGGCCGCCGGGACGAAGGTCAGCGACAGCAGCATGGCGCCGGCCAGGGCGATCACCACGGTGAAGGCCATGGGATGGAACATTTTCCCCTCGACCCCGGTGAGGGCGAAGATCGGCAGGTACACCACCATGATGATCAGCTGGCCGAACACCAGCGCGCGGCGCGCCTCCTTCGAGGCGGCGAAGACTTCGTGCAGGCGCTCGCCCAGGGTCAGCAGGCGGCCGTGCTGGCGTTGCGCGTGGGCCAGGCGGCGGATGGCGTTCTCGACTATGACCACCGCGCCATCGACGATGATGCCGAAGTCCAATGCGCCCAGGCTCATCAGGTTGGCGCTGACGCGGTTGGCGAACATGCCGGTGAAGGTGAACAGCATCGCCAGCGGGATCACCATGGCAGTGATCAGCGCCGCGCGGATGTTGCCGAGGAACAGGAAGAGCACGGCTATGACCAGCACCGCGCCCTCGACCAGGTTCTTCTTCACCGTGGCGATGGCCTTGTCCACCAGCTGCGTGCGGTCGTAGACCGGCACCGCCTGCACACCCGCCGGCAGGCTTCGGTTGATCTGCTGCAAACGCTCGCCCACCGCGCGGGCGACCTCGCGGCTGTTCTCGCCGATCAGCATGAACACCGTGCCCAGCACGACTTCCCGGCCATTCTCTGTAGCTGCGCCGCTGCGCAGCTCGCGGCCGATCTGCACCTGGGCCACGTCACGGACGCGGATCGGCGTGCCGTCGAGGCGGCTGACCACGATGTTGCCGATGTCCTCCAGCCCGCCCAGTTGCCCCGGCGCGCGCACCAGCAACTGCTCGCCGTTGCGCTCGATGTATCCGGCGCCGACGTTGGCGTTGTTGCGCTCCAGCGCGGCCAGCAGATCGGCCAGGGTCAGGCGATGCGCGGCCAGCCGCTGCAGGTCGGGAGCGACCTGGAACTGCCGCGCCTCGCCGCCGATGGTGTTGATCTCGGCAACACCCGGCACGTTGCGCAGCTGCGGCTTGACGATCCAGTCCTGGATGACCCGCAGGTCGCCTGGCGTGTAGGGCGTACCGTCTTCCTTGCGCGCGCCTTCGGCGGCTTCGATGGTCCACAGGAAGATTTCGCCCAGGCCGGTGGAAATCGGCCCCAACGCCGCCTCGACGCCTTCGGGCAGTTGCTCGCGGGCCTGTTGCAGGCGCTCGTTCACCAATTGGCGGGCGAAGTAGAGATCGGTGCCGTCGGCGAAGATCACCGTCACCTGGGACAAGCCGGAGCGCGAGATCGAGCGCGTCTGCTGCAACCCCGGCAGGCCCGCCATCGCGGTCTCGATGGGATAGGTGATGCGCTGCTCGGTCTCCAGCGGCGAGTAGCCGGCGGCGGCGGTGTTGATCTGCACCTGGACATTGGTGATATCCGGCACCGCGTCGATCGGCAGCTTCTGGTAGCTGAAGACGCCAAGGGCAGCCATGGCGAGAACGGCGAGCAGCACCAGATAGCGCTGCTCGATGGCGAAACGGAGGATGCGTTCGAACATGCTGGACACTCGGTGTCAGTGGGAGTGTTCGGCGCTGGCTTTGCCCAGCTCCGACTTGAGGGCGAAGCTGCCAGCGGCGGCGACCTGCTCGCCGGCCACCAGGCCCTGCAGAACCTCCACCTGGCCCTGGTCACTCACCCCCAGGCGCACCGGTTGCGCGACGAAAGCGCCGTCGCGGCGGACGAACACCACGGTCTGCTGCTCCAGAGTCTGCAACGCGCTCTGCGGAACGCTGACTGCCGGCTGGCGTGCCGTGCCCGCCAGCGAGAGCTGCACCGGCAGCCCCGGTCGCCAGGCGCCATCGGGGTTGTCCAGCAGCACGTGGGCGCTGGCCATCCGCGACTGCTCGCCCAGCAGGTTGCCGACGCGGATCACCCGCCCCTGCACCCGCTTGCCCAGGTCGCTCGCCTCGACCTCCGCCAGCTTGCCGACCTGCACCTGGGCAAGGTCGCGCGGCGCCACGTTGAAGGTCGCCCAGACCCGCGACAGATCGGACAGGGTGAAGGCCGCAGTGCTCTCGCCAACCACTTCGCCAGGCACCAGGTGCTTCTCCACCACGACACCGTCGAAAGGCGCGCGCAGCTCATAGCGATTGCCGCCGGCGCTGCCGAGGGCGCCGAGCTTCTGCTGCGCATTGCCCAGGGCGATCTCGGCTTCCTGCAACGCCTGCCGCGCCTGCAGGTAATCCTGTTCGGCGGAGACTTTCTCCTCCCACAGCTGCCGCTCGCGGGCCAGGGTGACGCGCGCCAGTTCCACGCGCCGCTGCGCCGCCGCCCGCTCGCTGCGCAGGTCAGACAGTTGCGGGCTGGCGATCACCGCCAGCAAGTCACCGCGTTTGACCGCCTGGCCGAGTTCGGCGGCAACCTGCTCGACCACCCCGCTCACCCGCGGCACCAGGTGCGCGGTGCGGTCGGCGTCAAAGGCGATCTCGCCGGGCAGGATGAGGCGGCCGGCCAGCTCGCTCGGCGCGGCAGTGGCCAGCTCGACACCGGCCGCGCGCAGTTGCTCGTCGCTCAGGCGCAAGCCCTCGTCTTCGTCATGCCCCTCGCCGGTGTTCGTCGAGTGTTGCTCGCCGTCGGCATGTACGTCTGGCGCCTGGGCGACACGGCCCAGCGTCATTCCGGCCACGCCGCCCAGCGCCAGCAGCAGGAGCCCGGCGACGGCGATCTTCATCTGTTTCGGTTTCATGGATACCCCCGGAAGGTCCCGCGGCCTCAGGCGCCAACGATCACGCCCAGGGCGCGGAACAGGTCATGGATGCACCAGTGCTCGGCGACAGCGCCGGCCTGGAAGGGAAGGTGCTCGCCGCTGCCCGGCGCCAGCGCCGCGGTCAGGCCGAGCGGCAGGCCGGCCAGCCAGCGCATCAGCGCGGCGCCGCCAGGTCGCCGTAGATGCGCTCGGTGCGCCCGCGCGCCTCGGCCAGGCGGGCGAGCGCCTGCAGGTACTGGTCGCGCACGGCGAGCAGGGTGCGCTGCGCGTCGAGTACTTCGAGGAAACCGAACTTGCCCATCTCGAAGCCGCGGGTGGCGCTGTCCACGGCCTGGCGTGCGGCGGGCAGCTGGCTGTCGCGCAGGGTTCGCACCTCGTCCTGCGCTGTACGCCACAGGTCGATGGCCTGGCGGGTTTCCCGGCGCAAGCGCAGCTCGCTGGCGTTGCGCAGGTCGCGGGCCTGGTCGGCCCGGCGCGTCTCGGCGAGCAGGTTGCCCTGATTGCGATCGAACAGCGGCAGCGGCATGGACAGCCCGACCAGGTTGACCCGCTCGCGGGCCACGCGGTCGTACTGGCTGCCGAGGGTGACATCGAGATCGGGCACGCGCTGGGTGCGGGCCAGCTTCACGGATGCGTCGCGCTGATCGATCTGCAGGCGCGCCAGGCGCATTTCAGCCGTGTCGTCCAGGCGCTGCAGCAGAGGCATCGGCTCCGGAGCCGGCGTGGACTCGGCTCTGCCGACTTCGGCGAAGTCTGGCTCGGCCTGGCCCATGAGGCTGGCCAGGACACGATAGATGTCGTCGCGCTCCACCCGTGCGCGCTGCAGCTCCAAGCGGACCTCGCTGAGCTGCACCTGGGCGCGGGTCGCCTCTAGCGGCGCCGACTTGCCAGCCCGCACCCGCGCCTCGGCAGCACTGAGACCACGCTGTGCCAGCGCTGCCGACAGGTCGCCAAGGCGTACGCGCTCCTGGGCCCGCCATGCCGCCTGGAAGGCTTCCAGCAGCTCGGCGCGCAAGGTGTTGCGACGGATCTCCAGCTCAACGGCGGCGATTTCCTGCCCACGCTCGGCCAAGGCGACGCGCGCGCCGCGCTTGCCACCCAGCTCGATCGGCTGGCTCAGGCTTAGGCTGGTGATGGCGCTGTCGGCGCGGGTGTCCTCGGTGTCCCAGGACAGCGTCGGGTTGGGCAGCAAGCCGGCCTGCTGCCGCTCACCTTCGGCGATGCCGATGGCGCGACCGGCGGCGCTGAGTTCGGGATTGCTGGCGTAGGCGCTGCGCAGCGCCTCGTCGAAGCCCAGGGTCCGGGCCTGGAGCGAAGGCGCCAGCAGGCAAAGGGGAATCAGGAACAGCGACCACAGCGCCTGGCCTGGACGATGAAGCACGGCACACCTCTGGAAACGACCTTGAAACGAGAATCGCGGCCTCTTGCCGGCGCCTTCTGCGGTTGCTCCGCTGAACGCCTATTCCGGTCTCGCTGCGAATTGCGCCAACGGTAAGTTCCGAGATCTATCTCCAAGGTGACCAGGCAATTACAAATCCGTAATTAAGATTAACGCCGCAATACGCCGAGTTAATATCTGACGAAAATGCAAATAACACCTCACCAGGCAAACTTTTAATTCATAAAAATACACGTAAAAACATATATTTACAGAATTAATAACCCGACAAGGCAACATCCTGAAACACCCGATAACCGTTGCCCGCATTGACCCTGAAGCGGCTACAGACATTAACCTCGCGCCCCTTTCGACAAGACGTCGACCCGTATAAACAGCAGCCGAAAAGAAAAACAACAATGAGCTCTTCAGCATCCACACATAAAGGTCATGTAACGAATGCGCATCCTAGTTGTAGAGGACGAAACAAAGACGGCCGACTACCTGCACCAGGGCCTGAGTGAGAGCGGCTTCGTCGTCGACCGCGCGAACAACGGCGTAGACGGCCTGCACCTGGCGCGACAAGGCGCCTACGACCTGGTCATCCTCGACGTGAACATGCCGCAGATGGACGGCTGGGAGGTCCTGCGCCAGCTGCGCCAGGACAACGACACCCGCGTCCTCATGCTCACCGCACGCGGGCGCCTGGACGAGCGGGTACGCGGCCTGGAACTGGGCGCCGACGACTACCTGGTGAAGCCTTTCCAGTTCCCCGAATTGCTCGCCCGGGTACGTACCCTGCTAAGGCGCGGCGAGCGGGTGTCCGCTCCGGCGGTACTGAATGTCGCCGGGCTGGAGCTCGACCCGGCGCGCCACCGCGCCTATCGCGACGGCCGGCGCATCGACCTGACGACCAAGGAGTTCGCCCTGCTGCACCTGCTGATGAGCCGCAGCGGCGAGGTGCTTAGCCGCACGCAGATCATCTCGCTGGTGTGGGACATGAACTTCGATTGCGACACCAACGTCGTCGAGGTCACCATCCGCCGCCTGCGGATCAAGGTCGACGATCCCTTCGACACCCCGCTGATCCACACCCGGCGCGGCGTCGGCTACGTGCTCGAGGCCCGCGAATGAAGCCGGCCAGCCTCTCGTCGCGCCTGGGCCTGAGCATGGCGCTGCTGTGCGCCGGCCTGGTGGTGGTGCTGGCGCTGCTGGCCTATGCCGCGCTCGACCACGAGCTGCAGCGCCGCGCCCGCGACGAGCTGGCCGACAAGCTGCAGCAGGTTCGCCATGGGCTGGCCGCAAGCGCCGACAGCCGGTCCCTGATGGGCAATCCACACGAGTTGCTGGACCTGATCGCCGGGCATGACGATTTCGCCCTGACCCTGCTGCCGGTGGAGTCGGACGGCACCTTGCTGCTGGACACCGGCCCCGCGGCCCGACGCGGCATGCTGGAACGCCTGACGGTCTCCGGCGCTCTCGACTTCCACAGCTGGAGTGCCGCCGACGGCAAGCGGCTGCTCACCGCCAGCAGCATCGCCCGGCTCGGCGACAGCACGCCGGTGCGCGTCTTGCTCACTCAGGAACGCAGCGCAGACGATGCGCTGCTTGGTGCCTTCCGCGACTCGGTACTGGCTGGCGTACCTTTCCTGCTGCTGATCGTCGGGCTGGGCGGCTGGCATGCCGTGCAGCGCGGCCTGTCGCCCTTGCGGCGTTTTCGCCGGATCGCCCTGCGCACCTCCACCGAGGACCTCAGCCACCGCATTCCGCTGGAACGCCTACCCAGGGAGTTGAGCGAAGTCGCCCGGGCGCTGAATGTCATGCTGCATCGCCTGGACGACGGCGTGCAGCAGCTGACGCAGTTTTCCGATGACCTCGCCCACGAGCTGCGCTCGCCGATCAGCAACCTGCTGGGCAAGGCGCAGGTCACCCTCGCGCGCAGCCGCTCGGTCGAGGAGTACGAGGCGGTGCTGGTTTCGGGGGTGGAAGAGCTGCAGCGCCTGTCGCGCATCGTCACCGACATGCTGTTCCTGGCCCAGGTCAGCCAGGCGCAGGTGCCTTTCGAACCACTGTGTCTTGGCGAAGAGGCTAGGCGCGTGAGCGAAGTGTTCCTCTTCGCCGCCGAGGAGAAGCGCCTGGAAATCAGGCTGCGGGGCGAAGCCGACATTCTCGGCAATCGGCTGATGGTGCAGCGGGCCTTCTCCAACCTGCTTTCCAATGCCATCCGCCATACCCCGGAAGGGCAACGCATCGACGTCGAGATTCGTCGGGGTGAAAAGGGGGTCTGCCTGAGCGTCAGCAATCCCGGCACGGGTATCGCCGAGCGTCATCTCGCGCGGCTATTCGAGCGCTTCTACCGGGCCAACGAGCACGGCACCCGGAGCGAAGGCGGTACCGGCCTGGGGCTGGCCATCGTCCGCTCGATCATGAGCCTGCATGGCGGCGCGGTGACCGTGGACAGCCGGCCGCAAGGCCCGACCCGGTTCGAGCTGGTCTTCCCCGGGCCGGTTTGACGCGCGCCATTCAGAGCCCGCGGCTGCAGCTGACGCGCTCGCTGCGATACTCCAGGCGCTGCTCTGCACCCTGGGAGTCGAGGTAGCGCATGCGCACCGGCACCACGCCGCAACCCTGGCCATGGGTCACTTCGAGCACTTCGGCGATGTCCAGGTTCATGCCGTAGCGATAGGGCTCGAAGTTGCCGGCGACGGCTTCTTCGCGGGTGTTCTGAGTGGCCGCCTGGAGGTTCTGCTGCATGCGCGCGAAGGTGCGGTCGCCGCCGCTTTCGGCCTGGGCCAGGAAGGAAAGACCGGCCAGGCCGGCAAACAGGAAGAGTCGAGCGGTTTTCATGGGAGGGACCTCGGTGGTGGATGAGGGTCCCACGATAAGAAAAGCCCCCTAACGGCACGCTGAGCGGCGAATGACGATTCGGTTATCCGCTCATCGGCAGTGCAGGGCCGACGAATTGCAATGCTCGACAGGGTAAACTGTCGCGCGCCGCCAGGCCGCTGGTGGCGCGTTCTGCAAGCCTGTGCATGAGGAGAGTTCGTTGAGCGGGATCAATCCAGTCTGGTTCGTGGTCGGCCTTTTGGCACAGGCTGCCTTTTCCGCGCGCTTCCTGGTGCAGTGGATTCTTTCCGAACGCGCTCGCAAGAGCCTCATGCCGGTGCACTTCTGGTACTTCAGCTGCGCCGGCGCGGTGCTGCTGCTGGCCTACGCCACGCACCAGCGCGACCTGGTGATCAGCCTCGGCCAGATGGCGGGCCTGGCCATCTACCTGCGCAACCTGGAACTCGACCGGCGCCACTCCGGCGGCCAGCCGCCGTTCTTCCTCTGGCCCTGGCTGAGCCTGTCGGGCGCAGCCATCGCCCTGGGCTGGGTGTCCAAGCCGGAGCCGATCATCCACGCCATCACCCAGGCCGACCCGCTGTGGACGGTCATCGGCATGGTCGGCCAGGTGGTCTTCACCGGCCGCTTCGTGCTGCAGCTGTGGTTCTCCGAACGCGCCCATCGCCCGGTCAACCCGATCCACTTCTGGTACATGTCGATGCTCGGCAGCGTGATGCTGTTCTGCTACGCCATCGCCCAGCGCGACCCGATCATCATCCTCGGCCAGTCGTTCGGCATCGTGGTCTACCTGCGCAACCTGGCACTGATCCGCCGCGCCGCGCGCGCCGAAGGCAGCCCCCAGGGCTCGGAACTGAACTGATCGCTGAAAGGGGCGCCCGGCGCGCCCCCAGGCACGCGCTCAGCGTGCCTCGAAGCGGTAGAAGAGGTTCGGCTCGCTGACCACGTAGAGGTTGCCGTCGGCATCCATGGTCAGGCCCTCTGCCTGCGGGGTGCTGTGCTGCAACTCGCCGTAGGGGGCGCCGAGCAGCGTGCGGAAGCTCACTACCTGGCCCTGGTCGTCGAACTCGACGATCAGCCGCGATTCCTCGCTCAGCACCAGCAGGTGGCCGGTCTTGGTGTCGTAGTGCAGGTCGGAGATATCGGTGCCGAAGAAGCGCTTGTCGAGCCAGGGCGTGAGGTTCCTGACCTTGAGCTGCAGCTTGCCGCCGGACAGGCTGGCGCGCACGCCGGAGACCTCCAGCAGTTGCATGGGATCGCGTTCCTTGCCAACGAACAGGCGATCGCCGAGCGCATCGTAGGTCACGCCCTCGAAGCCCTTGTTGTGGATGTTCGGCGCGAGGTCCAGCACGATGAACTGCGCATCCTTGGCCTCGATGGTCTGCCCCGGCTGCTCCGGCAGGCGGAAGAGGTCGAGCTGCTGGAATCTCTCGTCGGCCACCGCCACCAGCCCGTCACCCAGGTAGGTGATGCCTTCGACGTCCTCGAAACCGTGCATCGGATACTCGGCGAGGAGCTCGCCGGTCTTGCTGATCACCACCACCCGCATGGCGCCGGCGTTGGTCACACCGAGCAGGCGATCGTGATCGTAGTCGTAGGCGATGGCCGAGAGGTCGCTGTCGATGCCCTTCACCGGCTTGCCGTCGATGGCGACCCGGTAGCCCGGCAGCCAGATGTTGCGCCCCGCCACGTCGGCGGCGTGGGCCTGGGTGGAGAAGTAGTAGTAGGCGCGCTGATGCCAGTGCTGATGGACGACCACTGCGCCGGCGGCCAACAGGCCCAGGCCGAGCCCCCAGGGCAGAAGCCGCCGCCAGCGCCTCTTGGGCAGGTTCGGGGCGGTTTTCTCGTCGGCGTGGCGATCCAGCGCAGCGTTCACGGCATTCTCCTTATTGTTATCAGGTACGGCAGCGCCCGCCGGTATGCCGGCGGGTAGACTCAGGACAGCGGCTTCTTCCAGGCGAATTCGTGAATCGAGTACTGGCTGTCGTCGTGGCACTGGCCGTTGTCGGCATCCTCGCGCACCAGGAACCAGTCTTCCTCGTGGTGCCCCTCCACCGGCTTGGCAAGTTCGCGGCGGAAGCAGCGGTCGATGTCATCGGCACGCACCATGGCCACGGCCTGGGGATGCTGGCGCAGCCACATCGCCGCCTTTTCCGCCTGGCTCGGCGTATCCAGGCCGAAATGCACGATCGGCTGCTGGGCGTAGAGCCAGTGACCTTCGCGCCAGTTGGTCAGGACCAGTTCGGCACCCTGCGACTCGCGGGCCACCTCGGCCATCAGCTGCTGACGATCGTTACCGCCGTCGCGCAGCGGCTCGATGAAGCCACGGGCGAACCAGGCGACGAACCAGACCACCGCCACGCCGACGAAGATCTTCCGCGCCCGCGGGCGGCCGGCGAACCAGCGGCGCAGCAACCAGGGCATCAGCGGCGCGATGGCCAGCACCAGACCGGGCAGCGCCGGGAAGATGTACAGCTTGCGCTTGCCCGAACTGAGGGTGAAGAACAGCAGCACCAGCGCCACCCAGCCCAACAGGACGAGGAAGCGCCCCTTGTGCTTGCCGAGTTCGCGGCGCCAGGCCGGCACCATCCAGGGCAGCGTCAGCAGCAGCGGCAACCAGTACTGCGGGATGACCTTCACGAAGAAGTACCAGAACGGCTCCTGGTGCTGCCACGCATTGGCATATCGCTTGGCGGTCTGCTGCAGGAGGATGTCGTTCAGGTAGGCACGACCGTCGGCGCCGCCGTCGAGTGACGCCCAGATAAGCATCGGCGCCAGCCAGACTGCGATGGCGGCCAGCGTCACCAGCAGGCCCAGCCACCAGCGGCCGGCCTGGCCAGGCATGCGCACGACGCCGGACCAGCCACGCCGCACCGCAAATGCATAGGGGATGAGCAGCAGGGCCGGGAGGAAGCCCACGCCCTTGCTGATGATGCCCAGGCCCATGGCCGCGCACGCCAGGTAGTACCAGCGCCAGGCGGGGCCGAGCAGCAGGTGGCGGAGCAGGCCGTAGAGCGCCAGGGATATCCACAGGAACAACAGGCCGTCGATGCCGCCGTCGCGCAGCACCGCGTGGGTCTGATAGGTGGCCAGGAACAGCAGCCCGGCGATCAGGCCGACGCGGCGGTTCCACAGGCGCCGGGCGATGTCGTAGAGACAGGCGGTGCCGACGATGCCGGCGAAGAACGCCGGGAGGAACAACGCCAGGGTCGGCTTCACGCCCAGGCGCACGAGCGAGCCCACCAGCCACATGAACAGCGGCGGCTTGTCGCCGTAGATTTCACCGGCGCGGTGCGGCACCAGCCAGTTGCCGGTCTGCAGCATCTCCAGGGCGACGCCGAGGAAACGCTCCTCGTCGACGTTGCTCGGCACCCGCAAGCCCAGGCCGGCGCCCAGCAGGAGCGCGGCGAGCAGCAGGAGCAGCCAGGGGTTGCGTTGCAGGCGGGACCACAGCGAGCCAGGGCCGCTCTCGGCCCCCGCAAGCCGGCTCAGCGGACGTTGCGAATCGCCGGTGCCGGCCATGGATCAGCGCTCCAGTTCGCGGGCGGTCACGTCCAGGCGGGTACGGCGGATCAGCCACCAGACACCGAACAGGTCGAGGATGCCGACGAGCGCGCGGTCCAGGTTGCCGTACTTGGAAACCCCGGCGCTGCGCGGACGGTGGTTGACCGGGTGCACGCGCATGCTGCCCTTGTGGCGCTGGATCAGCGCGGGGATGAAGCGGTGCATGTGGTCGAAATACGGCAGGCGCAGGAAGGCTTCGCGCTCGATCACCTTGAGACCGCAGCCGGTGTCCGGGGTGTGGTCGTTGAGCAGCTTGCCGCGCAGGCGGTTGGCGAAGCGCGAGGCCCAGCGCTTGCTGGCCGTGTCCTTGCGATTCACGCGGTGGCCGGCGATCAGCTTGAGGTCGGCCGGGCAATCGGGGGCGCGGACGATGGCGAGCATGCCGGGGATGTCCGCCGGGTCGTTCTGGCCGTCGCCGTCGAGGGTCGCCAGCCACTGGCCGCGCGCCGCTTCGGCAGCGTGGAAGACCGAGGTGCTCTGCCCGAGCGAACGCGTGTGGCTCAGCACGCGCAGTTGCGTGTAGCCGTCGCGCTGCATGTCCTGCAGCACGGCGCGGGTGTTGTCGGTACTGCCGTCGTCGACCACGAGCACTTCGAAGTCCTCGCCGCTCAGCGCCTGGCGCACTTCGTTGAGCAGCGTGGGGAGGTTCTCGGCCTCGTTCTTGGCCGGGATGAGCACCGATACGTAGGGGTTGGACATACTTCTGCCTACCTTGAAATCTGGAGTTGTCGTCAGGCGCCGCGCTCAGGCTGGGGAGCGTGCGGCGCCGTCCTCGTAATAGTCGCGATACCACTGCACGAAGCGCTCGATACCGACTTGCAGCGGCGTGGCGGGGCGGAAACCGGTGCGCTGCGCCAGGGCATCTACATCGGCCCAGGTCTGCAGGACGTCGCCCGGTTGCAGCGGCAGGTAGTTGCGGATCGCCTTGCGCCCCAGCGCCCGTTCCACGCACTCGACCATGTCGAGCAGGCGGACCGGCTCGCCACGGCCGATGTTGTAGAGCGCCGCCGGGGCCTCGCCCTGCTCGCCGACCTGCGGCGGCAGCGCCTGGATACGGCACAGGCCTTCGACCACGTCATCGACGTAGGTGAAGTCGCGGGACATCTCGCCGTTGTTGTAGATATCGATTGGCTTTCCATCGAGGATCGCGCGGGTGAACTTGAACAGCGCCATGTCCGGACGGCCCCAGGGACCGTACACGGTGAAGAAGCGCAGCCCGGTCACCGGCAGGCGGTAGAGGTGCGCATAGGTATGCGCCATCAGCTCGTTGGCCCGTTTGGTCGCGGCATACAGCGACACCGGCTGGTCCACGGGCGCATCGGTGGTGAACGGCATCGGCGTATTCATGCCGTACACCGAACTGCTCGAGGCGTAGACCAGGTGCCCGACGGCGTTCTGCCGGCAGGCTTCGAGAATGTTGACGAAGCCGACCAGGTTGGAGTCGGCGTAGACCCCCGGCTTTTCCAGCGAATAGCGCACGCCGGCCTGCGCAGCCAGGTGGATCACTCGCTCGAAGCCTTCGCGGCGGCACAGTTCGGCCAGGCCCTGGGCGTCGGCGAGGTCGAGGCGCTCGAAGCGGAAATTGGCGTGACGACGCAGCAGGTCGAGGCGGGAATGCTTGAGTTCGACGCTGTAGTAGTCGTTCAGGTTGTCCAGGCCGACCACGTCGTGGCCTTCGCGGCACAGGCGATCGGCGGTGTGATAACCGATAAAGCCGGCAGCGCCGGTAACGAGGAATTTCATCGGATAGCGCCCCCAGCAAGCGCCGCTGAACGGGTCGGGAGGCTTCCGCCAGCGGGCGGGAGAAGTCTGTCTTTCATGCGTCGCCAGAAGATTGAGCAGTTGTTGTGACCGACTTGCCGTCGGTTCTTGGTCATGCTCGTCCGGGCTCTCGTGCCAATCCGGGGCATTCCGCACTCCCGGTACGGCCGGAGGGCTGAGCCTGGCGTATCAATCTGACAGATTAGAGAAGGATTAGTGAAAGATTTGTAAACATCAAAAAAAATTACCCGACATCGGCGCCGACAGCCTTGGCTGCCGGCGCCTGTGTGGTCACTCCACGGTGACCGACTTGGCCAGGTTGCGCGGCTGGTCGACGTCGGTGCCCTTGAGCACGGCGACGTGGTACGACAGCAGCTGCAGCGGCACCGTGTAGAGGATCGGCGCCAGGCAGTCGTGGATCGACGGCATGCTCACGACACGCGTCCCCGGGCCGTTGCCCAGGCCGCTGTTTGCCTCTGCGAAGACGATCAGCTCGCCGCCGCGGGCCCGCACTTCCTGCAGGTTGGACTTGAGCTTCTCCAGCAGCTCGTTGTTCGGCGCTACCGTGACCACCGGCATGTCGGCGTCGACCAGGGCCAGCGGACCGTGCTTGAGCTCGCCGGCGGGGTAGGCCTCGGCGTGGATGTAGGAGATCTCCTTGAGCTTGAGCGCACCTTCCATCGCCACCGGGTACTGGGTGCCGCGGCCGAGGAACAGGGTGTGGTTCTTCTCGGCGAACAGCTCGCTGACCTTCTCCACCACCTTGTCCATCGCCAGGGCTTCTTCCAGGCGCGTCGGCAGGCGGCGCAGGGCCTCAACCAGCTCGGCCTCGATGCCCGCTTCCAGGCGCTCCTGCACCTGGCCGATGGCCAGGGTCAGCAGCAGCAGGGCAACCAGCTGGGTGGTGAATGCCTTGGTCGAGGCCACGCCGATCTCCGGGCCGGCCAGGGTCAGCAGGGTCATGTCCGACTCGCGCACCAGCGAGCTGGTGGCGACGTTGCAGATCGCCAGGCTGGAGAGGAAGCCCATCTGCTTGGCGCTGCGCAGCGCGGCCAGGGTGTCGGCGGTCTCGCCGGACTGGGAAATGGTGACGAAGAGTGCGTCAGGCTGCACGGCCACCTTGCGGTAGCGGAACTCGCTGGCCACTTCGACCTGGCAGGGAATGCCGGTCAGCTCCTCGATCCAGTAACGCGCCACCAGGCCCGCGTGGTAGCTGGTGCCGCAGGCGACGATCTGCACGTTGCGCACCTTGGCGAACAGCGCCGCGGCGTCCGGGCCGAAGTTCTCCACCAGCACGCGCTGGGCGCCCAGGCGACCTTCCAGGGTGCGCTGCACCACGGACGGCTGCTCGTGGATCTCCTTGAGCATGAAGTGGCGGTAGGCGCCCTTGTCGGCAGCCTCGGCGCCGTCGTGGTAGCGCACCACTTCGCGCTGCACCGGGTTACCGGCGACATCCCACATCTGCACGCTGTCGCGGCGCAGTTCGACGATGTCGCCCTCTTCCAGGTAGATGAAGCGGTCGGTGACCTGGCGCAGGGCCAACTGGTCGGAAGCGAGGAAGTTCTCGCCCAGGCCCAGGCCAACCACCAGCGGGCTGCCGCTGCGCGCGGCGAGGATGCGGTCCGGCTGGTCCAGGCAGATCGCCGCCAGGCCGTAGGCACCGTGCAGTTCCTGCACTGCGGCCTTCAGTGCCAGGGTCAGGTCGCCCAGCTCGCGCAGGCGCAGGTGCAGCAGGTGGACGATGACCTCGGTGTCGGTCTGCGAGGTGAAGACGTAGCCTTCGCCCTTGAGGAATTCACGCAGCTCCTCGTGGTTCTCGATGATGCCGTTGTGCACCACCGCCACGCGGTCGTGGGAGAAGTGCGGGTGGGCGTTGGCCTCGCTCGGCACGCCGTGGGTGGCCCAGCGGGTGTGGGCGATGCCCAGCGCGCCGCTGAGCGGCTGCTCGGCAAGTGCCTGTTCCAGGCTGGCGACCTTGCCCACGCGGCGGCGGCGTTCGAGCCTGCCGGCAACATCGATCAGCGCCAGGCCGGCGCTGTCGTAGCCGCGGTATTCGAGGCGCTTGAGGCCTTCGACGAGGATGGGAGTGACGTTACGTTCAGCGATGGCGCCGACGATTCCACACATGGGGAGTTCTCCTTAGTCCGTGCAACGCGCGCGTACGACAGTGACGCCGCGTGCTTCTATCCGGGCGCACGCCTCGTCGCTGAGGCGTTCGTCGGTGATCAGGGTCTGGATGCTGCTCCACGGCAGCTCCAGGTTGGGCATGCGCCGCCCGAGCTTGTCCGCCTCGGCCATGACGATCACCTCGCGGGCGACCTCCGCCATGACCCGGCTCAGCCCGAGCAGTTCATTGAAAGTGGTGGTGCCGCGCTCGGGGTCGAGGCCCGCGGCGCCGATGAACAGCTGATCGAAATCGTAGGAACGCAGCACCTGCTCCGCCACCTGGCCCTGGAAGGACTCCGAATGCGGGTCCCAGGTGCCGCCGGTCATCAGCAGCACCGGCTCGCGCTCCAGTTCGCGCAGGGCGTTGGCGACGTTCAGCGAGTTGGTCATCACCACCAGGCCTGGCTTGTGGCCCAGTTCGGGGATCAGCGCTGCGGTGGTGCTGCCGCTGTCGATGATGATCCGTGCGTGTTCGCGAATGCGCGCCGCCGCCTCGCGGGCGATGGCCTGCTTGTAGGGCGACAGCGGCGGGCTGGACTCGCCGAGCAGCTCATGGGGCATCGGTACCGCGCCGCCATAACGGCGCAGCAGCAGGCCGTTGCTCTCCAACGCCGCCAGGTCCTTGCGGATGGTGACTTCGGAGGTGGCGAAGCGCCGCGCGAGGTCATCCACACTTACCTCGCCCTGCTGGCTGAGCAGGGCAAGGATGTCGTGGCGGCGCTGGGGCGTGTTGCGTTTCGACATGAAGGATTTAGTTTCGATTCGTAAGTTATAGATGCGAATCAAAACCCAGGATCTTTCATTCGTCAAGTTCGGAAGATGGAAGGTTGCGCGTAGGGCGTACAACCGTTCGCGGTTTGTTGGGTTGCCCCCCGCCTCACCTCGCGTATCGGCAGCTCCATGACGGAGCCTGTCGAACCCATCACCGCCAGGTCCATCTCCGGGGAGCCACGGCTAAACGACGTATAACGCGGAGCGTTATGCGCCCTACGCCTCAGCCCAGTTCCAGGCGATTGCGCCCGCTGCGCTTGGCACGGTACAGGGCCTGGTCGGCGCGCTCGAAAGCGGCGTCGTTGCGCTCGCCGCCCTGGAAGGCTGTCACGCCGATCGAGCAGGTGATGCTCAGGGGTTCGCCCTTGAAGTGGAAGGGGATCTTCTCCACCGCGCCGCGCAGCGATTCGAGCAGTTGGCGCCCGCCGTCGAGCGACGTGGACGGCAGCAGCACGACGAACTCCTCGCCGCCAAAGCGGGCGATGAAGTCGGTCTTGCGCAGGCGCTTGGCCAGCTCGCCGGCAATGATCTTCAGGACCTTGTCGCCGGCCAGGTGCCCGAAGTCGTCGTTGATGCGCTTGAAGTGGTCGACGTCGAGCATCGCCAGCAACAGATCGCCACCGAAACGCTGGACCCGCGCCACCTCCAGCTCCATGCGCTCGCTGAGCGCGGCACGGTTGGGCAAGCCGGTGAGCGGGTCGGTCAGGGCCTTCTGCCGCTGATCCTCGATGCTCGCCTGGAAGGTCTGCGCTTCCTCTTCCATCGAGGCGACACGCGCGACCAGCGCCTGCAGGCGTTCGCCGGCCTCACGCTCGCGTATCTCGCGCTCCTGGCGGTGCCGCTCGATGCTGCCGAGCAGGCCTTCCAGGCGCTCTTCCACCGAGCGTTTCAGGGAGTCCAGGTCGGTAGCCTGCTGCACGCTGTCCTGCAGCCCGCTGACCTGGTGACGCAATTCGGCGTCGAGCTCGCGGGCGCTGGCGGAACCTTCGTCCTGCCCCTGGCGCACTGCGCCCAGGCTATCGAGGAAGGTGCTCAGGCGCTCGTTGAGCTGATGCAGATAACCTTCGAAGGCCTGCTGACCGCTGTCGTTCAGTGCCAGCACCAGCACCGCCAGGTCGTCCAGCACCGGAACCAGCTCATACCAGTTCAGGCTGCCCTCGATGCGCCCGCGCAGGGCCAGCGCCTGGGGCTTATGCGAACTCGGCAGCTGCAGTTGGTCGAGCAGGTGCAGCAGGCTGGCCTCGATATGCGGCGCCACCGCGCTGTAGCCAGGTTCGGGCATTGGCGGCAGGGCGTAGCGCTGCTCGCCTTCGCCATCCAACACCACCGGACGCGAGGTGCTCGGAATCAGCTCGGAGGGCAGCGGCAGAGCATCCAGCACGGAAGACGGCGCCGGCGCGGCTGCCGCAGGGTGCTCAAGCTCCGGCGCAGCAGGCGTGGCTTGTACCGCACGCACTTCTGGCGCTGCTGCGGGCGCGGGCTCCTCGGCAGACGCCTCTAAGGCGGCTGGAGCTGCACCGGCTTCCTCTTCTTCATCACGAGCGCCAAAAAGACGCTGCAGCAAGCCCGGACGTGGCCCGTCGGTATTCGCGGCCAGTTGATCGAGCACCCGCCGTTGCAGGTTGCCCAGTTCGCCCAGCAGCACCGGTATCTCGCGCGACTGGCTGGCGCGGGCCTCGAGGTCGCGGGCGAAGAGTTTCAACGGCAGGCGCACGTCGCGCGGCAGCTCTTCCAGGCTCATCAACTGCTGGGCCAGCTGGGTCAGCGCGGCGACGTTCTGCTTGACCCGCTGCTGTCGGCGCTGTTCGGAGTCCAGTACGGTCTTTTCCAGGCGCGGGATCAGCCGCGCGAGGCCCGAGTCGATGTCCTTGCGGCGCAGCAGTTCACGCAGTTCCTGCATGCACTGGTCGACCGCCTTGTCGCTGCCTTCGGCCGCCAGGCTGCTGCGCACCAGGCCACGGCGCATGAGGTCGACGCGTGCCTCCCAGCGCTGTTCCAGGCGTTCCTGCTGCTCGATGTTGGCGAGGTATTTCTCTTTCCAGCGCTGTGTATCGTCGCGGCTCATCAAACGCCTCTGAGAGAAAGCGCGGAGTCGTCCCGGCAAGCGGCCGGCAGGCGGATCTCCACGGCCACCGGCAGGTGGTCGGAAATCGGCTGCGGCAACACGCTGACCCGCTCCAGGGTCAACTCGGGGCTTAGCAATATGTGGTCCAGGCAGCGCTGCGGGCGCCAGCTGGGGAAAGTCGCCTCGACCTGCGGTGCAATCAGCCCCAGGTCGCGCAGCGGTGAGCTTTCCAAAAGATCGTTGGCATGGGTGTTCATGTCACCCATCAGCACCTGGTGCCGGTAGCCCTGCAGCAGCTCGCGGATATAGGCGAGCTGGCGGGTGCGGGTACGGGCGCCGAGGGCGAGGTGCATCATCACCACGGCAAGGGCGTTCTCGCCTTCGCCGAAGCGCATGAGGATGGCGCCGCGTCCGGGCGGGCCCGGTAGCGGATGGTCTTCCAGCAGGTTCGGCTGCAGGCGGCTGAGCAAGCCGTTGCTGTGCTGCGCCAGGCGCCCGAGGTTGCGATTGAGCTGCTGGTACCAGTAGGGGAAAGCCCCCAGTTGGGCCAGGTGTTCGACCTGATTGACGTAGCCGGAACGCAGGCTGCCGCCATCGGCCTCCTGCAGGGCCACCAGGTCATAGCCGGCGAGCAGGTCGCCGATTCGCTGCAGATTGCTGGCGCGACCGGCAGCCGGCAGCAGGTGCTGCCAGCTGCGGGTCAGGTAGTGATGGTAACGCTCGGTGCTGATACCGACCTGGATGTTGAAACTGAGCAAGCGCAGGCGCCCGTCACCAGGATAAGTGCGCTCGCCTCCGTGGGGATTGACCCGCGTGGAGCGGGCCTCCGCTACACGCTGCTTGCTCGACCGGCGCAGCATCGATGGCTACCTCACTGGGCGCCTTTGGCCGCTTCGCGTTCCTTGGCGATCAGGAAGTCGGCGAGTTCCAGCGCCTTCTCCGGACCGCCGGCCGAACCGATGTCGAAGCGGTACTTGCCGTTGATGACCATGGTCGGTACGCCGCTGATCTGGTAGGCCATGGCCAGTTTCTTGTCCTTCTCGATCTGACCCTTGATGGCGAAGGAGTCGTAGGTGCTGAGGAACTTGTCCTTGTCTACGCCCTGGCCGGCGAGGAAGTCGGCCATTTCTTCCGGGGTCGCCAGTTTCTTGCCTTCCTTGTGGATGGCATCGAATACGGCGGTGTGCACCTTGTGCTCAACGCCCATGGCGTCGAGGGTCAGGAACAGCTGGCCGTGAACGTTCCAGATGCCGCCGAACATGGCCGGAATGCGATGGAAGTTGACGTCAGCCGGGAGCTTGGCGATCCACGGATTGATGCTCGGCTCGAAGGCATAGCAGTGCGGGCAGCCATACCAGAACAGCTCCACCACCTCGATCTTGCCGGGCTGCGACACCGGAACCGGTGTGCTCAGCACGGTGTACTGCTTGCCAGCTTCGAACTCGGCGGCTTGCGCGCTGAGACCGAACAGGCCGGCAAAAGCCAGTACGGCGGTGAAAATCAGGTTACGCATAGTTCACTCCTTAGCGGGATCGGGTACCGCGGCGCGGCGGGCCTTGGACCTGGGCCCGGGCAAACGGTTTCAGCATTGTAGTGGCGACAGATGCGAAAAAGGGCGGCCTGGGCCACCCTTTTTTCTTTACCGGCGAACAACCCGGCGCGAGGCCTCAGTGGAGGCCTTCGATATAGCTCGAGATGGCCGCGATGTCCTTGTTGGACAGCTTGGCGGCGATGCTGCGCATGATCATGCTGTCGCCGTCGTTGGTGCGCTCGCCTTCGCGGAAGTTGGTCAGCTGCTTCGCTACGTAGGCGGCATGCTGGCCGCCCAGACGCGGGAAGCCGGCGGGCACGTTGCCCACACCGTTGGGCGCGTGGCAGCCGATGCAGGCAGGCATGCCTTCGGAGAGCTTGCCACCGCGGAACAGCTCTTCGCCGTGGGCGACCTGCTTGGGATCGGCCGCGCCGATGCTCATGTTCTGGCTGGAGAAGTAGGCGGCGATGTCTTCCATGTCCTGATCGCTGACGTTGTTCAGGATGCCAGTCATTTCCAGCACGGTGCGCTTGCCGCTCTTGATGTCATGCATCTGCTTGAGCAGGTACTTGTCGCCCTGGCCGGCCAGTTTCGGGAAGTTGGGCGCCGCGCTGTTGCCGTCCGCGCCATGACAGGCGCCGCATACGGCAGCTTTCGCCTGACCCGCTTTGGCATCGCCTGCGGCGTGGGCCAGGCCGGTCAGTCCCAGGGTCAACAGCAGACTCACGATAATTTTGTTCATCAGCTAATCCATTACGGCTATGAGTGTTAGAGAGTGGCCCAGGCTATTTGGACATCCACTGGATGATCGCCTTGTAATCCTCGGCGCTGCAGTCCGTGCACAAGCCGCGTGGCGGCATGGCGTTGAAGCCGTTGGTAACGTGCTGCACCAGAGTGTCCATGCCCTTGTCCAGGCGTGGTTTCCACGCTGCCGCGTCACCCTTCTTCGGGGCCATCGGCAATTGACCGGCGTGGCAGGCGCCACAGGCACGGTTGAATACCGCTTCGGGATCCTGAGCCGCCTGGGCACTGGAAGCCAGCGCAACGACTGCGGCTGCGAACAGCAGTTTCTTCATGATCATCCTCATCGGGAGGGAACGTCCGCGTTCTTCTTGCACGGCCGGTTGATTTTCGCGTTCCCGTGGCGCCCGACCCTGGGGGATAAAGCGCACACAAAATCCGCGGCATTATATACTTCGGCAATCGAAACGGAAACGAAACCGGCCGCCGCGACACCTAGTCGCACCCGCCGCGGAAGCACTCAATGTCCCTCAAAACCCCTGCGAAAAACCCCATCCTCGGCCTGTGCCAGCAAGCCACTTTCCTCATCAGCGCCGCCAAGGTCGACCAGTGCCCGGAAGACGCCGGCCTGGAGGTCGCTTTCGCCGGCAGGTCCAATGCTGGGAAGTCTAGCGCGCTAAATGCACTTACCCATGCCAATCTCGCGCGCACCTCGAAGACCCCCGGGCGTACGCAGCTGCTGAACTTCTTCCGCCTGGACGACGAGCGCCGCCTGGTCGACCTGCCCGGCTATGGCTACGCCAAGGTGCCGATCCCGCTGAAGCTGCACTGGCAGCAACACCTGGAGGCCTACCTGAGCAGCCGCGAGAGCCTCGCCGGCGTGGTGCTGCTGATGGATATCCGCCATCCGCTGACCGATTTCGACCGCCTGATGCTCGACTGGGCCCAGGCCAGTCGCCTGCCGATCCACGTTCTGCTGACCAAGGCCGACAAGCTCGCCTACGGCGCGGCGAAGAACGCTTTGCTGAAGGTGCGCAAGGAAATCCTCGCCGGCTGGGGCGATGTCGCCACGCTGCAGCTGTTCTCGGCGCCCAAGCGCCAGGGTGTGGAAGAGGCACAGCTGGTCCTGGCCGGTTGGCTGGGGCTGCTTGAGGAAGGGGAAGAAGAGGAAGCATCCGGCGTCGAGGGCTGACGCGCGGACAAAAAAAACCCCGAGCTTCGTATGGGGAGGGGGAAGTTCGGGGTTTAAGTCCGGACCGCTAGGGCGGGGTCCTGGATTCTGCCAACACTAAACACTGCAAAGGAGCATCGAAGGGCTTCTCCAGCCATTCACAAGTTCTGACCTGCGCCCTTGCAGGAAAGTTCAGCCCGTCACAAAGAAATTTCCTATTCCCCCATTTCCGGGGCTTGACAATAGCGCCAAAGGCCCCGGAATTCGGGGCCTACGACCGTTCGTCAGTGGGCTTCATCCCAATTGGAACCGCTGCCGGTTTCGACGATGAGCGGTACCTCAAGACGGGCGGCCCCGCCCATCAGCTCACGCAATTTGGCCGATACGGCTTCGATTTGTTCCTCGCGCACTTCCAGCACCAGTTCGTCGTGCACCTGGAGGATGACGCGCGCGTCGACGCCGCTTTCCTGCAGCCAGTTATCCACAGCCACCATCGCCAGCTTCATGATGTCCGCGGCGGTGCCCTGCATGGGCGCGTTGATCGCCGTGCGTTCGGCCGCCTTGCGCATGACCGCGTTTTTCGAGGCGATTTCCGGCAGGTACAGCCGACGCCCGAACAGCGTCTCGACGAAGCCCTGCTCCGCAGCCTGTACGCGGGTGCGCTCCATATAGGCCAGCACGCCCGGATAACGCTCGAAGTAGCGATCGATGTAGGCCTGAGCTTCCTTGCGGTCGACGCCGATCTGCTTGGCCAGGCCGAAGGCGCTCATGCCGTAGATCAGGCCGAAGTTGATGGCCTTGGCGCGGCGGCGCTGCTCGGCGGTGACCTCTTCCAGCGGAATGCCGAGGACCTCGGCCGCGGTGGCGCGGTGCACGTCACGGTCATGGCGGAACGCGTCGAGCAAGCCTTCGTCCATCGCCAGGTGGGCCATGATGCGCAGCTCGATCTGCGAGTAGTCGGCGGATACCAGCTTGTAGCCCTTGGGCGCGACGAACGCCTGGCGGATCCGCCGGCCTTCGGCGGTGCGGATCGGGATGTTCTGCAGGTTCGGGTCGGTGGACGATAGCCGCCCGGTGGCCGCCACGGCCTGGTGGTAGCTGGTGTGGATGCGCCCGGTGCGCGGGTTGATCTGTTCCGGCAGCTTGTCGGTGTAGGTGCTCTTGAGCTTGCTCAGCGAGCGGTACTGCATGATCACCTTGGGCAGCTCGAAGTCCTGCTCGGCGAGGTCGGCGAGGACGTTTTCGGCGGTCGACGGCTGGCCGGTAGCGGTCTTCGCCAACACTGGCAGGCCGAGCTTCTCGTAGAGGATGGCGCCGAGCTGCTTGGGCGAGCCGAGGTTGAACTCCTCGCCACCCAGCTCGAAAGCCTTGCGCTCCAGCTCGACCATCTTCTCGCCGAGCTCGTGGCTCTGCATGCCGAGCAAGTGGGCATCGACCAGCGCGCCATTGCGCTCAATGCGCGCCAGCACCGGCACCAGCGGGATTTCGATGTCCTGCAGCACCTTGGCCAGCGAAGGAATGGCCTGCAGCTTTTCCCACAGGGTGCGGTGCAGACGCAGGGTCACGTCGGCGTCTTCCGCCGCGTAGGGGCCGGCCTGCTCCAGGGCGATCTGGTCGAAGGTCAGCTGCTTGGCGCCCTTGCCGGCGATGTCCTCGAAACGGATGGTGCTGTGGCCTAGGTACTTCAGCGCCAGGCTGTCCATGTCATGGCGGGTCGCCGTGGCGTTCAGCACGTAGGACTCGAGCATGGTGTCGAAGGCCACGCCCTGCACCGCGATGGGCGTGCTGGCATTGGCCAGGACATTGATGTCGTACTTGGCGTGCTGGCCGACCTTGGCTTTCTTCGGGTCTTCCAGCAGCGGCTTGAGGGCGCGCAGCACGGCGTCGCGATCCAGCTGGGCGGGCACGCCCATGTAACTGTGCGCCAGCGGCACGTAGGCAGCCTCGCCCTCTTCCACCGCGAAGGAAACGCCCACGAGTTGCGCCTGCTGGGCGTCGATGCTGGTGGTTTCGGTGTCGAAGGCGAAGAGCTCGGCGGCCTGCAGTTTCTTCAGCCAGGCGTCGAATGCGGCCTGCTCCAGCACCGTCTCGTAGCGTGCTTCGGCTTGCGCGGGCGCCTCTTCAGCCGGTGCTTCGCCGGCGTCCTTGGCTTCGCGCAGGAGGTCGTCGAGCCAGTTCTTGAACTCCATCTCGCGGTACAGCTCGATCAGTGCCTCGCGGTCCGGCTCGCCCGGATGCAGCGCGTCGATCTCGACGTCCAGCACGACGTCGGTCTTGATGGTCGCCAGCTTGTAGGAGAGGTAGGCCTGCTCGCGGTTCTCCTCGAGCTTGGCCGGCAGGCCCTTGGCGCCGCGGATCGGCAGCGAGGGGACCTTGTCGAGGTTGGCGTAGAGCACGTCGAGGCCGCCGCCCACTCCGGTGAGCAGACCCAGCGCGGTTTTCTCGCCGACGCCCGGCACGCCGGGAATGTTGTCGACCTTGTCGCCCATGAGCGCCAGGTAGTCGATGATCAGCTCAGGACCGACTCCGAATTTCTCCTTCACGCCATCCACGTCCAGCGTGCTACCGGTCATGGTGTTGACCAGCGTAATGTGCCCGTCGACCAGCTGCGCCATGTCCTTGTCGCCTGTGGAGATCACCACCGGGCGCGACAGCGCGGCGCTGCTGCGGGCCAGAGTGCCGATCACATCGTCGGCTTCCACACCTTCAACGCACAGCAGCGGCAAACCAAGCGCACGCACCGAGGCATGCAGCGGTTCGATCTGCACCCGCAGCTCGTCCGGCATCGGCGGACGGTGCGACTTGTACTCGGCGAACATCTCGTCGCGGAAGGTCGGGCCCTTGGCGTCGAAGACCACCGCGAAAGGGCTGCCGGGATATTGCCGGCGCAGGCTCTTGAGCATGTTCAGCACCCCCTTCACCGCGCCCGTGGGCATGCCCTTGGAGGTGGTCAGCGGCGGCAGGGCATGGAAGGCGCGGTACAGGTAGGAAGAGCCGTCCACGAGGACGAGGGGTGCTTGACTCATGAGGGGAATCAACCTTTTCCGGAGGCCAGGGGCTAGAATGACCCTAGCCAATTCAACAAAGGAACAAGGTTATCATGCGCAGTTCGAAACGCTGGTTGTTGGCCGCCCTGCTGGCCGCTGCACCCCTTGCTGCTCTGGCCGCCGACGAGGCAGCGCCGACGCCCGAACCCGACGTGACCATCCGCCAGGAGGGCGACAAGACCATCCAGGAATACCGCATCAACGGATTCCTCTATGCCATCAAGGTCACGCCCAAGCATGGCAAGCCGTATTTCCTGGTGCGCCAGGATGGCAGCGACGGCAACTTCATCCGCTCCGACCAGCCGGAAAAGCTCATCCCCCAGTGGCAGATCTTCAGCTGGTAATCCATTCACCGTTTAGCGCTCACGAGGTCTGAGCATGTCGGTATTCACCCCTCTCGAGCGCTCCACCCTGGAAGCCTTCCTCGCCCCCTACGGCCTCGGCCGCCTGCACGACTTCCAGGGCATCAGCGAGGGCTCGGAGAACAGCAACTTCTTCGTCAGCCTGGAGCAGGGCGAATTCGTCCTGACCCTGGTCGAACGCGGCCCCGTGCAGGACCTGCCGTACTTCGTCGAACTGCTCGACCTGCTGCACGAAGCCGACCTGCCGGTGCCGTACGCCCTGCGCACCCGCGACGGCGAGGCGCTGCGCCAGCTCGAAGGCAAGCCGGCGCTGCTGCAACCGCGCCTGCCGGGGCGCCACGAGCGCCAGCCCAACACGCACCATTGCAGCGAGGTCGGCACTCTGCTGGCGCGCTTGCACCTGGCCAGCCGCGAACACGTCATCGAACGCCCCAGCGACCGCGGCCTGAGCTGGATGCTGCATCAGGGCGAGGCGCTGTCCTCGCACCTGGCGCCCGCGCCGCGCGAGCTGCTGGACAGCGCCCTGGAAGAGATCGCCCGTCTGCTCGCCGAGCAACCCGAACTGCCGCGCGCCAACCTGCACGCCGACCTGTTCCGCGACAACGTGCTGTTCGACGGACCGCACCTGGCCGGGGTGATCGACTTCTACAACGCCTGCTCCGGCTGGATGCTCTACGACCTGGCGATCACCGTGAACGACTGGTGCTCCCACGCCGACGGCACCCTCGACGGCCCGCGCGCCCGCGCCCTGCTAGGCGCCTACGCCAGCCGCCGCCCCTTTACCGCGCTGGAAGCGGAGCTATGGCCGGAAATGCTGCGCGTGGCCTGCGTGCGCTTCTGGCTTTCCCGCCTGATCGCCGCCGAAGCCTTCGCCGGGCAGGATGTGCTGATCCACGATCCGGGCGAGTTCGAACGTCGCCTGGCGCATCGGCAGAAGGTGGAGATTCATCTGCCGTTTGCGTTGTAACGGTACTCACCGGCGAGACCCGCCTTTCGTAGGAGCGAGCTTGCTCGCGAATGGATTTCCCCGCTGCTGCAGTGCAGTTCGGTTCGCGAGCAAGCTCGCTCCTACAGGGTTTTGTGTGGCGGGATGCAAGCGGGCGTGAAGATCCAATCTGGAGCTGACATCCCTGTCGTGACTCCTCTGCTCAAGCTCAACCCCAGCCCGGCCATCCATGGCCGGTCGTTCGCCGGCGCGACGCATGCGTCGCGTACGGCCGGCTCACCCACATTTCGAATGCCCGCAATTGAGGCAGGTCGCGCAGCCGTCCATTTGCACTACCGCCATCGTGCTGCACTTGCCGCATAGCTGGGCGCCGGTGGGGAAGCCTTCGCCGGGTTCGGCCTTGTTGGTGCCCTGGGCTGCTTCGTAGGCCGCGCGTTTTTCCGCGAGGTACAGGCGTTGTTCCTGGTCGATTTCCGGGCCTTGCATCAGGCCGATGGCGATCAGGTGGCGCTCGATCACCGCGCCTATTTCAGCCACGATCGACGGCATATAGACGCCGCCGCGCTTGAGGTAGCCGCCGCGCGGGTCGAACACTGCCTTCATTTCCTCGACCATGAATGTGCAGTCGCCGCCCTTGCGGAACACTGCCGACATGATGCGGGTGAGCGCCACTATCCACTGGAAGTGGTCCATGTTCTTCGAGTTGATGAAGATCTCGAAGGGCCGGCGCTGCTCGTAGGGCGTGTCGGGGTTGAGCACCACGTCGTTTATGGTCACGTAGAGCGCGTGCTCGAACAGCGGCGACTTGATCTTGTAGGTCGCCCCCACCAGCATCTCCGGACGCTGCAGGGTCTCGTCCATCTTCACCACCGACGCCGCGGCGGCGGCCTCGGCGCGGGCGCGCTCCTCGACCACGTCCACCACTTCGAAGCCCTTGATCTTCTGACCGATCTTCACTGCCATCGCGGGCCTCCTCAGAACTTGCCGTAGTAGCCTTCTTTCAAGGCATCGAACAGGTTGGCGGCGGTGTGGATCTCACCGTCGTACTCGACTTCCTCGTTGCCCTTGAGCTCCACCGTGCTGCCGTCTTCCAGCTGGAAGCGGTAGAGCGTGCGCTCCAGGTCCGCGTCCTTGACCAGCACGCCCTGGAAGGCCGCCGGGTTGAAGCGGAAGGTCGTGCAGCCCTTCAGGCCCTGGCGCCAGGCGTACAGGTAGATGTCCTTGAACTGCTCGAAGGGGTAGTCGGTGGGCACGTTGGCGGTCTTCGAGATCGACGAATCGACCCACTTCTGCGCCGCGGCCTGGATGTCCACGTGCTGCTGCGGGCTGACGTCGTCGGCGGTGATGAAGTAGTCCGGCAGGCGATGGCGCTCGCTCTCGGCATCGGGCACGGCCTTGGCGTCGACATGCGCGCGGTAAGCGAGCAACTCGTAGCTGTAAACCGAGATCTTCTCCTTGGTCTTGCGCCCGGGGCGGATCAGGTTGCGCGAGTAGTGGTGGGCGAAGCTGGGCTCGATGCCGTTGGAGGCGTTGTTCGCCAGGCTCAGGCTGATGGTGCCGGTGGGCGCGATCGAACTGTGATGGGTGAAGCGCGCACCGTGGCGGGCCAGCGCCTCGACCAGTTGCGGCGCATGTTCGGCGATGCGCTGCATGTAGCGGGAATACTTCGCGTGGAGGATGCGGCCGGGCACCTTGTCGCCGATCTTGTAGCCATCGGTCGCCATCTCCGGGCGCTTGCGCAGCATCTCGGCGGTAACTTCATATTCCTGAACCAGCACCGGCGCGGCGCCTTTCTCTAGCACCAGGTCAAGCGCCACTTCCCAGCCGACCAGCGCCATCTCGCGCGCCACCTCCTCGGTGAACACGCAGGCCTCCGGGCTGCCGTAGCGCAGCTTGAGCATCGTCAGCGTCGAACCCAGGCCGAGGAAGCCCATGCCATGTCGGCGCTTGCCGAGGATTTCCTCGCGCTGCTGCGCCAGCGGCAGGCCGTTGATCTCCACGACGTTATCGAGCATGCGGGTGAACACGCGCACCACTTCGCGGTAGCGCTCCCAGTCGAAGCGTGGTTCCTCGCCAAAGGGCTCGACGACGAAGCCGGTGAGGTTCACCGAGCCGAGCAGGCAGGAGCCGTACGGCGGCAGCGGCTGCTCGCCGCAGGGGTTGGTAGCGCGGATTGCCTCGCACCACCAGTTGTTGTTCAGCTCGTTGACCCGGTCGATGAGGATGAAGCCCGGCTCGGCGTAGTCGTAGGTGGAGACCATGATCATGTCCCACAGGTGCCGCGCCTTGACCCGTCCGTAGATCTTGCAGGCGACCCGGCCGTCCTCGCCAACCACGTAGTCGTCGTGCACCGGCCAGTCGCGCCAGAGCACCTTGGCCGGGTCGTCCAGGTCGATCTCGCCGCGCTCCTTGTGGTGCACCGGGAACACCAGCGGCCAGTCGGCGTCGCTTTCCACTGCCTGCATGAAGCCGTCGGTGACCAGCAGGCTGAGGTTGAACTGGCGCAGGCGGCCGTCCTCGCGCTTGGCGCGTATGAATTCGCGCACGTCCGGATGGCCGACGTCGAAAGTGCCCATCTGCGCGCCGCGGCGACCGCCGGCCGAGCTCACGGTGAAGCACATCTTGTCGTAGATATCCATGAACGACAGCGGCCCGCTGGTATAGGCGCCGGCGCCGGAAACGTAGGCGCCGCGCGGGCGCAAGGTGCTGAACTCGTAGCCGATGCCACAGCCGGCCTTGAGCGTCAGCCCGGCCTCGTGGACCTTCTGCAGGATGTCGTCCATGGAGTCGTGGATGATCCCGGAGACGGTGCAGTTGATGGTCGAGGTGGCCGGCTTGAACGCCTGCGCACCGGCATTGGAGATGATCCGCCCGGCCGGAATGGCGCCGTGGCGCAGGGCCCAGAGGAAGCGCTCGTACCAGTGCTCGCGGGTCGCCGGGTCGGCCTCGATGTCGGCCAGTGCGCGGGCGACGCGCTGCCAGGTCGCATCGACGCTGTCGTCGACCGGCGTGCCGTCCTTCTGCTTGAGGCGGTATTTGCTGTCCCAGATGTCCTGGGAAGCCGGTTGCAGGGGCGGCATCCCCTGGTCGGCGCCGCGTGGGCGTGCATCGGTCCTGGCCATCCGCTGAGTAACCTCCTGTTGGCTGGGTGGTTGGCGCGAAATCCGACCACCGTACGCAACATCTAGTTATCAACTACTGACTGGCATCAATATCTTGTGCCTGCCGTAGCGCACAGATGAATGTAGAGCAAATTCCGACATCCCTCTAACCGGCGGCTTCATTCCTTGTAAAAGCGAGCTTGCTCGCGAACGACCCCTCAGAGGAGCCAGGTTCGCGAGCAAGCTCGCTCCTACGAAAGGCTCGCTCCGATCAGAGCTTTTCCAGACACCCGGCGAACTCGCCGGCCAGGTTGCCCAGCAGGTTCTCGTAGCCGTTGGCGTCGACCTTGACCGTCACGCCGAGGTCGTCCAGCTCGGCCAGGCGCACCGGCAGGCCGGCGCTGAGGGTGTCGGCGAGGCGCGGGCGGATCGGCGGTTCGCTGAAGATGCAGGCCGGGCCGGTCTTCTGCAGTTCCGCGCGCATCGCTGCCACGTGCTTGGCGCCCGGCTGGACGTCCGCGGAGACGGCGAAGACGCCCGCATGATGCAGGCCGTAGGCTTCCTCGAAGTAGTCGAAGGCCTCGTGGAAGACGAAGTACGGCTTGCCGGCCAGCGGCGCCAGGCGCTGTTTCAGGCGGGCGTCCAGCTGCTCCATGCGCTCGTCGAAGGCCTTGAGGTTGGCCTGGTAGCGGCTGGCGTTGGCCGGGTCGGCGATGGCCATGTCCTCGGCCATGCGCGCGGCGATCAGCTGGGCATTGGCGGGCAGCAGCCAGAGGTGCGCGTCCACCGAGCCGGGGCGGTGATCGTGGTCGTGATCCTCGTAGTCGGCCTGGGTCATGTGGCTGAAGTCGACGAACTTGCGCAGGTGCATGCCGGGCAGGTCCTGCAGCGCCGCGCTGGGCGCCGAGCGCGCCTGCAGCGGTTTGTCGAGGAACACCTCCATGTCCGGGCCGATCCAGTAGAACAGCTGCGCCTCGCGCAGGCGGCGGACATCGGACGGGCGCAGCGCGTAGCTGTGCGGCGAGGCGCCCGGCGGCAGCAGCACGTCCGGGGTGCCGGCGCCGTCCTGGACGGCGGCGGCGATCAGCTGCAGCGGCTTGATGCTGGTCAGCACCGTCACCTCGGCGCGGGCGCCAAGGCTCAGGAACAGGGCGCAGGCGGCGGAGAGCAGGGCAAATGGGCGCAGGGTCACGGCGAACTCACACGGGCAGGGAGGTAAAGAGTAATATAATAACGTCTCCGAACCCGAGCGACCTAGCCGCATGTACAAGTTGATGCCCAATACGCCCCTCGCCTGCCGCCCGCACGACCACGCCTCGTGCGTCGCCGGCGCCCTGGCCGAGGCTGACGCGCTTTGCGCGCGCCAGGGCGTGCGCCTGACCGAGTTGCGCCGACGCGTGCTGGAACTGGTCTGGCAGAGCCACAAGCCGCTGGGCGCCTACGACATTCTCGCCGTGCTCAGCGAGGAAGACGGCCGCCGCGCCGCGCCGCCGACCGTCTACCGGGCGCTGGATTTCCTCCTGGAAAACGGCCTGGTGCACCGCATCGCCTCGCTCAACGCCTTCATCGGCTGCATCAACCCGGAGCATGCCCACGAGGGCCAGTTCCTCATCTGCCGTACCTGCCACACCGCCATCGAGCTGGAACAGCCGGCCATCAGCCAGGCCATCATCGCCGGCGCCCAGGGCGTCGGCTTCCAGGTCGAGACGCAGACCGTCGAAGTAGTCGGCCTCTGCGCGGCCTGCGCGCCCAAGCAGGAGGCGTGATGAGCGAGGCCCTGGTGCGACTCGAGGGAGTCGGCGTGCGCTACGACGGCCAGGCGGTGCTGCAGAACGTCAGCCTGAGCATCGCCCCGCGCGAGATCGTCACCCTGATCGGCCCCAACGGCGCCGGCAAGACCACTCTGGTGCGCAGCGTGCTCGGCCTGCTCAAGCCCGACAGCGGCACCGTCTGGCGCCAGCCGAAACTGTCCATCGGCTACATGCCGCAGAAGCTGCACGTCGATCCGACCCTGCCGCTCTCGGTACTGCGCTTCCTGCGCCTGGTGCCCGGCGTCGGCCGCGAGCAGGCGCTGGCCGCGCTCAAGGAAGTGGGCGCCGCGCACGTGCTGGAGAAGCCGCTGCAGACCGTCTCCGGAGGCGAACTGCAACGCGTCCTGCTGGCCCGCGCGCTGCTGCGCAAGCCGCAGCTGCTGGTGCTCGACGAGCCGGTGCAGGGTGTCGACGTCGCCGGCCAGGCCGAGCTGTACCGCCTGATCACCCGCCTGCGCGACCGCCTCGGCTGCGGCGTGCTGATGGTTTCCCACGACCTGCACCTGGTGATGAGCACCACCGACCAGGTGGTCTGCCTGAACCGCCACGTCTGCTGCTCCGGGCACCCCGAGCAGGTCAGCGGCGACCCGGCCTTCGTCGAGCTGTTCGGCCAGGATGCGCGCAGCCTGGCGGTCTACCACCACCATCACGACCACTCCCACAACCTGCATGGCGAGGTGGTGCCGCAGGGCGCCAAGCTGGCCATCCAGGGCAAATTGACTCCGGTCCACAAGCACGGCCCCGACTGCAACCATGGCTGATTTCCTCCTTTACGCGCTGCTGGCCGGGTTGTCCCTGGCAGTGGTCGCCGGCCCGCTCGGCTCCTTCGTGGTCTGGCGGCGCATGGCCTATTTCGGCGACACCCTGTCCCACGCCGCCCTGCTCGGCGTTGCCCTGGGCTTCCTGCTGGACGTCAGCCCGACCCTGGCGGTGACCGTCGGCTGCATCCTCCTGGCCGTGCTGCTCGTGACCCTGCAGCAGCGCCAGCCGCTGGCCGCCGACACCCTGCTGGGCATCCTCGCGCACAGCACGTTGTCCCTCGGCCTGGTGACGCTGAGCTTCATGAAGGAAGTCCGTGTGGACCTCATGGGCTACCTGTTCGGCGACCTGCTGGCAGTGAGCCGCACCGACCTGCTGTGGATAGTCGCCGGCAGCGCCCTGGTGCTGGCGCTGATCACCTGGCTGTGGCGACCGCTGCTGGCGATCACCGTGCACGAGGAGCTGGCGCGCGTCGAAGGCCTGCCGGTGACGGCGATTCGACTGGCGCTGATGCTGCTGATCGCCATCGTCATCGCGGTGGCCATGAAGATCGTCGGCGTGCTGCTGATCACTTCGCTGCTGATCATTCCCGCCGCCGCCGCCCAGCGCCATGCACGCAGTCCGGAGCAAATGGCGCTAGGCGCCACGCTGGTGGGGATAGTCGCGGTGTGCGCCGGGCTGTCGTTGTCCTGGTTCAAGGACACCCCCGCCGGACCGTCCATCGTGGTCAGCGCGGCAGGCATGTTCCTGCTGAGCTTTGTCCTGCCCCGGCGGACGGTGTAGAATTTGTCGATTTTTTGATCAACCGAGAGCCCAAGGCATGAAGTCGCTCGCCCTCCGCGTGCTGTCCATTCTCTCCGTCGCCCTGCTGCTGGGTGCCTGCCAGAGCCAGTCCACCCAGGCTCCGGCGCCGGCCGCCAGCGCCTTCGAAACCTCCCTGGCCGCCGGCCAGCTGGAACAGGCGCAACTGCAACTGGGCCAGGAGCACGAAAATGCCGCGCAACTGGCCGAACGCCGCCAGCGCCTGGCCGACGCCTACATCAAGCGCAGCCGCGAGGCCCTGCAGGCCGGTGACGTCAACGGCGCCACCAACGCCCTGGCGCGTGCTCGCTCGCTGATGCCCAAAGCGCCGGCCCTGGCCGCCGACGTCAACGGCATCGCCCATCCGGCCGAAGCCAGCCCGGTCAAGTGCGCGCCCTGAGGCGCGCCTTACCCTCGAAGTAGCCGCTTTATCCCGCCTTATTCCAATTTGCTCAGTGCTTATCTGAACAAAGATTAATCAGCCATAAGAAAAGCAGGGTAAAATGCCCGGTTTTGGCTGACCGCCTATGCTCGATTGCCAGAGACGACCCGGCAGCCGACCCCTTCCCCACATCGACGCACCCACAAGGTTCGCCACGTGATCGAATTCCACGACGTCCACAAGACCTACCGCGTCGCCGGACGCGACATCCCGGCCCTGCAGCCGACCCGGCTGAGCATCGAAGCCGGCCAGGTGTTCGGCCTGATCGGCCACTCCGGCGCCGGCAAGAGCACACTGCTGCGCCTGATCAACCGCCTCGAAGAGCCCAGCGGCGGGCGCATCCTCATCGACGGCGAGGACATCACCGCCCTCGACGCCAACGGCCTGCGCCGCTTCCGCCAGAGCGTCGGGATGATCTTCCAGCACTTCAACCTGCTGGCCTCCAAGACCGTCGCCGAGAACATCGCCATGCCGATGAAGCTCGCCGGCAGCTACAGCGCCGCCGAGATCGCCACGCGGGTCGACGAACTGCTCAAGCGCGTGGGCCTCGAAGCCCATGCCCGCAAGTACCCGGCGCAGCTGTCCGGAGGCCAGAAGCAACGCGTCGGCATCGCCCGCGCCCTCGCCTGCCGGCCCAAGCTGCTGCTCTGCGACGAGGCCACCAGCGCCCTCGACCCGCAGACCACCGGCCAGGTCCTGCAACTGCTGGCGGAGATCAACCGCGAGCTGAACCTGACCATCGTCCTGATCACCCACGAGATGGACGTGATCCGCCGCGTCTGCGACCGCGTCGCGGTGATGGACGGCGGGCGCATCGTCGAACAGGGCGATGTGGCCGACGTCTTCCTGCACCCACAGCACGACACCACCCGGCGCTTCGTCTTCGAGGCCGAGCGGGTCGACGAGGACGAGCAGCACGACGACTTCGCCCACGTCCCCGGCCGCATCCTGCGCCTGACCTTCCGCGGCGAGGCGACCTACGCCCCGCTGCTGGGCACGGTCGCGCGCCAGACCGGCGTGGACTACAGCATCCTTGCCGGGCGCATCGACCGCATCAAGGACCAACCCTACGGGCAGCTGACCCTGGCGCTGGTCGGCGGTGACATCGACGCCGCCATGGGCCAGCTGAACGCCGCCGAAGTCCATGTGGAGGTACTGCGCGCATGAGCGACTTCTTCGTGAACATCGACTGGTCGGAGATCCTCCAGGCCACCCTCGATACTTTCTGGATGCTCGGCGGCTCGCTGCTGTTCACCGTGATCCTCGGCCTGCCGCTGGGCGTGCTGCTGTTCCTCACCGGGCCCAAGCAGATGTTCGCCAACCGCGGCATCTACGGCGTGCTGGCGTTCGTGGTCAACGTGCTGCGCTCGCTGCCGTTCATCATCCTGCTGATCGTGCTGATCCCGGTGACGCTGCTGCTGGTCGGCACCTCGCTGGGGGTCGCCGGCGCCATCCCGCCGCTGGTGGTGGGCGCCACGCCGTTCTTCGCGCGCCTGGTGGAAACCGCGCTGCGCGAAGTCGACAAGGGCATCATCGAAGCGACCCAGGCGATGGGCGCCAGCACTCGCCAGATCATCGTCAACGCGCTGTTGCCGGAAGCCCGTCCGGGCATCATCGCCGCCATCACCGTTACCGCCATCACCCTGGTGTCGTACACCGCAATGGCCGGCGTGGTCGGCGCCGGCGGCCTCGGCGACCTGGCGATCCGTTATGGCTACCAACGCTTCCAGGACGACGTGATGCTGCTCACCGTCGTCATGCTGGTGGTGCTGGTGCAAGTACTGCAGACCGTCGGCGACAAGCTGGTGGTCCATTTTTCCCGCAAATAACCGCAAGGCCCGCCATCCGCGGGCACAGAAAAAGTCCCAAAAGGAGCGAACAATGAAAAAACTGCTTGCCGCCTTCGCCGCCGCCGCGGCCATCTCGGCCCCGCTGGCCCAGGCCGCCGACACCCTGAGCGTCGCCGCTACCCCGGTTCCGCACGCGGAGATCCTCAATTTCGTCAAACCCATGCTGGCCAAAGAAGGCGTGGAGCTGAAGGTCAAGGAGTTCACCGACTACGTGCAGCCGAACACCCAGGTCGCCGAGAAGCACCTGGATGCCAACTTCTTCCAGCACCAGCCGTACCTGACCGAGTTCAACAAGTCCAAGGGCACCGACCTGGTCGCCGTCACCGGCGTGCACATCGAGCCGCTGGGCGCCTACTCCAGCAAGTACAAGAAGCTCGACGAACTGCCCGAAGGCGCCAGCGTGGTCATCCCCAACGACGCCACCAACGGCGGCCGCGCCCTGCTGCTGCTGGCCAAGGTCGGCCTGATCACCCTCAAGGACGACAAGAGCATCACCGCCACCCCGAAGGACATCGTCGGCAACCCGAAGAAGATCAAGGTGCGTGAGCTGGAAGCCGCGACCCTGCCGCGCATGCTGAACCAGGTCGACCTGGCGCTGATCAACACCAACTACGCGCTGGAAGCCAAGCTGAACCCGACCAAGGACGCCCTGGCCATCGAGGGTTCCGACTCGCCCTACGTGAACATCCTGGTCGCCCGTCCGGACAACAAGGACAGCGCCGCCATGCAGAAACTGGCCGCCGCCCTGCACAGCCCGGAAGTGAAGAAATTCATCCAGGACAAGTACAAGGGCGCCGTGGTGCCGGCGTTCTGATCGCCTGTACGACCCGTCCTACCGAAGAAGCCCGACCTCAGCGTCGGGCTTTTTTATGTCTGAAAGCCAGGTCTGACGGTTTCGGCTGTAAAACCGCTGCAATACGCAGCCTCTATAAAGGGCCTTCAGAAGTTGTTTTCAGGCCGCTTTTCCATACTCAGGCAGGGGAGAGCGGCCTTTTTTCTTCTTTTCCCCACCATTCGTCCGGTTAAAGGTGTCTTGCCGGGCAACCCCTTCAGTCAGATTCCTACATCCGCTAACTTTTCTGACAGCGTGTTGTAGCTGGGGGGTTACGCATGAATTCGTCCGATACGCCCGACGATCCCTTCTATCCGCCGGTGCTGGGGGCACCGGAACGACACAGCGCGGAGCAGTTGCGCGCCTCGCTGGAAATCACCATGGCCGACCACGGCGGCGGACCCGTCTGGCTGTTCGCCTATGGCTCGCTGATCTGGCGCCCGGAGTTCCCGGTGGCCGAGGCCCGCCGCGCGCGGGTGCATGGCTACCACCGCGGGCTCTACCTGTGGTCGCTGACGCACCGTGGCACTCCGGAAATGCCCGGCCTGGTGCTTGGTCTTGATCGCGGCGGTTCCTGCTCGGGCTTCGCCTACCGGCTGCCCGACGACGGGCTCGACGCCAACCTTTTCGCCCTCTGGCAGCGCGAAATGCCCTACGCCTCCTACCGCCCGGAATGGCTGAACTGCCGCCTGGACGACGGTAGCCGGGTACGCGCGCTGGGTTTCGTCCTCGAGCGCCACCTGCCCAGCTACGCCGGCTCGCTGCCGGACTGCATCGTGCAGCGCGTTTTCGAGAGCGCCCAGGGCCACTTCGGCACCACGCGCGACTATGTCGAGCAGACAGTCAGCGCGCTGCGCGCCTGCGCCATGCCCGACCTCAACCTCGAAGCCCTGCTGGCGCGCTGCTGCGGCAAGGTGTCGTCCTAGCGCTCGGTGCGCGGTTCGGGGGCCGGCAATGGAGCGGCGTCGAGCCCCCAGCCGGCATCATCGGCCCAGTCCTCGCCGAATACTTCCACCGGATGCTGGGTGCGGCTGGCGCCGTTGCCGCAGCCCATGGCATTGGCCGGACAATAGCGGTCGCAACCCCAGCAGATGCGCTCGGGGTGGCTGGGGTTCAGGGGGAATTTCTTGGCCATGGTGAAGTTGTCCACAAGCAGGGCGTCGAGTCCATTCAACGCCTTGCCGACAAGCGATGGCTTGTCCTGGATCAGTCTTCTTCCTGCACCGCCTTGTAGCCGCTGGACAGCCGCTGCTGCACATCCTGCGGCACGGCGCTGTAGTGGCTCGCCTCCAGGGTGTAGAAGCCCTGCCCGGCGGTGATCGACTTCAGCCGGTTGGCGTAGCCGTCCAGCTCCGCCAGCGGCACCTGGCCGCGCACCATGGCCACGCGCGCCGACAGCGGCTCGGTGCCCAGCACCTGGCCGCGGCGGCCGGTGAGGTCGGCGGTGATATCGCCGAGGTTGGCGTCAGGCGTGGTCACCGCGATGCTCACCACCGGCTCCAGCACCATGCCGCCGGCATTGCGCAGGGCGTCGAGCATGGCCTTGCGCCCGGCGTTCTGGAAGGCGATGTCCTTGGAGTCCACCGAGTGGCTCTTGCCGTCGTACACCGTGACCTTCACGTCCTCCACCGGGAAGCCGGCAAGCGGGCCTGCGGCCAGTGCCGAGCGCACGCCCTTCTCCACCGAGGGAATGAACTGCCCGGGGATCACCCCGCCCTTGATCGCATCGACGAACTCGAAGCCGGCCCCGCGCGGCAGAGGCTCGATGCGCAGGAAGACCTCGCCGAACTGCCCGGCGCCGCCGGTCTGCTTCTTGTGCCGGCTGTGGCCTTCGGCCGGGCGCGTCGCGGTTTCCCGATAGGGCACGCTCGGCGGGCGGGTGCTGACTTCCAGCTTGTAGCTGCCGGTCAGGCGCTCCAGCAGGTAGCGCAGATGCAACTCGCCCATGCCGCGCAGCACGGTTTCCTGGGTCGAGGCGTTGTAGTCCAGGCGCACGCAGGGGTCTTCGGCCAGCAGCCGCTGCAGCACCTCGGCCAGGCGCTGCTCGTCGCCGCGGCGGCTCGCCTCGATGGCCAGGCCCTGCATGGGCACGGGGAAGTCCAGTGGCTGCAGGCGGATGTGGTCCTCGTCATGGGAGTCATGCAGGACCACATCGAACTCCAGCTCGTCGATCTTGGTCAGCGCACCGAAGTCACCGGGGATCAGCTGCGGCACCTCTTCATGCCGTCGGCCCTGCAGGCGCAGCAAGTGGCCGACCTTGAACGGCTTGCGACCATCGCCGGCGAACAGCTGCATGTCGCGGCGCACAGTGCCCTGGTGCACACGGAAGACGCCCATGCGCCCCACGAAAGGGTCGATCACCACCTTGAACACGTGGGCCAGCACATGGGCATCGGGATCGGGGCGCGAGCGGAACGCAGTCACCCCACCGGCCTCGTCGACCCGCTCGAACAGCGGAGGATTGCCCTCGGTCGGGTTCGGCGCCAGGCGCGCCAGCACGTCGAGCAGCTCACCCACTCCGGCGCCACTGCGCGCCGAGACGAAGCACAGGGGAATCAGGTGCCCTTCGCGCAGTGCCCGCTCGAAGGGCTCGTGCAACTCCTCCGGCTGGATCGAGCCCTGTTCCAGGTAACGCGCCATCAACTCCTCATCGACCTCGACGACCTGGTCGACCAGCGCCTGGTGGGCCTCCTCCACCGAGGAGAAATCGGCATCGCCGTCCGGCGCGAAGAAGCAGTCGGAAACCCGCGTGCCACCGCCGGCCGGCAGGTTCAGCGGCAGCACTTCCTTGCCGAAGGCTTCGCGCAGGTCGGCCAGCAGCCCCGGCAGGTCAACGCGCTCGGCGTCGATCTTGTTCACCACCAGCATCCGGCACAGCCCGCGCTCGCCGGCCCAGTGCATCATGCGCCGGGTGTTCAGTTCGATGCCGTTCTGCGCGTTCACCACCACCAGGGCGGTATCCACCGCCGCCAGTGCCGACAGCGCGTGGCCAATGAAATCGGGGAAGCCGGGCGTGTCGATCAGCTGGATGTGCGCATCGCCATGGCTGAGGTGGACCAGCGCCGCGGACAGCGAATGGTGGTAGTCGCGCTCCATGGGATCGGCGTCGCACAGGGTGTCGCCGCGCTCCAGAGAGCCCATCGCGGGGATGGCGCCACTGCGCTGCAGCAGGGCCTCGGCGAGCAGGGTCTTGCCGGTGTCGCCATGGCCGACCAGGGCGACCGTACGGATCTGTTCGACCGAATAGTTCGACATGGGAAACCTCCCGAGGCAGGGGTATCGGGAAGTATAGGCAGGCCATCCGGCGCTTCCTGGGCAAAAATCGCCAGCCGCAGGCACCCCAGCAGGCATGCACATGGCAGCGCTTTCGACACAGGTTTTCCACAGCTTGCTGAAGTGTGACTCCACAGCACTTGTGGACAAGCCGAAGGCACTTGTCGATGCAGATCGAACACCGCGTCGCACGGGCTTTTCAGCGATTTTCGCGGTGGTTTTTCGAGCAATCCCCGGGAGGCCCCGAGGAGCCTGTCCGAGCGGACCTTATCCACAGCTTTGTCACAAGCGGACCCACAGCTTCCGTGGACAGCCGGCAGGTGGGTTTTCGCCGAAATTCCAAGCGCTCCCCTTTACCACGGGCTTTTGGTGAAATTTTGAGCACTCAGGCGAAGCTCACGGAGCATGCGTGCTGCAGCTATCCACCGACAGCTTTTCCACAGCTTTCTGGCAGTCCGCTCCACAGCCACTGTGGGCAACTGCGAGGCATTCGCCGCGCTTTCGCAAAGCCTTGAAAATCAAGGCGATCGCCGAAAATAAGGTCAAAAAACGTACAGCCCGGCGCAAGCCCTGAAGGACCTGCCCGGGCGCCGTTCACTCACACCTTATCCACAGAAGGGCCAACAGCTTTCGGGGGCAACTTTCACGGCGTCGAACAGCTCTCCGTCGATTGCCCCAAAGCCAGGCCTGGCGCGCCCTACAGCGCTCTGCGCACAGCCCGACCACAGGCTGCGCACAGGGATTTCCACGGATTCCGTGGACAACTCAGGCGGCGCCCATCACCGCGCGAATGTCCTGCGCCAGCGCCTCGACCCGCGCGGTGTCGGTGTCCCAGGAGCACATGAAGCGCGCACCGCCGGCGCCGATGAAGGTGTAGAAGCGCCAGCCGCGCTGGCGGAGGGCTTCCAGCGCAGGCTCGGACATCTGCAGGAACACGCCGTTGGCCTCCACCGGGAACATCAGGCTCACCCCCGGCACGTCGGCGACCAGTTGCGCCAGCAGGCGCGCGCTCTGGTTGGCGTGCCTGGCGTAGTGCATCCAGGCGTCGTCCTGCAGCACGCCGACCCAGGGCGCGGCGAGGAAGCGCATCTTCGAGGCCAGTTGGCCGGCCTGCTTGCAGCGGTAGTCGAAGCCTTCGGCCAGCTCGCGGTTGAAGAACAGGATGGCCTCGCCCACCGCCATGCCGTTCTTGGTGCCGCCGAAGCAGAGCACCTCGACGCCGGACTTCCAGGTCAGCTCGGCCGGCGAGGCATCGAGGAAGGCGCAGGCGTTGGAGAAGCGCGCGCCGTCCATGTGCAGGTGCAGGCCCAGCTCACGGCAGGTTTCGCTGATCGCCTTCAGCTCCTCGGGGCGATACACGGTGCCGACTTCGGTGGCCTGGGTGATGGTCACCACGCGCGGCTTGGGATAGTGGATGTCCTGGCGCTTCAGGGCGATCTCGCGGATCGCCTCGGGGGTCAGCTTGCCCTGGGCGTCGGTGCGCGCCAGCAGCAGCTTGGAACCGTTGGAAAAGAACTCCGGCGCACCGCACTCGTCGGTCTCGACGTGGGCGGTCTCGGCGCAGATCACGCTGTGGTAGCTCTGGCACAGCGAAGCCAGGGCCAGGGAGTTGGCGGCGGTGCCGTTGAAGGCGAAGAACACCTCGCAGTCGGTCTCGAAGAGCTCGCGGAAGTGATCGGAGGCGCGCGCCGTCCACTGGTCGTCGCCATAGGCACGCTCATGACCGCGGTTGGCCTCGGCCATGGCCGCCCAGGCTTCCGGGCAGATACCGGAATAGTTGTCGCTGGCGAATTGCTGGGAGTTGTCGAACATCGAAAGCTGCCTCGGGAAAAAGTCATCCGCAGGCAGCGTAGCGAAATCGGAGGGATTGTAGGAGCGCGCCATGCGCGCGATTCGCGGCCATGGGCCGCTCCTACAGGGGAATGTCCGTGTGCGACGGAGATCCCGTAGGGCGAATAACCACGTAGTGGTTATCCGCCGTCAAACGTCGGCGCCAGGACGATGGCGGATAACGCCTTGCGTTATTCGCCCTACAGGCTCGGCATTCGCGGTGGGAGGTTCGCGAGCAAGCTCGCTCCTACGAAGAGCCTCGGGCGCATGACCGTTGCGGTCATGCGCCACGGCACCCTACGGCAGCGCCGTCAGCTTCATCTGCTCGACGATCGGCACGAACAGCTGGCGCATGGCCTGGGTGTTGCCGCCGTTGGGCTTGTCCGGGCTGGTGATGGTCAGCACGTAACGGCCCTTGATCAGACCGGTGAGGGTCGCGTCGCCAGTGTCACCCTTGGCCGGTGCTACCACGCCGAGCGGGTCGCCCATGCGGGTGGTGTCGATCACCGGCAGGTAGTCCTCGCCGCCGAACTTGTCCGCGGTGCCGTTCTGCAGCGCGGTTTCGCGGGTCTTGTTGAGCAGCGTGAGGCTGGAGTGGGTCATGTCGCGCAGCTTGTTCTGCGCGTCGCGGTAGGCGATGGCCTGGGCTCTGTTGGCGTCCTGGGCCGGCGCCGGCATGCCGGTGTCGACCAGGCTGACTTCCAGGTGCAGGCTGCCGTCGGCGTTGCCGTAGACCAGGGTGGCGTCGTTGTAGCCGCACTTGCGCGAGATGAAGGGATAGCCATACAGGGTCTTCTGCGGCGGCAGGGCGACCTCCAGCGGATGGCCGGTGCAACTGTCGGCCGGCACGGCGGCCTTGGCAGCCTTGGCCTTGTCGTCACCACCGCCGCAGCCGTGGAGGGTCGCGCCGATCATCAGGGCGCTGAGCAGGATCAGGGAGCGTTTCATGGCGTCCTCGGTTTTGACAGTGGCGGCATTCTAGCTGCTGGCGGCGCCCGCGGGCAGCCGATCGCTCCGGTGGATGGGTGCATTTTCGGGTCGGGAACGGACATCTTTGTTGTCGCAGTCGGACCGAGAATCGGCACAAGCGGTATTGCCATTCGAGGAGAGTCCGGCATGGCCATCAGTGTGTTCGACCTGTTCAAGATCGGTATCGGCCCCTCCAGTTCGCACACGGTGGGGCCAATGCGCGCCGCCGCCCTCTACGTCGGCGCCCTGCGCGAGCGCCAGCTGCTCGGCCGCATCGAGCGCATCGAGGTGAAGCTCTACGGCTCGCTCTCCGCTACCGGCGTCGGCCACGGCACCGACCGCGCCGTGATCATGGGCCTGATGGGCGAATGGCCGGACCGCATCGACCCCACGCAGATCGCCCCGCGCATGGCCGCCCTGCTCGACAGTGGCGAGCTGAACCTGGCCGGCGAGCGGCGCATTCCCTTCGACTGGGTGCGCGACATGCGCCTGCTCGACGAGAACCTGCCCTACCACCCCAACGCCATGACCCTGCTCGCCTACGAAGGCGGCCAGGTGCTGCATGAAGACACCTACTACTCCATCGGCGGCGGCTTCGTCGTCGATGCCGAGCAGGCCGCCTCCGGCGCCCTCGACCAGGACCACACGCGCCTGCCCTACGACTTCGACAGCGCCGCCGAGCTGTTGCAGCTGTGTCGCCGCCACAACCTGCGCGTCTCCGAGCTGATGCTCGCCAACGAGCGCATGTGGCGCAGCGAGACAGAGATCCGCGAGGGCCTCAAGCACATCTGGCAGGCCATGCGCGACTGCGTCGATGCCGGCCTGCGTCACGAAGGCATCCTCCCCGGCGGCCTCAACGTGCAGCGCCGCGCCGCGCGCCTGCACCGCAACCTGCTGGAGATCGGCAAGCCCAACGTCATCGGCTCGACCTTGAGCGCCATGGAGTGGGTCAACCTGTTCGCCCTCGCGGTGAACGAGGAAAACGCCGCCGGCGGGCGCATGGTCACCGCGCCCACCAACGGCGCGGCGGGGATCATCCCGGCGGTGCTGCACTACTACATGCGCTTCAACCCCGATGCTTCCGATGACGACGTGGTGAACTACTTCCTCGCCGCCGCCGCGGTGGGAATCCTCTGCAAGAAGAACGCCTCGATCTCCGGCGCCGAAGTCGGCTGCCAGGGCGAAGTCGGCTCGGCCTGCGCGATGGCCGCCGCCGGCCTCGCCGAAGTCCTCGGCGCCAGCCCCGAGCAGGTCGAGAACGCCGCCGAGATCGGCCTGGAGCACAACCTCGGGCTGACCTGCGACCCGGTCGGCGGCCTCGTCCAGGTGCCGTGCATCGAGCGCAACGCCATCGCTGCGGTGAAGGCCATCAACGCCGCACAGATGGCCCTGCGCGGCGATGGCCAGCACTTCATCAGCCTCGACCAGGTGATCCGCACCATGCGCGACACCGGCGCCGACATGCACGACAAGTACAAGGAAACCTCGCGCGGCGGCCTGGCCGTCAGCAGCATCGAGTGTTGAGGACCCGGCCATGAACGCATCCGCCCATGTGAACTTTCTCCTTCAGGACGGCTTCGACCTGCTCGCCCTGGCCGTGGCCCTGGAACCCCTGCGCCAGGCCAACCTGCTGGCCGGCGAAAGCAGCTTCGGCTGGACCCTGCTGAGCGTCGACGGCAAGTCGATCCGCGCCGGCAATGGCCTGTGCGTGAACGCCGAAGCGCCCCTGCTGGCACGCCCGCCGGCGGACCTGCTGGTGCTCTGCGGCCCGGACGGCTGCCGTCCGGCGAATGCCACGGAGGGCCCGGACAGCGCCAGCGCGCTGTTGCAACTGATCGGCCACCGCCAGGGCAGCGAAATGGCCGAGGCGGTGCGCGCCATCCTCGACGTCGAGCGCAGCCAGGGCCCGTCGAATACCGGCGGCCCGCCCCACGCCGGCCTGCAGCGCGCCATCGCGTTGATGCGCGCACACCTCGCCCAGCCCATGGAGCTGACGCAACTGGCGGCGACCCTGGGGTTGTCCCGGCGCCAGGTCGAGCGGCTGTTCCAGCGCTACCTGCAATGCACCCCGGCGCGCTACTACCAGCGCCTGCGCCTGGCCCACGCGCGCCAGCTGCTGCGCCGCGATGCCCGGCCGCTGACCGATGTCGCCCGGGCCTGCGGCTTCGCCTGCTCGCGGCATTTCGCGCGCTGCTACCGCGAGCACTACGGCCGCCCGCCGACCCACGAACGGCACCCGGTGCTGCACTGACCTCCTGACAACGAGTTGCACCACAGGCCCGCGCGTGTCGGCAGCACGCGTCGGGCCTTTTTTTCGTCCGCGTTTTTTTGCCCGACCAGGGCCTCGGCGGGGTGAGCGGATACGTCCAATTTCGGGTCGGAATCGTGCAAAAGAGCGTCCCGGGGTTCTGCTGCAATGCCATCCAACGACCCGCCAGAAAGGCGCGTCGACTGACAAGAAGCAGCGAGGATTTACGCCATGCAAATGCCCCAGACGCTCCGGATCCGCAATGGTCAGCAGGTCCGCTCGACCTTCTCCGCGCAGGAATACGCCAACCGCCAGGCCAAGCTGCGCGCGCACCTGGCGGCGGAGAACATCGATGCCGCGGTCTTCACCTCCTACCACAACATCAACTACTACTCCGACTTCCTCTACTGCTCGTTCGGCCGTCCCTACGCCCTGGTGGTGACCCAGGACGCCGTGGTGAGCATCAGCGCCAACATCGACGGCGGCCAGCCGTGGCGCCGCACCCAGGGCAGCGACAACATCGTCTACACCGACTGGCAGCGCGACAACTACTTCGTCGCCATCCAGCAGGCACTGCCCAAGGCCGGCCGCATCGGCATCGAGTTCGACCACCTGAACCTGCAGAACCGCGACAAGCTGGCCGCGCGCTACCCCGGCGCCGAGCTGGTCGATGTCGCCGCGCCCTGCATGCGCATGCGCATGATCAAGTCCGCGGAAGAGCACGCGATCATCCGCCATGGCGCCCAGGTCGCCGACATCGGCGGCGCCGCCGTGGTCGAAGCCCTGCGCGACCAGGTGCCGGAATACGAAGTGGCGCTGCACGCGACCCAGGCCATGGTCCGCGAGATCGCCAAGCGCTTCCCCGACGGCGAGCTGATGGACACCTGGACCTGGTTCCAGTCCGGCATCAACACCGACGGCGCGCACAACCCGGTGACCTCGCGCAAGGTGAACAAGGGCGACATCCTCAGCCTGAACTGCTTCCCGATGATCGCCGGCTACTACACCGCGCTGGAGCGCACCCTGTTCCTCGACCACTGCTCCGACGAGCACCTGCGCCTGTGGCAGATCAACGTCGAGGTGCACGAGGCGGGCCTGAAGCTGATCAAGCCGGGCATGCGTTGCAGCGACATCGCCAAGGAACTGAACGAAATCTTCCTGCGCCACGACGTGCTGCAGTACCGCACCTTCGGCTATGGCCACTCCTTCGGCACCCTCAGCCACTACTACGGCCGCGAGGCGGGCCTGGAGCTGCGCGAGGACATCGACACGGTGCTCGAGCCGGGCATGGTGGTGTCGATGGAGCCGATGATCATGCTGCCGGAAGGCCTGCCGGGTGCCGGCGGCTACCGCGAGCACGACATCCTGATCGTCACCGAGAACGGCGCGGAGAACATCACCCGGTTCCCGTACGGGCCGGAGCGCAACATCATCCGCAAGTGACCTGAAACCGCCGCGCGTCGACTCATCGACGCGCCGGCACCCTTTCCTCCATCCCGCCCTCAGGACGGTGCCGATCGAATAACAACAACCCTGCGCCCAGCCGTATCCGCGCACCTATCACCACCCGCTGCCGAACCGCCATTTCGATAACAAAACAGAGGTATGGGCAATGGTCACTTTCTCTCCGGGCGCCGCTGGCGCTCCCGACACCCGCGACGCGCGTCGCTACACTGAATCCCACGCACCCCGGGCAGCCGCCTGCCGTGGAGGTGCGCAATGAGCCTGTCCGAGCAACCCCTTTCCTACGGCACCGCGTCGATGAACGCTCCCCTCAGCGAAGAACGCCGCGTGCTGCGCCGAGCCGCCTCGGCAGCCTTCATGGGCAACTTCGTCGAGTGGTTCGACTACGCCGCCTACGGCTACCTCGCCGCGGTCATCGCCGTGGTGTTCTTCCCGCAGACCGACAAGACTTCCGGCCTGCTCGCGACCTTCGCGGTATTCGCCCTGTCCTTCATCGTGCGCCCCATCGGCGGCATCGTCTGGGGCCACATCGGCGATCGATTCGGCCGCCGCAACGCACTCTCGCTGTCGATCCTGATCATGTCCGGCTCGACCTTCTGCATCGCCCTGCTGCCCAGCTACGCCCAGGTCGGCCTGCTGGCGCCCGGCCTGCTCCTGGCAATCCGCCTGGTACAGGGTTTCTCTGCTTCCGGCGAGTATGCCGGCGCCTCGGCCTTCCTCGCCGAATACGCCCCCGACCGCAAGCGCGGCTTCTACACCTGCCTGGTGCCGGCTAGCACCGCTGCCGGCCTGCTGGTCGGCTCGCTGTTCGCCTCGCAGCTGTATGCCCACCTCGACAGCGCCCAGCTGCACGAATGGGGCTGGCGCCTGCCATTCCTGCTCGCCGCGCCCCTGGGCCTGATCGGCCGCTACATACGCCTGCACCTGGCCGACACACCGAAGTTCCGCGAGATGGAGCAGGCCATGGAAAGCAAGCAGGGCGAGCACCGCGCGCCCATCAGCCTGCTGTTCGGCCGCTATCGCCGGCAGTTGCTGGTAGCCATTGGGGCAACCTGCCTGAACGCCGTGGCCTTCTACCTGATCCTCAGCTACATGCCGACCTACCTGTCGGCCGAGATGGGCATGAGCGAGAGCGATTCCTTCCTCGCATCGACGGTGTCGCTGGCCACCTACATCGGCTTCATCTTCCTGATGGGCAAGCTGTCCGACCGCTTCGGCCGCAAGACCATGCTGGTGGCTGCCTCGCTGCTGTTCCTGGCGCTCACCGTGCCGCTGTTCGGCCTGCTCGGCAACGCCGCTTTCGCGTTCATCCTGCTGATCCAGATCGGTTTCGGCCTGATGCTGGCGATGAACGACGGCACCCTGCCGTGCTTCCTCGCGGAAATCTTCCCGACCCGCGTGCGCTACACCGGCTTCGCCTTCAGCTTCAACACCGCCAACGCGCTGTTCGGCGGCACCGCGCCCTTCATCGCCACCTGGCTGATCAGCCTCACCGGCAACAAGCTGGCGCCGGCTTGGATGCTGGTGGCCGCGGCGGGCGTCGCGCTGCTGGCGATGCTCTGCGTGCGCGAAACGGCGTACCGGCCGATGGCCGACTGAGCGCGGCCGCCGCGCGCCCCTGAATCCTGCCAACTTCGGGTCGGATTCAGACAAAAGACGTGCGGCGGCTTCTGCTGCAATACCCATCAACAGAAGACCGCCTGCCCTTCGCAGAGCGGTCCCCCGACCCTGGCGCGCCCAGCGCCAGCAGCCCCCCCCCTTGAATCCGTTGCCTGTCTTGCCAAGCGCCTGGCGGGCTCTACGCGCACGTCAGGAGCAAAGCGACAGGCACCAGGAAGGCCAGGAACAAACGGCACAGCACCTTTCCACACTGCAGGAGAGAAGAACAATGAAGAACCGTACCGACCTTTCACGACGCAATTTCCTCATCGGCACCGGCGTCCTCGCCGGCAGCGCGGCGCTGGCCAGCATGCTCCCGACGCGCAGCGCCTTCGCCGCCGAGAAGGAGCTGGTGATCCTGGCCTGGGCCGGGCACGCCGAACCGGACATCGTCGCCGACTTCGAGCGCGAGCACGGGGTCAAGGTCCGCGCCAAGTACTACACCGGTGGCGACAACATGCTCGGTCTGATCTCGCAGTCGCCGCCCGGCACCTTCGACCTGATCCTCTCCGACGCCGAGTACGTGCAGCAGCTCAAGGCCGCCGACTACATCGAGCGCCTCGACCCCGCCGACTATCCGTTCGACGACTATTTCCCGGAGTTCCAGCATTTTCCCGGCCACTGGGACGGCAACCAGCTGTATTCGGTGCTGATCCGCTTCGGTTTCCTCGGCATCGCCTACAACACCCAGCTGGTGCCCGAGGCCAAGGTGCGCAGCTACTCGGCCTTCTGGGACGACAGCCTGAAAGGCAAGGTCGGGCACTTCGACTGGCACCTGCCGAACCTCGGCCAGCTCAGCCTGTATACCGGCAACAAGCAGCCCTACGACATCGACGCCGCGCACTGGCAAGCCGTGCAGAAGAAGGTGATGAGCCTGCGCCCGCAAATCGGTGGCTTCTTCGACTACGGCGGCACCTTCTCTTCGCTGAAGAACGGCCAGATCCACGCCATGTGCGGCATCGGCGACTGGATCACCGGCGTGCTGCAGCGCGCCGGCGCGCCAGTGAAGACGGTCATCCCCGAGGAAGGCGGCCTGCAGTGGAGCGAGTCGTACTGCATCGCCCGCAACGCGCGCAGCCCGGAACTGGCGAAGAAGTTCATCCAGTACATCACCTCGCCGCAGGGCCAGGTGAAGTCGGCGAAGATGCTCGCCTACCCGGCGCTGATCCCCAGCCAGCGCGGCTGGGCGCTGCTCAACCAGGTCGATCCGGCCGAGGCGAAGCGCCAGGGCATGCTGCTGGGCCAGCGCAACGTCATGGACGACATCCGCGAAGGACGCATCCACTACCGCCAGCTCCCTGTGCAGCAGGGCCTGGAGGAGTGGAACGACTTCTGGTCGGAATACAAGGGCGCCTGACGGGCACGCGGAGGCAACGGCTATGACGCTTCGCAAGCTGCAAACCGCCCCGTCCCTGGTCGAGGTCGGCACCCCGCCGGCCTCGGCCGGGCGCCGGCGCGCCCAGGGCCCCTGGTACGGCCTCGCCTTCTCCCTGCCGATGCTGGTCTGGCAGCTGGCGTTCTTCGTCTTCCCGCTGGCGTTCCTGCTCACCATCAGCTTCTGGGTGGTGCGCAATTTCCGCATGCAGCCGAGCTTCGAGTGGCTGAACTGGAGCTACGTGCTCAGTCGCGGTTACTTCTGGGACGCCTACCTGCACACGCTGGCAATGGCCAGTGGGGCGACACTGCTGATAAGCCTGGTGGCTTTCCCCTGTGCCTACGCCATCGCCTTCAAGTTCCGCGCCTCGGCGCGGCAACTGGCGATCCTGCTGCTGGTCACGCCCTTCTTCACCAGCTACCTGGTGCGGACCTACTCCTGGCAGGTGTTCCTCTCCGACAACGGCATCCTCAATGCCCTGTTCGGCCAGCTCGGGATAGGCGCGCTGCCGATGCTCAACAGCAGCTTCGGCACCTTCGTCGGCTACTTCACCCTGTGCCTGCCGCTGGCGGTGGTGCTACAGCTGTTCAGCCTGATGTATCTCGACCGTTCGCTGGTCGAGGCCGCGCACAACCTCGGCTGCGGCCGGCTGCGCACCGTGCTGCAGGTGGTGCTGCCGTCGGCGCGCGTCGGCATCGTGGTGGCCGCGCTGTTCTGCTTCATCCTCTGCTTCGGCGACTTCGTCAGCCCGCTGTACCTGGGCGGCGGCCAGCCGCCGACCCTCAGCACTCTGATCGCCGACACCACCAAGGCCGGCCAGCAATGGCCGCGCGCGGCGGTGATCGCCTGCATGATGATCGCCACCCTCCTGCTGGTGGCCTTCGCCGCGGTCCGCTTCGCCTACCGGAGGCGCGCATGAACGAGCATCGCCTGATCAACTTCCTGCTGCGCGGCTACGTGGGGCTGGTGTTCCTCTTCATCTTCACCCCGATCCTTGGCAGCTTCGTCTTCTCCTTCAACGCCGACCGCTTCCCGTCGCTGCCGCTGGGCGGGTTCAGCCTGCACTGGTACCAGGCCATCGCCAGCGACCCGGCGGTCTGGCAGGCCCTGCGCAACAGCCTGAAGGTGGCGCTGGTGGTGTCGCTGGTGTCGACCTTCCTCGGCTTCGCCGCGGCCTACACCGACTTCCGCTACCACTTCTTCGGCAAGTCGCTGTACATGGCCCTGGCCCTGCTGCCGCCGACCATCCCGGTGGTGATCATGGGCCTGGCGATGCTGGCGTTCCTCTCCCGCGTGGGCCTGTCCGGCGAACTGCACGCGGTGATGATCAGCCACATCGTGATGTGCGCGCCCTTCGCCATGGCGGTGGTGCGCATGCGCCTGGCGCAGATGGAGCCGGTGCTCGAATCGGCCGCCTGGAACCTCGGCGCCAGCCAGTGGCAGGCGATGCGCCATGTGATCCTGCCGTTCACCGCGCCGAGCCTGTGCGCCGCGCTCTTCGTGACCATGGCGGTGTCGTTCGACGAGTTCGCCGTCGCCTGGTTCGTCTCCGGCCTCAACGAGACGGTGCCGGTGCGCATCCTCAACACCCTGCAGGGCCAGGTCAGCCCGACCATCAACGCCATCGGCAGCCTGGTGTTCGTCACCACCACGGCGCTGGTGATCCTCGCCCAGATGCTGCTGATGCGCCGCCGCAAGCCGGCCTGAAGCCACCGACAATCCAACGCTTCGCAGGTAACCCACCATGAACCAACCGCTGGTCGTGTTCGATAACGTGGTCAAGCACTTCGGCGATTTCGTCGCCGTCGAGCGCATGAACCTGGAAATCTACAAGGGCGAGTTCGTCGCCATCATGGGCTCCAGCGGCTGTGGCAAGACCACCACGCTGCGCATGCTCGCCGGCCTGGAGAAGCCCAGCGAGGGCGAGATCCGCCTCAATGGCGAAAGGATCAACGACCTGCGCTCCTGGGAACGCGATACCCCGCTGGTATGGCAGAACCTGGCGCTGTTCCCCTTCCTCGACGTGCTGGAAAACGTCGAGTTCGGTCTGAAGATGCGCGGCATGGCCAAGGCCGAGCGGCGCAAGAAGGCGCTGCACTGGCTGGAACGCCTGGGCCTGGCGGAGTTCGCCCGGCGCGACATCGCCCAGCTCTCCGGCGGCCAGCGCCAGCGCGTGGCCCTGGCCCGCTCGCTGGTCACCGAGCCGCCGATCCTGCTGCTCGACGAGCCGCTGAGCGCCCTCGACGCACACCTGAGCGTGCGCATGCAGGGCGTGCTGACCGGCCTGCAGAAAGACCTGGGGATCACCTTCGTCTACGTCACCCACTCGCAGTCCGAAGCCTTCGCCATGGCCGACCGGGTGGTGATCATGAGCCGCGGGCGGATCGAGCAGATCGGCACGCCCCAGGAAGTCTTCCGCGAACCGCGCAACCGTTTCGTCGCCGAATTCGTCGGCGGCAAGAACATCCTCGGCGGCAGCGTCGAAGGCTTCGATGCCTCCGGGCTGGTGCGCATCAAGTCGGTCCACGGCGCCTTCTTCGCGCGGCCGCCGAAGGACCGCAACCTGCTGCCCGGAGAAGCGGTGAACCTGTGCCTGGGTGCCGACCTGATCCAGCTCGGCGAGCGCCCGACCCTGGCCAACCGCCTGGAGTGCCACGTCATCGGCGAGGAGTTCGTCGGTTCGATGGTCAACGTCCACCTGGAGACCGCCAGCGGCCTGGAGCTGCAGGTGCAGAAGCCGCACGCCGAATACGACGGCCTCGGCCTGCAGAGTGGACAGAAGGTATTCGCCGCCTGGGACAGCGCCAGCGCGCTGGTGCTGCGCAGCGAGTAATGAAGACTCCGGCCGCGGCCGGTCACTGTTGGAGAAGTAGCGATGAGCAAGAGTGTTTTCGTGGGAGAGCTGTCCTGGAAGGAGTACGCGGCCAGGATCGGCCAGGGCGACTGCGTCCTGCTGCTGCCAGTCGGCGCGCTGGAGCAGCACGGCCACCACATGTGCATGAACGTCGACGTGCTGCTGCCCACCGCCGTCTGCCAGCGGGTCGCCGAACGCATCGACGCGCTGGTGCTGCCGGGCCTGCAGTACGGCTACAAGTCGCAGCAGAAGTCCGGCGGCGGCAACCACTTCCCCGGCACCACCAGCCTCGACGGGGCGACCCTGACCGGCACCGTGCAGGACATCATCCGCGAGCTGGCACGGCACGGCGCGCGCCGCCTGGTGCTGATGAACGGGCACTACGAGAACTCCATGTTCATCGTCGAGGGCATCGACCTGGCCCTGCGCGAACTGCGCTACGCCGGCATCGACGACTTCCGCGTGGTGGTGCTGTCCTACTGGGACTTCATTCGCGACCCGCAGGTAATCGCCGAGCTCTACCCGGACGGTTTCCTTGGCTGGGACATCGAGCACGGCGGCGTCTTCGAGACCTCGCTGATGCTGGCCCTGTACCCGCACCTGGTGGACATGGACAAGGTGGTCGACCACCCGCCGGCGACCTTCCCCCCCTATGACGTGTTCCCGGTCATCCCCGAGCGCACGCCGGCCTGCGGCACCCTGTCCTCGGCCAAGGGCGCCAGCCGGGAGAAGGGCGAGCTGATCCTGCGCGTGTGTACCGAAGGCATCGCCGCCGCCGTCCAGGAGGCTTTCGCACCAGACAGCTGATAGCGATCACGGCATCCGAGCAGTACCCAATCCAACAAGAATTCAAGGGTAACCATCATGTCCACAGCCATCCCCGGCGGTCAGGGCGGACCGGCCCTCGCCGCCGAACTGAAGCAACGCCACGTCACCATGCTGTCCATCGCCGGCGCCATCGGCGCGGGCCTGTTCGTCGGCTCCGGCCACGCCATCGCCTCCGCCGGGCCGGCGGCGATCCTCGCCTACCTGATCTCCGGCACCCTGGTGGTGCTGGTGATGCGCATGCTCGGCGAGATGGCCGTGGCCTCCCCCGACACCGGCTCCTTCTCCACCTACGCCGAGCGCGCCATCGGGCGTTGGGCGGGCTTCTCCATCGGCTGGCTGTACTGGTGGTTCTGGGTGCTGGTGATCCCGCTGGAGGCGGTCGCCGCGGCGGCCATCCTCAATGCCTGGTTCCCCGCCGTGGCGACCTGGCAGTTCGCCCTCGCGGTGACCGCCCTGCTCACCGCGACCAACCTGTTCAGCGTGGCGCGCTACGGCGAGTTCGAGTTCTGGTTCGCCCTGCTCAAGGTGATCGCGGTGGTCGGCTTCATCGTCCTCGGCGGCTTCGCCCTGAGTGGCGGCCTACCCGGCCGCGAAGTTGCCGGCGTGCTGGCGCTCAGCCGCGAACACGGCGGCTTCATGCCCAACGGCTTCAGCGCGGTGCTCGGCGCGCTGCTGACCACGGTGTTCAGCTTCATGGGCACGGAAATCGTCACCATCGCCGCCGCCGAGTCGAAGAACCCGGCGCGGCAGATCACCCGCGCGACCAACTCGGTGGTCTGGCGCATGGGCATCTTCTACATCGTCTCGATCTTCCTGATCGTCTCCATCGTGCCGTGGAACGACCCGCTGCTCACCGAGGTCGGCTCCTACCAGCGCGCCCTGGAAATCATGAACATCCCGCACGCCAAGCTGATCGTCGACATCGTGGTGCTGGTCGCCGTGGCCAGCTGCCTGAACTCGGCGATCTACACCGCCTCGCGGATGGTCTTCTCGCTGAGCAAGCGCGGCGACGGCCCACGCTTCCTGCAGACCACCTCGCCCAAGGCGGTGCCCTACGTCGCCGTGCTGGCCAGCACCACGGTCGGCTTCCTCACAACCATCATCAACTACTTCGCCCCGGGGAAGGTCTTCGCCTTCCTGCTCGCCAGCTCCGGCGCCGTTGCCCTGCTGGTGTACCTGGTGATCGCCGTGTCGCAACTGCGCATGCGCCGCAAGCTGGTCGCCTCGGGCCAGCCCCTGGAGTTCCGCATGTGGCTGTATCCCTGGCTGACCTGGCTGGTGATCCTGTTCATCCTGGCGGTGCTGGGCATCATGCTGGCGATGCCGGAGCACCGCGCGGAGGTCCTCGCCACCGGGATGCTGGCGGTGGTCATCCTCTGCCTGGGGCTGCTGGACAATCGCAAGGGACGCAGCCGCGCCGCCCGAGGACTCGCCAGCGCCGAACTGCGCTGAAGCGATTTGTCGCACAACGAAAAGCCGCACCCTGGGGTGCGGCTTTTTCGTTTCCTGCCCTAGGCGCCTAGCGGACTTTGCTTGCGCTGCCCGCGCGGCGAGCAGCCGAAGAAGCGGCTGTAGCACTTGGAGAAGTGCGCCGGCGAGGTGAAGCCGCAGGACAGGGCGATCTCGCGGATCTGCGCCTCGCTGCGCAGCAGCAGGTCGCGGGCGCGGTTCAGGCGCAGTTCCAGGTAGTACTGGCTGGGAGTGCGCTGCAGGTACTTGTGGAACAGCCGTTCCAGCTGGCGCACCGACACCTCGTTGAGCTGCGCCAGCTCGTCCAGCTCCAGCGGCTCCTCCAGGTTCGCTTCCATGATCGCGACTATCTGGCTCAGCTTCGGCTGGGCGCTGCCGAGCTTCTGCCGCAGCGGGATGCGCTGCTGCTCGCGGGAGCCACGCATGCGGTCGCAGAGCAGCAGCTCGGCGGCCTTGGTGGCGATCTCCACGCCGCCCGGCTCGCGGGCGATCAGCTGCAAGGTCATGTCCATGGCCGCGGTGCCGCCGGAGCAGGTGTAGCGGTCGCGGTCCAGCTCGAACAGCTGGTTGGAGATGACGATGCCGGGGAAGCGCTCCTTGAGCTGCTCGATGTCTTCCCAGTGGATGGTGCAGCGGTAGTCCTTGAGCAACCCGGCGCTGGCCAGCAGGTGGCTGCCGGTGCAGATGCCGCCCAGCGGCACGCCGTGGTGGGCGAGCTTGCGCAGCCAGTCGAGCAGGCGCCGGTCATTCTTCTCCGGGATCGGGTTGGAGCCGACCACGAAGAGCGCATCCAGGCGCGGCGCGTTCTCGATGCTGTAGTCGGGCACCAGGCGCATGCCATTGCTGGCCTGCACCGGCTCGGGATCGGCGCTGATCTGCAAGGTGCGGTAAAGCGGGCGGCGCGCGGCGAGGTTCGCCATGCGCAGGGTTTCCACCGCGGAAGCGAAGCCGATGGTGGTGAAATTCGGAATCAGCAGGAAGCCGAAGGTCTTCGTGCCTGTAGCCGGAACGCTGTCGGGGCGGCGTTCGCGATCGGGGGCCTGGGCGGCGTTTGCCATCTGCATTACCTCCACTGCACTGACTGTCGCGGCGGGACTTCTCGGAAACGGAAAAGGCAGTCAGGACAGCACATCGTTTCTTGTTGTTCTGCGACATGCGAAGAGCATGCCGCCGACTAGCTTACACCCAACGGCGGACGGCGGCGGCGCCCCGCTCACGGCGGCGACGGACCAGCGGCGCAGACCGGGTCAGTTTGGGCATTTTGACGTCGCAAACAGGCAAATGGGTTACAGGGGTATTGAGCACAATCGGATGCAACTGGCTAATACCGACCGGTTCGGCTCCCCCGCCCGGAACGCCCCCAACGGCGATTCCGGAAAGCCAGGACCGGTCAGGGCAGCCTCCACCCACAGGCGACACCGGGTTGTCGCACGGAGACCGCGATGTTCAGCAAGCATGACCAGATCCAGGGCTACGACGACGAACTCTTCGCCGCGCTGGCCGACGAGGAAGCCCGCCAGGAAGACCACCTGGAGCTGATCGCCTCGGAGAACTACACCAGCAAGCGCGTCATGCAGGCACAAGGCAGCGGCCTGACCAACAAGTATGCCGAGGGTTATCCGGGCAAGCGCTACTACGGCGGCTGCGAGCATGTCGACAAGGTCGAGCAGCTGGCCATCGACCGCGCCAAGCAGCTGTTCGGCGCCGACTACGCCAACGTCCAGCCGCACTCCGGCTCCTCGGCCAACAGCGCCGTCTACCTGGCCCTGCTGAACGCTGGCGACACCATCCTCGGCATGAGCCTGGCCCACGGCGGTCACCTGACCCACGGCGCCAAGGTCTCGTCCTCTGGCAAGCTGTACAACGCCGTGCAGTACGGCCTGGACACCAAGACCGGGCTGATCGACTACGACGAAGTCGAGCGCCTGGCCGTCGAGCACAAGCCGAAGATGATCGTCGCCGGCTTCTCCGCCTACTCCAAGACCCTCGACTTCCCGCGCTTCCGCGCCATCGCCGACAAGGTTGGCGCGCTGCTGTTCGTCGACATGGCCCACGTCGCCGGCCTGGTCGCCGCTGGCCTGTACCCGAACCCGCTGCCCTACGCCGACGTGGTCACCACCACCACCCACAAGACCCTGCGCGGCCCGCGCGGCGGCCTGATCCTGGCGCGCAGCAACGAAGAGATCGAGAAGAAGCTCAACTCCGCCGTATTCCCCGGCGCCCAGGGCGGCCCGCTGATGCACGTGATCGCCGCCAAGGCGGTGTGCTTCAAGGAAGCGCTGGAGCCCGGCTTCAAGGAATACCAGGCCCAGGTCATCAAGAACGCCAAGGCCATGGCTGAAGTCTTCATCGACCGCGGCTACGACGTGGTTTCCGGCGGCACCGACAACCACCTGATGCTGATCAGCCTGGTCAAGCAGGGCCTGACCGGTAAGGAAGCGGACGCCGCCCTCGGCCGCGTCGGCATCACCGTCAACAAGAACGCCGTCCCCAACGATCCGCAGAGCCCCTTCGTGACTTCGGGCATTCGCGTCGGCACCCCGGCCATCACCACCCGTGGCCTCAAGGAAACCCAGTGCCGCGAGCTGGCCGGCTGGATCTGCGACGTGCTCGACCACCTGGGCGACGCCGACGTCGAGGCCAAGGTGGCCACCCAGGTCGCCGGCCTCTGCGCCGACTACCCGGTCTATCGTTGAAATTCCCGCGGCATTGCCCGTAGGAGCGAGCTTGCTCGCGAACCCGACACTACCTTCGCAAGCCAGCTCGCTCCCACGGGACTGAGCAGAAATACCAGGAGCACCCACATGCAACGCTATTCCGGCTTCGGCCTGTTCAAGCACTCACTGAGCCACCACGAGAACTGGCAGCGCATGTGGCGCACGCCGACGCCCAAGCCCGTGTACGACGTGGTCATCGTCGGCGGCGGCGGGCACGGCCTGGCCACCGCCTACTACCTGGCGAAGGAACACGGCATCCGCAACATCGCGGTAGTGGAGAAGGGCTGGCTGGGCGGCGGCAACACCGCGCGCAACACCACCATCGTCCGTTCCAACTACCTGTGGGACGAGTCGGCGCTGCTCTATGAGCACGCGATGAAGCTGTGGGAAGGCCTGTCGCAGGACCTCAACTACAACGTCATGTTCTCCCAGCGCGGCGTCTACAACCTCTGCCACACCCTGCAGGACATGCGCGACGGCGAACGCCGCGTGAGCGCCAACCGCCTGAACGGCGTGGATGGCGAGCTGCTCAACGCGCAGCAGGTGGCCGAAGAGATTCCCTACCTGAACTGCACCAAGAGCGCCCGCTACCCGATCATGGGCTCCACCGTGCAGCGCCGTGGCGGCGTGGCCCGTCACGATGCCGTGGCCTGGGGCTTCGCCCGTGCCGCCGACGCCCTGGGCGTGGACCTGATCCAGCAGACCGAAGTCATCGGCTTCCGCAAGCAGGACGGCGCGGTGATCGGCGTCGAGACCAACCGCGGCTTCATCGGCGCCAAGCGCGTCGGCGTGGTCACCGCCGGTAACTCCGGGCACATGGCCAAGCTCGCCGGCTTCCGCCTGCCGATCGAATCGCACCCGCTGCAGGCGCTGGTTTCCGAACCGCTGAAACCCATCATCGACAGCGTGATCATGTCCAACGCCGTGCACGGCTACATCAGCCAGTCGGACAAGGGCGACCTGGTCATCGGCGCCGGCATCGACGGCTACAACGGCTACGGCCAGCGCGGCTCCTACCCGGTGATCGAGCACACCCTGCAGGCCATCGTCGAGATGTTCCCGGTGCTGTCCCGCGTGCGCATGAACCGCCAGTGGGGCGGCATCGTCGACACCACCCCGGACGCCTGCCCGATCATCGGCAAGACCCCGGTGAAGAACCTGTTCTTCAACTGCGGCTGGGGCACCGGTGGCTTCAAGGCCACCCCCGGCTCGGGCAACGTCTTCGCCGCCACCCTGGCGACCGGCGAACCGCACCCGCTGGCGGCGCCCTTCTCCATCGAACGTTTCCATACCGGCGCGCTGATCGACGAGCACGGCGCTGCAGCCGTAGCGCACTAAGAGGGCTATCACCATGTTGCACATCTTCTGCCCCCATTGCGGCGAACTGCGCTCCGAAGAGGAATTCCACGCCAAGGGCCAGGCGCACATCCCGCGCCCGCTGGACCCGGCGGCCTGCTCCGATGCCGAGTGGGGTGAATACATGTTCTTCCGCGACAACCCGCGCGGCATCCACCACGAGCTGTGGGTGCACGCCGCCGGCTGCCGGCAGTACTTCAACGTCACCCGCCACACCGTGACCTACGAAATCCTCGAGACCTACAAGATCGGCGAGAAACCCAGCGTCACCGCCGCCGACAAGAAGTCGCCCGTCCAGCCCGCAGTCGAGAAGGCCTGAACATGAGCCAGATCAATCGCCTTTCCCGCGGCGGTCGCATCGACCGCAGCAAGCCGCTGACCTTCACCTTCAACGGCCAGCAATACCAGGGCTTCGCCGGTGACAGCCTGGCCGCCGCCCTGCTGGCCAACGGCGTCGACGTCGTCGGCCGCAGCTTCAAGTACTCCCGTGCCCGCGGCATCGTCGCCGCCGGCGCCGAAGAGCCGAACGCCATCCTGCAGATCGGCTCCCGCGAAGCCACCCAGGTGCCGAACGTGCGCGCCACCCAGCAGGCGCTGTACGCCGGCCTGGTATCGAGCAGCACCAACGGCTGGCCGAACGTGCAGAACGACCTGATGGGCGTGTTCGGCAAGGTCGGCGGCAAGATGATGCCGCCCGGCTTCTACTACAAGACCTTCATGTACCCGCAGTCCATGTGGCTGACCTACGAGAAGTACATCCGCAAGGCCGCCGGCCTGGGCCGCGCGCCCACCGAGGTCGATCCGGACAGCTACGACTGGATGAACCGTCACTGCGACGTGCTGATCGTCGGCGCCGGCCCTGCCGGTCTGGCCGCCGCCCTGGCCGCTGCGCGTAGCGGTGCCCGCGTGATCCTCGCCGACGAACAGGAAGAGTTCGGCGGCAGCCTGCTCGACACCCGCGAAACCCTCGACGGCAAGCCCGCCGCCGAATGGGTCGCGCAGGTCGTCGCCGAGCTGCAGAGCCTGCCGGAAGTCGTCCTGCTGCCGCGCTCCACCGTCAACGGCTACCACGACCACAACTTCCTCACCATCCACGAACGCCGCACCGACCACCTGGGCGAAACCGCCCCGCTGGGCCAGGTTCGCCACCGCGTCCACCGCGTGCGCGCCAAGCGCGTCGTGCTGGCCGCCGGCGCCCACGAGCGTCCGCTGGTGTACGGCAACAACGACCTGCCGGGCAACATGCTGGCCGGCGCCGTCTCCACCTATGTACGCCGCTACGGCGTGGCACCGGGCAAGAAGCTGGTGCTCTCGACCAACAACGACTACGCCTACCGCGTGGCCCTGGACTGGCAGGAAGCCGGCCTGGAAGTGGTCGCCATCGCCGACGCCCGCGCCAACCCGCGTGGCGAATGGGTGGAAGAAGCCCGCAAGCGCGGCATGCGCGTCATCACCGGCAGCTCGGTCATCGAAGCGCGCGGCAGCAAGCGCGTGACTGGCGCGAAGATCGCCGCCATCGACCCGATCCGCCTGAAAGTCACCGCTCCTGGCGACTGGCTGGACTGTGACCTGATCGCCAGCTCCGGCGGCTACAGCCCGGTCGTGCACCTGGCTTCGCACCTGGGCGGCAAGCCCGAGTGGCGTGAAGACATCCTCGCCTTCGTCCCCGGCGAAGGCCTGCAGAAGCGCATCTGCGCCGGTGCGGTGAACGGCGTGTTCCGCCTCGCCGACACCCTGCAGGACGGCTACAACGCCGGCACCCAGGCCGCCGAGGACGCCGGCTTCAAGGCCGTCGCAGGTGACTTGCCGAAGGCGCCCGAGCGTGTCGAGGAGCCGACCGTCGCGCTGTTCCAGGTCCCGCACGAGAAACCCACCTCGCGCGCGCCGAAGCAGTTCGTCGATCCGCAGAACGACGTCACCGCCGCCGCCATCGAACTGGCCTGCCGCGAGGGCTTCGAGTCCATCGAGCACGTCAAGCGCTACACCGCGCTGGGCTTCGGCACCGACCAGGGCAAGCTGGGCAACATCAACGGCCTGGCCATCGCCGCCCGCGCCCAGGGCAAGAGCATCGCCGAGACCGGCACCACCATGTTCCGCCCGAACTACACCCCGGTGACCTTCGGCGCGGTCGCCGGCCGTCACTGCGGCCACCTGTTCGAGCCGGTGCGCTTCACCGCCCTGCACGCCTGGCACGTGAAGAACGGCGCCGAGTTCGAGGACGTCGGCCAGTGGAAGCGCCCCTGGTACTTCCCCAAAGCCGGCGAAGACATGCACGCCGCCGTGGCCCGTGAGTGCCGTGCCGTGCGCGAGTCGGTCGGCCTGCTCGACGCCTCGACCCTGGGCAAGATCGACATCCAGGGCCCGGACGCCCGCGAGTTCCTCAACCGCGTCTACACCAACGCCTGGACCAAGCTGGACGTGGGCAAGGCCCGCTACGGCCTGATGTGCAAGGAAGACGGCATGGTCTTCGACGACGGCGTGACCGCGTGCCTGGCGGACAACCACTTCGTCATGACCACCACCACCGGCGGCGCCGCCCGCGTGCTGGAATGGCTGGAGCTGTACCACCAGACCGAATGGCCGGAGCTGAAGGTGTACTTCACCTCGGTCACCGACCACTGGGCCACCCTGACCCTGTCCGGCCCCAACAGCCGCAAGCTGCTGGCCGAGGTCACCGACATCAACCTCGACAAGGAAGCCTTCCCGTTCATGACCTGGCAGGAAGGCAAGGTCGCCGGCGTACCGGCACGGGTGTTCCGGATCTCCTTCACCGGTGAGCTCTCCTACGAGGTGAACGTCCAGGCCAACTACGCCATGGGCGTACTGGAAGCCATCGTCGAGGCCGGCAAGAAGTACAACCTGACCCCGTACGGCACCGAGACCATGCACGTCCTGCGCGCCGAGAAGGGCTTCATCATCGTCGGCCAGGACACCGACGCCTCGGTGACCCCGGACGACCTGAACATGGGTTGGGCCGTGGGCCGCACCAAGCCGTTCTCCTGGATCGGCTGGCGGGGCATGAACCGCGTCGACTGCCTGCGTGAAGACCGCAAGCAGCTGGTCGGCCTCAAGCCCACCAACCCGATGGAAGTCCTGCCCGAGGGTGCGCAGCTGGTGTTCACCGCGCAGCAGTCGATCCCGATGAACATGGTCGGCCACGTCACCTCCAGCTACATGAGCAGCAGCCTCGGCTACGGCTTCGCCCTGGCGGTGGTCAAGGGCGGTCTCAAGCGCATGGGCGAGAAGGTCTACGCACCGCTGGCCGACGGCCGGGTGATCGAGGCGGAAATCTGCAGCTCGGTGTTCTACGACCCGAAAGGCGAGCGCCAGAACGTCGACTGAGTTTTCCCCTCGCCGCCGCGCTCCCCGAGGGAGCGCGCCGCGCACCGGACAGACAGGATTCGCGGACGCACGGCGTCCCAAGGTGAATACGAATGAGCAAGGCAAACGTCTACCAGCAACGCCCCGAAGCCGGGGTGAAAGTCGAGACCCCGCTGCACCACGCCGAGCTGGACAAGCTCGCCAGCCGGGGCAACCCGAAAGCCGGCATCACCCTGCGCGAGAAGAAGCTGCTCGGCCACCTGACCCTGCGCGGCGACGCCCATGACGCCGCCTTCGCCGCAGGCGTGCACAAAGCCCTGGGCCTGGAACTACCGGTAGCCCTGGGCCTGGTGGCCAAGGGCGACGTCTCGCTGCAATGGCTCGGCCCGGACGAGTGGCTGCTGATCGTCGCCGGCGGCGAGGAATTCGCCGTGGAACAGAAGCTGCGTAAAACCCTCGGCGAAGAGCTGCACTACTCGGTGGTCAACGTCAGCGGCGGGCAGACCCTGCTCGAACTGAGCGGCCCGAACGTGCGCGAGCTGCTGATGAAGTCCACCAGCTACGACCTGCACCCGAGCAACTTCCCGGTCGGCAAGGCAGTCGGCACCATCTTCGCCAAGTCGCAGTGCGTGATCCGTCACACCGCCGAGGACACCTGGGAGCTGGTGGTGCGCCGCAGCTTCGCCGACTACTTCTGGCTCTGGCTGCAGGACGCCAGCGCCGAGTACGGCCTGCAGATCGCCGCGTAACTTCCCGGCAGGCGGGCCGTGCACGGCCCGCTTCCCCCGCGTCTCGACCGGAGCCCCGCCATGAGCCGCACCCCCGATACCTGGATCCTCACCGCCGACAGCCCGAGCCTGCTGGGCACCGTCGACGTGGTGACGCGCTACCTGTTCGAACAGCAGTGCTACGTCACCGAGCACCACTCCTTCGACGACCGCCTGGCCCAGCGCTTCTTCATCCGCGTGGAGTTCCGCACCCCGGCCGGCTTCGACGAGGCCAGCTTCCGCGAAGGCCTGGCCGAGCGCGTCGAGCCCTTCCAGATGAAGACCGAGCTGACCCCGGCGGGCTACCGCAGCAAGGTGGTGATCATGGTCTCCAAGGCCGACCACTGCCTGAACGACCTGCTCTACCGCCAGCGCATCGGCCAGCTGCCGATGGACGTGGTGGCGGTGATCTCCAACCACCCGGACCTGGAACCCCTGGCGCGCTGGCACGGCATCCCCTACCACCACTTCGCGCTCGACCCGAACGACAAGGGCGCGCAGGAAGCCAAGGTCTGGCAGGTGATCGAGGAGAGCGGCGCTGAACTGGTGATCCTCGCCCGCTACATGCAGGTGCTCTCCCCCGAGCTGTGCCGCAAGCTGGACGGCTGGGCGATCAACATCCACCACTCGCTGCTGCCCGGCTTCAAGGGCGCCAAGCCGTACCACCAGGCGTACCAGAAGGGCGTCAAGCTGGTCGGCGCCACCGCCCACTACATCAACAACGACCTCGACGAGGGCCCGATCATCGCCCAGGGCGTCGAGCCGGTGGACCACGCCCACTACCCCGAGGACCTGATCGCCAAGGGCCGCGACGTCGAGTGCCTGACCCTGGCCAAGGCCGTGGGCTTCCACATCGAGCGACGGGTGTTTCTCAACGCCAATCGCACCGTGGTGCTGTGAACGCTACTCCGCTGCAGATCACAACGTAGGGCGTATAACCCTCCGGGTTATACGCCGCACGACCCGAGCAACACCGACAGACCCGCCGGCTGCCAGCTGTACTCCGGCCCTGTCGCGCAACAGACGACATCCCAGTGCAAAACCGCACGGCCATCGCGCCGCGCATTTGTGCCCACAACGACAATGAGGAATGCGTATGTCTGGTAATCGTGGTGTGGTTTATCTCGGCCCAGGTAAGGTCGAAGTCCAGAACATCCCCTATCCGAAGATGCAGGACCCACAGGGCAAGCAGATCGATCACGGGGTGATCCTGCGCGTGGTGTCCACCAACATCTGCGGCTCCGACCAGCACATGGTGCGCGGCCGTACCACCGCGCCAGAAGGGCTGGTGCTCGGCCACGAAATCACCGGCGAGGTGGTGGAGATCGGCCGTGGCGTGGAAACCATGAAGATCGGCGACCTGGTCTCCGTGCCTTTCAACGTCGCCTGCGGTCACTGCCGCACCTGCAAGGAACAGCACACCGGCGTCTGCCTGACGGTCAACCCGTCGCGTGCCGGCGGCGCCTACGGCTACGTCGACATGGGCGGCTGGGTCGGTGGCCAGGCCGAATACGTCATGGTCCCCTACGCCGACTTCAACCTGCTGAAGCTGCCGAACCGCGACCTGGCGATGGAGAAGATCCGCGACCTGACCTGCCTGTCCGACATCCTGCCCACCGGCTACCACGGCGCGGTAACCGCCGGCGTTGGCCCGGGCAGCACCGTCTACATCGCCGGTGCCGGTCCGGTCGGCCTGGCTGCCGCTGCTTCCGCCCGCCTGCTGGGCGCCGCGGTGGTAATCGTCGGCGACGTCAACCCGACCCGCCTGGCCCACGCCAAGGCCCAGGGCTTCGAAATCGCCGACCTGTCCAAGGACACCCCGCTGCACGAGCAGATCGCCGATCTGCTGGGCGAGCCGGAAGTGGACTGCGCGGTGGATGCGGTGGGCTTCGAGGCGCGTGGTCACGGCCACTCGGGCTCGCAGCACGAGGCTCCGGCCACCGTGCTGAACTCGCTGATGGGCGTGGTGCGGGTAGCCGGCAAGATCGGCATCCCCGGCCTGTACGTCACCGAGGACCCGGGCGCGGTGGACGAAGCCGCCAAGCACGGCAGCCTGAGCATCCGCTTCGGCCTGGGCTGGGCCAAGTCGCACAGCTTCCACACCGGCCAGACCCCGGTGATGAAGTACAACCGCCAGCTGATGCAGGCAATCATGTGGGACCGCATCAAGATCGCCGACATCGTCGGGGTGGAAGTCATCACCCTCGACGACGCGCCGAAAGGCTACGGCGAGTTCGACGCAGGCGTGCCGAAGAAATTCGTCATCGACCCGCACAACCTGTTCCGCGCCGCCTAAAAAACGGCAAGCGCTCCGACCGCGGCGCCCCCCGCCGCGGTTTCTCTCCAGGGGAGCCTTCGGGCTCCCTCTTTTTTTGTCTGTGGATATCCCACAGCGCCCGGCACGAAAACGCCTGCTCCTCGTAGGAGCGAGCTTGCTCGCGAACCTCCCTCAACCCGCCTTAGGTCAATCCTTGTCGGGAACAGGAAATCTCTTACAACCCCCTCAGACGCACCCGAAAGACACCCCGCCTCCACGCCTGAAAGCATCCGCGACCTCGAGCACAGAAGGCCTTTGCCCCCCTGATTTTCGCCCGTCCGGACCTCACCGACGCCTCTGCTGCTCGTGTCATCCAGCGAACAAAGGAGATGTCATGGCTACCCCCTCTCTCAGCGCACTGGCTGCCGCCGCAGCCAACGCCGTCAATGCAGCACGTGCTACACAACGCGAAGGCGAGCCTCTCAAGCTGCCAATCTACGCGCCTTTACCAGGCGAGCAGTGGGCCGACAGCCACGAGTACATGCACCTGCCTGCCGTACGGCAATGGAGCCATCCGTTCGGCAGCAAGGCCGATCCACTGCGGCAACTGACCGAGTTGGCCTACGCCAAGGGTGGCTACTACCCGTTGGGGCGCAATGGCATCTGGCATGCCGGCGTGCATTTCGATGCCGGTACGGCGGGCATCCTCGATCAATCCTTTGTGCGCTGCCTGGCCGACGGCGAGGTGGTGGCTTATCGCATCGACAGCCAATCACCCACCAGCGAATTCACCGTCAACCGCCAGCCGGCGCAACGGCCGTTCACTCGCAACTTCGTACTGGTGCGCCATCGCCTGCAGGCACCGAAGATCGCCGGTAGCGACGACACCCCACCGAGCCTGACCTTCTACAGCCTGTACATGCACCTGCAGGACTGGTCGGTGTACCAGGCGGACAAGAGCCTGCAGCGACCGGCGTTCTGGCCGCCCGGTAAGTTTCTGCGGGTCAGGGAGTCGGTTCAGGACCATGTGCCTGGTCTCGATGGCCTGGTCTGGTTACGCACGCGGATCGGCCCGAACGGTGGCGCGATCATTTCCGGCCTGGCCCGCGGCACGGAAGTGACCGTCAGCGGCACCAGCAGCTACCGCAAGCTGGAGAACCTCGCCGGTCCCCGGCAATTGCTGAGCGACGGGGCGTTGCAGGGCTATGTCCGATTCAGTCATCTCGCCCCGCTCGATGGCGGCGAATACCGCGCCACCCACGAGCTCGAGGTGCTCGCCAGCGCCGATGCCCACGCTCACCGGCTGATGAAACTGCCTCTTGGTACGGTGGTGCGCCTCAGCGGCGAAGGTGCCTGCCGCAAGCTGGAGTGGGTCAACCAGTACGTCCACTTCGACTCCCTGCTGAGCGAACCGGAACCGCAGGAACGGGACCGCTGCGTGGTGCTCGACGAACCGGTGCCGATCAAGGCCGGCGCCCTGATCGGCCACCTGGGCACCTACCATTTCTGCTACGCCGATGAGCCGACTCGGCAACTGCACCTGGAAGCGTTCAGCGGCCAGGATGTCGGTGGCTTTATCCACTTCTGCCGCGAGTGGGCCAAGCGCCTACCCGCCAGTGGCAAGACCTGGCTGCAGGTACCCAAGGGCACGCCGATAGCGCCGGATCGGGCCGACCTCAGCGCCGCGCGGTACCCATTCGTCGACAGCGACACTCCACGCAGCGCCGCCGAACTCTACCTGCCGAAAAGCCTGCTCGACGGCTTGAAACCCGAACACAAGCTCACCATCCCGGCAAAGGATGGTCGCAAGGCCTGTACCTGGTACCGCCTGGACAACCTGCTGCACGACGAGCACAACCAGCTGCAGTCCGGCTGGGTGAAGGTCGAGGCCGACGCCCAGTGGGCCAGCCCCTGGGAATGGCCCGGCTACGACGTCATCTGCAACCGCGACACGCCCCAGCGCTGCGTCGCCTACCGGCAACAAACCACGATGGAGCGGCTGAACGAGCAAGCCCGCGAACGCTACAGCCAGATGGCCGACCTGTCAGACCAGGGCCCGCTACGCAGCCGGCTGTTCGAGATCATCGACCGCAATCGCGACGGCCGGATGACCGCCGATGAACTGCAAAAGGCCCTCGAACTACCCGCCCATGCGCAATCGATTTCCCGCCTGGTGATCCACTGCGAAAACGAATGGCACTGGATTCCGCAGAAGTGGAACGAGCTGGACGAGATTCTTGGCCATAGCCCGTCGACCCCGCATACCAATTGGATCTCTGGAAAGCGTCGAATTGAACAGATGTGCTGGTGGAATGACGTGGCTGGGAAAGTGGGGCTGCCGGTGGATGGGCGGGTTTGGCATTTTCATCCGATTGGCTTTCTTACTTCACTTGCAAAAAATCTTGGCAGTCTAGAGAGGTTAATTAGAAAAATCGGCGACATTATCTCGCATGGAGAAGGTAACTATGAGTCATACAACACGGGAACAAAGGATGTACCAGATGGGCGGGTAGGATTCTCGTTCCTGCACCCACCAACAGGGACTGTGACCAACAAAACCATTGACGAAATAATCGACACAGATGAATTGCCCGGAACAAACAGAAACAGAATGTTTGCAACTGGAAAATATCAAACAGTGATAGCAACCCTCAAGACTGCGAAGAGATCCATGGGGCTTTCCGGCGACGAGTTATATGATGAACACATGCAGGAGCGTGTCTTCTCTGAATATCTATTCAAAAAAGCTGGCGGCGGTGTCTTGGCAAGATTCGTTGAAGACGGAAGAGGCTCCGTTGATGATGCACAATATGCCGCATCAAAAGAATGGGCTTCAATCTCAACCCCAGCCGGGAGAAGTATATATGACGGCAGAATTTCGAATGGGGAAATGTCCTATTACTCCGGAAACGCAAATAGCGGAAACCAAGAATCTACCAACAACCTAAGATTGCTTCTGCAGAAAGTTGGCCTTGGTGATTACTAAGAAGGCTGTGAGTGGAGAAAAGAACCGTGGCTCTTAGCACGCATTTTAGAATTTTTATTAAAACCCTTTCAGCAGCAGCAATTTTACTTGCATTTCAAAATCATGCTCTATCCGAAGACCTAATGAGAGCTGACTACTTGGCTGCTTACAACTCCTGCATAAATGATTCTGGAAAAATAATTGATAGCGCAATAAGCGGGTGCACAGAGTTCGTTTATAAAAATACAAAAAAGGAGATCAACCTTCTTTACAAAAAGATTTACTCAAAAATACTCAACACATCTCCCGTAGATGCAAAGAAATTTGAAGATTCTCAAAGATCCTGGCTGAAATATAGGAATTTCCACTGCGAGCTAGCCGGGAATTATGTCGGCGAACCTATGCGCTATACATGCCCAATGAAAATCAACATACAACGAATGCAAGAATTGAGAGAGCTGTCTGGAGAGTGATCTACTCACTATAGACAAGTAGATAACACTAGGTGAGCGACGACAGCAAAGCCTCAGCATACGCCGAATTGAAGAAGTAGGATTTTATAGAAATGACAAAGAAAGAAAAATCAACGAACACACTACAGAAATGCCACCGCAGCATATAGAAATTGACAACGACTGCTGCAGAGGACCTATTTCTTATGAACACTAGGGTGCCAAATAATAAATCTGAATGTACTTGCTTGAAGATAGTCTATATTTGGCAAAACTCTCGCCACTACTTGAGAGCCCGTACACACTTAACTTCGATACTCTCAAAGGCTGAGCGAAAGATAAACACTTAGTCTATATCCACGCCACCAAAGAACTTTGGGCGTATAACCGTTCGCGGTTATACGCCGCTACACCCATCTCCAATCCAGCACCTTGGCCGAACCTGGCGATCTCCCGCCGCAATGCTCCGCTTAGGTTCGGCGCCGCCTGCCACGAAGGCCAAACGGCGTATAACGCGGAGCGTTATACGCCGTTCGCCAGGCCCAGCTCCTCCACCATCCGCTCGATCGCCCCACGTTGGAACGCACGGAAATCCGCATCCGGCTGCTGGCCTTCGAGCATCGGCAGGAAGGGGTCGGTCACTTCGGTGCGGACGCCGGCCAGTTCCTCGATCACCGCGTGGCCGCAGAAGGGCACATAGGATTCGGCGTAACCGCCTTCGTGGACCAGCACCAGGCGGCCTTTGCACAGGCGTTCGGCTGCTTCGCGGATGCTTCGGGTCATGGCGCGGAAGGTTTCGCTGTGGGCGAGCATGCGGGCCAGTGGGTCCACGCCGTTGGCGTCGAAGCCGCAGGCGACCACGATCAGTTCGGGCTGGAATTGCTCCAGGGCCGGGACTATCACGCGCTCCATCGCCTGGCGGTAGGCGTCGTCGCCGCTACCTGGGTACAGCGGGACGTTGAGGTTGAAGCCGAGCCCGGCGCCCTCGCCTCTTTCTTCCACATAGCCGGAATCGGTCGGGAAGCAGTTGGCCTGGTGGATCGACAGTGTCAGTACGTCGTCGCGGCCGTAGAAGATCGACTGGGTGCCGTTGCCGTGGTGCACGTCCCAGTCCAGCACGGCGACGCGCTTGAGGCCGTGGCGGGCCTTGGCCGCTTCTACCGCCACGGCGATGTTGGCCAGGTAGCAGAAGCCCATGCCGCGATCCGCCAGGCAGTGGTGGCCCGGCGGACGCGAGAGGGCGTAGGCGTTGTCGAGCTCGCCGCTGAGCACCGCTTCCACCGCCGCGATGGCGAGACCTGCTGATTGCCGGGCGATCTCATAGGTGCCGGGGCCGACCATGGCTTCTTCGCCCAGCTCGCCGTGGCCGGCGTCGCTCATGGCCTTGAAGCGTGCCAGGTAGTCGGCCGGGTGGACGCGCAGCAGGTCCTCCTCGCTGGCCATCGGTGCGCTGGAGAGTTTCAGCTTGTCGCTCAGGCCCGAGACGTCCATCAGGCTCTTCAGCCGGCGTTTGCTCTCCGCCGACTCGGCATGGCCGCTGCCGGCCGGCGGCTGCAACCAGCCCCCGACCGGCAGGACCAGCACGTGCAGCCCGGCGGCGTGCCAGAAGCAGCGTTCGTCGAAGAAGAATCCGGTGCGGCGGCTCATGCGCGGGCTCCGGCGAGGGCGCGTTGGCGCTTGCGGCTGAACAGCCAGTAGACCGGCGAGACCACGCCCAGGCCGACGATCCAGGAGATGTCCGCGCCGTTCATGGCTTTGGCCACCACGCCGGTGTACAGCTCGGTGGACATGAACGGCACCTGTACCAGGATGCCCAGTACGTAGCAGTTAACTGCGGTCCAGTTGAAGGTGCCGTAGATGCCGCCGTCGCGACGGAAGAACGACAGCACGTCGTACTTGCCGTGGGCGACCAGGTAGTAGTCGACCAGGTTGATCGCGCTCCAGGGCACCAGCACGTAGAGCAGCAGCAGGATGAAGTTGGTGTAGTTGGCCATGAAGTTGTCCTGGCCGAGCAGGGCAAGCGCCAGCGAGCCGCCGAACAGGCTCAGGGCGATGAAGGCGCGCCAGCCGGCCTTGGCGTTCCAGCTCGGGATCAGGGTCTGGCCGACGGTGATCGCCGAGAGAGTGCCGCAATACAGGTTCATGGCGTTGGTCGCGGCGATGCCGATGGAGAACACCGCCACCATCACCGCGCTGAAGCCGCCGGTCATGCCGATCAGGCCGGCGACCACATCACCGCCGTCCGCCGCGAGGCCAACCATCACGCCCAGCACCATCGGCAGGATCGAGCCCAGGCAGCAGCCCCAGTAGCTGGACCAGAAGGCGGTGCGCGAACCGGTGTCCTGCGGCATGTAGCGCGAGTAGTCGGAAACGTAGGGCGCGTAGGCCAGTTGCCAGAGCGCGGCGATCGACAGTGCGCCCATGAAGCCCGGCAGGTTGAAGCCGTTGCGCTGCATGAAGTCCGCCGGCAGGCCGTGGACGAACAGCACCCAGACGAAGCTGAGCAGCAGCACGCCGCCGGACAGCCAGGACATCAGCCGGGTGTAGCCGTGGATCAGGCGGTAGCCGAAGACGGTGGCGATCACGCTGACCACTCCGACCAGCAGGATGCCGGCGTTGGTGCTGACCACCGGGAAGCGCGCGCTCAGGGTCTGCCCGCCGAGCACCAGGTTCGAGGCGAAGAAGCCCAGGTACATGATCACCACCAGGGCGACCACCAGCAGCGAGCCGAAGGAGCCGAACTGGCCGCGGGTCTGCACCATCTGCGGCACGCCCAGCTGCGGGCCCTGCGCCGAGTGCAGGGCCATGAAGATGCCGCCGACCAGGTTGCCGAGCACCAGCGCCAGCAGCGCGGCGACGAAGGAGAGCTTGAACACGGTGACGGCCAGCGCCCCCGTGACCACGGTGAGCAGCATGATGTTGCTGCCGAACCAGATGGTGAAGAGATCGCGGGCGCGACCATGCCGTTCGTGCGCGGCGATGGGCTGAATGGTGCTCAGCTCCAGCGTCGACGCCGAGTTTTGCGTCGTTGTCATTGTCTTTCTCGCAAGGCAGGGCGCTGCCCGGTGAACCGGGCAGCGCGGTGAAGCGGGCGGCTTAGTGGGCCGCCCAGGTGTTGAAGCGCAGTTCCAGCTCTTCGCCGTGGTCGACCCAGAAGGCGGCGTCTACGGCACGGGCGTCCTTCAGGTTGGCCGGGGCGGTCGGCAGCGCGGCCTGCACGTCGGCCGGCAGCAGGTCCATGGTGCCCTTGTGCACCGGGCCGTAAGGGATGTTCTCGGAGAACACCTTCTGCGTTTGCGGTTGGCTGGCGAAGGCGATGAATTTCTCGGCCAGTGCCTTGTTCGGGGTGCCCTTCACCACCGCCCAGTATTCCGGGTCGTAGAGGCTGCCCGGCCAGACGATGGCCAGTTTCACGCCTTCCTTCTGCGCGGCGGCGATGCGGCCGTTGTAGGCGGCGCTCATCACCACGTCGCCGGCGGCCAGCCATTGCGGCGGCTGCGCACCGGCTTCCCACCACTGGATGTACGGCTTGAGCTGGTCGAGCTTGGCGAAGGCACGGCTGACGCCGGCGGGGGTCGAGAGCACCTTGTAGAGGTCTTCCTGCTTCACGCCGTCGGCCAGCAGGGCCACTTCCAGGGTGTATTTGGCGCCCTTGCGCAGGCCGCGCTTGCCGGGGTAGTCCTTGACGTTCCAGAAGTCCGCCCAGGAGGCCGGCGCCTTGGCCAGCTTGGCGCTGTTGTAGGCCATGACCATCGACCAGACGTAGGTGGCCACGCCGCACTCGCTGAGGGTGCCGGGCACGAAGTCGGCCGGGTTGCCGATGGCTGCCGGGTCGATACGCTCGAACAGGCCCTCGTCGCAGCCGCGCAGCAGTTCGGGGCTTTCCACCTCGACCACGTCCCAGGTCGGCTTGCCGACGTCGACCATGGCTTTCACCTTGGCCATCTCGCCGTTGTACTCGCCGGCGACCACGTTGCCGGCGCCGCTGGCGTCGAAGGGTTTGAAGTAGGCCTGCTCCTGCGCGGCCTTGGTGGCGCCGCCGAAGGAGATGACGGTGAGGTTCTGCGGTTGCGCCTGGGCGGCGCCGGTCACTGCGGCGAGAACGGCGCAGGCAAGGGTGGAACGCAAGGACGATTTCATGGAACGACTCCCACTGCCGGTCAGGCGTTGTTGGTGGAGGTACGGGGCAGTTGCCGAACGTGCGGCAAAACGGTTCCATCGCGCGGGCCTCATGGGGCTCGCGGCGCTGTTGTTATTCGTTCAGAGCTTCCCTGTTCGGAGTGTGTCGCCGGGCTCCCGCGTTCGCGGGAACCCGGCAGACAGCGGCGTTACAGCACGCCGATTTCCTTCGCGGTGCGGTCCACGGCGATGCGGGTCTTGTCGACCAGCTCGTCGATTTCCGCGCGGCCGGCGACCAGCGCCGGAGCCATGATCATGCGGCCGAGGGTGGAGCGGATGATCACGCCTTCCTCGAAGCCGATGGTGCGGCAGCGCCAGGCGATGTCGTTCTCGTTGTCGAAGCGCTTGCGGGTCGCCTTGTCCTCGACGAACTGCAGCGCGGCAACCAGGCCGGCCCCCTGCACGTCGCCGACCAGCGGGTGGTTGCCGAAGACTTCGCGCAGGCACTGCTGCAGGTACGGGCCGGTTTCGCTCTTCACCTGGGTGACGATGCCTTCGTCGCGCAGCGCCTTGAGGTTGGCGACGGCAACGGCGGCTGCAACCGGGTGCCCGGAGTAGGTCAGGCCGTGGGCGAACACGCCGCCCTGCTCGACCAGGACTTCGGCGATGCGCTTGCTCAGCACCAGGCCGCCCATGGGGATGTAGCCGCTGGTCAGGCCCTTGGCGATGGACAGGGTGTCCGGCTCGAAGCCGAAGTGCTGGTGGGCCATCCACTCGCCGGTACGGCCGAAGCCGCCGATCACTTCGTCGGCGCACAGCAGGACATCGTACTTGCGGCAGATGCGCTGGATTTCCGGCCAGTAGGTTTCCGGCGGGAAGATCATGCCGCCCGCGCCCTGGAACGGCTCGGCGATGAAGCCGGCGACGTTCTCGGCGCCCAGCTCGAGGATCTTCTCTTCCAGCTGGCGAGCGGCGCGCAGGCCGAACTCGGCCGGGGTCAGGTCGCCGCCGTGGGCGAACCAGTACGGCTCGTCGATGTGCGCGATGTCGGGGATCATGCCGCCCATTTCGTGCATGAACTTCATGCCGCCCAGCGCGGTGGCCGCCAGGGTGGAGCCGTGGTAGCCGTTCCAGCGGCCGATCATGATCTTCTTCTGCGGCTTGCCGAGGATCTGCCAGTAACGGCGCACGGTGCGGATCAGCACTTCGTTCGATTCGGAGCCGGAGTTGGTGTAGATCGCGTGGCTGTAGTGGCCCGGCAGCAGGCTGAAGAGCAGCTCGGACAGCTCGATCACCGCCGGGTGGGTGGTGTGGAAGAACATGTTGTAGTACGACAGCTGGTCCATCTGCGCGCTGGCCGCGGCAGTCAGGTCCTTGCGGCCGTAGCCGAGCTGGGTGCACCACAGGCCGGACATGCCGTCGAGGTAGCGGTTGCCATCGTTGTCCCAGAGATACAGGCCCTCGCCGCGCACCATCACACGCGGGCCTTCGGCGTTGAGCGCCTTCTGGTCGAGGAACGCGTGGATGTGGTGGGCCGCGTCGGCTGCCTGGAAGTCACTGGTTGCACGCTGGGGGATGTTCTTGTCGGTCATCGACTGTCTCCTAGTTCCCTCGGCGGTGCATCGGCAGCCGGCCTGAGGGGTTTGCAGGGGATCGAGGGCGACGGACTTACCTGGGCAGTCTCACCGGCCGTCTCGAGCGGTTCGGTCAGTCGCCGAGCATAGCGCCGGCGACCTGACCTCGGTGTCTTAGCGCAGCTGGAACCAGGTGGTCTTCAGCTGGGTGTACTTGTCGAACGAGTGCAGCGAGAGGTCGCGGCCGAAACCGGACTGCTTGCCGCCACCGAAGGGGATCGCCGGGTCCAGCGCATCCACGGTGTTCACCGAGACGGTGCCCACGTTCAGGCGCGAGGCGACACGGTGGGCGCGGTGCAGGTCGTCGCTCCACACCGAGGCGGCCAGGCCGAAGGGGCTGTCGTTGGCCAGGCGCAGGGCCTCTTCCTCGCTGTCGAAGGCGGTCACCGCCAGCACCGGGCCGAAGACTTCGTCACGGGCCAGGCGCTGCTGCGGGTCGACGTTGGTGAAGATGGTCGGCTCGATGAAGTTGCTGGAACCGTTGAAGGTCAGCTGACGGCCGCCGCACACCAGTTGCGCGGAGGTGGCGCGGGTTTCCTCGATGAAGCGCTGGATGCTCGCGGTCTGCTTGGCGTCGACGATGGCGCCGGCGCGGCTGGACGGGTCCAGCGGGTCGCCCGGGGCCCAGTCGCGGGCCTTGGCGATCAGGCGCTCGACGAATTCGTCGTGGATCGAGCGCTCCACCAGCAGGCGGGAGTTGGCCGAGCAGACTTCCCCCTGGTTGAAGAAAATGCCGAAGGCCGCTTTTTCAGCCGCAAGATCGAGATCGCGGCAATCGGCAAACACGAGGTTCGGGCTCTTGCCACCGCACTCCAGCCAGACCTGCTTGAGGTTCGACTGCGCGGAATACTGCATGAAGTACTTGCCGACTTCGGTGGAGCCGGTGAACACCAGGCTGTCCACTTCCGGGTGCAGGCCGAGGGCCTTGCCGGCGTGCTCGCCGAGGCCCGGCACGACGTTCAGCACACCTTCCGGCAGGCCGGCTTCCAAAGCCAGCTCGGCCAGGCGCAGGGCGGAGAACGGCGACTGCTCAGCGGGCTTGAGTACCACGGAGTTGCCGGCGGCCAGGGCCGGGGCGAGTTTCCAGGCGGCCATGTCGAGCGGGAAGTTCCACGGCACCACGGCACCGATCACGCCCAGCGGCGCGCGGGTGATGGTGGCCAGGGCGTTCTGTGCGGTCGGCGCGACCTGGTCGTAGATCTTGTCGAGGGCTTCGGCGTACCAGGAGAAGACGCCGGCGGCGCCGGGCACGTCGATGTTCCAGGCGTCCATCACCGGCTTGCCCATGTTCAGCGAGTCGAGCAGGGCCAGCTCATCGCGATGGACCATCATCAGCTCGGCAAGCTTGAGCAGCACGGCCTTGCGCTCGCGCGGCGCCATGCGAGCCCAGGGGCCATGCTCGAAGGCCTGGCGTGCGCTGCGCACGGCGGCGTCGACTTCGGCGGAGCCACAGGCGGCGACGTTGGCCAGCAGGCGATTGGTCGCCGGGTCGATGGAGGCAAAGGTGGCGCCGTCGGCGGCGGCGACGCGACGGCCGCCGATCAGGGCGGTGTCGATGAAGGTCTGGCGCGCTGCACGCTGCTGCCAGTCATTGAGTTGGTACACAGGGCACTCCTGCTCGCAGGCATTCTTGTTCTTGATGGTCCAGATGGTCGCCCAAGCCCCGGCCCAGGAAAATTATTAAATTTGTCTTCGGGGTATATGAAAAAGCTGGTCAGACGCGCCCTGAAACGGAGCGCCCGCCCGCTTGCAGTGCGGCACCCTCAGGCCTCGACCAGCGCGCCGTAGAGCGCCGGACGGCGGCCCGGCAGATAGGGGAAACGTTCGGCCAGCTTGCCGCGCCGGGCCGGGTCGAGGCGCACCAGAAGCAGGCTCTCGGCTCCGTTGGCGAAGGCCAGGGCCTGGCCGTCCGGGCCGACCGCCCGGGAGCCGCCGAGGAACTCCAGGCCGCGCTCCTCGCCGCAACGGTCGCAGTAGGCGACGAATATCTGGTTTTCCACTGCGCGCGCCGGCACCACCGACTGGGCCACGACGGCGTACTCGGGTGTCAACGCAGTCGGCACCAGAAGCAGATCGACGCCACCCAGCACCAGGCTGCGCACCGCCTCGGGGTATTCCAGCTCGACGCCCAGCAGCAGGCCGATGTTCCAGGCGCCCAGGCGCACGGGCGGCGGCAGGCTGTCGCCGGGGCTGAACAGCTCCTGCTCGGCGGCGAACAGGTGGGTCTTGCGGTAATTCGCCAGGCGCCGCCCTTCGCCATCGATCAGTTGCACGCTGAGGTAAGGCCGGCTGCCTTCGGGATGCCGCTCGGCGTAGCCGTAGCAAACCGCTACGCCATGCCGTCGCGCCAGCTCGGCGATGCGTTGCGCCGAGGGGCCATCGGCGGGCTCGGCCAGGTCGGCGAGCTGATCCGCCACGTTGTAGCCGCACAGCCAGAGCTCCGGGCACAGCAGCAGTTCGCCGCCGATACGCGCCACTTCGGCCAGCCGTGCCTCGAGCGCTGCCAGGTTGGCGGCCGGGTCGGCGGGATGGCCTTGGGTTTGCCAGATAGCCAGTTGCATGCTGCTGCTCCTTGTCCTGTCGAGCGGGGAATGTGCAGGGAGTATGCCGGCGGCCTGGCGCGGCCCTGGCCATGAAAAATGTCGTCCCTGTCGATGAAAATCCTCGCCTCGCGCCGCGCGCGAAGCGGTATCGTGGCGCGATACAACGAGAAACACCGAGGTTGGCTGTGGCTTCCTACACCTTGCGGCAATTGAAGTATTTCGTGACCACCGTGGAATGCGGCAGCGTGGCCGAGGCCTCGCGCAAGCTCTACATCGCCCAGCCGTCGATCTCGACGGCGATCAAGGGCCTGGAAGAGAGCTTCGGCGTGCAGCTGTTCATTCGCCACCACGCCCAGGGCGTGTCCCTGACCCCCGCCGGCGCGCGCTTCTACCGCAAGGCCCAGGAACTGCTGCGCATGGCCCACGAGTTCGAGCAGAACGCCCTGGCCGACAACGACGTGGTCGCCGGGCAGATCGACCTCGGCTGCTTCGAGACGGTGGCGCCGCTGTACCTGCCACGGCTGATCGCCGGCTTCCGCGAACGCTATCCGGGCGTGGAAATCCGCATCCGCGACGGCGAGCAGCAGGAGCTGGTGCAAGGCCTGACCGCCGGGCGCTTCGACCTCGCCTTCCTCTACCGCCACGACCTCGACGGCACCATCGAGACCGAACCGCTGATGCCGGCGCAACGCCCCTACGCGCTGCTCCCGGCCGACCACCGCTTCGCCCAGCAGGCCCAGGTGTCGCTGCGCGACCTGGTGCTGGAGCCGATGATCCTGCTCGACGTGCAGCCCAGCCGGACCTACTTCGTGAGCATCTTCGAGGAGCTCGGCCTGACCCCGAACATCGCCTTCAGCTCGCCCTCCATCGAGATGGTGCGCGGCATGGTCGGCCAGGGTTTCGGCTTCTCGGTGCTGGTGACCCGGCCGCACTCCGAATGCACCTACGACGGCAAGAAGGTGGTGATGGTGAACATCGCCGAAGACGTCAGCGCCTCCGGCCTGGTCGCCGCCTGGCTCAAGCGTGCGCAGCTGACCAAGCCGGCGCAGCTGTTCGTCGAGTACGCGCGCGGCGAGCTGGGCGGCAAAGCGCCGGACTGAACGTAGGAGCGAGGGGGACGCCTGGTTCTTGCTCGCGAACCGCCCAACGCGAATGCCGCCCCTGTAGGGCGAATAACCCTGAAAGGGTTATCCGCCGTTTTCCTGCCGATCTTCGGCGCATAACCGCGAACGCGGTTATGCGCCCTACGGGTGGATCGGCGCGATATCCCAAAGCCCCTACCCTCCGTCCTTCCCCGGCTGCACGCCGCGCGGTGCAAGGGGTACAATCGCCGCCCTTCTCGTTTTCTGCTTCGCACCCGTCATGCTGGCCGCCTGGAAAAACCGCGTGCAGCGCGTGATCGCGCTGGTCCTCTCGCTCCTCGAACGCTACCCCCATGTGGTCGCGCTGTTCGGCTTCTGCTCGGGGCTGTTCAGCTTCATGATGGTCGACCGCCATCGCGCCGGCTTCGCCCGGGCCATGGCCATCGTCATGCTGGTCAGCTGGCTCTGGCTGATGCTCGAGAACCTGCTCACCGAGCGGGTGAGGAAGCGCTTCGGCTGGTCAGTGCCGCCGGGCCTGCTGCGCTACGCGACCCAGCTGATCCACCAGGAAAGCCTGTTCTTCGTCCTGCCTTTCTTCTTCGTCACCACCACCTGGAACAGCGGCCAGGCGGTGTTCACTGGCGCCCTGGCGATCGCCGGGCTGATCTCCATCACCGACCCGGTCTACTACAAGTGGCTGGCCGGGCGGCGCTGGACCTTCCTCGGCTACCACACCCTGACGCTGTTCGCCGTGCTGCTCACGGCGCTGCCGATCATCCTCCAGCTGAGCACCCCAGAGAGCTACAAATGGGCCCTGGGCATCGCCGTGGCGCTGTCCTTCCCGAGCCTGGTGGTGTCGGTGGGCATCCACAAATGGTGGCGCTGGGTGGCCCTTCTCGGCCTGACGCTGTGCATCGGCGCCGCCGGCTGGTTCGGTCGCGCCTGGGTGCCGCCCTCGACCCTGTGGATGACCGAGATGGCGCTCACCGAGCAGTTCGACAACAGCCAGCGCACCCCGGGCGACAGCCTGGAGCAGATCAGCGTCGCGCAGATTCGCAGCCAGGGGCTCTACGCCTATACCGCGATCAGCGCGCCGCGCGGGCTGGACGAGCGCATCTACCACGTCTGGCGACAGAACGGTAAGGAAGTCGACCGCATCGCCCTGGACATCCACGGCGGCCGCGAGGCCGGCTACCGCGCCTGGACCCACAAGCAGAACTTCCCCGGCGACCCCAGCGGGCGCTGGCAGGTGCAGGTGGTCACCGAGGTCGGCCAGGTGATCGGCACGCTGCGTTTCGAGGTCACGCCCTGACCCGTCGGTTCGCTTGACCGCGGCCCGGGCCGTCCCCTAAAAGACCGGGACACCCGAGCCGAGACGACGCCATGACCGACGCCCTGCACCCCTTCGACCGCGCCCTGGCCCTGGAGGCCGACGCGCAGTATCCCGACCTGTTCCACGGCGCCACCAGCGCCGATTACTGGAACATGGTCGGTCCGTTCGGCGGCATCACCGCAGCCGTCATGCTGCAGGCCGTGCTGCGCCATCCGCAGCTGCTCGGCAGCCCGCTGTCGCTGACCGTCAACTTCGCTGCGGCCATCGAAGCCGGCGCCTTCAGCATCGAAGCGACGCCGGTGCGCACCAATCGCTCCACCCAGCACTGGATGCTGCAGCTGAGCCAGACCGACGCCAACGGCGAACGCCAGGTGACCTCTACCGGCACCGCCGTCACTGCCCTGCGCCGCGAGACCTGGAGCAATGTCGACCTGCAACATCCCAGCGCGCCTGCGCCAGCCGAGTGCGAGCCGATGAACACCAGCGGCAAGGGGGTGGCCTGGGTCGGCCAATACGAAATGCGCGCAATCAGCGGCGCATTCCCGACGAAATGGGACGGCAGCGGCGAGCACAGCCGCACCCAGCTCTGGCTGCGCGATGCCGGCCAGCGCCCGCTCGACTTCCCGTCCCTGGCGGCGATGAGCGACATCTTCTACCCGCGCGTCTGGCTACGCCGCGCCACACCCGTGCCGGCCGGCACCGTGTCGATCACCACCTATTTCCATACCGATGCCGAGCAACTGGCCGAGGTCGGCGACGGCTACCTGCTCGGCGAAGCGCGCGGCCAGGCCTTCCGCAATGGTTATTTCGACCAGAGCGCCGAGCTGTGGAGCGAAGCCGGCGAGTTGCTCGCCACCAGCAACCAGATCGTCTACTACAAGCAGTGACGCGGCCCGCGCCGTGAAACGAAAAAAGCCCGGCACTTGGCCGGGCTTTTTCATGGTTCGGGGAAGGCTCAGACCTTCTTCACGAACTCCGACTTCAGCTTCATCGCGCCGATGCCGTCGATCTTGCAGTCGATGTCGTGGTCGCCATCGACCAGGCGGATGTTCTTCACCTTGGTGCCGACCTTGACCACCAGGGACGAGCCCTTGACCTTGAGGTCCTTGATGACCGTCACGGTGTCGCCGTCCTGCAGCACATTGCCGACGGAATCCTTGATGACCTTGGCGTCGCTATCGCCTTCGGCGGCATCGGCCGACCACTCGTGGGCGCACTCGGGGCAGACCAGCAACGCGCCGTCCTCATAGGTGAATTCGGAATGGCATTTCGGGCAGGGCGGCAGCTGGCTCACGGCGTTCTCTCGCATGGGGTGATTCAAAGACCGCGGATTATATAAGGTCTTTGCCTGTTTTTGGCGCCGCCATAAAAAAGGGGGAGCATCGTGCTCCCCCCGGTGACTGAACCTAGAGACCCGTCTGTCCGTCGGTCAGCCTTCAATCTCGATCAGCACTTCGCCCGGGTTGACGCGGTCACCCTTGGCTACGTGGATCGCCTTCACGGTGCCGGCGATACCGGCCTGCACCTCGGTTTCCATCTTCATGGCTTCGGTGATCAGCACGGCCTGGCCGGCTTTCACGCTGTCGCCCTGCTTCACCAGCACGTCGACGATGTTGCCCGGCATGGCGGTGGTGACGTGGCCCGGCGCGCTGGCCTGGCGGCGCTTGCTGCTGTCGCCGGCGACGTACTCGTTGAGCGGCTCGAACACCACCTCTTCCGGCATGCCGTCGATGGACAGGTAGAAGTGGCGCTTGTTGTCGCCCTTCACGCCGACACCGGTGATGTCGATGCGGTAGGTCTCGCCGTGGACGTCGACGACGAACTCGGTCGGCACGCCCTCGCCACCGGCAGCGGCCACGCCGTTGCCGCTGGGGATCGGCAGCAGCGCTTCCGGCTTCAGGGCGCCGGCGGCGCGTTCTTCGAGGAACTTGCGGCCGATGTCCGGGAACATCGCGTAGGTCAGCACGTCCTCTTCGGACTGCGCCAGGCTGCCGATCTCGGCGCGCAGCTTGTCCAGCTCGGGCTTGAGCAGGTCGGCCGGGCGCACGTCGATGACTTCCTCGTTGCCGATGGCCTGGCGACGCAGCTCTTCGTTGATGGTGCCGGCGGCCTTGCCGTAGCGGCCCTGCAGGTACAGCTTCACCTCGTTGGTGATGGTCTTGTAGCGCTCGCCGGCCAGCACGTTGAAGAACGCCTGGGTGCCGACGATCTGCGAGGTCGGGGTCACCAGGGGCGGGTAGCCGAGGTCGGCGCGCACGCGCGGGATCTCTTCCAGCACTTCGTCCATCCGGTTGAGGGCGCCCTGCTCCTTCAACTGGTTGGCCAGGTTGGAAATCATGCCGCCCGGCACCTGGTTGACCTGCACGCGGGTGTCGACGCCGGTGAAGTCGCTCTCGAACTGGTGGTACTTCTTGCGCACGGCATAGAAGTAAAGGCCGATTTCCTGCAGCAGCTCCAGGTCCAGGCCAGTGTCATAGGGCGTGCCGCGCAGCGCGGCGACCATCGACTCGGTGCCCGGGTGGCTGGTGCCCCAAGCCATGCTGGAGATGGCGGTGTCGATGTTGTCGGCGCCGTTCTCGATGGCCTTCAACTGGCACATGCTGGCGACGCCGGCGGTGTCGTGGGAGTGCACGAACACCGGCAGGCTCTGCTCGCTCTTCAGTGCCTTGACCAGTTCGCCGGTGGCGAACGGGGTCAGCAGGCCGGCCATGTCCTTGATGGCGATGGAATCCACGCCCATGGCCGCCATGGCCTTAGCCTGGTTCACGAAGGCATCGATGGTGTGCACCGGGCTGGTGGTGTAGCAGAGGGTGCCCTGGGCATGCTTGCCGGCAGCCTTCACCGCCTCGATGGAAACACGCAGGTTACGCACGTCGTTCATCGCGTCGAAAATGCGGAACACATCGATGCCGTTGACCGCGGCCTTGGCGACGAAAGCGCGAACCACGTCATCGCTGTAGTGGCGGTAGCCGAGCAGGTTCTGCCCGCGCAGGAGCATCTGCAGGCGGGTATTCGGCAGCGCGGCCTTGAGCTTGCGCAGACGCTCCCACGGGTCTTCCTTGAGGAAGCGGACACAGGCGTCGAAGGTGGCGCCACCCCAGACTTCCAGCGACCAGTAGCCGACGCGGTCGAGCTTGTCGCAGATCGGCAGCATGTCCTCGGTGCGCATGCGGGTGGCCAGCAGCGACTGGTGGGCGTCGCGCAGGATGGTATCGGTGACTGTGACTTTCTTGCTCATGTTCTGAATCCTTCCCCTACAGGCCGGCGTGGGCGGCGATGGCAGTGGCGATGGCGATGGCCAGGTGCGACGGGTTGCGCTTGATCGAGTACTGGGTCAGTTCCGGATGGCTCTCGACGAAGCTGGTGTTGAACTGGCCGGAGCGGAATTCCGGGTTGCGCAGGATTTCCTGGTAGTACGGCGCGGTGGTCCGCACACCCTGTACGCGCATGTCGTCCAGCGCGCGCAGGCCGCGATCGAGCGCCTCCTCCCAGGTCAGTGCCCAGACGATCAGCTTCAGGCACATGGAGTCGTAATAGGGCGGAATGGTGTAGCCGGTGTAGATCGCCGTGTCGGTACGCACGCCGGGGCCGCCGGGCGCGTAGTAGCGGGTGATCTTGCCGAACGAGGGCAGGAAGTTGTTCTTCGGGTCCTCGGCGTTGATCCGGAACTGCAGGGCGAAGCCGCGGTGGATGATGTCTTCCTGCTTCACCGACAATTCCAGCCCGGAAGCGATGCGAATCTGCTCGCGGACGATGTCGATGCCGGTGATTTCCTCGGTGATGGTGTGCTCCACCTGCACGCGAGTGTTCATCTCCATGAAGTACACCTCGCCATCGGCGAGCAGGAACTCCACGGTACCGGCGTTCTCGTAGCCCACGGCCTTGGCCGCGCGCACGGCGAGGTCACCGATGTAGGCGCGCTGCTCGGGGGTGAGCTGCGGGCTCGGGGCGATCTCGATGAGCTTCTGGTTGCGGCGCTGGATCGAGCAGTCGCGTTCGAACAGGTGCACGGTGTTGCCGAAGGAGTCGGCGAGGATCTGCGCTTCGATGTGCTTCGGATTGACGATGCACTTCTCGAGGAACACCTCTGCGCTGCCGAAGGCCTTGGTGGCTTCGGAGATCACGCGGGGGAAAGCCTGTTCCAGTTCGTCGCGGCTGTTGCAGCGGCGGATGCCGCGGCCGCCACCGCCGGAAGTGGCCTTGAGCATCACCGGGTAGCCAATGCGCTCGGCTTCGCGCAGGGCTTCGGCGAGGTCGGCGACGTTGCCTTCGGTGCCCGGGGTACAAGGCACGCCGGCAGCCATCATGCTGCGGCGGGCTTCGGTCTTGTCGCCCATGCGGCGGATCACTTCGGCGGACGGGCCGATGAACTTGATCCCGCGCTCGGCGCAGATTTCCGCAAGCTCGGCGTTCTCCGAGAGGAAACCGTAGCCCGGGTGAAGGGCGTCACAGCCGGTTTCCACCGCCAGGTTCACCAGGGCACGCGGGTTCAGGTAACCGGCCAGCGGGTCCTCGCCGATGCTGTGGGCTTCGTCGGCGCGCTTCACGTGCAAGGCGTGACGGTCGGCTTCGGAGTAGATGGCCACCGAACGGATGCCCATCTCGGCGCAAGCACGCACGATGCGGACAGCGATCTCTCCCCGGTTGGCGATCAGGATTTTCTTGATCACTTCGGCTTTCCCTCGGCCCGGGCCTTATGGACCCCGGCGCAAAAAACCAATCGGCAATCCGTCGCGGCTTGGATTCCGCGTCGGTTGGTCGCATGCCGGAGCCTGGCTTCCGGCGTGTTTTTACCCTACGCGGGAAGGAGAATTAACCAAAATCAATATTTATTGGGATAGCCATAACTTTTGACTTATATTCAGTCAGAACTATCCTTCGGGGAGCTGCTGGAAATGCGTAAGTCATTGATGCGCATGACACTTCGTCAGATGCAGGTGTTTCGTGCAGTGTGCGAAAGCCGTTCCTACAGTCGCGCTGCCGAGGAAATGGCGCTGACCCAACCGGCGGTCAGCCTGCAGATTCGCCAGCTGGAAGAGCTGGTCGGCCAGCCGCTGTTCGAATACATCGGCAAGAAGCTCTACCAGACGGACGCCGCCGACGCCCTGCTGCGCGCCAGCAACGACATCTTCCAGCGCCTGGAAGTGCTCGACATGCAGCTTTCCGACCTCAAGGGCTCGCTGCAGGGCCAATTGCGCCTGGCGGTGGAGTCCAGCGCCAAGTACATCACCCCGCACCTGTTCGCTGCCTTCCAGGCGCAGCACCCGGACGTCAGCCTGCACCTGACGGTGGTGAACCGCGCGCAGGTGATCAAGCGCCTCTCGGACAACCGCGACGACCTGGTGATCATGTCCCTGGTGCCGCAGGACATGGCGCTGGAATTCCTGCCCTTCCTGAACAACCCGATAGTCGCGGTAGCGCCGCCGGACCACCCGCTGTGCAGCGCCGCCAAGCTGTCGCTGAAGGACCTGGAGCCCTGGCCGCTGCTGGTCCGCGAACCCGGTTCGGGAACCCGCAAGGCCTGCGAGGAACACTTCCAGCAGAAGCGCGCGCACTTCCCGCACACGCTGGAATTCGCTTCGTTGGAAGGCTCCCGCGAAGGGGTTCTGGCCGGCCTTGGCCTGGCGCTGCTGCCGCGCCATGCGGTGAGCCGCGAAATCCGCTCCGGGCTGCTGCGCGAGCTGCCCGTGGAAGAGCTGCCGCTGTACCGCAGCTGGTGTCTGGTGCACGCACGCGGCAAACGCCTGAGCCCGGTGGCTCAGGCGTTCGTCGGCTTCATTCGGGAAGAGCGTGCGCTGATCAGCCAGCTGGCCGAGCGCTTCTCGCCGAACCCTTCGCCGACTTGAGGTAGTTCACGGCGATCAGGTCGGGATAATCGGAAAATTCGCGATCAAGTCGCTGCGATTCGAGGCGCTCTTCGATCGCGCGGCGGAACTGCATGCGGCGCTGATCCTCGAGCTTGCGGCGGGTCTTGCTATCCAGGAGCTGGGTATCGTCGATATGGCGTTGCATCTCGCATCTCCCAAAGCCGAAGGGCTGGAGACGCCAGCATGGTGCCAGTGCATGACAGTTCGAGGACGCGGCAGTGAACAGCCGGTGACGCCGACCAGCGGTCGGCGCCGGATCAGGACGCCTCTTCCGGGCGCTCCTCGTGGCTCTTCACGACCTTGGGCGACAGCCGCAGGCTGCGCAGGCTGCGCTTGACGCTCTTGAGGTGGTTGACCAGGTCCGGACCGCGCGCCATGGCCACGCCCATGGCCAGCACGTCGATCACCACCAGGTGGGCGATACGCGAGGTCAGCGGGGTGTAGATGTCGGTGTCCTCGTGGACGTCGACTGCCAGGTTGACGGTGGCGAGGTCGGCCAGCGGAGTCTGGCTCGGGCACAGGGTGATCAGCGTGGCACCAGCCTCGCGGACCAGGTTGGCGGTCACCAGCAGGTCCTTGGAGCGGCCGGACTGCGAGATGCAGATGGCCACGTCGGAAGGCTTGAGGGTCACCGCCGACATCGCCTGCATATGCGGGTCGGAATAGGCCGCTGCCGAGAGCAGCAGGCGGAAGAACTTGTGCTGGGCATCCGCAGCCACCGCACCGGAAGCACCGAAGCCGTAGAACTCCACGCGCTGGGCATGGGCGATGGCGGCGATGGCGCGCTCCAGGGCGTGGGTGTCGAGCTTCTCGCGCACTTCCATCAACGAGTGCAGCGTGGTGTCGAAGATCTTCAGGCTGAAGTCGGTGACCGAGTCGTTCTCGTTGATCGCGAACTGCCCGAAGCTGGCGCCGGCGGCCAGGCTCTGCGCGAGCTTCAGCTTGAGGTCCTGGAAGCCCGAGCAGCCGATGGCGCGGCAGAAGCGCACGATGGTCGGCTCGCTGACGCCGACGCCGTGGGCGAGGTCCGCCATGGAGCTGTGCATGACAGAGGCAGGGTCCTGCATCACGTGGTCGGCGACCTTGAGTTCCGACTTGCGAAGCAGATGACGCGACTGGGCAATGTGCTGCAACAGGTTCACTGGGCTGGACTCGGCTATGATCGGCGGCTGGGATGTAGTAAGCCTGTAGTTATACTACAAATCAGGCGGTCACGCCCAGGCAATAAGTGGCGGAGCAGTTCCCGAAGATGTCTGAAAAATCTGATTTTCCCCTATCGTGCGACATCCTGGTCTTCGGCGGCACGGGCGATCTCGCCCTGCACAAGCTGCTGCCGGCGCTCTATCACCTGCATCGCGAAAATCGCCTGCCGGCCGACACCCGCATCCTCGCCCTGGCCCGCAGCGCCCGCACTCCGGAGCAGTACCTGGCGTTGGCCGAGCGGCATTGCCGGGCGCAGGTGGCGCGCGCCGAGTTCGACGCCGCCGACTGGCAGAGCTTCGCCGCGCGCCTCGACTACCTCGCCATGGATGCCTCGCAGAGCGCCGACTTCGGCCGCCTGCGCCAGCGCCTGAAACACAGCGCCGAGCGCGTCCTGGTGCACTACCTGGCCACCGCGCCGGACCTGTTCGCGCCCATCGCGCAGCATCTCAAGCTCGCCGGCCTGGCCGGCCCGCAGGCGCGCATCGTGCTGGAGAAACCGCTGGGCCATTCGCTGGAATCCGCTCAGGCGATCAACCAGGCGATAGGCGCGGTCTTCGACGAGTCGCGGGTATTCCGCATCGACCACTACCTGGGCAAGGAGACGGTGCAGAACCTGCTCGCCCTGCGCTTCGCCAACACCCTGTTCGAGCCGCTGTGGCGCAGCGCCTACATCGACCACGTGCAGATCAGCGTCAACGAGACGCTCGGCGTGGAGAACCGTGGCGCCTACTACGACCACGCCGGGGCAATGCGCGACATGGTGCAGAACCACCTGCTGCAGCTGCTCTGCCTGCTGACCATGGAAGTGCCGGTGCATTTCGACGCCGAGTCGGTGCGCGACGAGAAGCTGAAGATTCTCCACGCGCTGCGACCGATCGCCGGGCAAGACGTGCAGGACCGCACCGTGCGCGGCCAATACGGCGCCGGGCACATCGGCGGGCAGGAAGTACCGGCCTACTGGTTCGAGAAGCAGGTGGACAACGACAGCGACACCGAAACCTTCGTCGCCCTGCGCGCCGACATCGACAACTGGCGCTGGTCCGGCGTGCCCTTCTACTTGCGCACCGGCAAGCGCATGGCGAAGAAGCGCTCGGAGATCGTCATCCAGTTCAAGCCGGTGCCCCACGACCTGATCGGCGACGGCACAGGCCCCGCCAACCGCCTGTGGATAAGGCTGCAGCCGGAAGAACGCATCAGCCTGCAATTGATGGCCAAGACTCCCGGCCGGGGCATGCAACTGGAACCGGTGGAGCTCGACCTCAACCTCGCCCAGGCCAGCCGTGGCAAGCGCCGCTGGGACGCCTACGAGCGCCTGCTGCTGGACGTGATCGAGGGCGATTCGACCCTGTTCATGCGGCGCGACGAAGTGGAGGCAGCCTGGCGCTGGGTCGACCCGATCATCGCCGGCTGGCAGGAGTACTACCAGCGCCCGCGCAACTACCCCGCCGGCAGCGACGGCCCGGAACAGGCGCAGATGCTGCTGGAGTTGCAGGGGCGCCGCTGGCTGGAGTAATCGCGTCCGTCATCTACTTGTAGGAGCGAGCTTGCTCGCGAACCTTCGGCGCACCCGAGCGTTCGCGAGCAAGCTCGCTCCTACGAAAAGCACTTCGTCTGCGGCATTCCACCGCAACATTGATCCGGCTCAGCACCCGCCCGCAGCGTCGCCGCTAGAGTGCGGCACTTTATCCACAAGTGCCGCGCCATCATGCTCCAAGCCCCCGAACTGCTCTCCCCCGCCGGCTCGCTGAAAGCCATGCGCCACGCCTTCGCCTACGGCGCCGACGCCGTCTATGCCGGGCAACCGCGCTACAGCCTGCGGGTGCGCAACAACGAATTCGACCTGGCCAACCTCGCCATCGGCATCGCCGAAGCCCACGCCCTGGGCAAGCGCTTCTACCTGGTGGTGAACATCGCCCCGCACAACGCCAAGCTGAAGACCTTCCTGGCCGACCTGGAGCCGGTGCTCGCACTCGGGCCAGACGCACTGATCATGTCCGATCCCGGCATGATCATGCTGGTTCGCCAGCATTTCCCCACCGCCAACATTCATCTTTCGGTGCAGGCCAACGCCGTCAACTGGGCCAGCGTGGCCTTCTGGCGCGACCAGGGCCTGAGCCGCGTGATCCTCTCCCGCGAGCTGTCGCTGGAGGAGATCGGCGAGATCCGCGAGAAGGTCCCGGACATGGAGCTGGAAGTCTTCGTTCACGGCGCGTTGTGCATGGCCTACTCCGGGCGCTGCCTGCTCTCCGGCTACATCAACCGCCGCGACCCCAACCAGGGCACCTGCACCAATGCCTGCCGCTGGGAATACCAGGCCCACCCGGCAAACGAGGACGAACTCGGCCAACTGGTGCGCGAACCGACCCTGGGCCAAGGCGCGCCCACCAACGAGGTGTTCCTGCTGGAAGAAGGCAACCGTCCCGGCGAGCTGATGGCCGCATTCGAGGACGAGCACGGCACCTACATCATGAATTCCAAGGACCTGCGTGCGATCCAGCATGTGCAGCGGCTGGCGGAGATGGGCGTGCATTCGCTGAAGATTGAAGGCCGCACCAAGTCGCACTTCTATGTAGCGCGGACTGCGCAGGCCTATCGCCGGGCCATCGACGATGCCGTGGCTGGTCGCCCCTTCGACCGCGGCCTGATGAGCGAGCTGGAGTCCCTCGCCCACCGGGGCTACACCGAAGGCTTCCTGCGTCGCCACGTGCACGACGAGTACCAGAACTACCAGCACGGCAGCTCGCGCTCCGAGCGCCAGCAGTTCGTCGGCGAATTCACCGGCCAATGGCGCGGCGACCTGGCCGAAGTGCGCGTGAAGAACCGCTTCGCGGTCGGCGACAGCCTCGAGCTGATGACCCCGTCCGGCAATCACACACTGCGCCTGCAGCGCCTGGAGAACGCCAAGGGAGAGGCCATCGCCGTGGCCCCCGGAGACGGTCATGTGGTCTCCCTGCCGCTGCCTGCCGAGCTGGACCTGAGCCACGCACTGCTGATGCGCGACCTGCACGAACCCCAGGCCAAGAAGGGATGCAGCGGCTCCTGCGGGAAATGCGGCGGCTGAATGCTTTGGCTTTTGTAGGAGCGAGGGGGCGCCTAGCTCTTGCTCGCGAACCGGAGCAAGGCTGAACACCGTTCGCGAGCAAGCTCGCTCCTACGAAGAGCTGTGCGTCAGGGGTTCTGCAGAAACACCACGTAGCCCCTGAACCAGGGGCTGCGTGCCAGGTAGTCCGGTGCCTGCCATTCCCCGTATTGCGCCAGGCCAATGCGGAACGGCAGCTGCAGGCGAGCCACGCGCGGCAGGTAGCGCTCGTAGTCGGGGATGGTCCGGCGGCCCTGGTAGGTCTGCACCACCACTTCATCCACCACGCCCTTTAGCTGGTCGATGGCGGCCGGTTCTGCGTTGCTGCTCCAGTCCAGCAGGCCGGTGATGCTCAAGCGGTAGTCAGCTGGTAAACGGCGGCGAAAGTCACCGAGGAAGCCGGCATATTCGGCGAGATAGCGGGTTCTTGCATCGAAATCGATCTGCACACCGACCACCGGATTGCCCGCCTCACGCCAGCGCCGCAATTGCGCCAGCAGGGTCGCGTAGCTTTCCGCGCTCCAGCGCAGGCTGTGGGCGCGGTAGACCACCCAGACTTCGCCCTGCTTCAGCCGCGGAACGGCAATGCCCTGGGCATGCAGGTGCGCGGGCTGGTCCGGTGCGCCGCGCGGCGCACTGACCTGCCCCTGCAATACATAGAGGGTGCGCGCCTGGCGCAGTACCGGCTGCGCCGAAACGCCGCCCCACAACCAGAAGGCGTCGTAGTCGGCGGCATCGACAGTCGCGGCACCAACACGGCCGCCCCCCAGCATCAGCAGGCCCAGCGCCAGCGCTCTCCAGGCCCGATCCATCGGCGCCTTACCAGTAGTACTTCAGCGACTTGGCCCAGGCCGTGTCGGCGTGCTGGGTCTTCAGCTCGCGGAACCAGCGCTTGCGCTGCGCCGGCGGGATGTCCTGCTTGCCGCAGCCGTTGTAGCCGCTGGGTGCATAGCAGTTGATTGCGCGATACAGCGCGTAGGCCTTGTCGTCGCCGACGGCCTGCGCGTCGTCGATCACCTTCAGGTAGCCGTCCAGGCGCGAGTACAGCGGCCCTTCGAACTGCGTCTGGCTGCCGCCGAGTTCGTGCGAACGGGGCTGGCTGTCCAGCGCGAAGCCGTCGAGATTGTTGCGCAGGATGAACTCGCCGAAGCAGTTCAGCGCCTGCGGCGTCTGCGGGCTCTGCTGCAAGGCTACGGCGAGGTCACGCAGCGGGGGGCAGTCGTAGCCCGAAGTGCCTTTGCCGCCGCTCCACTGGAACAGTGTCAGCGGCACGCCGTTGCCATAAAGAACGCCCAGGCTGGCACCCAGCGGCTTGGTCGATGGCTCCGGCGGCAGCAAGGCGAGATCGTTGACGAAATTCGCGTAATGGCCGTGCAGCAGGTCCTTGTAGAGCAGGGTAAAGAGCGCGGTATCGCGTTCTTCCGCCGGGGCGGTTTCCGACTTCACCTGCTGGCGCAGCAACTCGGGGCCGGCGATGTGCCGCAACAGCAGTTCGCGGATAGCCGGGGTGCGCACTGGCGATTGCTCGGCATACACCTTCACCAGGCGGTCGCTGCGTTCGTAGTTGTAGGCCAGCGCCAGCTCCAGCTGTTCGCGCTGCAGGGGCTGGTGTGCCAGGGGCAGCAGCTGCAGCCATAGCTTCTCCGCGCCGAGCCAGTCATTGCCGGCCTCCAGGGCGAAACCGCGCAGGGTCTGCTGGCTGAAGGCGAGGTAGTCGAGCTTGTCCGGCGGATTCTGCGGCAGCTGGGCAGCCGCCTTGTCCGGTGCGTTCTCGACGTACAGCTGCCAGGCCGCCAGCAGGTAGTCGTGCAACCCTGGAACATCGGCGAACAGCGGCTTTTGCGCCTGCAACCCGGCCCAGTCGAGGGCGCGGCTTTCGCCGGCGTCGTGGTGGCGCATCTGCATCAGGTCTAGCACTGCGAGCAGGCGCGGCGCGCGAACGTCCGCCGGATGCGCGCTGACCAGCAACTTGTTGTCCACCTCGGCGATCAGCGGGGCCAGGTCGGCACTGCTATCGGCCACTTCCGGCTGGGCGAACAGTTCGGAATAGGCGCCGGCCAGGCGCTGCTGGTCGTTCAGCAGCCAGTAGACACGGCGCATCAGGCCTTTCGCCGAAGCGGCGTAGCGGCCCTGTGGATAAGCCTCCAGGTAGCCCTTGAAGTCGCTCTCTGCGACCTTGAGCGCACCCTGGTCGACCTTGCGCAAGTCGGGGTAGCCCCACTCGTCGAAAGCGTTCTGCTGCGCCTGGTTCAGCTGGTTGCGACCGAGCATGTAGCGGGCCGTCTCGCGCAGCCAGGGCTGCTGGCTGTCGAGCAGTGCCTGGAATTGCTGACGCGCCGGCGCGAAGCGGCCGCTATAGAAGGCGCCGATGCCCTGCAGGTAGCCAGCGAAATCGCGCCCCGCTGGCGACTGCACATCGCCCGGCAGCAAGCTGCCGAGCTGGGTTTCGTCCCACTGGCAGCCCTGCAGCAGGTCCAGGCGGGCGCGGCCCAGTGCCTGGCGCTCGTTCGCCGGCATGTCGACGGCCAGCAGCTGCGCCAGGAATTCCTGCGCGGTCAGCGGGTTGTTGCTGCGGCAGCGACTGCCTTCGCCATTGGCGAAGCGTTCGCTGTCCGCCGGTACGGCATCGGCTGGCAAGCCCAGGCGAGCGGCCAGTTCAGCCAGCGGCGCGGCCGGCTTGGCCACGACGGCCGCATCGGCAGCGCCGTCGGCGGCGGGGGCATCGTCGAACAGCCGGCTCAGCGGGAACGGCACCTGGCCATAGCCGAGCTGCTGCTCGTCGTCGCTTGGAGCGCGTTGCGGCAGGCTGGCGCGGCCGTCATCGGCCAGCAGCAGTTGCAGGTTGACCCGGCTGTCGTTGCCCGGACTGAGGAAGGGCACGCTGTTGCAGATGTCCAGGGTGTCGCGTTTGAGGTTCCAGCTGGGGTAGCAGGAGTCGTCGCTGCTGGCCTGTGCCTGCTGTGCGATGAGCACACTCAGCGTCAGTGCCAGGAGGGGCAATCCGTACGGGCGCATGCAAGATCCTTTGTCCTGGGGCCGCGCGGTGCGCGGGTCGGTCGAGCTCGAAAGGACAGGATCTTACCGCGCCAGGCCCGCTCAATGCGCGTGCTGCACGTCGCCCAGCGGCACGCGCCGGAGAAATTCCGCAAAGGCGCTGGCCGCCAGCGGCACGCTGATCAGGTAGCCCTGGATCTCGTCGCACTGGTGCTGGCGCAGGAAATCCAGCTGCTCCTGGCGTTCCACGCCCTCGGCCACCACCTTCAGCTCCAGGCTGTGGACCATGGCGATGATGGCGCGGGTGATGGCCGCGTCCTCGCCCTGCGCCGAAAGGTCGCGGATGAAGGTCTGGTCGATCTTCACGTAGTCCACCGGGAAGCGCTTGAGGTAGCTGAGCGAGGAATAGCCGGTGCCGAAGTCGTCGATGGCCAGCTTCACGCCCATCTCGCGCAGCTGGCGGAAGGTCGCGCAGACGCTCTCGACGTTTTCCAGCAGCTGGCTTTCGGTCAGCTCCAGCTCCAGCCACTGCGGGGCCAGGCCGGTTTCGTCGAGCACGGTACGCACCAGGCTGATCAGGTTGCCCTGGCGAAGCTGGTGCACCGAAAGGTTCACCGATACCCGCAGATCGCCCATTCCCTGCGCCTGCCAGTCACGCAGCTGGCGGCAGGCGCGGCGCAGGACGAACTCGCCGATGGCGCCGATCAACCCGGTTTCCTCGGCCAGGGCGATGAACTCGCCCGGCGGCACCATGCCCAGCTGCGGATGGCGCCAGCGCACCAGCGCCTCGGCGCTGTCCAGGCGCTCGTTGGCCAGGTTCAGCTTGGGCTGGTAGTACACCTCGAGCTGCCCTTCCTCGATCGCCTTGCGCAGCTGCACTTCCATCTGCAGGCGCTCCACGGTGCTCGCCTGCAGGTTGTCGGTGAAGAACTGGAAGGTGTTGCCGCCCAGGTGCTTGGAATGCTGCATGGCCATGTTCGCCTGGCTCATCAGCGCGGAAATCTCCCGCGCGTTCTCCGGCAGCAGGCTGATACCCAGCGAGGCGCTGACCACCAGCTCCTGGCCGCCCGCGCTCATCGGCATGCGCAGGCTGGTCAGCAGGCGACTGGACAGCCGCGCCAGCGCCGAGAGGCTGGAGTAGGAGTCGATCAGCACGGCGAATTCGTCGGCGGACAGCCGGGCGATGGTATCGGCTTCGGGCACCGTCTGCGTCAGGCGCCGGGCGATCTGGCGCAGCAACTGGTCGCCGACCTCGTGGCCGAGGCTGTCGTTGAGCAGCTTGAAGCGGTCCATGTCGATCAGCAGCAGGGCCAGGCTGCGGCCGTTCTGCCGCGCGCGTTGCCCGGCATCGTGCAGGCGCTGCTTGAACAGCCCGCGATTGGCCAGCCCGGTCAGTTCGTCGTAGTGCGACAGGTAGCGCAGGCGTTCCTCGGCGTCGCGGCGCGCCGTGAGATCGGCGAAGAAGCCCACCACATGCGCCACCTGGCCGCGGTTGTCGCGCACCACGTTGAGTTGCAGCCACTGCGGGTAGATCTCGCCGTTCTTGCGGGTTTCCAGCAGCTCGCCCTGCCAGCTGCCGACCTCTTCCAGCTCCTCGCGGATCTGCAGGTACTGGCGCAGGGTATCGGTATTGCCTGAGAGGCGCGCCGCGAATTTGCCGATGACGTCTTCCGCTCGGTGCCCGGTGACCCGGCTGAACGCCTGGTTGACCGCCAGCAGGCGGTATTCCGGATCGAGGATGACGATGCCCTCGCTGGCCGCCTCGAACACGGTTGCCGCCAGCCGCTGCTCTTCTTCGCGACGCTTGCGCGCGCTGATGTCGCAGCGGGTGCCGACCATCCGCGTGACCTTGCCGCGGGCATCGCGCTGCATGACCCGGCCACGGTCCTCGACCCAGACCCAGTGGCCGTCGGCATGGCGCACCCGGTACTCGATGCAATAGCCGTCGCTGCGGCCCTTGAGGTGGTTGACCAGGGCCCGGCGCAGCAGCGGCACGTCGTCCGGATGCAGGCGCGGACGCAGGTCGGCGCGCACGCTGCGCACCTCGTCCTGGCTGATCCCGAAGATTTCTTCCAGGCGCGAGTGGTGCACCTCGTCGGTTTCCAGGTTCCAGTCCCACAGGCCCAACTCGCTGGCTTCCAGCGCCAGGGCCAGGCGCGCCTGGCTGTCGCTCAGCTCGAGGGTGCCGGCCTCGACCCGCGCTTGCAGCAGGTCGCGCGCACTGCGCAGGGCACGCTCGGCGCTGCGGCGTTGCTCGACTTCGCGACCCAGGTCGGCGTTGAGCCGCTCGGTGCGGCCCTTGGCCTGCTCCAGGTGGTCGACCAGCGCCAGGGTCTGGAAGCGCCGCAACAGGCTGCCCTGGACCAGTCGGTTGATCTGCCAGGCCACCACCAGCAGGGCCGACAGCAGGATCACCCCGAGCAAGCCCCAGCCCTGCTGCAAGCCATTTCCCCGCAGCAGCAGATAACCGATGGCCGGCAACAGGCATGGCAGGGAGAAGGTCAGGAAGGCCGGCAGGCTCACCGCGTAGGCGACGCTCGCGGAGAGGATCGCCGCGGCGATCAGGCCGAAGACTAGCGCCTGTTGCAGGAAGGCGTCGGCCGGAACAAGCACGATGGCGGCGAAGGCCAAGGTCAGGCCGGAGGCACCGGCGCCGAACAGGAAGGCGCGCAGCCAGTGCGGATCGGCCTGGCGTTCTTCGCTCGCGGTATGGAAGGCGGAAACCTGGATCAGTCGCAGAACAGCCAGCACTACCAGCCAGACCAGCCAGCCGCTGAGCAGCAGCGCGCCTTGGCGGTCCCACAGCAGTCCGGCCAGGGCCAGGCCGTTGAGCAGCATGAGCAGGGTCGGCACGCGCGAGCCCTGGTACAGCAGCCGAGTTCGCTCGATGGCGATCTCGCGGGCGTATTGCTGGCGGATGTCCGTGTGGCTGAACGGCACCGCCGGCGTGTCTAGGTATGCGGTCATAGGCGATTATTCTTGTAGTGTGCTGCCTAGCGTCGGCGGAGCATAACCGAGGCTCGGGGGTCGCCCAAGGGCGAAAAATGAGCATTTTGCCAGCAAGTTACCGAACTTTTGTCGGGCGTCACCGAATGGCGCCTGAGTTTGCCCGGCTTTCGCCGCCATCGGTAGAATGCCCGACCATGAATGACGACCTCTCCCTCCTGCTCAACTCCCTCAACGATCCCCAGCGCCAGGCCGTCGCCGCGCCCCTCGGCCAGCAACGCGTGCTGGCTGGTGCCGGCTCCGGCAAGACCCGCGTGCTGGTGCATCGGATCGCCTGGCTGATCCAGGTCGAGCACGCCTCGCCGCACAGCATCCTGGCGGTGACCTTCACCAACAAGGCCGCGGCGGAGATGCGCGCGCGCATCGAGCAGCTGCTGGGCATAAGCCCGGCCGGCATGTGGGTCGGCACCTTCCACGGCCTGGCGCACCGCCTGCTGCGCGCGCACTGGCAGGAGGCCGGGCTGCCGGAGAACTTCCAGATCCTCGACAGCGACGACCAGCTGCGCATCGTCAAGCGCGTGGTCCGCGAGCTGGGCCTGGACGAGCAGCGCTGGCCGCCGCGCCAGGCGCAGTGGTTCATCAACGGGCAGAAGGACGAGGGCAACCGGCCGCAGAACATTCAGGCCAGCGGCGACCTCTACCTGGCGACCATGGTCAAGGTCTACGAGGCTTACGAAGAGGCCTGCGCGCGCGCCGGCGTGGTCGACTTCGCCGAGCTGCTGCTGCGCTCGCTGGACCTGTGGCGCAACAACCCGGGCCTGCTGGCGCACTACCAACGACGCTTCCGGCACATCCTGGTCGACGAGTTCCAGGACACCAACGCCGTGCAGTACGCCTGGCTGCGCTTCCTCGCCAAGGGCGGCGAAAGCCTGATGGTGGTGGGCGACGACGACCAGTCGATCTACGGCTGGCGCGGTGCGAAGATCGAGAACATCCAGCACTTCGCCGACGACTTCGCCGGCACCGCGGACATCCGCCTGGAGCAGAACTACCGCTCCACCGGCACCATCCTCAAGGCCGCCAACGCCCTGATCGCCAACAACCAGGGGCGCCTGGGCAAGGAACTCTGGACCGACGGAGTCGATGGCGACCCAATTACCCTCTACGCCGGCTTCAACGAACACGACGAAGCCCGCTACATCGTCGAGAGCATCGAGGACGCCCTGCGCAAGGACGGCCTCAAGCGCAGCGAAATCGCCATCCTCTACCGCTCCAACGCCCAGTCGCGGGTGCTGGAAGAGGCGCTGCTGCGCGAGAAGATTCCCTACCGCATCTACGGCGGCCAACGCTTCTTCGAGCGCGCCGAGATCAAGAACGCCCTCGCCTACCTGCGTCTGATCCGCCTGCGCGACGACGACGCCGCGCTGGAGCGAGTGATCAACATCCCGCCACGCGGGATTGGCGAGAAGACGGTCGAGGCCATCCGCAACGCCGCGCGCCTGAACGGCACCTCCATGTGGCGTGCAATCAATGACGTGATCGCCGCCAAGGCCGTGGCCGGCCGCGCCGCCAGCGCGCTCAACGGCTTCCTCGAAACCGTCGACCTGCTGGCGCAGAAAGTCGAAGAGATGCCGCTGCACCTGATGACCCAGACGGTCATTGAGGAGTCCGGGCTGATCACCTACCACAAGGAAGAGAAAGGCGAGAAAGGCCAGGCCCGGGTAGAAAACCTGGAAGAACTGGTCAGCGCCGCCCGCGCCTTCGAGACGCCGGACGAAGAGGACGTGCCGCCGCTGGTGGCCTTCCTCGACCACACCGCACTGGAGTCCGGCGACACCCAGGCCGACGCCTTCGAGGACAGCGTGCAGCTGATGACCCTGCACAGCGCCAAGGGCCTGGAATTCCCGCTGGTGTTCCTCGCCGGCATGGAAGAAGGCCTGTTCCCGCACAAGATGAGCCTGGAAGAGCCCGGCCGCCTGGAAGAGGAACGCCGCCTCGCCTACGTCGGCATCACCCGCGCCATGCAACGCCTGGTGATGACCTACGCGGAAACCCGCCGCCTCTACGGCAGCGAGACCTACAACAAGGTCTCGCGCTTCGTCCGCGAAATCCCGCCGAGCCTGATCCAGGAAGTGCGCCTGTCCAACTCGGTCAGCCGCCCGCTGTCGGGCAACCAGCGCAGCGGCAACCTGTTCAGCGGCGCCGGCGTCCCCGACACCCCCTTCTCCCTCGGCCAGACCGTCCGCCACCCGCTGTTCGGCGACGGCGTGATCCTCAACTTCGAAGGCTCCGGCGCCCAGGCCCGGGTGCAGGTCAACTTCGACAGCGAAGGCAGCAAGTGGCTGATGCTGGGGTATGCGAAGTTGGAAGCCGTCTGATTCGATAACAACAAAGACAAGGACATCGCTCTATGCGTAAGGACATTCGTCGCTTCGTTCAGCTGGCTGCAGAAACTCTGCCCCTGACCGAGCCAATCTTCGAGTTCGGCGCCCTGCAGGTGCACGACAATCCTGAGCTGGAAGATTTGCGGAGTCTGTTCCCGGGGCGCGAGTACGTCGGCTGCGACATGCGTCCTGGCCCCGGCGTCGACAAGGTGCTCAACCTGCACCAGATCGACTTACCCGATGCGGTAGCCGGCACCGTGGTACTGATGGACACCCTCGAACACGTCGAGTACCCGCGCCAGGCCATCAGCGAGGTGCTCCGCATCCTCAAACCCGGCGGCACGCTGATCATGAGTTCGGTGATGGATTTCCCCATCCACGGCTATCCGAACGATTACTGGCGTTTTACGCCCGAAGGCTTCCGCTCGCTACTGAAATCATTCGACTTGAGCCACGTCGGCTATCACGGCCTGCGCGAAGAAATGCCGCATACCATCGTTGGCGTCAGCTTCAAGGGACACCAACCGGACATGACGGCGTATGAGGAGCGCTATCGAAAGTGGCAGCACTTCTGCAACTGCGTACACCGTAAGCTGGCTAACGCCTGACCCACCAGCCTCAGTGACAAACCGCCCGCTCCATGTCGGCGAGGCGGTAGCCCTCCTGCTCGGGCATGAGTTGCTTGCCCACTACTACCGGCCGGCTGATGGTGCCGCCGAATGGCTGCGACCCGTCAGCCGCGGCACCGATGTAGGTCGGGTTGGCGAGCAACTTGGGATCAGCCGGGCGGACAATGAGATCACTGCTATCCAGCAGCACCTTGCCGTTGAGATAGACCGTCAAGTGAGCACTGGCCTGAGCAGGGAACGGGTAGGTAGCCATGGGATGGACAAATCCAGTCACCACCAATGCATTGCAGCCGCGATCCAGCACAAGCGTCTGGCCAATGAACGACTTGCCGCTGTGCTCAATACGGACCCGACCCTTTTCATCCAACACGACCTTCCACAGACCAGGTTGATCCAGCAGTGTCTGCGAATGGTCGGGCCTTGCAGGACCTAGTCCCATGCCGATTGCATAGCTGCCAAACACTGGCGACCGTTGCAGATCACGGCCAGTCAAAACGCCAGGCTTGCCGTCGGCAGGCTTCTTCCAGGCTAGCGGGAGTGGCCGGTGCTTCAGCTCCCACTGCCTAATCATCGAAGACGTCTGCTCGCGCGCGAACTCCTCGTGCTTGGTCGTGCGCGGTACGCCCGGCAGTAGTGGACCGGTTACCGCAGCACTGCTCAATTCACCACCCCAGTTGCGATAGAACAGGCCTTTGCCGGGCAGATGCCCGCCGTAACTCATGCCTTTGAATGGATTGTCAGCGGCCCAGAACAATTCCAGCGGACGCGGTGCCGCGCCGCTCTCCAGAAGCGGCTCCAAGTTTCGACCATCTAGCCCTTTGGGGGCCTTGCCCCCGGCCAAAGTGACCAACGTTGGGAAGAGGTCCATTTCGTGCGTGGCGATCGTGATGTCCCGGTTGCCAGTGTGCCCCGGCCAGCGCACCAGCAGGGGAGCCCGTACGCCGCCCTCGAAGTAAGTAGCCTTGGTTCCGATCAATGGAAAGTTGCTGTTGCGATTTTCATTGGGGCTGCCGTTGTCACTGGCGAACACCACGATGGTCCGGCCGGACTGACCGCTGCGCTCCAGCGCATCAAGCAGACGGGCGACGTTGTGGTCCAACTGGGCGAGGAGCGCCAGGTACTTACCTTCGGGCGTATTCGGGAACTTCGCGGCGAAGCTCTGCGATGGCTGGATCGGTTTGTGAGGCGACAGTAGCCAGAGGTTGATGAACCAGGGCTTCCGCGATGTCGGATGCTCCATGAGCGCAATGGCGCGATCGGTGAGTAGGTCGTCGAGGTGCCCCTTGTGCCGAACTGGCGGTGCACCGTTCTCCTGCAGCCACGGATCGTAATACGTCGGGCGACGCCCCAACGGCTTGCCGTCTGGACCAGGACCCTGCAAGACAAAGTGGTTCATCATCCCCAGCCAGTCGTCGAAACCCTGGTTGCTTGGCTCGATCTGCGGATACTCCAGTCCCTCGCCCACGTGCCATTTGCCGATGTGGTGGGTTGCATAACCCAGTTGCTTAAGCGCTTTGGGCAGCGTGGGCAGATCGGGCGAAAGGCCTAGGCCGTCAGGCTCGAAGCCGATGCTAACCGGCACGCGGCCAGTCAGTAGCGCTGCGCGACTGACCGAGCATGTGCTGTCGACGTAATGTTGGCGGAAACGGATCGATTGCCGGCTGAGGGCATCGAGAGTCGGAGTTGGTGCCTGGCCATCGCCCCAGGACGCGATGTCGTTGATGCCAAGATCATCGGTAAGAATGAACAGGATGTTGGGACGGTTTTCTGCAGCCTGGAGCAGCATCGGAGTCCCGCCGAGGACCAGCAGGCAAAGAGCGAACGTAGCGCGTAGAGCACCTGGCAACAACAACATGATTCAGCCTTCCCCCGGCAATGAACAATAGGGCGCAGCTCCGGATCATCCCTGTACCGGCGCGGCCACAGTGCGCCAGCGGCGCTTCTTAAGATTGAGGAACGGTCGCTCGACAAGGTGGTAGGTTGCAGCCGATATCGCACAGGACAATGCCAGAAGCCCTAGTCCCACGGCGATCAGTAACTGCGGATTGTCGCTCAGCGGCCCCAGCTTTCTCGCGATCCGGCCCCCGACCAAAAACAGCACTGAGGTATGGACCAGATACAGTGAATACGACCAGAGCCCTGCACGATGGAAGATGGGATTGACGAGCAAGGCGCTACCGAGCGGGCGCAGGTGGAGCAGCGCAAAGAGAAAGATCCCCCAGCCGATGGCCTCCAGCAAGTAATGGCTGAACCACAGTGCATGCGCCGGAAAAGCTCCGAGGTAAGCAACCCGTCGGTGCAGGACCACCGCCAGCAGCAGCAACGCCAACAGCAGGACCAGTGACCCAGGCCAACGCCGGCTGGCCAGTTGACTCGCTTGCAGGCGCGGACCAAGCCAGACATGCGTCCAAGCCAGCATCGCTCCAACGCCGAACAGCGGCCAACGCCCAAGCAACGTATTACGGTAGTTCACCCAGCCATCCAGTTGATTCAGCTGATCCAGCGGCACTTGGCTGATCTGCCAGTAGATATGGATTCCCGCAGCCAGCAGCGGCAGCAGCAACCAACGTCCCAACTTGTGCTGGGCCAGCAGGAAGATGCACGGCAGCAGCAGGTAGAACTGGACCTCTACGACCAGGCTCCACCAAACCGCCCCCATGGGGAATAGCTCTGAGATCTTGAGTTCCTGGAACGCCAACGCCTTCGGAACTTGCTGCCACTGCCCGGTCCACCAGCCGGCCACGAGGACCATCAAGTAATACATCGGCAAGATGCGCAAAGCCCGGTTACGCAGGTACTTACCGAGCTTGAGCGGGGTGCCGCTGAAGAACGGCAGAGTCAGAAGGAATCCGCTGAGAACGAAGAACAGGGAGACGCCGGTGTCGCCACCGAACAGGAAGCTGGACAGATAAGACGCATCCGGGCGCATCTTGTAGCCATAGACATCGCCCAGGAAATGAAAGGCAAACACCAGCAGGATGGCCAGGCCACGAACAGACTCGCATTGAGCCAGATGCTCTCGAGAGCGTTTGATTCCCGAATTTCCCGTCACATTCAGCACGTTTTATTGCTTCCAATCATTATTCTTATGTCCAAGTGGACCGACATTAGCATTGTGCCGGCGAAGGCTGGCAAACACCTCGCGGTTCATGGCTCAATGCTCCGATGGGCCAACAAGCTACGGTGCGCATGATGTATCCGAATCACAGGAAGCCGGTACTTTCGGCCCCCAACGGAAAACAAGAACAATGATTAAAACACTCTTCCCATCGCGAAGACATTATCCCGCGGCCGACGCCGGGCTGCTGCTCGACTACGACTCTCTCGGCGCCCAACTCGCAGGCCTGGCCAAGCAATACCAGAACAACTCCCCGTATCCCCACATCGTCATTGACGATTTCCTGCCCCCTGCGGTGCTGGATCGGCTGCTGAAGGAGTATCCCCACGACCAACACAGTCCGTTGTGGAACGACGCATCGCACAAGGACAAGTCCAGCGGCGAATATGTACAGCTGCTCAAGCGCAATATCCGCGACAGCCTGCAGATGCCACCGACCTACCGCCAGCTGTTTTGGGAGCTCAATTCCCATGCATTTCTCGGCGCCCTCGCCGCACTGACCGGCATCGCCAACCTGATTCCGGATCCGAACCTGCGTGGTGCAGGCATCCACCAGATCGGTCGAGGCGGTTTTCTCAAGGTGCATGCTGATTTTTCCACTCACCGCGAGTTCGGTCTCGATCGTCGCCTGAACTTCCTGCTCTATCTCAACGAGAACTGGCAGGAGAACTGGGGCGGCCACCTGGAGCTCTGGGATGGCGAGATGAAAGGCCCACCCAGACGCGTGCTCCCGGTAGTCAATCGTTGTGTCGTGTTTAGCACCACCGCCACCTCCTTTCATGGCCACCCGCATCCTCTCACCTGCCCGGATGGCACCTATCGCAAGTCGCTTGCTCTGTACTACTACACCAACGGTCGCCCAGAAGGGGAAGCACAGCCTGGCTTTTCCACGGACTGGCGAGAACTGCCTGATCAGAAGGAGCATGACGCGTGAGGCAACTCCTCAGAAAATGGCTGGCAGAGCCCACTCGTGCAGACACACCCTCTGTCTTTGCCAACCGCCCGACCCTGCTGGATCACGAACGACTCAAGAGCGAGTTCGGGGCGCTCAACCGAACCTACGTGGATAACCAGCCGTTCCCGCATATCGTCATCGATAACTTTCTGCCGGATGACGTCGCGCAGGCGCTGATTGATCAGTACCCGATTGATCAGGCGAAGGCCCAATGGATCGACGGTACCTATCGCGAGCCCCAAGGTGATGGCTACGTCCAGAAAGATAAACGCCACCTCAAGGACATCCTGGCGATGCCCTCTGTCTATCGGGAGCTGATCTGGGAGCTCAATTCAAAGGGGTTCCTGGACGCCCTCACTCAGCTGACCGGGATCCGCGCGCTGATTTCCGATCCCGAATTGCTAGGCGCCGGCATCCACCAGATCGCTCGTGGCGGTCTACTGAAGATCCATGCGGACTTCGCCAACCACCGCAAGTACAGCCTCGACCGACGCCTGAACTTCCTGCTCTATCTCAATCCCGACTGGAAGGAAGAGTGGGGTGGGCATCTGGAGCTGTGGGACGCCGAAATGCAAGGGCCGCCCAAACGAGTTCTGCCCGTGCTGAACCGCTGCGTGATCTTCACCACCAGCGCCGACTCCTACCACGGGCATCCGCATCCGCTCAACTGCCCGGACGGCATCTATCGCCGTTCGATCGCGCTGTACTACTACACGAACCGACCACGGGAAGAAGAACTACCCAACGGCAACGCTACCCTCTGGCAAGACCTGCCGGAGGCCTATCGGCACTAGCTGGATCGTGGCACCTCGCCTGCAAGCGGCGAGGTGCTCTTCGTTCAACCCTCTACGGGCTTGGGAGCATTGTTCATGCGCTTTACCTTGCGCATGTTTTCCAAATGCCTGCCGGCATGAACATAGAAAGCCCTTAGCTTGGCCGCGCGCTCATCCGACGGATTGTCGAACAGCAGCTTGATCAATTCGGAATCCTGGCTACGGTCACCACCCGGCTTACGCAGCACCCCGAGACCGAAACCATGATTGAAGGTGAAGGTCTCGTGCTTCCCACGAAGCTCCTCCCAGAATTTCCAGGCGCCGAAGTCCTGCAGGCGAGCCATGACATCATGGAACAGGATGATGCCGCCGGGCCGGACCTTCGGATACCAATTAGCGAAGTCTTCGCTGACCGCCTCATAAGTGTGCAAACCGTCGATGTGCAGCAGATCGATAGTCTCATTGTCGAAGTGCCGCAGCGCCTCTTCGAACAGCATTCGCAACACATAGGAAAAGCCGAAGTAGTTCTGCCGGTTGTGATTACTCACCGAGGTGAAGACCGACTCATCGTACTTGTCGGAGTGCACATCACCTTCGAAGGTATCCACCGCATAGCACACACCGTCGATGTCATTCTCCTTCATCGACTGGCAGAAGGTGAAATACGACATTCCGTTATGCGTTCCCAGTTCGACGAGCATCTTGGGACGCACGGCCGCCACGATGTCGTAGCCGAACGGGATATGGTCGACCCAGGTGCTGAAGACCATGCGCAGAGGATCGAAATGACGGATGGAAGGCGGAAGGTAGACGTTGGTCATTACACAATCTCCGGAACAATGGGATTGGGCCTCAGACGATTCTTCAGCCGAAGCATTGGGCGCTCGATCATCCAATAGGTCACGTGTGAAGCCAGAACAGAGCACAACAGAATCAGTACTAGAACGGCATGGTCATTCTTTAGGTCCAGCCTGCTACGTTCGGACAACAGCACGTACTGGATCGGGATATGAAGCAAATACAATGAAAACGAGATTCGCCCCAAATAACGTAAAAAACCACTGGCGCGCCCAATGAGCGGTCGTCCCGAAGCCAAAGCGACGAGAGCGATGAACGACCAGGCAACGGCTTCCAGGAGGATTGCTGGTGGATATCGCAATGCGAACAATGGCCCCCAGGTATCAAGCAGATGCTGCAGCACCATTTGCAGCAGCACGACCCCACCTATTAGAAGCGGCCATGCGACAGGTGCCGGTAAATTCGGGACAGAGCCTCGCTCATACAGATAGGCTATCAGAACGCCTGCAATAAACGCCGGAGATCGGCCCAGAAATGACATCGTCAGATTAACGGCGCGCTCCGCAGATGACATCGATATTCGCCCGAATATAAATGCCAGAACAACCGCAAAGCTTACGATCATTAGCAATGGGAATAACCAACGCCCGCCAATCGCCCGATAGACCAGGAATGCCAATGGCAAGATCAAATAAAACTGGACCTCTGTCTGCAAGCTCCACCAGACGGTGCTGTATTCACCTACGTCCAGATTGTTGGCGCGGAAGGTCAGCACGTTGAATGCCTGCTCCAACGTACCGGTCCACAACATCCCCAGCATCCCCACCAAATAGTACAACGGCAGGATTCGCAAGGCCCGTTGCACTCCGTAGTCGAGCAGATTAATTGATGCTCCATCGCGAGCAGCCCGGAGAAATGGTCGGCTGACCAGTATCCCGCTTAACATGAAGAACAGAGTAACCCCGCTTCCACCGGCATAGACAAACGCACTCCAGAACGGGGCTCCAGCAGGGCGGCTTGTTCCAAAGACCGCTGTTACGGCATGCATAACCAGCACAAGCAGAATGGCGATGCCGCGCAAGTCATCCAGAACCCGTAGTCGAGGCCCCCCACTCACGCGCTAGTCTCTGCAATCTTTTTCGCCTGATCCGCGAACGGGTCCTCCTTGCGCATCGCACAGCGCTTGACTCGGTCCATGCCCCGCTCGATCGAGCGGTGCATGTAGCGCATTGACGGCGCCTTCACCTGCCCGAGCAGAATCGGCTCCAGCGTCGGCGAGCGGAACGGGTAGCCCAAGAGCTCGCAGAGCTGGTCGTTCTGCTGTTTGAGCAGGTCGTCACGCCCCTCGAATTCCGAGGTCGTCACCCCGCCATGCAGTTGGTGGAACGAACCTTCGCCAACCAGCATCACCGAGCGGGTGCGGGGGTGCATCGCCGTTTTGCGATAGATGAACAGGTTCAGGCTCCCGCCCCCCGCCATGGCGAATCGCTCGTCCGCCTGGCCGATGTCGCGGAATATCTCGGCGTCCATGAATAGGCAGTTGCATTCCATGAAGGGGTGGAAGTAGCCATGGGGATTGGCCGCACTCCAGCAGCTGACATCGAATAGCCGGTAGCCACTGCCAGGCGCTGAAGGCCAGCCGATATTTGCCAGCAACTGCTGTTCGACTGCTTCGGTGTATCCCTTGGTCAGGTGGTACTGCTGGTCGTCCTCCCCCAGGTGATAGCCAGGCACCACCACCATGGCTTCCGGTGTCATTCGGAAGGCCATCAAGGCGTACTGCACAACCCCGGGCGTCACCATCCGCGCGCCATCGATCATCAGACCGATGTAGCGTCCGCGCGCCTGGGAGAAGCCAAAGTTGATCGCCCCCGCCGGCGATACGCCCGGTTCGTCCCGCAGGAAATAGCGGAAGTTGCCAGGCAGCTGGGAAATCGCCTGGGCATCCATGTTCCGGCGGGAACGATTCTCGACAACGATGACTTCGTAATCGCCGGCGTCGACGCCTTCCTGATATCCCGGCGACAGACTGATTAGAGTGTTGAGCGCCTGTCGCGGCATGTCGTAAGCGATGACGATGATCGACAGCAAGGGTTTCAGATCGGTATGCGAAGTCATGCGGATTTCACCCGGCTGAGCGAATGGTCGAGGAATCGGTAGATGTGCGGATGAACCGTCCCCAGCAGGATCGGCCTCACGCTCGGCGGGGTTCGATTCTCGCCTCGAATCTGCTTGTCCTGCTCGTCGAGCAGCTTGTACACCCGATCGCGCTCCTCGCGCAGAGTGCCAGTAGTGACACCCCCATGGAACTGGTGGAACGAGCCTTCGCTGTAGAGCAAGTAGAACGGCGTGTCGGGATATTCGAGCAATCGCTTGTACAGATCGAGGTTGGCGTTGCCGCCTCCGAAATCGTTGTAGCGCGGGTTCACGCCGCCCAGTGCCTTCCACTTTCGCTGCGACATGCCGATGAAGTTGCTTTCGTAGTTCGCCTGGAAGAAACCGCCCTGGCAGGAACCGCTGAGCACCGCGATGTCGAATAGCCGATAACCGTTGCTCGGCCATTCAATGCCCTGCAGCAGCACATGTTCGGCATCCTCGTTATAGCCCTCGTTCACCGCCACCTGCTGCAGCTTGTGACCGATGTGATAGCCAGGGACGGAAACTGCAGCTTCAGGCGCCAGACGGAAGGCGTCCAGGGCATGGCGAATCACGCCTGGCGACAACATGCGGGCACCGTCGATCATGATCGCCAGATGGCTACCACGCGCTACGGAGGCACCGAAATTGATCGCATGCACCGGCGTACGCTCGGTCTCGTTGCGATGGAAATAACGGACGTTGCCTGCATGCCGCACAGCGCGTTCTGCACCCAGAAGGCGATCGGAGTGGTTCTCCACCACTATGACTTCATAGTCACGCTCGTTGACGCCCTGCTGGTACGCGGGACTCAGCGAGTGGAGCGTTTTGTCGGCCTGGTCGGGCATCTTGTAGACGATGACCACGACGCTCAGGCGGGGGGCTCGGCGGAATAAGGGCATGACGCCGCTCCTCTCGATTCAATAGGCAATGGCACGCAGGGCGCGATAAGTGGCTTCCAGTTCCGCCGAAAGGGGCTCCTGGGCACCCTCATGGTGCTTGAGCTCGGAGCTGAAGAAGCGGTCCTCGCTGGGGGGAACCAACCCGAAGCTGCGCATGACCTTATCGAGCTTGCGGTGCAAGACGTGCTCGTCCTCGTCGAAGCACAGAACCGGGAACGCCTTCCGCCGATGCAATGCCAACAGTTGCTGGTTGTATGCCTGCCAGAGCTTCAGCGCCTGCTCTCGTGGCATCCCGCCCCGAGCATGGAGCGAATCGGCCACTGCCGACGGGTGACGGAAGATTCCGACGAAGCGCATCTCAGGCAGTAGCTGCTGCCAACCGTCCATCACCAGCAGCGCGCGGGGATCCTTGAACCCCCAGCGCTTGGCTCCGTCGTAGGAGGCGATCAGCTCGCGGGCGGACGCGTACTCTTCTTCAGTCCAGTCGATGGCTTCGTTTGGCGGATTGTCCCAGGCGAAACCACGGGCACCAAGCAGCGAGTCGTGGAAGGCGACGATATCGCCATTCTCGCGATTACCCTTGAGATTATGGGGGTTCCAGGTACTGTGCTTGCCCAGTTCGAGGCCCGCCTGTTGCAGCGAGCCGGTCAGGAAGCTGGTGCCGCTGCGATGCATGCCTACGACCGTCAATACCAGGTCACTGGGAGCTTCGGAGGACTTGCGGGAGAAGCCGAAGAGGAAATCGAATAAGCGCATTACCAACTCGTTTTTGTTATCAATTAGCGCGTTCTCGGCACATCTTGCTCGGAACTGGCTCGATGCGCTGCTTGAGTGGCATTGTGTTTAAATACCCAGCCCTTTTCAATCCAACAAGAATCATATGAATCACAGGGACATCATCCTATTCGGCGTCTACAGCGATCTGCGCACCGAAGTAGCGCGGCGCTTCCTTGGATTTCTTTGGTGGATCCTCGAACCGCTGATGTACATGAGCGCGTTCTATATCGTTTTTGGTCTAGCCCTGGGCCACAGCCGCCCTGGCTATGTTCCCCTGCTGCTCAGCGGCATGGTCGCCTGGAAATGGTTCGACGGTTCGGTGCGCCAGGCCAGCAACGCGATTCAGGGTAACGCCGGGCTCATCCAGCAGATTCATGTCCCCAAATACGTGTTCGCGCTGATCCCGATTCTCAGCAACACGGTTAAATTCCTGATCATCCTGACGCTGCTGATCGCGTTCCTGCTCGGCAGTGGTTACCGCCCCTCTGCCGAATGGCTGGCGCTGCCAGTGCTGATGGTCAACCAGTTGCTTTATACGATTGCCTTCGGTTTCCTGCTGGCGTCGATACTGCCGTTCGTGCCTGACCTACGGCAGGTGGTGGACAACGTGCTCATGTTGATGATGTTCATGTCCGGCGTGTTCTTCAGCATTCATGAGATCCCACCGTCCATGGCGCCGCTGCTGAGCCTGAACCCGATGACCACCATGATCACGGCCTACCGCGATGTGCTGCTGCACAATCAGTGGCCGGCGTGGAGTGAACAGCTCTACGTATTGCTGGTCAGCCTGCCGCTTCTCGGCCTGTCTCTGTGGATCCTTCACCGCAACGACCGCCGTTATCCCAAGCTGTTGTACTGAGGTGAAACATGTCCTCTGAAGTGATCCTGCGGGCAGAAAACATCGGCCTTTCCTACCGGCAGCGCGTCGGGATGCTGCGTTACGAGTCGTTCTGGGCGCTGAAGGACGTCAGCTTCGATCTCTACGAAGGCGAAACACTGGGGGTAATCGGCAACAACGGCGCCGGCAAGAGCACCTTGCTGCGCCTGATCGCCGGCATCGTCGACCCTGACCGCGGGAGCCTGCAGCGCCGCAAGCGGCTGAATGCCAGCCTGCTGGCCCTGAACGTCGGCTTCAAACCCGAGCTGTCCGGACGCGACAACGTCGTCATCAGCGGCCTCTTGCTAGGCATGACGCGTGAACAGATTCGTCGGCAGATGGACGACATCTACGAATTCAGCGAGCTGGGTGAATTCTTCGAGCGCCCCGTTGGCACCTACTCCACTGGCATGCGCGCACGCCTCGGCTTTGCCGTGGCCATCCATGCCGATCCGGATATTCTGCTGATCGACGAAGTGCTTGGCGTCGGCGATCAAAGCTTCCGAGAGAAGTCGCACGCCGCGATGAAAAGGAAAATCGAACAGGGCAAGACCGTTATCCTGGTCTCGCATAGCATGGAGGCCATTCGCGGCCTCTGCCATCGAGCGCTCTGGATTGAGCGCGGCAAGTCCATCGTATGCGGCGAAGTCAATTATGTGCTTGATGGCTATCAGGAAACGGTGAGGATTGCCGTTCGCGAAATGCAGAAAGCCGAACGCCTACTCAAAGCAGCTCAGGCGGAAGCTCCGCCCCAGACATGACCTACAACCCTGCCGGATAAGCCCTCTAGCCGGCAGGGGCAAAAGCCCGAAACAAAATCCGGCTGGCCGCTGGGGGCAATGCTGGGCAACATGGCGCGCGTCGTATTCCAACCAAGAGAATGACCACGATGAAGCGCTTCATCAGCCTTGCCATGGCTTTCTGTGTCGCCGTGACGCTCAGCCTCGACGTCAATGCCGCCAAACGTTTCGGTGGCGGCAAGAGCATGGGCTCGGCGCCGAGCCACCAGACCCGTCAGGTACAACCGAACACCGCGCCGACCACTCCGGGCGTCGCCGCGCCGGCCGCCGGTGCAGCTGCAGGTGCTGCCGCCGCTGGTGGCGCTTCGCGCTGGCTCGGCCCGCTGGCCGGCATCGCCGCCGGCGGCCTGCTCGCCTCCATGTTCATGGGCGACGGCTTCCAGGGCATGCAGCTGCTGGACATGCTGCTGATCGCGCTGGTCGCGTTCATCGCCTTCCGTTTCATCGCCGCTCGTCGCCGTCAGCACGCCCAACCGGCGATGGCTGGCCATGCGCCCATGCAGCGTGAAATGCCGGCGCAGCCGTCGGTATTCGGCGGTTCCGCACAACCGGCCGCGCGCCCGGTGATCAGCGCCCCGGCCTGGTTCGACGAGAAGCGTTTTGTCGGCGCAGCCCGTGAGCACTTCCTGGCGCTGCAGCAGCACTGGGACGCCAACGAGATGGACAAGATCGCCGAGTTCGTCTCCCCGCAGATGCTGCAGTGGCTGAAGCAGGAGCGCGCCGAGCTGGGCGACGGCTACCAGTCCACCTACATCGACAACCTGCAGGTGCAACTGGAAGGCGTCGACGACCAGGCCGACAAGACCATCGCCACCCTGACCTTCAGCGGCGTCTCCAAGACCTCGCGCTTCGACCAGGGCGAGACCTTCAGCGAAAGCTGGCGCATGGAACGCGCCCAGGGCCAGGACCAACCCTGGCTGCTGGCCGGTATCCGCCAGAACGGCTGATCGCCTACGTAGCAAGAAAAAGCCCGGCACCTGCCGGGCTTTTTCTTGGGCGCGCCGCTGGTCAGCCTGCCTGGCCGGCAACGATCTTGCGCCGGGAGCAGGCTACTACTGTATAAAGCGCGCCAGTCAATCGAGAGGTTCCTGCCGTGGAAGATGTGATCGAGCAATTGCGTGAACTCAACGAGCCGGTTCCGGTGCCGCTGGAGCTGCCGGACGAAGAGCTGCTGGTGGAGATCGAAGAGGAACTGCTGATCGGCATACCTGCGGAGTTCCGCGAGTTCCTGCTCAAAGTCAGCGACGTGGTCTACGGGCGCCTGGAACCGGTTACGGTCACCGATCCGCAATCGCACACGTACCTGCCCGAAGTCGCTGCCGTCGCCTGGGCCATGGGCCTGCCGCGCGAGTTCATCCCGCTGTGCGCCGATGGCGACGATTACTACGCCGTGGGCCAGGACGGCGAAGTGGTGCTCTGGGCCGACGGAGAGCTCACCGAGGAGACCTGGGACTCGGTGTGGACCTGGGCGCGCGACGTGTGGCTCGACACTTGATCCGATTTTTCTGAATTTCCCCGCGGACGGGTTGTCACACCGGCAGTCCCGCAGATCGTCTCCTTCGCCTTGGTCGATCTGCGCTGTCCCGTGGAGACTCTATGAAAGCGAAATTCCTTCTCCTCAGCGTGCTGCTGCTCGGCCTTGCCGGTTGTGCCAACAAGGCCGTGGTGTCGCTGCAGGATGGCAGCGAAGTCCTGGTCAAGGACCACGCTGACTTCGACAAATACAACGACTACTACGAATTCGAGCAGTTGAACGGACAGACCATCCTGATCAAGAAGGACAACGTCCGCTACATCAAGTCGATCTGACGCCCTCAGCGGACATCCCGCCGCCCCCCAGACTCCAGCGCGAGCAGATTGAGCAGGTACTGACCGAAGTAGGCCAGGTCCTGCTCGATGGCGGCGCGCGCGCCCTGGGCGTCGCCGCGCTGAATCGCCTCCAGGGCGTGCTCATGGAAGTCGTTCAGGCGCTGGGACAGGTCCGCCTCGGTGAACAGCCGGTTGAAGAAGGGCCCGACCTGCAGCCACAGCGCCTCGATCATGCGTAGCAGCGTGGGATTGCCGCAGGCGCGGTAGAGCGTCAGGTGAAAGCGGCTGTTGTGCTCCAGGTAGGCCTGCACGTCGCGGCGCTGCACGGCTTCTTCCATCAGCTCGGTGCAGGTCTTCAGCACCTCCAGGTCCGCCGTGCGCAAGCGCGGCACCCCGTCCTCCACGGCCAAGCCTTCCAGCGACTGGCGGATCTGCAGGATCTGCAGGAAGCGCTCGCGCGTCATCACAGGGACGCGCAGCGAGCGCTGTGGCTCGCCCTCCAGCGCACCCTCGGCGACCAGCCGCTGCAAGGCAGCGCGCACTGGCATCGGGCTGGTGCCCCATTCGTCGGCCAGGTCGCGGATCTTCAACCGCTCGCCGGGCTGGAAGCGCCCGCTCAAAAGGGCCTGGCGCAGGTTCTGGTAGAGCTGTTCCTGGAGGTTGTCGGCCATGGGATCACTCCGCGCGGACCGGCGGCGCCGGCAGTTGGGCGAAGGTCAGGCTGCAGTTGTGCATCATCTCGGTGTTACCTCATTGCATCCGAATGCCCGTTCCGTCGCACGGCCGGCGCGAAAAGGGTCGATTCCATTTGTGATCACAAAAACATCTGAAGGGGAGATTATCAGGCATTCCTCAACCTGTATTGACATTTTTGTGATCACAAATGAGGATGATGTGCAGAAAAACAAACGAGGTGTGCAAGATGACCGCCAGCGGAATCTCCCAACAGGCCGTCGAAACCTTCACCGCCAAAGAGCGGCAGCGTTTCCTGGACCAGAACCCCAAATCCGTCGCGCTCGCCGAGCGTGCGCGCAATTCGCTGTACGCCGGCGTGCCGATGCACTGGATGGCCGACTGGTCGACGCCCTGCCCGCTGTTCGTCGAACGTGCCAAGGGCGCGCGTTTCTATGACGTCGACGGCCACGAGTACATCGACTTCTGCCTGGGCGACACCGGCACCATGTTCGGCCACTCGCCCGACCCGGTGGCCCGCGCCATCGCCGAGCAGGCCAACAACGGCCTGACCACCATGCTCCCGGGCGAAGACGCCGTGGTCTGCGGCGAGCTGCTCGCCGAGCGCTTCGGCCTGCCGTACTGGCAGGTGACCGCCACCGCCACCGACTCCAACCGCTACGTGCTGCGCTGGGCGCGCGCCGTCACCGGGCGCAAGACGCTGCTGGTGTTCGACGGCTGCTACCACGGCACCGTCGACGACGTGATGGTGCGCTACCGCGACGGCGAGACCGTGCCGCGCTCCGGCCTGGTCGGACAGGCCTACGACCTGACCCAGTACAGCCGCTCGATCCCGTTCAACGATGTCGAGGCGCTGGAAGCTGCGCTGGCCCAGGGCGACGTCTGTGCCCTGCTGTGCGAACCGGCGATGACCAACATCGGCATGGTCCTGCCCGATCCGGGCTTCATGCAGAAGTGCCGCGAGCTGACCCGCAAGTACGGCAGCCTGCTGATCATCGACGAAACCCACACTATCTCCACCGATATCGGCGGTTGCACCAAGTTGTGGAACCTCGACCCGGACTTCTTCGTGGTCGGCAAACCGATCGCCGGCGGCGTGCCCTGCGGCATCTTCGGCTGCAGCGCGGAAATGGCCGAGCGCATGCTCGCCTCGCGCAAGCAGGCCCAGGAAGACAGCCATGGCCACGGCCACAGCGGCATGGGCACCACGCTCTCGGCCAACGCCCTGGCCATGCACTGCATGCGCGCCAACCTCGAAGAGGTGATGACCCAGGCGGCCTACGACCACATGCTGCCGCTGGCCAAGCGCCTGGCCGATGGCTTCCGCAGCCTGATCGCCAAGCACGACTTGAAGTGGTCGGTGACCGAACTGGGCGCGCGCAGCGAATTCCAGTTCTGCCCGGTCTCGCCGCGTACCGGCGCCGAAGCCGAGGCCGCCTTCCACGACGAACTGCAGATGGCGTTGCACCTTTACCTGATCAACCGCGGCATCCTGATCACGCCCTTCCACAACATGACCCTTTGCTGCCCATCCACCAGCGCGGCCGACGTCGACAAGCTGATCGCCACCCTGGACGCCGGCATTACCGAGTTGCTGGCCATTCCGGGCGCTCGCGAGGCCTGATCGAAACCCTACCCGCAGGAGCGAGCCTGCTCGTTCCTGCGCAAGAAATTCCGGCGCCACGCGCCGACCGAGGACCACCATGCAATTCGCCGATCCCCAGGAAGCCCGCGACTTCCTCGAACAGAATCCCGCCGTGCGCAGCATCGAACTGATGCTGATCGACGCCAACGGCATCCCGCGCGGCAAGCTGCTGCACCGCGACGAACTGCTGGCGATCTTCGAGAACGGCCGCCCGCTGCCCAGTTCCATCCTTTCGCTGACCATCCAGGGTGAAGACGTCGAGGCCAGCGGCCTGGTCTGGGAAGTCGCCGACGCCGACTGCTGGACCTTCCCGATCCCCGGTTCGCTGACCCTGCAGCCCTGGCGCGCAGTGCCTACCGGCCAGGTGCAGGTGAGCATGCACCCGACCCAGGGCCTGCCGGCGACCCCCGGCGACCCGCGCCATGTGCTGGCGCGCACCATCGACCGGCTGAAGGCCGACGGCTTCCACCCGGTGATGGCGGTGGAGCTGGAGTTCTACCTGCTGGACAAGAACCGCGACGCCAGCGGCCGGCCGCAACCGGCGTTGCAGGCCAACGGCGTGCGCCCGCAGGCGCCGCAGGTCTACGGCGTCTACGAGCTGGAACAGCTGCAGCCGTTCCTCGACGACCTCTACGCCGCCTGCGAAGCCCAGGGCCTGCCGGTGCGCACCGCCATTTCCGAGTACGCGCCTGGCCAGGTCGAGCTGACCCTGGAGCACCGCTTCGACGCCCTGCGCGCCGTCGACGAAGGCGTGCGCTACAAGCGCCTGGTCAAGGGCGTAGCCAACAAGCACGGGCTGATCGCCTGCTTCATGGCCAAGCCGTTCGGCGACCTGGCTGGCAGCGGCATGCACATGCACGTGAGCCTGGCCGACGAGCAGGGCAACAACCTGATGGCCAGCGAAGACCCGCACGGCACCCCGCTGCTGCGCCACGCCATCGGCGGCATGATGGCCACGCTCAACGACGCGCTGGCGATCTTCTGCCCCAACGCCAACTCCTACCGCCGCTTCCAGGCCAACAGCTACGCGCCGCTGGCCAAGAGCTGGGGCGTGAACAACCGCACCGTGTCCTTCCGCGTGCCGGGCGGGCCGGCCAAGAGCCGCCACGTCGAACACCGCATCTGCGGCGCCGACGCCAACCCTTACCTGGCCGCCGCAGCCATCCTGGCCGGCATCCACAAGGGCATCCGCGAGCAGATCGAGCCGGGCGAGCCGATCGTTGGCAACGGCTACGAGCAGGCTCGCGAGACGCTGCCGACCGACTGGCTGACCGCGCTGCGCACTCTGGAGCAATCCGCCTGGGCGAAAGAGGCCTTCGGCGAGGAGTTCCTGAAGATCTTCCTGGCGATCAAATGGGAAGAATTCCGACAGTTCGTCAGCGAGGTCGGCGAGCAGGATTGGCGCTGGTATCTGACCCACGCGTAAGGCGACGAACGTCCCACGGGATTTACGAAAAAATTACCCTGGCAAAGCGAAGATTCTGGTCTTTTCTTGGTCAGTAGATACAAGGGCCGCGCGTGCGGCCCTTGTCCTTGAGGCGTCCCGTCGCTGCCTGGCGGGGCGCCTTTCCCTTATCAGGCAGGGAGATCACCCGCACGATGAGCACCCCCGTTGTTCTGATCACCGGCGCCGCCGGCGGCCTCGGCAAGGCCATCGCGAAACGTTTCGCCCAGAGCCACTGGCGCATCGCCGCCACCGACGTCGACAAGAGCGGGCTGCACGCCCTCAACTCCCAGGTGCCGCTGGACGCCAGCGCGGTCGCCGACCTGCGCCGCGCGGATAACTGCCAGAGCCTGATGTCCGACATCCTCGCCCGCACCGGGCGCCTGGATGCCCTGATCAACGCCGCCGGGGTCTGGCGTGAAGGCCCGGTGGAACAGTTCAACGAAGACGACTTCGACCTGGTGCTGGGCGTCAACCTCAAGGCCCCCTTCTACATGTGCCAGGCCGCCACGCCTTACCTGAAGGAAAGCCGCGGCTGCATCGTCAACATCTCCAGCGACTCCGGGCGCCAGGCCTATCGCGGCTCGGCGGCCTACTGTGCGAGCAAGGCCGCGCTGACCATGCTCACCCGTACCCTGGCGCTGGAACTGGCGGAGGAAGGCGTGCGGGTCAACGCCATCTCGCCAGCGGACATCGCCACGCCGATGCTCGACTACCAGGCCGAGCGCTACGGCCAGGGCAACCCCGACGCCTACAAGCGCGCCCTGCTGCGCGATTACCCGCAGGGCAAGGCAGCGCGCTTCATCCGCCCGGAAGAAGTCGCCGACCTGGTCTGGTTCCTCTGCAGCTCGCAGGCGGAGGCCATCACCGGCGCGGACCTGGCCATCGACTTCGGCCTTTCTGCCGGTCGCTGAACCCTCCCACTGCCGGGCTCGCCGGGCCCGGCAGGCTGTTCGTCCGGCTATCGCACGGCGCGTCGCGGGCAATGCTGGCCGCGGCGCCCGGCGGGATGTAGAAAGGATTGTGTCGCCGGACGCCCTTGCGTGCGTCCAGTCCTGCTCCCCTCACCCGCCTGCGAGATCGCTATGGAACCCGGCAACCACCAGCTCAGCATGACCGTCCTGATGACCCCCGACATGGCCAACTTCTCCGGCAATGTCCACGGCGGCACCCTGCTCAAGTACCTCGACGAAGTCGCCTATGCCTGTGCCTGCCGCTACGCCGGGCACTACACGGTTACCCTGTCGGTCGACCAGGTGATCTTCCGCGAGCCGATCCATGTCGGCGAACTGGTGACCTTCCTCGCCTCGGTCAACTACACCGGGCGCACTTCGATGGAGATCGGCGTCAAGGTGGTCACCGAGAACATCCGCGAGCAATCGGTGCGCCACACCAACAGCTGCTTCTTCACCATGGTGGCGCTGGATGACGAGCGCAAACCCACCGCAGTGCCGCCGCTGCAGCCGCGGACCCGCGAGGAGAAGCGCCGCTACGTCCAGGCCCAGCAGCGCCGCCAACTGCGCCAGGAGCTCGAGCAGCGCTACCAGGCACTGCGCGAGGAATGGGACGAGAAGACCGACATTTCCTGACAAGAATTCGTTCTGGCAAAACGAAAAGCTCCGCTGCTTCAACGGGTTAACCTTGCTGCCCGGCCGGGCGCGAGCGTCTTTCCGGGCCTAGACTTCCCCAGCGCGGGTTTGCCCCCGTGATCCACCTTCGAGCGACCGGCGCTCTCCAGCACGGTCGCTCCCTGCGTGCCCGGAGCCCAGACGATGCACCACACCCCGCTGCTCACCACCCTCGCCGCCGGCTTCGTCCTGGCGTTCGTCCTCGGCGCCCTGGCCCAACGCCTGCGCATCTCGCCGCTGGTGGGCTACCTGCTCGCCGGCGTGCTGGCCGGCCCGTTCACCCCCGGCTACGTCGCCGACCAGGCGCTGTCGCAGGAAATCGCCGAACTGGGCGTGATCCTGCTGATGTTCGGCGTCGGCCTGCACTTCTCGCTCAAGGACCTGCTCTCGGTGAAGGCCATCGCCATTCCCGGCGCGGTGGTGCAGATCGGTGTCGCCACCCTGCTCGGCATGGGCCTGGCCTGGTTCATGGGCTGGCCGTTCGGCGGTGGCCTGGTGTTCGGCCTGGCGCTCTCGGTGGCCAGTACCGTCGTGCTGCTGCGCGCCCTGGAACAGCGCCAGCTGATCGACACCCAGCGCGGGCGCATCGCCATCGGTTGGCTGATCGTCGAGGACCTGGCCATGGTCCTCACTCTTGTGCTGCTGCCAGCGCTGGCCGGCTCCCTCAGCGGCTCCGGCGAGACCAGCGGCGGCGTGCTGCTGCCGATCCTGCTGACCCTCGGCAAGGTCGCGGCCTTCGTCGCCGTGATGATTCTTGGCGGCCGCCGGTTGGTGCCATGGGTGCTTGAGCGGATCGCCGCGACCGGCTCGCGCGAGCTGTTCACCCTCGCCGTACTGGCCATCGCCCTGGGCATCGCCTACGGCTCGGCGGTGCTGTTCGGCGTGTCCTTCGCCCTCGGCGCCTTCTTCGCCGGGATGATCCTCAACGAGTCGGAGCTGAGCCACGAGGCGGCGGAAAACTCGCTGCCATTGCGCGACGCCTTCGCCGTGCTGTTCTTCGTCTCGGTGGGCATGCTGTTCAACCCGGCGATCCTGATTCACGAGCCGCTGCCGGTGCTGGCGACCTTCCTGGTGATCGTGTTCGGCAAGTCGATCGCCGCCTACTTCATCGTGCGGATGTTCGGCCACCCCAACAACACCGCGCTGACCATCGCCGCAAGCCTGGCGCAGATCGGCGAGTTCTCCTTCATCCTGGTCGGCCTGGGCGTCAGCCTGCACCTGCTGCCCGAACAGGGCCGCGACCTGGTGCTGGCCGGCGCGATCCTGTCGATCCTGGTCAACCCGCTGCTGTTCATCGCCATCGAGCGCCTGCAGGCGCGCCGGGAAGAAGCACAGCCCACCCAGGGCGCGAGCGTCGAAGAGGACCTGCCACCACCGGTGCGCGAGCACGACCACGCCATCCTGGTCGGCCACGGCCGGGTCGGCGAGCTGATCAGCGCTCGCCTGCAAGGCGAAGGCACACCACTGGTGGTGATCGAGGACAAGCGCGAGAAAGCCGCCGAGCTGCGCGAGCGTGGGCTCAGCGTGGTGGTCGGCAACGCCGCCAACCTGGACGTGCTGAACCAGGCCAACCTGGCCAGCGCGCGCTGGTTGCTGATCGCCATCCCCAACGGCTTCGAGGCCGGGCAGATCGCCAGCCAGGCGCGCAGCGCCCGCGCCGACCTGGAAATCATCGCCCGCGCGCACTTCGACGCCGAGGTGGAGTACCTGGAGCAGAGCGGCGCCAACCTGGTGATCATGGGCGAACGCGAGATCGCACAGGGCATGGCTCAGCGGGTGGAGGAAACGCCCGTCCGGCACGAGCCGGAGATGCCGCAGTCGGCTTGATCTGTAGGAACGGCTCTCATCCGCGAACAGCCTCGCACCAACGTAGTACGGGAGCAGGTTCGCGGACAAGGTCCGCTCCTACGAGAGGCGCTTAAAGCGAGCGGGCCTCGAAGCGCACGCGAGGGTGGGCGATGCGGTCCTGGGCACGCACCAGCTCCAGTTCGTAGCTGCCGCAGGCCTGGGTTTCCAGCAGTACTTCATGCACCGCGGCGGCGGTGAACTCCAGCGCCATGCAGGGCTCGTCGCCGTGCAGCAGGCGGGCGAGGAAGAGGCCGGAGGTCAGGTCGCCGACGCCCACCGGCTGGCGCGGGAAGGCCAGCAGCGGGCGGCGCAGGTGCCAGCTTCCTTCGGCGCTGACCAGCAGCATCTCGAAAGCGTCGCTGGGCTTGCCCGGGTAGTTCAGGTGCTTCACCAGCACTGCCTTCGGGCCGCGCTCCAGCAGGCTGCGGGCCATGGCCTCGCAGTCGGCCAGGGATTGCGGGCTGCGGCCGCAGAAGCTGTCCAGCTCCAACTGGTTGGGGCACAGGTAGTCAGCCACCGCGGCGGCTTCCTGGAGGAGGAATTCACCGACCTCGGGCGCCACGATGCAACCCTTCTCCGGATGCCCCATGACCGGGTCGCACAGATAGATGGCGCGCGGGTTGGCTTCGCGGATTTGCGCCAGCGCCTGGAGGATCGCCCGGCCTTGATCGGCGCTGCCGAGATAGCCGGAAAGCACCGCGTCGCAATTGCCCAGCTCGCCGATCTGGGCGATGCCCTCGACCAGCGAAGGAATCTGCTCCGGCGGCAGCACCTGGCCGGTCCAGTGGCCATACTGAGTATGGTTGGAGAACTGCACTGTGTTCAGCGGCCAGACGTTGACCCCGATACGGCGCATGGGGAAGACGGCCGCGCTGTTGCCGGCATGACCGAAGACGACGTGAGACTGGATGGCGAGAACGTGGGGCGTACGCGGCTGCATGACGAGGTCCTGAAACGGGATGCGTCAGTATGGGGCGCAATTCACGTCCTTGGGAACAAACGGCTCTCGCCGCTGGAGTGCAGACTGGGTAAGCTGGTGCGCCGATTCCCGAGCGGAGCCTTGAAGTGACCTTGGGTAACCTTTTCGCATTCCTCCTGCTCGCCACCGCCGGGGCTTGGTGGTGGCGCGTGCATGGCATTCGCGAACGCGCGCTGCAGCTCGCCCGCCAGCATTGCGCGCGCGAAGGCGTGGAGCTGCTCGACGAAGTCGTGGCACTGCGCACCTTGCGCGTGCGCCGCAACAGCCGAGGCGTGCTTTGCCTGGCACGCGAGTACGCCTTCGAGTTCACCGCCACTGGCCAGGACCGCTACAACGGCAGCATCACCATGTTCGGCCAGCGTCCCGGCCCGGTCGAACTGGAAGCCTTCCGTTACGAGCCGCAGGCGCAGGAAGCCGCCCAGGCCATCGACATGATCCGCGAAGTCCCGCCGCCCGCCGCGCTACCGGCGCCGCAGCACAAGGCCGAGGTCGTGCACCTCGACGAGTGGCGGCGCAATCACACCAGCAAGAAAGTCGGCGACTGACTCATTCGTGACCGAGCAGGAAGCGCGCGACCCGCTCGGCGCTGTCCTCGGGATGTTCCTGCATGAAGCAGTGCCCGCCGGCGACGCTCTGGCCGCTCACGTGGCTGTTCAGCGCGCACCAGCGCGCCACCGCCTTGGGCACGAACGGATAGGTCTTCTCGCCGAAGATCACCTGGGTCGGCGTCACCACCTTGGCCAGCGAAGGCCACAGGCGCTTGGGGAATGAGCTGAAGATTTCCGCCTCGCGGCTCGGCCGGCACTTCAGTTCGGCACCGCCCTCTCCCACCTTGATCGCGTACTCGACGTAAGCCTGCAGCGCCTCGTCGGCCCAGCCCTTGAAGATGCCGCGGCCATGCAGCCCGGCGTAGGCGGCGGCGCGATCCGGCCACTGGCTGCGCCGGTTCTTCGCTTTCTGCACCATGGTGCGCCGCTCGTGAAGGCCAAGCACCTCGGAGAGCGCCATCACGCCGATCATCGCCGGTGTGAAGAGCACCGGATCGAGCAGCACGGCGCGAGTGAACAGGTCCCGATGGCGGCCGAGGATCAGGCTGCTGAGCACGCCGCCGAAGCTGTGCCCGCAGGCGTAGCGCGGCACGTCGCCGAAGATGCCGCGACCGGCCTCGAAGGCTTCCACCGCCATTTCGGCGTTGCGGTTCCAACCGTGGAAGCGTCCGCCGTGGTCACTGTCCCCGTGGCCCTGGACATCGCACAGCCAGAGGTCGAAGTCCTGCGCCAGGCGCTTGAGCATCGGCTCGTAGGCGCGGGTGCAGAAACCGTTGCCATGCAGGAAGTGCAGCAACGGCTTGCCGCTGGGCTCGCTGTGCCAGCCGCGCAGGGTGAAGCCGGCGGAACAGGAATGGGACCAGGCGATCAGCTGCATCGAAGGTTTCTCCTCAGGGGCGCGCAGTGTAGCCAGTGGCGATGGCGCCGGGCCAGGGGCCGGACGTGCTATGGTCGCGCTCCGTCCGTCACCCGCGCGCCGCCATGTCCGCTTCCCGCCCCCTGCGCCTGATTTTCGCGAGCCTGCTGGTGCTCGCCGGCCTCGCGCTGTCGGTGTACTGGGCCGGGCATCACGCACGCCAGCGTGCCCTGCTCGTCGAGGCGGAAGCGGCGCATGAACAGCTGGGCCTCTACGCCAGCTCCCTGCGCACCCTGCTCGAACGCTACCGCAGCCTGCCGGCGGTGCTCGCGCTGGACCCGGATATCCGCCAGGCGTTGGCCGGCCCGGTCGACAGCGAGCGGCAACAGGCGCTCAACCTCAAGCTGCAACAGGTCAACGCGGCCGCGCGCACCTCGACTCTGGAACTGCTCGACCGCGACGGCCTGGCGGTGGCGGCGAGCAACTGGGACCTGCCGACCAGCTACGTCGGCCACAACTATGCCTTCCGCCCCTACTTCCGCCAGACCCTCGCCCAGGGCACCGGGCGCTTCTACGCGGTCGGCGTGACCAGCGGCATCCCCGGCTACTTCCTGTCCAACGCGGTGCGCGATGGGGCCGGGCGCTTCCTCGGCGCCATGGTGGTAAAGCTGGAATTCCCCGACCTCGAACGGCAATGGAGCCAGACGCCTGACCGGGTGCTGGTAAGCGACGCCAAAGGCATCGTCTTCCTCGCCAATCACGACGGCTGGCGCTACCGAGAGCTACAGCCGCTGGACACCTTCGCCCGCCTGGAGCTGGCGGAGACTCGCCAGTACGACCGCCAGCCGCTGAGCCCGCTGCGCCACCGCACCCTCGAGCCGCTGGGCGACGGCAGCCAACTGGTGCGGGTGAGCACCGAACAGGGCGAGACGGACTTCCTCTGGCAGTCGATCACCCTCGCCGAGGATGGCTGGACGCTGCACCTGCTGCGCGATGCGAAAGACATCCAGAGCAACGTCATGAGCGCCCGCCTCGCTGCCGCCGGCACCTGGCTGGCGCTGGTCTTCCTGTTCCTCTGGCTGCAGCAGCGGCGGCGCATCGAACGCCTGCGCCAGCGCAGTCGCGAAGAGCTGGAGCAGCTGGTCGAGCAACGCACCGCAGCCTTGCGTACCGCGCAGGACGGGCTCGTCCAGGCAGCCAAGCTGGCAGCGCTGGGGCAGATGTCGGCCGCCCTCGCCCACGAGATCAACCAGCCGCTGACCGCCCAACGCATGCACCTGGCCAGCGTGCGCCTGCTGCTCGACGCCGGCCGTGCGGACGAAGCACGCACCGCGCTGGCCCGCGTGGACGAACTGCTGGAGCGCATGGCCGCACTGACCGGCCACCTGAAGACCTTCGCCCGCAAGACGCCCGGCGGGTTGCGCGAACGCATCGAACTCGGCCACGTGCTCGACCAGGCGCTGCAACTGCTCGCCGTGCGCATTCGTGCCGATCAGGTAGAAGTCAGCCAGACACTCAGCGTACCGGCCTGGGTGCTTGGCGACGCCATCCGCCTCGAACAGGTGCTGGTGAATCTGCTGCGCAACGCCCTGGATGCGCTGGCCGGCATCGAGCACCCGCACATAGCCATCCACCTGCGCCGCGAGGATGGCGACTGGTGCCTGGACATCGCCGACAACGGCCCGGGCATCGCCGCCGAACACCTGGCCAGCGTCTTCGATCCCTTCTTCACCACCAAGCCGGTGGGCGAAGGACTGGGGTTGGGACTGGCGGTATCCTACGGCATCGTCCATGAACTCGGCGGCCGCCTGGAGGCCGCCAACCGGCCCGAAGGCGGTGCGCTGTTCCGCCTCGTGCTGCCTGCCGCAAGCGAAGAGCCATGACCGAACACGTGATATTCGTCGATGACGAAGCCGCCATCCGCGAGGCGGTGCAGCAATGGCTGCAGCTTTCCGGCTTCGAAGTGCGCCTGTGCAAGAACGCCGAGGAGTGCCTGAAGACGCTCGAGCGCGGCTTCCCCGGCGTAGTGGTAAGCGACGTGCGCATGCCCGGCATGGACGGCCTGGCCCTGCTCGCACGCCTGCAGCAGCTGGACCGCGACCTGCCGGTGATCATGGTCACCGGCCACGGCGACGTGCCCATGGCGGTGCAGGCCATGCGCAACGGCGCCTACGACTTCATCGAGAAACCCTTCACTCCCGAACGCCTGCTCGACAGCCTGCGCCGCGCGCTGGAGAAGCGCCGCCTGGTGCTGGAGAACCGCCAGCTGCGCGAGCAGGCGGCGCTCAAGGACCGCGTGGAATCGCGCCTGCTCGGCGTGTCGCGGCCGATGGAAAACCTGCGCCGGCAAGTGCTGGCGCTGGCCGGCACGCCGGTCAACGTGCTGATCCGCGGCGAAACCGGCAGCGGCAAGGAACTGGTCGCGCGCTGCCTGCACGACTTCGGTCCGCGCGCCGACAAGCCCTTCGTCGCGCTGAACTGCGCAGCCATTCCCGAGCAGTTGTTCGAGAGCGAGCTGTTCGGTCACGAGAGCGGCGCCTTCACCGGCGCCCAGGGCAAGCGCATCGGCAAGCTGGAACACGCCAACGGCGGCAGCCTGTTCCTCGATGAGATCGAGAGCATGCCGCTGGCCCAGCAGGTCAAGCTGCTGCGCGTGCTGCAGGAACATCAGCTGGAACGCCTGGGCTCGAACCAGAGCATCCGCGTCGACCTGCGAGTGATTGCCGCGACCAAGCCCGACCTGCTGGAAGAGGCCCGCGCCGGGCGCTTCCGCGAAGACCTGGTGTATCGCCTGAACGTCGCCGAACTGCGCCTGCCGCCGCTGCGCGAAAGACGCGAGGACATCCCCCTGCTGTTCGAGCACTTCACTCACCTGGCCGGCGAAAAGCTCGGCCGTGAAGCGCCGCCACTCTCCACCGCCGAACTGGCGCGTCTGCTGGCCCACGACTGGCCGGGCAACGTGCGCGAACTGGTGAACGCGGCGGAACGCCACGTCCTCGGGCTGGACCGCGAAGCCGAGCTGACGGCGCCGGCCGGCAACGGCCTGCTCGAACGCATGGAAGCCTACGAAGCCGAGTGCATCCGCCAGGCGCTGAGCCAGTGCAAGGGTGACATCAAGGCGGTGATGGAACTGCTCGGCCTGCCGCGCCGCACCCTCAACGAGAAGATGCAGCGCCACGGGCTGAGCCGCGCAGAATTCCTCGGCGAGGACTGACAGCTGCTGCCGTAGGAGCAACTGTCTTTTGGGCTCCCGCGTTCGCGGGAGAGACGGCCTTGAATTTCGTGCTTTTCGGCGTCATCCCCGCGAACGCGGGGACCCAGAAGCCACGTAGGAGCGGGCCCGCTCGCAAACGACCCCGCACCGAGGTGGCAGGGCCGCCATCAGGCTCAACTAGAGTCGGATCACAGCCCTGCCGCCAGCTCCCCGGCCTTGCCGCGCTTGTGCAGCACCGCCAGGTAGACCAGGCCAACGGCAATCCAGGCCAGGCCGAGGTACTGGGCATCGGGGCTCATGCTCAGTAGCACGTAGCCGATGATCACCAGTCCGATCAGCGGGCACAGCAGGTGGCGCACCACCTTCCCGCTTTTCTGGCGGATGAAGTAGTGATTGATCACTGCCAGATGCAGCAGGCAAAAGCCGGTAAGCGCACCGAAATTGACCAGCGACGTGAGCACGTCCGGCGCATCCAGGAACGCGATGCCGATGCCCAGGGAGAGAACGGCTACCAGGTACAGGCTGACATGCGGGGTCTTGTAGCGCTCGTGGACCTTGGCCAGGGGGCGCGGCAGGCGTCCATCGCGGGCCATGGAGTAGAGCAGGCGCGAGACCGCGGCCTGCGAGGTGATGGACACAGTCACGCCCCAAGCCAACGCGGTAGCCACGGCAGTCAGGCTGGAGAGCCACTTGCCACCAGCCGCCTCGGCGATCTCGTAGAAGGCAGTGTCGGCCGACTGGAAGGTCATGCCGGCAGCCAGATCGGTAGCCAACCAGGTCTGCAGGACGAAGATGCCGCCCATGACGAACAGGGCGATCAGCGAGGCGCGGCCGATCTGTCGCGCCGGGTCGCCCTTGACCTCCTCGGCCAGGGTGGAAATGGCGTCGAAGCCAAGGAAAGACAGGACCGCGATGGACACCGCACGCATCACCAGGCCGAGATCGAAGTGCTCCGGCTGGTAGAGCGGCGCCAAGGTCAGTCGACCATTGCCCATGCCGCCTTCCAGGGCGTGGTAGCCGACCACCAGGAAGATGCCCAGCACGATCATCTCGGCGATCAGGAACAGCAGGTTGAAGCGTGCGGCGAAAGTGATGCCGCGCAGGTTCACCAGTGTCGCCGAGACCAGGAAGCCGAGCATCCAGGCGAGCTTGGGTACCTGCGGATACAGGTGGTTGAGCGCCAGCGCGCTGAACACGTAGAGCAAGGGTGGAATCATCAGGTAGTCGAGCAGCAACACCCAGCCCGCGATGAAGCCGACATGCGGGTGTATGCCACGTTGGGCATAGGAGTAGACCGATCCGGCGATGGGGAAGGCGCGGGCCATGGCGCCATAGCTGAGGGCGGTGAAGAGCATCGCCAGCATCCCCACCAGGTAGGCCATGGGCACCATGCCCTGGGAATCGGCGTGAACCCAGCCGTACACGCCGAATGGCGCGATGGGAATCATGAAGATCATCCCGTAGATGACCAGGTCGCTGAGGGAAAGACTGCGGCGGAGCTGTTGTTGGTAGCCAAACTGTTCGATGGCCATGGAGGGGTCCTCTCGATACGGCAGCTTTATCGTTGTCGGGGGCGCCGCGAGCACGACAGCGCGTTTCTTGTTGTTCTATGCGGGCCGGCACGCCGGCCCTCCCTCAGAGCCAGGGGTAAAGACGCTCGGCCCAGGCCGCGACCCCGGAAGGATCGCGCAGTCCATCGTTGCGAATTTCGATCAGCACGGCGTCGATGCCGCGCTCGTCACCATGCACCGGCACCGTCATGTCCTCGGCCGGATCAATGTCGTAGGGTTGGTTGGCGCCGATCTCGCCGCCATCCCGGCGCAGCCCTTCGATGATCCGCCGCGCGTAGCGCTCGGCACGGCCGAACAGCACGCCGGCCTCCCAGGGTCGCTGCACGCCGCGGTAACACGGCGTGAAGCTGTGCACGCCGACCAGACGCAGCGGCAGACCGTCCGCCAGGCGCTGGTCGATGAGCTCGCCCAGGGTCCGGTGGAAAGGCTCGAACAGTTGTCGCTGGCGCTCGATCCGGTTGGCCTCGGACAATCCCCGGTTGCCCGGAATCGGATAGATCTCGCTGTGTTCGGGGATGCTGTCGGGCGCCGTCAGCGGACGGTTCAGGTCGATCAGCAGGCGCGAGTAGCCGGCAGCCAACAGCGGCGCGTCAAGGCGCTCGGCCAGTGTCTCGGCCAGCGCCAGGGCGCCTATGTCCCAGGCGATATGCTCGCGGGACGCCGCCTCATCCAGCCCAAGCTGTTCAAGCTCCGCCGGGATGTACCGGCTGGCATGCTCGCAGACCAGCAGCACCGGACTGCGCCCCTGGGGGTTGATCAGGCGCAAGGGCGGGTCGCGGTAGATTCCGCGTTCAGTAGAGGCTGGCATAGCGATCGCACACCTGGTCGTCGGTGAGGTCACGGGTCAGCGCCAGCTCCTGGCGTTTCATCGCGAAGTAGGTCTGCAGCAGGGCAGGCGGCAGCTGCGCACACAGGGCATGATCGTCCTGCAGCAGTTGCAGGGCCTGCTCCAGGGTCCCGGGCAATGCCCGGATGCCCAGCGCCTCGCGCTCGCTGGCGTCGAGCGAATCCGGATCGACATCGGCCACCGCGTGCAGAGGCAAACGCTCCTGTACCCCCAGGCGGCCGGCGATAAGCACGGCGGCCATGGCCAGGTGTGGGGAGGCGGTGGCGTCCATCGGCCGGAATTCCAGGTTGAACTGCCGCGCCAGCGGCTTGCCGCCGAGGCTGACCACCGGACAGATGCGCAGCGCCGCCTCGCGGTTGCGCAGGCCCAGGCAGGCGTAGGCGGCGCTCCAGTGATGCGGTTTCAGGCGCAGATAGGAGACGGCTGTCGGTGCGGTCAGCGCGCACAGCGCCGGCAGGTGACGCAGCACCCCGGCGGCCCAGTGGCGGGCCAGTTCCGAAAGGTTGTGCGGCTGCTCGGCGTCGTAGAAGCGAGGCGTGCCGTCGAGGCTCTGCAGGCTCAGGTGCAGATGCACGCCGTTGGTCACCTCACCCGGCGCACGCAGCGGCGAGAAACAGGTTCCCAGGCCCATCTGCCGGGCGATCTCGCGGGTCACCTCGCGGACATTCACCGCACGATCAGCGGCGACCACACCCTGGGTCGGCCGGCAAGTCACCTCGTACTGCAAGCGACCGTACTCCGGGAGGAACATCTCGGGATCGGCCCCAGCCTGTTCCAGCGCGCTCAGCACCCAGCCGGGAAAGTTACCCGCGGCACGCTGGGCCTGCAGCGAGAAGGCGCCCCCGGTTGCCTGCGGCAGGCCCAGCAGGGTGAATTCATGTTCGAAGGCAGCCGTGACCTGAAGGCCAAGTTCGCGGTAGCGGGCAATTTCCTCGCGCAGCAGGGTGCGCGGGCACACCGGCCATGGCGTGCCATCGGTTTCCACCAGATCGCCATGGTAGTAGTCCAGCGCCGGCGCCAGCGGGTCGGGTCCCTGCTCCACGCGCAGATGGCTGAGCGGATCGGGCAGCAGGCGCAAGTCGCCATGACTGCCCCAGGGATTGTCTTCGGCAATGATGTCCTGGGGGGTCAGCGCGCTGTTCGCCGGCACCCAGCCGCAGCCACTGGCCAGTTGATCGGCGACTGCCGAGGTAGGCAATGATCGACCGCGGGTGATACCGGCGAGGTCGGTGGTTACGAAGCTGCTCAGGGGCAGCGGCCCGGTGGAATGACTCATGGCATGCTCCGCGGTCAGTCGAGGCTGGCGATACGCGCCAGCACGGTGTCGGTGTCGGCGATCCAGCAGTAACCCTTGATGGCCTCCAGGCAGGCCTGGTGGCGCTCGGCGGTATGGGTGGCGCAGGCGTCCTCGACCAGGGTTACGAGGTAGCCGCGGTCGGCGGCGTCGCGCACGGCCATGTCCACGCACTGGTCGGTGACCACGCCGCAGACGATCAGGTGGCGCACCCCCAGGTTGCGCAGCACATAGTCGATGGCGGTGGAGTTGAAGACACCGGAGGAGGTCTTGGGCAGCACGATCTCGTTCTCCGTCGGCGCCAGCGCGTCTATCACCTGGGCATCCGGATGCCCCTTGGGCAGGTGCATGTCCGACAGCTTGTGATCGAGGGAGCGGTCGCGACCGTCGGCGGTGAGGCTCTCGATGATGGTGTGCAGCACGTCCTGCCCTGCCTCGCGCATGGCCGCCAGCAGGCGTTGCTGGTTGGGAATCACCTGGCGTTGCACGCGATCGTAGAAGTAACGCGCCTTGTCAGGATCGACGTGTGCATCGCGGCCGGGCACGACCCAGGCGTTCTGCATGTCGACGAACAGGATCGCGGTCTCGCCCCGGCGATAGGGCAAATCGCGCGGAGACGCGTGGGGCAGGCTGAACATGATCACTCCTCGAGCAGATGGGTGTTGAAGGCGGAACGCAACTGGTCGATGACCTCCAGGCGTTCATCCAGTTGGTTGTCGCTGCGCGCCACCAGGCTGGCGACCAGCGCTTCGACCTGTGCCATGGCGGGGACCAGGGAGTCGAACGGCGAGCTCGACTCCACCGGCGCGCTGACGATCAGGTCGGCCAGTTCGCGCAGTGGCGAGGCGTAGATATCGGTGAACAGCACCACGCGAGCGCCACGCGCCTTGGCGGTCTGCGCAACGAGCAGGGCCTGGGCCTGGTAACGCCGGTAGTCGAACAGCACCAGCAGCGACTGGCGATCCATGTCGTGCAGCAGGTCGGGCAGCGCCATGCCGTCGTCCAGCCACAGGCACCCACCGCGCAGCAGCCGCAGGTGGGTGACCAGGTAGCCGGCGAGGAAGCGACTGAAGCGGCCGCCGTGGCAGAACACGCGAAAGCGCGGGTCGAGCAGCCAGTCGCACAGCAAGCGGATGTCATCAGCCTGGGTCAGGCCAAGGGTGTGCTGCAGGTTGTCGCGTGTGTTAGCCAGGTAGCCTGACCAGGCGTCGGCGTCCTCCATGCGCTCGCGGCGTTCGGCAAGCAAGGTGCTCGGCGAGCGCAGGCGATCGTCGACGTCGCTGAGCAGGGTTTCCTGGAAATCGGCGTAGCCGCCGAAGCCGAGCTTCTTCACCAGCCGCAGGATGGTCGGATCGCTGACTCCGGCCTGCCGGGCCAGGCGCGCCATCGGGCCGAGGCCCAGGCGCGGGTAATCGTCGAGGAGAGCACGCAGGACCTTGCGTTCGGCCGGGGTCAGGACGACTTCCGGCGAAGCGAGGCGATCTTTGAGGCTGGGCATGGCAGCTTCCTTGGATGTTGTGGATGTTTTGTAGTGAAAATTTCAGATAACGGCAATATCTATTTTTATGTTTACTTCACTACATTTCCGGGCCAACAGCCTCCGAGGGCTCTGGAATGGTTATCTACAGGGAATCTCTGCTTCTGGAGTGGGCGATGAATGGCAGATCGGCCGCCGCACGACCAAAAAAAAGGCCGCTGAAGTCAGCGGCCTTGAGGAGACGTCGATTGGAGCAATCTGAAATCGGCGTCAGGAAGTCGTGCCCTGTGATGCTTGCGGGCGCTCGCCGGGTGGCGAGAATTGCGGCGGGCCGTCACGCAAGAAGAGGGAACAGGCCGGCGAATATGGGCAAGTTTATTGACCTATCTATTTCGCATCAATGCCGGTTCTGGCGAAAGACCTTTTCATTTTGTGTAAAAGTCATTCGCCGACTGCCGAATAAAAAAGCGCCGCGTTTCGTACGGGGCGCAAGGCATTGGGAATTCCGGCTCACGCACCGGCCTTCCCGGGGGAAAGTACGCCGATCAGGAATCGGTGTGGGACTTGGCGGCGGCCTGGCCGGCGGTCCGCTCGGCGTCGCCTGCTTGCTTGGAAGCGGCGATGGCGGCCTCGTTGGCTTTGACCATCTTGTCGGTCATCAGTCGGGACTCTTCGGCAAAGCTCAGTTGCACGAAGGACAGCGAACAAACGGACAGCAGGGCAGCAACAACAAGTTTACGGGACATGATTTTCGAACCTTTGATTGGCCCCGCTCGTTGGGGGCGAGACAAAGGTTACGACTCCGTGACAGCCAGAAAAATAGCAAGCTAACCAATAGACCATTGCCTATTGAGCAACAATCGTTCAAGCCCAGTGTTTCGCGTCGTTAAGCACGCGCTCGTCGGCATCGAAAGCGCTGGGCAATTCCTCCTTGAGGAACTCGACCCAGGTCCGAATCTTCGCGTCGAGGAATCGCCGCGACGGATAGAGCGCGAAGATCTGCCGCACGTGCAGGCGATGTTCGGGCAGTACCCGCACCAGTTCGCCCTGGCGCAACGCCGGAGCAGCCACGTAGCTGGGCAGCAGGCAGATGCCCATATTGGCGCGGGCAGCGCCGGCGAGGGCTTCGGCGACGTTGACCATGAAGGTGTCGCGCGGGCGGATCACGCTACCCTCGTTGTTCTCGTCGAAAGCCCAGCCTTCCGGAAAGGTCGGGTCCTGCAAGCGCAGGCAGCGGTGCTCGCGAAGGTCTTCGACAGCGCGCGGCGTACCATGCCGGGCGAGATAGCCAGGGCTGGCGCAAAGCACGCTGTAGATGGTGCCGAGTGTCTGGGCGACATATTCGGAGTCGGGCAGCTCGCGGTCGCGGGTGATGACCACGTCCTGGCCGTCCTCGAGGATGTCCGGCTGGCGCTGGGCCAGGGTCAGCTCGATGTAGACCTCCGGATGCTGCTCGCCGTAGCGCGAGATCAGCGGAATCAGGTGCTGCTGGCCCAGGCCGGTGAGCGAATGCACGCGCAGACGGCCCCGCGGACGCAGGTGCGCGCCGTTGGCTTCGGCCTCGGCTTCATCCACGTCGAGGAGGATCTCGCGGCAGCGCTGCAGGTAGCGCCCGCCGGTCTCGGTCAGCGCCAGGCGCCGGGTGGTGCGGTGCAGCAGGCGCGCCTGCAGGTGGCCTTCGAGATCCGAAACCACCCGCGACACCTGGGCCGTGGAAAGCCCCAGGGCATTCGCAGCGGCGGTGAAGCTGCCGGAATCGACCACGCGGGTGAAGACCCGCATCGCATGTAGAGTGTCCACTGTTGCCCCATCCGCAAAACTGAATCGCAGTATAGGGACATTTTCCTACAACCGTTGCCACGTATAGTGGCAACCAAGTCGCTGCAGCAACGGTGGGCTGTACAACTCCCATCGTCTGGCACCCGGCACACCCGCCGCTTGCCAACTCTCCCCCCGCGCATACCTGGCTGCAGCGACTGACCCTTTCCTCCAGGGCGCATGTCTCGATGATGTGCGCCCTTTTTCGTGGGCGCGCTTATCCGTTCACGGACACTGAAATACCCCTGTAGGAGCGCGCCATGCGCGCGAATCGCGGCCATGGGCCGCTCCTACAGGGGGAATCCAGGCGGAAACGTAGGGCGAATAACCGCGAAGCGGTTATCCGCCGCCTCAGCTCAACGCGGCAGCGGGTACAGGCGCTCGTCGAACTGATCCAGGCGCACGAATTCCAGCGGCTGGTCCTGCTCCAGGCGCTGCAGGCGCTCCTGGTACTGGCGCAGGAAGTCCTGGCGCGCCTCGGTGCTGATGTAGGGCACGTGCCAGGCCACGAAGGGCGGCAGCACGCTCATGCCGGTGTAGGCCAGGGTGCCGCGCAGGATCGGCCGCAGCATGTCTTCCAGCGGGCCGTGGATCGCGTCTTCGCCGAACATGTGGTCGCGCCCGCCGAGGGTCACGGTCACCAGCGCTTTCTTGCCGGCCAGGCCGCCCTGGTCGTAGAAGCGCTTGCCGCCGTAGCAGATGCCCGAGACCAGCACGCGGTCGAACCAGCCCTTGAGGATGGCCGGCGCGGAGAACCAGTAGATCGGGAAGTTGAAGATCACCAGGTCCGCCCAGAGCAGCTTGTCCAGCTCGCCCTGGATATCGGCAGCGATGGTCTTGGCCTTGGCGCCTTCGCGCTGTTCCAGGGCGTACACCAGGTAGTCCGGGTTGGTGCGGTTGCCGAAGTCGGCGGCGCTGGCCACCGGGTTCCAGTTCATCGCGTAGAGGTCCGAGGTCTTCACCTCGTGGCCCTGGCCGCGCAGGGTTTCCTCGGCCAGTTGGTACAGCGCGGTGCTGAAGGACTGGGGTTCGTTGTGGGCGTGGACGATGAGTACGTTCATGGGAATCCTTGGATGCTGAGGGGAGGGCCCTGCCCTCCCCGTACTTCAGAGCTGGATGGCCTTGAGCTCGACGAACTCGTGCAAGCCCTGCTCGCCCCATTCGCGGCCGTTACCGGACTGCTTGTAGCCGCCAAAGGGCGCGCGGTAGTTGAAGGCACCACCGTTGACGAAGCATTGGCCGGCGCGCATCTGCCGGGCGAGGCGCAGGCCGTCTTCGCGGTCGCCGGCCCAGACCGCGCTGGACAGGCCGAACGGCGAGTCGTTGGCGATCTGCAGGGCTTCGGCTTCGTCGGCGTAGGGAATCAGGCAGAGCACCGGGCCGAAGATTTCCTCGCGGGCGATGCGCATCTGGTTGTTCACGTCGGCGAACACCGTCGGCTGCACGTAGTGGCCGCGCTCCAGGCCGAAGGGGCGATCAGCGCCACCGCAGATCAGGCGCGCACCCTCTTCCTGGCCGATGCGGATGTAGTCCAGCACGGTGCGGCGCTGGCCGGCCGAGCACATCGGGCCGAGGAAGCTGTCCGCATCCAGCGGGTCGCCGAGCTTCAACGCCTCGGCTTCGGCACGGGCGATTTCCAGTGCTTCGGCGTAACGGCTGGCCGGCAGCAGCATGCGGGTCAGCGCAGTGCAGGTCTGCCCGGAGTTGATCATCACGTCCTGCACACCATGGCGCACGGCGGCTGCGAGATCGGCATCAGCGGTGATCAGGAACGGCGACTTGCCGCCCAGCTCCAGGCACACGCGCTTGACCGTCGGCGCCGCAGCCTCGGACACGCGAATGCCTGCAGTGGTCGACCCGGTGAAGGACACCATGTCCACATCGGGATGCCGCGACAGCGCCTCGCCGACCTTCGAGCCGGGGCCGCTGACCAGGTTGAACACCCCGGCCGGCAGGCCGATGGCGTCGATCATCTCGGCCAGCAGGAAGGCGTGCAGCGGAGTGTCCTGGCTCGGCTTCACCACCACGGTGCAGCCGGCGGCCAGGGCCGGGGCGAGCTTGCCGATCAGTTGATGCAGCGGGTAGTTCCAGGGGTTGATGAAGGCGCAGACGCCGACCGCTTCCTTCACGATCAGCGAGTTGCCGACCTCGCGCACTTCGTCCATGTGAGCAGCCAGAGGCGCGTAACTTTCCAGGCCCTCGATCGGACCGTCGACCTGCACCATGCGGCACCACTGCACCGGCATGCCCAGTTCGGCGGTGATCAGCGCGGCCATCTCGTCGGCGCGTGCTTTCAGCTGTTCGGCCAGGGCGCGGATGTAGCCGGCGCGCACGTGGGACGGCGTAGTCGACCAGGCCGGGAATGCGCGGCGCGCGGCGTCCACCGCGCGGTTCACGTCGGCTTCGGCGCCCAGCGGTACGCGGCCGATGACTTCCTCGGTGGCCGGGTTCTGCACCTCGGCCAGGCCCTGCCCTTGGGGCGCCACCCAGGCCCCGTCGATGTAGAGCTTCAGGCGGTCATGCATAGCGTTTCTCCTGCAAGAGTTCGGCGGCGCACAGGGCGATACGGCGGCAGGCTTCGCGCAGCGGCGCGGCGCCGAGCACCAGGCCCAGGCGGATGTGTCCGGCAGCGCTGGGGCCGAAGGCTTCGCCGGCCAGCACCGAGACGCCGAAGCGATCCAGCAGCAAGTCGGCGAACGCTTGCGCCGAGAGGCCGGTGGGGCGGATGTCGACCATCACGAACATGCCGCCGTCCGGACGCAGGGCGCGCAGGCCGACGCAGTCCTGCAGGCAGTCGAGGACCAGATCGCGGCGCTGGCGGTAGGCCTCGCGCATGGCTTCCAGTTCCGGCAGCTGCGCTTCCAGGGCGGTGCAGGCGGCATCCTGGATGAAGTCCGGCAAGCCGTAGAGCATGCACAGGGCGAGGTTTTCCAGGTGCCCGCAGAGCGCTTCGGAACCGACCACCCAGCCCAGCCGCCAACCGGTCATGGCGTGGGACTTGGACAGGCTGTTGAGGGTCGCGGTGCGCTCGGCCATGCCTGGCAGGCTGGCCGGGCTGACGTGCTCGCCGTCGAAGATCAGCTCGCTGTAGACCTCGTCGGAAATCATCCACAGGTCATGTTCGACGCACAGCGCGGCCAAGGCCTCCCAGGTGGCGCGCGGCAGGCTGGCGCCTGAGGGGTTGTGCGGGCTGTTCATGGCGATGGCGCGGGTGCGCGGGGTGATGAGTTTCGCCACGTCCTCGGCCTGCACGCGGAAGCCGTGCTCGGAGCGCACCGACACCGGCACGACCTTGGCGCCGCAGGCACCGAACACCGCTTCATAGGTGACGTACATGGGCTCGGCGACTATCACCTCGTCGCCCGGATTCAGTACGCATTGCGCAACGGCATAAAGCGCGCACTGTGCGCCGGCCAGCACCACGACGTTGTTCGCGTCCACGGCCTGGCCACTGCGCTGCGTGTGGCGGCGGGCGATGGCTTCGCGCAGGCCGCGCTTGCCGCGCACGTCGGAGTAGTGGGTGTTGCCGCTGAGCAGGCTGTCGATGGCCGACTGCACGATGGGCGCCGGGGTGTCGAAGTCGGGGTCGCCGACCGACAGCAGGAGGATGTCGTCGCCCTGCTCCATGCGCGCCAGGGCGCGGTAGTGGATGTCCCAGGCGGCAGCGCCGTCGCCGGCGATGCGTTGGGTGAAGTTCGAGAAGCGCATGAGGGGGAGTCCTTCAATGCGCCGGGGCCTGGGCCCCGGCGGGTGCAACGGGGCCTACTTCGCGCAGGCGTGTTTCAGTTCGATGAGGGTCACGCCCGGGTGGGCGAAGCCTTCGCACAGCTCGCGCTCCAGCTCGTCCAGGCTCTGCGGCTGACGCACTTCGCAGCCGTAGGCGCGAGCCAACAGGGCGAAGTCCGGGTTGCGCGGCAGGACGCCGATGGGCTCGATGTCGAGGCTGATCATGTCGTCGCGGATCTGCCCGAGCGCATCGTTGTTCCACAGCAGCACGACCAGCGGGCTATCCAGTTCCTCGGTGGCGGTAGCCAGTTCCTGCGCGGTGTAGAGGAAGCCGCCATCGCCCACCAGGATCAGGCCCGGACGCTCCGGCGCGCCGAACTTGGCGCCGATGCCGGCGGGCACGCCGTAGCCGAGGGTGCCGTAGCCGGTGGGGTGCAGCCAGCCGCGCGGGGCCTTGCTCGGGTAGAGGTAGTTGCCGCTGTAGGCGAGCTGGGTCATGTCGCTGGCGATGAAGGCGTTGTCCGGCAGCACCTTGGCGATGCGTTCGAGGATCGCCTTGTGGATAAGCTGCAGCGGCGCGTGGCTGCCGTCGATTTGCTTGCGCAGCTGGGCGACGCGGTCACGGGCGCCGGAAGCATCACGGGCAGCAGCCGGCAGCGCAGCGAGCAGCGCTTCGGCGGTGGCTTTCGAATCGCCCAGCAGCGCCACGGCACTCGGGTAGAAGTCATTGAACTTGCGCGAGTCGACATCGACGCGGATCACCTCGCCGGTCAGCGGCAGACGCTCGCACCAGTAATCGGTGTCGGCCATCTCGGTGCCGATGGCGAGGACCACGTCGGCCTCGGCGATCATGTCCCAACCAGCCTGCACGCAGAGCGTGGCACCAGCGGCGAGCGGTGCTTCCGGCGCCAGCAGGCCCTTGCCGGCGACGCTGGTGAACAGCGGCGCGGCCAGACGCTCGCTGAGCGCAGCCAGGGCGTCGGCGGCATGCAGTGCACCGCCGCCGGCGATGATCATCGGGCGCTTGGCGGCAGCGAGCTTATCCACAGCCTGACGCAGCGCATCGGCGCTCGGCAGACCACGGCCGGCGCGGCGCACGACTTCGTTGGTCCAGTCGCGGGCGATGGGTGCGGCGAGTACATCGAGCGGTACCGAGATGTGCACCGGGCGCGGGCGCTCGCTGTCGAACACCGCGTAGGCGCGGGCGATCAGCTCGGGCAAATCCTCTGCGCTCAAGGCAACGGCCGAGAACGCTGTGATGGGCGCGGTCATGGCGCGCTGGTCCTGGGTCTCGTGCAGGCAGCCCCAGCCTTTGCCCAGGCTGGCGGTGTGGTTGACGCTGGAAATCACCAGCATCGGGATGGAGTCGGCATAGGCCTGGCCGATGGCGGTAGCGGCATTGGTCACGCCCGGACCGGTGATGATGAAGGCCACGCCGGGCTTGCCGCTCACGCGCGCGTAGCCGTCGGCCATGAAGCCGGCACCCTGCTCGTGGCGGGTCAGCACATGGCGGATGCCACTGCCGGGCAGGCCGCGATAGAGCTCCAGGGTGTGTACGCCGGGGATGCCGAATACGGTGTCGACGCCGTAGTTGGCGAGCAGGCGGACCAGGGCCTGGCCGCCGGTGAGGGTGTTGTTGTTCTGCATGTTCACTCCTCGAATCGTTATTTCGCAGGAGCGAGCTTGCTCGCAAACAGCCCCGTAGCGGGGTCGGGTTCGCGAGCAAGGGCTAGGCGCCCCCCTCGCTCCTACAGGGGATGTTTCATTCGGCAGTACGAACCAGGGCGTCTACCGCGACCGCGCCTTCGGCGTTCACCAGCAGCGGGTTGACGTCCAGTTCCACCAGGCTGTCGGCGTGCTCGCAGGCGAAGTCGGCCACCGCGCGGATGGCATCGACCAGCTTGTCCATGTCCACCGCCGGACGACCGCGGAAGCCGGTGAGCAGCGGCGCGCTGCGCAGGCTGTGCAGGGCGTCGCGGATGGCCGCGTCGGTGGTCGGCAGCAGCAGGCTGCGGCTGTCCTTGAGCAGCTCGACGAGAATGCCGCCGGCGCCCAGCACCAGGGCCAGGCCGAAGCCAACCTCGCGCTTGATGCCGACGATCAGCTCGGCCAGCGGCGGGCTCGCCATGCGCTCCAGCAGGACCTGGTCGAAGGCCACATTGGGCGCGTGCTTCGCCAGGTTCTCGCGCATGTCGAACAACGCTGCTTCCAGGGCCGCCTCGTTGCGCAGGTTGAGCGCCACGCCACCGGCTTCGGTCTTGTGCGGCAGGTCGGCGCTGACCGCCTTGAGCACCAGCGGATAGCCGAGGTCGGCGGCAGCCTCGCGGGCCTGGCCAGGAGTGCTCAGCACGGCGGCCGGCAGCGGCAGGCCGAAGGGCTTCAGCAGTTGCTTGGATTGCCACTCGTCGAGCAGGCGGCCCTGGCCTTCCAGCGCTTGCGGGCACAACGGCACGAGCGCCGCTTCACCACGCGCCAGCAGCACCTCGCGGCGCTGACGGTAGTGGGCGATGCGGCCCCAGGCGGCGAGGCCGTCTTCCACGCCTTGCAGTGCGGCGACGCCGTGGCCGTGCAGCAGTTCGCGGGCATGCGCTGGCAGCAGTTCGGGCAGCGCCGAGGCGATGAAGCCGACCTTGTCGTGGCGCTTCAGCGCCGCGCAGTACAGCTCCAGCAGCAGGTCGCATTGCGGACGTTCGCCGGTCTCTTCGCCCGGGTAATCGAGCACCAGCAGCGCGGCGTCGGCTTCGGTTTGCAGAGCGCTGTCGAGCATCCTGTCCAGCGCCGGACCGTCGCCCCAGATGGCGGTGGTGAAGTCCAGCGGGTTGGCGATGTTGGCGTAGTCCGGCAGCACCTGGGCCAGCTCGGTGCGCTGCGCTTCGACCAGCTTGGGCAGGCTCAGGCCGTTGCGTTCGGCGTAGTCGGCAATCAGCCCGGCGTCGCCGCCGGAGCAGGCCAGCGCGGCCAGGCTCGGGCCGGCCGGCAGGTTGCCGCAGGCGGCGGCCTTGAGGGTTTCGATGAAGCTCACCGGGCCGCTTACACGGATCACGCCGAGGCGATCGAAGAGCGCATCGTAGAGTGCGTCGGAGCCGGCCAGCGAGCTGGTGTGGCTGAGCGCGAGTTCCGCGCCGATCTGCGACACGCCGGTCTTCAGGGCGATGATCGGGATGCCCTTCTGCAGCGCCTTGTGGGCTGCGCGGGCGAATCCGGGGACGTTCTTCAGCCCTTCCAGGTGCAGGCCGATGGCGGTGACGCGCGGCTCGTCGAGCAGTACGTCCATCAGTTCGGAAACGCCCAGCTGCGCCTGGTTGCCCACCGAGGCCATGTAGGCGATCGGCAGCGAGCGGTCGCTCATCGACAGGTTGTAGGCAAAGTTGCCGCTCTGGGTCAGCACCGCCACGCCCTTCTCGACGATGTGCCCGCCGTGGGCCACCGGCCACAGGGCCGACCCGTGCAGGTAGTCGAGCAGGCCGTAGCAGTTCGGGCCGAGCAGGGCCATGTCGCCGGCCGCTTCGAGCAGGCGCGCCTGCAGGGCTTCGCCCTCGGCACCGGTCTCGGCGAAGCCGGAGGCGTAGCAGATGGCGCCGCCGGCGCCCTTGGCGGCCAGTTCGGCGACGGCCTGCAGGGTCAGGTCGCGGTTGGTGGCGACGAACACCGCGTCCGGGCCTTCCGGCAGTTCGGCAATGCTGCGCACGCAGGGCACGCCTTCGAGTTCGTCGTATTGCGGGTTGACCAGCCACATCTGGCCGGCAAAGCCGCCTTCGGCGCAGCGCTTGAGCGCGCGCGCCATGCTGCGGCCGCCGATGAAGGCCAGGTGCTTCGGGGCCAGCAGGCGCTTGAGGTTTTCACGTTGGCTCATGGCGATCACCGATCAACGCAGCAGCGGGCGCAGCAGTTCGCGGGAAATGATGTGGCGCTGGATTTCCGAGGTGCCTTCCCAGATGCGCTCGATGCGCGCGTTACGCCAGATGCGTTCCACCGGGCCTTCGTCCATCAGGCCCATGCCGCCGAAGATCTGCACGGTTTCGTCGGCGACCTTGCCCAGCACTTCGCTGGCGAACAGCTTGGCCATGCCGGCCTCGCCGTCGGTCATGCTGCCCTGGTCCATCTTCCAGGCGGTGTGCAGGGTCATCAGCTCGGCGGCGCGGATCTGCGTGGCCATGTCGGCGAGCTTGAAGGAGATGCCCTGGTAGCTGCCGATGGCCTGGCCGAACTGCTTGCGGTCGGCCGACCACTGCAGCGCCAGGTCCAGCGCGCGCTGGGCCTGGCCGACGCAGTTGGCGGCGACCATCACGCGGCCGGCGGTGAGCCAGGCGTTGGCCACTTCCCAGCCCTTGTCGACTTCGCCGAGGACCTTGGAGGCCGGCACGCGGCAGTCGTCGAAGAAGATTTCGTAGGTGTGGTAGCCCTTGTTGCTGACGCAGCGCGGGCCACGGCGCACGGTCATGCCCGGGGTGCCCTTGTCGACCAGGAAGGCGGTCACGGCGTTGCGCTTCTTGCCGTTGCGCTCGTAGCTGTCGGTCACCGCGAAGACGATGGCGAAGTCGGCGTGGCCGGCGTGGCTGATGAAGTGCTTGGCGCCGTTCAGCACGAAGTCGTCGCCGTCACGCACGGCGCGGGTCTTGATCGAGTTGGCGTCGGAACCGGCGCCCGGCTCGGTGAGGGCGAAGCAGTCGATCTTCTCGCCTTGCACCACCGGCAGCAGGTAGTCCTGGATCTGCTCGCCCTTGCACGCCATGAGGATCTTCGAGGGCCGCGCGACGAACACGTGCAGCGCCCAGGAGACCTTGGACAGCTCGCGCTCGACCAGCGCCTGGGACAGGTAGTCGAGGCCGCCGCCACCGACTTCCTCGGGCATGTTGAAGGCGTAGAAGCCGGCGGCGATGGCCTTGCCGCGAATCTGCGCGGCGAGCTCCGGGGACACGGCGTCGGCGCGGTCCACTTCTTCCTCGTGGGGCAGCAGTTCCTTCTCGACGAAGGCCTTGACCGCCTCGACGAGCATTTCCTGTTCCTGGGTCAGTTTGAAGTCCATGGAATCACCTCGCCGCTCAGCGGCCTTTGAATTGGGGGGAACGTTTGTCGGCCACGGCGCGCAGGGCTTCGGCGGCATCCTCGCTGCGGCCGCAGAGCAGGCCGGCGGCCTGTTCGGCTTCCAGCTGCTGGGCCAGCGAGCGGTTGGCGCCGTCGCGGATCAGGCGTTTGGTCTGGGCGAAGGCGAAGGTCGGGCCGGCGGCCAGGCGCGCGGCGAATTCACCCACGGCGTCGAGCAGTTGCTCGTCGGCGATGACTTCACCGACCAGGCCGGCGGCCAGGGCGCGTTCGGCGTTCCACAGTTCGTCGAGGAACAGCAGGCGCTTGGCGGCTTCGCTGCCGATCAGCCGCGGCAGGTGCCAGCTGGCGCCGGCGTCGGGGCTGTAGGCCATGCCGGTGTAGCCGGCCTTGAAACGCGCGGAGGCGGCGGCGATGCGGAAGTCGCAGCACAGCGAGAGGTCCATGCCGGCGCCGACGGCGGTGCCGTTGATGGCGGCGATGGTCGGCTTGTCCAGGGTGTGCAGGCGGGTCATCAGGGCGTGGGCGGTCTCGGTCCAGCCGTAGCTTTCCAGCTCGCCGCGGGCCTCGGCCTCGGCCCATTCGGCGAGGTCGGCGCCGGCGCAGAAGCCACGGCCGCTGCCGGTCAGCACCAGGACGCGCACGGCCGGGTCGGCTTCATGGGCGTCGAGCAGGGCGAGCAGGGCCTTGAGGGTGGGGACGTCGAGCGCGTTGCGCTGCTGCGGGCGGTTCAGGGTGATCCAGGCGATACCGTCCTGGACCCGGCTGAGCAGGGATGCGTCAGTCATGCTGGCCTCGTTGTTGTTGTCGCATGAGGGCGGGTGATGGCGACAATACTAAACAAGTGTTCAGCAAGACGGCAATGCACCCGAAAGGGTGGCTTGTAACGCCCCGACCGATGGCGCGAAGGCCGCGTGGTGCGGGGGCTACAGGGAAAGAAGGGGGAAGACGGCGGGGCCTGTTACAACTTCGAACAATCGGCAGAAGCCCTTGTAGGAGCGAGCTTGCTCGCGAACCGCATTGCACCGCAGCAGCCGGGCAAGTCCGTTCGCGAGCAAGCTCGCTCCTACGAAAAAAAGAAGCCCCGCAGTGCGGGGCTTCTTTTGTGCGGCAGGCTTAGCCGATGCTCGGCACCGCCTCGCTCACCCCCTGCGGGCGCTTGCGCTGGAGCACGTAGTACGCCAGGTAGCAGGCCGCCATGAAGCCGAAGCCCCAGTACAGCGACGGGCGCTGGGTCGGGTCCAGGGCGAGGAACACGAACAGCGCGCAGCAGATCGCGATGCAGGCCAGCGGGATCAGCGGGAACAGCGGCGCCGCGTATTTGAGGTCGGCCACGGTGCCGCCCTTGGCCATGTGCTCGCGGCGGAAGCGGTACTGGGCGTAGGCAATGACGATCCAGGTCACGGTGCCGGCCATGCCGCTCACCGCCATCAGCACCATGAACAGGGTGTCGGCGGCGACCACGCTGGTCAGCAGCGACAGCAGGGCGAAGGCCAGGCTGATCAGCAGCGCATACAGCGGCACGCCACGGGCGCTGAGCTTGGACAGCGCCTTGGGCGCCATACCGGTTTTCGACATCGCCCAGAGGATCCGGGTCGAGGCGTACAGGCCGGAGTTACCCACCGAGAGGATGGCGGTGAGGATCACGAAGTTCATCAGGTCGGCGGCATAGGGAATGCCGACCATGTCGAACACCTGGACGAAGGGGCTCTCCATCAGCCCGGCCTTCTGCCAGGGCACGATGGCGGCCAGCACCAGGATCGCCAGGACGTAGAAGATCAGCACGCGGAACACCACGTTGCGCACGGCGCGCGGGATGCTCTTCTCCGGCTGGTCGGTCTCGCCGGCGGCGACACCCATGATCTCGCAGCCCTGGAAGGCGTAGACCACCGTCATCATCACCGCGAACACCGCAGACAGGCCGTTGGGGAACAGGCTGTCGCCGATCAGGTTGTGCATCAGCGGTGCGGGCTCGCCGCTCTTCAGGTGGATGTCGCCGAAGATCACCAGCAGGCCGACCACGATGAAGCCGAGGATGGCAGCCACCTTGATCCCGGAGAACCAGTATTCGGCCTCGCCGAAGGCGCGGGTGGCCAGGGCGTTGAGGGAGAACAGCACGACCACGAAGAAGCCCGACCAGATCCAGATCGGCACCTCGGGGAACCAGCGGGTCATCAGCATGCCGGCGGCGGTGAATTCCAGGCCGACGGTGGAGGCCCAGCTCATCCAGTACACCCAGCCGATCATGAAGCCGGTGGCCGGACCGATGAAGCGCGTGGCGTGGGCCTGGAAGGAGCCGGAAACCGGCATCTGCACCGACAGCTCGCCAAGGCAGACCATCACCAGGTACATCAGCAGGCCGGCGACCAGATAAGCCAGCACGGCGCCAGCCGGGCCGCCCTGGTTGATGGTGACGCCGGCGCCCATGAACAGGCCGGTGCCGATCACCCCACCGAGGGACAGCATGAAGATGTGGCGGCTCTTCAGCGCGCGGGTGAGCTGGATACGATCTTTCGAATCAGACATGGCGCACCTCCGGGAAACGGCAGGCGCGGCGAAGCGGAACTCTACGTTGGATCATTATTGTTATCTCCAATCTGTCAGAGGCCGTGGCTCGAGCACGGATGCCCCCGATTATTGGAAGGCGATGTAAGACGGCGTTGTACGGCGGGATCGAAGATGTAAAAAGCTGTAAGGAATTTGTCGCAACCGCGCCCTACGGCTGCAAATGCGGCTCGGCAGCGGCGCGTTGCGCGTCGATCTTTTCCGCCCAGCCTTGCAGCGGCTCTCCGGCCAATGCCGCTTCTTCCAGCGCGTGCAGGCAATCGCCCAGGCCGCGCAGGCCCATGGACTGGCAGCTGCCGGCCAGGCGGTGGGCGAGGCTGGCGGCTTCGGTGCTGTCCTCGGCTCGCAGCGCCTCGTGCAGCATCGGCAGTTGCTGCGCCAGCGATTCGCGCAAGATGCCGAACAGCTCGCGCACCCGATGTTCGCCGAGCAGTTCGCGGTGAGTCGCCAGCACCTGTTCGTCGAGCACGCCATCCGCCGGCGCTTCCGCACCTGGCTCGTGCAACTCCGCCAGCGCACGGCGCAGGTCGTCCACCCGCAGTGGCTTGGCCAGCACGCCTTGCATCCCGGCATCGAAGTAGCGCCGCACCAGCGCGGGTTGCACGCTGGCGGTGAAGGCGAGGATCGGCACCTCGCGGTTGCGCCCGTCCGCCTGCGCACGGATCGCCTGGCACAGCTCGACGCCCCCCATGCCCGGCAGGTGCATGTCCAGCAGGATCAGGTCGAAGACCTGCTCGCGGCACAGGCGCAGCGCCGGCTCGGCGTCCTCGGCGAGCCAGACGCTGTGGCCATCTCGCTTCAGCAGCCCCTCGGCCACCTCGCGGTTGAGCGGTACGTCCTCCACCAGCAGCACGCGCAGGGCGCGATCGGTACGCGGTACAGGTGCGACGACCGACGCGGGCGCGCTGGCCGGCAACAGTTCGAGTTCGAACCAGAAGGTGCTGCCCTCGCCTTCCCGGCTTTGCACGCCGATGCAGCCGCCCATGGCTTCCACCAGGCGCTTGCTGATCGCCAGGCCGAGGCCGCTGCCGCCATAGCGCCGCGCCACTTCTTCGCTCGCCTGGGTGAAGCGCTCGAAGATGCGCGCCTGCACCGCCTCGGGAATGCCGATGCCGTCGTCGACCACGGCGAAGCGCAGGCGCTGCGCCTCGCCCTCCTCCGCCAGCAGGCTCACTTCCAGGCGGACCTCGCCGCCTTCGGTGAACTTCACCGCGTTGGCCACCAGGTTGCTCAGCACCTGCCGCAGCAACTGCTCGGCGCCACGGCAGCGTTGGCGCACGGCCGGATCGAGATGCAACGACAGCTGCGTCGCGTTGCCCGCAGCACGCGGTTCGAGCAGGGTCAGGACTTCGTCGAGCAGTTCGCCGAGCTCGAAATCCAACGGCTCGGGCAGGCTGGCGCCGTCCTCCAGGCGGGCGAAATAGAGCACTTCGTTGAGCACCGCGAGCAGCCCTTCGCCGGCCTTGTACAGGGCATGCAGGCGTTTGCGCTCCAGCTCGCCCAGGGGCGCGTCGCGCAGCAGTTCGGCCATGCCGAGGATGCCGTTGAGCGGGGTGCGGATCTCGTGGCTCATGGTTGCCAGGAAGCGCGTCTTCGCCTGGTTGGCCGCCTCGGCTTCGTCCTTGGCGCGGCGCAGGCTGTCGGTGCGCCGCTCGACCTGGCGCTGCAGCTCGGCGCGCTCTTCGCCCAGGGCCTGGCGCATGTCGTCCAGTGCATGGGCCACGGTGTCAATCTCGTCGTCTTCGGCGCGGATGCGCTTGTCCAGCCGCAGCGGTCGTTGCAGGTCGCCGCCGGCCATGCGCCCGGCGAATTCGGCCATGCGCTCCAGGTGGCGCGTCACCAGACTGTGGAACAGCCAGCTCAGGGCCACCGCCAGGCCGCAGAGGAACAGCCCCATCCACAGCAAATTGCTCAACCCGCCGAGCCACAGGCGGCGGTAGATGGCGCCCAGGTCGATGGCCACGACCAGCTCGCCCAGGGCGCGTTGCTCGCCGTCGGGCGGCTGGTAGCCCAGTGGGAAGTGCTCGACGCGCAGCGGACCGGGCGCCTGGATGTCACCCTGGATCAGGTTGAAGTCCGGGCTGGCGAGGCTGGCCCAGGCGATGTCCGGGAAGTCCACCAGGCCATGCAATTGAACGTTCAGCTGGACCTGGTTGAGGTCCCACAGGCTGCGCTCGAAACTGGCCAGGTAGCCGCTGCGGATCAGCTCCAGGCGCGTGTCGATGTCGTGCATCTCGCGGCGGTATTCGAGGTACAGCTGCACGCCGCCGGCGAGCAGGGTGAAGCACAGGCTGAAGGCCAACACTCGCAGCAGCAGGCGCCGGGCCAGCGGGCCGGGCGTGCGCAGGGCCCTCATGGCGTGGCGCCCCTGGCGAGCATGGCGCGATAGTCGCGCTCGCTTTCGTCCAGCCAGCGCGCCAGGCTGCCGTCGGCCGCCAGATGCTGCAGGGCGGTATCGATCTCGGGCAGACGCCGCACCAGCGACGAATGCCGCGAAACCGCCAGGCGCAGGTAGTCGACGGTGATCGGTCGCGGCGTGTCGACGATGTTCGCGCCGCCCGGCAGGCGCTCGACCAGCAGCCTTCCGGTGCGCCGCTCGTAGGGGATGAAGTCGATGCGCTGGCGGATCAGCTTGCCGAAATTCTGCGTGCTGTCGGAGACGTACTCGATGGTGTCGTGGCTGGCGACGAAGCGGTCGAAGTCGGCCCCATAGCTCTCGCCGAACAACAGCCCGCCACGGTACTGCGCGAGGTCGTCGAGACGCTCGAAGCGCACCGGCTTGCGGCGGTTGTAGAAGAGCGCGACTTCCTCGCGCAGCACCGGCGTATTGGCGAACAACAGGCCCTGGTCGCGCTGTTCGGTGCGGTAGGCGAGCACCACATCGACGCGCCCGGCGGCGGCATCGAGCAGGCAGCGCTTCCAGTTGCCCAGGTTGACTACCTGCACGTCGTAGCCGAGCCCGCCGAGCACCGCCTTCACCACCTGCGGCGCCAGCCCGCGCACTTCCTGGCCGTCGCTCCAGGACACCGGCGGGTACACCGGGTAGTCGCAATAGCGGATGCGTTCGGCGGCCGGCGCCAGGCCTGCGCAGAGCAAGGCAAGGAACAGCAACCAACGCATGGCGCAGTGGCTCAGGCGTCGCTCGGCGCGGCGGTGAACAGGTAGCCGGCGCCGTGGATGGTGATGATGAGCTCGGGCTCGGCCGGGTCGTCGCGCAGCTTGCGGCGCAGGCGGCCGACCAGCACGTCGATGGAGCGGTCGTTGGGCAGCCATTCGCGGTTGCGGATCTGGTCCATCAACTGGTCGCGGCTCAGGGTGTGGCCGCTGTTGCGCAGGAACACGCTGAGCAGCTGGAACTCGCCGTGGGTCAGCGGGGTTTCGCTGCCGTCACGGTCGACCAGGCGGCGGCGGTCGGCATCCAGTTGCCAGTGGGCGAAGCGCTTGAGCTGCTGGCGCGGCACTGCGGCGGTCGGCGCCGGGCTGCGCGCATGGCGCACGCGGCGGATCAAGTTCTTCGCCCGCGACACCAACTCGCGCGGGTTCGGCGGCTTGATCACGTAGTCGTCGGCGCCGCATTCCAGGCCGACGATGCGGTCGATGTCGTCGTTGCGCCCGGTGATGAGGATGATGCCCACCTCCGAGCGCACGCGCAGTTCGCGGGTCAGGGTCAGGCCGTCCTTGCCGGGCAGGCGGATGTCCAGCAGCACCAGGTCGAAGGGCGGGCCGTCGCGCTCGGCCTCGGCCAACGCGCTTTCCGCCGCTTCGGCGGTGCTCGCGCAGGCCACCTCGTAGCCCTCTCCGGCGAGGTAGGACTGGAGGAGTTCGCGGATGAGCGGATCGTCGTCGACGATCAGTACACGGGGAGCCATCGCCAATACTCTGCTGCGGACGCCGGCGAGGTCGCGGCGGAATTCTTATTAGAGGAACAGCGGTGTGGGAACCTTCCCACAAGACCGCGCAGAGTAGCGGTAGCTGAACGCGCGATCAATAACTCGGCTAGCGCCGGGTGAAGCGTTGCCGACCGCCGGCCTGCAGGCCGTCGACCCAGGCCTCGCAGACCTGCACGCCCTGCTCCGGGGTGAAGGTGCTGGGGTTCAGCCCGGACTCCAGCCAGAGCCCGTCGAGCATCGCGGACAGGGCGATGGCGGCGAGCTCGGCGTCGAAATTCTTCCAGCCCTCCTCCTCGGCCAGCTGGTTCAGCGCCTGCGCCAGCAGCGCGCGGTACTCGCCATAGGAGTGGTCGTGGGCCTTGTTGATCGCCTCGGCGGTCTTCACCGCGCCCCAGAAGGCCAGCCAGGCATCGAGCAGTTGCGGGTCGAGCAGTTCGGCGCTGAAGGAGGCGCGGAAGAACGCCGACAGGCGCGCGCGGGCATCCGGTGCGGCTTCGGCGATGGCCTCGCGCAACAGCTGCATGACCCGACCGGTGACGGTCAGGTAGGCCTCGGCGACCAGCTCGTCCTTGCCCGCGTAGTGGTGGTTGATCAGCCCCACCGAGACACCCGCCTCGGCGCAGATCTTGCGGATCGACGCGCCCTGGAAGCCGTGGCGCTTCAGGCACGCCAGGGTCGCCTCGATCAGCAGCGCCTTGCGCTGTTCGGGTTCCAGCCGGGAAAAGCGCACTTCCTGGTTCATCGCCTACCGCTCCTGTCGCGCATGGCCTGTGGAGAACCCGCGCCACCAGGCGCGGACGCCGATCATCGGCGGGTTTCGCCGCAATGCGCAACAGCATATCAGCCACACCCACCCATTCGGGGAATGGCCCGCGAAGGCCGGTCGGCGGACAGTGGGCCGGCACGACCCGAACAACAACCATAGGTGGGAGTGACATGTACAAGACTCTTGCAGCAGCTCTGGGCGCGGTTTTCGCGCTAAGTCCGCTGTTCGGCCACGCGGCGGATGCCGACGGCGCCAACACGTTGCGGCTGTACAACTGGACCGACTACATCGGCGAGCACACCATCGCCGACTTCGAGAAGGCCACCGGCATCAAGGTGATCTACGACACCTTCGATTCCTACGAGACGGTACAGGGCAAGCTGCTGCCGGGGCGTTCCGGCTACGACCTGGTCGTCATCAATGCCGCCCTGGTGCCGCCGCTGCTCAAGGCCGGCGTGTTCCAGCCGCTGGACAAGAGCCAGCTGCCCAGCTGGAACAACCTCGACCCCGAAGTACTCAAGCACCTGGAGCACTACGATCCGGGCGTGAAGTACTCGGCGCCCTACACCTGGGGCAGCAACGGCATCACCTACAACATCGACAAGATCAAGCAACGCATGCCCGACGCGCCCATCGGCTCGCTGGCGATGCTGTTCGATCCGAAGGTGGTGTCGAAATTCGCCGATTGCGGCGTGACCATCATCGACTCGCCCACCGACGTGATCCCGCTGGCGCTGACCTACCTCAAGCGCGACCCGAACAGCGCCGACCCGGCCGACCTCAAGGCCGCCCAGGACCTGCTGACGTCGATCCGTCCGTATATCCGCAAGTTCGACTCCACCAGCTACCTCAACGGCCTGGCCAACGGCGACCAGTGCATGGCCATGACCTGGTCCGGCGACTACGCCACCGCCCAGGCCCGCGCCGACGAGGCCGGGGCCAAGGTCAAGCTGGGCTACTTCGTGCCCAAGGAAGGCTCGCTGATCTGGTTCGACGACTTCTACATCCCTGCCGACGCGCCGCACGTGGCCAACGCGCACAAGTTCATCGAATACATGCTGCAGCCGAAGGTGGCCGCCGACGTCAGCGACTACATCCGCTACGCCACCAGCAACGGCGCGGCCAAGCCGCTGCTCGCCGAGCAGGTGCGCAATGACCCGGCGATCTACCCGGACGCCGAGACCCGTGCCCGGCTGTTCACCCAGAAGGTCCAGGGGCTCAAGGCCACCCGCCTGATCACCCGCACCTGGGCCGCGGTGAAGACCGGAACCTGACGTTCAGGAATCCCTGTGCCCCGCCACCCGACGGCGGGGCCAGGCAAAAGGAAAGAAAGAGATGAAACCGCAAGATCGAGGTATTGCCATGACCAGCCCATCCACTGCCTTCTTCGCCCAGTTCGACGACGAAAAACTGGTCGCCGCCGACAAGGCCCACTACGTCCACGGCTACCACGTGTTCGACGACCACCGCGAAAACGGTGCTCTGAACATCGCCGCCGGCGAAGGCGCGTACATCTACGACACCAAGGGCAACCGCTACCTGGATGCCGTCGGGGGCATGTGGTGTACCAACATCGGCCTGGGCCGCGAGGAGATGGCCGAAGCCATCGCCGACCAGGTGCGCCAACTGGCCTACTCCAACCCCTTCTGCGACATGGCCAACGTCACCGCCATCCAGCTCTGCGAGAAGCTCGCCGAACTGGCCCCGGGCGACCTCGACCATGTGTTCCTCACCACCGGCGGCTCCACCGCCGTGGACACCGCCTACCGGCTGATCCAGTACTACCAGAACTGCCGCGGCAAGCATTCCAAGAAGCAGATCATCAGCCGGGTCAACGCCTACCACGGCTCGACCTTCCTCACCATGTCGCTCGGCGGCAAGGTCGCCGACCACCCGGCGGAGTTCGACTTCCTCAAGGACTTCATCCACCACATCTCCTGCCCGAACCCCTACCGCGCGCCGGAAGGGATGACCGAAGGCGACTTCCTCGAATTCCTGGTCAAGGAGTTCGAAGACAAGATCCTCGAGCTGGGCGCCGACAATGTCGCGGCCTTCTTCGCCGAGCCGATCATGGGCTCGGGCGGCGTGATCATCCCGCCGGTTGGCTACCACAAGCGCATGTGGGAGGTGTGCCAGAAGTACGACCTGCTCTACGTCGCCGACGAGGTGGTGACCTCCTTCGGCCGCCTGGGCGCGTTCTTCGCCTCCGAAGACGTGTTCGGCATGCAGCCGGACATCATCACCACCGCCAAGGGCCTGACCTCCGGCTACCTGCCGCTGGGCGCATGCATCTTCTCCGACCGCATCTGGAAGGTGATCGCCGAGCCGAACCAGGGCCGCTGCTTCAGCCACGGCTTCACCTACAGCGGCCACCCGGTCAGCTGCGTGTCGGCGCTGAAGAACATCGAGATCATCCAGCGCGAAAATCTGCTGGAGCACGTCAAGGATGTCGGCAGCTACCTGGAGCAGCGCCTGCAGGAACTGGCCGGCTTGCCGCTGGTGGGCAGCGTGCGCTGCCAGAAGCTGATGGCCTGCGTCGAGTTCGTCGCCGACAAGCGCAGCAAGACGCTGTTCCCGGAGGAGCTGAACATCGGCGAGAAGATCCACCTGCGCGCGCAGAAGCGCGGCCTGCTGGTGCGCCCGATCGTGCACCTGAACGTGATGTCGCCACCGCTGACCATCACCCACGCACAGGTCGACGAGATCGTCGACACCCTGCGCGAGGCGATCCTCGAAACCGCCGAGGACCTGAAACGCAGCGGCGACTACGCGGGGCACTGATGCGCGGAGGCGGCGCTTTGCTCCTGGTCGGCGGCACCAGTATGCTGCCGGCCATGAGCACACCGGTCACACCTCTCGACACCCCAGCCCTGCATGCCTGGCATGCGGGGCTGGCGCGCGCCATGGCCGCGGTGGCCACGGCGGAATTCCCGGCCCGCCTGGTCGAGGCGCTGAGCGCGCTGGTGCCCATCGAATCCTCGCTGTTCGGCCTCGAGAGCAAGGGCCAGCCGCCGCGCCATCTGTTCCAGCACGGCATTTCCGAGGAATACCGCGAGCCGCTGACCGAGCGCTACTACGTGCGCGGCTACCTGCTCGATCCGTTCTGCCTGGCCATGGAAGACGGCCTCGCCGAGGGCTTCTACCCGCTGGCGGAAATCGCCCCGGACGACTTCTTCAACAGCGAGTACTACAAGACCTACTACCTCAAGTGCGGCTCGGTGGAAGACAGCCACTACATCGTCGACCTCGACGGCCAGCGCAAGCTTTCCCTGTGCGTCTACCAGGGGCAAAGCGGCGCGCGCTTCAGCGACGAACACACCGAACTGCTGCGCGCTGCCCTGCCGCTGGTGCGCGAGCTGTGCCGCCAGTTCGAACGCAGCGGCGGCCTCGAATTGCTGCTGGCCGGCGGCGAGCCCGGCGCGCAGCCGACGGCGGCGCTGAACCGGCATATCCGCGCGGCCTTCATGAACTTCGGCGGCGACTGCCTGACCGAACGCGAGCGCGAGATCGCCCACCTGCTGCTGCGCGGCCACTCGGTGAAGTCCAGCGCACGCGTGCTCGACATCTCGCCGGAGACGGTGCGCATGCACCGCAAGCACCTCTACACCAAGCTGGAAATCAACTCCCAGGCGGAGCTGTTCTCGCTGTTCATCGACTGGCTGACCCGCGCCGGTTCGGCCTGACGCGCCGCTTTTCGTAGGAGCGAGCTTGCTCGCGAAGGCTCCCGCAGCGCGATGGTTCGCGAGCAAGCTCGCGCCTACAGGGGACTTCGCCGCACTTGTAGCCGCCCCACGGGCGCAGGCATCCTTACGCATTGCCCAATCGCCCTTCCGAGGAAATCCCATGTTCCGACGCTGGCTCCCCGCCCTTCTGCTGGCCGCCGCGCTGCCGCTGCACGCCGCCGAAACCAAGGTGACCTACGGCCCTGAACTTGAGCGCTTCAACTACGCCTATCCGGTGGGACACTTCAGCTTCGTCTCCCAGGGCAAGCACGTGCACATGGCCTACATCGACGTGAAGCCGGCCAAACCCAACGGTCGCACCCTGGTGCTGCTGCACGGCAAGAACTTCTGCGCCGGCACCTGGGAAGCCAGCATCGCCGCCCTCACCGGCGCCGGCTACCGCGTGGTGGCACCGGACCAGATCGGCTTCTGCAAGTCGACCAAGCCGGAACACTACCAGTACAGCTTCCAGCAGTTGGCGACCAACACCCACGCCCTGCTGGACAAGCTCAAGGTGCACGGCAAGGTGACCATGCTCGGCCACTCCACCGGCGGCATGCTCGCCACCCGCTATGCGCTGATGTACCCGCAGCAGGTCGAGCAGCTGGTGCTGGTCAACCCCATCGGCCTGGAAGACTGGAAAGCCCTCGGCGTGCCCTACCGTACCCCGGACCAGTGGTACGAGCGCGAGCTGAAGACCAACGCCGACAGCATCCGCAAATACGAGCAGGCGACCTACTACGCCGGCCAGTGGAAGCCGGAGTACGACAAGTGGGTGAACATGCTCGCCGGCCTCTACAACGGTACCGGCCACGAGCGCGTGGCGTGGAACTCGGCCTTGCAGTACGACATGATCTTCACCCAGCCGGTGGTCTACGAATTCGGCCAGATCCAGGCGCCGACCCTGCTGCTGATCGGCACCAAGGACAACACTGCGATCGGCAAGGACATAGCGCCGCCGGAACTGCGCGACAAGCTGGGCAACTACGCGGAGCTGGGCAAACGCACCGCCCAGGCGATCCCCCACGCGACCCTGGTGGAGTTCGACAACCTCGGCCACGCCCCGCAGATCCAGGACCCGCAGACCTTCCACGCGGCACTGCTCAAGGGCCTGGCGGACGTCAAGCACTAAGCCCTCGTCGGTGACAGGAGAAACGCCGGCTTCCCGCGAGGGACGCCGGCGTTTTCGTTTGGGCGGCGGATAACCCCTTCGGGGTCATTCGCCCTACGCCACCATCCGCGAATCTATCCACGCCGATGTCACCCTGTAGGAGCGCGCCATGCGCGCGATTCGCGGACAAGACCCGCTCTTACAGGATCGCGCCGCGTTTTCTCTCTACGTCATCCCCGCGAACGCGGGGACCCAGAAGTTATGTAGGAGCGAGCCATGCCTACGATTTCGCGGCCATGGGCCGCTCCTACAGGAGGAATGCGCCACCATGAAAAACGCCGGCCCCCTTGCGGGAGGCCCCGGCGTCGGAAGTGCCCGGGCCCCGTCAGCCCAGGTTCTTGCCCAGCAGCGCGTGGTACAGCTCGCTGTCGCCGAGCACGCCCACTACGCGGTTCTGTTCCTGCAGCACCAGCTTGTGGCCGGTCTGGTAGCGGATCTGCAGCGCGTCGCGCATGCGGATGCTGACGTCCACCAGGGTCGGCTCGTGCTTGAGCTTCTCCACCGGGTCGCCCGGCTGCCAACGCTGCAGGTCGATGATGTTGCTGCCCTGGCGCGCGCTCTTCACCTGGTTGGTCTCGGTGAGACCGATCCAGCAGTCGCGGCCCTGGTCGAGGCACACCTCGTCGGCCTCGTGGCGGCACTGGTCGAGGCCACGCATCAGGCTGGAACCGCACAGTACGTTGAGCGGGTTGGTGTGGGCGACGAAAGTACGCACGTAGTCGTCCGCCGGGCTGAGCACGATTTCCTCGGGCTTGCCGTGCTGGATGATGCGCCCGTCCTTCATGATCGCGATGCGCGTGCCGATCTTCAGCGCCTCGTCGAGGTCGTGGCTGACGAAGACGATGGTCTTGTGCAGCTTGCGCTGCAGCACCAGCAGTTCGTCCTGCAGCTGCTGACGAATCAGCGGGTCGAGGGCCGAGAAGGGCTCGTCCATCAGCAGGATGTCACCGTCCATGGCCAGCGCGCGGGCCAGGCCGACGCGCTGCTGCATGCCGCCGGACAGCGAGTCCGGACGCTTGTCGCGCCATTGCGTCAGGCCGACCAGCTCGAGCTTCTCGTCGATCACCTTCTTCCGCTCGGCGGCCGGGCGGCCCTGCATTTCCAGGCCGAAGCCGATGTTCTCGGCGACGGTCAGCCAGGGCATCAGGGCGAACTTCTGGAAGACCATGGCGATACGCTTGGTGCGCATGGTCTTGAGCGTCGCCGGCGAGCAGTTGGCGATATCCACCTGCTGGCCTTCGTGCTCGATCAGCAGCTTGCCGCGGCTGACCTTGTTGAGGCCGTTGATGCAGCGCAGCAGGCTCGACTTGCCGGAGCCGGACAGGCCCATCATCACGCAGATCTCGCCGCGGTTGACGTCCAGGCAGGCGTTCTCCACGCCGAGCACCTGGCCGGTGCGCTTGAGGATCTCTTCGCGGCCCATGCCCTGGTCGAGCAGGCGGATCGCTTCCTTGGTGTGGGTGCCGAAAATCACATCCACGTTTTCGAACTTGATCGCAGGCATGGTTGCTTACCTCCCCCGCAGCGAGCGCTGCTTGCACACCCGGTCGAGCAGGATGGCGAGCAGGACGATGGACAGACCGGCTTCGAAGCCCAGTGAGATGTCCGCGGTGTTCAGCGCGTTCACCACCGGCTTGCCGAGACCGTCGGCACCGACCAGAGCGGAGATCACCACCATCGACAGCGACAGCATGATGCACTGGGTGATACCGGCGGCGATGCTCGGCATGGCATGCGGCAGCTCGATGCGGCTGAGCAGCTGCCAGCGCGAGCAACCGAAGGCCTTGCCGGCGTCCAACAGCTCCGCCGGCACGTCCTGGATACCCAGGCAGGTCAGGCGGATGGGCGCGGCGATGGCGAAGATCACCGTGGAAATCAGACCCGGAACCACACCCAGGCCGAACAGCGTCAGCGTGGGGATCAGGTAGACGAAGGTCGGCACCGTCTGCATCAGGTCCAGCAGCGGACGCAGCGCCGTGTAGAACCACGGCTTATGCGCCGCGACAATGCCCAGGGGAACGCCGATGGCCACGCATACCAGTGTCGCGAAGATCACCTGGGCCAGGGTCTCCATGGTCTCCTGCCAGTAGCCCAGGTTGAGGATCAGCAGCAGCGAGGCCAGGGCGAACAAGGTCAGGCCGAAGCTGCGCTGGATGAAGTGCACCAACCCCACGATCAAGGCGGTGAGCACCAGCGGGTTGAACCACAGCAGACCGCCGGTGACGCCGTGGATGAGGAACTCGAGCACATCGGAAATCTTGTCGAAGAAGGCTGCCCCGTTACGGGTCAGCCAATCGACGAATGAGGCGATGTGCTCGCCGAGGGGGAGCTTGTGTTCAGTCAGAAACATAATGCGGGCCCATCAAGCAGGTTGGTTGCAACCGACCGCCGTCACTTGGCGAAAGCGACTTTTGCGGCTTCCAGCGCCGGCTTGCCGTCACGCGTAGTGACACCAGCCAGCCAGGCATCGAGCAGTTCCGGATGGTCCTTCAGCCAGGCCTTTGCCGCGTCTTCGGGCTTCTTGCCCTCGTTGAGCACGGCGTCCATCAGCTTGTTTTCCATGTCCAGGGTGAAGGACTGGTTCTTCAGCAGCTGGCCAACGTTGCTGCACTCCTGCAGGTAACCCTTGCGCACGTTGGTGTAGATGGTCGCACCGCCGTAGTTCGGACCGAACACGTCGTCACCGCCGGACAGGTAGTTCATCTTGAAGCGGGTGTTCATCGGGTGCGGTTCCCAGCCGAGGAACACGACCCACTGGTTGCGGCGGGTGGCGCGCTGCACCTGGGACAGCATGCCGGCCTCGCTCGACTCGACCAGCTTGAACTTGCCGAGGTTGAACTGGTTCTTGTCGATCATCCCCTGAACCAGGCGGTTGCCGTCGTTGCCCGGCTCGATGCCGTAGAGCTTGCCTTCGAGCTTGTCGGAGAACTTGCTGATGTCGGCGAAGCTCTTCAGGCCTGCGTTGTAGACGTAGTCCGGAACGGCCAGGGTGTACTTGGCGCCTTCCAGGTTGGCCTTCACGGTTTCCACCGTGCCGGCGTCGGCGTAGGGCTTGATGTCGTTGGCCATGCTCGGCATCCAGTTGCCGAGGAACACGTCGAGGTCCTTGTTGGCCAGCGACTTGTAGTTCACTGGTACGGAAAGCAAAGTCACTTTGGTGGTGTAGCCAAGCGATTCCAGCACTTGGCGAGTCGTAGCGGTGGTCACGGCGATGTCGGTCCAGCCGACGTCACCGAAACGGACCGTGCCGCACGACTCAGGTTCAGCGGCCTGAACCACCAGCGGCGCACTCAGGGACACAGCCAGCAGCAAAGACTTGCAACCTTTCATGAGCGAACTCCTCTGCGGGGTAGGGCGATCTGCGTGGATTTCTTGGTAGGGCTCCGCCGGGTAGCGGGCCCTTTCTTCGTCGATTCGGAAACGATCATGGAACAGGACGATTGCGCCGGATACCGGGTGCGTCGCAACCAGTGCAGGCGAAGTCGCATTCAGCACCAGGGGTGTCGCATCCAGTTCCGGCACCCCGCGCAGACGCTCGCGGGACGCCTCTTTCACTGCTGAACGAGCGCTTTGGAAGCGCTCTGCGCGCGGGGTGCGACACCCTTCAACCAGGCCTCGCGCACCTGCGGATTTGCCTGCAGCCAATCCTTCGCCGCCTGCCGCGGATTGCTGCGCTCGTTGAGCACCGCGTCCATCAGCTTGTTCTCCATATCCAGGTCGAACTTCAGGTTGCGCAACAGCTGCGCGACGTTCGGGCACTCATCAAGATAGCCCGCCCTGACGTTGGTATAGACGGTCGCACCGCCATAGTTGGCGCCGAAGTACTGGTCGCCGCCATCCAGGTAGTGCATCTGCAGGCGCGTGTTCATCGGATGCGGCTCCCAGCCGAGGAAGACGATGGGCTGCTTGAGCACGCCGGCACGCTTGACCGAGGCGAGCATGTCGGCCTCGCTGGATTCCACCAGCTTGAAGTCGCCCAGGCCGAAGGCCTTCTCCGCGATCATCTTCTTGATCAGCTGGTTGCCGTCGTTGCCCGGCTCGATGCCGTAGAGCTTGCCGCCCAGCTGGTCCTTGAACTTGGCGATGTCGGCGAAGCTCTTCAGGCCGGCGTCGTAGGCGTACTGCGGCACCGCCAGGGTGTACTTGGCGCCCTCGAGGTTGGCCCGCACGGTCTGCACCTGGCCCTTGTCGGCGAAGGGCTTGAGGTCGTTGGCCATGCTCGGCATCCAGTTGCCGAGGAAGACGTCGATGCGCTTCTCGGCCATGGCCTTGTAGGTGTCGGGCACGGACAGCCGCTCGACCTGGGTGCGATAGCCCTGCTCGCTGAGCAGCAGCCGGGTGACGGCGGTAGTGACGGTGATATCGGTCCAGCCGACATCGGCGAAACGCACATGGGCACAGGACGGCGGTTCGGCGGCCTGGGCCAGGCCGGCGCAGAGAACGGGTAACGCCAACAGCGACAACCGAAGACACTTCATGAGGTCAGCCTCTAGCCATTGCGGGAAGGGATCGAGCACGGGCCCGGGAACGCAACCATAGCCGTTCGTCGCCCTTTTTCCATGAAACACCCCAAGGGCTAGGACTGTCGACGAATGAATTCCCTCTATCGGGACTGCCCCACATTTATGGGCACTCGCCGAATTACCGGCCCTTATCCCCGCTTGCTCGATCGTGTCGCAAGCGACGGCGCTTTTGGATAAGGCCGGGTCGGTGCCGGACGCCGGCGTCGAGCGCGAACGGCCGATCATGCGGCGCATCGAGGGCGCGCCCAGCGGCCCACCCCTACGCCCAGTTTCCGCGGAGTCCGGCATGGCCATCAGTGTGTTCGACCTGTTCAAGATCGGTATCGGCCCCTCCAGCTCGCACACGGTCGGACCGATGCGCGCCGCCGCCCTCTACGTCGGCGCCCTGCGCGAGCGCCAGCTGCTCGGCCGCATCGAGCGCATCGAGGTGAAGCTCTACGGCTCGCTCTCCGCTACCGGCGTCGGCCACGGCACCGACCGCGCCGTGATCATGGGCCTGATGGGCGAATGGCCCGATCGCATCGACCCCACGCAGATCGCTCCGCGCATGGCCGCCCTGCTCGACAGTGGCGAGCTGAACCTGGCCGGCGAGCGGCGCATTCCCTTCGACTGGGTGCGCGACATGCGCCTGCTCGACGAGAACCTGCCCTACCACCCCAACGCCATGACCCTGCTCGCCTACGAAGGCGGCCAGGTGCTGCATGAAGACACCTACTACTCCATCGGCGGCGGCTTCGTCGTCGATGCCGAGCAGGCCGCCTCCGGCGCCCTCGACCAGGACCACACGCGCCTGCCCTACGACTTCGACAGCGCCGCCGAGCTGTTGCAGCTGTGTCGCCGCCACAACCTGCGCGTCTCCGAGCTGATGCTCGCCAACGAGCGCATGTGGCGCAGCGAGACAGAGATCCGCGAGGGCCTCAAGCACATCTGGCAGGCCATGCGCGACTGCGTCGATGCCGGCCTGCGTCACGAAGGCATCCTCCCCGGCGGCCTCAACGTGCAGCGCCGGCGCCGCGCGCCTGCACCGCAACCTGCTGGAGATCGGCAAGCCCAACGTCATCGGCTCGACCTTGAGCGCCATGGAGTGGGTCAACCTGTTCGCCCTCGCGGTGAACGAGGAGAACGCCGCCGGCGGGCGCATGGTCACCGCGCCCACCAACGGCGCGGCGGGAATCATCCCGGCGGTGCTGCACTACTACATGCGCTTCAACCCCGATGCCTCCGACGACGACGTGGTGAACTACTTCCTCGCCGCCGCCGCCGTGGGAATCCTCTGCAAGAAGAACGCCTCGATCTCCGGCGCCGAAGTCGGCTGCCAGGGCGAAGTCGGCTCGGCCTGCGCGATGGCCGCCGCCGGCCTCGCCGAAGTCCTCGGCGCCAGCCCCGAGCAGGTCGAGAACGCCGCCGAGATCGGCCTGGAGCACAACCTCGGGCTGACCTGCGACCCGGTCGGCGGGCTGGTCCAGGTGCCGTGCATCGAGCGCAACGCCATCGCCGCGGTGAAGGCCATCAACGCCGCACAGATGGCCCTGCGCGGCGACGGCCAGCACTTCATCAGCCTCGACCAGGTGATCCGCACCATGCGCGACACCGGCGCCGACATGCACGACAAGTACAAGGAAACCTCGCGCGGCGGCCTGGCCGTCAGCAGCATCGAGTGCTGACCTGATTTCGTTCATCCGCGGGCGGCTGCGCCACCTTTTGGCGCAGCGCCGCCCGACTTTCGGGCATGTCTGACAGACGTTACTTTCCGAAAATGCCGGCACTCGGCGCCGCCGAACCGAGTGCTACCAAAGTCCCCAGGCGCCCCATTCCTTAGGTAATAGCGACATTTCCCTGGTCGCATCCGCGCTCTCAAAAGCGGCCTACAGCGGTCGTTTTCTTTTTTTATTGAACGCACAATCAAGTTAGGCACGGCATTTGCCTTGTTTTAATCAAAGGCGATGACCGGTTGGTCGCACCTTGCACAAAACAACCATAAGAAAGCCCCGCCCCGGGCACCGTGACTAGCGTGAGGAGATCGGCATCATGAATGCTTACAACACCGGAGTTCCCCCGCAAAACCGAGCTCCGCAGTCCATCGGCTTCCTGCTGCTGGACAACTTCACTCTGATCTCCCTGGCCTCCGCGGTGGAACCGCTGCGCATGGCCAACCAGCTCTCCGGCCGCGAGCTGTACCGCTGGCACACCATCAGCCTCGACGGCCGCCAGGTCTGGGCCAGCGACGGTCTGCAGATCACTCCCGACGCCGGCGCCGACAACGCCCCGGCGATGGACACCCTGATCGTGGTCGGCGGCGTCGGCATCCAGCGCAGCGTCACCCGCGAACACGTCAGCTTCCTGCAGACCCAGGCGCGCCTGGGCCGCAAGCTCGGCGCCGTATGCACCGGCAGCTGGGCGCTGGCCCGCGCCGGCCTGCTCGACGGCTACGACTGCAGCGTGCACTGGGAATGCCTGGCAGCGATGCAGGAAGCCTTCCCGCGCGTGGCCATGAGCACCCGCCTGTTCTCCATCGACCGCAACCGCTTCACCTCCTCCGGCGGCACCGCGCCAATGGACATGGTGCTGCACCTGATCGGCCGCGAGCACGGCCGCGAGCTGTCGGCAGCGATCTCCGAGATGTTCATCTACGAACGCATCCGCAACGAGCAGGACCACCAGCGCGTGCCGCTCAAGCACATGCTCGGCACCAACCAGCCGAAGCTGCAGGAAATCGTCGCGCTGATGGAGGCCAACCTCGAAGAGCCGATCGACCTCGACGAGCTGGCGGTCTACGTCAACGTCTCGCGGCGCCAGCTCGAGCGGCTGTTCCAGAAGTACCTTCACTGCTCGCCGTCGCGCTACTACCTGAAGCTGCGCCTGATCCGCGCGCGCCAGCTGCTCAAGCAGACCTCGATGTCGATCATCGAAGTCGCCTCGGTCTGCGGCTTCGTCTCCACCCCGCACTTCTCCAAGTGCTACCGCGAGTACTTCGGCATCCCGCCGCGCGACGAGCGCCAGGGCCAGCCGATCGGCCAGCCAGTGATGGTCATGCCGATTCCCCAGGACCTCGCACTGATGCCTCACTCCTCGGCAATCTCGGCGCTGAGCCAGGCGCAGGGCGAATCGACCTTCGCCAGCATCAGGGTCTGACGCGCGCCACACCGGGGAATACCTGCAGGAGCGAGCTTGCTCGCGAACGGCGTTCCCTTTCCCCAACCCTCTCCCGCAAGCGGGAGAGGGAGGCGTTCGGCGCAATCCTGTAGGAGCGGATTCATCCGCGAGAATCCCCGCACCGATCCCCCGTAGGGCGCATAACCGCGAACGCGGTTATGCGCCACAGCCCCGCAAGAGAATGGCGGATAACCCCCTTGAGGTTATTCGTATATGGACTCCTCCCGGTTTGCCAGTGTTTGGCGGGGATTTCGAACCTAGGTACGACTGCGTCCGTATATCCGGCTTCATGGAGCGGTGTGGCAGCTCCCGAGCCCTGATGAAATGCGCGCCTGTATGTCTGATCGCCCTAACGGCTTTGCTTCACGGCAGCAGGGAGCCCGCGGATAACCCAGGTTTCATACAGGCCGGTTCGACCGGTTCGTCATCAATGCCATTCACTGTGCAATCGTGGTGGAGCGTTTCTACAGCGGTGTTGCCGGTAACGCTCAGGCGGGTTGGTAGGTGGTTTCCCGACTGAGCAGGGCCCAGACGATCCGGGCATTCTTGTTGGCCAGGGCAACGGCGACGGCGTTGGCATTGCATCGTTGCAACAGGCCTTGCAGCCAGCGACTGCGAGCATCGGTCTTGTTGGCGCAACAGCGTACGACCGAGCGGGAGCCATGGGTGAACAGGGTGCGCAGGTAGGTATCGCCACGCTTGGTGATCCCGCCCAGGCGCTGCTGCCCGCCCGTGGAGTGTTGCCGTGGCACCAGGCCCAGCCAGGCCGCGAACTGACGCGCCGTGCGGAATTGCCGGGCATCGCCGACCGCTGCCACCACCGCGCTGGCGGTGAGCGGGCCGATGCCTTCCACGGCCAGCAGGCGCTGGATGCGCGCATCCTCGCGCGCACTGCGCTTGATCACTCGCTCCAGTCGCTCGATGCGGGCATCCAGCGCCTGCAACTCCTCTTTCAAGCCGCTCAACAACTCGCCCATCGGCGCCGGCGAGGGCACCGGCTCAGCAGCGGTGACCGTCTCGAGCAGTTCGACCGTCGCCGCGCGCCCGCGTCGGCTGGCGATCAGGCCGAATTCGCCGAGCAAGCCGCGAATTTCGTTGCACAGTGCCGTACGGGCCCGGACCAGACGGCTGCGAATGCGATGCACGGACTGCCCGGCCTGCTGCTGCGCACTCTTCACCGGCACAAAGCGCATGCTCGGACGGCTGGCCGCCTCGCAGATCGCTTCGGCATCGTGGGCATCGTGTTTGTCACCCTTGACGTAAGGTTTGACGAACTGCGGTGCAATCAAGCGGACCTCGTGCCCCAGCCCCTGCAGCTCTCGCGCCCAATAGTGCGCACTGCCGCAGGCCTCCATCGCCACCAGGCAGGGTGCCAGCTGGCGAAAGAAATCCAGCATCTGCGCCCGCTTGAGCTGCCGCCGGCACACCACGCGCTCGTGGCTATCGACGCCGTGCACCTGAAATACCTGCTTTGCCAGATCCAGACCAACGCGACTAATGTTCATGCTGACTCCCCCTCCGGGACTTGTGGCTACACCATCAGTCTGGCGCTTGACGCCGTAGGAGGGAGGAGTCCATTTCATTGCCCTACAGGCTCAGCAGTCGTGCCGTGCGGTTCGCGAGCAAGCTCGCTCGCTCCTGTGTGGGAAATTCGCGGATGAGATCCGCTCCTACAAGGGAGTGGGAATTGGCTCAGGCGCCTTCCGCCACGCTGCTCGCCACGCACTTGTCGCGGCCGCTGCGCTTGGCTTCGAGCATCGCCGCGTCGGCGCGGCTGAGGGTCTGGGAGTAGCTCTCGCCCAGGCGGTATTCGGCGACGCCGAAGCTCGCCGTCACCGACAGCGCGTCGGTGCCCACGCGCACGGCCAGCGAACGGATGTCGTTGCGCACGCGGTCGATCACCTGGCCGGCGTCCACCAGGCGGGTTTCCGGCAGCAGCAGGAGGAATTCCTCGCCGCCCCAGCGGCCGCAGAGGTCGTATTGGCGTAGCGCCGCCTGCATGGCGCGGCCGATTTCCACCAGCACGCGGTCGCCGACTTCGTGACCCCAGTTGTCGTTGACGTTCTTGAAGTGGTCCACGTCGAGGATCGCCAGCACATAGGGTTTGCCGGAGCGCTGGGCGCGCTCGCTTTCCTCGCGCAGGCGCTCCATCAGCAGGCGGCGGTTGCCGATGCCGGTCAGTGGATCGTGGGTGGAGGCTTCCTTCAGCGCGAGGTTCAGGTCGCGCATCATGTTCTGGTAGCGATCGGAGATCCGCGCGACCTTTTCCAGCTGCCGCAGCTGCTTGTGGTAGCGCTCGGAAAGCGTGCTGTTCTGCGCCCGCGCCATCGACTGGAAGCCGTCGGAAATGCGCGCGATGCGCTCCAGCCGCGCGAGCTGTTCGAGGGACTGCTGGTGCTTGAGGAGCAGGGCCTCGCGCAGCGGATGGCCGACGTATTCCGGGTCGGCCAGCAATTCCTCGATCAACAGGTCCAGCTCGCGTTCGCTGTTCATGGCGTCACTCGTCGTAGGGCTGTATGACGAAGGGGAAGGTGCAGTCTTCGCGGAATTCCTCGGCCAGCTCGGCGACGCGCTCGTTGCGGCGGTCGTAGTGCCAGCTGACCTGGGTCTGGCGGCCTTTGCCGTGAGCTTCCTCGAGCAGGTCGAAGATGTCCATCATCGCCTTGATCGAGCTGGTGTTCAGGTACAGCAGGCGCAGGTCGAGGCTCAGCGGGCGGCTTTCCTGGGCGAGGAAGCGCTCGACCCACTCGATCACCTGGCCGAAGAGTTCGTAGGAGTTCTCGGGATAGGAGTCGCCCTGCATGGCCAGGACGCCGGCCTGCCAGTCGCCATTGATCGACGGAGTGGACTGGGTGCCGGTGATGTGAAGGTCGCTCATGGCGTTGTGTTCCTGAAGCCGTGGTCAGATCACGGCGCGCAGACTGAAGAAGGCGCGCCCGTCGGGTTGTTCGGTAAGGGTGGTCTGCAGCGGTTCGCTCGACTTGCGGGCGATGTCCAGCAGGCCGAGCCCGGCGCCGCTGGTGGCCTCGGCATCGCGCGGCCGGCGCAGTTGCTCCTTGTAGGCAGCCTTGAGCTGCACCTTGTCGAGGTCGGCGATGGCCTCGATGCTGCGCACCAGGCTTTGGCCGTCTTCCAGTTCCACCAGGTTGCCGGCGGATACCACGTAGTGGCCGTCGTCGTTGCGGGCGATGGCCACGGTGGCCGAGGCGTCCTGCTCGCCGTAGCCGCGCATCGCCGCATAGTGGCGGATGTTCTGGGTCATCTCGATGTACACCGCGAAGACATCCATGGCCTCGCTGGGATGGGCCTGCTCGGCCTGCATGTAGTTGCGCAGGGCATGACCGATCTCCTCGATCAGGCTCCGCGAGATGGGCCCGTTGAAGCACAGCAGGATACGTTGCCGGGTGTAGCTTTCACGCATGGCCAACAGGTCAAGTGTCTGCATGGCGCACTCCTACTCGAAGCGGAAGGACAGGATGGTGATGTCGTCGCGTTGCGGCCGCTCGCCCTGGTAGTCGGCCAGGGTAGCGGCAAATACCCGCGCCTGCTCGGCCAATGGCAGGCGCGAATGCTCGCGCAGCAGGGCGGCGAAGCGGCTGTTGCCGAAGCCGAAACCGTGCTCGCCGCCGGCCTGGTCGAGGAAGCCGTCGGTGCACAGGTAGAAGGTCCAGCCCGGCTCCAGCGCCAGCTCGACGTTCTCGTATTCGCCCTGGCGCTTGTCGCCGATGGCGCGGCGGCCGCCCTTGTACTCGCGGACCTCCTCGCCGTTGCTGGCGAACAGCGAGATCTTCGCCCCGGCGAAGTGCAGCAGGCGGCGTTCGTGGTCGATGCGGACGAAACCGGCGTCCATGTTCGTGGCCAGCGCCTGGGTAACCTGCTCCTGGCTGAGCATGCCGCGGATCACCTGGTCGGTCTCGCGCAGGATCGACGCCGGGTCGTGGCTCTGCACGCTGTCGATGGCGTGGTCGATGGCGGCCAGCGCGAGCATGGTCATGAGCGCGCCGGGCACGCCGTGGCCGGCGCAGTCGACCACGCCCATCAGGCTGTCGGCAGTGCCTTCGCGGTAGATGTAGAAGTCGCCGCCGACCACGTCGCGCGGTTTCCACAGGACGAAATGGTGGGCGCCGAGGGATGCCTGCAGCTGGCGGTCGGGCAGGATCGCGCGCTGGATCAGGCTGGCGTAGTCGATGGAGTCGCCGATCTTCTTCTGCGCCGCGGCCATCTCGCGGTTGGCGAGCTCCAGCGCCTGGGTGCGCTGGCGCACCTTGTCCTCGAGGTCCTCGGTGTGCCGGCGGACCTGCTCGGCCATGCTCGAAAACGCCACCGACAGTTCGCCGATCTCGTCGCCGCGCGCCTTGGGCAGGGGGCTGTCGTAGTTCCCGGCGGCGATCGCCTTGGCCGACTGGCGCAGGCCGCGCAGCGGCTTGAGCACCAGCAGTTCGACGGTGTAGGCAAAGCCCAGCAGGAGGATCGCCAGCAGCCCAACAAGGGTGCCCACCAGCGGCCAGATCCAGCGGCTGTCGAGCACCTGCGCGGCGTGCAGGTCGACGGCGCTGAGCACATGCCAACGCAGCTCGGGAATGTAGGCAGTGGCCAGCAGCTGGCGCTTGCCGCCAAGGGTCGCCCAGAAGGTGCGCACCTCGCCGGGATGCGCCTGGGCGTCGTCCATCACTCCGCGCAGGCCACGGCGCTCGTCGTCGCTGCCGAGCAGGTCGAACACCTTGTGCTGCGCGCCGCCCCCGGTTCCGGCGCCGGAGCTGTAGGCGATCAGCTGCTTGTCCGGATGCGCCTGGATGGCGCCGTCGGCGTCGACGATCATCGCGGTCACGCCCGGTTCGCGGCGCGAGATGAACTGGTCGAGGAAGTTGGTCAGGTCCAGCCCGCCGCCGGCCAGGCCGACCTTGCGGTTGCCGGCGATCACCTGGACGTTGAACCAGACCTTGGTGGCGCGCAGCTTGGCGTCGTAGTTGACGTTGATGTTGTACGGCGCATCGCTGCGCATGGTCGCGAAGTACCAGCTGTCCTGCGGGTCGTCGGCGCTCAGGGTGTAGCGCGGGGCGTTGGACAGCGGCGCGGTGGAGTCGTTGAAGTAGTAGTGGCGGGAAGCATCAACGATGACGAAGTAGGAATACTCGCCGAGATCACCGCGGTAGCCTTCGGCCTCGCGGAAGAAGCGCGTGCGGCGCTCGGAATTGCCTTCCTCGAGCAGCCAGTCCTGGGTCACCACCGACTCGGCGAGACGCCGCGACAGCGACAGCTCGCGGATCACCGGCGCGAGAATCTTCTGCTGGTTGAGCAGGGTGAAGTTCTTCGCGTACGCCAGACCGAAGTGGGTACGGATGTCCTCCATCGCCTTCCAGCCGAGCAGCACGGCGGGCACCAGCGCCAGAACGCAGGCCAGCAATAGCGCCACTACCGATTTGCCGCGCAACCCCCACCTTGCCGCCATGGCCGTCCCCAGAAGTCCCGATCGCCGAATCTAGTGTCGTTCTTTTGGCGAAAACGTAATTGTGCAGCCGTACAAGAACGCAGGCAACGCATATTGACATCAGATTGCCATTGTTTTGACGCCACGCAATTGACCCGGGAATTCTAGACGCGATTGCCGCCGCCGCTATGTCGAGCCTGTAGCAAAAGTGCGCCAGCTATCGCTTCCAGCGGCAGCACCTGCTGCACCGCGCCCAGCTCGACCGCCTCGCGGGGCATGCCGTAGACCACGCAGCTGGCTTCGTCCTGGGCGACGGTGAAGCCGCCGGCCTGGCGGATATTCAGCAGGCCGCGGGCGCCGTCCTTGCCCATGCCGGTGAGCAGCGCCGCCAGCAGGTTGCGCCCGGCGCAGCGGGCGAGGGAGTCGAAGAGCACGTCCACCGCCGGCCGATGGCCGTTGACCGCCGGCGCCTGGTTGAGCCGGGCGACGTAGTTGGCGCCGCTGCGCTCGACCCACAGGTGATAGTCGCCCGGAGCGATCAGCACCTGGCCGGGGAGGATGCGGTCGCCGTCGCCAGCCTCGCGCACCTGCAGGCGCGTCTGCCGGTTCAGCCGCTCGGCATAGGATCGGGTGAAGCCCGGCGGCATGTGCAGGGTCACCACCGTCCCCGGGCAGTCCGGCGGCAAGCCGAGCAGGACTTCCTTGATCGCCTCGGTGCCGCCAGTGGAGGCGCCGATGGCGATGATCTTCTCGGTGCTCAGCAACGGCCCGAGGGCCGCGCAAGGCGTGGGCGCCGCGCGCCGCTGGCCGCCCCGCGCGCGGGCGGCGGCCTTGAGCTTGGCGCGGATCTCCTCGGCATAAGCCTGCATGCCTTCGGCGATGCCCAGGCGCGGCTTGGCGACGAAATCGACGGCGCCTAGCTCCAGCGCCCGCAAGGTCGCCTCCGAGCCCTTTTCGGTAAGCGACGAGACCATCACCACCGGCGTCGGCCGGCCCTTCATCAGCTTGTCGAGGAAGGTCAGGCCGTCCATGCGCGGCATTTCCACGTCCAGGGTCAGCACGTCCGGCGCATGCTGCTTGATCAGGTCACGGGCGACGTAGGCGTCCGGCGCGCCACCGACCCACTGCAGCTCGGGGTCGGCCTGGATGATGTCCTTGAGCAGGCTGCGGATCAGCGCCGAGTCATCCACCACCAGTACTTTCGCCGGCATCGCGCACCTCCTAGAAAATATCGACGCCACCGTCGCGCGCCCGGGTGCTGAGCACGCGCTGGTAGTCGGACTCGCGCTGCAGCACGGTGTCGTTGGCCAGCACATGCAGCTTGCGCAGCAGCACGCGGCCGCTGGCGGGAAAGAAGTAGAGCTTGCGCGGATAGACGTCGAGCAGGTCCTGGGCAACGACCGGAATCTGTTCGGTGTGCAGGTAGTCGAGGACGAAATCGACGTTGCGCTGGCCGACGTCGGCGCTGAGGTTCTGCAGCACCGAGGCGCCGCCGAATACCTTGGCCTCGAAGTGCCGGCGCTGCCCGCCTAGGCGCTGCAGCTGGCTTATCAGCAGGTCCATCGCATGCACGCCGTAGCGCGCCGAACTGGACAGCAGCGGGTTGGTGCCGGTATCGCCGGGCAGCATGAAATGGTTCATCCCGCCCAGCTTGTTGATCGTGTCGTACAGGCACACCGAGACGCAGGAACCGAGCACCGTGACCAGCAGCAAGTCGTCGGCGGTGGCGAAGCATTCGCCGGGCAACAGCTTGACCGCCTCGCGGCCGAAGCGCGGGTCGTGGTAGCGGTTGAGCTGCGCCGCGCCCATCTCAACGGGCCGCCACGCGCTGGTAGGTGCTGCGGCCCACGGCGCGCACCAGGTGGCCGGCGTGCACGAAGTTCTCCGAATGGCCGGCGAAGAACAGTCCGTCCGGCCGCAGCAGGCGCACCAGGCGTTCGAGCAGGGCGGTCTGGGTGGGCTTGTCGAAATAGATCATCACGTTGCGGCAGAAGATCGCGTCGAACTCGCCCTGCACGTCCCAGCGCGCATCGAGCAGGTTGATCTGCTGGAACCTCACCAGCTCGCGCAGCTCCGGCACCACCCGCACCTTGCCGGCATTGGGCCCGCTGCCGCGCTGGAAGAAGCGCTGCTTGCGCGCCAGCTCCAGGGACTCCACGCGGTCCAGCGGATAGATGCCCTGGCGCGCGGTATCCAGCACCCGGGTGTCGATGTCCGAAGCAAGGATCTGTACCGGTGCCTGGAAACTGCCGAAGGCCTCGACTAGGGTCATGGCCATCGAGTACGGCTCCTCGCCGGTGCTGGAGGCGGACGACCAGAAGCGCAGCGGCCGATGCCGGCGCGCGGGATCGCGTGCCAGGGTGGCGAGGGTGTCGAAGTGATGCCGCTCGCGGAAGAAGGCGGTGAGGTTGGTGGTCAGCGCGTTGACGAACTGCTGCCACTCCTCGTCGTTCTCCGCCAGGTAGGCGAGGTAGGCGCCGAAGCTGTCCAGGCGCAGCGCCCGCAGGCGCCGGGACAGGCGGCTGTAGACCAGCTGCTCCTTGCTCTCGGACAGGCTGATGCCGGTGCGCCGGTAGAGCACCTGGCGCACCTGCAGGAAGTCGCGGCGGGTGTAGAGGAACTCGTGGCCGCCGGGGTTCGGCAGGGTGATACCGCTCATGACTGCTTTCCTTTGCCGGCCATCGGGGAACCTGTAGGAGCGAGCTTGCTCGCGAACGAATTCCGCAGCGGGGTCCGTTCGCGAGCAAGCTCGCTCCTACGAAAAGCACCTTGGTGCCGGCCGAATGGCCGTCACGAAGTCGCAACGCCCGTCAGAACTCCTCCCAATCCTCATCCTTCTTCGCCCGGCCAACCTTGGCCAGGCCGCGTGCAGCACGCGAACTCGGCTGCGGTGCGGCGACCGGCGCCGGACGTGCCGCCGCCAGCGGGACCACGCGGGGCAGGTCGTCGAGCTTGAACACCGCGACCGACTGGTTGAGCATGCCGGCCTGCTCCTGCAGGGCTTCGGCCGAGGCCGCCGCCTCTACCACCAGCGCGGCGTTCTGCTGGGTCATCTCGTCCATTTGCGACACCGCGCTGTTGACCTCCTCGATACCGCTGCTCTGCTCGGCGCTGGCCGCGGCGATCTCGGCCATGATGTCGGTCACCCGCTTGATCGCGATCACGATGTCGCTCATGGTCTGGCCGGCCTGGGCCACCAGGGTGTTGCCGCTCTCCACCTTGTCCACCGAGTCGGAGATCAGCGTCTTGATCTCCTTGGCCGCCGCCGCCGAACGCTGCGCCAGCGTACGCACCTCACCCGCTACTACAGCGAAACCGCGCCCCTGCTCACCGGCACGTGCCGCTTCCACTGCCGCGTTCAGCGCGAGGATGTTGGTCTGGAAGGCGATGCCGTCGATGACCCCGATGATGTCGGCGATCTTGCGTGCCGAGTCGTTGATTGCCGACATGGTGCCAACCACCTTCTGCACCACGTTGCCGCCCTCGGTGGCGACTTCCGATGCGTTCACCGCCAGCGAGTTGGCCTGCCGCGCGTTCTCCGCGTTGAGCTTCACGGTGCTGGTCAGCTCTTCCATGCTCGAGGCGGTTTCCTCCAGGCTGGAGGCCTGCTGCTCGGTGCGGGTCGACAGCTCGGTGTTGCCGCTGGCGATCTCGCCGGCCGCGGTGTTGATGGTGTCGGCCGCTTCGCGGATCTGCCCGAGCATCCGCGAGAGGCTCTGCGCGGTGTTGTTGGAGTAGTCCTTGAGCTCGCCGAAGGTGCCCTGGTAGTCGGCCTCGATGCGCTGGGTGAGGTCGCCCTGGGCCAGCGCAGCGAGCATCCGCGAAACGTCCTTCAGGCCTTTGTCGGCGGTGTCTACCAGGCTGTTCAGGCCGGTGGCCAGCTTGAGGAAGAAGCCTTCCTTGTTGGCCTGGTCGATGCGCTTGCTGAAGTCGCCGGCGGCGGCCGCCTCGACCAGCTGCGAAACCTCCTGCTCGGCGCGGAACTCCTCGGTGCGGTCGGTCCACTGCACCGCCGAGCCCAGGCGCTGGCCGGCATCGTTGAACACCGGCACCACGTCGAGGGCGAAGCGCCGCCCGCCCAGGCTGAGCTCGGCCTTATGCGGCGCGCTCAGGTGCGCCAGCATGTTGCGCTGGTGCGCCGGGTTCTTGTGGAAGATGTCGATGTTGGCGCCCATCAGCTTGCTGGCGTTGAAGTTCGGCAGCTGCTTGCGGATGTCCGCCTCGGCGCGGCTGAGCATCTCGCTCACGGTGCGGTTCATGTAGATGATGTCGAGGTCGTTGTCGGCGATCATCACGTTGGCCGAGACGTTATCCAGCGCACTCTTGATCCGCGCGTTGTAGTCCGCGGCATCGGCATTGGCCTTGAGCGCGTCGCGCACGCCGTCGATGGCCTCGGTGATCTGCGCCTTCTTGCCCGGCAGGCGGTCCATGTCGACGCTGAAATCGCCTCGGCCATAGGCGGTGACCGTCGCGACCACGCGCATCTTCACCGCGATGTGCGCCGCCACCAGCTCGTTGATGCCCTGGGCGATGCGCGCCGGGCGGCCGTCGAGCCTGGCCACCGGGATCACCTCGTCGATCCAGCCGGCGTCGTGCTGGCGGGTCATCTCCGCCAGGCCCGCTTCCAGCACCTGCACCTGCTCCTGCTCGATACGCTGCTGGCGAAGCACCTTCTGCACTTCGCGCAGGCCTTCGTAGAGGCGTTCGTAGCCGGGCGCCGGCGCCTCGCCGATGGCGGCGTCGAGACGGCCCTCGGCCAGCGACTGGAGGACAGCGGTGATGCGATCGGCGCGCTGCTGCGCCACGGCGTGTGCGTTGAACAGTCCCATCTTCTCGTTCCTCTGCGCTTGAAGCTGCGTGCAGTTGTTGGCGTCCGCGATCAGGCCGCGGCTTCGTCGACCAGCGCCATCTCGCGGCTGGTCATGAGTTTTTCGATGTCCACCAGGATCAGCATCCGTTCGCCCGCGGTGGCCAGGCCGAGCAGGTATTCGGTGTCGAAGCTGGAGCCGAATTCCGGCGGCGGCTTCACCTCTTCGGCGGCCAGGGCGATCACGTCCGACACCGAGTCGACCACCGCGCCGACGATGCGCCGGCCGACGTTGAGGATGATGACCACGGTGAACTGGTCGTAGCCGACGTCGGCCAGGTTGAACTTGATGCGCAGGTCGACGATGGGGACTATCGCTCCCCGCAGGTTGATCACGCCCTTGATGAAGGCCGGCGCATTGGCAATCGCGGTGACCTGGTCGTAGCCGCGGATCTCCTGCACGCGGAGGATGTCGATGGCGTACTCCTCGCGGCCCAGGGTGAAGGTCAGGTACTCCTGCGCCAGGCTGCCCGCCTGGTGCGCTTCAACTGTGCTCATGCAGGTTCTCTCCTCGCGCCGCCAGGCGCGGCAAGGCATCGACATCGAGGATCAGGGCGACGCTGCCGTCGCCCATGATGGTGGCGCCGGTGATGCCGTCGATCCGGCGGAAATTCTGTTCCAGGCTCTTGATAACCACCTGCTGCTGGCCGACCAGCTCGTCCACCTGCAGGGCGAAGCTGCGCCCCTCGGACTCGAGGATGACGACGATGGCGCGCTCCGGCGGCAGCACTTCGCCGCCGATGTGCAGCAGGTCCTGCAGGGAGAACAGCGGCAGGTACTCGCCGCGCACGCGGATCACCGCGGAGTCCTCGCCGGCCATGCCGCGCACGTCGTCGGCGCGGGCCTGCAGCGACTCGACGATGTAGGTCAGCGGGATCACGTAGTTCACGTCCGCCACCGCGACGATCAGGCCGTCGAGGATGGCCAGGGTCAGCGGCAGGCGGATGGTCAGGCGGGTGCCCATGCCCGGCGCCGAATCGAGGTCGATGCGACCGCCCATGGCCTGGATGTTGCGCTTCACCACGTCCATGCCGACGCCGCGCCCGGACAGCTCGGTGACCGCCTCGGCGGTGGAGAAGCCGGGCAGGAAGATCAGCTGCCAGACCTCGGCGTCGCTCATGCCGTCATGCACCGGCAGGTTCCTTTCGCGGGCCTTGGCGAGGATGCGCTCGCGCGACAGGCCACGGCCGTCGTCGGATACCTCGACGACGATGCTGCCGCCCTGGTGGCTGGCCGAAAGCTTCACCGAACCGCTGGCCGGCTTGCCTGCCGCCACACGCTCGGCGGGGGTCTCGATGCCGTGGTCGATGCTGTTGCGGACGATGTGCGTGAGCGGGTCGCTGAGCTTCTCGATGACGCTCTTGTCCAGCTCGGTGTGCTCGCCGTGCAGGTGCAGCTCGACCTGCTTGCCCAGGCGCTGCGAGGTGTCGTGCACCAGGCGCGGGAAGCGGCTGAAGATGAAGCTGATCGGCAGCATGCGGATCGACATCACCGATTCCTGCAGGTCGCGGGTGTTGTGCTCGAGCTGCGCCAGGGCCTGCTGCAGGCGCTCGTGGCAGCCCGGGGCGAGGCCTTCGCTGAGCTGGCCGAGCATGGCCTGGGTGATCACCAGCTCGCCGACCAGGTTGATCAGGCTGTCGATCTTCTCGACGCTCACGCGGATCGAACTGGACTCGCCCTCGCCGCGCACCTCGGGCCGCACGGGTGCCGCCTTGGCGGCCACCGGTTTGACGACCGCAGGCGGCGCAGCCACAGGCGCGGCCGGGCTGCCGGGGGCGTCGTCGAAGAAGCCGAAAGCCTCGTCCGCCTGGGCGGTCGGCGCTCCGGGTGCTTCATCGAAGAAGCCGAAGTCCTCTTCCTCTGCCGCAGGAGCGCCAGGGGCCTCGTCGAAGAGGCCGAAGGCGGCGTCCGCCTCCGGGGTGGCGACCGGCTCCTGCAGCCAGGCGCGCAGGCGCTCGACGCAGGCCTGCACCGGCAGGTCGGGATCGGGGCGCTGGTAGCGCTGCACGTCGAGCAGGCGCTGCAGCAGGTCGCGGGTTTCCAGGAAGACCGTGATCATGTCCGGGTGCAGCGCGGTGTGCCCGCAGCGGATCCGGTCGAGCAGGGTTTCCAGCTCGTGGGTGACGGCGGTCAGGTCGTCGAAGCCGAACATGCCGCTGGAGCCCTTGATCGAGTGGGCGGCGCGGAAGATGCCGTTGAGCGTCTCGGCGTCCGGCTGCTCCAGGTCCAGCCCGATCAGCAGCAGCTCGAGGGTGGCGAGGTGCTCATCGGTCTCTTCGAAGAACACCTGGAGGAACTGGCTCATGCCCTGGTTCATGCTTCGTCATCCGTCGGGGCGGCCTGCCGCGAGCGCGTCGCAGCCCTGCTCATGTTCATCTGCCCATCTCCATCAGCGGCGCGGAGGCGCCAAGGGACTGCGCAGGATGGCTCCCGCGCGATCAATGGGGGTTCAGGGGAGGACCTTGCGGGTGACTTCCAGCAGCTTCGGCGGATCGAACGGCTTCACCAGCCAGCCGGTGGCGCCGGCGGTGCGGCCCTGCTGCTTCATCGCGTCGCTGGATTCGGTGGTGAGCATGAGGATCGGCACGCTGCGGTAGCTGCCCATGTCGCGCAGGCTGCGGATCAGCGAAAGGCCGTCCATGTTCGGCATGTTCTGGTCGGTGAACACCAGGTTGTAGGCCTTGCGCTGCGCCTTGCCGAGGCCGTCCTTGCCGTCCACCGCCTCGTCCACCTCGTAGCCGGCGGACTTGAGGGTGAAGCTGAGCATCTGGCGGATCGACGCGGAGTCGTCGACGATCAGGATCTGCTTGCCCATGACTCTCTCCTTGCGGGTTTCCATGTTCCCGGGCGCCTACCCGGTACCGCTCCTGCGTGGGCGGCACAGCCGCCCGATATCACCAAGCCATCAGAAGTGAAGCATCTTGTTACAAGCTGTCCAACGACCGGCGTCAGCAATCCGTCGGAAGCGCTGCCCGCCTGGAATCCGCCTCAGAACAACTCGACTTCGCCGGCGTTCAGCGAGCTCTGCGCCACCGGATTGGCCAACGGACGCTTGAGCTCCTCGAGTTGGCGGTCCAGGCGCTCACGCCACTCCTGCGGCGGCTGCACGCCCAGCGCGCCAAGCGCCGTGGCCAGATCGCCCAGGCGCGCGCCGTGCTTGCCGATCTGCCCGAGCAGCTGGCTGCTCATGTCCTGGAACTGCAGCGCGGTGACAGCGGCATCGACGCCCTGCCCGACTTCAAGGGAAATCCGGTCCAGCTCGTGGATGACCTTCAGCGTATGGCTGTTCATGGCTTCCAGATCGTCGAACATGCGCTGGATCTTCTGTTTCGAATCCAGGGCGAAGGACATGTCCTTCTCGGCCAGTTGGGCGATGGCGCCCTCGGCATCCTTGATCTCCCGGTAGACCACGTCGACGTGCTGGCGGATGGCTTCGGAGAAGTGCGTGGAACGGGTCGAGAGTGCCCGCACCTCATCTGCCACCACGGCGAAACCACGGCCACTCTCGCCGGCCCGCGCGGCCTCGATGGCGGCGTTGAGGGCGAGCAGGTTGGTCTGCTTGGCGATGGCGTCCATGTCCTGGGTCGACTGCAGGATCTCGCTGATCTTGTGCGTCACCCGATCCATGCGCTGCACCAGCTGTTGCGAGGTGCGGCTGGTCTCCAGCGTGGCCTCGACGAACAGCGCCAGGGTGCTTTGGGTGGTCTGCACGAATTCCTGGAAATTGATGGCGTCATCCACATGGCCGCGACCGTCGTAGCGCTCGATCAGCGAATGGGACAGGCCGCGCTGGGTGTCGATGCGCTCGGCGAGGGAATGGAAGCTCGCGGTGAGGCGGCCGATGGCCTGCTGGAGGATGTTGTCGATCTGCCGGACATGGCCGTCGACCGCACCCAGCTGCTCCTGCGCGACGTCCTGCACCTGGCGCCAGCGCGGCAGCTGATTCGGATCGAGCAGCTCCTGACCGCGTTCCTCAGCGGGCGCCGCGTTCGTGGCGAATTAGCCGATGGCCAGGCTACCCAGGCAGCCGAGCAGCAGCAGGGGCCACAGCGGCAGGCCTAGCCACGCGAGCAACGCCACCACGATCCAGGGCAGCGATGCCAGCACCATCGGCAGCAAACGGGAGGGACTCGCACCCGTCCGGGTAGCTGGATCAAGGGGTAGATCACGCATGCTCGACTCTCCACTGCTCAGTTGCAGTCCTTGCCTGAGAAGACCATCGGCGGGCTCGTGGAAAGGTAGAGGAGCAGGAAATGATGTCAATTTGGCGCCATTGCCTCGGCGACTGAGCCAGACCCTTGATATGTCGAGAAAATTTCTACTTGCCGAGGACTCAAGCGGCACTATTCAGCCGACGAATGGTGGTCTTCCTGGCCTGGAATGCTGACGCCGGCGGCGCTCGCAGCGGCACCACCGGTCACTTGTGTTTCAACGACTTAACACTCTTGCCGCAGAGCCGGCATGAAGTCCGCGATCGCGGCCGGCCCTCAGCCGGCTGCAAAAGCCTCGCGCAACTCGCCCAGGCTGGCGAAGTAATGCGCCGGGTTCTCGGCCATCAGCTCTTCGCGGCTGCCGAAGCCGTAGCCGACACCGGCGGCGCGCAAACCATTGCGGTGCGCACCGATCAGGTCGTGCTTGCGGTCGCCGATCATCAGCGTGCGCGTAGGGTCCAGGCCCTCGCAGGCGAGCAGGTGCTCGATCAGCTCGACCTTGTTGGTGCGCGTGCCATCCAGCTCGCTGCCGTAGATCACCTTGAAGTGCCGGGCGAAATCGAAGTGCCGTGCGATCTCGGCGGCGAACACGGTCGGCTTGCTGGTGGCGATATAGAGCGTGCGGCCCTGCCCGCCGAGCAGTTCGAGCAGCTCGCCAACGCCCTCGAAAACGCGGTTCTCGTAGAGCCCGACATCCTTGAAGCGCGCGCGGTAATGGTTCACCGCCTCCCAGGCGCGCGCCTCGTCGAAGTCATAGGAACTCATGAAGCACTGCAGCAGCGGCGGGCCGATGAAATGCTCCAGCTGGCGCAGGTCCGGCTCGTCGATGCCGAGCTGGGCCAGGGCGTACTGGATCGACCGGGTGATGCCCTCGCGCGGGTCGGTGAGGGTGCCGTCGAGGTCGAAGAGGATGTTCTGGTAATGCATCGGGCCAAACTCCGGCAGCGCCTGTGAGCCGGAAAGGATACTTCGCGACACGGCAGCAAGCGACGCGATATCCGACGAGCGCCGAACAACTCAGAAGTTCTACCGGCACGGCGGATTACCCGCCGTGCCGGCTCGGCTCAGAGCGCGCTGACTTCCGGATTGAGACGCTCAACCAGGCGCTTGCTGGCCGGGCCGCCCGCACGAAGCCGCTCCAGGTCAGCAAGACGTACACGCTCGTCCGGCTTGACGTTGAAGGAGATGCCACGGCTCTTGCCGTTAGCCACATCAACGGCAATCTCGCACAGGTCGATCAGCTTGGGCGCCGAATCGCGCAAACCGCTTTCGCAATTCTTGCCGAACGTGCGCAGGGTCTTTTCGAAATACTCGTCACGCTGCTTATCGGCATCACCGGCAGTGGGGTCCAGCGGAGTGCCATAGCGTTTCTGCAATGCAACGCTCCGCTTGACGAGACCATTGTCCTTCAGGCTCAAGCTGACTTCACTCAGCTCTGCACGCCCCATCATGCTTTCCAGATCAGCACCGGTGTCGGCGAGGGAAGCCCCCAGCCACCCCGGGTTCTTGCGCAACTGATCGAGACTGTCCTGCAGACGACGCATACCGCGATTGAAGTCCTTCAGGTTAGCAAGGCCATAGTGGATCTCGACGGAGGCCAGTTCCGGCAGATTGAGGCTGAAGTCCGACTCCAAGGTGCCTTCGTCATCGTTGGCGTCGACGTAAAGCGTCAGATCGAACGGTTTGAGCTCATTGCGTCCGCTGCTGAGCAGCGGACCATAGGCGGCGACGCCCATGCCATATCCGCCGAAGCTGCCGTACTGCCGCATCAAGCCAAGCAGCTTCGGCGAAGCCGAAACACCTTCGATCTTGATGCGCGCTCGGGTGCGGTTGTTTTCGTCGATCAACTCGGAGAGCTGCACGCGATTTGCGCGCAACTCCAGGTCGCTGCCGGCCGCCGCGCTGAATTCGACACCCTTGATGGTTACGGTGCCGCCCAGAGGCGAGGCGCTGACCGACTCCCAGCTCAGGCTGTCGCCGAGGTTCTGATCGTAGACCCAGTCCTCCAGCTTCTTCTGCGCCAGCTTGCTGCTGTACGCGCCGAGCCCGAAGTAACCGGCAACAGCCAGCACCACGAGACCTGCCGGGATCAGTACTTTCTTCTGCATCATTCTGCCTCCCCTTGATCCACAACCCGGTCCGGCCAGGCCTGCTTGATGGTTTCCCTGGCGCCTTCAGGGGTCCACTGATCGTCGCCCACCTGTTGCCGCACCAGCTTTAGCGGGTCTCGCAGATCGGTGCAGCCCTCTTCGCCGCAGGGCTGCAAACTGCTCGCCGCGATCAGGGTCAATGGCAGATCGTCCTTGTCGCGTTTTTCGCTGTCGAGGCTGACTTTGCCCTTGACCAGGAACCATCCCTTTTCTGGACTCTTACTCGCGTCATCGGCACTGAGTAGAGCTTCGTAGGGGTAGTCCACCTTCCAGCCTTCGTCGCTCTTGCCGCTAATGCGCACGATCTGGCTCAGATTCGCGTTTCCGCCAGTCACCAGGCTCGCGTATCCGCTGCCACCAACAGCTGAGTAGCTGACATCGCTGAGAATGCGCGAGTAGAGCTCTCGGGGGTTCTTAGCCTCCTTGCGTAACTCGCCGTAGAGGCGCAGTTGCTGCTCGGCCTGGTAGCCCAGTTGTTCGCGCTTGAGTTGCTCCTCACGCTGACGTTGAGCCTCGAGCTCGCGCTGCTGCCTGGCAGCCTTGGCCTCGGCATCGAACAGCCAGTTGTGCGCGTACTGGGGGTTGAAATCCCACGCCTTGCTGCTCCAACCCCGGTCGGCGCTGACTTCGTACAGCCACTGGTCGCGGTCACCCTTCAGCATGCCGTTGGGCAGGTCGCGGACGGCGTAGAACCTCACGCTGCTGGTCTTCGGCAGTGCCTTGTCGAGCTTGCTCAGGCCATAGAGCAGGCTACTGCGGATGCTCTCGATCTTGCGGAACAGATCGAGATTGTCGGTCAGCGCGATCAGCGGCTGGTTATCCAAATCCCAACGACCATCCCAACCGGCGTCGGCCCGCACCAGATAGTGCACACGGGTACTGGGCTCGCTGAACAACAGCAGGTAGGCGTTGTGGTTCCCGTCGAAGGCGACGATGGGAAGCGGGGGCACCTCGCGGTTGAATGGAATGCCGCGATGGAATCCACCGCGATAACTGCCAATTTCAACACCATCGGAGCGCATCAGCGTCAGCTGCCCGGTGCCACTGGCATAACCGTCTGGGCCGCAGGTCACGCCACTGGACTGGGCGCTGAGGTACTGCGAATTGCCATCGAGCTTGCGCGTGATTCGGAAACGACAGCCGCTCTGGTCCTGTACCTGGACGAAGAAATCGGTTGCCTTGAGTACCTCGTCCTCCAATGGGGGCTTCCAGCCGTTGACGGCGAAGTCGCTAGGCATGCCATTCGCGGACGCCTGCTCGGCGACCGGAGCCGGAGGCACGGGTGCGACCACAGCTGCCGGCGAGGCAGGCGCCAGCGCTTCGGGCTTGACGATAGGCGCCGGGGCCGCAGGGGCGGCCTCGGGAGCCGGCGTGGCGGCGGCGCCAACCGGAGCGCTAGCGGCGACCGTCGGGGCTGGCTGCTTCAGAACTGCGGCCCAGCCAGTGGCCTTGCTGGCACTGCCGCTGGCAGAACCGGCGCCATTACTATCGACACTCTTCCAGGTCAGTGAGGTGGCGCTGGGGCATTGGCCGTTCAGCAACCCACCAAGCTTGGGCATCAGCCGATCAACCGACGGCTGCGCCGGTTTGGCAGCGAAAACGAAACGTAGCTCCAACTGCTGGCTGCACCAAGGCTGTCCTGCCGGATGATCGACAAAGACTTCGACGTTCTCGGCCTTCGAGTAGGCCAGGCGGTAACTCTCAGCCTGCGCCGCCCCGGAGAGGGCGAGAAGGCTTAGCGTGATAGCCAATTTTTTCATCGATAGCGCTCCGTCAGATCAGTTCCCAGGCGCCATCGCCAGCCTGGCAGGCCTTGACGGTTTGCTGCTCGTGGCTGCCTTGGGCATCAATGTCGTAATTGACGGTACGGCAAGTGGTCTGCGCAGCCATGGTTTCCTGCACTGGGACGGCGTCCAGATCGAAGCCATCTGCCTTGGCTTTCTTGTCGTCCAGGGCGTCCAGGTCAGTCGCCGGAGCCACGGAGGCGACGTTAGTTGTGCCAGCCGAAGGCACGGCAGGCGCGACGGCGCTCACTGGAGCGGTAAGCGGCGCGTAGATATAGCCGACGGTCACACCACGACGGCCGACCACGATCCAGTTATTGTCGGTCCGGCCCATGGCCATGAAGGTCGCATTGGCCTGCAAGCCACCGACTTTCTCTGCGGAATCGCTTGGCGCATTTCGCAGATTGGCAGACTTCAGGGTACGGAAAGGCTTGTTGAGGACGGTCATGTTCGACACCGTCTGTACCTTTGGCAGGCGTTTGACGGTGACCTGGCGCGACTCGGTTTGGGTCTTGACCGGAGTGATCTGCGCAGTAGCGCCGCTGTGACTGGAGGTCCAGGTAGTGGCCTGGCCATCGCCGCTGGCATTGAGCACTTGCTGGGTCTGCAAGGCCAGGGCTTGGCGGTCGTTTTCGTCCATCTTCGCGCCAATCGTCTTGCCCAAGGCGCCGCCGGCCAGTGCGCCGATCAGCATGGCAGCGGTGCGACCTTTACCCTGGCCGACCTGACTACCGATCAACACCCCAGCGGTCGCGCCGACCAGCGTGCCAATGTTCTCCTTGTTCACCCACTCGTTGTCCGACATGTTTGCGCAGCCGGACGAAAAACCGATGGTAGCCACGAGTACGGAAATGCTGGCCTTGCGTGCAAACCCCATTGCGAAAATCTCCTTGGACCGAAAAGAAGGCTCCAGGAGCTGCAGAGTGCAGAAGGCACGACTTGGGTCTACCAATGCTTCACTTCCCTGGAGGCACGGCGGATTAGACATCACCAAGTGATGGCAAAACAATATCTTTTTGACGTCAAATCATTGGAATGCTCTCGATAAACGCCATTATTTAGCCATCCAAATAGTGGCGCAACGACCGAGCCCCTTGCGTTGATTGGAACCGTCGCGGAACCGATGCTGTGGTTCACCCATCACCGAGATGCCCCACCAAACCTCATTTGGCTCGCCTGCACGTATTGAGCGGAACGCTTACGGCTTAAGGGCTACAGCCAAAGAGTCCCCTCACTCGCCATAGCCCTCGGCGATGTGCTGGTCCTTGAGCTTCACGTAGTTGCCGGCCGTGTAGGCGAAGAACGAGCGCTCCTTGTCGGTCAGCGGGCGGGCTTTCTTCGCTGGGCTGCCGACGTAGAGGAAGCCGCTTTCCAGCACCTTGCCCGGCGGCACCAGGCTGCCGGCGCCGAGGATGACTTCGTCCTCGATCACCGCTCCGTCCATGACGATGCAGCCCATGCCCACCAGGATGCGGTTGCCGATGGTGCAACCGTGCAGCAGCACCTTGTGGCCGACGGTGACTTCGTCGCCGATGGTCAGCGGGAAGCCGTCCGGGTTGAAGGGGCCGGCGTGGGTGATGTGCAGCACGCTGCCGTCCTGGATGCTGGTACGGCTGCCTATGCGGATGCGGTGCATGTCGCCGCGTACGGTGACCAGCGGCCATACGGAGCTGTCGGCGCCGATCTCGATGTCGCCGATGAGCACGGCGCTGGGGTCGACGAAGACGCGCTCGCCGAGGGATGGCGTTTTGCCCTGGTAGGTGCGAATGGTCACGATAGCTTTCCTTCAGCTGCGGATGACAGCGATTGTATTTAAGATGGCCGGGTGTTTCCTCAAGCCAAGGTTGCCACCGTGAGCGCGAACCCCCTTCTGCAGTCCTACGACCTGCCGCCCTTCTCCGCCATCCGCCCCGAGCACGTGAAGCCGGCCATCGAGCAGATCCTCGCCGACAATCGTGCGGCCATTGCGCGCATCCTCGCCGAACAGGGCGCGAACCCGAGCTGGAGCGGCCTGGTGCTGGCCATCGACGAGCTGCACGCGCGCCTGGGCGCGGCCTGGAGCCCGGTCAGCCACCTCAATGCCGTGTGCAACAGCGCCGAGCTGCGCGAAGCCTATGAAGGCTGCCTGCCGCTGCTGTCGGCCTACTGGACCGAACTGGGCCAGAACCGCGAGCTGTTCAAGGCCTACGAAGGGCTCTCCGCCAGCCCCGCCGCGGCCAGCTTCGACGTGGCACAGAAGACCATCCTCGAACACGCCCTGCGCGACTTCCGCCTGTCCGGCATCGACCTGCCGGCCGACCAGCAGCAGCGCTACGCCGAAATCCAGGCGCGCCTGTCGGAACTGGGCAGCCGCTTCTCCAACCAGCTGCTCGACGCCACCCAGGCCTGGACCAAGCACGTCACCGACGAGGACGCGCTGGCCGGCCTGACCGACTCGGCCAAGGCGCAGATGAAGCAGGCCGCCGAAGCCAAGGGCCTGGACGGCTGGCTGATCAGCCTGGAATTCCCCAGCTACTACGCGGTGATGACCTACGCCGACGACCGCGCCCTGCGCGAAGAGGTGTACGCCGCCTACTGCACCCGCGCCTCCGACCAGGGGCCGAACGCCGGGCAGAACGACAACGGTCCGGTGATGCAGGAAATCCTCGACCTGCGCCAGGAGCTGGCTCGTCTGCTGGGCTTCGCCAATTTCTCCGAGCTGTCGCTGGCGACCAAGATGGCCGAGACGCCGGAGCAGGTGCTGAGCTTCCTGCGCGACCTCGCCGTGCGCAGCAAGCCGTTTGCCCAGAAGGACCTGGAGCAGCTCCAGGCCTACGCCGCCGAGCAAGGCTGCAAGCCGCTGCAGAGCTGGGATTCCGGCTACTTCGGCGAGAAGCTGCGCGAAGCGCGCTACAGCGTTTCGCAGGAAACCCTGCGCGCCTACTTCCCTGTGGATAAAGTGCTCTCCGGGCTGTTCGCCATCGTGCAGAAGCTCTACGGCATCCAGATCCGCGAGCTGCACGACTTCGAGCGCTGGCACCCGGACGTGCGCCTGTTCGAGATCGAGGAAAACGGCCAGCACGTCGGCCGCTTCTACTTCGACCTCTACGCCCGCGCCAACAAGCGCGGCGGCGCCTGGATGGACGGCGCCCGCGACCGTCGCCGCGACGCCAGCGGACAGATGATCGCCCCGGTGGCCTACCTGGTGTGCAACTTCACCCCGGCGGTCGGCGGCAAGCCGGCGCTGCTGACCCACGACGAAGTCACCACCCTGTTCCACGAGTTCGGCCACGGCCTGCACCACCTGCTGACCCGCGTCGAGCACGTCGGCGCCTCGGGCATCAACGGCGTTGCCTGGGACGCGGTGGAGCTGCCGAGCCAGTTCATGGAGAACTGGTGCTGGGAGCCCGAAGGCCTGGCGCTGATCTCCGGCCACTACGAGAGCGGCGAGCCGCTGCCGCAGGACCTGCTGGAGAAGATGCTGGCGGCGAAGAACTTCCAGTCCGGCCTGATGATGGTGCGCCAGCTGGAGTTCTCGCTGTTCGACTTCGAGCTGCACGTCACCCACGGCGACGGCCGTAGCGTGCTCGACGTGCTGGAAGGCGTGCGCGACGAAGTCGCGGTGATGCGCCCACCGAAGTTCAACCGCTTCGCCAACAGCTTCGCGCACATCTTCGCCGGCGGTTACGCGGCCGGTTACTACAGCTACAAGTGGGCCGAAGTGCTGTCCGCCGACGCCTTCTCGCGCTTCGAGGAAGAAGGCGTGTTCAACCCGCAGACCGGCAACGCCTTCCGCGAGGCGATCCTGGCCAAGGGCGGCTCCCAGGAGCCGATGGAACTGTTCGTCGCCTTCCGCGGCCGAGAGCCCTCCATCGATGCCCTGCTGCGCCACTCCGGGCTGACCGAGGAGGCCGCGTGATGAGCGAGATCAAGAAGCGCTTCATCGCCGGAGCGGTGTGCCCCGCGTGCAGCGCCGAAGACAAGATCGTGATGTGGGACGAAGAAGGTGTGCCGCACCGCGAATGCGTGGCCTGCGGCTATGCCGACACGCTCAACGCCCAGGGCCAGTCGGTGCCCAAGGAGCTGACCACGCGGGTCAACGTCAGCGGCCTGAAGAAGCCGGCTGATCCCAAGGTGCAGGGCGTGCAGTTCTTCCCCAATCCGAAGCTGAAGAAGCCGTAAGGCTGATTCCCTCTCCCGCAAGCGGGAGAGGGGGCTGTTCGGCGTGATCGGAACGGCCGACGTCATCCTGTAGGAGCGGATTCATCCGCGAAAATCCCCGCACCTATATCCCGTGTAGGAGCGCGCCATGCGCGCGAATCGCGGCCATGGGCCGCTCCTACAGGGAGCGGTTCGCGAAGCTCCTGCCTACGACGCCATCACCCGCCGCAACATCCATTCCTCCAGCGCCGCCGCCGGCAATGGGCGCGAGAACAGATAGCCCTGCGCCACCGGATAGCCCTGCTGGTGCAGCATCTCCAGCTGCCGCGTTTCCTCCACGCCCTCGGCGATCACCGTCAGCTCCAGGCTGCGGCCGATGTTCATCACCGCGTCGGTCAGCGCCAGCGCCGTGCCGCCTCCGGCCAGGTCGGCGACGAAGCTGCGGTCGAGCTTGAGCTCGCTGATCGGCAGGCGGTGCAGATAGCTGAGGCTCGAATAGCCGGTGCCGAAATCGTCCATGGACAGGCGCACCCCCAGTTCGGCCAGCGCGTGCAGGGTCGCCAGGGTGGTCGGATGGTTGTCCAGCAGCATGCCTTCGGTGATCTCCACCACCAGGTCCGAGCCGCTCAGGCCGTGGCGCCGCAGCAGCACGTCGAGGTTGTGCGGAAGATCCTGGTCGTGGAAGTCCGAAGGCGACAGGTTCACCGCCACCGCCGGGATCTCGATGCCGCGCTGGCGCCAGTCGGCCAGCTGCCGGCAGGCTTCGCGCAGCACCCACTGGCTGAGCTCGCCGATCAGCCCGCACTCCTCGGCCAGCGGGATGAAACGGCTCGGCGCCACCGCGCCCATTTGCGGATGGCGCCAACGCGCCAGCGCCTCCACCGCGTGGATGCTGCCGTCGTGCAGGCGCACCTGCGGCTGGTAGTGCAGGCTCAGGGTCTGGTGACGCACCGCTTCGCGCAGGGAGCTTTCCAGCGCCAGGCGCTCCTGTGCGCGCTGGTTCATCTCTTCGCTGAAGAAGCGGAAACTGCCGCGGCCACCGTTCTTGGCCTGGTACATCGCCATGTCGGCGCGGTGCAGCAGGGTTTCCATGTCCTGGCCGTTGCTCGGGTACAGGCTGATGCCCACGCTCGCCAGGGTGATCAGGCTGACCCCGGCCACCCGGTGCGCCACCGCCAGGCGGGCGAGCAGGCGCTCGGCGACCTGCGTTGCCTGCAGGCCGTCGCAGTTCGGCAGCACGACGACGAACTCGTCGCCCGAAAGGCGCCCTACCAAGCCCTGCTCGCGGACCACCGCCTGCAGCCGCGCGGCTACCAACCGCAGCAGCTCGTCGCCGGCCGGGTGGCCGAGGGAGTCGTTGATCTGTTTGAAGCGGTCCAGGTCGATGAACAGCACCGCCAGTTCGGCGCCTTCCGCGTCGCAGCGGCTGATCGCCTGCTCCGCCTCGGCCATCAGCAGGCTGCGGTTGGGCAGTCCGGTGAGCGCGTCGTAGAAGGCCAGCTGGCGGATGTGCGCGCGCGCCTCGTCGCGCTCCAGCGCCAGCGCGCAGAGGTGCAGGCTGACGTCGACCAGGCGCAGGTGCAGCTCGTCCGGCCCGCGGTTCTGTTCGTAGTAGAAGGCGAAGGTGCCGATGACGCGCCCTTCGCTGTTCTTGATCGGACTCGACCAGCAGGCCATCAGGCCTGCAGGCACCAAATGGCGGTAGTCGTCCCACAGCGGGTCGGTGGCGATGTCACTGACCAGCACCGGTTCGCCGCGATAGGCGGCTGTACCACAGCTGCCCGTGCGCGGTCCGATGGGCGCCCCGTCGATGGCTTGCGAGTAGCTGTCCGGCAGATTCGGCCCCGCTAGCGTACGCAAGCGACCATTGACATCAACCCGCAGGATCGAGGCCTTCACCTCCGGCGCGATGCGCTCAACCTCGCGGCACACCAGGTCCATCACCGCCACCAGCGGCACTTCGCGCACGAGGGCGTCGAGCACCTTGTTCTGCAGCACTTCGTGCAGCTTCGTGTGGGTGATGTCGGTGAGCAGCATCACCGAATGGGTCGGCTCCCCGCGCGCATCGAGGATGGGGTTGGCCACCACCGAGCACCACAGCGGTCGGCCGATCAGGTCGCGCACCAGCTCCTCGCGCCGGAACACCCCGCCACCGGCGCGCTGCCAATGGCGCAGGCTACCGGCGGGCCCTCGAAGTCGCGACCGGTGACTATCACCGCGTTGTCGGTTTCGTTGGCGGCCAGCGAGAGCACGTCCATCTGCTCGCGCTGGCGGCGCTGCAAGGTGCAGTCCTTGACGAAGGCGGTCAGCAGGCGGCGACCCTGCACGTCGATGCGCGAGATCGACATCGATCCCCACAGCCAGCTGCCGTCGCGGCGCTGCATGGGTACTTCGCTGCGGCTGCCGACGATGGCCTCGCTGTCGAGCGGCGCGTCCAGGCGCGGGCGCACCTCGTCAGGCAGCAGCAGGCCGACATCTCGCCCAAGCACCTCGTCCCGGGAATAACCCCAGAGCCGCTCGGCGGCTGCGTTGAACAGCAGCACGCAGTTGCTCTCGTCGAGCACGATGACGCCGTCGATCGCCTGTTCCAGGATCTGCGGCAGTGCGTCTGGGAGTTGTGGGTTGGTCATCGCAGGCATCCCCTGCTGAAGCGGAGCTCGAAACTGTCCTTCGGGTGCACATGACGCCAGCACATCAATATTGAGCGTAGTGGCGGAATGCCCGCCAAGACTAATAGCCATTTGACATATAGTCGACTGCGACTATCGCCGAATGAAGAAAAGTCGCCCTCCCTGCCACGGGCGCAATGAGGCGGACTAGGCTATTAGCGTTCCTGGACAGGAGTCCTCCGTGCACGCCCCGCTAGCCCACTCTCTCCGCGCGACTGCTCGAGGTCGCTCCGCCGTCGCCGGGCGCGCTCGCCATGCTTGACCGCTACCTGCTGCTCGACACCCTGCGCGCGTCGCGCATCTCGCGCATGCCAGTCAATCCGGTGCTGCGCGAAGCCGCAACGCCGACGGGGCACCTGCTGTATTTCCTGCTGCTCGCTGGTGGGCTGCTGTTCACCTTCGGCAGCCTCTGGTACGACGTGCATGCCAGCGGCGGCGAGCTGCGGCCGAACCTGTCCCTGCTGGTCCTGGCGACGGCCCTGCTGATCGCCCTGGGCTTCGAGTTCATCAACGGCTTCCACGACACCGCGAACGCCGTGGCGACCGTCATCTACACGAACGCGATGCGCCCGCAGTGGGCGGTCGGCTGGTCCGGGCTGTGGAACCTGCTGGGCGTGCTGTTCTCCAGCGGCGCGGTGGCCTTCGGCATCGTCACCTTGCTGCCGCTAGACCTGCTGCTGCACCTGGACAGCAACGACGGGCTGGCGATGATCTTCGCCCTGCTGGTCTCGGCCATCCTCTGGAACCTGGGCACCTGGTGGCTGGGCCTGCCGGTGTCCTCCTCGCATACGCTGATCGGCTCGATCGTCGGCGTCGGCCTCGCCCACGGCGCCATGGCCGGCGTCATCGGCCTGGGCGGCAGCGCCCTGGCGCAGCTGCTCAAGGTCGGTTATGCGCTGTTGCTGTCACCGCTGATCGGCTTCGCCGGCGCGGCCCTGCTGCTGCTCGGCATGCGCCTGGCGGTGCGCCAGCGTGCGCTGTTCCTCGCCCCCGAGGGACGCAAGCCGCCGCCCCTTGGCATCCGCGCGCTGCTGATCCTGACCTGCACAGGCGTGTCCTTCGCCCACGGCTCGAACGACGGCCAGAAGGGTATAGGACTCATCATGCTGATCCTCGCCGCGTTGCTGCCGCTGGGGTTCGCCATCAATCACGGGCAAAGCGCCGACGAGATCCGCCAATTGCTCGACCTGACTCGCCAGGCCGAGGCCCAGCTGCAACGCCTGGCGACGGTGGATGCGCCAGCCGATCCACAGCAGGTACTGCTCGACTACGAGCGCGGCGGCCAGCTCCAGCCGCAAGTGCTGCCGGCCCTGGCGGCGCAGATGCACGAAGTCGGCGACCGCCTGGAAAGGCGAGTCGCCGGCGAACCGCTGCCCGAGGAGGAGGTGCTGGCCTTGCGCAACGGCCTGTACCTGAGCGTGGAAACCATCCGCCAGCTTGACCGCACCGAGCAGCTCTTCGACCCGAACGCCTGGAGCACCCTGCAAGCCGTGCGCGAACACAGCCTGCGCACCGTCCAGTTCATCCCGTCGTGGGTCAAGGTCGCCGTGGCCATGGCCCTCGGCCTGGGCACCCTGGTGGGCTGGCGACGCATCGTCACCACCGTCGGCGAGGGCATCGGCAAGGAACCGCTGACCTATGCCCAGGGCGCCAGCGCGCAACTGATGGCGATGCTGACCATTGGCGCGGCGGACCACTTCGGCCTACCGGTGTCGACCACCCAGGTGCTCTCCTCAGGCGTCGCCGGCACCATGACCGCCAACGGCTCCGGCCTGCAGTGGCACACCATCCGCAACATGCTGCTGGCGTGGGTGCTCACGCTGCCGGCGGCCATCGGCCTGGCAGCGGGGCTGTATTGGCTGCTGCGCGCGCTGATCTGAAAAACGCACCGAACATGATCTTGTAGGAGCGAGCTTGCTCGCGAACGGCCTTGCGCCGAGGCAATTCGCGAGCAAGCTCGCTCCTACGAAGAGCAATCAGCCACCTATCGCCAGGTGCTGGCATGCGAGTGAAAATACTGTATTTATATACAGCTATTTCTCGGAGCCCGCCCATGCCCACTCTCCCGCCCCGCGGTCGCGGCACCGCCAGCAACCCGCACAACCGCTTCGCCCCGACTCGCAGCGAGACGGAGGACGACGGCTGGTACCAGGAAGAGGCGCCGCCCTGCCGCGCCACCGAAGTGCGCCGGGAGACGGCGAAGACGGTCATCAGCCGCAACCAGTCGCCGGATGTCGGCTTCGACCGCTCGATCAACCCCTATCGTGGCTGCGAGCATGGCTGCATCTACTGCTTCGCGCGGCCCAGCCACGCGTACTGGGACCTGTCGCCGGGCATCGACTTCGAGACCCGGCTGATCGCCAAGACCAACCTCGCCGAACGCCTGGAAGAAGAACTCAGCAAGCCCGGCTACGTGCCGCAGCCGATCGCCCTGGGCATCAACACCGACGCCTACCAGCCGCTGGAGCGCGAACAGCGCCTGACCCGCCAGGCCCTGGAAATCCTCCTGCGCTTCCGCCATCCGCTGCACATCATCACCAAGGGCTCGCTGATCGTCCGTGACCTCGACCTGCTCGAAGAGCTGGCGAGCCTCAACCTGGTCAGCGTGGCCTTCAGCCTCACCACCCTGGACAACGAGCTCAAGCGCATCATGGAGCCACGCACCGCAGCGCCAGCCGCGCGCCTGCGCGCCATGCGCACCCTCCACGAGCATGGCGTGCCGGTCAGTGCGCTCTGCGCACCGATGATTCCGATGATCAACGACAGCGAACTGGAGAGCCTGCTGGAGGCGGCGCGCGACAATGGCGCGCGCTCGGCCGGCTACGTGTTGCTGCGCCTGCCGCTGGAAATCGCCGAACTGTTCGAAGAGTGGCTGCAGGCGCACTTCCCCGAGCGCGCCGCACACGTGATGAGCCTGATTCGCCAGAGTCGCGGCGGCAAGAATTACGACAGCCGCTTCGGCGCCCGCATGCGCGGCGAAGGCGTGTTCGCCGACCTTCTGGAGAAGCGCTTCCGCCTGGCGGTACGCCGCCTGGGGCTTAACCAGCGTGACTACGGCGGGCTGGACTGCTCGCTGTTCAGCGTGCCTCGTGCGCAGATGAGCCTGTTCTGATCGCGCGATCGTCATGCTGGCAAGCGAGGATGAGCCCGCGTCCCGCGCACACGCTGACGGACGGATAGACAGGGTGGGTTGACCTCAAGAAGACGGATACGGAAAGTTCGTCTGATTCGGCTATCCGTTACGCCGCCCAATGCCAATTCGCCAGAACTATTCCGACAGCGTGTGCCTTTTGTGCAGGAAAAGAGCGTCGGCAAGCATGGGAAAATTCATAGTCACTCTCCGAGGCTCCTACATGAACGACAAAACGCACAGTGAAGAGCACAACACTGAGACCGCGGATGAAGCGCTGCGCCGCATCGTCGACGGCTTCCAGCACTTCCGCCATGAAGTCTTCCCGCAGCAGGAAGAGCTGTTCAAGAAGCTGGCCCATGAGCAGAACCCACGCGCCATGTTCATCACCTGCGCCGACTCGCGCATCGTCCCCGAGCTGATCACCCAGAGCTCGCCGGGCGACCTCTTCGTCACCCGTAACGTCGGCAACGTGGTGCCGCCCTATGGGCAGATGAATGGCGGCGTCTCCACTGCCATCGAATTCGCGGTGATGGCCCTGGGCGTGCACCACATCATCATCTGCGGCCACTCCGACTGCGGCGCCATGAAGGCGGTGATGGACCCGAAGACCCTCGAACGCATGCCGACCGTCAAGGCCTGGCTGCGCCATGCCGAAGTGGCCAAGATCGTGGTAGAGCAGAATTGCGGCTGCGCCAACCACGAGACCCTGGGCATCCTCACCGAGGAAAACGTGGTCGCCCAGCTCGACCACCTGAAGACCCATCCCTCGGTCGCCGCGCGCCTGGCCAGCGGCCAGCTGTTCATCCACGGCTGGGTCTATGACATCGAGACCAGCCAGATCAAGGCCTACGACGCCGAGCAAGGTCGCTTCCGCCCGCTCGACGGCGAGGGCTCGATCCCGATGGCTACCCCGCGTCCGCGCTACAGCCCGTCGTAAATGAAAAAACCGGGCATTGGCGCTGCTCGCCATGCCCGGTCTCTCCTCGATGGCCGACCGCGCCCCGCGGGCGATGGTCGGCACCTCTCTTCTCAGTTCAAGTGCAGCTCGACGCCGAAGCGACGCGAGAGGCACGGCCACTGCTTCCACGCCGAAACCGTCTGCGGATCGCTCAGCCGAGCGCGGTAGGCCTGCGCGGTAGGGCTGTTGAAGATGCTTTCCTCGAGCATCGACTTCGCCGCCTGGTGCACAGCCTCGTCCAGCTGGTTGGCGAAGGGCTCGCCGATCAACTGGTGGGCCACCACGTTGGCCACGGTGGTATCCAGCGGAATCAGCGGCTGGCCGAAGTGGGCGATATAGCGATCGTTCACCTCTTCCACCAGGCGATGCGCCAGGTAGGCCTCGTCCAGCAGCGCGTCCAGGCCGTCGTGCCCATCGAGCAGCGACGGCGGGGTCAGGAAGAACTGCTCGGCGACCTTCAGCACCGGCTTGATCCTGTCCTCGATACCCGCGTCGCGCGCCACGTTGGCCGCCGCTTCGAGGAACTCCGGCACCTGTTCGACATAGGCATGGACGAAACGGGTCAGCACGCCTGCGGCATCCTCGCCTGACAGGTTGATGCTCGGATGCAGGCTGTTCATCTGAGTCTGGATCAGTCGGGCCAGGTGGCCGTTGCGGGTTTCCAACTCGTGGGCTTGCTGGATCAGTTCACGCAGTGCAGCGGTTTTCATGACAACTCCAAGACAACTCGATTTGGAAGATGAAGAAAGACCTTAGCCCTGCCTGGGGCACAGCTAAGACTGGATCGTAATAATGGCGAAACCTTTATGCTGTCCAGACATATCAATCAGCCAGCATGGTAGCTCAAAGCCGCACCATCCGTGGCCTTGAGAGCATCATTCGCAATTTGCAGCGGCTTTTTTACGCTGCGTTGTTATGTCGCAACCCCTGTCTATACTCCGACTCGACACACCCAAACCTGATGGACCCGGCCTGCCTTACGTGCCGAGGCTCGACGGTCAAAGTTTGCTGTCTTGGCGGTCGCTCCCTTGGCCGCTGGCTTATTGCCGGCGGGATAAGAACAACGATAAGGGGAACCCGAATGCTGCGACATCCACACACCTGGATGGGCTTTCTGTTGCTCTTCGCACTGGGCCCGGCGCATGCCGCCTGGACAGTGAACATGACGCAGGGGGCGACCGAGGTCAGCCACTCCGTATTCGACTTGCACATGACCATCTTCTGGATCTGCGTGGTCATCGGCATCGTCGTATTCGGCGCCATGTTCTGGTCGATGATCGTCCACCGCCGCTCCACCGGCCAACAGCCGGCGCATTTCCACGAAAGCACCCTGGTGGAAATCCTCTGGACGGTGGTGCCCTTCCTGATCCTGGTGGTCATGGCCGTTCCGGCCACGCGCACGCTGATCCACATGTACGACACCTCCGAGCCGGAGCTGGACGTGCAGGTGACCGGCTACCAGTGGAAGTGGCAGTACAAGTACCTGGGCCAGGACGTCGAGTTCTTCAGCAACCTGGCCACGCCCCAGGAACAGATCCACAACAAGGATCCGAAGGACGAGCACTACCTCCTCGAGGTCGACAACCCGCTGGTACTGCCGGCCGGGGTCAAGGTGCGCTTCCTGGTGACCTCCAGCGACGTCATCCACTCCTGGTGGGTGCCGGCCTTCGCGGTCAAGCGCGACGCCATCCCCGGCTTCGTCAATGAGGCCTGGACCAAGGTCGACCAACCCGGCGTCTACCGCGGCCAGTGCGCCGAACTCTGCGGCAAGGACCACGGCTTCATGCCCATCGTGGTCGACGTGAAATCCAAGCCCGACTTCGACAAGTGGCTGGCCGCGCGCAAGGAAGAAGCCGCCAAGCTCAAGGAGCTGACCAGCAAGGAATGGACGAAGGAAGAGCTGGTCGCCCGCGGCGACAAGGTCTACCACACCGTCTGCGCTGCTTGTCACCAGCCCGAAGGCCAGGGCATGCCGCCGATGTTCCCGGCGCTCAAGGGCTCGAAGACCGTCACCGGGCCGAAGGAAGGTCACCTGGAAACGGTCTTCAACGGCCGACCCGGCACCGCCATGGCGGCCTTCGGCAAGCAGCTCTCGGAAGTCGACATCGCTGCGGTGATCACCTTCGAGCGCAATGCCTGGGGCAACAACGACGGCGACATGGTCACCCCGCAAGAAGTGGTGGCCTACAAGCAGAAGCAAAAATAAGGAGCCTGCGATGAGCGCTGTGATCGACCATCCCGAGCATTCGCATGCCGGCGAACACCACCACGGTCCGGCCAAGGGCCTGATGCGCTGGGTCCTGACCACCAACCACAAGGACATCGGCACCCTGTACCTGTGGTTCAGCTTCTGCGCCTTCCTCCTCGGCGGCTCGTTCGCCATGGTGATCCGCGCCGAGCTGTTCCAGCCGGGCCTGCAGATCGTCGAGCCGGCCTTCTTCAACCAGATGACCACCATGCACGGTCTGGTGATGGTGTTCGGCGCGGTGATGCCGGCCTTCGTCGGCCTGGCCAACTGGATGGTGCCGCTGATGATCGGCGCGCCGGACATGGCCCTGCCGCGCATGAACAACTTCAGCTTCTGGCTGCTCCCGGCAGCCTTCGGCCTGCTGGTCAGCACCCTGTTCATGCCCGGCGGCGGCCCGAACTTCGGTTGGACCTTCTACGCGCCGCTGTCGACCACCTTCGCCCCGCACAGCGTGACCTTCTTCATCTTCGCCATCCACATGATGGGCATGAGCTCGATCATGGGCGCGATCAACGTGGTCGCCACCATCCTCAACCTGCGCGCGCCGGGCATGACCCTGATGAAGATGCCGCTGTTCGTCTGGACCTGGCTGATCACCGCCTTCCTGCTGATCGCGGTGATGCCGGTGCTGGCCGGTTGCGTGACCATGATGCTGATGGATATCCACTTCGGCACCAGCTTCTTCAGCGCCGCCGGTGGCGGTGACCCGGTGCTGTTCCAGCATGTGTTCTGGTTCTTCGGCCACCCCGAGGTGTACATCATGATCCTGCCGGCGTTCGGCGCCGTCAGCTCGATCATCCCGGCGTTCAGCCGCAAGCCGCTGTTCGGCTACACCTCGATGGTCTACGCCACCGCGTCCATCGCCTTCCTCTCGTTCATCGTCTGGGCGCACCACATGTTCGTGGTCGGCATCCCGCTGGTGGGCGAGCTGTTCTTCATGTACGCCACCATGCTGATCGCCGTGCCCACCGGGGTGAAGGTGTTCAACTGGGCCTCGACCATGTGGCAGGGCTCGCTGACCTTCGAGGCGCCCATGTTGTTCGCCGTGGCCTTCGTCATCCTCTTCACCATCGGCGGCTTCTCCGGCCTGATGCTGGCCATCGCCCCGGCGGACTTCCAGTACCAGGACACCTACTTCGTGGTGGCGCACTTCCACTACGTGCTGGTGCCCGGGGCGATCTTCGGCATCTTCGCCTCGGTCTACTACTGGATACCCAAGTGGACCGGCCACATGTACGACGAGACCCTGGCCAAGCTGCACTTCTGGCTGTCCTTCATAGGCATGAACATGGCGTTCTTCCCGATGCACTTCCTCGGCCTTGCCGGCATGCCGCGGCGGATTCCGGACTACAACCTGCAGTTCGCCAACTTCAACATGGTCTCCTCGATCGGCGCCTTCCTCTTCGGCACCACGCAGCTGCTGTTCCTGTTCATCGTGATCAAGACCATTCGCGGCGGCAAACCAGCCCCGGCCAAGCCGTGGGACGGCGCCGAAGGCCTGGAGTGGACGGTGCCTTCGCCGGCTCCGTACCACACCTTCAGCACCCCGCCGGAAGTGAAATGAGACCAACCCCGTAGGAGCGAGCTTGCTCGCGAGCATCGCCCTCATTCGCGAGCAGGCTCGCTCCTACAGGAGGCAGACACATGAGCGACGGCACTATCGAAACCCGCAAACTGGTCACCCGGCTGCTGCTCGTGGTGGTGGCCATGTTCGCCTTCGGCTTCGCCCTGGTGCCGATGTACAACGTCCTCTGCAAGACCCTGGGGATCAACGGCAAGACCGCCGGCAGCGCGTACCAGGGCGCCAGCCAGCAGGTCGACGACACGCGCAAGGTGAAGGTCGACTTCGTCGCCAACAACAACGTCGACATGGTCTGGGAGTTCCACCCCGAGGGCGAAATGATCACGGTGCATCCGGGCGCCGTGAACCAGATGCTGTTCGTCGCGCAGAACCCCAGCGACCGCGTGATGACCGCCCAGGCAGTCCCAAGCATCGCGCCGTCGGAAGCGGCGAAGTACTTCCACAAGACCGAATGCTTCTGCTTCACCCAGCAGGTGCTCAAGCCGGGCGAGCGCATCGAGATGCCGGTGCGCTTCATCGTCGACCGCGACCTGCCCAAGGACATCCACCGCATCACGCTCGCCTACACGCTGTTCGACATCACCGCACGCAAGCCGCCAGTGGCAAGCAACGACCGCTGACCGGCCCAGGAGAACGACAACGATGGCAACCCACGATCCCTACTACGTTCCCGCCCAGAGCAAGTGGCCGATCATCGCCACCATCGGCATGCTCACCACGCTGTTCGGCGTAGGCACCTGGATGAACGACTACAGCGCCGGCAACAAGGCCTCCCACGGGCCCTGGATCCTCTTCGCTGGCGGACTGATCGTCGCCTACATGCTGTTCGGCTGGTTCGGCCACGTCATCAAGGAAAGCCGCGCGGGACTGTATAGCCCGCAGATGGACCGCTCGTTCCGTTGGGGCATGAGCTGGTTCATCTTCTCCGAGGTGATGTTCTTCGCCGCCTTCTTCGGCGCCCTCTTCTACATCCGCCACTTCGCCGGCCCCTGGCTTGGCGGCGAGGGTCACAAGGGCATCGCCCACATGCTCTGGCCGAACTTCCAGTACACCTGGCCGCTGCTGAACAACCCGGACAACAAGCTGTTCCCGCCGCCGAAGGAAGTCATCGAGCCCTGGAAGCTGCCGCTGGTGAACACCATCCTGCTGGTCAGCTCCAGCTTCACCGTGACCTTCGCCCACCACGCGCTGAAGAAGAACCATCGCGGCCCGCTGAAACTCTGGCTGGCGCTGACCGTGCTGCTAGGCGTGTGCTTCCTGTTCCTGCAGGCCCACGAGTACCACGAGGCCTACAGCGAACTGGGCCTGACCCTCGGCTCGGGCATCTACGGCACCACCTTCTTCATGCTCACCGGCTTCCACGGCGCCCACGTGACCATAGGCGCGCTGATGCTGAGCATCATGTTGATCCGCATCCTACGCGGGCACTTCGACGCCGAGCACCACTTCGGCTTCGAGGCGGCCAGCTGGTACTGGCACTTCGTGGACGTGGTGTGGATCGGGTTGTTCATCTTCGTCTACGTGCTGTGAAAACCAGCGGGGCGGCCATTTGGCCGCCCCGCTTCAGCGTGTCGAATCAGAAGTGCCAGGGTGCGGAACTGGCCAATTGGCCGGAGTAGAAGCCCCAGGCGACCAGGGCGAGGGTCAGGGCAGCGAGGATCACGCGCACGGTCAGGGCGTTCACCACCCGAGAACCGTGCCCCTCGTCCTTGACCAGGAAGAACAGCCCGCTGAACAGGCTGGCCACGGTGGCCAGCAGAAGAACGACGATCGCGGCCTTGAGCATTGCGTGGCTCCGATTGCTGAGGGGGTAACTTGCAGTATAGCCAGCACGCCATCGACTCCCGCCCGCGCCACGGGCTGGCGGCGGTCTTCCGGCCAGGCCTCGCGCCGACCCTCGTGGTCCTGGCGCTGTTGCCGCTGCTGGTTGCATTGGGCTGCTGGCAGCTTTCCCGCGCCGCCGAAAAACGCGTGATGCTGGCAGCCTTCGAGGCGCGTCGCGAAGCCGCCCCCATCCCCGCCGCGCGACTGCAAGGCCAATCCGACCCGGCTTACGTTCGAGTACGCCTGCAAGGCCGCTTCGATGCCCAGCACAGCCTGCTGCTGGACAACCGCACCCGCGACGGCGCCGCCGGCGTCGAGCTGCTGCAACCCTTCTACGACAAACCCAGCGGCCTCTGGCTGCTGGTCAACCGCGGCTGGCTGCCCTGGACCAACCGTCGCATCGCGCCAGCTTTCGACACGCCCACCGGCGATCAACTGCTGGATGCCTGGACCTACGTCGCCCCGCCCGGCGGCCTGCAATTGGCCGACAGACAAAGCCAGGCCTGGCCACGGCTGATCACTCGCGTCGACCCTGCCAGCGTCTGGCAGGCCGTGGGCCGCAACGGGCTGCCCCTGGAGCTGCGCCTGGAACCGGGCGACGCCGCTTTCGACACCAACTGGCCGGTGGTCGCCGTCTCGCCCGAGCGGCACACCGGCTATGCCGTGCAGTGGTTCGCCATGGCCACCGCACTGCTCGCCCTCTACCTCTACCTCGGCATCCGTCGCGCACGGGAGATGACCCGCCATGAACCCCAGCCTGACCCTCGATGACACCCAGCTGCGCCGCCGCAACCGCGGACGCCTGCAGCTGATCCTGATCCTCGCCGTCGTGTTCGGCCCGATGATCCTGGCCACCAGCATGTACAAGCTCAACTTCTGGGTCCCGCAGAGCCGCAGCTACCATGGCGAGCTGATCGCCAACGGCAAGACGCCGGCCGACCTTGGCGTGCGCCAGGACGCAGCCAGCCAGCGCTGGCAACTGCTGGTGACCGCTCCCGCCGTCTGCGCCGCCGACTGCCAGCAGCTGGTCTACCTCGCACGGCAGATCAACATCGGCCTGAACCGCGATGCCAACCGCGCCGAACACGTGCTCGCCGCCGCCCAGCCATTACCGGCTGAGTTCCAGGCGCAGCTGGACAAGGACTACCCGCGCCTGAAGCGCTTCGCCCTGGATACCGGCGCCCAGGACGCCAGCCTGCAGCAAGGCACCGCCCCGCAACTGTGGATCGTCGACCCCCACGGCAACCTGGTGCTGCGCTACCCCGCCGGCAGCAACGGCAAGGCCATCCTCGGCGACATGCTGCAGCTTCTGAAGCTCTCGCACATCGGCTGAAACCGCGGCCACGCGCCGCCTCGGACAACAAGAAACCGGAGCATTGAATGACGCACAGTGCACGCAAACCCGGCTTCCACGTCGCCGCCTTCGCCACCGCGCTGGCCCTGGTGGTGGTGCTGCTCGGCGCCTACACGCGGCTGACCCACGCCGGCCTCGGCTGCCCGGACTGGCCGGGCTGCTACGGGTTCATCCACGTCCCGAGCAGCGAAGCACAGCTGGCCCACGCCGAGGCGCGTTTCCCGGAAGCACCGGTCGAGGCGCAGAAGGGCTGGAACGAGATGATCCACCGCTACTTCGCCGGCACCCTCGCCCTGCTCATCAGCGGCCTGGCCATCCATGCGCTGCTGCGTCGTGGCCGTGACGGCCAGCCGCTGCGTCTGCCGCTCGCACTGCTCGGCGTGGTGATCGCCCAGGCCGCCTTCGGCATGTGGACGGTGACACTGAAACTCTGGCCGCAGGTAGTTACCGCGCACCTGCTCGGCGGGTTCACCACACTCTCGCTGCTGTTCCTCCTTAGCCTGCGCCTCTCCGGCGCAGTGCAACCACTGCAGCGCCAAGGTGCTCCCCGGCGGCTGGCGGCCTTCGCCCTGGCCCTGGTGGTGCTGCAGATCGCCCTCGGCGGCTGGACCAGCAGCAACTACGCGGCGGTGGCCTGCATCGACCTGCCGATGTGCCACGGCCAGTGGTGGCCGCAAATGGACTTCGCCAACGGCTTCCACCTGACCCAGCACATCGGACCGAACTACCTCGGCGGACAACTCGACAGCGACGCCCGCACGGCCATCCACATGACCCACCGCATGGGCGCCTTCTGCGTGGTCGCGGTGCTGCTGGTGCTGGCCTGGCGTCTGCAGCGGGTCGGGCAGATCTACCTGACCGCGCTGATGCTGCTGGCGCTGTCGCTGCAAGTGGGCCTGGGCATCAGCAACGTGCTGCTGCATCTGCCACTGCCGGTAGCGGTAGCGCACAACGGCGGCGGCGCCTGCCTGCTGCTGACACTGGTGCTGGTCAATTACCGACTGCGCGCGCCGGTCCAGGTGACAAGCGCGGCGGGCAGCAAGCAACCACGTCCTCTGCTGCCGCTGGAGCGGCCGGTAGCCTATCCCTCGCAAGGCTGAACCCCGTCACGGCGGGACGACGACAACGAACGGAGATTCGAGCATGGCCAGCGTACTCAGCAGCACCCGCAGCCAACCCGGCTGGCGCGACTACCTGGAACTGACCAAGCCCAAGGTGGTCCTGCTGATGCTGATCACCTCGCTGATCGGCATGCTGCTCGCGACTCGCGGCGGCGTCGCCTGGCAGGTGCTGCTGTTCGGCAACCTCGGCATCGGCCTGTGTGCCGGCGGGGCGGCAGCGGTCAACCACGTGGTGGACCGGCGCATCGACTCGATCATGGCGCGCACCCATCGCCGTCCGCTGGTCGAAGGCCGAGTCTCGCCCAGCGTGGCCCTGGGCTTCGCCCTGATCCTGGCGCTGGCCGGGATGAGCCTGCTGCTGGCCTTCACCAATCCGCTGACCGCCTGGCTGACCCTGGCCTCGCTGCTCGGTTACGCGGCCCTGTATACCGGCTTCCTGAAACGCGCCACGCCGCAGAACATCGTCATCGGCGGTCTGGCCGGCGCAGCCCCGCCGATGCTCGGCTGGGTGGCGGTGACCGGGCACCTGTCAGCCGAGCCGTTGCTGCTGGTGCTGATCATCTTCGCCTGGACCCCACCGCACTTCTGGGCGCTGTGCCTGCACCGCAAGGACGAGTACGCCAAGGCCGAGATCCCGATGCTCCCGGTCACCCACGGCGAGCACTACACCAAGCTGCACATCCTGCTCTACAGCCTGGTGCTGTTCGCCGTCAGCCTGATGCCCTTCACCATCCACATGAGCGGCCTGATCTACCTGCTGGCCGCCCTCGCCCTGGGCGCGCGCTTCCTCGACTGGGCCTGGGCGCTCTACCGCGACAGCAGGCCCCATGCGGCAATCGGTACCTTCAAGTACTCTATCGCCTACCTTTTCCTGCTGTTCATCGCCCTGCTGGTGGACCATTACCTGCCCGTCCACGTGGCGCTCTGACAGTCGGGGGTTCGCGAGCAAGCCCACTCCATCTCGTAGGAGCGAGCTTGCTCGCGAACGCTCCCCGACGGCACTCACCCGCTCCCGACCCACGAGAACCCCATGTCCCGAGTCAACAAGACTGTCCTCATCCTGGTTGCCATAGTCGCGCTCATCCTCGGCCTCACCGTGCACAAAGTGCTCACCGAACAACACCGCATCGACCCGACTGTGCTGCTCGACGCCGGCATCGTGCTGCTGCCGCAGTCCCGCGAAGTCCCCGCGCTGACCTTCCAGGACCAGGACGGCAAACCGTTCGACACTGCCAACCTCAAGGGCCGCTGGCATCTGCTGTTCTTCGGCTACACCTTCTGCCCGGACGTTTGCCCCACCACCCTGGCGCAACTGCGCGAGCTGCAGGGCAAGCTGTCGCCGGAAATGCGCGACAAGCTGCAGGTGGTCTTCGTCAGCGTCGACCCGCACCGCGACACCCCGGCGCGCCTCAAGGAATACCTGGGCTTCTTCAACGCCGGCTTCCAGGGCCTGGTGGGCAGCGATGACGCCATCCAGAAACTGGCCAATGCCATGAGCATTCCCTACATCCCGGCCGACACCAGCAAGCCCAACTACACCGTCGACCACAGCGGCAACCTGGTGATCATCGGCCCGGACGGCACCCAGCACGGCTTCATCCGCGCTCCGCTGAACAACGCCAAGCTCGCCGAACAGCTGCCCAAGGTGCTGGCTGGCACCGACTGAGGCATTCCCCACCCGGCAGTCCGCCCATTCAGCGCACTGCTTTGCCACACCCGAAGAACGGCTGCCTGAAGGCGGCCGTTCTTTTTTTTAACCACCTGACTGCACACCTTTGAACTAGTCTGAAATTCGACTGCGCACTACACACTGGGCAGGAAGCCAGGAAACATGCACTACCAAGCGCTTCCGGGGATTTTCCTGACCCCGTAGTCAATGTAAAAAATCTGCTACAGAATTCCAGCTATCAGTGATCACTCATATTTCGGATTAAAAACATTAATTAACACCTATACATGTGCCTGAGGCAGGATTGGCGGGCCTCTCACCGGGTTTCCGGGTGTTCTGATGAGCGACCATTCACACCAGGGATAGCGTTTTTCCCCGGTCACAATCGGCAATTAGGCTAAAAGCCAGGGCTGGTGCGACCCTTACCGTGAATGGAGGACTACGGGCCACAACGTGACTTGTAGTTCTTTTTTTGTCTCACTCCAGAACGCCTTGCCGCCTCGGTGGTTCGATTGCAAAATGCCGACGCCAAACGGGTTCCGCCCTTTCGTTGAAGCATCCGCTACCCGTTCGATACCCCGGCCGCCTACGAGCGCCGGACTACTCAAGAATCACGCAGGAGATTTGTGAGTGCTGATCGGTGTTCCCCTCGAGACCCATGCCGGTGAAACACGGGTCGCCGCTACCGCGGAAACCGTCAAGAAGCTTGTCGGCCAAGGCCATCAAGTCGTCGTCCAGAGCGGTGCCGGCGTAAACGCCAGCCAGACGGACAGCGCCTTCGAAGCCGCCGGCGCGAAGATCGGCACTGCCGCCGACGCCTTTGGCGCCGAGCTGGTGCTGAAGGTCGTCGCGCCCAGCGAAGCCGAACTGGCCCAGATGAAGCCGGGCGCCGTGCTGATCGGCATGCTCAATCCCTTCGACAACGACAACATCGCGCGCATGGCCGAACGCGGCATCACCGCCTTCGCCCTGGAAGCGGCGCCGCGTACTTCCCGTGCGCAAAGCCTGGACGTGCTGTCGTCGCAAGCCAACATCGCCGGCTACAAGGCGGTGATGCTCGCGGCGAACCACTACCCGCGCTTCATGCCGATGCTGATGACCGCCGCCGGCACCGTTAAGGCCGCCCGCGTGCTGATCCTCGGCGCCGGCGTCGCCGGCCTGCAGGCCATCGCCACGGCCAAGCGCCTGGGTGCGGTGATCGAGGCTTCGGACGTGCGTCCGGCGGTGAAGGAGCAGATCGAGTCCCTCGGCGCAAAGTTCGTCGACGTGCCCTACGAGACCGACGAAGAGCGCGAGTGCGCGGAAGGGGTCGGCGGTTACGCCCGCCCGATGCCCGCGTCCTGGATGGAGCGCCAGGCCAAGGCCGTGCACGAGCGCGCCAAGCAGGCCGACATCGTCATCACCACCGCGCTGATCCCGGGCCGCAAGGCGCCGACCCTGCTGCACGAAGCCACTGTGCAGGAAATGAAACCGGGCTCGGTGGTCATCGACCTGGCGGCTGCCCAAGGCGGCAACTGCCCGCTGACCGAAGCCGGTCAGGTGGTGATCAAGCATGGCGTGACCCTCGTCGGCCACACCAACCTGGCCGCCATGGTCCCGGCTGACGCCTCGGCCCTGTATGCGCGCAACCTGCTCGACTTCCTCAAGCTGACCCTCTCGGCCGAAGGCTTCAAGGTCAACCTGGAAGACGACATCGTCGCCGCCTGCCTGATGTGCCGCGACGGCCAGGCCGTACGCAAGAACGGCTGAGTCCAGCGCTACTAATAAAGAAGAACCCGCCGGGCGCTTAGCCCGGCCTCGAGACCGGTGAAAGACGATGGAAGAAATGCTGATCTCCCATGGGATCTACAACCTGATCATCTTCGTGCTGGCCGTGTACGTCGGCTACCACGTGGTATGGAACGTCACCCCTGCCCTGCACACCCCGCTGATGGCGGTAACCAACGCCATCTCGGCGATCGTCATCGTCGGCGCCATGCTGGCCGCCGCGCTGACAGTCACCCCGCTGGGCAAGATCATGGGCACCCTGGCCGTGGCCCTGGCCGCCGTCAACGTCTTCGGTGGCTTCCTGGTAACCCGCCGCATGCTGGAAATGTTCAAGAAGAAGGCGCCGAAAGCGCAGGCGGAGAAGCACTGACATGAGCATGAACCTCGTCACCCTCCTCTACCTCATCGCCTCCGTCTGCTTCATCCAGGCGCTGAAGGGCCTGTCGCACCCGACCACTTCGCGTCGCGGCAACCTGTTCGGCATGATCGGCATGGGTATCGCGGTGGTCACCACCGTGGCCCTGGTGTTCAAGCTGGGCGCAGAGATCGCCACCACCGGCATCGGTTACGTGCTGGTCGGCCTGCTGATCGGCGGCAGCGCCGGCTCGATCATGGCCAAGCGCGTTGAAATGACCAAGATGCCCGAGCTGGTCGCCTTCATGCACAGCATGATCGGCCTGGCCGCGGTATTCATCGCCATCGCCGCCGTCATCGAGCCGCAGTCCCTGGGCATCGTCGAGCACCTGGGCGACACCATCCCCTCCGGCAATCGCCTGGAGCTGTTCCTCGGCGCGGCCATCGGCGCCATCACCTTCTCCGGTTCGGTGATCGCCTTCGGCAAGCTCTCCGGCAAGTACAAGTTCCGCCTGTTCCAGGGCGCACCGGTACAGTTCGGCGGCCAGCACATGCTCAACCTGGTGCTGGGCCTGACCACCCTGGGCCTGGGCCTGGTGTTCATGTTCACCGGCAACATCGCCGCCTTCGCCCTGATGCTGGCCCTGGCCTTCATCCTTGGCGTGCTGATCATCATCCCGATCGGCGGCGCCGACATGCCGGTCGTGGTGTCGATGCTGAACTCCTACTCCGGCTGGGCCGCAGCGGGTATCGGCTTCTCGCTGAACAACTCGATGCTGATCATCGCCGGTTCGCTGGTGGGCTCTTCGGGCGCCATCCTCTCGTACATCATGTGCAAGGCGATGAACCGCTCGTTCTTCAACGTCATCCTCGGCGGCTTCGGCGCCAGCGCTGACGACGCCGGCCCGGCTGGCGCGAAGGAAGCTCGCCCGGTGAAGTCCGGTTCGTCCGACGACGCCTCCTTCCTGCTGACCAACGCCGACACCGTGATCATCGTCCCCGGCTACGGCCTGGCAGTGGCCCGTGCCCAGCACGCGCTGATGGAACTGGCCGAGAAGCTGACCCACCGCGGCGTCACCGTGAAGTTCGCCATCCACCCGGTTGCCGGTCGTATGCCGGGCCACATGAACGTCCTGCTCGCCGAGGCCGAAGTGCCCTACGACCAAGTGTTCGAGATGGAGGACATCAACTCCGAGTTCGGCCAGACCGACGTGGTCCTGGTGCTCGGCGCCAACGACGTGGTCAACCCGGCCGCGAAGAACGATCCGAAGTCGCCGATTGCCGGCATGCCGATCCTCGAGGCCTACAAAGCCAAGACCGTGATCGTCAACAAGCGCTCGATGGCCAGCGGCTACGCCGGCCTCGACAACGAACTGTTCTACCTGGACAAGACCATGATGGTCTTCGGCGACGCCAAGAAGGTCATCGAGGACATGGTCAAGGCCGTCGAATAATCGACTGTCCTACCGTCCATCCCCAAGACACCGGCCTCGCGCCGGTGTCTTGCTTTCGGACAACGGAAAGCACGCTGGACTTTGGTAGTAAGGAAGGCCCCGGCGGGGCGATTTTGCGACCTTGGTATAAGGGCGAAAAATCGCCGAGTCCCTAGACTGGCCGCCTCGTACACCCCTACTGCCCGAGGTTTTTCCATGTACCGTGATCGCGTGCGCCTGCCCTCCCTGTTGGACAAGGTGATGACTGCGGACCAGGCTGCAGCCCTGATCCAGGACGGCATGACCGTCGGCATGAGCGGCTTCACCCGCGCCGGCGAAGCCAAGGCCGTGCCCGAGGCCCTCGCCCAGCGCGCCAAGCAGCAGCCGCTGAAGATCAGCCTGATGACCGGTGCGAGCCTGGGCAACGACCTCGACAAGCACCTCACCGAAGCCGGCGTACTCGCCCGGCGCATGCCCTTCCAGGTCGACAGCACCCTGCGCAAGGCGATCAACGACGGCTCGGTGATGTTCATCGACCAGCACCTGTCGGAAACCGTCGAGCAGCTGCGCAACCACCAGCTCAAGCTGCCGGACATCGCGGTTATCGAGGCCGTAGCCATCACCGAGGAAGGCCACATCGTGCCGACCACTTCGGTGGGCAACTCCGCCAGCTTCGCAATCTTCGCCAAGCAGGTGATCGTCGAGATCAACCTCGCGCACCACACCAACCTGGAAGGCCTGCACGACATCTATATCCCGACCTATCGGCCGACCCGCACGCCGATCCCGCTGACCAAGGTCGACGACCGCATCGGCAGCACCGCGATCCCGATCCCTCCGGAGAAGATCGTTGCCATCGTCATCAACAATCAGCCGGACTCGCCCTCCACCGTGCTGCCGCCGGACGACGAGACCCAGGCCATCGCCAACCACCTGATCGACTTCTTCAAACGTGAAGTGGACGCCGGCCGCCTGGCCAAGAACCTCGCGCCGCTGCAGGCAGGCATCGGCAGCATCGCCAACGCGGTGATGTGCGGCCTGATGGAGTCGCCCTTCGAAGACCTGACCATGTACTCCGAAGTGCTGCAGGACTCGACCTTCGACCTGATGGACTCGGGCAAGCTGCGCTTCGCCTCGGGCAGCTCGATCACCCTGTCGACCCGCCGCAACGCCGACGTCTTCGGCAACCTGGAGCGCTACAAGGACAAGCTGGTGCTGCGTCCGCAGGAGATATCCAACCACCCCGAAGTGGTGCGTCGCCTGGGCATCATCGGCATCAACACCGCGCTGGAGTTCGACATCTACGGCAACGTCAACTCGACCCACGTCGGCGGCACCAAGATGATGAACGGCATCGGTGGCTCGGGCGACTTCGCCCGCAATGCGCACCTGGCGATCTTCGTCACCAAGTCCATCGCCAAGGGCGGCAACATCTCCAGCGTGGTGCCCATGGTCAGCCACGTCGACCACACCGAGCACGACGTCGACATCCTGGTCACCGAGCAGGGCTTGGCCGACCTGCGCGGCCTCGCACCGCGAGAGCGCGCCAAGGTGATCATCGAGAATTGCGTGCATCCGTCCTACCGCGACGCCCTGCTCGGCTACTTCGAAGCGGCCTGCGCCCGCGGCGGCCACACCCCGCACATCCTGCGCGAGGCCATGGGCTGGCACATCAACCTGGAAGAACGCGGCCACATGCTCGCAGCCGGCTGATTCCGCAGACCTTGCGGGCCATTTCGCAAAGAATGGCCCGCAAGGGTGGACAGGCAAAAAAAAACCACGTAAAAACACTTCCGAACAGTTTTTTGTCCCGCCTCGACTGTTCCACTCCCCCCACTGCCGCCCTGGCAGACCCCGCTAAAAAATCCGAATTTCCCGCCAACTGCGCACCACAATGGAGCGCAGCGGTACAGTTCGCCCCAAAATCGCCATTACAGTTCGCCAAAACAATTCGCTGACGCTATTTAATTCAGAGCAACTGTACCTGTATCAGCTGACCAAAAAGTCAGAAGATATGTTTCAACAACTTCCGTAACCCACTGCCCGCCACAAGCGGGAAGGACGAAAATCATGGAACGTACCCTCGGTTCCGCTACCGTCAGCAACATCCGCACTTCTTCTACCGCTCACCGTGGCCTGGTCGGCACCGTGCGCCTGTGGCAGCGCCGCATCGAGAGCCGCCGCCAACTGGCTCGCCTGGATTCCCGCCTGCTGGCCGACGCCGGCATCAGCGAATCCCAGCGCTACGCCGAGCTGAACAAGCCGTTCTGGAAGTAAGCGATACAGCTAAAAACTGTTATGGTCCGCAATCGCATTAGCGGACTGTACCGGTAGCCTGCAACGGGCCGCTCACTGCAAAGGAGCGGCCCGTGCCATTTCTGGCACCCCATCCTTGATCTTCATCACCAATTCCGGCCCACAACAGTTGGGCGCTAGGCAGGTGCAACAGTTCGTGCAACAGCTCGACTGTTCCTCCCGAATATCCCCTCCCTGCCCCTGCCGCGACCATCTCCTCAGCGCGAAGCTGTACTGCCCCTCAATAGGACTGGAGGCAGCCGACATGGAAAGGGCAATTCACAGCAGCACAGATCACCACCTGATCAAGCTGATTCCACGCCTGCAGGTACGGTTTGGACTGTGGCTGCGCAACACCCGCACCCGCCACCAACTCGCCCAGCTCGGCGAGCGGGAATTGGCCGACGCAGGGATCGACCGGTGCCAGCGTGAATCCGAGCTTTCGAAGCCTTTCTGGCGCTGACCGGCTGGTCGCTCGGGCGGGGCTCCGCTAGTCTGCGTGGTGTCGCGGCAGCTTTGGCCGCGCTGGTCTTTTCGACAGGAGTGTCCTCATGAACCGTCTGCGCCTGCTTACAGCCGCCGCCCTGCTTACCTGCGCCAGTGGCGCTTTCGCCACCAGTTTCATCGTCACCACCGATATGACGGTAGATGCCACCAAGGCGAGCTCCGATGGCACCACCAACGTCAGTAACTCCTTCAAGGACGACAAGATCGTGCTGGAGGCGCGTGACGATGCGGCCGCCTTCGTCGCCTCACGCGGAGAAGTCCGTGGCGCACACCTGGAAGCCGCTCTTCGCCACATCCGCAGCAAGCTGCCGACCTTGGCCGCCAACGACCTGCAACTGGCGCAGGCGATTCTCGTCATCTGACCCTTCCCGGGGTGCTCGGATGCGCCGGCAACGCCGGCCACCGAGCGTCCTGCGCTGGCTCTCGCCTGCGCATTCCGTTAGCCTTGGCGGCCGTGCTTTTCCGATTGCCAAAGCCCATGACGCGCCTCCCGCTTCTGCTGCTCACCGGCCTCTGTTTCGCTGCGCCCGCGCTGGCGTTCGATCAGACGACCATGTTCGGCGCCGGCAGCAGCTACGTGACCAGCAAGGTCACCAGCACGCCTTTCGAAAACAAGCTCCTCGGGGCCGCCCGCGATGACGCGGCAAGCTTCGTCGCCACGGATGGCCAGGTACGCGGAGTGCGCCTGGAACAGGCGTTGCGCTGGCTGCGCAAGCAGCATCCGACGCTGGCGGCGAACGATCGGGAACTGGCCGAAGCCATCCTTGCCCAATAAGTGATTAGGCAGCCGCCGCTGCCCTTTCGGAGTTTTCCCATGCGTCTTAGTGCCTTTTCCAAGAGCTCTCTTCTCGTCGGCCTGCTGCTCGCCGCTTGCGCTACCGGCGCCCAGGCTCACTCCGTCGTGCGCCTGTTCAACATCAGCACTAACGCCACCGGCCGCAGCCTGGACTTCACGTCCGACACCACCACCTCGATCCGTGACATGAAGATCGTCCGCGAAGCCCACGACGACGCAGCCAGCTTCGTAGCCAGCGACGGCGCGATCCGCGGTGCCCAGCTGGAAGCTGCGTTCAAGGCCGTGCGCGAGCGCATGCCCGAAGCCCGTGACGCTTCCGACCAGCAGCTCGCCGAAGCCATCCTCGCTCTGTGATCCCGCTAGGCCGCCGCTGGCTGGTGGCGCTGACCCTGTTCGTCGCCACCAGCTCCCAGGCCGCCTTGCGCCTGGAACTACGCGACGACGGCCTAGCCCCGGCGCAGCGCCAGGCCAGCCAGCAGTTGCTGGATGACGTCCAGCAGCTGCTCCCGGCGTCCTTCAAGGACGCCCTGGACCGCAACGTCACCATCGAATGGCGCGACGACCTGCCGGGCGACGGCATCGGCCAGGCCATGCGTCCGGGCGCCATCGCGCTCAGCCGCCGCTACCTTGGCGCCCTCACTGACGGCAGCGCAGCCACTCGCAAGACCGGCCGTAGCCACGGCACTCTTCGTCGCGAACTGCTCGCCACTGTGGTCCATGAGCTGACGCACCTGTACGACCGTGCGCGCCTCTGGAGCCCCGCCGATGCCACGCTGATCCGCCGCTGCACGCAGCAGCGCGAGACCATCGGCCGCATAGGCGAAGGCGCTGCCTGCCGCGGTCAGGCCGAACGCCGCTTCACCCTCTCCGACGACCCGCGCCTGCTCGACCTCGCCGGCTGGCCGCAAAGCGCCGGCAAGCACGGCCAGCGCGACGGCGAGAACCGTTTCCTGCTGCGCAGCCCGGACCGCTACGAGCTGAGCAACCCGCGCGAGTTCGTCGCGGTGAACATGGAGTACTTCGTCCTCGATCCGAGTTACGCCTGCCGTCGACCAGCGCTGTACCGCTATTACGCGGAGCGCTTCGGTGAGCGGCCACAGAAGTCGGATTGCTCGGCGCCGCTGGCGTACCTCAACGCCGGCCGCGACTTCGGCCGCCAGCCGCTGGGCCAGCTCGATCCGGAGCGTGTCTACGAGGTCGACTACCTGCTCGCCGAAGCCAATGACCAGTGGATGAGCCGCTGGGGCCACGCCATGTTGCGCCTGGTGGTCTGCGCCCCCGGACGGCCGCGCGGGCCGGACTGCCGGCTGGACCTGGACCAGCACCTGGTGCTGTCCTTCCGCGCCTTCGTCGGCGACCTGCAACTGTCCAGCTGGGACGGCCTGACCGGCTCCTATCCGTCGCGCCTGTTCGTCCTGCCGCTGTCCCAGGTGATCGAGGAATACACCAAGATCGAGCTGCGCAGCCTGGCCTCGGTGCCGCTCAAGCTCAGCCGCGAGCAGATCGACGAGCTGGTCCGGCGCGCCATGCAGGTGCACTGGAGCTACGACGGCAACTACTACTTCATCTCCAACAATTGCGCCGTGGAGTCGCTCAAGCTGCTGCGCAGTGGCGTCCCCGACGCGCGCCTGCAGGACCTCGACAGCATCACCCCCAACGGCCTGCTGCAGATCCTCGAGAACCGCGGCCTGGCGGATGCCAGCGTGCTCGACGATCCCAAGCGCGCGCTTCGCCTGGGCTATCGCTTCGACTCCTTCCGCGACCGCTACCAGGCGATGTTCGAGGTGCTGCGCCAGCACCTGGACGTCCCGCAGACGCGGGTCGAGGACTGGCTCGCCCTCCCCGCCAGCGAACGCCGCACTTGGTTCGCCAAGGCCGATCTTCGCGCCAGCGCCGCCCTGCTGCTGCTCGAACAGGCTTCGCTGCGCCGCCAGCTGCAATTGGCCCAGGACGAGCTCAAGCGCCTCTACCTCGGTCACCGTGACGATGCGAATGGCGATCCGAAACTCGTCGCCGCCGGCAAGACGCTGCAGCAGATCCTCGACGACAGCGGCTTCCTCAGCCAGCCGGCGGAGCTGCTCGACAGCGGCTACGGCCTGCCGCAGCCAGGCGAGTCCTCGCGCCTGCAGCAACAGACCCAGGAGCGCCAGGCGCGGCTACGTCAGCTGAGCAACAACCTGGACCAGGAAATCCGCGCCCTGCTCAGCCCCGAACGCCGCGACGAGCTGAAGGCGCTGGAAGACAACCTCAAGCAGCTCGGCGCGCACCTGCGCGAACTGCACAAGGCCGCGGGCGGCTTCGAGCTGCCTTGAGCCCCGTCTAAAGCTGCTCTTCCTGCTCCTCGGGCAAACCATCGTCCATGTGCAGCCAGGGCAGCCGGCTGTTCACCCAGATGTGCCTGCTTGGCGGCGCCGATTCCGGGTGGTCGAGGCTGCTGACCGTGACGTCCAGGGTCTCGGGCGTGCGGTCCGTCTCGAAGATCAGCTGGGCGCCGCACTGTGCGCAAAAGTAGCGGTGATTGCCGGGGCTGGAGTGATAGCAGGCCGGGCTGCCCTGTAGCCAGGCGAAGGCCGTGCGCGGAATGGTCGCCCAGGTCACCAGCGTGCCGCCGGTGGTGCGCCGGCAGATCGAGCAGTGGCAATGGGCGACGTCGTCCAGCGATGCTGTGAAGCTGTAGCGCAGCGCGCCGCAATGGCAGCCACCCTGGTGGGTCTGCGTCATCTCGAATCTCCTCAGTCGTATTCCGCGGCTTGGTGATCGCCGAGCAGGCGGCGTTGGCGGGGTGTGCAGGCGACCAGCACTTCGGGATTGAAGCGCCAGTCGAGATAAGGGGAGAACTTCTGCGCCACCATGCGCCGGCCATAGTGCACCTGCAGTAGGTAGCGCGTGCGCGGACTCAGGTTGCGGCTGCCGGAGTGCCAGAGTTCGCTGCGGAACAACAGGCAATCACCTGCCTGGCAAAGCACGGGTTCGGCCGTGCGGCCACACCAGCTTTCCTCGTCCGGCCAGGGAGCGTGTCCGGCGCGGTGACTGCCCGGGATCACCCGGGTCGGGCAAAGGTCCGCATCTATGTCGTCCAGGTAAATTTGCGCGGTGCAGAGGAACATCGGTAGCTCGAATCCACTGGCGAGCAATTCCGCCGGCAACGCCATGGGCAAGTAGTCCAGGTGCATCTCCGCGCCAATGAAGCCCGGGTGGCAGCGCCAGGCGGTCTGGCCGATCACGTGGCAATCCGCGCCGAGCGCCGCCTCGGCGATCTCGATCAGGCCCGGCGGATCGAGATACGGCAGCCAGCGCGGGGAGCGGTTGAACACGCATTTGTAGTGATCGACCAGGCCCTCGTAGTCCCAGTGGATCGGCTTCAGCGCGTCGATCAACGCGCGCACCTCGGCAACTTGCGCGGCATCCAGCAATCCACGCAGCGGGATGAAGCCGTCGTCGTGCAGGCCTCGCAGTGCTTCGCCGACGGGTAGGACCTCCTCAGCCATGGCATTTCTCCTATTCCGCAGGACGGCTGGATATCAATCGCCAGCATGCGCGGGTTGGATTGCCATCGGCAATCGGCGGCGCCTCTCCATTCCCACGACCTCTCGCTGCCGCCCTTTCCCAGCCGCATTCCGCGATGCGATCAATCCTTCCAAGTGCTTGATTCGTATACTTCTGTTATCGTTGTAAACTCTGTATATAGCGTAAACGGACTGTTCATAAATTGACCACCGTAATCTCCTTCCGTGCCGATGACACCCTGGCCGCAGCCCTGGATCAGCTGGCCCGCGCCACCCATCGGGACCGCCCGTACCACCTGCGCCAGGCCCTGGCGCAGTACCTGGAGCGCCAGGCCTGGCACGTCGCAGCCATCGACGAGGGGCTGGCCGACGCCAATGCCGGGCATCTGCTGGACCACGTGGAAATCGAACGCAAATGGGGGCTGGCATGAGCCTGCAGTGGACGCACAAGGCGGCCGCCGACCTGGACGGCCTGTACGACCACTACGTGGTGCTGGTCGGCCCGGAGAAGGCCCTCCGGGCGATCCAGGACATGGTCAGCCAGGTGAAGGCGCTGGCCGATCTCAGCCTGAGCAGTGTCGGCCAGCCGAGCGAAGTGCCCGGGGTGCGCGAATTGCTGCTCGAACGTTGGCCTTACCAAGCCGCGTACCGGGTAAAGGGCCGCGATGTACAAATTTTGCGCATCGATGCTGTGGAAAACTCGGGGTAAAAGTGGCCACACGGTTACAAGATATTTCAAAGTATTGACTTTGCTATTTTATACAAATTGCGATCAATTGAGCATTTCCAATTGAATTGATCTTTATGTGACCCGATAACTCATAAATGCATTTAGAGTGACCGAACGGTAACAAATAGTATTTCGAACCTGACGCTGCCGTTTACACCTTGGCGGAACTTCCCGAAAACCGGGAACTCAGTTCCGGCCGCCTACTGGCCACTTTTCCCGGCGCCTCCGCCACTTTTCCTTTTCGCGACCGACGACCATGTCCAAGAACCTCTCCCTTAGCGCCCTGGGCCTGAGCCTGCTGTTGCCCGCCGCCGGCGCACTCGCCTGGAACGGCAACGACGCCCAGCAGCAACAGCAATGGCAAGACCAGCAGCGGCAGCAGCAGGAACAACAGCGCCAATGGCAGGAGCAGCAGCGTCAGCAGCAGGAGCGCCAACGCCAGCAACAGGAGCAGCAGCGGCAACAGGCCGAGCAGCAACAAAGGCAGCAGGAAGAACGCCGGCGGCGGTTCGAGGAACAGCAGCGTCAGGAAGCCCTGCGGCGGCAACAGGAAGAGCAGCGCCGCTGGCAGGAAGAGCAACGCCGCCAGGCCGAGCAGCAGCGCCAATGGCAAGAGCAGCAACGGCGCGAGCACGAAGAGCGAGAACGGCAGTGGGAAGAGTCCCAGCGCCATCAACAGGAAGAGCGCCAGCGGCAATGGGAAGAAGCGCAGCGCCGGCACGAGGCCGAGCGCCGTCACTGGGCGACCGGGCAATACCTGCCGCCGGACTACCGTGAGCACCGCTATTACGTGGAAGACTGGCGGATGCACCAGCTACCGCCACCAGCCCGTGGTTCGCAGTGGATGGATGTGGATGGCAACTATCTGCTGATCGAGCTGGCCAGCGGGCTGATCCAGCAGATCATCGCCGGCCAGCGCTGAGGCTGGCCGGGCGGGGGGGGGGGTGCAGGTTCAGCGCCACTCGACCGGCAGCTGACCTTCCTTCCAGGCGAAGCGGTCGAGGTGGCTGACCACCACTTGCTGCAGGCGCGCCAGCGCTTCGCCGTCGGCGGCTTCGGCCTTGAGGTGCAGAGCCGCTGCATCGGCGTGCAGATAGCAGGTGCCGAAGTCGAAGCGCAGCACGCCGCGATCCTCGCTCAGCTCCACCGGCAGCTTGTGGGCGAAGTGGTTGCACAGGCGCTTCAGATAGCGGGCGCCATCGGGGGTCGTCACGTCAGCGTGGGACGTCAGCATTTTCTCTCTCCTTTTTCGGAAGTCGCATCCTAGACAGAAGCAATCCGCGCAAAAACCGGCTAATTTGCCTTTCACTGTTTAGCGGAGCTTCACAATGGACAACCTCAAGGGCATGGCCATCTTCGCCACCGTGGTCGCACGTGGCTCCATGGCAGCGGCCGCCGAAGCCCTTGGCATGACGCCCTCGGCGGTCAGCCAGCAGATCCGCAAGCTGGAGGCCCACGCCCAGGTCACGCTGCTGCACCGCACCACCCGCAAGCTCACCCTGACCGAAGCCGGCGCTGCCTTTTATCGTAGCTGCGCCGAGATGCTGGCCATCGCCGAGGAAGCCGAGCAGCGCCTGGGCGAGTGGCGGGAAGCGCCGGTTGGCGAGCTGCGTCTGGCCGCGCCGGTTGGCTTCTCCGGAAAGCTGATCACCGAGGCCCTCCGGCCGTTGCTGGAAAATCATCGGCAACTGCGCCTGCAACTGTTCTTCCACGACGAGCAGATCGACCTGATCGAGCAGCGCATCGACCTCGCCATCCGCGTCGGCAACCTGGCCGACTCCAGCCTGGTGGCGCGCCATCTCGCCGAATGGAACAACCTGGTCTGCGCGGCGCCGGTTTACTTGCGCCGCTGTGGCCCCATCGATCATCCGCAGCAGCTGCAGCAGGTCGACTGGCTGTCGCTAAACACCCGTGGCCAGGCCCATACGCTGCAATTCAACGGCCCGGACGAGGAGAGCTGCCGGCTGCGCCTGGAGCCCCGGGTCGCCGCCAACAGCATGATCGCCCTGCGCCAGTTCACCCTCGACGGCCTGGGCATTTCCCTGCAGCCGGAACCCGAAGTCCGCGAGGCGCTGGAGGAGGGCAGGCTGGTGCGCCTGCTGCCGCAGTGGACGTTGCCGAGCTTCGGCATCTACGCCGTCACGCCACGCCGCGATGCCCAGCCGGCCAAGGTCAAGGTGGCCATCGAGGCGCTGCGCCGGCACCTCGGCGGCATCGCGCCGGTGCAGCGGGAAACGGCTGTGCGCTCACGCCCGGCGTGAGAGGATGATGCGCTTTCCCTAGCCACCTGCCGGAGATTCACGCCATGGACCTGACCTGGAGCTGCAAGCATCACAGCGAACTGAGCAAGGAGGAGCTGTACGCGATCCTGCGCCTGCGCTGCGAGGTCTTCGTGGTCGAGCAGACCTGCCCCTACCAGGACATCGATGGCCAGGATCTCGCAGGCGACACCTGCCACCTCACCGCCCACGAAGGCGAGCAGATGCTGGCCTACCTGCGCCTGCTCGACCCGGAGACGCACAGCGGCGAAGTGGTGATCGGCCGTGTCATCACCGCTGCCGCCGGCCGCGGCCGCGGCCTTGGCCACCAATTGATGGAGCATGCCCTCGACGAGGCGGCCCGGCGTTGGCCGGGGCGGCCGGTCTACCTCTCGGCCCAGGCGCACCTGCAGGGCTACTACGGCCGCTACGGCTTCCAGGCCGAAGGCGACGTGTACCTGGAAGACGACATCCCGCACATCGACATGCGCCGCCCGGCCTGACCCGGCGCAACACCAAAGCCGCCGCCCCGCATCGCCGGGCCGGCGGCTTTTTCATGCACGCGAGATACCCGCGAAGACACGGGGTTCCGCTTGGAGCGAGCCTGCTCGCGAATCCACCCGGCACCCAAACAATTCGCGAGCAAGCTCGCTCCTACAAATGCAGCTCGTCCGATGGCACTCGCCTAGTCTCTCGACAAGCAAGAATGATCTTTATATTCTGCACAGCGAAACATGATTCCGTTAAACAACAAAATTACAACGGAGATTACGAGCATGTCCCAGGTGGTACGGGTCGAGCGCCAAGGCGACGTGGCCCTGATCAAAGTCGACAATCCCCCGGTCAACGCCCTGGGCCACGCGGTCCGCGACGGACTGCTGCGGGCCTTCCGCGAGGCCGAGGCGTATGCCGCTGTGCGCGCCGTGGTGCTCGTCTGCGAAGGCCGTACCTTCATGGCCGGCGCCGACATCAAGGAGTTCGGCAAGCCGCCGCAGGCGCCTTCGCTGCCGGAGGTGGTCGAGGCCATCGAAGCTTCGAGCAAGCCGAGCGTGGCCGTGATCCACGGCACCGCCCTGGGCGGCGGACTGGAAGTGGCGCTCGCCTGCCATTACCGCGTCGCCTTGGTCGATGCCCAGGTCGGCCTGCCGGAAGTGAAGATCGGCCTACTTCCCGGCGCCGGCGGCACCCAGCGTTTGCCACGCCTGGTGGGCGTCGAGAAAGCGCTGGAGATGATCGTCTCCGGCAACCCGGTGAAAGCGCCACAGGCCTTGGAGTACGGCATCCTCGACGCGATCGTCGAAGGCGACCTCGCCGAAGCCGGCCTGGCCTGCGCTCGTCGCCTGCTGGACGAAGCGCGCGGTCCTCGCCGCACCGGCGAGCGCCAAGTGCAAGGCGACGCCGCCCTGATCGCCGCCAAGCGCGCCGAAGTCGAGAAGCGCATGCCCGGCCTGTTCTCGCCGCTGCGCTGCGTCGAGGCGGTAGAAGCCGCCACGCAGTTGCCGTTGGCCGATGGACTGAAGCGCGAGCGCGAGCTGTTCCAGCAGTGCCTGGAATCGCCACAGCGCGCGGCACTCATCCATGCCTTCTTCGCCGAGCGCGAAGCCGCGAAGATCGCCGGCCTGCCGGCCGACACACCGGTACGCGAAGTACGCAGCGCAGCAGTGATCGGCGGCGGCACCATGGGCGTCGGCATCGCCCTGTGCTTCGCCAATGTCGGCATCCCGGTGAAGTTGCTGGAAATCGACCCGTCGGCCCTCGACGGCGCCCTGCAACGCGCTCGCGGCACCTGCCAGGCCAGCGTCGAGCGCGGCAGCCTCAGCGCCGAGGCCATGGAAAAACGCCTGGGCCTGATCCAGGGCGTGCTCGACTACGAAGCCCTGGCCGACGTCGACCTGGTGATCGAGGCCGTGTTCGAGAGCATGGAAGTGAAGCGCCAGGTCTTCGAGCGCCTGGATGCGGTGTGCAAGCCCGGCGCCATCCTCGCCAGCAATACCTCGTCGCTGGACCTCGACGAAATCGCCGCCTTCACCCAACGCCCGCAGGACGTGGTCGGCCTGCACTTCTTCAGCCCGGCCAACGTCATGCGGCTGCTCGAAGTGGTACGCGGCAAGGCCACCAGCGCCGAAGTGCTGGCCAGCGCCATGCAGATCGGCAAGCGCCTGAAGAAGATCGCCGTGGCGGTCGGCGTGTGCGACGGTTTCGTCGGCAACCGCATGATCTTCCAGTACGGTCGCCAGGCCGAGTTCCTGCTGGAGGAGGGCGCCAGCCCCGCGCAGGTGGACAAGGCGCTGCGCGACTTCGGCATGGCCATGGGCGCGCTGGCGGTACGCGACCTTTCCGGCCTCGACATCAGCCACGCGATCCGCGCGCGCCAGCGACCGAACCTCAAACCCGGCCAGACCCTGCCCACGGTGCTCGACCACCTGTACGCCGCCGGCATGCTCGGGCAGAAGACCGGAGCCGGTTTCTACCTGTATCCAGAAGGCTCGCGCACGCCGCAGGAGAACCCTGCGCTGCAGGCGATGCTGGAAGCGTCCGCCGCCGCGCGCGGCATCACCCGCCAGCCGGTGAGCGACGAGCACATCGTCGAGCGCTGCCTCTTCTCGCTGGTCAACGAAGCCGCGCGCATCCTCGACGAGGGCATCGCCCAGCGCGCCAGCGACGTCGACCTGATCTTCCTCAACGGCTATGGCTTCCCGGCCTGGCGTGGCGGCCCGCTGTTCCACGCCGACCGCCTTGGCCTGGACCACGTGCTGCAACGCATCCGCGAGTTCCACCAGCGCTTCGGCGCCTGGTGGGAACCGGCGCCGCTGCTCGAACGCCTGGTGGCCGAAGGCCGCCGCTTCGCTGATCTCTAAGGAGCCACCCATGGACATTCATTTCACCCCCGAAGAGCTGGCCTTCCGCGACGAAGTCCGCGCCTTCCTGAGCACCAAGCTGCCGCAGGACATCAGCACCAAGGTCCGCCTCGGCAAGCACCTGGGCAAGGCCGATCACCAGCGCTGGCAGCGCCTGCTCAACGAGCAGGGCTGGTACGCCACGCACTGGCCGGAGGAATTCGGCGGCACCGGCTGGAACGTCGTGCAGAAGCACATCTTCGAGGAGGAGTGCGCCGCCTTCGGTGCGCCACGCACCATCCCCTTCGGCGTCAACATGGTCGCCCCGGTGATCATCAAGTTCGGCACGCCCGAGCAGCAGGCGCACTTCCTGCCGCGCATCCTCGACGGCACCGACTGGTGGTGCCAGGGCTACTCCGAGCCGGGCGCCGGTTCCGACCTGGCCTCGCTGAAGACCCGCGCGGTGCGCGACGGCGACCACTACATCGTCAACGGCCAGAAGACCTGGACCACCCTCGGCCAGCACGCCGACTGGATCTTCTGCCTGGTCCGCACCGACCCGGAGGCCCAGCAGCAGCGCGGCATCAGCTTCCTGCTGATCGACATGCGGACCCCCGGCATCACGGTGCGGCCGATCATCACCCTGGACGGCGACCACGAGGTCAACGAGGTCTTCTTCGACAACGTGAAGGTGCCGGTGGAAAACCTGGTCGGCCGCGAGAACGAAGGCTGGACCTGCGCCAAGTACCTGCTCACCTACGAACGCACTGGCCTCGCCGGCATCGGCGCGTCCAAGGCGGTGCTCGCGCACCTCAAGCGCGTGGCCAGCCGCGAGCTGTGCGATGGCAAGCCGCTGCTGGAAGACCCGCTGTTCCGCGCCCAGGTGGCCGAGGTCGAAATGCAGCTGATGGCCATCGAGATGAGCACCCTGCGCATCCTCGCCGCTGCCCGCGAAGGCGGCGTGCCGGGTGCGGAAAGCTCGATCCTCAAGGTCAAGGGCACCGAGATCCGCCAGGCCATCAGTCACCTGCTGCGCAAGGTGCTCGGGCCTTATGCGCTGCCCTTCATCGAAGACGAATTCGACCTGGATAAGGGCGTCGAGCCGCTGCACGCCGACTACTCGACGGCGCCTGCCAGCCAGTACTTCAACCTGCGCAAGCTGTCGATCTTCGGCGGCTCCAACGAAATCCAGAAGAACATCGTCTCGAAGATGATTCTCGAGCTGTGAGGGCATGAGCATGGACTTCAAACTCAGCGAAGAGCAGCAAATGCTGCAGGACACCGCGGCGCGCCTGGTGCGCGACGAATACCCCTTCGACAAGCGCGAAGCTTTCAGCGAAAGCGCGCTGGGCTACAGCGCCGACTTCTGGCGCCAGCTCGGCGAGTTGGGGCTGACCTCGGTGTCCCTGCCCGAGGCCTACGGCGGCTTCGGCGGCGGCGTGGACAGCATGCTGGTGCTCACCGAACTGGGCCGCGGCCTGTGCCTGGAGCCCTACCTGCAATCGGTGGTGCACGCCGGCGGCCTGATCGCCCAGCTCGGCAGCGACGCGCAGAAGGACCACTGGCTGCCACGCATAGCCAGCGCGGAAGCGCAATTCGCCGTGGCCCTGGAAGAGCCGCAGAGCCATTACCAGCTGCACGACGTACAGACCCGCGCGGAAACCGCGGGCGCCGGTTGGAAGCTCAGCGGGCGCAAGGCGGTGGTGATCGGCGGGCAGAGCGCCACGGCGATCCTGGTGTCGGCACGCACCGCCGGAAATGCGCGGGACGAGCAGGGCATCGGCCTGTTCCTCGTCGATCCGGACCAGCCCGGCGTGCAGCGCCGCGCCTATCCGACCATCGACGGGCAGGGCGCCTGCGATCTGTTCCTCGACGGCGCGCTGGGTGAGGCGGTCGGTGTTCCTGGCGAAGCCCTGGCCGCGCTGCAATACCAGCAAGGGCGCGCCATCGCCGGCCAGTGCGCCGAGGCCCTGGGCAGCATGCAGGAAGCCTGCGACCTGACCCTCGACTACCTGAAGACGCGCAAGCAGTTCGGCGTGCCGATCGGCAAGTTCCAGGTGCTGCAGCACCGCATGGTCGACATGCGCAGCGAGCTGGAGCAGGCCACCAGCATGGCCATCCTCGCCGCCTGCGTGGCCGACCAGCCGGACAGCGCCGAACGCAGCCGCACCCTGGCGGCGGCCAAGTTCATCGTCACCCGCGCCGGGCGCTTCATCGCCGAGCAGGCGATCCAGCTGCACGGCGGCATCGGCATGACCTGGGAATACGTGCTCGCGCACCACGCCAAGCGCCTGGTGAGCTTCAGCCACCAGCTCGGCGACGACGACCACCACCTGAAGGCCTACGCGAAGCTGATGGAAGTCGCCTGACGGCAGAACCTGTAGGAGCGGATCTCATCCGCGAATCGCGCCGGGCATTCCGGTTATCGCAGACAAGGTCCGCTCCTACAGGAGCACTTCCGTGGATGTTGTAGGAGCGGCCCATGGCCGCGATTCGCGCGCATGGCGCGCTCCTACAAGGATCGATCAGGCACCGAGGCTCTCGATATTCCGCGCCAGCGCCGGGCATTCCGGTTATCGCGGACGAGGTCCGCTCCTACAGGAGCGCTTTCGTGGATGCTGTAGGAGCGGCCCATGGCCGCGAATCGCGCGCATGGCGCGCTCCTACAAGGACCGATCAGGCGCCAAGGCTCTCGATATCCCGCGCCAGCATCTCCAGCTCGTGGGCCAGCGAGCCCTTGAGGGTTTCCTCGCTGAGCTGGAAGGAGGGCGCGCCGCAGGTCAGCGCCATCAGCCCGCCGTCGGCCAGGCGCAGCGGTACGCCGGCGGCGCGGACGTTGCGGTCCCAATCGCCGAGAGACAGGCAGAAGCCGTTCTCACGGTATTCCTCGAAGGAACGCTCCAGCGAGGCGCGCAGCACCGACCAGTCGCCTTCGTGGCGGGCTTCCAGCGCCTGCAGCAGGTGTTCGCGCTCCTGCTCCGGGGTCGCCGCGAGATACGCGCGGCCGGCGGCTGTGGTCGCCAGCGGCAGGCGTACGCCGGCATCCATGCGCAGGGACGTCGCTTCCGGCGGACGGCAGTTCTCCACGTAGATCATCGACAGCCAGTCGCGGCAGGTCAGGCCCACGGTGGTGTTGGTGCGCTTGGCGAAGGCATCCATGTACGGCTTGGCCAGCTGGCGCACGCGCAGGTTCGACACGTAGGCGTAGCCGAGTGCGAGCACGCCGGAGTCGAGCTGGTACTTCTCGTGCTGCTGCGAGTAGGCGAGATAGCCGAGCTTCGTGAGCGTGTAGGTCATGCGCGACACGGTGGGCTTGGGCAGCCCGGTGATCCGCGCGATTTCCTGGTTGCCCAGCACCACCGAGCCATGGGTGAAGGCGCGCAGCACGTCGAGGCCGCGGGCCAGGGCCTCGACGAACTTGCGGTCCTTGGGCGTGCCGGTGTCTTCGATGTCGTCGCTCATGCTGCCTCGGCGGATGAAAAAGGGCGCCGGAGCCAGTTCCGGCGCGGGGCGAACGATAGCAGATCGACCCGGCGCAGACAGCAGCACGAGTGGTCATTGCACCACCAAAGCCTATCGCATAACATCGATTTCGACATTGTGTTTCGCAGAGTAAAACAATAATTCACTAGCGGAGGGCTGATCGTGCCCATCACTGCCGAAGGTTACGTCGCCAGGCAAATCGCCGAGCACGCCTACCAGAATGTCCACGACCTGCTGCGCGATGCCGCGCGCCAGCACCCCGAGCGACCGGCCTTCTCCTGCGGGCCGAGCAGCCTGAGCTTCGCCGAGCTGGAACGCCACTCCGACGCCTTCGCCCGCTACCTGCGCCACTGCGCCGGCCTCCAGGCGGGCGAGCGCCTGGCGCTGATGCTGCCCAATTCGCTGCAGTACCCGATCGCCGCCTTTGGCGCGCTCAAGGCCGGCCTGGTGCTGGTCAACACCAATCCGCAGTACACCGCCGGCGAGCTCACGCACCAGCTGCGCGACTCCGGCGCAGTGGCCATCCTGCTGCTCGACCGCCTGCTGCCGCTGCTGCGCAAGGTGCAGGGCGACAGCGCCGTGCGCCAGCTGCTGTTGACCTCGGTGGACGACATCGAGCAGCCGCAATACGCCTGCGACGAGCCCGACGCCACGCGCTTCATGCAGGCCCTGCGCCTGGGCGCCGAAGCGCCGCCGCTGGACGCCGAACCGGGCCTGGAGCGCCTTGCGCTGCTGCAATACACCGGCGGCACCACGGGCGTTTCCAAGGGCGCCATGCTGACCCACCACAGCCTTCTGGCCAACGTCATCCAGACCCTCGAACTGTTCATGCGCCCCGGCCTGCTCGACCCGGCCACCGACGTGCGCATCGCGCCTCTGCCGCTCTACCACATCATGGCCTTCGCCACGAACTGCCTGAGCTCGGTGGGCATGGGCCTGCACACGGTGGTGATCCGCGATGGGCGCAACCTCGACGAGATCATCGGCGCCATGCGCCGCTACCCGTTCAGCCTGCTCAGCGGGCTGAACAGCCTGTTCGTCGGGCTGATGAACCACCCGGACTTCACCAGCATCGATTTCAGCCACCTGAAGTGGGTCACCAGCGGCGGCGGGCCGCTCAACCTGGAAGTCGGCCGACGCTGGCAGGCGCTCACCGGCGCGCCCGTGCTGGAAGGCTTCGGCCTCACCGAGGCGTCGCCGGTGGTGTGCACCAACACCCGTCTGACGCCCTATCGCGAAGGCTTCGTCGGCGCGGCGCTGGTCGATACCGAGGTGCGCATCCTCGATGAGGAAGGCAACCCTTGCGCCGTGGACGAGCCCGGCGAGCTGTGCCTGCGCGGCCCGCAGGTGATGCTCGGCTACTGGCAGCGCCCGGAGGAAACCGCCCAGGTGCTCGACGCCGACGGTTGGCTGCGCACCGGCGATATCGCCCTGCAGGACGCCAACGGCCTGCTGAAGATCGTCGACCGCAAGAAGGACATGATCCTGGTCTCCGGTTTCAACGTCTTCCCCAACGAGGTGGAGGATGCCGCGATGCGCCACCCGGGCATCCGCGAGTGCCTCGCCATCGGCGTGCCGGACGCGCGCAAGGGCGAGGCGGTGAAGCTCTTCGTCAGCCTGCGCGACCCGGCGCTGGATGCCGCCGCGATCATCGCCCACTGCCGCGAACACCTGACCGGCTACAAGGTGCCCAGCCAGGTCGAGATCCTCGACGAGCTGCCCAAGAGTTCGGTGGGCAAGATGCTCCGCCGCGAACTGCGCGACCGCGAACGGCAACGGAGCGACGCCTCGTGAACTCAGCGACTAAGGTTGAGACAGGCCAGTCAGACGAGGGCGCCCTGCGCATGCCTTCCAGCTCCCTTCCCGCTTTCCAGCGCATCGGTGTGATCGGCGCCGGCGCCATGGGCCGCGGCATCGCCCAGCTGTTCGCCAGCGCCGGCGTGCCGGTGAAGCTCTACGACAGCCGCGCCGAGAGCATCCAGCAGGCGCTGGCGTTCAACCGCGAGCTGCTCGAGCGCGCCGCCTCCAAAGGCAAGATCGACGCCGACACGCTGGCCGCCACCCTGCATCGCCTGCAGCCGGCGCACAGCCTCGACGAGCTGGCCGGCTGCGACTTGCTGATCGAAGCCATTGTCGAGGACATCGACGCCAAGCAGGCATTGTTCGCCGAGCTGGAAGCACGCGTCAGCGATGACGCCGTGCTCGCCAGCAACACCTCGTCGCTGTCGGTCACCCGCATTGCCGCGCGTTGCCGCCGGCCGCAGCGGGTCGCCGGCTTCCACTTCTTCAACCCGGCGCCGCTGATGCGCATCGTCGAAGTGGTGCGCGGCCAACGCACCGACGACGCAGTGATTGCGCGCCTGTGCAGTCTTGCCGAGCAGGCCGGGCACTTCCCCGCGGTAAGCCCGGACAGCCCCGGCTTCATCGTCAATCACGCCGGCCGTGCCTACAGCACCGAGGCCCTGCGCATCCTCGGCGAGGGCATCGCCAGCGCCGCGCAGATCGACCGCATCCTGCGCGACGGCGCGGGCTTCCGCATGGGCCCGTTCGAGCTGTTCGACCTCACCGGGCTGGACGTTTCCCAGGCGGTGATGGAGTCGCTCTACCAGCAGTTCTACCAGGACCCGCGCTACCTGCCGTCGCCGCTCGCGGCGCAACGAGTCGCCGCCGGGCTGCTCGGTCGCAAGTCCGGCGAAGGCTTCTACCGCTACCAGGACGGCCAGCAACTGCGGGAGGAGGAGCCGCGCCCCTTGCCGGTAACGCTCGACCGGCCGTTCTGGCTCGACAGCCAGGACCCCGACCTGCGCCACCACGTCGGCCAGCTGCTGACCCAGGCCGGCGTGATCCTCGAAAGCGCCGAAGCTCCCTCGGCGCGCGCCATCTGCCTGGTCACCCCGCTGGGCGAAGACGCCAGCACGCGCATCGACGCCCTGGGCCTGCCGGCGGAGCGCAGTCTCGCGCTGGAGAGCTTCGGCGAGCTGGACAAGCGTCGCGTGCTGATGCGCCAGCCCGCCCTCGACCCGCAACTGGAAGCCCAGGCCCGCCAGGCGCTGGGCGCGGACGGCGTGCCAGTAGAAGTGATCAACGACTCGCCCGGCTTCATCACCCAGCGGGTGATCGCCAGCATCGTCAACCTCGGCTGCGAGATCGCCCAGCGCGGCATCGCCACGCCGGTCACGCTGGACCGCGCGGTGCAGCTCGCGCTCGGCTATCCGTTCGGCCCGCTGGCCTTCGGCGAGCACTACGGCGCGGCGCGCATCCTCACCATCCTCCAGGGCTTGCTGGCTTGCTACGGCGAGCCGCGCTACCGGCCCAGCCCCTGGCTGCGCCGCCGCGTGCAGCTCGACCTGCCGCTGCACGCCCCGGACGCCGCCGACTAGCCGGAACCGGCCAGGCGCGGCGGCGCCGCCTTGAGCGCCAGCTCCTCGGCGCGCAAGGCGCCCAACCGCGCCAGGCGCTGGGCGGAGGGTTGCGCGGCGAGGACGCTCGCGGCGCTGAAGAAGCGAGTCCAGTCGCCGCCAACCTGCCGGTACAGCGCGGCGAACGCCGGCACCCACTGGTCGTAGATGCCGAAAGGCGCCAGCGAAGCGTTGTTCAGCGGCGCATCGACCCAGGCGTCGTAGAGCCCCTTGCCCCCCCAGTGCAGGGACATCTGCAGGTGATAGTGGTCGCGCAGGCGCTGGAATTCGGCAGCCTTGCGCTCACGCAGCTGCTCGGGCGGCAGTCCGCTGGCATAGAGGTTCTGCAGACGCGCTCGGGTCTCCAGGACCAGCTCGGTCAGCACGTCGCGCTGTGCGCGGGCGACGTCGGCGCCCGCTGCCCGCCCATGCGCCGCCAGCCACTGGCGCAAGCCTTCCTGCTGCACGAAGTTGGCGAGCGACTCGTTGAAGGCGCTGTCGCCGGCCACGTACAGGCGCTGGTGGGTGAGCTCGTGGAAGATCAGCTCGGCCAGATGGCGGTCGTCGCTCAGCATGGTGCTGAGGATGGGTGCGTCGTTGTGGCCGGGAATCACGAAGGATTCGGAAGTGCCTATGTAGGTCTCCAGCCCCTGCTCGCGCAGCGCCGTCGCGGCTCGCTCGGCATCGCCGGGATGATAGAAACCCAGGTAGCCGATACAGCCGACCTCGGCGAAACAGCTGCGGTGCGGCTCGACGGAAAACTCGCTGGTGGCGAACAGGTTCCACATCGCGTAGTCGCGGTGCAGGTCGACGTAGGAGCGGTAGCTCGGGTTGTCCGGCAGGGCGAGTCGATGGCTGGCGAACTCGCGCGCGTCAGCCGCTGCAAGCAGCAGCTGGCGTGTGCGCGGATCGGTGCGAGGATCGGCGAGCACCGCGCTGAGCGGCTCGCGGTCCGCCTGCAGTTGCGTCTCTCCCTCACGCATTTGCTGCAGGTAGCTCTGGCCGGCGCAGGCCACCAGCAGCGGCAGGCCAAGGCAGAGCAGGGCACATCGGGATCCTCCCATGATGGCGCACCTCTGCCCGAGTAACCGGGGCCGGGCGGGTCCGAGATGGACCGAGGTTCGGGGCCCCGACTGCAATGGCCCCTGCAGGTAAAGCTAGCGCAGATTCAGAAGCTCACCGGCTGCCCGGACTTCAGCTGCTGGAGCTTCGCCTTGCGCTGTGCGGCGGGCAGGGCGCCGAGCTTTTCGACCCGCGCATAGAATGCCGGCCAATTGCCGCCGACTTGGCGCAGCAGCGTGGCGAAGGCGGGCACCCACTGGTCGTAGAGACCGAAGGGCAGCAGCTTGGCGTTGTTCATCGGGCCGTTGATCCAGGCGTCGTACGGACACTTGCCGCCCCACTCGCGCAGGCAGAGCGCGCGGTACTCGCTGCGCATGCGCTCGAACTCGGCGGCCTTGCCGGCGCGCTTGGCTTCATCCGACTGACTGCTGGCATAGAGCTTGTCGAGGCGCTCGCGGGTATCCAGCACCAGGCGGGTGAGGCCTTCGCGCTGACGCACGGCAAGTCCGTTTTCCGGCGGCAAACCACGGGAGGCGCGCCAGCGGCGGCCGCCTTCCTGCTCGACGAAGCTCGCATAGGACTCGTTGAAGGCGGTATCACCGGGCAGGTAGTAACGCTGGTGCGCCAACTCGTGGAAGATCGTCTCGGCAAGGCGCTGGTCGTCCCAGCGCAGCATGCTGCTGAGGATGGGATCGTCGAACCAGCCAAGGGTGGAGTAGGCCTCCACGCCGCCAACGTAGACGTCCCAGCCCTGCGCCTTCAGGCGCTTCGCTTCGCCCTGGGCGGCAGGCTCGCCGTAGTAGCCGCGATAAGCCACGCAGCCGGCGATGGGGAAGCAGTGGGTCAGCGGGTGCAGCGACAGCTCCGGCGTGGCGAAGACGTTCCACACCACATAGGGACGTTGGATGTCGCTGTACAGGCGATAGCTGTGGTTGTCCGGCAGGCCCAAGGTTGCACTGGCGAAGTCACGCGCCTGCTGGGACAGCGCCAGGCGCTCGCGCAGCCGGGCATCGCGGGACGGGTCGGCGACCACGTCGGCCACCGGCTCGCGGGCGCTCAACAGCTTGAGCTGGCCACTGCCCAACTGCGCGTAGTACTGCACGCTGGAGCAACCGCCCAGCAGGACGAAGGCCAGGCAGGGAACCCAGCGGGGCAATCGGCGGTCGAGTAACGCTATACGCAGGCGGGATGGCATGCGCGGCACCTTAGCACAGGCCCTCTGCGCCGCCCTACGACAAGACCCACAGGAGTGAACCCCATGCGCCCGCTGATTCTGGCAGGCGGCCTGCTCGCGCTGAGCGGCTGCTCGCTGATGCTGCCGAAACCGGACCCGAACCGCGCCTGGGTCGACCTCGACACTAACAGCCAGAGCGACCTGGCGGCCCTGGCGGTGGACGGCAAGCCGTGGTCCTCCTCGCGCTACTTCGAGGTCGACCCCGGCCAGCACGAGCTGCGCGTGCGCTTCCAGTTCCAGGTCCAGCCGGCCGATATCGGCGCCGCCAACGCCGTCTCCGAAAGCCTCTGGCGCGATTGCCAGCTGACCCTGAAGTACCACGACTTCGGCGCCGGCCAGCGCTATCGCCTGCGCACCGGCAGCGTCGGCTTCCATCCCTGGGCGCGGCTCTACGATAACGACGACAACGAACTCGCCAGCGGCCAGGCGGGGCGCTGCGAGAAGGCCTGATCGCGCGCACCGGGGCGATCACCAAGGGGTATGCTGAATGCATTACCCCTCACGAGCGCCGCTGTCATGCGCAAATCGTCGCTGCTGTTCCTGTTGCCGTTGCTCGGCGCCTGCGCCGGGCCGTTACCGAAACACGACCCGGGCATGGCCTGGGTCGAGCTCTACACCCAACCAGCCCACACCCTGCTCGCCCAGCGCCTCGACAACCAGGTGCTGCGCGATGGCCGCTATTTCCAGGTGCCGCCGGGCAAGCACGAGCTCGAAGTGCGCTACCAGTACGAAGTTCCCGGGGGCGGCGGAGGTGGGTTGGCGAACAGCGACAACACCATCGAGATCACCTGCCGCGTCTGGCTGACCTACGACGGCTTCGCCGCCGGCCAGCGCTATCGCCTGGAACTGCGCCCGCAGCTGCGCAAGGCGCTGGCGCTGCTGACCGACGCCAATGGCCAGGTGGTCGCCCGCACCAACTTCCAGGGGCGGCAGGACTGCCGCCTGTTCTGAGTCAGTCGTCGTTGCGCTGGTAGACGATCTTGCGGGTGCCACCTTCGCAACTGCCGACCACCATGTTGGGGTCCTTCACTTCGCTGTCGGTGACAATCTCCAGGGTGTAGGAGGTCACCCCGGCGGACTGGATCTTGGTCTCGATTTCCTTCCTGAGTTCCTCGCAGGGCTTGGTCTTCGCCTGCGCGACACTCGCGCAGGCCACGGCCAGCAACAGCACGGCGATCTTGCTCACGGTCATGGCATTCCCTCGTCAGCCCCACCACGGGGCGCTGCCTATCCTAACGACAGACCGCCCGGCGGCGACAGAGTGCCATCAAGGTGCGCCCTGGCAACGGGCAAAGAAAAACCGGGGCCCTCGCGGTACCCCGGTTTCGCTGCGCAAGCACCCTTCACTTGCGCGAGTAGACGATCTCCTTGCGCCCGCCGTCGCAGGTGCCGACCACCTTGGCCGAACCGGCGGCACCCTTGTCGACCACTTCCAGGCTGTACCCGGAAACGCCCTTGGCCTTGAGCTTGGCATCAATCTCAGACTTCAGTTCCTCGCACGGCTTCGCCGCCGCCAAGGCTTGTCCCCCAATGGCCAACAGACCCACGGCCAACAACCAGTTCTTCATGAAAACGCTCCCTCGTTCATTGCTTGCATGACGCCCCGCAGGGCATGGACCGGGTCGCCCCGGAATCTCGTCGGCCCGCGCCGATCAGCTGTCGGCGATCTTGAAGCCGATCTTCAGCGTTACCTGGTAGTGACCGACGGAACCGTTGACGATGTGCCCGCGCGTTTCCACCACCTCGAACCACTCCATGTTCTTCACCGATTTGTTCGCCTCGGCCAGCGCGTTGCCGATGGCGTCTTCGATGCTGGTGTGGGAGGAACCGACCAGTTCGATCTTCTTGTAGGTGTGATGGTTGGACATGGAGGCTCTCCTCTCTCAGGCAGGAATGCTCGCAAGGCGCGGGTACCTCCTTGGACAGTAGTAGAGCCCCCCGAAGGCGGCAAACCGCCCGCCTTCAGTCGTGAAACGCCGCACGCAGCCAGTCGGCCAGCTGCGCCGCGCGCGGGTCGGGCTGGCGCAGCGGGGTCCACAGGGTCAGCCGCGCCTTCGTCTCGACGAAGCCCCAGGGCGCCGCCAGACGGCCAGCCGCCAGGTCATCGGCGACCAGCGCCTGCGGGGCGATGGCCACGCCCAATCCAGCTACCGCCGCTTCCAGCAAGTAGTAGAGATGCTCAAAACCCTGGCCCAAGCGCAGCTTGCTTGCATCCAGGCCTTGAGTCGTCGCCCATTGCGGCCAAGCCTGCGGGCGCGAGGTGGTGTGCAGCAAGGGTTCGTCCAGCAAGGTCGCGGGGCCGGCCTGGCGCAGCTCGGCAAAGCGCGGATGGCGGGGGCTGAGCACAGGACCGATGCGCTCGACCGCCAGCTCGAAGACGCGCATGTCGGCCGGCCACGGCGGCTCGGCGAACAACAAGGTGGCGCCTACGCCGCCGCGCCGCGGGTCCAGCTCGCCTTCGCTGGCGGACAGCTGCAGGCGCAGCTCCGGCAGCTCGCGATTGAGTCGGTCCAGGCGCGGGATGAACCAGCGCGCCAGCAGGCTACCCGGGCAACCGAGGACGAAGGGACCTTCGCCGCCGCCCTGGCGCAGCTCGCCGCAGACCCGGCGCAGGCGCTCGAAGGCATCGGTGCTGGCCTCACCCAGGCGACGCCCTGCATCGGTGAGTTTTACGCCGCGCCCATCCTTGACGAGCAGACTCACCCCGAGCTGATCCTCGAGCAGTCGCAGCTGCCGGCTCACCGCGCCGTGGGTGACATGCAGTTCGTCGGCCGCGCGGCTCAAGCTGCCGAGGCGAGCCACGGCATCGAAGGCGCGCAGTGCGTTGAGCGGGGGAAGGTCACGGCTCATGGCGATTAACCTGTGAGTTTTCCTGACAAGTTGTGGCGATCTTATCGCTTTTCCGCCGGGGCCGGCAGCCGTATCCTGAGCCCATCCTGCAGGCCCGTTGCGCCTGCCCATGACACGACAGGAGCTTTCCCATGTCTTCACTGCGCACCGGCCCGGACGCCAAGGGCCTGTTCGGCAGCTTCGGCGGCCAGTACGTCGCCGAAACCCTGATGCCGCTGATCCACGACCTGGCCCGCGAATACGAGAAGGCCAAGGACGACCCGGCGTTCATCGAAGAGCTGGCCTACTTCCAGCGCGACTACGTCGGCCGCCCGAGCCCGCTGTATTTCGCCGAGCGCCTGACCGAGCACTTCGGCGGCGCGAAGATCTATCTGAAGCGCGAAGAGCTGAACCACACCGGCGCGCACAAGATCAACAACTGCATCGGCCAGATCCTCCTGGCCAAGCGCATGGGCAAGAAACGCATCATCGCCGAGACCGGCGCCGGCATGCACGGCGTGGCCACCGCCACCGTGGCCGCGCGCTTCGGCATGCAGTGCGTGGTCTACATGGGCACCACCGACATCGACCGCCAGCAGGCCAACGTCTTCCGCATGAAGCTGCTGGGCGCCGAGGTGATCCCGGTCACCGCCGGCACCGGCACCCTCAAGGACGCGATGAACGAAGCCCTGCGCGACTGGGTGACCAACGTCCACAACACCTTCTACCTGATTGGCACCGTGGCCGGCCCGCACCCGTACCCGGCGATGGTCCGCGACTTCCAGGCAGTGATCGGCAAGGAAACCCGCGAGCAGATGGCCGCGAAGGAAGGACGCCTGCCCGATTCGCTGGTCGCCTGCATCGGCGGTGGCTCCAACGCCATGGGCCTGTTCCACCCCTTCCTCGATGACCAGAGCGTGGAGATCATCGGCGTCGAAGCCGCCGGCCACGGCATCGAGACCGGCAAGCACGCGGCCAGCCTGAACGGCGGAGTCCCAGGTGTGCTGCACGGCAACCGCACCTTCCTGCTGCAGGACGAGGACGGCCAGATCATCGACGCGCACTCCATCTCCGCCGGCCTGGACTACCCCGGCATCGGCCCGGAACACGCCTGGTTGCACGACATCGGCCGCGTCCAGTACACCTCGATCACCGACCACGAGGCGCTGGAAGCCTTCCACACCTGCTGCCGCCTCGAAGGCATCATCCCGGCCCTGGAGTCGTCCCACGCCCTGGCCGAAGCCTTCAAGCGCGCGCCCACCCTGCCGAAGGACCACCTGATGGTGATCAACCTGTCCGGCCGCGGCGACAAGGACATGCAGACCGTAATGCACCACATGCAACAGGAGCAGAAAGCATGAGCCGCCTGCAGACCCGCTTCGCCGAACTGAAACAGCAGAACCGCGCCGCCCTGGTGACCTTCATCACCGCCGGCGACCCGGGCTACTCGACCTCGCTGGACATCCTCAAGGGCCTGCCCGAAGCCGGCGCCGACGTGATCGAGCTGGGCATGCCCTTCACCGACCCGATGGCCGACGGCCCGGCGATCCAGCTGGCCAACATCCGCGCCCTGGGCAACGGCCAGAACCTGGCCAAGACCCTGAAGATGGTCCGCGAATTCCGCGCCTCCAACAGCACCACCCCGCTGGTGCTGATGGGCTATTTCAACCCGATCCACTACTACGGCGTTGAGAAATTCATCGCCGACGCGAAGGAAGCCGGCGTCGACGGCCTGATCGTGGTCGACCTGCCGCCGGAACATAACGAAGACCTGTGCTTCCCGGCCCAGGCCGCCGGCATCGACTTCATCCGCCTGACCACCCCGACCACCGACGACAACCGCCTGCCGACCGTGCTCGAAGGCAGCTCGGGCTTCGTCTACTACGTCTCGGTGGCCGGCGTGACCGGCGCCGGTGCAGCGACCCTGGACCACGTCGAGGAAGCCGTGGCCCGCCTGCGCCGCCACACCGACCTGCCGGTATCCATCGGCTTCGGCATCCGCACCCCGGAGCACGCGGCGAGCATCGCCCGCCTGGCCGACGGCGTGGTGGTCGGCTCGGCCCTGGTGGACAAGATCGCCAACGCCGAAAGCTCCGCCGCCGCCGTACAAGGCGTGCTGGGCCTGTGCCGCGAACTGGCCGAAGGCGTGCGCAACGCGCGCTGAGCAGCTGGCCGAAAATGAGAAAGGCGGCGCCGATGCGCCGCCTTTTTCGTTTCTGCGCCTCGGGATTGACCCCGTGCGCACGGCTGGCAGGATAGGCCCTCCGTTCTTGATCGAAGTCTTCGCCCATGAAGCTGCACAGCGTCCACCACGTCGCCCTGATCTGCTCCGACTACCCGCGTTCCAAGCGCTTCTACAGCGAGATTCTCGGCCTGCGCATCGTCGCCGAGACGTACCGCGCCGCGCGCGACTCGTGGAAGCTCGACCTGGCCCTGGGTGATGTGCAGCTGGAGCTGTTCTCCTTCCCCGGCGCGCCTTCGCGGCCGTCGTATCCCGAGGCGCAGGGCCTGCGTCACCTGGCATTCGCGGTGGACGACCTGGAGTCGGCGGTGGCCGAGCTGGAAGGCCATGGCGTGCGCTGCGAGCCGATTCGCCTCGACGAACTGACCGGCAAGCGCTTTACCTTCTTCGCCGATCCGGACGATCTGCCGCTGGAGCTTTACGAGCGCTGAGGAATCTCTTCGTAGGAGCGAGCTTGCTCGCGAACCGCTTCGGCACGAGGCCATTCGCGAGCAAGCTCGCTCCTACAAAAGCATCGCGTCACGCCGGCATCGCAGCGTCGCCCAACGCGCTACGCAGGCTCGCCAGGTCGCGCAGCGGTGGGGCGCCGAACAGGCGGCTGTATTCGCGGCTGAATTGCGAGGGGCTTTCGTAGCCGACGCGATGCCCGGCCACCGCCACTTCCAGCCCTTCGGAAAGCATCAGCCGGCGCGCCTCCTGCAGGCGCAGCTGCTTCTGGTACTGCAGCGGGCTGAGCGCGGTCACTTCCTTGAAGCGGTGGTGCAGGGTGGACGGACTCAGGTTCACCTCGCGGGCCAGGTCCTCGATGCGCAGCGCCTTGTCGAAGTTGCGGTTGAGCCATTCGATGGCGCGGGTCACGCGGTGGGTCTGGCTGTCGGTCATCGCCAGGTCGTGCAGCAGGTGGCCCTGCGGCCCGCGCAGCAGCCGGTAGAGGATCTCGCGGATGAACAGCGGCGCCAGCATCGGGATGTCGCGCGGGGTGTCGAGCAGGCGCATCAGCCGCAGCAGGGCGTCGAGCACCGTGGTGTCCAGGCGCTGCAGGTAGATGCCGCGGCTCGCCGGGCGCGGCGTGCTGCCGGCCAGGCCCGCGTCGGCGATCAGCCGGGTCAGCTCGCCCGGATCGATGTCCAGGCGCAGCGACAGGTAGGGCTTGTCCGGCGAAGCCTCGATCACCATGCCGGATACCGGCAGGGTCACTGACACCACCAGCAGGTTGAGCTCGTCGTAGCGGTACAGCTCGGGGCCGACGCGGATTTCCTTGCTGCCCTGGGCAATGACGCACAGCGCCGGGCGGTACAGCGTCGGCATACGACCTTCGCTGGGCTGGTTCATGCGCGCCAGTGAAAGCGCGTCGATAGCGGTTTCGTGGACGCCAGCACCGGCGCAATGGCGTTCGATGATATCGGCCAGTTCCTGGCGGCTGGCGGCGACGGGATCGTACAGGGCGGACGACTGCGACATGCGGGGGGCCTCCGAAAGTGGCGCTGCCAAGCTTACGCCGACGGCCGCGCGAGGGGTGTGACAGGACGACAGGCGCTGGAGGATCGGGCAAGCAATCGGCAGGAATGGACAAGCCCTGCGCCGCGCAAGGCCTGCAACATGGGCCGGAAGCAAGGGAATCGACCTCATAGGGCAAGCGGCACCGACTTGCGCAGGATCAGGCAAGAAGCCGACAGCATCCATCTACCGCCTCCTGGTGCCCGGGTCCTACTCTGGCGCAACCGGGCCATTCCCGTTCGTAGTGCCCGGGACAGGAGGAATCACGCATGGCCATTCGACGCCCACTCGAACATCAGCTTCTGATCCAGTCCCGCCCCGGCCACGAGGCGGCGCTCGCCGAACTGCTCGACCGCCTGATCAGCGCCGCCCACCAGCTGCCCGGTTGCCAGTCCTACGAAGTCCAGCTGCCGGCCACCACCAGCGATGTCTGGCGCCTGCGCGGACGCTGGGCCGATAGCGCCAGCCTGGAGGCTTACCTTGAGCTGCCGGAACAGCACCTGCTGGGGGAAATCTTCGAGCGTCACGCACTCAGCTTGCAGGCATGCATCGATGAAGCGCCTTCGCTCGGCCACACCTATCGCGAGGCCAGCTGAGCCCGCTCACATCAGGCAAGTCAGATCCAACGGCCGCACGGCCCCCATCCAGATCGCCCGGTCGCGGTGATCCACCAGTTCGTCCCCGGTCTGCGGGTGGATGAACACGACCAGCCCGCCGCGGTGCAACGCCAGCCAGGGCACCAGGTCCGCGAACACTTCAGGCGCGAACGCCAGCTGACAGCTCCAGTCCGGATGCGGCCCCACCGGTTTCTGGTGCATGCGCCCCATCTGCAGCGGGAAGCGCCGGGCCGCTTCCTCGCAGAGGGCGCGGGCCTGCTCCAGGGTGGCGGCATCGTAGTAGACGTGGGCGTGGAAGCCCTGGATGGCGATTTCGTCGAAGCCGGTCACGGTGCGGGGCTCTCCCTTTTCAGTTCGTCATGCAGCCAGTCGATGAAGGGCTGCACCAGGCGCGCACGACGCTTGCGCTCGGGCTGCACGGCGTAATAACCGTAGCGCGAGACGGCGCTTTCGCGGACCGGCCGGCACAGTAACCCTTGCTCCAGCAGTTCGTCGACCAGGTGTCCCCAGCCGATGGCGACACCCTGCCCGGCGATGGCTGCCTGCACCAGCAGGGTGTAGTTGTCGAAGCGCATCCCGGAGGCTTCCGGCGGGCGCGGCAGGTCGAGCGCGCGGAACAGCGCGGGCCAGTCGAACCAGCGGCTGTGCGCTTCGGACTTGAGGTGTAGCAGCGGCAGTCTCTGCAAGTCTTCCAGCGGCAGCGGCGCCTGGCGCTCGCCGAGCAGGCGCGGGCTGCACACCGGGAAGACTTCCTCGCCGAACAACAGCAGCGCCTCGCCATGCTTGAAGCGCCCGTCGCCGAAGGCGATGGCCACGTCGACGTCGCTGCGCAGGCTGCTCGGGCTGCGCTCGCTGCTCAGGAGGCTGACGTCCAGTTGCGGATGCAGCTGGCGAAAGCGTGGCAGGCGCGGCATCAGCCAGTAGGCGGCGAAGGCGAAGTCGGTGGCCACCTGCAGCACCTCCTGGCTTTGCCGGGCGCTGACCGCCGCTACGCCCGCTTCCAGCTCGGCCAGCCCGGCCTGCACATGTTGCTGCAAGAGCTGGCCACTTTCCGTCAGCACAATGCCCCGGTGCACGCGGTCGAACAGCCGCACGCCGAGCAGCTTCTCCAGGCGCTTGATCTGCTGGCTGACCGCCGGCTGGCTGCTGCCCAGTTCGGCGGCGGCGGCCGTGAAGCCCTGCTCGCGGGCCGCGCACTCGAACACGCGGAGCAGCTCCAGGGGCAGGCTCATGGGTATTCCATCCATAAGCTGGCGTTATCCGAAGCATGTCCTGGCATGCGCTTTACCCCCGTCAGACGTGGCGTGACACTCATCCACAGCACTATCCCATAACAATCGTGCATAGGATAAGTCCCGCCATGCCACGCCCGAACATCCTCTTCATCATGGCCGACCAGATGGCCGCGCCGCTGCTGCCGCTGCATGACCCGGCCTCGCCGATCCGCATGCCCAACCTGATGCGCCTGGCCGAAAAGGCCGTGGTATTCGACTCGGCCTACTGCAACAGCCCGCTGTGCGCGCCCTCGCGTTTCACCCTGGTCAGCGGCCGCCTGCCGACGCGGATCGGCGCCTGGGACAACGCCGCCGACTTCGCCGCCGACGTGCCCACCTACGCCCACCACCTGCGCCGTCTCGGCTACCGCACGGTGCTGTCGGGCAAGATGCACTTTTGCGGGCCGGACCAGTTGCACGGCTACGAGGAGCGCCTGACCAGCGACATCTACCCGGCCGACTACGGCTGGGCGGTGAACTGGGACGAGCCGGACGTGCGCCCGAGCTGGTACCACAACATGTCCTCGGTGCTGCAAGCCGGGCCCTGCGTGCGCACCAACCAGCTCGACTTCGACGACGAAGTGGTGTTCAAGGCGCGCCAGTACCTCTACGACCACGTGCGCGAACACGCCGACCGGCCGTTCTGCCTGACGGTCTCCATGACCCACCCGCACGACCCCTACACCATTCCGCGCGAGTACTGGGACCTCTACCGCGACGAGGAAATCCCCATGCCCTCGGTGGAGCTGGCGCAGGACGAGCAGGACCCGCACTCGCAACGCCTGCTCAAGGTCATCGACCTCTGGGACAAGCCGCTGCCGGCGGAGAAGATCCGCGACGCCCGTCGTGCCTACTTCGGCGCCTGCAGCTATGTCGACGCGCAGATCGGCGCGCTGCTCAAGACCCTGGAGGAATGCGACCTGGACGAAGACACCCTGGTGGTGTTCTCCGGCGACCACGGCGACATGCTTGGCGAGCGCGGCCTCTGGTACAAGATGCACTGGTTCGAGATGGCCGCCCGCGTGCCGCTGCTGATCAGCGCGCCCAAGCGCTTCGCCGCGCACCGCGTGAGCGAGTCGGTGTCCACCCTCGACCTGCTTCCGACCCTGGTCGAGCTGGCCGGCGGCGAGTTGCCGGCGCAGCTGGATCTGGACGGCCACTCGCTGCTGCCGCACCTGCAAGGGCAGGGCGGGCACGACGAGGTGATCGGCGAGTACACCGCCGAAGGGACGCTCAGCCCGCTGATGATGATCCGGCGTGGCGACTTCAAGTTCGTCTACTCCGAGCAGGACCCCTGCCTGCTCTTCGACCTGCAGAACGACCCGCGCGAGCTGGAGAACCTGGCCGGCTCGGCCTCGCATCGCGAGCTGTTCGAGGCCTTCCTGGCGGAGGCGCGGCAGCGTTGGGACATCCCGGCGATCACCGCCCAGGTCCTGGCCAGCCAGCGCCGCCGGCGCTTCGTCGATACCGCGTTGAGCCAGGGCAAGCGCACCAGCTGGGACCACCAGCCCTTCGTTGACGCCAGCCAGCAGTACATGCGCAACCACATCGACCTGGACGACCTGGAGCGCCGCGCCCGTTATCCCAAGCCCTGATAACCACAACCGAGAAAGCCGAGGGGAGAGAGAGCATGACCAAGCTATCCGCATTGCTGTTGGCCGGCGCCGTGACATTGGCCGGGCAGGGCGCCCACGCCGAGGACGCCGCCTGCACCACCGTCAAGCTGGCCGATCCGGGCTGGACCGACATCGCCGTCACCAACGGCGTGGCCAGCTTCCTCCTCGACAGCCTCGGCTACCAGGCCAAGGTCGACACCCTCTCGGTGCCGATCATCTACGGCGGCCTGCGCGACGCCCAGGTGGACGCCTTCCTCGGCAACTGGATGCCGGCGCAGCAGAGCTACCACGACAAGTTCGTCGCCAGCGGCCAGGTCCAGCAACTGGCGAAGAACCTCGAGGGCACCGAATTCACCCTGGCCGTGCCGAGCTACGTCTACGACGGCGGCGTGAAGAGCTTCGCCGACCTGCAGAAGTACGCCGACAAGTTCGACCGCAAGCTCTACGGCATCGGCTCCGGCGCACCGGCCAACCAGTCGATCCAGAAAATGATCGGCGGCAACGAGTTCGGCCTGGGCGACTGGAAACTGGTGGAGTCCGGCGAGCAGGCGATGCTCGCGGAGGTCGGTCGCTCCGTTAAGCGCCAGCGCTGGATCGTCTTCCTCGGCTGGACGCCACACCCGATGAACGTGAAGTACGACATGAAGTACCTCGCCGGCGGCGACAGGTACTTCGGCGCCACCGGCAGCGTCTACACCCTGACCCGCAACGGCTATGCCCAGCAGTGCCCGAACAGCGCGCGGCTGCTGGCCAACCTGAGCTTCGACCTGCCGATGGAGAACGCGGTGATGGCCCAGGTGCTGGAGAAGAACGTCGCCAATGCCGAAGCGGTGAAGGCCTGGATCAAGGCCAATCCGCAGGCCCTGGGCAAGTGGCTGGACGGTGTGAAGACCCGCGACGGCGGCGACGCCCTGAGCGCCGTTCAGGCACGGCTGTAAGCCCTCGATGCGCCGCCTCCACGGCCTGCTGCCGTTCCTCGCCTGGCTGCCGCGCCTCGGCCCGCGGGCAATGGCGCAGGAGGCCTGGGTCGGCTTCGCCGGCGCGGTGCTGGCGCTGCCGCAGTCCATCGCCTACGCGCTGATCGCCGGGCTGCCGCCGCAGTACGGGCTCTACGCGGCCATGCTGCCGGTGGCGATCGCCTGCCTGTGGGGCTCGTCGCGGCACATGGTCGGCGGGCCGACGGCGGCGATCTCGGTGGTGCTCTACGCGACGGTGGCGCCCCTGGCGCCACCGGGCAGCGAAAGCTACGTGCAACTCGTGCTGCTGCTGACCTTCCTCGCCGGTCTCCTGCAATGGGCGCTGGGCGCCCTGCGCTTCGGCGTGTTGCTGAATTTCGTCTCGCACTCGGTGATGCTCGGCTTCACCCTGGGCGCGGCGCTGGTGATCGCTCTCGGACAACTGCCGTACCTGCTCGGCGTGGAAGTCCATAGCCAGGGCAGCGCGCTGGATGGCACGCACCTGCTGATGCAACACCTGGGTGAAGGCGATGCGCCCTCGCTTGTGATCGGACTGCTCAGCCTAGCCGTCAGCCTCCTCTGCCGCTGGCTGCGACCGCGTTGGCCGGCCCTGATGCTCGGCCTGCTGGTCGCCAGCCTGACCACTTGGGCGCTGCCGCAGTGGTTCGCCGGGGTCGCTCGAGTCCAGGCGTTCGCCAGCGCGCTGCCACCCTTCAGCCCACTGCACTTCGATGCCAGGACCATCGCCGAACTGCTTCCCGGCGCCCTCGCCTGCGGCCTGCTCGGCCTGGTCACCAGCCTGTCCATCGCCCGCTCGCTGGCCGCACACAGCCAGCAGTTTCTCGACGCCAACCAGGAAATCCGCGCCCAGGGCCTGTCCAACCTGCTCGGGCCCTGGTTCTCCGCCAGTCTCTCGGCCGGCTCCTTCACCCGCTCAGGGCTGAACCTGGAGGCGGGCGCGCGCTTTCCGCTGGCCGGGGTCTTCTCCGCACTCTGGGTCGCCGCGCTGGCGCTGGCCGGCGCCGGCCTGATCACCCACATTCCGCTGCCGGCCATGGCCGGCGGCATCCTGCTGATCGCCTGGGGACTGGTGGATCGCCCGGCGCTACGTGCCCTCTGGCGCGGCAGCCGCAGCGAGTTCCTGGTGATGGCGCTGACCGCAGCGGCGACCCTGCTGCTGCCGCTGCAGAATGCGATCTACCTCGGCGTGCTGGCCTCGCTGCTGCTGTACCTGCGGCGCACCTCGCAGCCGCGCGTGGAGCGCTGGGAAGCCACCGGCGAGGAGGTCCTGCGGGTCGAGGGGTCGATCTTCTTCGGCGCCTGCGACTACCTGCAGCGGCTGATCCAGGCCAGCCGCGGCCGGCGCCTGGTGCTGGACGCGCAGCACGTCAATTTCATCGACTTCGCCGGCGCGCACATGCTGCAACAGGAAGCCCGGCGCCTGGCCGGGGAGGGGCGCCACCTGGTCCTGCGCAACGCGCGCCCGAGGGTGCGCGACGAGCTGGCCAGGCAGATGGGCGAAGGAGCGGTGTTGCGGGTGGAGTAGGGGATTCCCAGCGCACGGAACCCGTAGGAGCGAGCTTGCTCGCGAATGGCCTCGCACCGGAGCCTGTTCGCGAGCAAGCTCGCTCCTACGAAGAGCAGAGCAGGCGGCGCAGTTCGGCCAACACCGGCTGCGAATCCGGGCGCACGCCGCGCCACAGCTGGAAGGCTTCGGCGGCCTGCTCCACGAGCATGCCCAGGCCATCGATGCAGCGCGCCGCACCTTGCTCGGCAGCCCAGCGATTGAAGGCGGTGGTTTCCTTGCCATACATCATGTCGTAGCAGACCGTGTGGCCCTTGCGGATCAGCGCCGGGTCGATCGGCGGCAGCTCGCCGGCGAGGCTCGCCGAGGTGCCATTGACGATGACGTCGAAGGCCTCCTCGCGCAGGTCGAAACCGCCGGCGCGCACTTCGCCCAGGTCGGCGAACTCACGGGCCAGCTGCTCGGCTTTCGCGGCGGTGCGGTTGAGCACCACCAGCACGGCCGGACGCTCGCCGAGGAAGGGTTCGAGAATGCCGCGCACCGCGCCGCCGGCGCCGAGCACCAGCACGCGCTTGCCGGAGAGGGCCACGCCATTGTTCACCACCAGGTCGCGGTTGAGGCCGGCGCCGTCGGTGTTGTCGCCGAGCAGGCGGCCGCCATCGAGCTTCTTCAGGGTGTTCACCGCGCCGGCACGACGGGCGCGCTCGCTCAGCTCGTCGGCCAGGCGATAGGCCTCTTCCTTGAACGGCACAGTGACGTTGGCACCCAGGCCCTCGGCGAAGAAGGCGCGGGCCGCCCCGGTGAAGTCGTCCAGCGGCGCCAGCAGCGCTTCGTAGGTGAGCGCCTGGCCGGTCTGCTGGGCGAACAGGCTGTGGATCAGCGGCGACTTGCTGTGGCCGATGGGGTTGCCGAAGACGCAATAGCGGTCCATGGAATTCCTGGGAAGTTTCTTCTTGTGGATAACGGCGACGGGCTTGGCTGTGCTCAGCCCATCAATGACCCGCGAGCCAATCGCGGTCCTGCAGGAAGTATTCGGTCAGCCGCGCTTCCTCGCTGCCCGGCTCCGGCTTCCAGTCGTAGCCCCAGCGCACCTGCGGCGGCAACGACATGAGGATCGACTCGGTGCGCCCGCCCGACTGCAGGCCGAACAGGGTGCCACGGTCGTAGACCAGGTTGAACTCGACGTAGCGGCCGCGGCGGAATTCCTGGAATTCGCGCTGCTGCTCGGTCCAGGGAGTGTCCTTGCGCTTGCGCACGATCGGCAGGTAGGCCTCGATGTAGGCATCGCCGATGGCGCGCAGGAAGGCGAAGCTGGTGTCGAAGTCCCACTGGTTCAGGTCGTCGAAGAACAGCCCGCCGATGCCGCGCGGCTCGTGGCGATGCTTGAGGTGGAAGTAGCGGTCGCACCATTCCTTGTAGCGCGGGTAGACGTCCTCGCCGAAGGGCGCGCAGGCGTCGCGGGCGACCTTGTGCCAGTGCACGCAGTCTTCCTCGTGGCCGTAGTAGGGCGTCAGGTCGAAGCCGCCGCCGAACCACCAGACCGGCTCCTCGCCTTCCTTCTCGGCGATGAAGAAGCGCACGTTGGCGTGGGAGGTGGGCACATGCGGATTGCGCGGGTGGATCACCAGCGACACGCCCAGTGCCTGGAAGCCGCGGCCGGCCAGTTCCGGACGGTGCGCACTGGCCGACGGCGGCAGGCCGGCGCCGAACACGTGGGAGAAGTTCACCCCGCCTTTCTCGATCACCGCGCCGTCACCGATCACCCGGGTACGGCCACCGCCGCCGGCCGGGCGCTGCCAGGCGTCCTCGATGAAGCGCGCGCCGCCGTCTTCGGCTTCGAGCGCGGCACAGATGCGGTCTTGCAGGTCGAGCAGGTAGGCCTTCACGGCCTCGATACGGTCGGTCACGGAATCACCTTGGAGCGGGAAAGCCGCGCGGCGCGTGGGCCGCAGGCCGAAAAAGGGGGCCAAGCATAGCATCCCCGCCAGGCATCCCGTGCTTGACGGCGATCAACAGGCCGGCTTGGATGAAAGACTTTTCTCAAAGCAGCGTCCTACAGCGGACGCTGCGCGTCGCAGGAGATCGACATGGCCAAGCGTATCCAGTTCGCCCGCACCGGCGGCCCGGAAGTCCTCGAGTACATCGACTACACCCCCGCCGAGCCGGGGCCGAAGGAAGTTCGCGTGCGCAACCGCGCCATCGGCCTGAACTTCATCGACACCTACTACCGCAGCGGCCTCTACCCGGCGCCGGCCTTGCCCTCCGGGCTGGGCACCGAGGGTGCCGGCGAGGTGGATGCGGTGGGCAGCGAGGTCAGTGGCGTCAAGGTCGGCGACCGCGTCGCCTACGCCACCGGGCCGCTGGGCTCCTACAGCGAACTGCACGTACTTCCGGCAGCCAACCTGGTCAAGCTGCCGGACAGCATCAGCTTCGAAACCGCCGCCGCGGTGATGCTCAAGGGCCTCACCGTGCAGTACCTGCTGCGCCAGACCTACAACGCCCAACCCGGCCAGACCGTGCTGTGGCACGCGGCGGCCGGTGGCGTCGGCCTTATCGCCTGCCAGTGGGCCAAGGCCCTGGGCGTGAAACTGATCGGCACCGTCGGCTCCGCGGCCAAGGCCGAGCTGGCCAAGGCCCACGGCGCCTGGGAAACCATCGACTACAGCCATGAGAATGTGGTCGAGCGCGTGCTGGCGCTCACCGACGGCAAGAAGGTCCCGGTGGTCTACGACTCGGTGGGCAAGGACACCTGGCCGATTTCCCTCGACTGCGCCGCGCAGCGCGGGCTGATCGTCAGCTTCGGCAATGCTTCGGGCGCGGTGGACGGGGTGAACCTGGGCATCCTCGCGCAGAAGGGCTCGCTGTTCGTCACCCGCCCGACCCTGTTCGGCTACGCGAATACGCCGGAACGCCTGCAAGCAATGGCCGAAGACCTGTTCGGCATGCTCACCAGCGGCAAGATCAAGGTCGAGATCAACCAGCGCTTCGCCCTGGCGGATGCAGCCAAGGCACAGACTGAGCTGGCGGCGCGGCGTACTACTGGATCGACCATTCTGCTTCCGTAGGGCCAGTTGTAGGAGCGAGCTTGCTCGCGAACCCGCATCGCACGAAGCATTCGCGAGCAAGCTCGCTCCTACGAGGAGACAGTTACGACGGGCGGACGACCTGGCCGGTCACCAGATCGCGGATCAGGCTGGGATTGCGGCGACCGCCGAGCTTGCCGTCCAGCACGCCGGCCAGTTCGCCACGGAAGTACTGCTCGACCCGCAGCCGCGAGCGCGCCGCCGGGCGGCCGGCGGGGTTGGCCGAGGTCGATACCAGCGGCCCGGTGAGGGCACAGAGCTCGCGCACCAGCGGATGATCGGTGACACGCAGGGCAACGCTGTCGTGCTGGCCGGTGATCCACTCGGGCAGGCGGTTCTGGTGCGGCACCAGCCAGGTGTTGGGGCCCGGCCAGCTGGCGGCCAGGCGCTCCTGCCAGGCCTGCGGCAGGTCGGCGAGGAGGAAGTCGAACTGGCGAATGTTGTCGGCGACCAGGATCAGGCCTTTCTCCACCGGTCGCGCCTTGATCGCGAGCAGGCGGTACACCGCGTCTTCATTCCAAGGGTCGCAACCCAGCCCCCAGACCGCTTCGGTCGGGTAGGCGATGACGCCCCCATCGCGCACTATTTTGGCCGCACGCTTTACACGCCAACTGCTGATCATCGGCAAACTCCGGGGAAATTCGAATGCGCGGAAGTTTACGTGCTCAGCCACCGCGATGCACCCAGACGCCGGCCTCGCAGGCCACGCGGCCGGCCAGTTCGAGATCGGTCAGCTCCACTAGCAGGCGGGGCAATTCCCAGCCACTGGCAAGCGCCAGTTCTTCGCTGCTGTGGGGCGCGGCGCGCAACAGGGCGAGCAGGGGATGGGCGCGCTCCGCCTTCGGTTCGGGCGCAGCGCATTCGCTCTGGGTCCAGCCCTGCAGGCCTTCGAGAATGTGCTCGACGCTTTCCACCAGGCTCGCCCCCTGGCGGATCAGCTCGTGACAGCCGCGCGCGCCGGGGTGGTGGATGGAACCGGGGATCGCATAGACCTCGCGGCCCTGCTCGGCGGCCAGGCGAGCGGTGATCAGCGAACCGCTGGAGGGGCTGGCCTCGACCACCAGCACGCCAAGGGAGAGCCCACTGATGATGCGATTGCGCCGCGGGAAGTTGGACGGATTCGGTGGGCTATCCAGCGGCAATTCGCTGACCAGCGCACCGCCGCCTTCGACGATGCGTCGCGCCAGTGAGCGATGGCGATTCGGATAGATGTGTTCGAGGCCGGTTCCGAGCACGGCGACGGTCGCGCCGCCTGCGGCCAGCGCGCCTTCATGGGCGGCGCCATCGATGCCCAGGGCCAGCCCGCTGGTGATGACGAAGCCGCCACCGGCCAGCGCTCGCGCAAAGGACTTCGCGGTGTCCAGCCCCGGATGGCTGGCACGGCGGCTGCCGACCACGGCCAGCTGCGGACGCTGCAGCACCTCGGGTTTACCTTCGACGAACAGCAGCGGCGGGGCGTCGGACAGCTCCGAGAGCAGCGCCGGGTAATCCTCCTGATCCGACAGCAGCAGGTAGCATCCCTCCTGCTCGAGCCAGCGCAGCGCTGCGGCCGCACGCCCACGCACCGGTTCGCTGCGACGCGCCTCGGCACAGATCATCGGCAGCCCCAGCGAGCGCCAGGCGGCAGCGGGGGCACTGAGGGCGGCGGAGGCGGAGCCGAAGGCTGCCAATAGCGCAACGAAGCGGCGAGGCCCCAATTCGGGCAATACGTGCAGACGCAGGCGGGCTTCGAGTTCGGCGGGAGAGGGCATGGCGGCGTTCCTTCGGTCGCGGGCGGAACGCCCGACTATGCCGTCCGGATGGGCGGGTGCCTGTCGGACCGCTCGGAAAAGCCGGAAGGCCAGAAACAAAGAACCCCGCCGAAGCGGGGTTCTCGAAGAACTTGGTGCGTCAGGGGTTGCGCACCTTGTCCTGCACTTCCAGCGAGCGGCTGGCGGTGAGCACCAGGCCGTAGCTCAGGCGGTGGTAGGTGCGGAAGATCATCACCAGGCCGGAGCGCTCGTCGGGCATCTTCACCAGGTCGCCGTCGACGCGGTCACGCACCGTCTCGCCCAGCTTGTAGATGGCCAGCACGTTGCCTTCCTCGAGGCCGTCGCGCGCGCCCTTGTCGATGGTTACCACGTCGTACTTGCCGACCTGGGTCACGCCGCGCGGCACGTCGATGATGGTGCCCTTGATCGGGGTCTTCGGCTCGCTGGGCATGAACACCGTGGTGACCGCACGCTCCTCGGTGGGGAACAGGCGGTCGCCCGGACGCACTTCCTGGGTGGAACGGGTCAGGTTGAGCGTGGCGACGTCGTTTTCCTTGGCGGTGACGTTGGCGCTACCGATGTCCATGGCGTCGATGCCGAGGACTTCCTTGGTGTCCGGGTCGGTGTAGGTCTTGCCTTGGCGGAAGATGCCGTAGCTACCCTGCTCTACCAGCGAGTCGCCGCGCGCATAGGCGCGGTCACCGGCGCCGCTGACCACGCGCTCGGCATCACCGGCAACCATGTGCGGGGCCTTTTCGAAATCACCTTCACTGTCGACGATGCGGTTGGACAGCAGGAAGGCGTTGATCTTGTCCAGCGGGATGGTGGGCACGGCCTCGGCCATAGGCGTGCTGCGCACTTTCGGCGACAGCTTGATGGTGCCGTGGGACGCGCCGCGGCCCAGGACCAGGCGCGGCTGGCCGTCGATGTACACCAGGCTCAGTACGTCCCCCGGGTAGATCAGGTGCGGGTTGCGAATCTGCGGATTCACCTGCCAGATTTCCGGCCACTTCCAGGGTTTGCTCAGGAACTTGCCCGAGATATCCCAGAGAGTGTCACCCTTGACCACGGTATAGCGATCCGGATGGCCGTCCCTGAGCTCTACGGCACCCTGCGCCACGCTGCCTGCCGCAAGCAGCAGCACGGCGAGTAGTGTTTTCCTCATGCGGTGAATCCCTTTATTATGTGTACCCCTGAAACGCCGCAAAGCCGCCCCTACCGGGCTTTTCAGCGTTTTTCGATGCTGCTCAGCATATTAGCAGCCGATTTTTACTTTATTCCACAAGTGCATCACAAACGCATATGGCCATTCTGAACATTCTCGAATTCCCCGATCCGCGCCTGCGCACGATCGCCAAGCCGGTCGAGCGGGTCGACGACGCTGTTCGCCAGTTGGTCGACGACATGTTCGAAACCATGTACGAGGCGCCCGGTATCGGCCTGGCCGCCACGCAGGTGAACGTGCACAAGCGCATCGTGGTGATGGACCTGTCCGAAGACAAGTCCGAACCGCGCGTGTTCATCAACCCGGAACTGGAGCCGCTCACCGAAGAGATGGGCGAATACCAGGAAGGCTGCCTCTCGGTGCCCGGCTTCTACGAGAACGTCGATCGCCCGACGCGCGTGCGCATCAAGGCGCTGGATCGCGACGGCAAGGCCTTCGAGGAAATCGCCGATGGCCTGCTGGCCGTCTGCATCCAACATGAGTGCGATCACCTCAACGGCAAGCTGTTCGTCGACTACCTGTCCAGCCTCAAGCGCGACCGGATCAAGAAGAAGCTGGAAAAGCAGCACCGCCAGCGCGCCTGACGCCCCATCCCCAAAGGCTTGCTCCGGCAAGCCTTTTTTCATTCAGCGAGCCCCGCATGAGCCAAGCATTGCGCATCGTCTTCGCCGGAACCCCGGACTTCGCCGCCGAGCACCTCAAGGCCCTGCTCGACACCCCGCACCAGATCGTCGCCGTCTACACCCAGCCGGACCGCCCGGCAGGCCGCGGGCAGAAGCTGATGCCCAGCCCGGTCAAGCAGCTCGCCGTGGAGCACGGCCTGCCGGTGCTGCAGCCGCCGACCTTGCGCAACGAAGAGGCCCAGGCCGAACTGGCCGCCCTGCAGCCGGACCTGATGGTGGTAGTCGCCTACGGCCTGATCCTGCCGCAGGTGGTGCTCGACATCCCGCGCCTGGGCTGCATCAACAGCCACGCCTCGCTGCTGCCGCGCTGGCGCGGTGCGGCGCCGATCCAGCGCGCGGTGGAAGCCGGCGACGCGGAGAGCGGCGTCACCGTGATGCAGATGGAAGCCGGTCTGGACACCGGGCCGATGCTGCTCAAGATCGCTACCCCGATTTCCGCCGAAGACACCGGCGGCAGCCTGCATGACCGCCTCGCGCGCCTCGGCCCGCCGGCGGTGATCGAAGCCATCGCCGGCCTGGCTGCCGGCACGTTGCAGGGCGAGGTCCAGGACGATGCACTGGCCACCTACGCGCACAAGCTGAACAAGGAAGAAGCCAAACTCGACTGGAGCCTGCCGGCCGCCGAGCTGGAGCGCCGCGTGCGCGCCTTCGATCCCTGGCCGGTCTGCCACACCACGCTCAACGGCGAAACCCTGAAGGTCTGGGCCGCGCGCCTGGGCGAAGGCAAGGGCGAGCCCGGCAAGATCCTCGACGCCAGCCGCGACGGCCTGCTGGTAGGTTGCGGCGAAGGCAGCCTGCTGCTGACTCGCGTGCAGCTGCCCGGCGGCAAGCCGCTGGCCTTCGCCGACCTGTTCAACAGCCGTCGCGAGCAGTTCGCCTCCGGCCAGGTGCTCGGCCAATGAGCACCAGCCCGCGCCTCGCCGCCGCCCGCGCCCTGACTGCCGTGCTCGCCGGCCGCGCCTCGCTGGGTGGCTCGCTGCCGCCGCAGCTGGAGCTGGTCGCTCCGCGCGACCGCGGCCTGACCCAGGAGCTGGCCTTCGGCACCGCGCGCTGGCAACCGCGCCTCGCAGCCCTGGCTTCGCGCCTGCTGCAGAAGCCGTTCAAGGCTGGCGACCGTGACGTCGAGGCGCTGCTGCTGGTCGGCCTCTACCAGTTGCTCTACACCCGCATTCCCCCGCACGCAGCCATCGGCGAGACCGTCGGCTGCGCGGACAAGCTGAAGAAAACCTGGGCCAAGGGCCTGCTCAACGCCGTGCTGCGCCGCGCCCAGCGCGAAAGCGAAGGGCTGCTGGCGGACATCGACCGCGACCCAGCTGCACGCCTCGCGCATCCGCGCTGGCTGCAGAAGGCCCTCAAGCAGTCCTGGCCAGAACAGTTCGAAGCCGTATGCGCGGCGAACAACGCGCATCCGCCGATGACCCTGCGGGTCAACCGCCGCCAAGGCACCCGTGACGCCTACCTGGCCGAACTGCAGACCGTTGGATTCGACGCCACGGCCTGCGCCTTCAGCCGCGACGGCATCCAGCTCGACCAGCCGTGCGACGTGCGCGAGCTGCCGGGTTTCGCCGAAGGCCGCGTGAGCGTGCAGGACGAAGCTGCGCAACTAGCCGCCGATTTGCTCGAACTGGCCCCCGGCCAGCGCGTGCTCGACGCCTGCTGCGCCCCCGGCGGCAAGACCTGCCACCTGCTGGAAGCCGAACCGGGCCTGGCCAGCGTGCTTGGCGTGGACCTGGAAGAATCCCGCCTGGTGCGCGTGCGCGAGAACCTGCAACGCCTGCAGCTGGACGCCCAGCTGATCGCCGCCGACGGCCGCGACACCGCCGCCTGGTGGGACGGCAAGCCGTTCCAGCGCATCCTGCTCGACGCGCCCTGCTCGGCCACCGGCGTGATCCGCCGCCATCCGGACATCAAGCTGACCCGCGCCGCCGAAGACATTCCAGCCCTGGCGCAGTTGCAGGGCGAGCTGCTCGACGCGCTCTGGCCGACCCTGGAAGTGGGCGGCATCCTGCTCTACGCCACCTGCTCGGTGATGCCGCAGGAGAACCGCGAGTCGATCGCCGCCTTCCTTGCCCGCACGCCCGGCGCCCGTGAGCTGGATCTCGCCGGCCCCTGGGGGCTGAAGCAGGACCACGGTCGCCAGCTGTTGCCGCAGGAAGGCGGACACGACGGTTTCTACTATGCCAAGCTGATCAAGATTTCCGCCCGATAGGTTCGGGGGCTGCTGCGCGTCGGCGATACGGCGTCAGGCGACGATTTCGAAATGCTCATTCACTAGAGTGAACTGCGCTTTCAAAACCACCGCCTTCCTAGTCTCGCTCTAGCTCGCGAGCCCCAGTGAATAGGCATAGGAAGCCGCAATGAAGATCATCATCCTCGGTGCCGGGCAGGTCGGCGGCACCCTCGCCGAACACCTGGCCAGCGAAGCCAACGACATCACGGTGGTCGACACCGACGGCGAGCGCCTGCGCGACCTCAACGACCGCCTCGACATCCGAACGGTGCAGGGCAAGGCCTCCTTCCCCACGGTGCTGCGCCAGGCCGGCGCCGATGACGCCGACATGCTGGTGGCGGTGACCAACAGCGACGAGGTCAACATGGTCGCCTGCCAGGTGGCCTATACCCTGTTCAACACGCCGACCCGCATCGCCCGCGTGCGCGAGGCGGCGTACCTGACCCGCAGCGGCCTGTTCAACAACGAGGCCATTCCGGTGGACGTGCTGATCAGCCCGGAACAGGTGGTCACCAACTACATCAAGCGGCTGATCGAATACCCCGGCTCGCTGCAGGTGATCGACTTCGCCGAAGGCAAGGCGCAGCTGGTTGGCATCAAGGCGCACTACGGCGGCCCACTGGTAGGCCAGGAGTTGCGCCAACTTCGAGAGCACATGCCCAACGCGGACACCCGCGTGGCGGCCATCTACCGGCGCAACCGGCCGATCATCCCCCAGGGCGACACCGTGATCGAGGCCGACGACGAGGTCTTCTTCATCGCTGCCAAGGCCCACATCCGCGCGGTGATGGGCGAGATGCGGCGGATGGAGGAGAACTACCGGCGGATCATCATCGCCGGCGGCGGCAACATCGGCGAACGCCTGGCCGAGGCCATCGAGAACCGCTACCAGGTGAAGATCATCGAGATGAACCCGGCGCGCTGCCGGCATCTTTCGGACAACCTGGACAGCGCCATCGTGCTCCAGGGCAGCGCCTCGGATCGTGACCTGCTGCTGGAGGAAGACATCGGCGAAACCGACCTCTTCCTCGCCCTGACCAACGACGACGAGGCGAACATCATGTCCTCGCTGCTGGCCAAGCGCCTGGGCGCGCGCAAGGTGATGACGCTCATCAACAACCCGGCCTACGTCGACCTGGTCCAGGGCGGCGAGATCGACATCGCCATCAGCCCGCAGCTGGCCACCATCGGCACCCTGCTGACCCACGTGCGCCGCGGCGACATCGAGAGCGTGCATTCCCTGCGCCGTGGCGCCGCCGAAGCCATCGAAATGGTCGCCCACGGCGACCCGAAATCGAGCAAGGTCATCGGCCGCCCGCTGAGCAAGATCAACCTGCCGCCGGGCACCACCATCGGCGCAGTGATCCGCGACGAGGAAGTGCTGATCGCCCACGGCGAACTGCTGATCGAACACGGCGACCACGTGATCCTGTTCGTGGTCGACAAGAAGCGCATCCGTGACATCGAGCGGCTGTTCCAGGCCGGTCTGACGTTCTTCTGAAGGAGGGCAGGCGATGCTCGAAGGACTGGAAAAAATGCTCGCCAAAGGCGTGGATAACCCGCTGCTGCGCTTTGGCCTCGGCAAGGGCTACCTGGATGCCGGCGAAGCCGCCAGGGCAGCGGTTCATCTGCGCCGCTGCGTGGAGCAGGACCCGAAGTACTCGGCAGCCTGGAAGTTGCTGGGCAAGGCGCTGCAGGCCGAAGGCAACCTCGATGGCGCCCGCGCCGCCTGGGCCGATGGCCTGGCCGCAGCCCAGGCCCACGGCGACAAGCAGGCGGAAAAGGAAATGACGGTATTCCTGCGCAAGCTCGACAAGGCGCAGAACAGCTAACCGCACCGCCCTTTGTAGGAGCGGGCCATGCCCGCGATTCGCGGACAAGGTTCGCTCCTACAGGGAATCGCCGACCTTCAGGCCAGCGCCGGCCGCTGCACGCGGCGCAGAATGGCGTTCAGCAGCACGCCATAGAGCGGCACGAAGAGAATCAGGCTGACACTCAGCTTCACCGCGTAATCGACGCTGGCGATCTCCACCCAGTGCTCGGCCATGAAGGGGTTGGCACTGTGCCAGAAGGCCACCGAGAAGAACGCGAAGGTGTCCATCAGGTTGCCGAACAGGGTCGACACGACCGGGGCGATCCACCACTGGCGGAGCTTGCGCAGGCGATCGAAGACCTGGATGTCGAGAATCTGCCCCAGCGCGTAGGCGAAGAAGCTGCCTAGCGCGATGCGCCCGACGAAGGTATTGAATTCGCCCAGCGCCGCCAAGCCTCGGTAGCCGCCATCCTGGAACAGCACCGAAACCACGTACGAGGCCAGCAGCGCGGGCAGCATCACGCGGGCGATGACGCGCCGCGCCGGGCCCTTGCCGAGCAGGCGCACGGTGAGGTCGGTGGCCAGGAAGATGAACGGGAAGCTGAACGCACCCCAGGTGGTCTGCCAGCCGAACAGGGTCATGGGCAGCTGCACCAGGTAGTTGCTGGCGATGATGATGATGATGTGGAAAACGATCAGGCCGGCCAGCGCGTTGCGCCGTGCCGCCGGGGAAAAGGCAGACATGCGTGGTCCTTTTTCATCGATGGGGTGAGGGAACCCATGCCCGGCCCTATGCCGAGCGGCGCGTATTCTAGCGAATAACGGACCCGAAAGTCAGGTTCTTCGTCGGGCGCTTCACTCGACGAAGCGCAAGCCCGCGCCTTCGGCGTCGGTGCGGGTGACTTCCATCTGCAACACCGGCGCCTCGATCGGAAGGTCTTGCACCTGGCCGGTCACGCGGGTGCCGGCGGGCAGGCCGGCGAGGGCTTCATGGCGCACATAGACGCCGCCGTCGGAGAGGTCGCGAGTGTGGCCGAAAATCTCGCCGAAACTCGCGTGGGCGATCTTGATCCTGCACTTCATCGGGGTACGCGGGTACTGCCTCTGATTCGCCATGCTCGGCATCCGTCCGGAAGGTCAGCGGCATAGTCCGCCCGATATGGCGGCGCAGGTCAAGCGAACAGTTGCCCCAGCAGCCACAGGTTGGCGCCACTGATGACCACGAACAGCAGCCAGCCCAAAGCCTGGGTCAGCCGGCTGTTGACGAATTCGCCCATCAACGCGCGGTCGCTGGTGAAGCGGATCAGCGGCCAGAGGGCGAACGGCAGTTGCAGGCTGAGCACCACCTGGCTGAACACCAGCAGCTTGCCCACCGCCTTGTCGCCCAGCAGCAGCACGCCGATCAGCGCCGGGATCAGCGCCAGGGCACGAGTGATCAGGCGACGCTGCCAGCACGGAATCTTCATCTGCAGGAAGCCTTCCATGATCACCTGGCCGGCGATGGTGCCAGTGAAGGTCGAACTCTGCCCGGAAGCCAGCAGCGCCACGCCGAACAGGATGGCGGCCAGGCCGGCGCCGACCAGGGGTTCGAGCAGACGGTAGGCGTCCTGGATCTCGGTGACGTCGGCGTGCCCGGTTTCGTGGAAGGCCGCCGCGGCGAGAATCAGGATGGCGGCGTTGATCAGCAGCGCAAGGCTCAACGACACGATGGTATCCAGTCGCGCCAGGCGGATCGCCGAGGCCTTGCCCTGGCTGCCGGAAACCGCGCGGGTCTGCACGATGGAGGAATGCAGGTAGAGGTTGTGCGGCATCACGGTGGCGCCGAGGATGCCGATCGCGAGGTACAGCGGCTCCCGGGCGCTGACCGCCTGCCAGCTGGGCAGGAAGCCGATGGCCACGTCCGGCCAATGCGGCTTGATCAGCAGCAGCTCGACCGCGTAGCAGGCGCTGATGGTGAGGATCAGGCCCAGCATGATGGCTTCGAGGTGGCGGAAGCGCTGCCCCTTGAGGCCAAGGACGATCAGGGTGTCGAGGGCGGTGAGGAGGATGCCGCCGGTGAGGTTGACGCCCAGCAGCAGGTGGAAGGCGAGGGCGCAGCCGAGTACTTCGGCAAGGTCGGTGGCGATGATCGACAGCTCTGCCAGCAGCCACTGCCCCCTGGCTACGGCCGGGCTGTAGCGTTGCCGCGAGAGCTGCGCCAGATCCTGCCCGCTGACGATGCCCAGGCGCATCGCCAGACATTGCAGGACCATGCCGGCGAGGCTGGAAAGCAGGACCACGAACAGCAGCTGGTAGCCAAAGCCCGAACCGGCTTCGATGGCCGTCGCCCAGTTGCCCGGGTCCATGTAGCCGATGGACACGAGCAGGCCGGGCCCGGCGAATTGCAGGATGCGCTTCCACAGCGGCGCGCTGGGCGAGACGACGACGCTACCCTTGACCTCGGACGGGCAGAAGGGCGCAGTGGCGGTGGTCGGCAATCCCAGCATGCGGCTGCTCCTTCAGCTCAGTACCACTTGGCTTCGCCTTCCGGGCGCTTCTTGAAGCGCTTCATGGTCCACATGTACTGGCTCGGGTAGTCGCGTACGTAACGGGCCAGTTCGCGGCTCAGGGCGGCCACCGAGACTTCCATGTCCTTGTCGTACATGTCCGCCGGTGCCGCCTCGAGGATCACCTTGTAGCCGCTGCCATCGGGCAGGCGCACGGCATGGAAGAACACCCCGCGGGCCTTGCCCCGCGCGAGCAGGGAGGGCACGAACTTGCTGGTGAGCGCGGTGGTGCCGAGGTAGGGCACGAAGAGCCCCGAGCCCAGGTCCGGCTCAGGGTCGCAGGGAATGCCGACGCAGCCGCCTCGCTTCACTTCCTTGATGACGCTGATGATGCCTTCCGGGGTGGACGGCGCCACGCGGTTGCCCAGCTGCACGCGCTGCTTCTTCAGCAGCTCATCCACCGCCTTCAGCTTCGGCGGGCGGTAGAAGATGATCGGTTTGGCGTAGGAGCAATAGAAGTGGTTGAGCACTTCCCAGTTGCCCAGGTGGCTGGTGATGCCGACCACGCCGTCACCCGAGGCCAGGGCCTCTTCCAGCACCTCCATGCCTTCCACTTCGCGGATGTACTGCAGCGACTTCTGCGGTGGCCAGATCCAGGCACAGGCGCTTTCGGTGAGCGTCTTGCCGATGTCCATCAGGCTGCGTCCGACCAGCTTCTCGCGCTCGGCCGGCGACAGCTCGGGGAAGCAATGCGTCAGGTTGATCCGCACGATCTCGCGGGAGCGGTTGGGCAGCTTCCACATCAGCCAGCCGATGCCCGCGCCCAGGGCCCCGACCGCGCGCCACGGCAACATGGCGAACAACCGCAGGAATCCCACCACCAGTGCGCCTTTGAATTTCTCCACGGAATGCTCCTTCAGACGAATGCGCGCATTTTAACCAGCGCGGATGACCGAAGGCGAAACGCACGTTCCGATTGGGGCGATAGAGAGGGGATTGGTCTCACCCTTTCACACCCCTAGGAGCGGCCCATGGCCGCGAATCGCGCGCATGGCGCGCTCCTACAGGCTCCTCGACCGGCGTCAGGATAGCTCTGCGTAGCGGTCGCAATCGGTGGTGTGGTCCATCACCATGCCGCTGGCCTGCATGAAGGCGTAGCAGATGGTCGGACCGACGAAGGTGAAGCCGGCCTTCTTCAGCGCCTTGCTCATGGCCTCGGCCTCGGGCGTCACCGCCGGGACATCGCCGCGTCCGCTGAAATGGTTGACCTTCGGCTGGTCTCCAACGAAAGACCACAGCAGCTCCACCGGATCGGGCAGGGCCAGCCAGGCCAGGGCGTTCTGCCGGGCGGCCTTGAGCTTGGCCAGGTTGCGGATGATGCCCGGGTCCTGCATGCGCTCCTCGATCTCCTCGTCGCTCATGCGCGCCAGGCGCTCGGGGTCGAAGCCGAACAGCACCTCGCGGTAACGCTCACGCTTGCGCAGCACGGTGATCCACGACAACCCGGCCTGGGCGCCCTCGAGGAGCAGCAGCTCGAACAGTTTCTGCGCATCCCTCAACGGCACGCCCCATTCGGTGTCGTGGTAGGCGATGTACAGCGGGTCGTCGTTGCACCAGAAGCAGCGGGGCATGGCAGTCGGCCTCGAAGGGTTGGGAAGGCAATCACTATAGCCGACGCACTGTATAAAAACACAGCCTAATGCGATAGCGGCGGTCGCCCTGAAAGCGCGGAAACCCCAAGCGGCATGCGGCTTCGGGTATACTGCGCGGTTTTCGACGCATACCCAGCACAGGTGATTTTCGTGAGCCAGACTACGCCCGCCGTGCCCACCTTCCAGGACCTGATCCTCGCCCTGCAAAAATACTGGGCAGACCAGGGCTGCGTGGTGCTGCAACCCTACGACATGGAAGTTGGCGCCGGTACCTTCCACACCGCCACTTTCCTCCGCGCCATCGGCCCGGAAACCTGGAACGCTGCCTACGTGCAGCCCAGCCGCCGCCCCACCGACGGCCGCTATGGCGAGAACCCGAACCGCCTGCAGCACTACTACCAGTTCCAGGTCGTCCTCAAGCCGAACCCGGAGAACTTCCAGGAGCTCTACCTGGGTTCGCTGAAAGCCATCGGCATCGACCCGCTCGTGCACGACATCCGCTTCGTCGAAGACAACTGGGAATCGCCGACCCTCGGCGCCTGGGGCCTGGGCTGGGAAATCTGGCTGAACGGCATGGAAGTCACCCAGTTCACCTACTTCCAGCAGGTCGGCGGCATCGAGTGCTACCCGGTCACCGGCGAGATCACCTACGGCCTCGAACGCCTGGCCATGTACATCCAGGGCGTCGACTCGGTGTACGACCTGGTCTGGGCCGACGGCCCCTTCGGCAAGGTCACCTACGGCGACGTGTTCCACCAGAACGAAGTGGAGCAGTCGACCTACAACTTCGAGCACGCCAACGTCGAGAAGCTGTTCGAGCTGTTCGACTTCTACGAAAGCGAAGCCAACCGCCTGATCGAGCTGCAACTGCCGCTGCCGACCTACGAGATGGTCCTCAAGGCCTCGCACACCTTCAACCTGCTGGACGCCCGCCGCGCCATCTCGGTGACCGAGCGTCAGCGCTACATCCTGCGCGTGCGCACCCTGGCCCGTAACGTGGCGCAAAGCTACCTGCAGGCCCGCGCGCGCCTTGGCTTCCCCATGGCCACCCCCGAACTGCGTGACGAAGTACTGGCCAAGCTGAAGGAGGCCGAATAATGAGCGCGAAGGATTTCCTCGTCGAACTGGGCACCGAAGAGCTGCCACCCAAAGCCCTGAAAAGCCTCGGTGAAGCCTTCCTCGCCGGTATCGAGAAAGGCCTGAAGGCCGCCGGCCTGACCTACTCGGCCGCCCGCTACTACGCCGCGCCGCGCCGCCTGGCCGTGCAGATCGACCAGCTCGCCGTGCAGCAGCCCGACCGCACCGTGAACCTCGACGGCCCGCCGCTGCAGGCCGCCTTCGACGCCAACGGCAACCCGACCCAGGCTGCGCTGGGCTTCGCCAAGAAATGCGGCGTCGACCTCGAGCAGATCGACAAGAGCGGCCCGAAGCTCAAGTTCAGCCAGAGCATCGCCGGCCAGCCGGCCGTGGGCCTGCTGCCGAGCATCGTCGAGACCTCGCTGAACGAGCTGCCGATTCCCAAGCGCATGCGCTGGGCCGCCCGCCGCGAAGAGTTCGTCCGTCCGACCCAGTGGCTGGGGATGCTGTTCGGCGACGACGTCGTCGACTGCGAGATCCTCACCAAGAAAGCCGGTCGTGAGTCCCGCGGCCACCGCTTCCACAACCCGGACAACGTGCTGATCACCAGCCCGGCCAACTACCTGGAAGACCTGCGCAGCGCCCACGTGCTGGCCGACTTCGCCGAGCGCCGCGAAATCATCGCCAAGCGCGTCGCCGAACTCGCTGCCGAGCAGAAGGGCACCGCCGTGGTGCCGGCCGACCTGCTGGACGAAGTGACCGCCCTGGTCGAGTGGCCGGTGCCGCTGGTCTGCTCCTTCGAGGAGCGCTTCCTCGCCGTGCCGCAGGAAGCCCTGATCACCACCATGCAGGACAACCAGAAGTACTTCTGCCTGCTGGACGCCAACGGCAAGCTGCTGCCGCGCTTCATCACCGTGGCCAACGTGCAGAGCAAGGCACCGGAGCACATCGTCTCCGGCAACGAGAAGGTCGTGCGCCCGCGCCTGACCGACGCCGAGTTCTTCTTCAAGCAGGACCAGAAGCAGCCGCTCGAGCAGTTCAACGAGCGCCTGAAGAACGTGGTCTTCCAGGCCCAGCTCGGCACCGTGTTCGATAAGGCCCGGCGCGTTTCCGCCCTGGCCGCCTTCATCGCCGAGCGCATCGGCGGTGACGCGAAGAACGCCGCCCGTGCCGGCATCCTGTCCAAGTGCGACCTGGCCACCGAGATGGTCGGCGAGTTCCCGGAGATGCAGGGCATCGCCGGTTACTACTACGCCACCGCCGGCGGCGAAGCCAAGGACGTCGCCCTCGCGCTGAACGAGCAGTACATGCCGCGCGGTGCTGGCGCCGAACTGCCGAGCACCCTGACCGGCGCTGCCGTGGCCGTGGCCGACAAGCTCGACACCCTGGTCGGCATCTTCGGCATCGGCATGCTGCCCACCGGCAGCAAGGACCCGTACGCCCTGCGCCGCGCCGCCCTCGGCGTGCTGCGTATCCTCATCGAGAAGCAGCTCGACCTCGACCTGGGTGAAGCCATCGCCTTCGCCATCGGCCAGTACGGCGACAAGGTCAAGGCCGAAGGCCTGGCCGCCCAGGTGCAGGACTTCATCTTCGACCGCCTGCGTGCGCGCTACGAAGACGAAGGTGTGGACGTCGCGGTGTACCAAGCCGTTCGCGCCCTGACCCCGACCGCGCCACTGGACTTCGACCAGCGCGTGCAAGCCGTGCAGGCGTTCCGTCAGCTGCCGGAAGCTGAAGCCCTGGCCGCCGCCAACAAGCGTGTGTCGAACATCCTGGCCAAGGCCGAAGGTGAAGTACCGGCGCAAGTCGACTGCAACCGCCTGCAGGAAAACGCCGAGCGCGCCCTGGCGGACGCCGTGGCCGGTGCCGAAGGCGAAGTGGCTCCGCTGGCCCAGGCTCGCGACTATCGCGCCGCCCTGGCCCGCCTGGCCGCCCTGCGCGCGCCGGTGGACGCCTTCTTCGAGGAAGTCCTGGTCAACGCCGACGATGCCGCCGTGCGGGCCAACCGCTACGCGCTGCTGGCGAAGCTGCGCGGGCTGTTCCTCGGCGTCGCCGACATCTCCCTGCTGGGCTGATACGGGTACCCGGTTCCGCGCACCCTGCGCGGAACCGGCCCCGATTTGAACCGTATGAAGCTACTGATCCTCGACCGCGACGGCGTCATCAACCTCGACTCCGACGAGTACATCAAGTCCCTCGACGAGTGGATTCCGATCCCCAGCGCCATCGCTGCCATCGCTCGCCTGAGCCAGGCGGGATGGACCGTGGCAGTGGCCACCAACCAGTCCGGCGTCGCCCGCGGCTACTACGACCTGGCGACCCTGGAAAGCATGCACGCGCGCCTGCGCGAGCTGGTGGCGGAGCAGGGCGGGGAACTCGGCCTGATCGTCTACTGTCCCCATGGGCCCGACGAAGGCTGCGACTGCCGCAAGCCGAAGCCGGGTATGCTCCGGCAGATCGCCGCGCATTATGATCGGCCGCTGCAGGGCGTCTGGTTCGTTGGCGACAGCAAGGGTGACCTGGAGGCGGCCCTGGCCGTCGATTGTCAGCCCGTGTTGGTGAAAACCGGAAAGGGCGAACGAACCCTGGCCAAGCCGCTGCCCGAAGGCACGCTGGTCTTCGACGATCTTGCGGCCGTCGCCGCACACCTCTTGACCTAAGGAGTCGCGCTGAACATGTCGATAGTGCAGGCCACCAGAACCGTCCTCTTCTACCTGCTGCTGTCGTTCAGCGCCTTCGCCTGGGGCACCCTGAGCCTGCTGCTCGCCCCCCTCCTGCCGTTCGAGGCGCGCTATCGCTTCGTCGTCCAGCGCTGGTGCCGCTTCGCCGTCTGGCTGGCCTGGCACATGGTCGGCGTGCGCTACCGCCTGAGCGGCCTGGAGAACATCCCGCAGAAACCCTGCGTGATCCTCTCCAAGCACCAGAGCACCTGGGAGACCTTCTTCCTGTCCGGCTACTTCGCGCCGCTGAGCCAGGTGCTCAAGCGCGAACTGCTCTTCGTGCCCTTCTTCGGTTGGGCGCTGGCACTGCTCAAGCCAATCGCCATCGACCGCAGCCAACCCAAGGTCGCCCTCAAGCAGCTCGCCAAGCAGGGCCACGAACGCCTGCAGCAGGGCGCCTGGGTGCTGATCTTCCCGGAAGGCACGCGCATCCCCACTGGCGTAATGGGCAAGTTCTCCCGCGGCGGCGCCGCCCTGGCAGTGAACGCCAACCTGCCGGTACTGCCGATCGCGCACAACGCCGGCCACTGCTGGCCGAAGAACGGCTGGGCCAAGCATCCGGGCACCATCGAGGTGATGATCGGCCCGCTGATGTACGCCGAGGGCGAAGGCCCGCGTGCTATCGCCGAGCTCAACCAGCGCGCCGAGGAATGGGTAGCCAACGCCTTGCGCGGGATCGGCGAACTGCCGCCGCAAGCGAGCGCCCAGGCCGACGTCGCCTGACCCGCTAGAGCGATTCCAGAGACAGGGCCCAAGGGCCCTGTTTTCGTTTCTGCGGCGTGATCGCCCGTTGCGGCAGCCGCCATCTGGGCTTTGTCCGATACGCCCTGTGCGCGTGTCCCTGGCGACCTATAAGCTCAAGGCAGACGCCAGGGAAGAGCCACGCCATGACCAGCCAAAATCCACGCCCAGCCACCTCCGTCTTGCTCATTCGCGAAGCGCACAACGGGGGAGGGTTGGAGGTCCTGATGCTGGTGCGCAACCAGCAGGTCGGCTTCTGTCCCGGCGCTCTCGTATTCCCCGGCGGCAAGATAGAAAGCACAGACGGCCATTCCGCCTTGCGGGCTCGCTGCAGCGGCGCGGAATCCTTGGGTGATGACGAGCTACGTTTCCGCGTAGCGGGCATCCGTGAAGTCTTCGAGGAAAGCGGTCTGTTGCTGGCTAGAAGGGCGGGCGTCACCAGCTTGTTGAGCGAGGCGGACGTGAGCGGACTGAGGGCGCGCTGGCAATTGCGCCTGCAATTGGACGCTACCGGCCTGTTCGAAATGCTGGAGGCCGAGAATCTCCTTCTCGCCACCGACCTGCTCGAACCTTTCGCCCATTGGGTAACCCCGGACTTTCTCGACAAACGCTTCGACACCCGCTTCTTTCTCGCAGCCGCGCCGGCCGGGCAGAGCGCCCGGCACGATGGAGGCGAAGCCGTGGACTCCCTGTGGATCACTCCCCATCAGGCACTGGCAGAAGGCGAGGCGGGCCGGCGCAGCCTGGTATTCGTCACGGCGCAAAACCTACGGCTATTCCACGGCATCGACACCGTCGTGCAGGCTTTGGCGATGGCTCGCACGCGTCCCCGTTGCAGCGTGCAACCTTGGCTGGAAGAGATCGCCGGCATCCGCCACCTGCGCATCCCCGAGGATGCAGGCTATCCCGAGGCGAGTTTCCCGCTGCGCCCCGGCGCCGCTTTCTAACCCCGGAAAAACGAAAGCCCCTGGCCGGAGTTCCGGGCAGGGGCTTCGTCAAACACCGGGCGCGCACGCCCGGGTTGGGCAGGGCGCTTAGACGTCCAGGTTCGACACCGCCAGGGCATTGCTTTCGATGAAGTCGCGGCGCGGCTCCACGGCATCGCCCATCAGGGTGTTGAATATCTGGTCGGCAGCGATGGCGTCCTCGATGGTTACCTTGAGCATGCGGCGCACGTTCGGGTCCATGGTGGTTTCCCACAGCTGCTCCGGGTTCATCTCACCCAGACCTTTGTATCGCTGGATGCTATGGCGCTTGGTGCCTTCGGCCATCAGCCAGTCCAGAGCTTCCTTGAAGCTCGAGACCGCCTTCTTGCGCTCGCCCTTCTGCACATAGGCGCCTTCTTCCATCAGGCTGTTCAGCTTGGCGCCCAGGTCGGTTACCGAGCGGTAATCGTTGCTGGCGAAGAAGTCGCGGTTGAAGGTGACGTAGTTGGACAGGCCGTGGGCGACCATTTCAACTTCCGGCAGCCACAGGTGACGTTCGCGGTCTTCGCGCAGGCTGGCGGTATAGGTCAGACCCGACTTCTCCGAGCCCTTAAGGCGTGCCTGGAACTGCTCCAGCCAACCCTGCATCGCAGCCTGGTCGCCCAGTTGCTCGACGTCGATACGCGGCAGGTAGACGAAGTGCTCGGTCAGGTCCTGCGGGTACAGGCGCGAGAGGCGGGAGAGGGTACGCATCACCGCGCGGTATTCGTTGACCAGCTTCTCCAGCGCTTCGCCGGACAGGCCCGGGGCGCTTTCGTTGACGTGCACGCTGGCCTCTTCGAGGGCCGACTGGGTCATGTATTCCTCCATGGCCAGGTCGTCCTTGATGTACTGCTCCTGCTTGCCTTTCTTCACCTTGTACAGCGGCGGCTGCGCGATGTAGATGTAGCCGCGCTCGACCAGCTCGGGCAGCTGGCGGAAGAAGAAGGTCAGCAGCAGGGTACGGATGTGCGAACCGTCGACGTCAGCATCGGTCATGATGATGATGTTGTGGTAACGCAGCTTGTCGATGTTGTACTCCTCGCGACCGATACCGCAGCCCAGCGCGGTGATCAGGGTGCCGACCTCCTGGGAGGACAGCATCTTGTCGAAGCGAGCTTTCTCGACGTTGAGGATCTTGCCCTTGAGCGGCAGGATCGCCTGGGTCTTGCGGTTACGGCCCTGCTTCGCAGAACCGCCCGCGGAGTCACCTTCCACGATGTACAGCTCGGAGAGGGCGGGGTCCTTCTCCTGGCAGTCGGCGAGCTTGCCTGGTAGACCGGCGATGTCCAGCGCACCCTTGCGGCGGGTCATCTCGCGGGCCTTGCGCGCGGCTTCACGGGCGCGGGCGGCGTCGAGCATCTTGCCGACCACTGCCTTGGCCTCGTTGGGGTTCTCCAGCAGGAAGTCGGCGAAGTACTTGCCCATTTCCTGTTCCACGGCAGTCTTCACTTCCGAGGAAACCAGCTTGTCCTTGGTCTGCGAGCTGAACTTCGGATCCGGCACCTTCACCGAAATGATCGCGGTCAGGCCTTCGCGGGCATCGTCACCGGTGGTGGCGATCTTGTACTTCTTCGCCAGGCCTTCCTGCTCGATGTAGTTGTTCAGGTGGCGGGTGAGGGCGGAGCGGAAGCCCGCCAGGTGGGTACCACCGTCACGCTGTGGAATGTTGTTGGTGAAGCAGAGGATGTTCTCGTTGAAGCTGTCGTTCCACTGCAGGGCGATCTCCACGCCAACGCCATCTTCCTCGCGCTGGGTGTTGAAGTGGAAGACCTGGTTCACCGCGGTCTTGTTGGTGTTCAGGTACTCGACGAAGGCGCGCAGGCCACCTTCGTACTTGAACAATTCTTCCTTGCCGGAGCGCTCGTCGCGCAGGACGATGCCGACGCCGGAGTTCAGGAAGGACAGCTCGCGGATACGCTTGGCCAGGATGTCCCAGCTGAAGTGGATGTTGCTGAAGGTCTCGGCGGAAGCCTTGAAGTGGACTTCGGTGCCCGAGCCTTCGGTCTCACCGACCGGGCGCAGCGGGAACTGCGGAACGCCGTGGTGGTAGATCTGCTCCCAGACCTTGCCTTCACGGCGAATGGTCAGGCGCAGCTCTTCGGAGAGTGCGTTGACCACGGACACACCCACGCCGTGCAGACCGCCGGAAACCTTGTAGGTGTTGTCGTCGAACTTACCGCCGGCGTGCAGTACGGTCATGATGACCTCGGCCGCCGAAACCCCTTCTTCCTTGTGGATATCGACCGGAATACCACGGCCGTTATCGCGAACGGTGATCGACTCATCGGTGTGGATGGTGATGCTGATCTCGCTGCAGAAGCCAGCCAGAGCCTCGTCGATGGAGTTGTCCACCACCTCGAACACCATGTGGTGCAGGCCGGTGCCATCGTCCGTGTCGCCGATGTACATGCCTGGACGCTTGCGTACCGCGTCCAGCCCCTTCAGCACCTTGATGCTGGAAGAGTCGTACGTATTGTTCTCGCTCATTCTTCACTCCCGGGGGTGGTCTGAGAGACATGCCCATGTTCCACGTGGAACATGGCAACCGGCGTGTCCGTTCGCCAGCCGTCCATCAATAGTTCAGGGTCGACGCAGGTGATGAATACCTGGCAACCCAAATCTTCAAGCAACCGGCACAGCGAGTGACGGTGCTTCTCGTCCAGTTCGGAGGGCAGGTCGTCTACCAGGTAGACGCATTGTCCTCGCTTGGCCTGATTGATCAGGTGACCCTGGGCAATCCTGAGGGCGCAAACCACCAGCTTCTGCTGCCCTCGCGACAGGATCTCTGCCGCGTTATGACTGCCCAGTCGAATCCGTAAATCGGCACGCTGCGGTCCAGCCTGGGTATGTCCCATCTGCTGGTCGCGTAGCAAGCTACTGTTCAACACTTCGCTCAGCTCGCGATCCTTGTCCCAACCGCGGTAATAACTCAGGGTGAGCTGGTCCAGCTGGACCAACTCGCCGAGGGTCTGCTCGAAGACCGGCTTGAGCGCCTGGATATAGGACCGCCGATAGGCATCGATTTCTTCACTCGCAGTGCACAGCTCGCGGTCCCACGCAGCTTGCGAAGCACCGTCCAGTTTACCATGCCGGAGCCACGAGTTCCGCTGGCGCAGCGCCTTCTGTAGCCGCTGCCAGGCGACCATGAAGCGTTGTTCCACGTGGAACACTCCCCAGTCGAGGAACTGCCGGCGAATCTTCGGCGCACCTTCCAACAGACGAAAACTGTCCGGGTTGATCAGCTGCAGCGGCAAGGTTTCGGCGAGTTGCGCCGTACTGCGCGCGTTCTGCCCATCGATACGAATCTGGAACTCACCCTGGCGATCACGAGCCACACCGAGATTGCTGCTCATGCCATTGCCGAGCTGAACCTGGCCGAAGACCGTGCAGCTTGGCTGTTCGTACTGGATGACAGGGTTGAGCCGCAGGCTACGGAAGGAACGGGCAAGGCCGAGCAGGTGGATGGCTTCGAGCAGGCTGGTCTTACCGCTGCCGTTTTCGCCGTAGAGGATGTTGATGCGGGGAGAGGGGGAGAAGGTCACCGGGTGCAGGTTGCGCACCGCGGTGACCGAGACGCGGGTCAGTGACATTCAGTGAACGTCAGAGCCGCATCGGCATGACGACGTAAGCGGAGTCGTCATTGTCAGCTTCCTGGACCAGGGCGCTGCTGTTGGCATCGGAGAGGATCATGCGAACCTGCTCGGTGCCCATCACGCCCAATACGTCGAGCAGATAGCTGACGTTGAAGCCGATCTCCAGGCTGCTGCCGTTGTAATCAACCTGCACTTCTTCTTCCGCTTCTTCCTGCTCCGGGTTGTTCGCCTGGATCTTAAGAAGACCGGAAGACAGTTGCAGGCGAATGCCGCGGTATTTCTCGTTCGAGAGAATGGCGGTACGGCTGAACGCCTCGCGCAGTAGCTGACGATCACCGATAACCAGCTTGTCACCGCCTTTCGGCAGAACACGCTCGTAGTCAGGGAACTTGCCGTCGACCAGCTTGGAAGTGAAGGTGAACTCGCCGGTGGTAGCACGGATGTGGTGCTGGCCGAGAACGATGTCGACCTGGCCGTCCTGCTCGGTGAGCAGACGGGCCATCTCGAGGATGCCCTTGCGCGGAACGATAACCTGGTGACGATCCTGCGCCTCCGGCACAGCACCGCTCAGCGAACACATGGCGAGGCGGTGACCATCGGTGGACACGGCGCGCAGAGTGCCGGCGTATACCTCGAGCAGCATGCCGTTGAGGTAGTAGCGCACGTCCTGCTGGGCCATGGCGAAGCTGGTGCGGTCGATCAGGCGACGCAGTTTGCTCTGCACCAGGCTGAAAGTCAGCGAACCCGGGCCTTCCTCGACAGTCGGGAAGTCGTTGGCCGGCAGGGTCGACAGCGTGAAGCGGCTGCGACCGGCCTTGATAACGAGCTTCTGCTCATCGACGCGCACATCGATCAGCACATCCGAAGGCAGGCTCTTGCAGATATCCATCAGCTTGCGTGCCGGGACAGTGATCTCGCCCGGCTCGGCCGACTCTTCCAGATTGACGCGACCAACCAGCTCGACCTCGAGGTCGGTACCGGTAAGCGACAGCTGCTGGCCCTGGACTACCAGCAGGACGTTGGAAAGAACCGGCAGCGTTTGGCGGCGTTCCACCACGCCAGCGACCAGTTGCAGGGGTTTCAACAGAGCTTCGCGTTGAATAGTGAAATGCATGGTCTATTCCCTTGCCTTGTGGGGCTGCAGCTTGGCCTCAGGTGGTCAGCGTACGCAGCAGGTTCTTGTAGTCCTCGCGGATGTCCGCGTCGGATTCCTTCAATTGAGAGATCTTACGACAGGCATGTAGCACAGTGGTGTGGTCCCGACCGCCGAAGGCCACGCCGATTTCCGGCAGGCTGTGGTTGGTCAGTTCCTTCGACAGCGCCATGGCGACCTGGCGCGGACGAGCGACCGAGCGCGAACGGCGCTTGGACAGCAGGTCGGCGATCTTGATCTTGTAGTACTCGGCGACAGTGCGCTGGATGTTGTCGATGCTCACCAGCTTGTCCTGCAGAGCCAGCAGGTCCTTCAGCGACTCGCGGATCAGCTCGATGGTGATCGGGCGCCCCATGAAGTGCGAATGCGCGATTACCCGCTTCAGTGCACCTTCCAGTTCACGCACATTGGAGCGAATGCGTTGCGCAATGAAGAAAGCGGCGTCGTGAGGCAGCTCGACCTTGGCCTGCTCGGCCTTCTTCATCAGGATCGCCACGCGAGTCTCCAGCTCCGGAGGCTCGACGGCTACCGTCAGGCCCCAGCCAAAGCGCGACTTGAGGCGCTCTTCCAGGCCTTCGATCTCCTTCGGATAGCGGTCGCTGGTGAGGATCACCTGCTGGCCGCCCTCGAGGAGCGCGTTGAAGGTGTGGAAGAACTCCTCCTGGGAGCGCTCCTTGCGCGCGAAGAACTGGATATCGTCGATCAGCAGCGCGTCAACCGAACGGTAGAAGCGCTTGAACTCGTTGATCGCGTTCAGCTGCAACGCCTTGACCATGTCCGCCACGAATCGCTCGGAATGCAGGTACACGACCTTGGCATTGGGGTTCTTCTTCAGCAGGTGGTTGCCCACAGCGTGCATCAGGTGCGTCTTGCCCAGGCCCACGCCGCCATAAAGGAAGAGCGGGTTGTAGCCATGCTTGAGGTTGTCTGCAACCTGCCAGGCCGCGGCGCGCGCGAGCTGGTTGGATTTACCTTCGACGAAGTTCTCGAAGGTAAAGGTGCGGTTCAGGTAGCTGGTGTGCTTGAGCGCACCTTCTACCTGCACGTTGCGCTCGGTGCGCACCGCAGGCGCTGGCATGGCTGCAGCGAGCGGATCGATACTCGGGCTCGACTCGTCGATGTCCGGTATCGGCTCCTGCACGTTCAGCTGCATCTGCTGGACGCGCGCGGCTGCTTCTTCCTGAGCGGGTGCTTCGGCCTGGTAGGCCTGGGCCTTGGCCGCACGCACCTGAGCTGGAGTCGGCTGCGGAGTGATGGTCGGCGCCGGCATGGCGTGGCTTTGCGGCACCAGTGCCGGACGCGGCGCGCGGCTGCGGCGACTGCCGATCAGCAAGGAGAGCGCCGGGATCTGCCCATTGCCGCGCTCCCCAAGGAGCTCGAGCAGGCGACCCATGTATTTTTCGTTGACCCAGTCGAGCACGAAGCGATTCGGTGCGTAGACACGCAGCTCCTCGCCGTCGGCTTCCACCTGCAATGGGCGGATCCAGGTATTGAATTGTTGGGATGGCAACTCGTCGCGGAGCAATTCCACGCACTGCTGCCAGAGTTCCACGGACACGGGTATCCCCCAAGGGTTTCGAAGGCACGGAGCCAAAGGAAACGCCTATTGTAGCCCTCCCTTACAGACTTATCCACACGAGAAATCAACAAGTGGGCAAGCAAAATCAAGACCTTAATGATGCACAGGCACCAGCCACTGGAACACCCGAAAACTTGTGGATAACCACCATTAAGGCCTGGGAAGAAGTCCAGGGAGAACTCTGTTGGCAAGTCAGCTGTGGACAACAACGCCTTTCACCCCCAGCTTGCCCACAGGGGAAGCACAATGAGCCCACCTGCAATCGACAGAGCTGTCCTTGCCTAATCATCGCAGCCAGTGCGGCCGGAAATGACTTATCCACACAAAAATGCTCCACCAACATCAATCGCTTTCACAATCCTTTATTCAAAAAATCTCCTCTTACTTTCTATTTCATCGGGCACGCTGGTTGGAAATTGACCTGCCGCTGGCTTTTCACTAGAATCGCCGGTCTCTTTAAA